>JAHISV010000001.1 GCA_018818065.1 Bacteroidota bacterium | reverse complement strand
TGGTGGCTTGTCGAAAGATCGCCATCGATACAGAAAGCCAGAGGACAAACCAAAACGAAAAAATTACCGTCCATACAGGAACAGGGCAATCATTTACACTCTGATAGAAACAGGAATGAGAAGAAGTGGAATTGTAAACATTAATCTCGATGGAGTTGATTTTATAAAAGGCAGTGTTAGTACTGTTGAGAAGGGTGGAGGAACTCACACCTACCAGATTAGCAAAGACGGTATAAGTGCCATTGAGGACTACATACAGGAGGAAAGAGGGCAAGATATAGTTGATCCTGCTTCACACTTTCTCTTCATTCCTGTAAACACCGTAATGAAAGAGATCTGGAAGAGTAAGATGAGCCCCAAAACAGTAAATGATATTTGGAATCAGGTATGTAAGTTTGCTGGTGTGGAAGGAAAGACCCCTCACAGCGCACGTCATGCAATGGGTAAGCACATCACTGAAAAGACTGGGAATGTTGAAGCCGTTCAGAGACAGCTTGGTCATAAGAATGCTACTTATTCTTTGCAGTATTCTAGGATAACTGGAGCAGAGCTCCATAACGTATTAAACGATAGGGGCTAATATTTTACTGTAGATATTTTAATTATAAATCATTAAGTATGTAGTGGTAGAATATACATTTTGAAAGCGTATCCTGAATGACGCTGTTGCGGAGTAATTGGAAGAGATTAACTCCTTATCTGAAAATGATTCTGAAGTTCATGATACTCGTTTTGAGTTCCTAATAATTATTCAGCAGCACTGTAAAATAAGGAGGATTAGAACTGAGATATTGCTACCCAAATATTGTTATTGGTCTTCTACTGCTCTTTATTCTAAATACCTGTAAAGAATATGATTATGATAACCCTGTTGATAGCAACACGATATTACCTGCTCCTACGGACTTAGCCGCATCGTTTTCTGCCGATACGCTGGCAACCTTAACCTGGCAGCATTCAATGATTTCTGAATGCTTGTTTGTTGTAGAATTAAGTGAGCATGGTAATAGTTGGATTAAGTTAGGGCAGAGTGATAAGGGGAGTTTTCTCCAGAAGACTTACAACTTTGATAGAGGTGTTGATTACCAATTTAGAGTTAAAGCCTATTGCGGTTTAAATGAATCGGAATACTCAAATATTCTTTATAGCGGTGTAAAACCAGAAATCCCATTGCTTGTTACACCAGCAGACATTTCAACTGAAAATACTACACAATTAACACTTGCCTGGAATACTTCAGCAGGAGCAGAAAGTTATCTGTTGCAAGTATCAGAAAGTAATACTTATGTAGATTTTGTAGTTAATCAGGACATTGGCAGTGTTTCAAGTAAAGAAGTAACAGGTTTGAGGGATTCAACGACTTACTATTGGCGTGTTAACGCAACAAATAAATATGGTACATCAAGTTGGTCGAATACTAGAATATTTAAAACATTACGTTTTGTTTGTGGTGATCAGATTTCATATGTTACCAAAACTTACAACACAGTTCAAATAGGAAACCAATGCTGGTTGAGCGAAAATCTTGATGTAGGGATAATGATACAAGGGATGCAGGGATCAAGCAACGATGGAATAATAGAAAAGTATTGTTATAACAATGAACCGGCAAACTGCGAGAGTTATGGAGGGCTGTATCTATGGGATGAAGCTATGGATTATAGTACCGCACCAGATATACAAGGTCTCTGCCCTAAAGATTGGCACATCCCCACAAATTCAGAATCACAAATATTAGCAGCGACAGAGAACAGTAATAGTAATGCATTAAAAACGATCGGTCAGGGTGGCGGAGATGGGGCAGGTACAAATTCGAGTGGATTTTCCACTTTACTTTCAGGCTACCGAGACAAAAACAGATACTTCACCAATATGGACAATTACGCTTATTATTGGAGTTCTACGGAACATGTTTTAGGCAATGCATTTCATTGGTTAATGTACTACAATAATAATAAGATCTATTTCAGGGGCATAAGTAAGGAAAATGGTTTTAGTGTCCGCTGTATCAGGGATCAATAAATAGAAAAAAACACATGAGTTAAATGGGCAAAAATACGAGGTACCAGTGAGCAGAATAATCGTAATACTTTTATTTGTTTGTATCGTATCAATTTTAACGCAAGGACAAACGCAATTTAGATTGCTAGGTGAACCAGAATCTTCAACATGTGAAGTCATTAAACCTGAGGTAAGTGAACTTAACGGAAACCTGTTTACTGGAATTTCGGTCGCAAGAAAAAATGAAAAATGTTTTGGTGATCAGAATAAAGGATACACTCCATTCTTAATATCTTTACAAGGTTCTCTCTTAATTGATAAATTGGCGAATTGTAACGCCCTTTCTGAACAGTTGATCGTTAAAGACAATGAAATAAAAAAAACTATGCTAAAAATGCTTTCCGATGAAGAATCTCGTTTACAAGAGGCTAATTACTGGTCTTCTGTTAAATGGATTAGCTTTGCAACAGGAGTAACTTGTGGAGTCGCCGCACATTTATTTGGCAAGATGGCTGATCAGAACTATGAATATTACCAAAATGCTACAACCACGGCAGATGCTCTTAGATTCAAACAGCAAACAAATGACAATGGAAAATTCAGGGATATACTTCTGTTCATTGCAACTACTACTTTATCTATGTCTTTGATTGCCTGGATTCTTCAAACGACACACTAAAATAGGAGAGGATTAGAACTGAAAAGCAGATATTCAAATATTGTTAATGGACTACTTATTATCTTTCTTTTGACAACCTGTAAAGATTATGATTATGATAATCCTGTTGATACCAGCACAATATTGCCTGCTGCCACGAGATTAACTGTATCATTTTCTGACGATACACTAGTAACCTTAAGCTGGCAGCACTCGATGATTTCTCAATGCTTGTTTGTGGCAGAATTAAGTAGGGATACTGGTAGCTGGATAGAATTAGGGCAGAGTGATAGAGGGAATTTCTTCCAGGCAACATATGATTTTGTTAGAGGTGTTAGCTATCGTTTCAGAATAAGGGCATATTTTGATGTAAATGAATCAGAATATTCAAATGTTGTTGAAGCCGGTATAAGACCAGATCCCCCAGTACTTGTTACACCAGCAGATAATACAACTGAAAAGACCGCACAATTAACACTAGCCTGGAATACTTCGGAAGGAGCAGAAAGTTATCTGTTGCAAGTATCAGAAAGTAATACTTATGAAGACTTGAAAATCAATCAGAATGTTGGGAATATTTCAAGTAAAGAGCTAGCAGGATTAAGGGATTCAACAACATATTTTTGGCGTGTAAAGGCAACAAATAAATATGGTGCCTCGAGTTGGTCAAGTACATGGAATTTTAACACATCATTTTTTATCTGTGGAGAACCTATCTCTTATGCAGGTAAAACATACAACACTGTCCAAATAGGGAACCTCTGCTGGTTGAGTGAAAACCTTGATGTTGGAACCATGATAGAAGGACGTCAACAGTCTAGCAATAATGGAATAATAGAAAAGTATTGTTATGACAATGAACTCGCAAACTGTGAGACTTATGGAGGGCTTTATCAATGGAATGAGGCGATGGGTTATAGTACTATACCGGGAATTCAAGGTATCTGCCCTGAAGATTGGCATATCCCCACAAATACAGAATCACAAATATTAATAGCGACTGTGAACAATAACGGTAATGCATTAAAAGCAGTCGGGCAGGGAAGCAGAGTAGGAGCTGGAACAAATACGATCGGTTTTTCAGCCTTATTGGGAGGATTTCGAAACAATAATGGTGTCCCCGGTTGCTTTCTTTATTTGCATTCTCGCACTTACTTTTGGGATTCAATGGAAAGCGACGATTACAATGCGTATAATATAAGATTGAAAAATGACAACATGATCTACACAAATGCCGTTGAAAAGGTTGACGGTTTTAGTGTTCGTTGTGTTAAGGACTGATGAAATATGAAGCTATATGAACATAGACAAATGTAAACAAGGAAAAGTGTTAATGATAAAAATATGTTTTTTGTTGTTGTTTGTTTCATCCATTTCATATCCTCAGCAAATCAAAATTGAGATTAAAAATCTTACCACAGAAATTCCAACTTTCTCTTCACTTGAAGGAGAAAATGTTACATCAATTGATGCAGTTGCATCTATCGGGAGAGGGATATTCATAATAGATATTACGTCTAGGAACCTGCGAACCGGATTCTATCGTTTATCTTTTGATAAGAATAGGTCAGTAGATTTCATTTACGATGGAATGGATGTTTCTTTAACGACCGAAGTGAACCATATCCTGGATAGCATGATGGTTATCAGTTCAGAATCAAACAGACTATACTATTCTTTTGTTAAACTGAACAAATCCTACAAAGCCAAGTCAGACTTGCTTCAACTTATTTTAGCCCGTTACCCAAAAGATGATGAGTTTTACGATATTACTAAAAACCGTCTGTCTGAATTACAACTGGAGTATTTATATTTCATTAATGAAATCTCGCAAACTGAGCCCGAATCTTTTATCGCAAGATACATAAAATCAGGACAGCTACCCGTGATTGATGGTTCTCTACCGCTGGAAAAACAGTTGGAGTTTCTGAAAGAGAACACATTGACAAACGTAAATTTTAACGATTCAGAGTTGATTTACTCGGATCTGTTTACAAATAAGTCAATCGAATATCTGACTTACTACCGGAACCCGCAATTACCAAAAGAACTTCTGGAAAAAGAATTCCAAAAGGCTGTTGACGTTATTATAAACAAAGCAAAAGTAAACCAGCTTGTTTATCAACATGTTGTGGACTACCTGATTGACGGTTTTAAGAAATTCGGGTTTGACCTTACCCTCGACTACATAATCGAGAATTATGTGGTTAAAGATGATCTCTGCCTGGATGAAGAAACAGAGAATTCCATTCAAAACCGGGTTGACCAGGCTCAGTTGCTATATGTCGGGGCAATAATTCCCAATGTGGTGTTACCGGACTCGAATGGAACCAACATAGACTTAAGTAAGATAGTAACTGCAAAAGTTGTAATTCTATTTTATGCAAGTTGGTGTCCGCATTGCAAGGAAATGATTCCAAAACTGCGTAAGGTTTACGAGAGCCAGCAAGGAAAGGAATTTGAAGTGGTAGCAATATCACTGGATTCCGAAAGAAATGAATGGCTAAACTTTGTGGAAGAAAATTGCCCTGAATGGCTTAACGTAAATGCACCGGATGGATGGGATAGCAAGGTGGTATTGGATTTTTACATTTATGCAACACCGACGATCTTTGTGGTGGATAAGGAGAAGAAGATTATTGGGAAGCCACTGAAGGTTGAGGAACTGATCAGAATGTTTTAATAAAATGATGAAATAAATGCTTGAGCATTAAGATGCTTATGGTGAGTGGACAGCTTTTTAATTTAGAAGGGGAGAACAACGAATACAAAGATTAGTTGTTTCCCCCCACAGATGTACCAAATTATTATGCGTACTTACCTGAATTTAAAGACAAATTGAATCCGTACATGGTGAGTTAAGACTTCCTTAGTGCTTCACGGAGTTCATTCTCATCATAAAGTATTCTTTTCCCTGCCCTATGATATGGGATTTTTCTTTGCTTTCTTAATCGCAGAAGAGTTCCTCTACTAACTTTAATTTTTTCCATAGCTTCTGCTTCTGTAAGGTATTGCGGCGGGAGTTTAATATTTACCTGATTAGTGCAAGAGAGAGCTTCCAACATAGCAGTTTTGATTACCGCATTCAATTCATCTTTCGGGATTATAACAAATTCCATTAAAGTATCCTTATTGTTTATTTGTGTTTTGTAGTTTAACTAGCTTGAGGGGAGAACCATAAATTCTTTGGAATTCCTGCTTAACCTTATCAGGATCTTTGCCTATGTACTTCATCATGGTTTTTAATGTTTGTCCGGTAATTTCACAAAGGAACTTAGGAGAAATTCCCTTTTCTAAACTAAGAGTTATGAAGGTACGCCTTGCTGTATGTGATGTAATGAAATTATACTTTGGTCCTATTTCAGTATCCTTGTTTGGTCCAGAATATCTTATTTTGGTAACTGTAGCATCAATTCCAGCAGACTTGCAAACATCCTTTATTGCATCATTATACTTTTGGCTACTTATCCGGGGCAATTCATAATCGTATTTGTCTGCAATCTCAATTGAAGCCGGGCAAAGAGGGACATTGAGCAGGGCTCTTGTTTTCTTGGTGCGAAACTTAAAATGATCTCCATGAAAATCAGTTGAATTTAGTTTCATTAAATCAGAAACACGGAGTCCGGTATAACATTGAAATACGAAAAGATCTTTTGCCCGGATCAATCTATCAGTTTCAAATTCCTTTTTTTCAATTAGTGCGAGCTCATTTTCCGAAAGGGCAATCACTTCATTTGCTTCTGCATTATAGCTGAATTTCAAGAATTCTGTATTTTTATGGTAGTTCCTATCGAGTGCCCAGGACATAAAAGTTTTTAGCGCACCAACGTATCTTAATATTGTGTGATTTACTTTCTCTTGCCCAATCAAATAATTTTTGTATGAATCAAAGAACAACATGTTCACATTATCGAAGGTTGGTTTCAAGTTATAGGTTTCAACAAATTTCTCTAGGTTGTTTTTATGCTTAGTTATTGTGATTATGGTTGCAGGGGCATGGGAAGATTTTATACTATCAATGTAAGCATCATAGACGAAGAAGAGGTCAACTTGTTTTGGGGGAATAAGTGCTAATTTAAGTTCAGAAAAGTTCAATGTTTTGTTATCCTGGATAAAGTGCCTTACCTTATTCTGGATGTCAGCTAGAAAGCATCCCAAAAAACTATTGATTTCAAATGCTTCTTCGTGTCTGTTTGATCCGGTTCTAATCACAACTTGTTTGGTTTGATCAAATTGGTTATGTCTAACTTTTTGTCCACTGTTAAGTTTGATCACTTCATAGTTATGCCTAATGGTTAAGTAAATCGAGTTGTTTCTTTTATCAACGTGAAATCTATAGTTCATAATTCCTCTAAAAATTGGTGTATGAATATCGGATAAATAACAGGTGCAATATAATGCAAGGTTGCCCAATAAGCAACCATATCAAACAACTAATATCATGGTACCAGAAGTGGTGTAACACTATACAAATTAGGCGTTTAGAATGATTTGAAGGGGGTGCATAATATTTTATTATGTTTTTATTTGCACTAAAAAAAGCACTATTAAAATTCCGTCTCTGCCCACAAGGGGGATTTACCGAATCCCCCTAACATATTATAGCAAAGAAAATTAAAGGCATTCATTATGGATGCCTTTTTTTATAAAAAATTGTCTTAATGAATCGAAACAACCTGACAAAGACTTGCACCAATAATAATCAATCTAAAGTTATTTCTTAACTAAATTAACCCTGCATTGTAGGTGTCAATTACTCGATTTTATTGCTAACTCCTGTATCTGGATATTGCACGATTAATAGTATTTCATGAACTTAACCACTTTATTGAATAATTATTGCTAAAGCTCTTTTATGAATAATTATTAATCTATTTTGTATATTTGCATATCCAATAACACTTAACATATGATACAAATGACAAGCGAAGCATTCAGTCCCCTAAATAATAGAGAACCAATTAGCAGAATAATTGCTGCTAAAATAGAAGAAGCTATTTTACTAAAAAAATATCCTCCGGGATCAAAACTGCCCTCAGAGGCAGAACTATGCGAACAGTTTAATGTAAGCAGAACTCCATTGCGGGAAGCTTTGCAGAGTTTATCCGCTCTGGGCTTCGTTAAAATTCAAAAAGGGAAAGGAGTCTTTGTCGAAAACCTATCTTCCGATAGTGTTACAAATAGCATGCTAAAGTTTTTTGAACACCGTCTGGATGGTGACTATGCTTTTGATCTTGTTCATGCACGACAAATGATTGAGCCCAGTATTGCTTATACTGCAGCTTTGAATAGAACCGATGACGACCTAAAAGAACTTCAGGATTCCATTGATGGTATGGAAATAAATCTAAACAACGATTATTCATTTCATACACAATTCGACTTGAAGTTTCATCTTGATCTGGCATATGCAACCCAAAACAAATTTATGCCTTTACTTTTAAAACCAATTCACCAGCTTATTCCAAATATAAAATCAAATATTCTAACTTATGTTGAAGATGCGAGAATATCAGCTCTTGAATGGCACAAAAACATTTTTGAATGTGTAATAAGAAGAGAGGCGGAAAATGCCAGGCTTGCCATGGTTGAGCATCTTAATATTGCAAAAGAACATCTTGTCCGAGCCTTGGAGAAACAAAAAGCCGAACCAAAATAATCAGGACTATAACTCCGATTAATATTTATTAATTTATTTTCACCAAAACTCTCCCTGCCTTACATGGCAGATTATCCCAATTCAGACCAATTATAAACTATTTACAAACCCATTTCATTAAAAATAGACTTCTCATATTTAATTGTAAAAAATATTTCCTTGACAAATGTTTACTCATCTGTTATATTAGGACAGTTGTCATACATGTTATATCTTATAACTAAAATGTAACTCACCTGGCGAAGCTGTATCAGTTCCTTTCTTATTTTCAAAATTATCTTTTGTATGTTTTAGGTTGTTTCCAAAGTAAGTAGTTTCGAATTTTGATTTTTTGTTTAAAAGAGCGAATTGTTTTGAAATTAAACACCATGTTAATAGATTTTAGTACTCGGAGGCAATGAATGAATTTAGAAAAGCCAATAAAATATCTTTTAGTGTTTTTCCTTCTTTTCAGCAGTAGTGCTCTTTTATTTGCCGGGGAAACAGGGAAACTATCCGGTAAGGTAACCGATAAAGAATCGGGCGAACCCCTTATTGCAACTAATATTATAATCGTTGCTAGATGGGAGAATGGGAAAGAAGTTCCCCTTGCAGGAGAATCCTTTGGTGCTGCATCTGATCTTAATGGAGAATATTATATCATCAATATTGCTCCTGGCAAGTATTCCGTAAAAGCATCCTATATTGGATTTCAAGAGCAGATAAGCACTGTTGTTCAAATATTTGTTGATAAAACTACTAACCTTGACTTTGAATTAACAACCTCAAGCTTTACCAGTGCAGAAGTTGTTGTATCAGCTTTCAGAGCTGATAAGGTGGAAGTTGATTTGACAGCTACGAAACAGTCTTATGATATTTCTCAAATTGAACAACTTCCCGGAATATCTGACGTTGGTGACATTCTGGGCTTACAAGTGGATGTGTCCGACGGACATTTTAGAGGCGGACGATCTGGCGAGGCTCTGTATCTGATGGGAGGCGCAAGCATTGTCAATCCCCTTAATAACTCTGTTGCCTTCGAACCAATGACAATGGCTCTTGAACAGGTGGAAGTTTATACAAGTGGATTTAGCGCCGAATATGGAAACGTTCAATCCGGTATTATTAATATGGTTACTAAGGAAGGGCAGAGCACCTGGCAAACACGTGTTGAGGGCTCCTCAACAAATTCTTTCTATAAGACTTGGGGCGGAAGCGTTTTTAATGAAAACAATCTTCATTTCTACTCCACTCTTTCTGATGTTGATCAATGGGTTGATGGGGTTGATCCAAAATCCGGCAAAGTACTCTGGGCACATTTCGGAATTGGCTTCCCTGAAAATTATCTGCCACCTGTTCCAATTACATGGCCTCTTTCCTTTCTTACACGCGAAGATTCAGTTCGTACTGCAGAATTGGTAAGGTTAATGTGGCTGCAGGGGATAAAAGATGTTGGGCTCGAATATGATAAACCAGATTACCGGTTTGAATTTTCAACTGGTGGTCCTCTGACAGAAAAAGTACGTATGTTCTTTGCAACAAGACAGAACTTTGTTCAGCCTTTTTTACCAACGACTGATCCAAATATTCAGCGTCAGATAATAAGTAATGTTGTTTACCGCCCTGACAATAACAATAAAATTAAGGTCGTCTTTAATTATAACTTCGACAAAACAACAGTCTTTGGAACAAATTTCTACGATTGGTACGAAGGCACATTAAATACAACTATTGAGTCAGAAGAGAGTCAGCAATACGGAATACAATGGAACCATGTTTTTGATAAATCATCTTTTATTGATGTAAAAGTAAATATGTTTATTACAGAAAGAGATGAAGACTTAAACCTACTTGGAGATAATGAATATTCAGCAATTTATCAGGACAACAGCAACTGGAGATTTTATACGGATCCAACAGGACATACAGTAGGAAGAATGACAACTTCTGCTGACTATTCGCGTTCTTCTACACTTAATTTATCTTCTACTTATTCTAATCAACTTGATAATAATAACTACCTAAAAGCTGGTCTGCAATTCAATTATTATGATATGATGGTTGAAAACAGGCTAAGTGCATCAAATGCATCCAGTTTACGCCTGGAAGAATATCATGCTTTCCCCTATGAAGGCGCGGTATTTATTCAGGATAAAATGGAATTTGAAGGATTAATTGCCAACATAGGTATGCGTCTCGACTTCTACAATTTTAATACAGAGTATTATACTGACAAGTATTCACCATACAGAAACCCTGCTTTTAGTCCAACGAACTCTTCCGTTCCACTTTTTGATGAAGGACTTGCTGGAAAAGAATCCACAAAACTAATAACGGTTTTGCAGCCAAGAATTGGTATCTCTTTTCCAGTTGACGACGAAACAGTGCTTCACCTAAACTATGGTGTTTTCACTCAAAGACCAGCTTTTCAATTTGTATTTGTTGATAATGTAAAACTGGATGCTTCTCCGAATTATGTAAGACTTGGAAATCCAGAATTGGAACCTGAAAAAACTATTGCCTATGATATCGGGGTTATTAGGTCGCTGCCATTTGGATTCTTTCTTGATGTGAGCGCTTATTTAAAAGATGTTAGTAATCTTGTTCAGTTCTCTCGCTATGAAGATAAGTATGGAAATCAGTATCAAACCTTTGATAATAGAGAATACGCAGATATTAAAGGGTTTCATGTGAATCTTGAAAAAAATGAAGGCGCCATTCGTGGCTATGCCCGCTATAATTGGCAGTCAGCAACAGGTAAAAGTGCAAACGCAATGGGTACTACAGAAAGAGCAATCTTCATTGAAGATTCACCCGAAAATAATATCTTGCCGGATCCAGAAGACATTTATCTTGATTATGACCGGACACATAAAGGACTTGTTAATTTAAGAATCGTAACTCCGGAAGAGGGGTTGTTAGGACTAAATGATTTTGCTCCATTTTCAAATATAGTATTAAGTGCTACATATAAGTTTCAGAGCGGAAGACCTTTTACCTGGGATGCGAGTGGAAAAGGATTGCAGTTCAATCAAAGGACGCCGGATGAACATGATCTAAAAATAAGAATAAGTAAGAAGCTTTTTGTTAACGATACTTCGATTGAGATTTATCTGGAAGGATACAACGTTCTAAATCATCAGGTATTTTCATATTCCAGAACATTTAGCGATGATGCTACTAATCCATACAGACAGCAGTACATGGAAAACAGAGAAAATATTTTAACAGATCTTGAATTCAATCCGTATACAACCAGTATAGAAAATTATTTATATACAAATACGCCAAGACATTTTCGATTTGGTGTAGAAATACGATTTTAATAATGCCTCAACAAAACAAGCCAACCGGAGGTAAGGGATATATGAAAGTTTCAATTACAGGCATAATTAACATTCTGATTTTAGTGTTTGTGTTACAACTGACAGGTTACAGTCAGGTTCGCGAATACAAAATACACGATAGAGGAATGCTTCACGAAACTGTTTTTAACACTGGAACAATTGGACGCCCATGGATATATGGGGCTGGTGGTGAGACAACCAATCTGCCGGTATTCGAGTGGCCTCCACGTTCAAAAACTGTAATTAATGGTATTGAATACAGTGGACAACATAACATGATTGGCGCAGGTGTTTATGTAACTGCAAATGAAAAAGGAAGCCCTGGATGGGATAATCGAATTTTTTCATTTTGCGGAGGTATTGGTTCAGGCTCTGGAGCTGAGCTACCTCTAGGAAGATGGAGCTTCCCCTTATCACTTGAGGAGATTGAAAATTTTCCTCTACTGGATGATGGGTCACTAAATCCGAATTATAATCCTGATGAAGCTGAGGAAATTATAATTGCGAAGTGGGCCACAAGCACTGGAATAACCGTAACACGTACCTCGCGCGCATGGAGTTATCCGGATTATGATGATATGATTATCTATGAGTATGAATTGGAATACACCGGTGACACAAACGGTTCACCAGAATCGATTGAAAGAACAGCCGATCTGGTGGATGTCCTGTTTTCTGTTAATTATGGTTTTTCACCTTCAATGCTGGGCTATCAACGTCACTATGGTGAATGGAAATATGAAGGCGGAATGTGGCGCGGTGATAACAGGCATACTTTTGATCCTGATTATTGGTTGAGCTTTAGCACAACAACACATACCGGGGCGGCAGATAATGGCGTTGGTAACTTAATGGCCAAGCCGGAACCGAATATTGATCTATTTAGAGAGTTTGCTGAAACGGGAAAAAATGGAGGTGGTTTACTAAGCCCTCAGACACCAGGTTACTGTTGGTTATACTGGGACATTGATCACCTTGCAATTGCCGACCCGGATAATCTGGCAGTAAATGAAACAGAATATTTTTCTGGTAATTACGCCTTGAAAAATGCTAATGGTCAATACTTTGAAACAGATGAAAACAAACATATTCCTCAGCCATGGCAGATGAAAGGGGATAGCGGTAATACAAGGCCAGATAAAATGGAAGATCGTGCAACTACACTTGATGAAAGATGGTGGACTGTTTATGGTGAGTTGGGTACGCCTGCAGGGGTTCCTTCTGATGGTGGTCGATTTGTCTTGCCTGATGGTAAAAAATGGTTGGGTCGTGCCAGATTTGAATGGGATGAAAGTTATAACGGCGTTATGCTGATTAATGGTTTTGGTCCCTATGTAATGAGTTTGGGTGATAAATTACAATTTGCCTATGCCGAAGTTGTTGGGTATGGTGGAACGGCTGGTAAAACGGCCTGTGGTGGTCAAACAGACAATCAGTTTTTTAGAATAAGAGATTTGAATAAAAGAGTTGTCGTAAATGGTGAAGTTGTAACTGAACACTATCTTGATGATTATGGATATCCAGACTATGTAAACTCAGAGGTAATTTCAGTTAACCAGGTAGCCCATAAAGCACATGAAGCATATTTGGGCGAAGAAATTCCTTACGATGCAAATAGAATGGGTCCTGCACGTGGTTTTAAGCCGACTCTTGCTAAAGCAAATGTAGGAGCTTTTCAGGGAATGCTCTTCCCGGAATATTATCCGAAGCCATCTGAAAACACCATGAAATATAAAATACCTGTAAGAGTACCTGCCCCGGTCATAAATGTTGAAAACACATCAATTGCAACCGTTATGGTTAAGTGGAGCAGAGCAGTTGAAGAATTTACTCACCCCCGTTTAACGGGAAATATTATGGGTTATAAAGTTTACAGGTCTGAAGCCGGTATGGGTCCATGGCAATTATTGTCGGAAGTAAATTCCGGTCAGGTAAATAATGAGAATATCTATGAGTTTGAAGACAATGATGAAACTTACAAACTCGGAGAAACAAGATTCTATTCCGTAACATCTGTTGATAATAATGGTAAAGAAAGTGGAAGAACTAATATAACAACACACATTAAAAACGTAAGATCAGTAGATGTAATGGATCAGGTCTATGTTGTCCCAAATCCTTATAACGGAACGTCGGGATTTACTGGACTTGGGCAAGAAGGTAAAATAGGTTTTTACGGATTACCAGAAACATGTACTATAAGAATATTTTCATATGCTGGTCAGTTGATTGAAACCATCGAGCATGACGATCCTGTGTTTTCTACTGAGTGGTTTCAGGTTACACGCAATAATCAGGATATAGCTTCCGGCATATACTTTTATGTGGTAACTACACCATCTGATGAAATGGCAAAAGGTAAGTTTATAATTATTAAATAAAGTTTATAAGGGACATAAAAATGATCCTAAGGCATTACAAAAATTCGTTGATTCTAATACTATTATTCTCTTCCGGTTTATTTGCACAATCTAATGCAATTGACAAGGTCGGGACAACTTCCTTTCAGTTTCTTAAGGTTATGTCGGATGCAAGATCTACCGGTATGGGAGAATCCTATGTCTCAGTTGCAAATGAAGCAAACGCTGTCTTCTGGAATCCGGCAGGGCTAAGCAACATTAAAAGTTATGATTTCTCAGCGTCCTATGTAGACTATTTTATGGATGTATCTCACATGGCAATAGCAGCAGCTTACAACTACGAAGGTATTGGCACTTTTGCATTGCAGGCTATTATGACAGATATCGGAGATATAAGTGTAACAAGGGTTGATCAACTTGGTAGAGATCCAATTACCGGAGTTTATAATCCGGGACTTACAGGCGAAACCGTATCGCCAAGTTCACAGTTATTTGGTCTTTCATTTGCCCGTTCAGTTACTGATAAATTTTCTTTTGGTCTAAGCGTTAAATATGCCCATGAAGATTTGGTGGAAAAACAAACAGGCAGCATAATGTTTGATGGCGGTATACTTTATGACACCGGATACAAATCACTAAGATTTGGTATTTCTCTAAGACACTTTGGACCAGAAATTAAGTTTATTGATAAAAGTTATCCACTGCCGCAGACTTTAACTTTGGGTATCTCAGGGTATCTTTTTGCTCCAGAAAATTACCTGATTGCTGGAATTGAAGATCAGAGTCTACTATTTTCTTACGATCTTTCTCAACCCCGTGATTATAGTCAACAACATCAGGTGGGGATGGAATATTCCTTCAACGATATGCTTTTCCTGAGAGGCGGTTATAAAATAAATTATGATGAAGAAGATATCTCTCTCGGAGCAGGCGTGGCTTATAAAAATTACAAGATTGATTATTCTTACAATAATTACGGTGAATATTTAGGCAGTGTTCACAGATTTACAATTGGTTTTAGTGGTAATTAGAAGAAATTTGTTGGAGATAAACATGCATAAATTTACTGTAAAAATGATTTTCTTGCTTGCTTTTGCCTCGGTATTATATTCTCAGAACCGTGGAAATGACCTTCTGTTTCAAGGCGTTACAAGAGAATCAAATAATGGAGTAAAGGCTCAGGCAATGGCAGGTGCTTTTACAGCTTACAGTGGCGACTTAAGTTCTATTTT
>JAHISV010000007.1 GCA_018818065.1 Bacteroidota bacterium | reverse complement strand
TGTCAGGCTCGACGGTACCACTTATGGTGCAGCAACAGACAGAAGTGGTCTTTATCGTATCTCCAACATTCCACCTGGGACTTATACTCTTATAGCAAGTTATATTGGGTATGACGATACGTCAATTGAAGTAACAATAGGGGAAAGCGGCTACACATTAACACAAGATTTAACTGTTATACCCAGTGAAGTTAAGATGGCACAGATAACAGTTTACGGGATTGCTCAAGGTCAGTCAAAGGCATTGAGTGTTCAGAAATCCGCACAAAATATTAAGAACGTTGTCTCTGAAGAACAAATGGAAAAATTCCCGGATATCAACTCGGCCGAAGCTCTGCAAAGACTACCTGGTATTTCTGTTCAACGTGACCAGGGTGAAGGACGTTATGTGCAGGTAAGAGGAACTCCTTCCAGAATGAATTCAATGAAGGTTAATGGAGAGGACATACCTTCACCTGAAGGAGGTGAACGTACAGCACAGATGGACATTATTCCTG
The DNA here is from genome assembly GCA_018818065.1 of Bacteroidota bacterium. Lineage (GTDB taxonomy): Bacteria > Bacteroidota > Ignavibacteria > Ignavibacteriales > Melioribacteraceae > JAHISV01. The sequence goes on along the minus strand of JAHISV010000007.1, from coordinate 300,021 downwards.
CTGATCAACTTTCCTCGATTGAAGTAGTCAAGGCAATAACACCTGATATGGATGGAAATGCTATAGGCGGTGCTGTAAATTTAGTTACAAAGAGTGCCCTCGATTATGAAAAACCGGTTTTAAACATTACTGCTGGTGGAGGATATGCCGACATTTTGGGGAAAGGAATTTATCAGGGTTCGATTAGCTATGGAACAAGATTTGGCGAGAAAAAAGATTTTGGTATTATGTTTGGTGCCAGTTATTTAAGATCAGACCGTGGATCCCACACGAACGAAATGGAATGGGGTAATGTTGATGATGCAAATGATAATGAAATTCCATGGGCTTTGGAGAATATATCACTGAGGCACTATGATGTTAGACGTGATAGGCTTGGGTTCTCAACCAGTTTTGATTATAAACCTGATAATGATAACTCTTATTCTATTAAAGCGATTTATGATAATTATCTTGACATTGAAACCCGCAATGAACTTACGATTGAACCGGACGGTTTCAATACAGCTACAGATGTAACCGAAGCCGAGTTTGCTCATGAGATGAAAACCAGAGATCAGAAAGCTTCACTCTACAGTATTATGGGTAAAGGTGAAAACCATTTCAGCGGTTTAACACTCGATTACTCTTTATCATTCAATTATGCTCAGGAAAAAGAAAACAGACATTTCGAACCGAAATTTGTAATGGATGAAACTCCTGATATGACCTGGAACCTTGCTGATCGTGCAAATCCAAAGTTTGCCATTACTGGGTTGGACCCGAATTATTATCTTAGTGCGGAAAACTTTATTTTGGATGATATGGAATATCACGATAATTTAACAACCAATACAGATATTATCGGATCTGTTAATTTTCAAATACCATATAATTTCTTTGAAAACCAGGCAGATTTTAAATTTGGTGGTAAAGTCGCTATGAAGAAAAAGGATCGTAAAGAGAATATATGGGTTTATGAATGGGACGGTGATGATGATTTGCTAATGAGCCAGTTTAGTAGTGGTAGTGTCTCTGATTTGCTTGACGGTAATTATAATTTTGGAGCTACAATTGATCCGGATAAAATGGAATCTTTCTGGAACGCAAATAAAAATGGTGACTTTGTAGGTGAAATAGATAATGAAGCTTCGGATGCCGCTACTTATGATGCGACTGAAGATGTTATTGCATTTTATGCAATGACGACAATTAATTTTGACAATCTTATGATTCTTGCCGGTGTTAGAAATGAAATTACGAAGACATCCTATACTGGAAATGAAGTTGTATTTGATGATGAAGGTGACTACGTTGAAACAAATTCACTTTCTTCAGATCAATCACATAATCATATTTTACCCTCGCTGCACCTGAAGTATACTGTATCGCCTCAGACGAATATCAGGGCTGCTTTTACAAGTGGTTTAGCCAGACCTCACTATGAAAGTATGGTTCCTTACAGTATTGTATTGCATGAGGATGAAGAGATAGAAAGAGGAAATCCGGATCTGGTTCCAACTACTGCTTACGGATTTGATCTATTGGCAGAACATTACGTTTCAGGCATCGGTGTTGTATCTGGCGGTATCTTCTACAAGATATTAGAAGATATTATTTATCCTACTGTAATCGAAGAACATGGTGGAATCTATGATGGTTATGAAGTAATTCAACCATGGCAGCCGGAAGGTGCAGATCCCGCTACAATCTTTGGTTTTGAAGTTAACTGGCAGCAGCAATTAAGCTTCCTACCTGGTTTCCTTGACGGATTGGGAATATATGCAAACTATACTTACACCAAATCAACGGCCGATCTACCTGGGAGAAGTGACGCAACATTACCAGGACAGGCAGGTAATACTGCTAACTTTGCTTTAAGTTATCAAAAGTCCGGATTTACTGCTCAATTAAGTGTTAACTATCAAGACAGCTTTATTTTTGAAGTTGGCGAAGATGAAGAACATGATGTTTATTACAAGGACCATATTCAGTTTGACTTCTCAGCTAACCAGGAAATTATGGAAGGTTTTAGTGCTTATTTACAATTAGTAAACCTTAACAACGCCCCTCTTAATTATTATATGGGAAGAGAAGACCGACCCATACAACGTGAATATTATTCATGGTGGTTGCAGACTGGTATTAAGTATAGATTGTAGGTTCATTAGTTCGACTATTCAAGTAACAGCGCCTCAATGCGAGGCGCTGGGTTTTTTAGAAAAATCTTGTCTGCTTTATAGTCTTTATGTATATTTGTATAGACAAATAACAATAATACTAGTTAGTCCAATTATCAAAATAATTTATGGCAACAACATAATCTGCATTCAAAATTGTATGGAGTAATCTTATGAAAAATCGTGATTTTTTAGGTGGTTTTCTTAGAGTTCTAATAATAACAATTGTATTCGTGGGCTGTGAAAACAAACCCACATCTTCTTCCAATGTTATTCAACCCGTTGTTGTTACTCAACCTGTAGCTCACGACACAGATGATCCTGCTATCTGGATAAACCAGAACGACCCTGAAAAAAGCCTGATAATTGGTACTGATAAAGATATTGATGGTGGCCTTTATGTCTACGATTTAGAGGGGAAAATTGATGAGGCAAAAACAGTGAAAAATATTCAGCGCCCGAATAATGTGGATGTAGAATATGGCTTAATGGTTGGTGATACACCAACTGACATTGCTGTTGTGACTGAAAGAATTACAAATTCTATTTTGGTTTTCAGCCTGCCTGATATGAATCTAATTGGCTCTATTGAAGTTTTTGTAGGCGAAGAGTTAAGAGCGCCCATGGGTATTTCTTTATATAAAAGACCCTCAGACAATGCCATTTATGCTATAGTCAGCAGAAAAGATGGTCCGACAAACGGGACATATTTGTGGCAATACCTTTTGGAGGATGACGGAAAGGGTGTTGTAAAAGGAACAAAAGTGCGCGAATTCGGGGCTTATAGTGGAATAAAAGAGATCGAATCAATCGCGGTTGACGATCAGTTGGGCTATGTTTACTATTCAGATGAACAATATGGAATTAGAAAATATTTAGCTGATCCGGATGCACCTGACGCTGACAAGGAATTAGGAATAATCTACACGCAGGATTACCTTGAGGACAATGAAGGCATTTCTGTTTATTGTATTGACGATAAAACCGGGTATATTTTGGTCTCCGATCAAAGCGCGAATCGTTTCCGGATTTATCCGAGAGAAGGAAGAGCAGCTATTATCGATCCGGAAGATCCTGAAGATAATGAACCTGCAATGCCGCACATCCATAAACTAATCAAGATTGTTGATGTTTCTACAAATAACAGCGATGGCTCAGAAGTAACAAATGTAAATTTGGGTCCCAAATTTCCGAATGGAATTTTTGTTGCAATGTCCGACAATAGAACTTTCCAAATCTACAATTGGAATGACATTATAAGTGAAAACAAATCCGAATAAGCTGAGCCGAATATGAAGGAGAGTAACCAAGCCTTGGATACCGGCTGACATCGGAAAGAAGACTAAAATTATTGCAATTAAAAGCTTTTGAGAAAGGACTTAGGCTTCTTTCCGAATGTTTTGGATTATTCTTTTAAACTCTAAATAGGCACTTAAATGGAGATTTTATGCAATACCTGACTGTCATTGCCAAATTCAAATTACTTAATAATTTCGATGAAGTTAAAATGACATTATTAGGTCTCGCGGAACCTACAAGGAAGGAAAATGGCTGTATTGATTATAAGTTCTATCAGGATAATGAAGACCCATCTGTAATGATTTTGTATGAAAATTGGGAAAATGAGGAAACTCTAAATGCACATATGAAAACTGATCATTTTGTCGATTGCTTTAAGAAAATAGAGGGTATGTTCGAATTAGAAGTTCATAAACTTACAGCATTCAATTAGGTTAATTCGGCAGAAGAAAAACATTATGGAAATCATTAATCCAGGTACAGAAGATTATCATATTCATTCCCTCAATTTTTCGGATGGGTTGAATACAATTGATGAGATTGTAAAATATGCCGGTGAGATTGGACTCACCAAGATTGCAATTACTGATCATTGTCAGGCATATCTCGATAAACGTGACTTCCATCGAAAAACATATTACAATATTATTAATCGGTGGGAAAACATTCATAACGAAGTTGAAGTAGTATTTGGAATCGAAGCTGATGTATTGAATGCAAAAGGCGATGTTAGTATGGACATTCAGGGGAAGTCCTCTGAATTCATTCTTTTGTCCTCGCATCCGTCTCCACCATATGAGGAAGATCCTAAAAGTATAACAGAAGGATATTTAAATGCCATTGAGAGATACCGTGACCGAATTACATTTTTGGCTCACCCATGTTCAGTATACTATCAGGACTACATCGACATAAAGCCTATCATTGAGTTGTGCAACAAATACGATATCCCAATGGAATTCAATTGTGTCAATCTGATAAATAATAAAACAAATATGAAAAATCTGGAATTGGTTTTGAGTGAGTGCCACTATATTTATGTAAATAGCGATGCGCATACCCTAAATGAGTTAAAGAATGCAAGAAATATTGGTATGACTTTTTTGAAAGAACACGGATATTTGAAATAAATAAGATTAGTATTTAAATTCATTCGTTTATGCTAAGAGGTTCAGATACGCAATCATAATCATTCTAAAGATCTGAATTTAGCGATAGTAAAAATTAAGGATTATTCGGGTTTTGCCAAATTTACATTATCGGCTTTAAATGTCAGGATGAATAGCACCATTGTAATAATTAGCATGACCAGTCCCGATAGTTCATAACTCCCGGAAAAATCTTTTAATAGGCTGAATAGATACGGTCCGATAGCACTGCCTGCAACAATCCAACTCATATTAAATCCGGAAATCTCACCAAGATGTTTTGTGCCGTAATACCTGGGCCACGTAACAGAAGAAACCACGCCATATAATCCACTTGCAACACCGTTTCCTACTATTATTAATACTATTGGGAAACCTGCCGCAAGGAAGTAGAGTCCCGTCATTGAGATGATCATTCCTATTAGCTGAACAAACAGAAGGTATTTCAGTTTAATAAAATCTGCCAGGTATCCGCTTACCAACTGAAAGGTTACTGCTACAATGGAAGAAGGAAGAAAAATATTTATTGCCTCGCTCCTGTCCATTCCGGCTGCGTTAAAAATATCCACTACATGAAAGGTTAGTGCTGTAATATAAAGTACCTGTACAGTTAGTGTAAGATTGAATACCCAAAAACTCAGACTTCTTTTAGCTTCCTTCAAAGTATAATCTTTGTTCGCTTTATATTTTATTCCATCCTTTTTCTTTTGAACAATTTCCTTCCCGTCAGGTATCAAACCAAACCCTTGCGGATTATCCCGAAAGGTGAAAAAAGCATAAAGCGCAAAAATGATACCAATGCCTACAGCCAGTATCTGCCATGTTACCTGCCAGGAGTAAGCTGAAATTAATGTGTCAAAAAATTTTGGAGCGTAGGAAAAACCGAATGAAATTGCAATTCCCATTACCGCGCTTGCCATACCCCTACGTTTTTCGTACCATTTCATCACCATATTTCTGGATGACATGGTTAGCGACCCCTGCCCAAAAAAACGAATAAGGAAGAACCCTAAGACTAATACGATGAAAGTGATAGTTTCGGAAAATGCCACTCCGAAAATGTCATTAAGAAAACCGACAATATTTTCAACCGCTGACAAATAGAATAATGACAAACCCAACATAGCACCCGCTATCACTGAAGTTACTCTCGCCCCAAACTTATCAAAGAACCTGCCTACGTAAATGATAACGAAAGAACTCATTAATGTGCCGAACATGTATGCGATACTAAGATTTTCGCGCGAGATTCCAAGATCCCTGATTAAAAAATCTGTAAATACAGAAACACCTATTGTCTGTCCGGGCGTGCTGGCAAGAATCCCTATAATTCCACTGAAAATGATAATATTCCCATAGAAGAAAGGAAACCGTGGTATGCTGAAGAAGGATTTTTTCATTTTGCCTGATAATTACAAGAATAAAAAATATTGATGCAAATTTAACGATATCTATCCGATTAATTACTATGCCATTTGAACTGTTTATGAGAAAAAACGGTGCGGAAATATTGAGGCTTTTGAAAAATTAAGTTGCAAAAGATTTGCACTTCTTGTAAAATATCACCAGTCAATTTTAATGTTTTTACAAAATGAAAAATACATTTCCTATTAATATTTTAATCAATCCTGGGTTAACCAACTCAATTTCATTAATTTTTCCAAATCAGAGGTTTATCATGAAATCCATTAAGATTTTTATGGCATTGCTATTGTTTCTGCCCATTATGCTAAAAGCTCAAAACATTGTCATCCAAACTTTTATTAACAAGAATATCACTGATGCTATAAAAAATTATGGCAAACCAGCCTACCAGGATAATAATGATCCTGAGATGGTAATGACTTTTTTCAAAACACCGGTAAGGGATTATACTTTTGTTTCAAATTCCGAATCTATATACCAGGCAAACGCAACATTAAAATATGAAACCAAGGAAAAGGCAACAGAGTCCCTGGAAACCCTTCTAAAAGACTGTCTGTCTACCGGGTACAAAGTGGATACTCTCGATACAGAAACGTTTGAGATGCGCAGCACTGGCGTTACAATAAGTGTTTCAGCCTCACCGGCAGCAGGAAAAGAAAAATATCAGATAATTATTGAAGCCTTAAAGCGGGACGAGGAAGAGCCGATACTGGAAGATTCTATTTTTGAAGAACCTGCGGAAATTGAGTAATAATTGATTTGATTTCTCTTGGAACATTTTGCAACATGTTTGACACTAGTTTTTAAAACAGAAAAGCCCTTCAAAAAACGAAGGGCTTTTTTTGAGTCAAGCGGTTCCGCCTCCGTAAAAAAGACTACGGCGGACAGGCCACTTCAAACCGACGAATAAAGCTTTTGCAGACTGGAGTTTATCCCGAGTATTTTTAGCGGGACCTTTGATCACTTTACAACAGCTTACAGCCGTTTGATAGCACCCGCTATCACAGAAGTTACTCTCAACCCCAAACTTATCAAAGAACCTACTAATTACTTGTACCACTTAACTCTAATGTTTATAAATCGATTTCAATTTCAAAAAAGTGGGTTGAAGGGGAAGAATAGAAAATTTTCTAGATTTATTTTTACTGAAGAGGCACAGGAGTACTTGAGTCTGTTGTGTATCTAAATTGTTTGGACACTTTCCGAATTTATTTAATGATAGATATAGGATAATCCTGTATATTACATTTACCTGGTCGGGGAGCGGGGAATTATATCGGCTAAAGGGAAAAAAACATTGCTGTTTTTTTTTATCTTGTTGCTGATAATAAAAGACTAGTAGAACCAGATTTAAGAAATATTATGAATAACAAAAAACCAGATTTCATTATTTTTCATTCTATTGGCTGGATTTTTATCTGGTTGACTACAGTATATTTTTCAATAAATAACTTTGGATTCAACACTAAGGAAATAGGTATTTTAACTATTCATCAGTTCTTAGGTTCTTTAATTTCCTTATCACTTTACTATTTATATGTCAGAATTGAAATTACAAAGATGCCCTTTCCCAAAGTAATTTCACTGGTAACCCTGATATCTATAATGGCAGCAAGCATCTGGTTCTTATTTATACAGTTATTAAATACTTATCTAAGGAATTTGCCAATACAATTGACTTTACCTGGTTATGTGGGATTCATATTTCTTAATGGTATTTTATTTATCACTTACAGTTCATTGTACCTAGCTGTAAATTTTAGGTTCAATTGGATACAACAAAAGGAACAGACTGAGAAAGCTTATTTGATGGCTCAGAGTTCACAATTTCAGATGCTTAGATACCAGTTAAACCCACATTTTATTTTTAATGCTCACAGTTCATTACGTGCCCTGGTGAGAAAGGGCGAGTTAAAGAAAGCTGAAATTATGATAACAGAATTATCCGAGCTTTTAAGGCACACTTTGACAGTTGAAGAGGAAGAGATACCTCTAAAGGATGAAGTGTATTTCATCAAACATTATCTTGATATCGAAAAGGTTAGGTACGGTGAGCGACTAATAATTGAAATTAGTATTGATCCTTCAGCTGAAGAATATCCTATTCCCAATTTTTTGCTTAATCCCTTAGTCGATAACGCAGTAAAGTATGGTATGGAAACAAGTGATGCTGAGTTAAGAATTCAAATTCGAGCTGTAGTCTTGCAAGATAAATCACTGAATATTCAAATATCAAATTCTGGTTCCTGGTATGAACGTGATGACAAGGATTATATACCAGGTACAGGTAAAGGGATTGAGAATGTGAAAAGAAGATTGGAATTTGTTTTCAAAGATCAGTATTCATTTTCAATTGAAAAGAGTAAAGCGAAAGTATCAGTAAATATTTCATTAAATAAATTTTATACTTTATGGATAATTCCAAATTCAATTCGATCATAATTGATGATGAAGACCTTGCCAGGGAAGATTTAAAAGCGATTCTATCTGAATTTGATTGTATCAATCTTGTCGGTGAATTTAGAGGTATCAAAGAAATTGAGAATAAACTGGAAAGGCTTAAGCCGGATTTAATATTTCTCGATATTAAATTAAAGGGTGAATCTGGTTTTGACTTATTAAAAAAAGTTGATTCAAAGTGTAATATAATTTTTGTAACTGCGTATGATGAATATGCCGTTAAGGCTTTTGATGTTAATGCCCTTGATTATTTATTAAAACCCGTAAACCCAGATAGACTTAGGAATTCACTGGAAAGAATTGCAGATAGAAATAATAATCCCGAATCTTCGACTCAATTATTTGACTATCAAGACTCAATTTTTGTCCTTTTTAATAATCATTATGAATTTATAAAAATTGAGAAAATAATGGTTATTAGTTCGGCTGATGATTATACGGAGATAATTACTTCCAACATGAAAAAAGGTTTAATACAGAAAACGATGAAAGAATGGGAGACTCGATTACCAAAAAGTAAGTTTATAAGAATTCATAGGTCAACGATTATAAATCTTGATTTCATTGAAAAAGTTGAAGAATGGTTTAATTATTCCTATCGGATATACATTAGAAGAATATCAGATCCATATGTTATGAGTAGGAGATACACACTTAAAAATAAAAATCTTTTCAAATAACAATTAAAAATATCACTTAATTTTCGGGGGGAATTTATGTTGAAAAATATCATTTGTCTAACACTTTTTGCACTTACTTGCTGTAATAATTCGCCATCTTCGCCTGATGAAAATGAAATTATCTTACCAATCGATACTACTACTGATTCTATTGAATTACCTGCTGGAAATACGATTGCTCTCAATGGTATCTTTGATTCGGAAGAATGGGCGGGCGCGATGGAAAAAGATTTAACATCAAGTGGAAAAATTCGGTTGATGTATCACGAAAACTATCTTTATCTGGGTATAAAAACAAAACCAAATCCGGTAACGACTCTATTTGTGTATCGTGATCAGGAGGTTCATCTATATCACTCTTCTGCCGCATTGGGTACGGCTAAATATTCCTATACTTCAGGTGCTTGGACTAAAATAAAACATTTTAGCTGGCATTGCCAATCAACACAAATGACTTCTGGAGCAATCAGTGAAAGGGAGCGGTTCCTTGCAGATAATTGGTGGGTGGCTAATAATGCCTTTATGGGCAACTCCGATGAAGTAGAATTCAAAATTTACATGCCAACTGATTCTCTCCAAATTGCTTTTTGTACCTTAGGAGGAACGGATTATTCTGAATTGGAATACTGGCCGAGTACTCTTGCAGACGATTGTGTAAATCCAATTATGCTTAAAGGACCAATTCCCGATGCTGCTAATTTTATTCTAAATCAATGGATCTTAGTGAAGGCTCCATAGTCTTAGGGATTAATAGTTATCAAACACTTTAGAATTTCAAAGCCCTTCGAAAATAGAAGGGACTTTATTTGCGGCAGCGGTCGGATTCGCCCGGCAAAGCCGGGTTGCAGACGTTCGGCTGTATCTAAAACCATGTTCGATTTAAAACGAAAAAGCCCTTCTAAAAAATAGAAGGGCTTTCTTTGAGGCAGCGGTCGGATTCGAACCGACGAATAAAGGTTTTGCAGACCTTCGCCTTAGACCACTTGGCCACGCCGCCGTTTTTGTAAAAAGAACTTTGAACTCCGACGTGCAGGCACGCCGCCAAAAAAGAGTAAAAATAGTTCTTAAAACAAAATCCACTTTAGGGTGGATTTTGAGAGAGCGGGAAACCGGACTCGAACCGGCGACATTCACGTTGGCAACGTGATGCTCTACCAACTGAGCTATTCCCGCTTATAAATACCAAAATTTTAGATCAAAAATATAACATTGTTTTACATATTGCGCAATACTAAATTCAACTTTTTTTGAAAATTATTTCCTTCCACCATGAATAAACCCTTTGTAAGGACGCGAATGCTGTACGGTGATAAAAGCATCAGGATCAATTGAGTTAACCAGATTCATTACAACCTTTTGCTGCTTCCTTTTTATTATGGTTACTATTATTGAGCTGGAACCATTGTTGCCTAATGCAGGAATTAAGGTTGTGGCAAATTTGGAAGCGCGCAGCTTTGAGGTGATTTCTTCGAAATATTTTTTCGAGATTATGTTTAGCTGTACAAATCCGAATGCAAATTTTTGATCCAGTGTAATTCCCAAAATATTTCCTATGCCAAAACCGAAGGCATAGCCAAATAAATTAATAGTTTCATCCATATGCTGAACTATATATCTCATTGCAAAAATCCAGATCAGTACTTCAAAAAAACCAATTATCCCCGAGTGATATTTCTTTCCCTGAACGACCATAAGAGTTCTAAAAGTACCCAAAGTAACGTCAGCAATTCTCATTAACATTATTGCAAGACCACCAAGTAAAGCTTCTATCATTATATTCCCAAATTCATAAAAATTGACACCGTATATTTAGCGAAAAAAACGATATCTTTGTGAAAATTCTATAAGGTTTTGTTGATGTACGAGTCAGATCGGGAAGAATTAGTTGAAATTCTTAAAGAAAGAGGCATAAAGTCACAGTCTGTGCTAAAGGCATTTCTTTCTGTTGAGAGGCATAAGTTTGTTTCTGACGCCATGATAATGCATGCTTACGAAGATAGTGCTCTTCCAATCGGGTATGGTCAGACTATTTCGCAGCCGTACACCGTGGCATTTATGACTGAAGCTCTCAATGTAAGATCAGGTCAATCAGTTCTGGAAATTGGTACCGGATCAGGGTATCAGGCTGCTATTCTTTGTGCTATGGGCATTAATGTTTTTTCGATAGAGCGAAACGAAAAATTATATAATACAACTAGGAAGTTGTTAGAAACATTAGGGTACGATGTTTTTACGAAACTGGGTGATGGCACCAAAGGGTGGGAAAGTTATGCCCCGTATGATGGTATAATCGTAACAGCCGGGGCTCCTGCTGTTCCAAATAAACTGAAGGACCAGTTAAAGATTGGCGGTATCTTAGTCATCCCTACAGGCAATCAAAAATCGCAAACAATGCAGATTATTAAAAAAATATCTGAAGACCGTTTTGAATATATCGAAACTCCAAATTTTTCCTTCGTTCCACTTATAGGTAAGGATGGATGGAAAAAGTAGCACTAGTTGTTGTTGGCCCGACATGTTCAGGCAAGACTACACTGGGAATTGAACTTGCCAGATTAGTTGGAGGGGAAGTGATATCTGCCGATAGCCGGCAATTTTATAAGTTTCTGGATATTGGGACCGCAAAACCCACTGAGGAAGAACAGGCTATTGTAAAACATCATCTGGTTGATTTTATTGAACCGGATGTTGATTATAATGTAAGCCGGTTTGAGGACGATGCTTTAATAATAGCCCAAAAATTGTTCAGCGAAAACAAAATCCCTGTGTTTGTTGGCGGATCCGGTTTGTACATTCAGGCTATTGTTGATGGACTATTTACCGAGATTGAAACTGACATGGAATACCGGGATTATCTTATGGCGCTTAGGGAGAAATTTGGTAATTCTCATATTCATGGGATTCTGAAGGAGGTTGACTCTGTTTCAGCGGAAAAGATGCTTCCTCAAAACTGGAAACGGATTATGAGGGCACTCGAGGTATATCATATCTCCGGTGAGCCAATCTGGAAATTCCATGAATCTCATAAAAGAGAAATTGACATCAAATTTATTCAATACGGGTTGGAGTGGGACAGGAAAGTCTTGTACGAAAATATTGATAATCGTGTTGAGGAAATGATTGAAGCCGGACTAGTCGATGAGATAAAACAGATTTTTAAAATGGGTTATTCCAAAAGTATAAACTCACTGAATACGGTTGGATATAAAGAATTAATAAGTTTTCTTGAGGATGAAATTTCGTTAGAGCGTGCAGTCGAATTGATAAAGAGAAATACCCGCAGATACGCAAAACGACAAATGACATGGTTCAGGAAAGATGATAGAATAAACTGGTTGAAAGTAGGCAGCAGGAAAGATATCCTAAAATCAGCGGCAAAAATTGCAACGGAATTTTAATAATTGTTGTTGTATTCTTTAATTGACCATTAAAATAAGAGTTTTATGAAAAATGAAATAAGAATAGCATCAGGGCAGGGTTACTGGGGTGATTTGCCTATAGCTCCTTTTAAGCAGGTTACAGAAGGTGATATTGACTATCTGGTTATGGACTACCTTGCGGAAGTAACTATGTCGATAATGCAGAAGCAGAAAAACAAAAATCCTGAACTTGGATATGCAAGAGACCTGCCGGAAGTTTTGCGTGACATTTTACCCACCTGCAAAGAGAAGAATATAAAGGTTATAACAAACGGTGGTGGTGTTAATCCGCATGCGTGTGCGCTGGAAACACTGAGGCACGCAAAAGAACTGGGCATTGAGGGATTAAAAATTGCAGTTGTATACGGCGACAATATCGTGGATGAACTGGATTACCTCGTTTCTGATGACTGCAAACTGAATAACATGGAAACGGGCGAATCAATTGAAATTATTAGGGATAAAATTTTAAGTGCCAATGTTTATTTGGGTGCTTTCCCTATTGTTGAAGCGTTGCAAAAAGGTGCGGACGTTGTTATTACAGGGCGTACGACAGATACAGGCTTAACCCTTGCTCCGATGATTTACGAGTTTGGCTGGGCAAAGGACAATTTTGATTTAATGGCTGTTGGCACTGTAGCCGGGCATATACTGGAATGCGGCGCTCAAGCCTCCGGTGGTAATCTACTGGCTGATTGGGAGTCTGTTGAAGATATGGCAAATATTGGTTTCCCAATTGCAATAGCAAAGCCGAATGGTGAAATTATTATTACCAAGCATGAGTCGATGGGTGGTAAAGTAAGTTTTGAAACTATTGCCGAACAACTGGTTTACGAAATTGGTGATCCCGCTGAATATATTACTCCTGATTGTGTTGTGGATTTCACCTCAATTAAACTGGAAGATTTAGGAAATAATCACGTAAGAGTTTATGATGTTAAGGGTAAACCCGACACAGAATTTTACAAGGTCTCCTGTTCTTATGAAGATGGATGGTCGGCTGAGGGTGGTTTGACTTATTCATGGCCTAAAGCATTAACAAAAGCCAAAGCCGCGGATAAAATTATTAGAAAGCGTTTTGAAATGTTGGGATTAAATTTTGAAGAAATCAGAACAGAATATATTGGTTATGATTCCTGCCATGGTCCGTTATCAAAACAACTGGACGAGGACGATATTAATGAGATCAGATTACATATTGCCGTTCGTTCTCACGATAAAAATTCCATTGTAAGATTTGGGCGCGAAATTGTACCATTGGTTTTAACCGGACCTCCTTCAGTTACGGGCTTTGCCGGTGGAAGAGCAAGACCAAGCGACGTAGTTGCCTACTGGCCGGCTTTAATACCAAAGAAACTAATTACTCCACAAGTTGAAATTATGGAGCTGTAATGAAAATAAAATTAATAGATATAGCACATGGCAGAAGCGGAGATAAGGGTGATGCTGCAAATGTTGGTTTAATAGCTTATGATGATAAGGGTTATGAAATAATTTCCAAATACCTTACTGCGGAAAGAGTTAAAGAACATTTTAAGGGTATTTGTTTTGGTGATGTTGAAAGGTATGAACTGCCAAATATTCGTGCCCTTAATTTTATGCTTCATAACACGCTTGGCGGCGGAGGTACTGTTTCGCTTAAACATGATGCGCAGGGGAAAACTCTTGCGGCGGCTTTACTTCGTATGGAACTCGAAGTAGAATAATGTTAAATTTCGGCAGTTAAAAATTCTAAATAAAACTGCATATAGGAGAAATGAAAATGTTCGAAGAATATTCAAGAGAATTGAAAGGCTATAGAGTAAGGGTTGATAAGCTAAGAGGTTATCTTTGACATCGACAAAAAGGAAAAAAAGATAAAAGAAATACAGGAAATAAGTGAAGCATCAGATTTTTGGAATGATCAGAAAGCCGCACAGAAAGTACTCCAGCAAAGCAAATCCCTTCAGCTATGGGTAAAGATCTGGAATGACCTTAAAAACAGTGAGGTAAATTTTTCCGAGTTCCTTGAACTTGCGGCTATGGAAGATGAAAATTCGCTTGAAGACGAAATCGTCTCTGAGTTCGAAGACCTTAAAAAAAAGGTTGAAGAAATTGAACTAAAGAGTATGCTAAGCGGCAGAGATGATAATAATAATTGCATCCTTAACATTCATTCGGGGGCTGGTGGTACTGAGGCGCAGGATTGGGCTGAGATGCTAATGAGAATGTACAAAAGATGGTGTGAGCAGAATGGTTATCAAATGACGCTGATTGATTTCCTTGAAGGTGACGGTGCCGGAATTAAAAGTGCTACCATGGAAATTACCGGTGATTTTGCCTACGGTTATTTGAAAGCAGAAAATGGTGTTCATCGTCTTGTAAGGATATCGCCTTTTGATTCAAATAAACGCAGACATACCAGTTTTGCTTCGGTTTTTGTGTACCCGGAAGTTGATGATGATATTGAAATAGATATTAATCTAAGTGATTTGAAGATAGATACTTTTCGTGCTGGCGGTAAAGGCGGGCAGAACGTAAACAAGGTTGAAACGGCTGTTAGAATAACACACCTTCCCACCGGCATTGTTGCCGCTTGTCAAAGTGAAAGATCTCAGGTGCAGAATAAAGCTAATGCTTTGAAACTACTTAAAGCAAAGATGTATCAGGAGAAATTGAAAGAACAGGAAGCAGAACTGGACGAAATTGAAAAAAATAAGATGAAAATAGAATGGGGAAGTCAGATTCGTTCATACGTTTTTCATCCCTACAACATGGTCAAAGATCATAGAACAGATGTTGAAACTTCTGATACCGCAAAAGTTATGGATGGTGAATTAAATCAATTTATAAAAGCGTTCTTACTTAAATTCTCTCAAAATTAATAAAGGAGAGAGGTATGCAACATTTTCCAAAAGATTATGTGCTGACGGAAGACGGAGATGTTGACCAGTCTTTGTTTATCCTCATCAATGGGAAGCTAGGCATATTTAAGGGTGATATTCAGATTGCCGAGTTCGATCAGAAAGGCACAATTGTAGGTGAAATGAGTGTGATTCTAAACGAGCCACGCTCAGCCACAATTAAAACTCTCACCGAATGTCACATTTCTGTAATTAAAGCAGATCTTCGTGGGCTGGTTGAGAAGCATCCCGAGATAGCACAAAAATTAATGAAGACGCTTGCGAAGCGACTTAGTAAAACAACTAAGGATTACTGGAAATTAGCAGAAAAAGTTAATTACCTTGCAGATATTAATATGGTATAATTAAAGGGAATTAAATGAAATCTTATACAAAGTATCTCTGGTTTAATACGGAGAAGAAGCGTCAATACATTAATATAACTCACGAAGTTGAAGATGCTTTGCGCGAGAGCGCGGTTCAGGAAGGAATGGCTTTAGTATCAGCTATGCATATTACAGCCGGAGTATGGGTTAACGATGCCGAGCATGGTTTGATTCAGGATATTGATGAATGGCTTGAGAACCTGGCACCTTTCAAGGAAAATTACAAACACCATCGCACAGGTGAGGACAACGGGGATGCGCATCTCAAAAACCTGCTGGTTCATCACCAGGTGATTATTCCTATAACTGAGGGACTTTTGGATTTTGGACCCTGGCAGCAGGTTTACTATGCCGAGTTCGACGGGCAGCGCCGTAAACGAGCCATTATCAAGATAATGGGAGAATAATTCTTGCCCAAGAAAACCACAAAAGAAAAAACAGATTTTTTTGATAGGGTTTACAAGGTTGTGGCAAAAATTCCCAAAGGAAAGGTTACTACTTATGGCGCAATTGCCGAAGATTGCGGAATTAAGTCGGCAGCCAGAACTGTTGGCTGGGCATTGAACGGAGCAAGTGCAACAGGGTTACCTTGCCATAGAGTTGTTAACAGGTTTGGTGGATTATCGGGAAAGGTGCACTTTGGGGCACCAACATTAATGGAAGATCTGCTTCGGTCGGAAGGGGTAGAGTTTGACGATGAAGGATGCGTGATTATGGAAAAGCATTTATGGATACCAAAGAAGTAGCTAGTATCTTTTAATCTCCAGTTTCGACATTCCGCCATCTATATGGATGTAAATCTTATTTTCTGACTCTGTAAAATTACTCGTCACATAAGTTTTTTTGTCATCCCTTCTCACTTCATTAAAATCTTCTAAGTCCTTAGAAAAAAGAACCATGTCGCCTGTCAGTTTGCAGCCTGATTCTTTTGGCAATGATATAATAAGAGATGCCGCACCCATACTGATATCAACATGTGTCTCTGAATATTTTTCTCCCAGCTTTAGAAAGATGTCAGTAACCCCCGTTTCAATGTTTATGTTTCTTGTCTTAAAATCAGAAAGATCGAAATTAGCTTTAGCAGCACCAAAATCTAAATCAAGATCCCAGACCGGATTGGGATTAAGCCTAACCTGTAAACGATTCTTAAAATCTTCATCAAAAAAAGTAAAGTTCTTTTTCCTCTGGTTGAATTCAACACGAACCATATCTCCGCCTTCATCCGAAGTGAATCTGTAATAGCCTAGTGAGCCAAATGAACGACCTGCAACCAGATTTTCGGTTGTTCCGCCAATTTTAAAATATCCGGCTCCACCTTTTAAGGATAACTCGGCTAAATCATAGCCTTCTTTATATTCTTCATAATATTCGGAATAGTCATTGTCATTATCATTCGCATCCCAATCAAAATTAACTTCGTATTTTATGCTGGAAACTGAGCCATACAAAAGAGTTGCGACAAATATTCCAAACAACCCAGTAACAACTGGTCTAATAAAAGTGTCTTTAGACATTATCATGGCTCCAATAAAAACAAGAGCTATTGGATACCAGCTCCAGATAAATTCCCAGTCAGAATTGAATAAGTCAAACCTTGCGAGAAGTATAAGTGAGCCAAGGGCAACAAAAAAGCCGCCCCAAAATATAGAACCGTTTCTTCTTTTCATTTCAATACTCATTTTTTAAGAGAATTTACTAAGAGTGTTACACCAACAATAATAAACAGGATGGGGAAAAAATCCTCAAAGTCAAAATAAGGAAAAATTCTATCTGCCAAAAACAAGAAACCCAAAACAATAAATATTCCACCAACCACAATTCTGCCAGTTCCACTTGATTTTTTCTCGGGGAACGGTTGGTAATTAAAGCTGGATTTAGTGCTTGAACTGTTCTTGTCAGTTTCAGCGTTTTGGGAATCACCATCGGGCTTTGTCCCTCCGGATGGAGATGAAGCAAAGTTGTATAAAATATCATCCTCAGGTAATACAATCCAAAGAATAATGTAAAGTATAACTCCAATTCCATTAATAAAGGCTAGGATAATAAATACAACTCTTACAAGTATTGCATCAAGATTTAAATACTTTGCTAGTCCTGAGGCCACACCCCCAAATACTCTGTCAATCCGCGAACGGTGCAGTTTATCTTTCATGACTTTTCTCTCCAACTATGAGGTTCGGGATTTTAGACGTTGTACATTCATAAAAGTTAATATTATTACTAGGAGTATCTGCAAAATAAAAAAGGGGAAATAATGATTCATTGTCCGATTCATATTGAATTAGCCTTCATACTTGCATATTTTTTGATAGTGTAAAATAATTTATGAAGCAGGTTGTTAATTAGATGAAAATAGCATTATGTCAGTTTAATCCCATAATTGGTGATTTGGAAGGGAATAAAGAAAAGATACTTGATGGTTACCTTAAAGGTGTAAAAGATGGAGTGGATCTTGTAATGTTCCCGGAGTTGGCTATTTGCGGCTATCCGCCTCAAGATCTCATCGAGAAGCAGGAGTTTCGCGATGCCATTAATAAGGCAAGTGGAGAGCTCGCCCAAAACACAGGAAAAGTTGGACTATTGTTCGGCAGCATAGTTGAAGAGTTTGATAGTATAGGAACAGGTATCTATAACGCGGCCATTCTTTGCTATGATGGAGAATTAAAATTTGTTCAAAAGAAAACTCTCCTTCCAAATTATGATGTGTTTGATGAAGAAAGATATTTCGAATCTGCCAAAGAGGTAAAAGTACATCAATTCAAGGGTGAAAAGCTTGGTATTTCCATCTGCGAAGATATTTGGAACGATGCTGATTATTGGAAACACAGACGGTACGAGGTTGACCCCGTTCAGCGCCTTGTTGATAAAGGGGCTTCAGTTCTACTTAATATCTCGGCAAGTCCTTACGGTTATGGAAGAAGAGTTGAGCGACTTGAAATGCTATCTAAATTAACCCTTACGGATAAACTGCCTTTGGCTTACTGCTGTTGTGCAGGAGCACAAACGGATCTCATTTTTGATGGCGCATCCATGTGTTATAATGCCAGTGGTGAACTTGTTATGCTGGGTAAAAAGTTTGCAGAAGATTACTTTGTTTTTGATACTTGTCAGGAATATCCGGTTATTAATGAGGTTGAAGGTACATTTGAAGAAGAAGTGCTTGAAGCGTTGATTTATGGATTAAAGGATTATGCTTCAAAATCAGGGTTTAAAAAAGCGCTTGTGGGGCTCAGTGGTGGAATTGACTCCGCCTTGGTGACATATATTGCGGCAGAAGCATTCGGCGCCGAAAACGTTCATGTGATCATGATGCCTTCCAAATTTTCCAGCGGCGGAAGTGTTTCTGATTCAGAGAAACTAATTTCTAATCTTGGCATCTCATCTTCTAATGTTTCAATTCAGCCTGTTGTTGATTCTGTTATCGAACAGTTAAAACCTCTCTTTGGGGATAAACCTGAAGATGTGACGGAAGAGAATATTCAGGCAAGAGTTCGTGGTCTTTATTTAATGGCTCTATCCAACAAGTTTAATTATATGCTTTGTACAACGGGTAACAAGTCTGAAGTTGCCGTTGGTTATGCAACTCTGTATGGCGATATGTGCGGCGCATTAGCGGTGATAGCTGACGTCTACAAGACACAAGTTTATGATATATGTAGATACATTAACAGAGAGAAAGAAATAATTCCGGGTGAGATAATTGAAAAGGCTCCCTCAGCAGAGTTAAGACCTGATCAAAAGGATCAGGATAGTTTGCCATCTTACGAAGTGTTGGATCAGATACTGAGAATGTATTTGGAAGAATATAAAGAATCGAAGGAAATCTCAAAGATAGTCGGTGATGAAGAACTTGTTCTATCTATTTTGAAAATGGTTGATAGAAATGAATTTAAAAGGAAGCAGGCCGCACCCGCTCTGCGCGTAAGTACAAAGGCATTCGGATATGGCCGAAGATTTCCCATAGTACAAAAATGGAATAGAAAATAATTTTAGGGAGAACAACTGTGAAATTGTTCAAAGCTGGATTTTTACTCTTTACACTTATAATACTAAGTCTTTCTGTTAAAGCTCAGTTTGGTGGCGAAAAAGATTTAGTAAAAATTAATTACTATACATCGTTTGATAAAGTTTATCAGGATTCGGAACTGAAGATTGCTGCTGAACTTGAAATTGCTGAAACCTGGCATATCAACTCCAGTTCACCGAATGAGGATTTTTTAATCCCCTCTGAGTTTGAGTTAAAAAATGAGAATGGAATAACTCTTGAAAAGGTTAACTATCCTGAAGCTGTTAATGTAGAATTTGGATTTTCAGACAAACCCGTTTCCGTGTATGAAGGGAAAGCACTTGTACTGGGTTTTGTAAAAATTCCGGCTGGTATAGCCGTGGGTACTTACGACCTGATTCTTGAATTCACCTATCAGGCGTGTAACGACATGTCATGCATGGCTCCTAAAACATTAATTGATACACTCACCATTGAAGTGGTTGATAATCAATCGCCTATTAACAAGCAACATTCAGAAGTGTTCTCTCAGTTTGTTTCGGATGAAGTGGCTGTGGATTCTGCTGTAGAGGAAGATTCACTTGCAAGCACTCTCGAATCAAGCGGATTATTTTTAAGTCTTTTGATAGTTTTCATCGGTGGACTTGCCTTGAATTTAACACCATGTGTCTATCCATTAATACCCATTACTGTTGGATATTTTGGAGGACAGAGCGAAGGCAGCACTGGCAGATTATTCTTTCTCGGTGTCCTGTACGTTTTAGGCATGGCGCTTACATACTCAGTTGTTGGTGTAGTTACATCTCTTAGTGGAGCAATTTTCGGCTCACTGCTCCAAAGCCCTTTCGTTATAATTGGTATTGCAGCTGTGCTTGTTGCACTTTCACTAAGTATGTTCGGATTATATGAATTTAAGATGCCCGACAAATGGGTTATGAAAGCCGGGGGCGCAAAATCAGGTGCGTATGGCGCTTTTTTCATGGGGCTTACTCTTGGTATTGTTGCCGCTCCCTGCATTGGCCCTTTCGTATTAGGATTGGTAACATACGTGGCAGCCAAAGGAGATCCGGTTCATGGATTTTTGATGTTCTTTACACTTGCTGTTGGTATGGGAACACCTTATCTCTTCCTTGCTCTTTTCTCAGGAAAGATTAAAAGTTTGCCAAGAGCCGGTTTTTGGATGAACGCCATCAAACATATATTTGGTTTTATTCTTATAGGAATGGCGATTTATTTCCTACTCCCAATACTTCCCGAGCCGATTTCTACCTTTGCATTACCAGTATATATGATACTTGCATCACTTTATATGATTTTTATGGATAAATTGGCAAATAATATTAAAGGATTTAGAATTTTTAAGACGGTTTTTGCGTTTAGCATAATTGTTCTTGCGATATATCTGATGTGGCCAGTTGAAAAAGCATCTCCAGAGTGGGAATACTTTACTGATGCAAAATATGAACAGTCAATCAATGGCAATGAAAAAATGATTATTGACTTTTATGCTGACTGGTGTATTCCTTGCAAAGAATTGGATGCATTAACTTTTTCCGATTCGAGAGTGATAAATAAGTTAAAGGAATTTGGTACTTATAAAGTTGATATGACTCAGACAATGTCAGACGAAACTGAAACAATGAGAAATAAATTTAACATAATTGGAATGCCTACAGTAATAATAATTAATTCCAATGGAAAGGAAACAGAGAGGTTGACCGGCTATGTTACTGCCGATGAATTTTTAGAAATGATAGAAAAAGTAAAATAGTCCTTTGAGATGTATGAGAAAATAAAGGACTCTTTTGTTTTTATGAATTAACAAAAACATAATAAATATAAGAGTAATTCGAAATGGCGAATGAAAATGGAAAAGATTTACAAAGCCTGGAAGAGGTAACTGTTAGGTTTGCAGGTGACTCTGGTGACGGAATGCAGTTGACCGGAACTCAATTCAGTAACACAACTGCTTTAGTAGGTAACGATTTAAGTACCTTGCCTGATTATCCGGCTGAAATCCGGGCCCCGGCCGGTACATTATATGGAGTGAGTGGTTTTCAACTTCACTTCAGTTCAAATGATATCCATACTCCTGGCGATAATCCTGATGTATTGGTAGCTATGAATCCTGCAGCTTTGAAGATAAATCTTAAAGATGTAAAGCCTCACGGTACAATTATTGTCAATAAGGATGCCTTCGAGCCAAAAGCTTTAGCCCAGGCAGGCTTTGCCGTAAATCCGCTCGAGGATGATACTTTGTCAGGTTTTAAGGTTCATCAGGTACCTATTACTTCTTTGACTCAGAATTCTTTAGAGGATAGTGGGTTAACAACAAAAGAAATTACCAGATCGAAAAACTTTTTTGCACTTGGCTTAATGTATTGGTTATATAACCGACCAATCGAGCCTACTCTGAAGTGGATTAATGAAAAATTTGGTAAACTTCCCGCAATTGCTGATGCTAATACAAAGGTTCTTAAAGCTGGTTATTATTTTGGCGACCAGACAGAAATTTTTTCAACAAGATACGCGGTAAAAAAAGCTGAATTACCTGAAGGCACTTATAAAAGCATTTCGGGGAATGAGGCAACTGCTATTGGCTTAGTTGCAGCTGCAAAAATTGCTAATGTTCCATTATTCCTTGGGTCTTATCCAATAACACCAGCTTCGGATATTTTGCATTATTTGAGTGGTTATAAAAATTATAATGTAACTACACTGCAAGCTGAAGATGAAATAGCCGGGATTGCATCTGCAATTGGTGCATCATTCGGTGGCTCACTGGCAATAACAACAACAAGTGGTCCTGGTGTTGCTTTGAAAACTGAGGCAATTGGTTTAGCGGTTATGACGGAATTACCCTTAGTAATTGTTAATGTGCAGCGTGGCGGACCGAGTACTGGTTTACCAACAAAAACCGAACAGGCTGATCTTCTCCAGGCAATTTATGGCAGAAATGGTGAAGCGCCTATTGCAGTTATTGCAGCATCTACACCAACAGACTGTTTCGATATGGCTATTGAAGCTTGTCGAATTGCAGTGAAATATATGACTCCTGTAATGCTCTTAACTGATGGCTATATAGCTAATGGTGCCGAGCCATGGAGGATACCTAAAATTGAAGAGTTGCCGAAATTTGAAGTTAAATATCGTACAGATACTGCAAACTTCCAACCTTATGGACGTGATGAGAATAACGCCCGCCCATGGGTTCGCCCGGGTACACCTGGTCTTGAACATAGAATTGGCGGTTTGGAAAAAGCTAATCTTACGGGTAATGTTAATTATGAACCTGATAACCATGATATGATGTGCAGATTAAGAGAAGAAAAGGTACTGAATATTGCTAACGATATACCGTCCCTTGATGTTGTAGGTGATGTTGATGCTGATCTTCTTGTATTAGGATGGGGTGGTACTTACGGCACAATAACGGAGTCTGTTAATAAACTAAGAAAAAAAGGATATAAAGTAGCGCAGGCACATCTTAAGTATTTATATCCTATGCCTAAGAATACTGAGGAAGTTCTAAAGAAATATAAAAAGGTTCTTATACCCGAAATCAATTTGGGTCAATTGGCAAAAATTCTTAAAAGTGAATTTCTTGTTCCAGTGGAGTCTTTCAATAAAATGAGAGGACTCCCTTTACGGTCGGATGAACTTCAAGAATGCATCATTGAAATGCTCGGAGGCGACAATGGAAAATAATATAGATGTAGAAGAAGTAAAATATAAAGCAAAAGATTTTGCATCCGACCAGGATGTGAGATGGTGTCCGGGTTGTGGTGATTATTCTGTTCTTGCACAAGTTCAGCGGGTTTTCCCGGAAATTGGTGTTAAGAAGGAAGATATTGCCTGGATTTCCGGTATCGGTTGTTCAAGTCGCTTTCCTTATTACATGAGTACATATGGATTCCATAGTATTCATGGACGCGCTTTGGCAATTGCTACCGGACTTAAAACTGCAAGACCTGACCTTTCGGTTTGGGTTGCAACCGGTGACGGTGATAACATGAGTATTGGTGGTAATCACTTTATTCATACTTGCCGCAAAAATGTTGATCTTAATGTTCTGATGTTCAACAACCAGATATACGGATTAACCAAAGGTCAATATTCACCTACATCTGAAGAAGGTAAAGTAACAAAAAGCTCACCTTACGGAAGTGTAGATCATCCTTTTAATCCTCCAAGTTTGGCTTTGGGTGCTGAAGCTACATTTGTTGCACGCGCAATTGACACTAATGCAAAACACTTGCAGGAAGTCCTGAAGAAAGCCATGCAGCATAAAGGCACTTCGTTTGTTGAGATTTATCAGAATTGTAACATTTTTAATGATGGCGCATTTGATGAATTGAAAGATAAAGAAACAAAGCTGGATCACCTTCTTACGCTGGAAGATGGTCAACCTATGATCTTTGGTAAGAATAGCGACAAAGGAATTAAATTCGACTGTGATGGCATCTCCGTTATTGACCTAAATGATAAAAACAATTCAATTGAAGATGTTATGATCCATAGAGAAACAGATATAAATCCAATGCGTGCTTTTATTTTAGCTAACATGACTTATGACCATTCTATGCCCACCCCTGTTGGTGTCTTTAGAAGAGTTCAAAAATCTACCTACGATGAAAGCGTTAAAGTTCAATTGGAAAAAGTAACCGCTAAAAAAGGTGTGGGTACTTTGCAAAATCTTCTATATAGTGGAAATACCTGGGAAGTATAATTGAACCAGTTAAATCTTTTTAAGGCGGGATTTATGTCCCGCCTTTTTTTATACCATAATACATTTACAATTTTTGTTTGTTATTTTAGTATTTCTTAAAAAGGGTTTTTATGTTAGATTTTACTTCGCTTCTTGAAATAATCAAAAAGAACAATACGTTTTTGATCTCAACACACGTCAATCCTGATGCGGATGCACTTGGCAGCGAGATTGCCATGTTGAAAATTTTAAAACACCATAAGAAGGAAGTCAAAGTCGTTAATCATAGCTCTACTCCCTACAATTTGGAATTCCTTGATGAGAACTCTCTTATCGAGAAATATGAGCCAGAGTTTCATGACGAATATATTCTAACAGCAGATGTAATTATAGTTGTTGACTTAAATCATCTTAGCCGAATTGTAAGTATGGAACGAGTGGTAAGGGAGTCGAACGCTAATAAGGTTTGTATTGATCACCATTTAAATCCAGAAAATTTTACCGAACATTTTTTTGCCGGAGATGAATTTTCATCCACAGGAGAAATAATTTTTGATCTTATCAAAGAGCACAATTTTGTGCCGATGGATCTTGAAATTGCGAACTCGCTTTATGCCGCGATTATGACTGACACAGGTTCTTTTCGTTTTGACAGAACCACGCCAAAAATTCATAAAATTGCTGCTGAGCTGTTGGAAGCCGGTGTTGTACCACATGAAATTCACGACAAGATATTTTCTCAAAATAATTTTGGAAGACAAAAATTATTGGGGTATGCTCTTTCTTCCCTACAGTTGAATGATACCAAAGAAATTTGTTATATGGTTTTAAGAAGTAAAGATCTTGAAAATAACGGGGCAATCGAATCTGATCTTGATGGGTTTGTTAACTATTGCCTTGGCATCGAAAAAGTGAAAATTGGTTTGATGTTTTTCGAGCTACCCGATGGTGTAAAGATTAGTATGAGGTCAAAAGGGAAAATACCCGTTAATGAATTAGCGGGAGAATTTGATGGTGGTGGTCACCTAAATGCCGCCGGCGCAAGAATTTTTGATGTAAAATTAGATGACTATCTGGAAAAGGTACTTGTTACTGCAGAAAAATATTTAAAATATTAGTCTCTTCTTTCAAGCAATCCATCCTTCATTTCATATACTATATCAGCTAAACTTACCAGTTCGGGGTTATGCGTTACAATAAGAAAAGTGAGCCCCAGTTTGTCTTTTAACTCTACAAATAACTGATGAAGCGCTGAACTGTTCTTGGAATCCAGGTTACCTGTTGGCTCATCGGCAAAGATAATTTCCGGGTTATTTATTAATGCTCTTGCAATGGCAACGCGTTGTTGTTCACCGCCTGAAAGTTCGGCCGGCTTATGTTCTGCTCTTTCACTTAATCCAACTACCTTTAATAATTCTTCCGCTTTGGGTGTTATGTTTTTTAATTTTTCTCCGGCAATCATTCTTGGTATGGCAATATTCTCCAACGCTGTAAATTCAGGAAGTAATTGATAGAACTGGAAAATAAAACCAATGTGTTGATTTCTGAACTTAGAGAGTTCGTTATCATTCAATCTGGCAATATCAGTATCCTTTATTAAGACTTCTCCTTTGTCAAGACCATCCAGCCCGCTAAGGATATGTAAAAGAGTACTTTTCCCAGCCCCGGATTCACCAACAATTACAGTGATCTTATTTGACTCCAGGGAAAAGTCGACCCCCGTTATAACATCGACTTGTTTGTTCTTCTTATTGCTAAACGACTTGTGAATGTTTTTTGCTGATAATAATATCATTCTAACTTATTCCCATTTAATAGCTTCAATCAAAGAGTTTTTAACAGCCTTCTTAGCCGGATAGAGGGACGCCACAGACGCCAAAAATAGTGATGTACCCATAATTATCATCGTGTCGCTAAATCTGACTTCCATTGGTAATGAATCAATAATATATTTTGTCGGGTCCAGCGGGTAAATGTTAAATTCCATCTGTATGTAACAAATTCCCAAACCTAATATAGCCCCAAAAATTGTCCCCAGTATCCCAACTAGAACTCCCTCGAACATAAAAATTCTTAATATGGATTGATCGTTTGCGCCCATCGATCGCAAAACACCAATGTCTTTTTTCTTTTCCACCACCGACATTGTAAGTGATCCTAGAATATTAAAAGTTGCTACTGCTATTATTAGGGCCAGTAATATATAGGCTGCCCATCTTTCCACCATCATCATTCCATATAGCTCTGAGTGTAGGTCGTACCACGTTTCTATCTTTAAACCACTACCTACTTTGCCGGAAAGTAGTTGTTCCTTTGCTTCCTCTGATCTTTCAGGTGAAGAAAGTTGAAATTCATATCCTGAAATTTTCTTTCCCATCCCAAGTAAACTTTGCGCTGCTTTAATGGAACAGAAAGCGTAATGAAGATCGAAGTCTCTGTTGTTTGATTCAAAAACACCGCTCAAAATAAATCGCTTCGTGTTCGGGATAACCAATTGAGTTATCGCCTTCTCAATCTTACTCGTAGAAGTAACCGTTACTGTGTCACCAACTCTTAATGAAAGACGAAGAGCCATAGGTATACCAAGAACAATTTTGTCGTATCTTCCTTCTCTGCTAAAATCAAGTTCACCATCAATCAATTTATCGCCTAAACCCCAGCCAGATTTTGCGCTATCCTCAATTCCCTTCAGAGTAAGAATTTCAAAGGAACTTTCATTATAGAGAATTGTTTTTCCTTCAACAAACTGAGTCGCGTGGACAAGCCCATTAATCTTTCCAAATTCACTTTTAAGGTCATTTAGTTCTTCAAAACCGTCATCGGAAATAACTGAAACTCTTAAATGAGGATCGATATTAATTAATATCGATTGAACAAGTGAACTGAATCCATTAAAGACAGAAAGAACGATTATCAAAGCTGCTACACCAATAGTGATGCCTGCTGTTGATAACAGGGAAATGATCGTAATAAAATTAAGCTTATGCTTCGATCTCAAATATCTTTTGGCTATAAAAAATTCAAACATATCAATCAAATTTCATGGCGGAAACTGGTTTAACTTGTGCTGCAATAAAACTGGGAATAAATGAGGCTGCCAGGCAGAGAACAAATGCCAGTCCGGAAATTAACATGTAATTAAAAAGACTTATGTCAATTGGTACTTTGGAAAGATAATAGACCGATTCCGGTATCGAAATTATTTCATATCTCATCTGAAGACTGCTTAATAAAATTGCCAGAACATTCCCTATAACAATACCTACAAAGCCCAGGAATGCCCCCTGAAGGGTGAAGATGCTTATTATTTGTCTCTTTGTTGAACCAAGGGATTTAAGAATCCCAATCTCTTTGGTCTTCTCCAAAACATTTATAAGTATGGTCCCAACTATATTAAATATAGCAACAATTATTATTAAGCCCAGGATAATGGGAATTGGTTTTTTTTGTAAATCAAGCCAGGTAAATATATTTCGATGAAGGCTAAATATTGATCTCACGTAATGAGGATAACTTAATTCTTCCTGCAGGTACATTGAGAGGCTATCAGCAGCAGAAACGTCCTTTATCTGGATGTTATAACCTGAAATTACTTCTCCGAGGTTTAATTCTTTTCTTAGTACGTTAATATCAACATAGGCATAAACATCATCATATTCTTTCATGCCACTCTGATAGATTCCCGAGACTATAAATTGCAATATACCAGGAGGATTTTCTTGCGAAGGAATTTTATCATTGCTTAAACTGAATATGGTTACTGAATCACCAAGTTTAATAAATAATTTTTCCGCCAACTTGGCTCCTAAAATTATTTTAGGTGATAATTTATTTTCAAACTCTTGAATATTTCCTTTAATCAGAATCTGATCAAAATCAATATTGCAGGAATCTGTTTTAATACCAAGAAGCGTTATCCCCTCGGAACTTGTTTTTGATTTTATTATGGCAAGTTTTGAAAGGAAAGGGGAAATATCTTTGAAGTTTTCACCAAGCAGATTTTTAATTTTAAAAACATTCTCATCACTTTCGTCAAGATTTCTATTACCAAACGAGGTTATTTTTATGTGAGAGTTGAAGTTGATAACTTTCTCAGTGATAGTTTTTTCGAATCCATCAAGGATTGAAAGAGTAATAATAAGAATCGCCACACCTAATGAAATTCCAATAATCGTAATCATAGATATAAGTGAGATGAATTTTTTGTCTCCCTTGTGTGCTATATATTTTTTAGATACGAAAAATGGGAAATGCATACCATACCTGAAAAGAGATTGAACACAAAGATATAAATAATGTACGAATGATGTAAAAAATGTTGGAAATAATTTGACATTTTAGATCTAATACAATAGTTTTGTAAGTCTCTGTTGGAAGTTCTTTATTATAGTGAAAGTTTAGTTATTCGGGGCGTAGCGTAGTCCGGTCAGCGCGCCTGCTTTGGGAGCAGGAGGTCGCAGGTTCGAATCCTGCCGCCCCGACAAAACCAATCTTGTTCTTGTGAGTTTGATGAATGAGCGCCAGTAGCTCAGCAGGATAGAGCAACGGTCTTCTAAACCGTAGGTCAGAGGTTCGAATCCTCTCTGGCGTACCAAATGGTGGGTGTAGCTCAGTTGGTTAGAGCGTCTGGTTGTGGCCCAGAAGGTCGTGGGTTCAAATCCCATCACTCACCCAAACATTTTTTTTGTCCTGACTGGCCCCATCGTCTAACGGTTAGGACCTCGCCCTTTCACGGCGGTAATAGGGGTTCGAATCCCCTTGGGGTCACAAAACCTTATCAGTTTCTGGTAAGGTTTTTCTGTTTTGAATTGGTGATTTTTGTTGGTGAATTGCAGGTTGAACTCAGGCGGGAATATGTGTTCCTCCGAGGGAGTCCCTATGGGAGAATCCCCTTGGGTCACAAAGCCTTATCAATTTCTGATAAGTTTTTTTTGTTTTAAATCGACAATTATTATTGTTTATTCTTTGGTTGAGCTCCAGCAGTAATAGTGGTTCCTCCGAAGCAGTCCCAATGGGAGAATCCACTTTGGTGTCACGAAACTATTAGTATTTTCAAAAATGGTTTTTATTTTCAACCGATCGGCTTGTATCTGGTTAAGTTGTGTGAAATCCTGAATTAGATCAAAATATGATGTTTTGGTTATAACCTATTTGTATAATGAATCTTCTTGAGTAATAAATCCTTCAAAATTTCACTCAACATTATTTATATTCTTTCGTTGTTAAAAAATATATCAATTGTTAACTTACAGCCTCATTTTAGGAAGGTAAGATGCAAAACAGCTACCGTAGAATATTGGCAGAAAATGATACTTATAAAACTGATAAAAGTGTTCGGACTCTTAATTTATTTGGACCAACACTTTCATTTTACCCCAGGCTTACAAAGATTATATATGGCGGTTCCAAAACAGCACGTAAGGGAGAATACAATGAATATGCGTGGGCCAATTCGGCACTGGATATTTTTGAAGCTATTGAAACCTCCGGAGTTGTTGTTAACATAGAAGGAATGCAACACCTACGGAATCTTGAAGGACCGGCGGTGATAATTGGTAATCACATGAGTTCCATGGAGACAATGCTGCCTGTTACTATGATTCAACCTGTGAAACCATTTTGCTATGTAGTTAAAAAGGAATTAGCAACTTACCCAATATTTAGTGATGTTGTAATGGCGCGTGAACCTATTGTGGTCGGCAGAACCAATCCTCGGGAAGATCTAAAAATTATGATGGAAGAGGGTGCTGAAAGACTGGGCAAGGGTAAATCGATCCTAATATTTCCTCAAAAAACAAGAAGTGTTCAATTTATTGCCAGCGAGTTTAACTCTCTTGGTGTAAAACTTGCAAAAAAAAATAATGTGCCGGTAATTCCCTTTGCAGTCCTAACCGATGCGTGGAGCAACGGGAAAAGACTAAAAGATTTTGGCAAAATTGATCCCTCAAAGCCTACTCACTTTGCTTTTGGCGCTCCTATCAATGTGGAATCTAAGGGGCAGGAGGAACACGAGCAGGTAATTGATTTTATTGCCGGAAAGCTGACTGAGTGGGGTAGACCTGAACTTGTAATCTAATTTTCCATGTCAATTAAACATATTGATTTATTCCGAGGCCTGTCTTAGTATGTGTTACTTGTTGTAATTAAATAATTGCAATAATTAATGATTTTAGACTTTTCTGTTTTCCCATTCCCATTATGCATCAAAATCTAATTTTAAATCTGTTTTAAATATTTTTCAGAGTTAGTATCTGTAGGTGTAATTAATTTAACAAAACGTTAAAACACTGGACCTATATTTTATTCCATAGGTGGTTAGGATCTATTTTACATTGATAATGATATTTATTAACTTCTAAAAAATATATAAAGAGGTTTTGATTAAATGAGAATAATTAAACCCAAAAGACTAGAGAAAAACGATGTGATTGGCATTATTGCACCTTCATCACCGCCAGAGGATAGTACAAGGATTGAAAATGGTGTTAGATACCTGGAAAGCCTTGGGTACAGAGTAGAGATTGGTAAACATGTATATTCGAAGAAAGGGTATCTTGCCGGTGAGGATCATGAAAGGCTGGAAGATATACACTCGATGTTCCGGAATAAGGATGTGAAAGCAATAATTTGTGTTAGAGGTGGTTACGGTTCACACAGATTATTAGATAAAATTGACTATAAATTGATACGTAACAACCCTAAAATCTTTGTTGGATTCAGCGACATTACCGCCCTGCAAATGGCTATATATCAAAAGAGCAGACTGGTTACTTTTGCCGGACCGATGCTGGCAGTTGATTTTGGAGGGGAGATTAATCCTTACACTGAAGAAAATTTTTGGAAAATGATTACCAATTCTAAGAAAATTGGTAAAATTGTAAATCCGGAGAATGAAAAATATTATATGCTTAACAAAGGACGAGGAGAAGGTAAACTTCTTGGTGGAAACTTATCAATTCTGACTTCACTGGCAGGTACTGACTATCTGCCACTTTTCAACGATGCAATACTATTAATTGAGGAAATTAGAGAAGCTCCTTATAGAATTGACAGGATGCTCGCACACCTAAAGCTGACAGGGGCATTTAATAAGCTAAAAGGCATAGTTTTAGGCAGATTTGTTAATTGCTATGAATCAGAAGGTTCAAAGAACTCTCTAACACTTAATGAAGTTATCGCAGATCATCTTGGTTCCTTAAAAATCCCAGTTATTTACAATTTTAATCACGGACATGTTGCTGATAGCCTTACAATTCCATGGGGAATAGATTGTAAACTTAATTCTTCAAGATGCTTGATAGAATTAGTAGAAAATGCCGTTGAATAAGTGTGTTTTCGTGAAAACCATTCATTTCTTAAACCTTTTTTACAAAACCTAATCTAAATTCTCTTTTTTAAGAAATTTATACTCAATAAATGAGCCTTTTTCCCCTAAAAACTAATATTAGCGTTGGTATGCATATTGCACTCAATTTAACAATCTATTTATCAGAAATTTGGAAATCATGAGGTATTCAACATACATATAATGAACTTTAACAAAATTATAAATAGCGATAACTTGGAAATTGATGAGGTTGTTTCAATTCTGATGGATGATGATTCTAATCATATGACTCAGTTGTTCAATAGAGCAAATGCCATAAGAAGGCAATTTTCTACAGACGAAATTCAGGCAGCCGGGGTTATAGAATTTTCAAATCATTGCAGCGAAAATTGTTCATTTTGTAATGTTACCATAGAAAATTTGACGTCAGAGAAATATAGGATGGATCCTGACGAGATTATTTCAGCTGCTAATCAAATTACAAATAATGGAATTAAAAAAATAATTCTTCAGTCAGGTTCGGATGATTATTATGATGCAGATTTGATATCTTACATTATTTTTTCCATTAAGAAAAAAAGTAATGCTGAGATATGGCTAAGTTTGGGCGAAAGAAGAAACACTGATTATAAGGTATGGAGTCTTTCAGGAGCTGAAGGATACCTGATAAAGAATACTGAAATTCCTAAAAATATTTCAGGGATTAAAGAATATTCTGAGCAGTTTTCTGTTATAAAGGATCAAGCTGAACACCTTAGAAAGGCTGACTATCAACTTGGACTTACAACATTAATTGGAATTCCGAATCAGACGCCTGAAGAAATTGCTAAAATACTTTTTTATTTAAAAGAAGCCAAAGCTGAGTCAATTATTTTTATTCCTTTTGTAACCGAACTTTTTAAAGGACTAAAAAATGATTTGAGAGACAGTAGGTTTATTACTCTTAAAACTATTGCGCTGGCAAGAATACTTCTTCAAAATACTATGATTGCAGCTTTGCCCGTAGGTTACATCGCCGGGACTCAAAAAAATGAGCGAGGTTTCAATTTGGGCGCTAACTTGCTGATTACGGATTTTACTCCCTTAAAATATAATCAGTTTCAGAGAGCAACACTTTGCAATCAATTTTCAAAGCACTTTTCAAAAATTCCTGCAATTACCACATCAAATTGAACTTAAATTATCTTAATAATTAAACGTTTTTAATGAGCAATAATTCTATTTCCTAATATCCCCAGAGTAGTTATATTAGGCAGTAAATTATTTGAATAACTTTCACAAATAGCGGAATACTAATGATGCAAATCAACAGAGTTTTGGTTACAATTTTCCTTTTGATTTTTGTAGCGGCATGTTCAAACACAACAGATAAATCACTTTATGAATCAGCTAAGCAAAAAATTACTGAAGGTGATTACCAGGCAGCTTTGGCAGATTTTAAAACTCTGAGCAACGATTTCCCTGAAAGTAATTATTTAGCAGCCGTTAAATTTGAGATGGGAAAAATGTATCAGGGATTTGTTGTGCCAAACATTTCCAAATCAGAAAGTTTGAATGAAGCAGTAAAATTTTATACTGATGTTTATGAATCCTATCCTGACAGTATGCAGGCGGTTAATGCCTTATTCATGATAGCATTTTTGCAAGCTAATGAATTAAAAAACCTTGATGCTGCCAAAGATGCATATGTTAAATTCATTGAAAGATACCCGGATCATGAGTTGGCTGTATCTGCAAGAGCAGAGCTGGATAATCTTGGTAAGTCTCCCGAAGAAATACTGCAAGAAAAAATAAATCAGAAATAGTGTCAGAGAATTCAGTCGAATATAAAAAACTACTGGACCCTGTTTACTTATCGAAATTAAACTCTCTGGAATTGATCTCTAAAAAAGTTGTAGAAGGATTCATGGTAGGGCTTCACAAAAGCCCTTACCATGGCTTCAGTGCTGAATTCAGTGAGTTTCGTCCCTATCAAAGCGGTGATAGTATTCAGAATATTGATTGGAAAATATTTGCCAGATCGGACAAGTATTTTATAAAACGCTTTGAGGAAGAAACCAATCTTATTTCTCACATTCTTTTGGATGTTAGTAAATCCATGGAATTTCAATCCGGGGCTAATGTATCAAAACTTCATTACGGAAAGATGCTGGCTGCAAGTC
This sequence comes from Bacteroidota bacterium, assembly GCA_018818065.1. Classification (GTDB taxonomy): domain Bacteria; phylum Bacteroidota; class Ignavibacteria; order Ignavibacteriales; family Melioribacteraceae; genus JAHISV01. Next base: position 265,960 of record JAHISV010000007.1, on the reverse strand, counting down.
TTACTCATCTGATGCTGAACCAAAAAGACGCTACCGGGTTGGTTTTATTCTCCGATAAAATAAATGAATTTATAGCTCCAAGGGCTATTAAAACTCACAAAAATGTTATTCTCAAGAAACTGACTGAAATTTCTTCATCCGGAGAAACTGAAACTGCCTACTGTCTTAATCTTGTTGCTGAAAAGTTAAAGAAGAGGGGATTGGTTATTATTATTTCTGATTTGATGGATTCAGTTGACTCAGTATTATCCGCAATCAAACACATTCATTTTAAGAAGAACGAAGTCATTGTTTTTCAGTTACTCGACCCTGTCGAAGTTGACTTTTCTTTTAGTTCCGACACAATCTTTGTTGATAAGGAGACAGGAGAAGAAATAACTACTCAGCCACAACAAATCCAAAAAGGGTATCAGGAAGCGGTTAGACAATTTATTAACCAGATTCAAACTGAATGCAGATCTATTGGAGTTGAGTATAATTTACTTCTGACGAATGAATTCCTGGATAAGGCGCTTTTGGAATATTTCAAAAAACGTCAAAAACTAGCATAATTTGATCCGCTTTCTATTTTATCTGAAGTAAAATTTTTAAAAAATTTACTGACCTAATAGAACAAAATCATTGTTGTTAAGGGTAACTGCGTTTTCCATGATTAAAATAATGATGGGATTTTATGGGTTTTATAAATAAACTAAAAGATCAACTCGACTCCAGAATTGAAGACCTGATCCAAAAGTTAAAAAGTCTTGAGAGGATCAATTCAAAAATACTGAATGTTAGAAATCATGGAAGAAGCGGGCTGGGGCTTTTGCTGGTTAAAAATTACTGTGAGTTGAATGATGCCCGAATAGAAGTTGAAAGCCGCAAAGGGAAGGGAACAAAATCTAAAATTATCTTCCCCAGGATAGAGGAAGATAAATGGGATTCTACGTAATTCTTATTTGAGTGCTGATTTTATTTCCTTCATGTACGCCAAAGAATATTTCTCGGCAAGTTTATTATCGCGTGCTTCAACAATGCATCTGATAATCGGTTCTGTATTAGATTTTCTTAAGTGAAACCAGTGATCATCAAAGTCCACACGCAAACCGTCATCATTATTGAATTTTGCATAAGAGTACTTGTCAGTTAAAATGCTAATTACTTCATCAGGATTACTTTCGCCGACATTTATTTTCTTTTTTACTATTTCATATTTTGGCAGACTATTTTTTAATTCAGCAGATGTTCCGCCGAATTCAAGCAGATGTTGCAAAGTTATGGCAGTACCAACCAGTGCATCACGACCATATTGAAGTTCAGGATATATTACGCCCCCGCTTCCTTCCCCACCTATTACAGCATTGTACTTTTTCATACCGGCTACAACATTTGCTTCGCCAACCGGAGTTCTATACAGTTTTGAACTATACATATTCGCTATATCTTCAACGCCTCGTGTTGTGGAAAGATTTACTACAACATTCCCGGGCTGTTTTGATATGATGAATTTAGTTGCTTGAACTATTGTGTTTTCCTCAACAAAGGTATTCCCTTCATTCGTAAGTAGAACCAGCCGATCAACGTCGGGGTCAACAACAATTCCAATATCAACATTGTTATCCATCACAGCCTGCATTGTATCCACAAGGTTTTCGGGAATTGGTTCAGGCAGCCTTGGGAAGATACCGGTTTTATCGCAGTGCATCTCAACTACTTCACAACCTAATTCAGCAAGAAGTTGAGGCATAATGTAAGCTCCGGCTCCATTTACACAGTCAAGTAAAACTTTGAAATTTCTTTTTCTCAGAGCCTCCTGATCAATGAGCTTTAGTTTTAATACTTCCTCCATGTGGTTTTGCAATCCCTCACCATACTCTTTCAGGAAGCCTAATTGATCCCATTTTCTATAGCTGTTCATAGTAGAATCCAGCATTGCCATCATCTTAGCGTTTTCTTCCAGGGTTAAGAATTCACCTTTACCATTGAGTAGTTTCAATGCGTTCCATTCATTGGGATTATGACTCGCGGAAATTGCTATTCCGCCAACGGCGCCTAATTTTGTAACATTGTAGAGTACTGTTGGTGTCGGGCAGATACCAATATCGACCACATCGTTTCCCTTAGCCAGCAGGGTGCCAACAAGAACATTCTTTACCATGTCTCCGGTAATTCTACCATCACTGCCAACAATAATTTTACCCTTGCCGCAAAAATCAGCATAAGCAGAAGCGTATTTTACAATAACATTGGGATCAAGACCATTACCAACAATTCCTCTGATTCCAGATACACTCACCATCAAGGTAGACATTAATCCTCCGGTTAAAGAATGGAAATACAAAACCTATAATAAAAAACAATTTTGCTTTTTCAAATTTTTACATGTTAATTTTATGGGAAGATAAAGAAGTGAATTTTACTTTTTTGTTTATCTTGAACCATCAAAAAATTACATAAAGAATTTATGAATAAAATACAGCAGAAAAAAATCGTCAAGGTGAACGAATTGTTGCTAAATCGATTTGGGCAGCCACCGAGAAACAAGAATTTGCCAGACCCCGTTGAAATGCTTGTTGCAACAATACTCTCTCAGAATACAAATGATAGAAATTCTTACCAGGCATATAAAAACCTAAAAGAAAAATACCCTTCATGGGAGGAAATGGCTGCCGCGAAAAGGGCATCAATTGAAAAGGAAATAAGAATTGCAGGGCTGGGTTTGCAGAAATCGGCAGCTATTAAAAACTTTCTTACTGAGCTAAAAGTGAAGCAGGGAGTTTATTCGCTGGATTTTATTAAGAAAGTTAGCCATGATGACGCCATTAGAGAAATGACTTCATTTAAGGGTGTGGGAGTTAAAACAGCCAGTTGTGTTTTGCTATTTGCCCTTGGTGAAAATATTTGTCCCGTTGATACACATGTTCATCGCACGGTTAACCGGCTTGGAATTGTGAATGGCTCTGCTCCTGATAAAACGTTCTGGGCGCTAAATGATGGGTTCCCCGAAAAAATTGCGCACTCATTCCACACGAACCTGATACGTCTGGGTCGGGAAATTTGTACACCTAAGAATCCGGGGTGCGGTTCTTGTCCGCTTGAGAAACTTTGTGTCTTTGAGGGAAAAGATGTCTCGAATAAAAAAGAGCTGAAAGAAAGAGCGTTTATGTTATTGGATAGTATAGACTCGTGATGGTTCTTGGCGCATATACTCGATTAGTTGTGTGTTGGGCTAAAGCCACTCTGCTTTGTTGGTGTGGTATAACTTCGCCCTGAAGGACGAAGTTATTGGTTGCTTGTATGGTTTATATTTGTATCCGGATAAAATCCTATTTTGTGAATTAAAAATTAACTCTTAATCATAATCATACTCTTTGTGCATGTGGCTATTATTTGCGTCTTTAAACCCGGTATCGGAAGGTTTTAGAAGCGTTGTTGTTAAAAAGACTTCTGCTAAAACTGAGCCCATAATAATTTCCTGGGGGAATTATTTTCTTCCTGTATTACTATTTACTCCCGGACTCTTCTTTATAGAACTTGATCTGAACCCCACTGCGCTAATTGCCTCCTTTATTTCCAGTTCTATTAATACTCTGGCTGCTGTCTGGTATATTAAGGCAATATCTGAGGGGGATATTTCTGAGGTATTGCCTATGATGAGTTTTACTCCGCTTGTACTTTTGATTACAAGTCCAATTATTGTGGGTGAGTTTCCACCATTTCTTGGTTTTGTAGGGGTATTGTTGATTGTAGTCGGTTCTTACCTTATCAACATTAATTTTAAGAAGCGAGATTTTTTAGGTCCCTTCAAAGCGCTTATCAGGAATCGTGGTACCCGACATATGTTATTTGTCGCTGCGATATGGGGAATCTCCGCCAATTTTGACAAAATTGCCATCACAGAATCTTCAATTCCACAACATGTTATTTTTATGAATATCTTCATATTTACTTCCCTTACAATCTATTTGTTGTTGATAAGAAAACTGAAGTGGCAAAAAATAAAACCGGTTAAATCGAATCTGCTTGCCATCAGCGCATTTACCTGTTGTGCCTTTATTTTTCATATGACAGCGCTTTCCATGACATACGTTGCTTACGTTGTCGCTCTCAAACGGATGTCAGGTCCTATAGCAGTAGTACTTGGTCATTTTTTTCTAAAAGAGCCAAATATTAAGGCCAGACTGATTGGCTCTTTGGTAATGGTTGCCGGAGTAGCTCTTATAGTGCTGGCTTAATTAGCGTAAAAGTATATTTCCCATCAATATAACTGTTGTATCTCTACAATGGATTTGAATAAAGCTCAGAAAAACATTTCAGAAGAAAATAAATAACTGGTATCTTTTTACTCGGGAAGTCTAAATTTTTTTTATAAATTATCGATAATAAAGGTGAATTGTGATAATTAATTTAACATTTTTAGTTCAAACGGGTTGCTGATAAATTATTATCCTGTACAGCAGAGACAGGGGCAATTTTTATTAATTGACAACAAGGAGTTAACCGGAATATGAGACATGCAATCTTTATCATCTTAGCCATTTTATCCCTTTCCAGCCTTACATCTTTTGCCCAGGAACAAAAACCTGATCTATCTGTTGCTGAGTGGAAGTATATTCAATCTTTGGACAAAGGCGATACTCCAGGTAACGGATTTGAAGTAACGGGCAATACAAATGGAATGCGTTTCCAGTTAACATTTGAACATGGCGGTGAAAAATATTTTTCGTTTGTTGTCATAAAAGAGAGAGTAATTACTGCGCATCTCTTTTTTCAAAATGGGAGTGGACAAAGAGGAAATCCTGTTTCTGGTGTTCACCCTGATATACAAGAATTCGTGAAAGACCTTGTTAAAAAAATGATAAAAGATAATCAATAAAGTAAACAGATCATTTTTGTTCTAAATTATCATTTAACTTGAGTGATCTCGATATTATTTTGTTTTAATTGATAACAAGTTTAGAGCCGGGGCAAAGCTGATTTATTAATAGCGAATGCCTCAGGTATCTGGATATGTAATCTTTCCCACTTAATTTCCATTATATTATTTTTTCTGAATCCCTTCATATTTATCTCTCATACACTATATTTGTTATGGGAAAACTCCATTACTGTTTTATTTAGTCTTTTGAGAATATTCAAGCCAAACCGATAAGAATTCTGGTAATATCTGCCGAGTTTTCATTGATTGTATTGGCGTTATATAAATGGAACAAATCGTAGTAAGTGAGGACGAATAGTTATGGCGAACAAATATGATGTAGCAATACTCGGTGGCGGACCGGGAGGTTACGTTGCGGCTATAAGAGCTGCACAATTAGGTTTTAAAACAGTTGTAATAGATAAAGATAACCTTGGCGGAATATGTCTGAATTGGGGCTGTATTCCCACAAAGTCTTTGATTAAAAATGCAGAGCTTTATGATGTAATGAAGAATCATGCTAAAGATTTTGGAATTACTGTTGAAGGGCTGAGTTACGATTTCAGCGCGATAATTAAGCGGAGCAGAAAAATTGCAGACCGTATTTCCAAAAGCGTTGATTATCTCATTCGCAAGAATGAAGTTGTACGTGTTAAAGGATTTGGTAAGCTTTTATCAAAAAATGAGATTGGTATTTTTGATACTGAAGGTAAGCAAACGGAAATTATTGAAGCTGATAAAATAATTCTGGCAACCGGAGCTTCACCCAAAATAGTACCGCCAATTCCTGTAGATCGCGAGTTTATTATTACAAGTAAAGAGGCAATGAGCTTACCCGAACAGCCTGAAAGCCTTATAGTTATTGGGGCTGGCGCTATTGGTGTTGAATTTGCCTACTTCTATCATACATTTGGAACGAAGGTTACAATTATTGAAATGCTGGATAATATCCTCCCAATTGAAGATGAAGAAGTATCAAAAACACTCGAAACAAATTTTAAAAAGTCGGGTATGGAAATTTATACTTCTACAAGAGTAGACAAAGCTGTAGTAGTTGATGGCGAGGTAGTTGTTACAATTGAAAAGGATGGCGAAAAGAAAGAATTGCGTGCTTCCAAAGTTTTAAGTGCAATTGGTGTCTCTGGTAATATTAGTGGTCTTGGTTTAGAAGATGTTGGCGTTGAAGTTGAGCGCGGGCATATAAAAGTAAACTACGAAACTTATCAGACTAACATTGATTCTATCTACGCCATTGGTGACGTAATTGGCGCTCCATGGCTGGCTCATGTTGCATCTGCAGAGGCAATTACCTGTATTGAAAGAATTAAGGGTATGGAAGTAGCCAGCGTAGATTATGGCAAAATACCCGGTTGTACCTACTGTCAGCCACAAGTGGCAAGTATAGGGCTTACGGAACAAAAAGCCAAAGAAGAAGGTTATGAAATAAAGATAGGTAAATTTCCATTCTCTGCCAGCGGTAAGGCTTTTGCTTCAGGGGATAGGGAAGGCTTTGTAAAGCTTATTTTTGACGCAAAATACGGAGAATTACTTGGCGCTCATATTATTGGTTCTGAAGCCACGGAGTTGATTGCTGAAGCAGGTCTTGCAATTTCGATGGAAGCTACCCACGAATCAATTATTAAAACAATACATGCACATCCAACTTTATCAGAGGCTGTCATGGAAGCGGCTGCAAATGCATATGGAGAATCAATCCACATATAGAAAATTGGACTATTTTGATCTGGGCTTTATCGGATACGATAAAGCCTGGGATCTTCAAAAAGAAACTCTTCAAAAAAGAGTAGATAACAGGGTCAATGATATCCTATTCCTATTAGAGCACCCGCACACTTACACTCTTGGAAAAACAGCAGATAGAAATAATCTTATTAGTTCAGAGGAATATCTAAAGAATAATGATATTTCCGTATTTGATATAGATCGTGGTGGTGATATTACTTATCATGGACCGGGACAAATTGTTGGTTATCCAATTATTCATCTGGGTAATTGGAAGAAAGATACTCATCTCTATCTCCGTAATCTTGAGGAAGTTATTATCAGAACCTGTTGGGAATATGGATTGAAGTGCGGGAGAAGAGAGGGGTTTACCGGTGCCTGGTTTGGAGATCGAAAGATTGCTGCTATTGGGATTAAGGTCAGTCGCTGGGTAACAATGCACGGATTTGCATTTAATATCAATACAGACTTATCTTTATTCAACGGCATTATCCCATGCGGAATATCAGATAAAGAAGTAACATCCCTGAAAAGAGAACTCGGAGAAAAAGTAGCGATAAATGAAGTAAAAGAGAAGCTGCTTAAAAATTTCATTTCGGTCTTTGAATATGATGAATCTGAAAAGAAGTCAGATCATCCCATTATTGTGCAAGAATTAGAAACCAAATAGGACTAAATATGTCAAAAACTTCAAAAGAGGCTGATATTACTAGTAAAAAAGACATTTTGACTGATAAAGCACCAACCGGCAAAATCGGAACCTTTGGCGGACTGACAAAAGATGAATTGATGAACGGTTTGCGGATAATGTACACCGCGCGTCAGGTGGATAATAAGGTTATGAGGTTGCTCAAACAGGGTAAGGCTTACTTCCATATTGCCGGTGCAGGACACGAAGCTACTCAGGTGGCATTCGGGTTGGCTATGGAGAAGAAAGTTGATTGGGGGTACCCATATTACCGTGATATGGCATATATGCTGGCTCTTGGGATGAAATTGGACGAAATTTTTCTCCACATGTTAGGTAAGGCTGATGATCCTCTTACGGGTGGACGTCAAATGCCCTGTCATTGGGGATCGAAGGAATTTAATGTACCAGTGCAATCCAGCCCAACCGGAACTCAGTTTTTGCAAGCTGTAGGTACTGCTCTGGCTAATAAGAAAGAAGGATTGAAATCCGTAACTTATGTCAGCTCGGGCGATGGGACAACCAGCGAAGGCGAGTTTTACGAAGCTGTTAATTGGGCAAGTCGGGATAAAATTCCGGTTGTTTTTGTAATACAGAATAACAAATGGGCTATTTCTGTTCCGGTAACCGGGCAGACTTCAGGGAAGAATGCCTCTGTTATGGAAATGATGAAAGGGCATGAGAATTTACTGAGAATGAGTATTGACGGGACTGATTTTTTGGCATCTCATGCAGCAGCAAAAACATCATTTAATCACGCCAGACGTGACTTGGGTCCCGCGCTTATTGAAGCTCACACTGTCAGATTGTTTTCGCATTCATCTTCAGATGATCAAAAAAAATATAGAAGTCAGGAGTCTCTGGAAGAAGACTTACGAAAAGATCCAATTGAATTGTTTTCGAAGAAATTACTGGACAAAGGAATTCTCACCGATTTATCTTACGAAGAACTTAAGAAGGAAATAAATAATCATATAGATGAAGCTGCGGATTGGGCACTTGGACAGGCCGAGCCGGATCCTAAGACTGTACTGAAATATGTTTTAGATGAAAGCGGCAAACGTGAGAAATTACCTTACGAAAAAAGTAAACCTGACGGCAAACCAATTGTAATGGTTGATGCAATTAACCATGCCCTGCGTGAAGAAATGGAACGCAACGACAAAATGTATGTATTTGGTGAAGATGTAGCCGATGGTAAGGGAGGCGTTTTTACTGCTACCAAAGGTTTATCTACAATGTTCGGAAATGAAAGAGTTTTTAACTCGCCTCTTGCTGAAGCAAGCATTGCAGGTGTGGGAATTGGAATGGCATTAACAGGTGTTAAACCTGTTGTCGAAATTCAGTTCGGTGATTACATCTGGCCTGCTTTCATGCAAATCCGTGACGAGTTGGTAATGATGAGGTACAGATCTAACAACCTGAATGAAGCTCCAATGGTAATTCGCGTTGCAATAGGCGGATATATTCATGGCGGGCATTATCATAGTCAGAACATAGAGGGTTTTTTCGCTCACATGCCGGGATTGTTAATCGCTTATCCTTCAAATGCGGCTGATGCAAAAGGGCTATTAAAGACTGCCTGCAGATTAAGCGATCCTGTACTTTTCCTTGAACATAAGGGGCTTTATAGGCAAAGCTACTCAACCGCACCAGAACCTGATGAAAATTACCTTCTGCCTTTTGGTAAGGCAAATGTTGTTAAGGAGGGGAATGACCTTACAGTTGTGGCTTGGGGAGCTTTAGTGCATGAAAGTAACTTTGCCATTAAGCGATTAGAGGAAGAAGGTCATTCAATTGAATTGATTGATATCAGAACAATTGCTCCTCTGGATATTGAGACAATAATTGCCTCAGTTAAAAAAACGGGAAAAGTTGTCGTTGCTCATGAGGATACATTAACAGCAGGATTTGGAGCGGAAATTGTTGCTCAAATTTCAGATCAGGCTTTTGAATATCTGGATGGACCGGTAAAAAGAATTGGTGCCGCAGATGTACCAATACCATTTCATCCGTTGCTTGAAAAAGCTGTATTACCAACACGTGATAGAATTTATACTGAGCTCAAAGAGCTTCTTGCATACTAAAATTATTATGGAGTAATTGAATGAGAGTGGAAGTCATTATGCCGAAAATGGGGGAGAGTATTCACGAAGGTACTCTGATAAAGTGGCATAAAAAGAAAGGCGATAAAGTCAGCAAGGACGAGATTATTTTTGAAATTGCCACGGACAAAGTAGATACTGAAATACCATCTTCCGTTGATGGTATATTAGCCGAAATTAAAGTTTTTGAAAACGAAACTGTTGATATTGATACGGTAGTTGCTATAATAGAAACAGATAGTGAATCAGCAGAACCAGCGCCTAAAAAGGAAGTTGTGAAAGATCCTGCGGAAGATTTACAGACAACAACTAAGGTCGGCGGAAATCTGATTGATGTTGTAATGCCGAAAATGGGTGAATCTGTGATGGAAGGAACTATCATTAAGTGGCATAAATCTGTTGGCGATAAAGTTGAACGGGATGAAATCCTTTTTGAAATTGCTACAGATAAGGTTGATACCGAAGTGCCTGCAATATCCGCCGGAACTCTTGTGGAAATCTTTGTAAAAGAAAATGAGACTGTGGATGTTGAAACTGTGGTGGGAAGGATTAGCAGTGAAGGGGGGTTAGTAAAGGGCAAGGAGTCTGAAATAAGAAGTCAGAAGTCAGAAGAAGAAATATTAGAAACAACAGCAAAAGAAACTGTATTAGGTGAAAATTCAATCTTGCCTGCGGACAAAGCGGGAGTAAAAAGTGAGACGGAAAAACAATCTCACCCGATTGGTGAGAGTAACAGGTTTTATTCTCCTCTGGTACTCAATATTGCACGTAAAGAAGGAATTAGTTTTGATGAACTTGAATCACTTTCTGGTACGGGAGTAGGTGGACGAGTATCGAAAAGAGATATTCTGGCTTACCTTAAAGATCGCAAATCAGGAAAAGTATTCGAACAGAAAGCCACAAAGGTAGAAGTTGAAAAGGGAACTGCTCAAAAGGATGGCGTTGAAATAATCCCCATGGATAATATCCGTAAGCGTATTATGCAGCATATGCTTAATAGCCGGGATACTTCAGTTCATGTTACTGCCATTACAGAAGTTGAAATGACAATAATTGACAAATTCCTAAAAGAAAAAAAGAAAAAGTTTATGGAAGAAGACGGTGTGAAACTCACATTTCTTTCTTTCATCGCCAGGGCAACTGTTAAGGCATTAAGGGAATATCCGATGATGAATGCCTCTCTGGAAGGCGAGAATATACTACTGAAAAAATTTGTGAATTTAGGCATTGCTGTTGCAATAGAGCCTAACGGACTAATTGTACCTAACATTAAAAACGCCGATGAGATAAATACAAAAGGATTATCGCGTGCTATTGCAGATCTTGGATTCAGAGCGCGCAATAAAAAGCTCTTACCGGATGAGATATCGGGTGGTACGTTCAGCATTACCAATTACGGAGTTTTCGGATCATTGTTTGGTACTCCTATTATTAACCAGCCTGAAGTTGGCATTCTTGGTGTCGGGGCAGTTGTTAAAAAGCCTGTTGTGGTTACTATAGATGATGTGGACTCAATCGCCATTAAGCCAATGATGTACTTGTCTCTCAGCCACGACCACAGATTGGTTGATGGCTTACTGGGCGGTAAGTTTCTGAAGTATGTAAAAGACTATCTTGAAAATTTTGATACGAGTAAAGTATAGTTCTTCTAAACCGTTAAAACGGTTAGGATGATTTTGAAATTAATTATAGCCCTGGGATTAATCCCGGGGCTATTTGTTATAAAACAATTTTCGGTAACCGTTTTAACGGTTTATAAAAAATATTGCTATTTTTAATGACTCATTTTACGAACTATATTACACGGTATTATTGTGAATAAAGAATATCTAAATAAACATCAAAAAGATTATAAACGAGAAGTTGAGGCGGAGCAGAAAGATTTAGGTAAAAGACCTGACTGGCTTAAAATTAAACTTCCTACGGGTGAAAATTACAAAGAAGTCCATAAACTGATGCGGAGTGCAAAACTCAATACAGTTTGTGAAGAGGCGAAATGCCCTAATCTTTCGGAGTGCTGGAGTCATAAAACAGCAACATTTATGATTCTGGGAGATACATGCACCCGTTCATGCGGCTTTTGTAACGTTAAGGTTGGGATGCCAAATGAATTGGATCTGGACGAACCAAGAAGGGTTGCAGAATCGGTTGAACAATTAGGTCTTAGGCATGTTGTAATAACCTCTGTAAACAGAGACGAATTAAAAGATGGCGGGTCATCTATTTTTTCTGAATGTGTAAGACTTATCAATGAGAAAACACCTCATTGTACTGTGGAAATTCTGATACCTGATTTCAAGGGGGAAGAAGAAGCTTTTGAAACAATCATGAAAAATCCACCTCACATACTAAACCACAATATGGAAACTGTTGAACGACTTTACCATGCGGTGAGGCCGCAAGCCGGTTACCAGCGAAGCCTGGATGTTATGAGATGGTTTAAAGACAAGGGAGTGCGAACAAAATCCGGTATTATGGTAGGAATTGGCGAAACGAATAAAGAAGTACTAAAATTAATGAAAGACTTATTTGATAGTGGCTGCGATATAATGACCATTGGTCAGTATCTCCAACCTACCAAAAAACATCTTCCGGTTGATCGTTATGTAACCCCTGAAGAATTTGCAATGTTCAAAGAAGAAGGGATGAAGATGGGGTTCAAGGCAGTTGAATCGGCTCCCCTTGTTCGTAGTTCTTATCATGCTGATGAGCATGCCAGAGACATGTGGGGAAATAATTAAAATTTTTTTTTGAGAGGGGAAATCCCTCTCTTTTTACAAAATTGCTAAAACCCCTGTCCTACTTGTTTTATATGAATTAAGTTCTTTTAGAACCAGCCAATTTAAATATTTTTCAAACAGGCCAAATGCAGTATTTTCTTATCCTATGATTTTGGATATTTATTTTAATTTTTATAGATTTATAAAGCATCTGGTAAGTGTTGCAGATGCTGTAACAATTATATAAAACTAGAGAGAAATAAAAAGACGTGGCTATCAAATTAACACATATACTACCAGTAATTCTACTCGAAATAATTCCTGTCATTCTGCTGGTGGTGATTAGCCATACAAAATTTTAGCATAAGGGTTACTGTATTGTAGCCCTTTTTTAGTTTAAACCAATACAAGTATATGAGGTAATAAATGGCAAAAGTAAAAGGTGATATCATACTTGATATCGAGAAATGTAAAGGTTGTGAACTGTGTGCCGGGGCTTGCCCTCAGGATGCACTTGAAACATCCAGACAGGTTAATCAAAAAGGGTACTTGTACATTGTAAAAGTTGAAGATAACTGTACAGGTTGTACAAACTGCGCTTTAGTTTGCCCGGAAGGTGCCATTACAGTTTATCGGCAAACAACTAATTCAAAAGAAAAAGTAGCTGAAATAAAAAATGTAACTAATGATATAACAGTGACGGTGAAAGAATGAAAGAATTAAAATTAATGAAGGGAAATGAAGCGTTGGCTGAAGCTGCAATTAGAGCTGGCGTGGATGCCTACTTTGGATATCCAATAACCCCTCAATCTGAGGTCCTGGAATATCTTAGTCGTGAAGCTGAAGCAAGAACCGGTATGGTTGTTCTTCAGGCAGAAAGTGAAATTGCTTCAATAAATATGGTTTATGGTGCTGCCGGCACTGGTAAAAAAGTATTCACTTCTTCATCAAGTCCGGGTATGAGTCTTATGCAGGAAGGAATCTCATATATTGCCTGTGCAGAGCTCCCATGTTTGCTCATTAACGTTAATCGGGGTGGTCCTGGTTTGGGTACTATTCAGCCAGGTCAGAGTGATTATTTCCAATCAACCAAAGGCGGCGGACACGGAGATTACAGACTTCTTGTTCTTGCTCCTTCAACAGTTCAGGAAATGGCTGATTTTGTTGAATTTGGTTTTGATTTAGCCTTCAAATATAGAACTCCGGTTCTCATTCTTACTGACGGTGCTTTAGGTCAGATGATGGAAAAAGTTGAATTAAAGCCACAAAAAGAGAGAACGTTTGTTCCACTGGACTGGGCAACAGTTGGTAGAACAAAAGATAGAAATAGTAACGTAATTACCTCTCTGCATCTTCAACCAGATCAGATGGAAGAAGTTAATCGCCACTTGCAAAGAAAATATAGAGAAATTGAAAAAAATGAAATTATGTATGAAGCTATTAATTGTGACGATGCAGATTATATAATAACCGCGTACGGTTTAGTTGCCAGAATTTGCACTAAAGCAGCGGATTTAGCAAGAGAAAAAGGAATAAAAGTTGGTGTATTCAGACCGATAACATTGTGGCCTTTCCCATACGAAGCATTAGCCAAGTATGGCAAGAATGTTAAAGGTATTTTAGATGTTGAGATGAACGCCGGACAAATGATTGAAGACGTAAAGCTTGCCCTTGATGGCGCAACTAAGGTAGAATTCCACGGAAGAATGGGTGGAATTGTTCCGAGCCCTGAAGAAATTTTGGAAGCTCTTGAAGAAAAAGTAGTAGGAGGTGCATAATGAATGAAAAGACAATGTTAGATGATGATCATTACGAAAACACACTGCGTGACGAAAATGTTTGTTCGCTCGAAAACATAGTTTACGAATCACCAAAAAATGCCATGTATGATACTCCTATGCACTATTGCCCGGGATGTGGCCATGGCGTGGTTCATAGATTATTGGCGGAAGTTATAGAAGAAATGGATTTAATCGGTGAAATAATTGGTGTTGCTCCGGTTGGTTGTTCAGTATTAGCATACAATTATCTTAATATGGATATGAGTCAGGCGGCACATGGCAGAGCTTCTGCTGTTGCTACGGGCATTAAAAGAGTTCTTCCAGACAAAATTGTATTTTCATATCAGGGTGATGGCGATCTTGCAGCTATTGGTACAGGTGAGACTATCCATACTTGTAACCGTGGTGAGAACCTTCTTATCATATTTATCAATAATGGTATTTATGGGATGACTGGTGGTCAAATGGCCCCAACAACTTTAGCTGGAATGAAATCCACTACTTCACCATTTGGTAGAGATGTCTCTACAGCTGGTGAACCCTTAAAAATGACTGAGTTAGTTGCACAACTACCAGGAACCGCTTATGTTACCAGACAATCGGTTCATAAGCCAGCCAATGTGAGAAAGACAAAAAAGGCTATACAAAAGGCCTTCGAATATCAAAAAGCAGGAAAGGGAGGTACATGCTTTATCGAAGTAGTTTCGAATTGTCCTTCAAACTGGAAAATGACTCCTTTACAGTCTAACTCATGGATGGAAGAAAATATGTTCCCTTACTATCCGTTAGGCGATATTAAAACACCAAATGAGAAGGAGGGATAATAATATGACTCAGGAAATAATTATTGCAGGATTTGGTGGTCAGGGTGTATTATCAATGGGTATGGTTCTTTGCTACTCAGGTATGATTGAAGATAAAGAAGTTAGCTGGATGCCTTCCTATGGACCTGAAATGCGCGGTGGTACGGCAAATTGTATTACCATTGTTAGTGATACAAAAGTAAGTTCTCCAATCATTTCAAAATTTGATACTGTAATTGCCCTTAACCAGCCTTCTCTTGATAAATTTGAAAGTGGTGTTAAGGTTGGTGGTACTTTATTATATGATAGCACAAATATAATTAATCCTCCAACAAGAACAGATATTGAAGTTTATGGTATTGATGCTACCAAAGAAGCAGCTAATATGGATAATCCCAAAATGTTGAATATGATCATGTTAGGCGCTTTCTTGCAGAAGAAGCCAATACTCAAATTTGAAAATATACTTGAAGGATTGAAGCAGGTTCTTCCCGAAAGATATCATCATTTGCTTCCTTTAAATGAAAAGGCATTAAGAAAAGGGATGGAATTAATTGAGGCGGTTTCTAAAACAACAGCTTAATTAGTAGTTGATATTATATAAAAAAAGCCCTCTGTTTTTAGCAGAGGGCTTTTTTATTATTGAAGAAGTTTTTCGCTATGCCCGTTGGAAATAATAAACTGATTGTTAAGGCTATTAACATTTTCAGTTAGTTGAGCAAAATTTTCCAGGTATTCATCAATTGAATTCAATTTTCCCATTGAACTTTGTGAACCCGAATTCATTTGTTCAATTTTTTCTGAAAGAGTTTGGCTCACTTCCGATTGCTGATTTGTTGCTGAAGTTATTCTAACAACCTTTTCAGTAAGTTCAGCACTGATTTGTACAATTTCCTGTAGAGCTTTGCCGGCTTCGTCAGCCAACTTAATACCATCATCAGTTTTTGATTTTGCTGATTCCATTGATGTAACAGCATCTTTTGTGTCAGTCTGTATCTTCTTGATTTTTTCAGAGATCTCTCCGGTAGCCTTGGTTGTTTTTTCAGCAAGCTTTCTTACTTCATCCGCTACAACAGCAAATCCTCTTCCTTGCTCACCGGCTCGGGCAGCTTCAATAGCTGCATTCAGTGCAAGTAAGTTGGTTTGGTCGGCAATATCTTCAATTACTCTAATGATTTCACCAATATTTTTACTCGATTCACCTAATTCCTGAACTACATGGGCAGAATTGTTAACTTCTGCACTTATTTCTTTCATTCCGGTGATGGTCTGCTTTACAACTTCTCCCCCTTTTTCCGCTGATTCTCTCGACTTAGTAGCTGTGTTCGACATATCCTGCGCATTCGTAGCATTATCTATAATACTATGTGCCATTTCTTCGATGGATGTTGATGCTTCAATCGTTTGGTTTGCTTGTTGCTCAAATTGTTGTACCAGCTCCTCAATAATTGCTTTAATCTCAAACAGAGCTGATAAATTTTGATCAGAAGAATTCCTTACCTGATGAAGAATTGTTTCCAAATTTTCAACGGCAGTATTAAATGAGTTCTTCAGTTTAGCATTATCCCCTTTATATTCGCCTCTCATTCTCGCTGTTAGATCCTTCTGAGATAAATGTGAAAGGGAATCTGAAGCTTCGCGAACCGGGATTAATAGTTCACCAATAACATCATTAATGCCTTTAATTATCTTTGCATATTCACCTTCAAATTTGCTCAAATCCGATGAATAACCAAGGTCACCTTCTGTAACGGCACGGGCAATATTGTCAAGTTCTGCAATTACAGCACCAATTCTATTCCGCATAGAACCCATAGAACGGCCTAATTCATCTTTACCTGAAATAATCTCTACCTCGGCTGATATATGTCCATGAGCAAACAGATCAACAGTAGCAACTTTTGATTTTAGGGAAGTTAACATTCTGTGGAACGATCTTCCTAAGTCACCCACTTCATCATTTGAGTCTACATCCAATTCAACATCAAGACTTCCTTCATCAGCGCAGGCATGAATTCCGGCGGCAAGTCTTTTAATGGGTTCGGCGATTGAGTTAGCGGTAAATATAATTGCAAGAGTAAGAATTCCGAAGCCCAATAGAAAGAATACTAATGAGGATTGAGTTAAAGTTGACAATGAGCCATTAATTTCTTCCTCTGCCACGTTTAATACAAGAATCCAATCCAGGCTCTTAAAAGGCGAATAAAGTAGAACTCTCGATTCATCATTAAGGGTAACAGAAATCATTCCTCTTTCCTTGCTCAGCATACCGGAAACCGAGATACTTTCATTATTACCAGAGTTTATATATTCATCGATTTTTGTTTTTAACATAATTGCTTCATCAGGATGGTATAAAATTGTCCCATCTTTACCGAGAAGCATTGCATATCCGGAATCGAAGATTTTATATTGACTCATCATGTTGTTGATAGTTTCTAAACGAATATCTATTCCACCAACTCCAACTAACCTGTTGCCGGCATATATCGGGTGCCTGTAATTTGCCAGAATTTCGCCTGAAGAATAATCAATGTCAAAATCAAATGAGGGATTTTTTTGCGAGACTGCGTCTTTGTACCAGGGACGACTTCCGACTCTGTAGGCATCATCAACACGATATCCAATATTATCATAGTAATTCTGTGTTTTTTCACTTGCCAGGAATACAGAATTAATTTCACCATCTTTGGTTACAAGAGTATTTCCATATTCTCTGAATTTTCTGAATACAGGATCTTTTTCTGGTTCAACGAAGCGAGTACTATTCGTGTCCAGCCAGGTAACGAAATCAGCATTATTACATACAGTCCAACCAATTTTTCCACGCTCAATCAGATTACCTTCAAGTCTGCTTATCATCTCATCAACTTTTGTACTCAGCATTTCCTGAGTCTGATCAGTAACAAGGTTTTTTGAAAATTGAAAATAAATCAGGTATATTGCCAAAAACATGATGAAATTAATTGTTAATACAGAAACGAGAATTTTCTTTCGTATTGTAAGATTCTTAAACATATTACTCCCCAGTTTACTTACATCATTTTTGCCCCAAACACATTGCGAACAAATGAATATTATTATCCGCCTGATATATTATCGCATGGAAAAGGGAAAAATTTAGGATTAAATTGATGAAAAACCGAGAATTTCTTTAATGCAGAATTATAGATAAAAGACCTAATATATTTGATAATGAACGCCATAGTTTATAAATTTACTGCTTGTAATAATTTCATTTTGAGGTGAATTATGGCCAATAATGTTGGAACAATAGTCCAGGTGATCGGACCTGTAGTTGACATCGACTTTGCAGACGGTCAACTGCCAAAAATCTATAACGCAATTATCATTCCACGCACTAATATCGAAGGTGAAAAAGAAGATCTTGTTGTTGAAGTGCAGCAGCATCTTGGTGAAAACCGAGTTAGAGCAGTTGCTATGGACTCGACAGATGGACTTACACGTGGTATGGAAGCAAAAGATACTGGCGAACCGATCATGGTTCCAGTTGGACCTGAAACGCTAGGAAGATTAATAAATGTAATAGGTGAAGGAATTGATGGTCTTGGTGAAATTAAGACTAAGCAACGATCTCCAATTCATCGTCATGCCCCTGAATTTAAGAACCTGACTACATCCCAGGAAATGTTCGAAACAGGTATTAAGGTAATTGACCTTCTTGAACCTTATTCAAAGGGTGGCAAAACGGGTTTGTTCGGTGGTGCTGGTGTTGGTAAAACAGTAATTATTATGGAGCTTATTCATAATATTGCTAAGCAGCATGGTGGTTATTCAGTATTTGCCGGAGTTGGTGAGCGTACGCGTGAGGGTAATGACCTTTGGTTGGAAATGAAAGAGTCTGGCGTATTAGATAAAACTGCTCTCGTTTTTGGTCAGATGAACGAGCCTCCCGGAGCAAGGCTTCGGATTGGTTTAACAGGTCTTACCATTGCAGAATATTTTCGTGATGTTGAAGAAAGAGATGTTCTTCTATTCATTGATAACGTTTTCCGTTTTACACAGGCGGGTTCAGAGGTATCAGCGCTTCTTGGTCGTATGCCATCGGCGGTTGGTTATCAGCCAAACCTTGCTTCTGAAATGGGGGAATTACAAGAGAGAATTACTTCTACAGATAAAGGGTCTATTACTTCAGTTCAGGCAATTTACGTACCTGCTGATGACTTGACGGATCCAGCTCCTGCTACTACTTTCTCACACCTTGACGCAACTACAGTATTGAGCAGACAGATTTCTGAGCTTGGTATTTATCCGGCTGTGGATCCTCTGGATTCCACTTCTAGAATTCTAGAACCTGGTATTTTAGGTGATGAGCATTATCAGACTGCTAAATTTGTTAAAGAGATTCTACAGCAATACAATGATCTTCAGGATATTATTAATATTCTGGGTATGGATGAGTTATCCGATGAAGATAAAGTTGTTGTTCGTAGAGCAAGAAGAATGCAAAGATTCCTCAGTCAGCCTTTCTTTGTTGCTGAGCAATTTACGGGCAGTGCCGGTAAATATGTTAAGTTAGAAGATAGTATTAGAGGGTTTAAGAAAATCATTGATGGTCATTGTGATGATTGGCCTGAAAATGCATTCCTCTACGTTGGTGGAATTGAAGAAGCAGAAGAAAAAGCCAAGAAAATGGTGTAGGTAATTATGAATGAGTTGAATATTGAAATTGTAACTCCATCCCAGATTGTTTTTACTGGTGTTGTTAAATCATGTACTGTGCCTGGTTCTTCCGGCGCTTTTCAAATACTGAAAAATCATGCCTCAATTTTAAGTACTTTAGATGTAGGTGAGATAAAGCTGGTAAAACAAAACGATGACGTCGTTCATTATTCTACAGGCGGTGGAACTGTTGAAGTGAAGGATAATAGGATCTTGATTCTTGCGGAAAGCGTTGAAACTGCTGCAGATATTGATGAGAGGCGTGCTATGGAAAGTTTGGCGAAGGCGAAGGAAAGGATTTACGGAGGCGAGAAGCCTGAGGTTGATTATGACCGAGCCGAATTATCACTTAAGAAGGCAATTAATAGACTGAATATTAAGAAAAAATATATGTAACAATAATCATATATACTGAATAATTACTAAGCCCGTATCTTTGATGCGGGCTTTTTTTTAGTTCAGGTAACCATCCCCGGAAATTACATCCTTCATAAATTCATTTCTATCAAGGTATTCCTTTACTTTGCTAAAATGTTCTACCAAAAAATCTAATCTCGAATTTTCACTTTTCATGGATAGTATTGATTGTTGTTGTTCCAGGCTTAGTCCGGATTTCTCCGCGAGTTTAAAACTTTTACGATTGGATAGAGCCAAATTTCTCCAGAAAGTCTCACTTAAATAGAGATCAGTTCTTCGGACAATAATTTGGAATTTTTCTACTGCTTCCTCATTCAGAAAATCATTTTTTTCATACTGAATCTCATCTGAAAACTCTTCAATTTCGCCTATATGATATCCATCATCTCCAATTTCAGAAGAAATTAAGGAAAAGCGGTAGAGACCAGTTACAGTTAAATCGAGATTACCATTTTCATATCTTTTGAGAATCTTTGATATCCTTACAAAGCATCCTACTTTGTAAGGGTTTTCATCAGAGGCGGCAACTATGCCAAATCCTTCATCATTTTCTATACAATATTTTATAAGTAGCTTATAACGTTCTTCAAAAATATGAAGAGGGTATTTTGCCCCGGGAAACATAACAAGTTTTAAGGGGAATATTGGAATTTTCACTCAATTACCTAGACTATTATTTTCTAACCTGATAATTCTCAAAAAAATACCCGAAAGTCAATAGTGACTTTCGGGTAACTTGTAAAAAGCAAGAAACTATTTTGCTTCAGCATATCTCTTTGCAACTTCATCCCAATTAACAACATTGAAGAAACTTTGGATATAATCTGGTCTTCTGTTCTGGTAGTTCAAATAGTACGCGTGTTCCCAAACATCAAGTCCTAATACCGGAGTGCCTTTTACATCGGCGACATCCATTAACGGATTATCCTGATTTGGGGTTTTGCTAACTACCAATTTACCATCAACCACAACCAGCCAAGCCCAACCAGAACCAAATTGAGTAGCACCGGCATTTGCAAATTCTTCTTTAAATTTGTCAAAAGAACCAAAAGCCGCATTGATTGCAGCAGCTAACTCACCACTTGGTTGACCACCTTTATTTGGCCCCATAACGCTCCAAAACAGACTGTGATTCCAGGCGCCACCACCATTGTTACGAACACCCGCACCATGACTTGAGATATTTGCGAAAATATCTTCCATTGATTGTGCCTCCAGTGGAGTACCTTCAATCGCAGCATTAAATTTGCTAATGTATGCGGCATGATGCTTTGTGTAATGTATTTCCATCGTTTTTGCATCAATGTGTGGCTCTAGTGCATCGTAAGCGTATGGTAATTGAGGTAATTCGAATTTTGCCATTTTATTATAACTCCTATTATTATTTGATTTTGTTAAAATTTTGCCCATCCCGCTGCCGTATAAAAACCCGGCACTAACCGAGAAGAGACCTAATGTCTTAATAAAGTGTATACGTTTCATATTGTCACTAAAATATTTTATAAAGTTTTAATTAAGCTGAGAAAGAATCTCCGCATCCACAGGTTTTTTGAGCGTTGGGATTATTAAAAACAAATCCTTTTCCGTTCAAACCATCCGAAAAGTCGAGGGTTGTTCCCATTAGGTAAAAAAAGCTTTTTGCATCAACGTAAAGTTTTACACCATCTTTTTCCACAACGGTATCGCCTTCTTTTGATTCTCCATCAAAACCCAATTGGTAGGTATAACCGCTGCATCCGCCGCCCTTTACGCCAATACGGAGGGCATGTTCTCCAGGAATACTATTTTCTGATTTAATACGTATAACTTCTTTAACTGCCTTGTCCGTAATATTTATCTCTGCCTGAACGGCTGTTTGATCACTCATAATTTACTCCAGCTTATTCGTTTATTTCTTCAACTAATTCTTCTTTTTTATCACTGCCTATATGAAAGTTAACTCTCCATGTATGTGCATCAAGCCGCAATAAATCCCCCTCTTTTTCTAATTCCTTTACAAATTCCAGGGCTGTTGTTTCAGCTTGAGAATAGCTTATATATACATTTTTTGTCTCGAAATATCTTTGAATTGCATATTGAAGGTCTCTTAAAAAAAGATTAGAGTTATAAAATAACTTGTACTTAGCTTCAAAATACTTCCAAAAAATTCCGCTTTCTTTTTTGAGTACATCTAAATAGTTCATCAATTCCTCACTAATTTAAGATCTCGTTGAGAGTAATGTTGTTAAAAAGATCATTTATTTTATCTTGAATTCCTGAAAGGGGACTGCGTAAACAGCAACCTTCCACACGTTTGCAATTCTCTTTTGAAGGATCGCTAACCATGCAATCAGTCAGTTGCACTTTTTGATCAAGCGCAGAAATTACTCTGCCGAATGAAATGTTATCAGGTAATTCATTTAATGTATAACCGCCATATTTACCCTGCTGGGATGATATTAAGTCCGACTTAACCATCCTTTGCAGTATCTTAGATAATAACTCATATGGAATGCTTAAAGTTTCAGATATTTCCTTAGAACTGATACTTTTATTCTCCTGATTCTGATAAATGTATCTGAGAGCGAGGAGAGCATATTCGATATTTTTTTGAATTTTCAACATATAAATACGACTATTATTGTCGGATATAAAAATATACATATTTTTGGAATTTGTCAAGGTCAGCTGTATGAAATTTTTATTAAGATATAAAGCAAAAAAAAAGCCGGAATTCAAAAAATTCCGGCTTCATGAAACCAAATTTATTTATATGATTTTTCCTACAATCCAAATCCCGCCAGACTGTTTTTAGCAAAGTTTATAATCGGTTCAAAATACACACCGAAGACCAGTATTGGAATAACCAGTGCTAAGAGGACTATTTTCTCGAACGACGATGCTTTTACCACAGGAGTGGTCTCTGTAGCCTTTGTAAGGAACATATGCTTTAAGACTCTAACGTAATAGTACAGTGAGACAACACTGTTTAGCAGTGCAATCACAGCAACCGCTATCATCTTAGCGTCAACAAGCGCAATAAAGATATAAAGTTTGCCAATAAAGCCGGCTGTTGGTGGAAGTCCGGTTAGAGAAATTAAGCAAATTGTAAGAGCCACACCTAAGAATGGGGAAGTGTACCCAAGCCCGTCGTACTCGTTAATGTTTTCTGAACCTGTCTTGTTAGCAATTAACATGACAATATAAAAAGCTCCAAGGTTCATCAGCATGTAAAAGAAGAAATATATTAATACGGCAATAAGACCTTGATTAGATAATACCAATACGCCCAATAACAAATAACCTGCATGAGCAATACTTGAATAAGCTAACATGCGTTTCAGGTTATCCTGCCAGAGAGCAGTGAAGTTACCTAAGGTCATCGTGAATATAGAAATTACGATAAGCAGCATCTGCCAATCGAAAGCCTCGATAACCGTCCAATGACCGGTTGCATCAGAAACTGATACATAACCTATGTAGAGTATCCGCACCAGCATTGCAAATCCGGCTGCCTTACTGGCAACACTCAGATATGCTGTAATCGTGATAGGAGCGCCTTCGTATACGTCAGGAGTCCAGAAGTGGAAAGGAGCAGCTGAAATTTTATATCCGATACCAGCAAATATCATCACACTCGCAAGAGCCAGAATAACAACATTACCATTAGAGGATAGTAAGTAATCATTTATAGCATAAAGGTTGGTGCTTCCGGTTAGTCCGTAAATTAATGAGATACCAAAAAGCATTAAGCCGGATGAGACAGCACCATAGAGAATGTACTTTAAGGCTGCTTCGCTGCTTCTTGAACGAAGCTTAGTAAAGCCGGCTAAAACATATGAAGAGAGAGATAAGAGTTCCAGGGACAAATAAATTAAGATCAGATCAGTTGCGGTTACCAGCATGAACATTCCAAGCATCATACCAAACATTAACGTGTAGTATTCACCAAGTCTATCGGCAGAAGCTTTTATCTCATCTGAACTGAGTGTGAAAAATATGACAAATACAGTAGAGATAAGGATCAGAACCTTAAAATAAAGTCCAAACTTATCAACTGTAATCATACCACTTTTAATGGGTTCTGCTATTTCCCCATATTGAGAAACTACAAAAAAGAGTGTTACTGCAACTCCTGCCAGAGCAATGAATGGTAATATTTTTTTGTCCTTATTAAAAATAAGGTCAAATATTACAATTGCCACCAAGAATAGTGAAACTGATATCTCAGGAGTTAAAAGCCCGACCAACTCTGATAAATTTGTCATATCCATAATCTTATTATAATCCGCTTACTGTAATATTACTGAAACTGGTTGTTACAATTTCAACTAATGAATTAACTGAAGTACTCATGATGTCCAACATAAATGATGGGTAAACTCCCAAGAAGATTATTATTATCGTCAAGGGGATAAACATGATAAGTTCTCGTGTATCAAGATCTGTAATGTCGGCCCACTTTTCATTTAGTTTACCAAAGAATACTCTCTGTAGTGTCCACAGCATATATGCCGCACCTAAAAGTATACCTAAAGTTGATATCATTGCTAAGGTACGAGTTGTTTCGACACCAAATGCTCCAACAAATACAAGAGCCTCAGAGATAAAACCACTCATACTAGGAAGACCAATAGCAGCGAAGAATGCAACAGTTACAAAACCAGTATACCTTGGTAATGTTGCAGCCAGTCCGCCAAAGTCATTTAAGCCACGTGTATGTGTACGGTCATAAAGAACACCAACAATAAGGAATAACATTGCTGTTATTGTACCATGGTTAAACATCTGGAAAACGGCACCATTAATACCGGCAGAAGAGAGGGATGCCATTCCGAGCAAGACATAACCCATATGTGAAACTGATGAGTACGCGATGAGCTTCTTAAAATCTTTTTGTGCGAGGGCTACAAATGCCCCGTAAACAATATTTATCATTCCAAAGAGAGCGATACCCCACATTAACTCACGGGTGACGTCAGGAAAAATTGGATAACTGATTCTTAATAGTCCATAAGTACCCATTTTCAGAAGCACACCAGCCAAGATTACTGATATTGGTGTCGGAGCTTCTACGTGTGCATCGGGTAACCATGTATGGAAGGGGAACATCGGTACTTTTATTGCGAATCCCACGAAGAGAGCAATATAAGCAACGAACCTCCAGTTTTCCGGATTGTACGGTGATAGAATTCCCGTAGCCGTGTAATTAGCCTGATTCATTAAAGCCAGCAGGTTAAATGTAAAGGCTTGTGTGCCATCAGCCAATGTTTCAGTAGCACTGAAGTAGAGTCCAATCATTACTAATAGCATGAATACTGAACCAACGAGAGTATAAAGGAAGAACTTGATTGCAGCGTATTCTTTTCTTGGACCACCCCAAATACCAATGAGGAAATACATTGGGAGTAGCATTAATTCCCAGAAAACGTAGAATAAGAAGAAATCTAATGATACAAACACACCCATCATTCCGGTATCAAGAAGGAGGAACAGTGCAAAGTAACCTTTTAGCGCTTTAGGTATCTTCCATGATGATATTGTTGCTATAAATGAAACTATAGCAGTCAATAAGACCATTGGAACGCTAATTCCGTCAACTCCCATAAAGTAGTCGACTTTAAGAGTCCCTAACCAGGAAAGACCGGTTACTTCAATCCATCTGAACTTCTCAACGAATTGAAATGAATTTACATCATTAATACCAGCCATAGAATAGTCATAGTTGCCTAACAATATAGCGGCAAGTATTACCTGAAGACCGGTAACAATTAATGCAGTGTATTTAATTTCCTTTTCTTGTTCCTTTTTGAGGAACAAAATAATTACCATCCCAAGGACTGGTAAAAATGTAAGCAATGATAGTATTGGAAATCCATCCATCGTATAAATCAGCCTATTATATTTTTATTTCAAGTTTACTAAGTTTTTTGACTACAACATCCACTTTCTTTTCCATCCTTTTGAATAGGAGGACAGCAAACGTTGCCATAGCTGCAGAATACACAACAATCGCCTTTTTTTGGCTTCATTAAATGCCCACAACTTTTGCAGTTATAAAAAAACAGACATGCCTTTTCGGGCATTTTCTCCTTTTTCTGATAACCACATTTTGGACAAGTTATTGTCGAAAATAATTTGATTGCCAAGAATGCTGCCTCATTACTAAAAGAACTTTAATCCTAACCTTATTAAAATGGTTGGAAGATTAAAACAATTATTAAAACCGAGAATACTACAAAAAGTATATATGACTGGACTTTGCCAGTTTGTAATCTTCTTAATGTTAATCCAACAAATCCACTTATCAGTGCACTAAGGTTAACAATTCCGTCAACAACAAAAGTATCGAACCAGTTACTGATCCTGGAGAAGAAACGGGTTACCGTGGCAGTACCATTAACAATACCGTCAATAACATTTCCATCAAACCAGGAAAGGAGTCCACTCCAGGCTAATGTGCCTGCAATTACTGTTGCGTGGTATAACTCATCAACGTACCACTTGTTAAGTGAGAATTTGTAAAGTGGTTTTAGTTTTTCAGCAAGTTTATCAGGATCTATTTTCTTCCATTGATATAACATGAAAGCGAATAAAATGCCAAGTCCACCAAGCGCTAATGATAAAAACATAGCAGGGTAGTGTGCATGGTGCATTGCTTCGGTATACATTTCTGAATGAACAATTTCATTACCAGGCTCTTCTGCGTTAGTCTCATGAGCAGCATCGGTCTTCATAAAATCAAACCGTACTTCCTGAGGGACTACACTTGCCGGTGTTTTAACCCAATCCTGTAAGAACCAGCCATCGGCTGCAGCTATAGGATTTGGAGTGTACCAAATAAAAATTGAAAGTGCGCTTAATATTATCAGAGGTAATGTCATTACACGTGGTGATTCATGTGCATGATCATACTTGTCCTGATTTCTTGGTTTGCCATGGAAAGTGATAATCACTAAACGGAACATGTAGAATGCTGTCATAGCCGCAACGGTAAAACCAATAATTGGAATTAACCAATGTCCCGTAAGACTACCAAAAGCAATCGATCCTGCTAACAATCCATCCTTACTCAGAAAGCCGGATGTTAGAGGAATACCAGAAATTGCAAGAGTTGAAATCAGAAATGCAAGGTAGGTAATAGGCATCTTTTTCCTTAAACCGCCCATGTTACGGATATCCTGCTCATGGTGCATGCTATTAATAACAGAACCTGAACCAAGAAATAAACAAGCCTTAAAAAAGGCGTGTGTTACAAGGTGGAAGAAAGCAAAAGCATAAGCGCCAATACCAACTGACATTACCATATATCCCAACTGACTAACAGTTGAGTAAGCTAATACTTTTTTAATATCGTTTTGAGTTAATGCTATAGTAGCGGCAACAAATGAAGTAAATGCTCCAAAAATGGCAATTACAAGCATTGCGTCAGCAGTTAACATTGCAAATATTCTAACTGACAAATAAACACCCGCGGCGACCATAGTAGCTGCATGGATTAATGCACTAACCGGTGTAGGACCTTCCATTGCATCAGGTAGCCATACATGAAGAGGGAACTGAGCTGATTTACCAACTGCGCCCATAAAAATCAAAATACCAGCTGCTGTTAACCAGGCTGTGCTTTCGAATGGGAGGTTACCGGCTGCTATCTGTGCGTAAATGGTGTCGAATGTAAACGTGTGATACTGGGTGAATAGTATTAGTATCCCGAGGAACATACCAATATCACCAACACGGTTTACAAGGAAAGCTTTTTTGCCAGCGTCTGCGGCTGAATCTTTTTCGAACCAGAACCCGATTAATAAATAAGAAGATAGTCCAACCAATTCCCAGAAGATGTACATCATTAACAAGTTATGTGTTAATACAATGCCTAACATCGAGAAGGTAAAGATTCCTAAGTATGCGAAGTATCTTGTGTATCGCTTGTCACCCTTCATGTATTCAACAGAGAAGAGATGAACTAGGAAACTTATCAGATTAACAACTATCATCATCAAAACAGTAATGTTGTCTATTTTGATACCGAGATCAACAACCATGTTGCCAACTAAAGGAACATCGCCTAAACTGAACCAGTGAAATTCAGATATGATTACGGATTCTGGAGTTGCAAGTTTTACCACTGCGACTACAATTGTAAGGAGCAGGACAACTAATTGAAGTCCAACCTCAAAAAGATAAAGTTTAGGAAACTTTTTACCTAAATGAATAACAATTGTAAATCCTGCCAATGGCAGAAACAATATGACTAATGATATAAATACTAATGTGGCGTCTGACATAGGGATTTATTCTTTTAAATTATTAACTTCATCAACATTTATTTTCGCAAAGGTTTTGTACAGGTTAAGAACAATAGCCAATGCGATGGCAGCTTCTGCAGCCGCTAAAATTATAACAAACAGCGCGTATATCTGACCGTGTAAACCAAAGTTTCCGTAACGGGCAAATGCAACAAAATTTATATTCGCAGAATTGAGCATCAACTCAATTCCCATTAAAACCATAATTGCGTTTTTCCTGGTAACTATGCCGTAAATACCCAGGGCAAACAATATCGAGCTAACGATAAGAAAATGTTGTAATCCTACTTGTAGCACTTATAAATTCCTTTTATTATTATTCTTCTCTACGGGCTATTGATGCTGCTCCAACAAGAGCAATTAATAATAGAATTCCTAACAACTCAAATACGAGTACGTAATCAGTAAGCAATAGTTTACCCAACTCTTTGGTTGTTGTCTGGGGAATTACACCCGGTTGAATATGCCAGTTAGTATTTGTCATAAGCATGATTAATAATACAGCTAATACTACTACGCCGATTAAAGCTGGTAATAATTGAATACTACCCGATTTAATCTCAACATTTGTGACTTTGTTGGTTAACATCACACCGAATATAAGGAGAATCAGGATGCCGCCAACATAAACCATCAATTGTACTATAGCGATAAAATCAGAACCCAGCAGGACATACATTCCGGCAACGCCGAACAGTGTGAATAAGAGACTGAATGCTGAGTAAATAATATTCTTAGCTGAAACAACCACCACAGCCGATGAAACGGTTACTAAGGCAAATAAATAAAATATAATGTCGTATAAACCCATGGTATTAGGTTATATCCTTAATTAATTTTCAGTTTCAGGTTTATCTTCAGCAGTTTTTTTTGCGGCTTCTTCAGCTTTGGCTTTTTCTGCTTCGGCTTTGGCAGCTGCTTTTTCTGCATCAAATACTTCTAGTTTTTGTTTTTTATCTACAACTTCTTCCGGTGTAAGCGTTGCGAATTTGTAGTTAAGACTATTTCTTTCAAATTCACTAAACTCATATGTTTCAGTCATATAGATACATTCAGTAGGACAAGGGAAGACGCATAATTGGCAATAACAACATTTAGCAAAATCAATGTTGAATGTTGTTACATGCAAAGCCTTCTTCTTACCATTCGATGTAGTTCCTAAATCTTCCGATGGAACAGATTTAACCGTTTCAATTTCTATACAGCTAACAGGGCATGCTCTTTCGCACTGCAGGCAGCCGATACAATCATCCATATTAACATACAAACGGTTTCTAACACGTTCAGGTAACTTCACTTTTACTGTAGGGTATTGGATGGTAACAGACTTTGTAAACATATGCATGAAAGTTATTTTCATACCTACTAATACAGTCCAGATGCCGTCCCAGCTATTTCTAAGATATTGTTTCATATCAGATTAAAGTAATTAGTCCAATGATTATTAGATTAACAAAAGCATATGGTATTAAATATTTCCAACAGATGGTCATCAGCTGATCAACCCTAACACGCGGAAGAGTCCAACGTAACCACATTTGTACGAATACAAAGAATAAACCTTTCATAGCAAACCAGAATAATTGCTCAAATGGAACAAGCCAATCAATTCCAAGTAAATCACCAATGTAACCAAAAGGTGATTGATAGCCGCCAAAAAAGAGAATTGCGGCTATTGCTGACACAGCAAACATATTGGCGTACTCAGCAAGAAAGAAAATTGAAAATTTCATTCCGGAATATTCTGTGTGATAACCTGACACTAATTCTGATTCTGCCTCAGGCATGTCGAAAGGAGTTCTGTTCACCTCAGCGAGTGAACTTATATAAAAAATTATAAATGCTATTATCATAAATGGAATCAATAATATCTTTACCAGGCCAGTTTCCGCACCACCAAATATCTGCCAGTTCCAGAATCCGCCAGCTTGTAATTCGCTCATTTCTGCAAGACTGAGTGTTCCGGTAACCATTACAATGGATAATATTACCAGTGCGGTTGGAATCTCGTAACTGACTATCTGAGCAGCGGAACGCATAGCGCCATAAAGTGAGTATTTATTATTTGAAGCCCAGCCAGCCATAAGCAAACCAGCAACCACAACACTAGAAATTGCTATAACGAAAAAGATACCAACATCAACTCCGGAGCCAATATAAGCACTGCTAAAAGGGAAGGCTGCGTATGCCGCATAACTTCCGGCGAAAACCATAATTGGCGCAAGGATGAACATTTTTTTGTCAGCATCTGCGGCAATTATATCTTCTTTTTGAACCAATTTAATAAAATCAGCTACAGTTTGAAGAACACCGTGCCATCCCACTCTCATCGGACCTAAACGATCCTGCATATGGGCAGATACCTTACGTTCCAGCCAAACAGCAAAAATTACAAATGGTACAATAAATACTAGTGGAAGCGCTGCCGAAATTATAAAGGCAACTATCTCATTTCCGAAAAGGTCTATTAATATTTCCTGGATCATCTATCTATTTCTCCAAGTACAATGTCTAAACTACCTAAAATTGCTACCAGATCACCAACCAGATGACCTTTGCTCATGTCATTAATTGCAGATAAACTTACAAATGAAGGAGGACGAACTTTTACACGTGACGGATTAACTGACCCATCACTTATAATAAAGTACCCAAGCTCCCCTTTAGGATTTTCCACACGATGATAAATATGTCCCTTTGGAGGTTTAACTCTCTTTGGTAATGCTGTTGTAATGTCGCCTTCAGGAATTTGTTCAATTGCCTGCTCTATAATTTTAATGCTTTCTTTCATCTCAAGAACGCGAACATAGTATCTGTCCCAGCAGTCGCCAATTGTTCCAACCAGCCCCTCGCCTACAATCACGTCAAAATCAAACCTGTCATAAATTGAGTAAGGGTCATCTCTGCGAAGATCCCACTTGTAACCACTGGCACGCAGGTTTGGACCAGTAGCACCGAAGTTTAAGGCTACATCTGCGGGTAAAACACCAACATTAGCAGTCCTTTCAATAAATATTTTATTGAAGGTAAGCAGGTTGTTTATTTCGTCTATATTAGGTTTTAAATACTCAAGGAATTCTTTTGTTTTACGCAAAAAATCGGGATGCAGATCATGCGATAAACCACCAACCCACATATAGTTATACAGTAACCTTGCGCCGCATGTCATTTCAAACAAACTTAAAATTGTTTCGCGATCTCTAAAAAGATAAAGGAAAGGAGTAAACGCGCCAACATCAAGTCCGTATGTACCAACCGCCACCTGATGTGAAGCAATACGTTGAAGTTCACCCATAATTACACGTATATATTCAACACGTTCAGGTACTTCAATTTCCATTAATTTTTCTACAGCAGTAACATATCCAAAGTTGTTATACATAGAAGCAAGATAATCCATTCTATCTGTATAGGGGATTACTTGTGGATATGTCATAGCTTCGCAATGTTTTTCGAAACAACGATGTAAATAGCCAAGGTGCGGACGTACTTCAACAACAACTTCGCCATCAAGTACAACCTCTAACCTCAAAACCCCGTGCGTTGACGGATGTTGAGGTCCCATGTTCAGTGTTAATTCTTCAGTCTTAAGTGACATATTTACTATGGACCCTAGATTTTAGATTTTAGACTTAAGATGTTAGACAAAATCCAACTTCTTTTTCAATCCAACAAGCATTCGTTGAATTTCATTTAATTCTTCTATTGTACTATCTAACTCATTCTTAAAAAGATATTGAAGGTCAAAAGCAAGATAAAGCTGAGTTTCAAGCTCGTACGATGATGACATTGCAATACCCAAATACCTATTAAATTCTTTATCTGAATTACTTCCACATCCTTCTGCAATATTTGATGGGAGGGAAATAACTGCTCTTCTGATTTGCGAAACCAGCACAAATTTTTCATGATCAGGAAATTTTGAACTAATGTCATAGATCTTTTTTACAAGTTCTCGCGATCTCTGCCAAACTTTTAGCTCTTTAAAGTTGTGCATTTTTTTCTCTGCTTTTTCTAATATCTAAATACTAACATCTAGCTACTAGTAAGGTATTTTCATCCCCTGATAAAACTCAGGGTTTTTATAATCCTTTCTTAGCGGATGTGAGCCTTCTTCCCAGTCGTATGGCATTAATATTCTTTTTAAGTCATGGTGATTTAAGAACTTAAAACCAAACATATCGTAAGCTTCACGCTCATGCCAGTCAGCAGATCGCCAAATCATTTCTACGGATTCTACCTCGGGATTTTCCCTTGGGGCAGAAACCTTTAATGTCAATTTATGTTTAAGAACAGATGATTCTAAATGGTACCAGACGCTTAATGTTCCGCCTTTAATAGTCTTCGATCCGTCTTCTTCTTCAATTTCTTCTCCATTAGCATCATCAACACCACTAAGCAGCATGAGATTATCATACTTCAATCCTTCCTCATCTCTAAGGAATTCGCAAACTTCATGGATTTTTAGCGGATCGACCGGAACAACCGGTTCGGTTGGCTCCTCGGTAAGTAATTCGAATATAGAATCTGAAAACTTATTTTTCAAAATTTCGTAGACTTCTTCTCTTTCCTTCATGCCGATTTTTTTCTCAATGATTCGTGACGGATTTTTTCTTGTAATTTAAGTAAACCTTCCAACAATGCCTCCGGTCTTGGCGGGCATCCTGGCACATAAACATCAACCGGAATAACGCGATCAATACCTTTTAACACATGATAACCATGCTCCCAATAAGGACCACCGCAATTCGCGCAGCTTCCCATAGATATAATATATTTGGGGTCAGGCATCTGTTCGTATAATCGTTTGATTCTAATTGCCATCTTTAAGGTGACTGTACCTGAAATAATTATAAGGTCAGCCTGACGCGGAGAAGGGCGTGGTATAACACCAAAACGGTCAAAATCGTAATGTGACGCTGATGTTGCCATCATTTCAATAGCACAGCAGGCCAAACCGAAACTCATCTGCCATAAGGAAGAGAGCCTTGCCCAGTTTAGTACGTCATCCGTTTTCGCAACAATAATGTTGCCTTCAGCAAATTCTTTATCGAGTAATCCCATAATCCGTTCGATCTTCCTATAAGTTAATTAGGATTCAGATTTAACTTCGCTTCTTTTAATTAGATTGTTTAAGACTGGAACTTGAATTTTGGGGCGTGCCCACTCAAGATCACCTTTTCTCCATTCGTAAGCCATGCCAATACCAAGAACAACGAGGAATATAATTCCAACTGCAAATCCGTAGAAACCATAATCCTGATAGGATAGTGCCCATGGGAAAAGCAAAACTATTTCAACATCAAAAATGAGGAAGATGAGGGCAACTACATAGAAACGAATATTAAACTGCACCCATGGTGAACCAATAGGTTCTTCACCACATTCATAAATTGTTGATTTTTCGTAAGTTGGTCTGCTCGGTCTGACTAATTTTGCCATTACAAAGGCTATTAGCACGAATAGGATAGCAACTAAAATGAAAATAAAAATCTTACCGAATTCTGTTAGCATATTTCTCTAATATGATTTTGAATGCAAAATACATTTGAAAAAATTCAATGTCAATTTTTTTTACAGGATAAAAGATATATAAAATCTTTTAATCTTGTTACAAAAGAATGAATTTATTTTTTATTTTTTTATTCCTTATTATTTGTCTTACAAAAACTTGAAAAATCGGGGGTATGCTTGAAACGTTTCTTAAAATCCAATAATTCCTCATTTATAATACTATTAATGTTCTTTTTTGGGCTAAACATTAACGCTGAACAAGAAAAGTCAATTGTTAACAAATACCTTAAATTAGGTTCATTTTCTGAGAATTTACCTGCTTTCTCAAACGAAAAGGATTCTAATTCTGATTTGAAAAACCTTTTAACGGAAAGTTTTGCTCTTAACGAATTATGGCCGGCAGAGAATGATCCGTTTATTCTAAATAATAGTAACACTCTTTTCTGGAATACAATATCAGCCGCTGAAGGCAAAATTATCCTTTCTAAGAAAGCGGATGATGATGTTGCTGTAAATTATCTGGCATTTTATATAAGCGCTGACAGATGGATGACAGCTGATTTGAAAATAAAATCTCCTCAAATGTTCTCGGTATTTTATGATGGCAAAGAAATCAATAAAAAAGATTCTTATGAAACTGCTAATTCAGAAGGGGAACTCTTCCCGGGACTTATTACTTCAAAATTGAAAATAGAGAACGGAAAACACATTGTTGTTCTTAAAACCCTCTCATCAGCCGAAATGGATAAAGAATGGTATGTTGAATCATGGCTGGAGGCAGCTGAGGAATTTGCCGGTTCACTTACTATTTCAACAGATCCTGAGTACAATGTTAATTTTAGAGAATTGCTGGATCATATTAAGGTAACAGACGTATCTGTTTCTTATGATGGAAATATCGCGGCAATCATGCTCTCAAAAAGAGATATTGAAGAAGACACACAGGAATCCTGGATTGAACTCTTCGATACTGAAGATGGATCGCTGATACAAAAGCTGCGTGGCGGAATGTCAGTCACTTCTCCACTCTGGGCTCCCAAAGGAAATTCTTTTGCCTACCAGACTACTGGAACGAAAGGTTCCTCAATCTGGATTTATGATTTCTCAGCGGGAGAAAATTTTGAACTCCTTTCGAACGAAGAAGATCTCAGTGGTTATTACTGGCTGCCTGACGCGGGTTCATTAATTTATTCAACTACCAAACGACCAGAAGAGAGTGATAAGAATTTTAAAAAGTTTACGCGAATTGAAGATCGCTGGCCTTACGGGAGAGACATTACAACTCTTCATCAGGTGTTTTTACCGAATGGAATGAAAAGAACTCTTACCAATAAAGATGTAAATAGTTCTTTCGGTGCCATTAGCCCGGATGGTTCAGAACTTATTTTTTCAACGTCGGTCAGTGACCCCACTGAATGGCCTTTTGATAAAACAACCTACCACAAAATGAAATTGAAGAACTTGAGTTCCGATACATTATTTACCATGATTTTTGCCGGGGGAATTGAATACTCACCAAACGGAAAATATCTGCTGGTGCAGGGTTCTCCGCAATCATTCGATGGAATTGGTAAGAATGTTCCAGTGGGTGTATGGCCAAATGATTATGATGCTCAGGCTTTTATATATAATCTTGGCAGTAAACAGGTTACTCCAATCACTAAAAATTTTGATCCGGCGGTTGGATCAATGCACTGGGCTGCAAAAAGTAATTCGATTTATTTTAATACGACCGATAAATCTTTCGATCACTTATATAGATATGATGTTAATTCGAAGACAATGACCTATGTTGATTTGGGAGTTGAGTACCTGACAACTATCAGCTTCTCTCAGGATGGTTCAAAAGCTGTCTTTATTGGAGAGAGCAGTAACATCCCCAGAAAAGTTTTTACACTGGACCTTGCCACGGAGTCGGTTTCACTTCTGCTCGATCCCGACTATAATTCATTTAAGAATATTAAACTGGGTGATGTTGAGGACTTTACATTTACCTCATCAGCAGGGCAGGAAATTATTGGCAGAATTAATTTCCCACCTAATTTCGATTCTGGTAAAAAATATCCTGTTATTGTAAACTATTACGGGGGCACAAGTCCTGTAAGCAGAAATTTCGAGGGAAGATACCCCGCAAATATCTGGGCAGCAAACGGATACGTGGTTTACACACTTCAACCAAGCGGCGCTACCGGGTTTGGTCAGGAGTTTTCCGCTAAGCATGTAAACGATTGGGGAAAAATCACAGCTCAGGAAATTATCGAGGGAACAAAAGCTTTTCTAGAAGAGAAAGAATATGCTGATCCCACACGTGTTGGTTGTATTGGCGCTTCCTATGGTGGGTTTATGACCATGAACTTACTAACAAAGACAGATATTTTTACCGCCGGGATTTCACACGCCGGTATTAGTACGCTTACCAGCTACTGGGGAGAAGGATACTGGGGACATTCCTACAGTGCCGTGGCTACAGCAAACAGTTACCCTTGGAACAGAAAAGATATATATGTTGATTACAGCCCTATTTATAATGCTGATAAAATTAATACTCCATTACTTTTACTATACGGTAACATTGATCCCAACGTGCCAAAGGGCGAGAGCTGGTCAATGTACTCAGCTCTTAAAATACTTGGGAAAGATGTTGAGTTGATTGAGATTGACCAGATTGGTCATTGGGTGATGGAATACCATAAGCGTAATAAATGGTCACGCACCGTAATCGCTTATTTTGATAAGTATCTTAAAGGGCAGCCGGAGTGGTGGAATGAGCTTTATAAATAGACTTTTAGATGCTAGATATTAGACGCAAGATTTTAGACTACAGCAAAGACAGGTTGCCGAGAACGGGAGCCTGTCTTTTTTTTTGAATGACAACTATATTATAAAAGATTACCCGGGATTTGCTTGCAATAGAGTCAACCTTTCGCTGTCGGAGGTGAAAACATGATTGGAGTGATTGATGCGGTACATTTATTT
Source organism: Bacteroidota bacterium (assembly GCA_018818065.1). Classification (GTDB taxonomy): domain Bacteria; phylum Bacteroidota; class Ignavibacteria; order Ignavibacteriales; family Melioribacteraceae; genus JAHISV01. Next base: position 229,342 of record JAHISV010000007.1, on the reverse strand, counting down.
GGAATTGGTAGGTAGGCTAAAAAAACTATTGATAATATTATGAATTCTGATTCTTGATTCTTTAATATGGGATGGTGAAATTACAACAGAAATTTAAACTATAGTGTGTGTAAAGTTAAATCTACTGGATAAGCAGAAGTGAAATAAATATTCGTTTGGTGCAGCCAAAACCAGAACGAAACAGTTGAGATTAAAAATTAATAAACCCGAAAAATTATGAATGCAGAAAAACAGATATTAAAATTTGGATTATACGCAGCACTGTTATTAACTCTGTTGACAATTATTACCTGGGGATTTGCTATGACGGCTATTCCACCATCGGGACCATATTGTCCGGGTGATTGCATGAATTATCCTTTTTCTGATCTTCTTCCATATTACCCAAGAGATTACTACTGGATGTATTTTGCGGTTTTTCAGTTATTCGCCTATTTAATTTTTATTGTTTCAATCCATTTTATTACCCCTAGTGAAAATAAGTTATTTAGTTTTATAAGCGTTGCTTTTGCTCTTATTTCTACTATTGTTTTATTGATTGCGTACTTTGTTCAATTTTCCGTAGTTCCTGTTAGTGTGATGAATGGAGAGACGGATGGAATTGCTTTACTTACACAATATAATGGACACGGGATATTTGTTGCCATGGAAGAATTAGGCTACATTACAATGAGCATATCCTTTCTGTTTTTAGCGTTTATCTTTTCAATGAAAAACCGCTTAGAGAAGGCAATCCGTCTGATACTTATCTCTTCATTTTTGCTCACGGTTGTTTCCTTTATTTTTTATTCTGTCAAATTTGGAATTGAGAGGAGTTATCGGTTTGAAGTCGCTGCTATTACGATAAATTGGTTAATAACAATAGCTATAGGAATTTTAATAAGCATATTTATAAAGAACAGATTGAAAATGATAGCGAGTGTCGAATAAAATATGAATAAACGAGTTGGCTCAGTTGCGGGTTTGAAAAATAAGTAATTAGAAATCCCCCATTCCACATAGCCAAACCATTGTGGTGCATTAAAAAAAACAGGATTTAATATGATTATTTCATTGATTTTAATTGTAGTCGGATTTTCCGCTTTGATTTTTGGGGCGAATTGGTTAGTTGACGGAGCATCTGCACTAGCGAAAAAACACAGAATATCAGATTTAGCAATAGGTCTTACTATCGTTGCTTTTGGAACTTCTGCGCCAGAATTAGTAGTCAATTCTGTAGCCTCAGTTGATGGACTTTCTGATATTATTCTGGGAAATGTTATCGGCAGCAATAATTTTAACTTATTCTTCATACTTGGATTAGTAGGCTTGATTTATCCTATTACTGTACAATCATCAACAGCTTGGCGAGAAATTCCTATTTCATTAATAGTTACTGTAATTCTATTTGCACTGGCAAACAATTTCTTTCTCAATCAGACTTATGAAATATCCAGACTTGATGGGGTCATTCTGTTTTCTTTGTTTATCTTATTTTTATATTATGTCTTTAAGCAAATGAAAACAGAAGAAAACCTGGTAATTTCTTATAAACAAAAATCAAATACTAAAATTTGCGGTTTGATGTCAGCAGGACTCGCTGGTCTTATAATTGGAGGGAAATTAGTTGTTGATAATAGCGTAGATGTAGCAACCAATTTAGGCATAAGTCAAAAAATTGTCGGATTAACAATAATTGCTGCTGGTACTTCTTTACCTGAGTTGGTAACTTCCATAGTCGCTGCAATTAAAAAAAATAGTGATATAGCAATTGGCAATGTAATTGGCTCAAACATTTTTAATATCCTGCTAATACTTTCATTCAGTTCCTTCATCAGGCCGATTAATTTTAATCAGAACTTCAATCAGGATATTGCAATACTATTTGGGGGCACAGTTTTCCTGATAATCGCTATGATAACTGGAAAAAGAAAAAAACTTGATAGATGGGAAGCAGGAATATTATTAGGCTTTTATCTGATTTATACAGTTTATTTGGTTTCAAAGGAAATTTGATAAAACCGCACCACAGCAATGTGTAATGATAATAGCTGGTTCAATACTGTTTTTAAGGATTGTAGCTCACAATAGGCTGCTATTCTTAATAGTAACCGTTTTACGCACGCCGAAAAGGCGAGAGAGCAGTAACATGATTGCGAATTGTTTGGTTTAACTGAGGATGAAATAAAGATTGTGGAAGAATCGGTATGATAGCCCAAAGGCTTCCCATTCCTTCATTTTCATGCCGCCAAACGAGACGCCAGACTGACAGAAACCAGACTTTTAGATATTTAGACGAAACAAGAAAGGTTATAGGGAAGGGGAATTTGTCTTTTACTTTTGAATGAAGAACATGATCTAAAAGTTTAGCGGGACGTACATGTAAATGAATCAACCTTCACTGTTGTGTAGAAATTTTGAAGTCATATTCATAATCTTAATCATGAACTTAATCTTACTCTTTCTTTTCAATCCAACAAACCTTTACTCTGTTTTCACGTCTTAAGTAGCGTGTTTATCAAAAGGGGAGCCATACAATGCTGCAGAATTTTATCAAAATTACCGTTCGAAATCTATTAAAATACAAAGGATACTCAATAATAAATGTTCTTGGTCTTGCAATAGGTCTTGCCTGTACCATGTTGATACTCCTGTTTGTGCAGGATGAATTCAGTTACGATACTTATCACGAACACGCCAACGACATTTACCGTGTTGGTTTGGATGCCAAAGTGTTGGGTAATGAATTCAAAGGCGCTATCGCGTGCGGACCAATGGCAAGTACGCTAGTTGCTGAGTTCCCGGAAGTAGTTGCCGCGACACGTGTACGCAATTATGGTTTCCCGGTACTGCGTTATAAAGATAATGTTTTCAGTGAGGAAAGGTCTTTTGCAGTGGACTCAACCTTTTTTGATGTGTTTACCGTTAAATGGCTTCAGGGTAACCCCAAAGGTGCGCTTGCACAGGATCTTCAGATAATATTAACAGAATCGATGGCAAAAAAATATTTTGGTGATGAAAACCCTATTGGAAAAATAATAAATTCAGACAGACGACGTGACTATACCGTTATTGGGGTTGTTGAAGATGTGCCGAAAAACTCTCATTTTCACTATGATTTCCTGACAACTGTTCTTACATATTTGAATCCGGGTGATGATTTTTGGGTCAGTAATAATTTCCATACTTATTTCAGGTTAAGACCCGGCACTGATTATAAAGAGTTCGAAGCAAAGCTCCCTGCATTGGTAGAAAAATATGTCGGTCCTCAGCTACAGCAATTAACCGGAGTTCCATGGGAACAGACTATTGGCAGTGGTGACGCATATTATAAATATTTTGTTCATCCCGTAAAAGATATACATCTTTATTCAAATGTTGATTTTGAAATTGAACCAAACAGCGATGCAACATACGTTTATATCTTTCTCATTGTCGCTATAAGCATTTTGATTATTGCCTGCGTTAACTTTATGAATCTTGCGACTGCCCGTTCAGCAAACCGAGCCAAAGAAGTAGGTGTGAGAAAATCTCTGGGTTCGCTCAAGGGACAGTTAATCTGGCAGTTTCTGGCCGAATCGATATTCATGAGTTTTATTTCAGTAGCAATTGCCTTGCTCCTTGTGCAGTTGGTACTGCCCACATTTAACAATGTTGCCTCCAAGTCCTTGTTCATAGATTTTTCTGATCCTATTACCATACCGGCTTTAATCGCTTTAATATTTTTGGTGGGTACTTCAGCAGGTTTATATCCTGCCTTCTATCTATCATCATTTAATCCGGCAATTGTGCTAAAAGAAGGCGCTCAAAAAGGGGGTCGCAAAAAATGGCTGCGCAGCGCTCTTGTGATATTTCAGTTTTCTATTTCCATAGTTCTTATTGTAGGTACTTACATCGTTGATGACCAGCTGCAATTCTTACAAAATAAAAAGCTCGGGTTTAAGAAGGATCATATTCTGATAGTTGAAAAAACCGATGATATAGGGCAGCAGATAATACCGTTTAAGGAGGAATTACTTCAGTTTTCTGAAGTGCAGGCTGTAAGCAATTCCAACAATCTTTTTGGATATGATTTTGGAAACACAGTTTATAGAAAGCAGGGTGATGGACCTGACGTAACTCATATAATCTGGAATTTTAGCGTAGATGTAGATTTTGCCAAAACTTATGAGCTTGAGATGGCGGCAGGCAGATTTTACTCGGCAGAATTCACTACAGATACTGCTGCTATTGTATTAAACGAATCTGCTGTAAAAACATTGGGGATTGTTGGCGATCCTATCGGACAGAATGTTATTACTCCTTTTGGACGACAAAATGGAGAACGCGTGATGCCAATTATCGGGGTGGTAAAGGATTTCCATTTTCAGTCCTTACATGATGTTATAAAACCTTTGGTAATTCAGCCTTTCCAGCGGGGTCAGTTGGGGCGCTACATTGCTGTAAAATTTAGCTCTACTGATATAAAGGAGACAGTTAGGAAAATTGAAGCCTCATGGTTAAAATATGCCAATGATCAGGCATTCGAATATGTTTTCTTTGATGAGGAGTTTAACAGGGTTTATACTGCCGAGTTCAGAACAGGTGCCTTGTTCAAAGGTTTTTCCGCTCTGGGTATTTTAATTGCCTGCCTTGGTCTATTTGGTCTTGCGGCATTTATGGCAGAGCAGCGTACCAAAGAAATTGGTATCCGCAAGACGATGGGAGCTTCGGTTAACGGGTTGATAATTCTCCTTTGTAAAGAGTTTACCAAGTGGGTTATTATTGCAAATTTAATTGCACTTCCAATAGCGTATTTCTGGATGAGTACATGGCTGGAAAATTTTGCCTACAGGGTTGATATAACTTTTACAGCTTTTTTCGTCTCCGCAATTCTTTCCCTGGTTATTGCTCTTATTACTGTTAGTTACCAGGCAGTTAAGGCTTCGTTGGCTAATCCGATAAAATCATTGAAATATGAGTAATAAATAGTAGTGAGATGTGAGTAGTGAGAAAAAAGCCCCGCAAACAGCGGGGCTTTTTATTGCGCATTTCATATTTTCTTTCAAGTCCACCCTATTGATACATCTAACATTTACTTTTTTCTCTCTGCGTGCAACCTTTTGAAATAAGTTTAGTCTTAAGAAGTAATCGTTTTATTCTAAAAACTAGAGGAAATACTCGTTTCTCTATTTTATTCTACTAATTTCAGTACGGCAGAAGGGAAATCAATGAAACTTCTTACACGACAGGAAGAAATAGTGCTATTATCTATATGGAAACTAAAAGGAAATGCTTACGGGGTTAGTATTCGTGAATATATCTCCCAGGTTACCGGTAAGTATTGGTCCATTGGTTCAATATATGTCCCCTTGGACAAATTGGTCGAACGAGAATATGTGAAAACCTACCAGGGTAAGCCAACTGAAAAACGGGGCGGTAAGAGTAAACGTTTTTATGAAATAACAGAAGAGGGAATAAATGCTCTTGCAGATATCAAGGAAGTGCAGAACATGTTTTGGGAAGGATTTAATAAACCAGCATTAGATTAGGGGATACCGAATGTTTCACAATCCGCCAAAAATTGCAGAAAAATTATTGCGGTTTTTACTTCGTAAACAGGATAAAGAAATAATTCTTGGTGATATTGAAGAAATCTATAATGATGTAGTAACTGATAAAGGATTGTGGTTTGGAATGCTCTGGTATTGGTTCCATATTATCAAATCAATCATTCCTGTAATATATAAATCAACCTACTGGGGGGTAGCAATGTTTAAAAATTATTTAAAAATTACCTACAGAAATATTCTTCGGAATAAGGTTTATACATTTATCAATATATTCGGATTAGCAACAGGACTTGCAGCCTTTGTATTGATAACCTTGTATGTTCAACATGAATTAAGTTATGATCGATACCATAAAAACGCTGATCGAATATTCAGGGTGATCAGAGAAAAACCTAATGGTGAAGCCGGAACCTATACACGTACATCTGTTACACCTGCTCCATTGGCTCCACTAATGTTGGAGGAACTCCCTGAAGTTTTGAATGCTTCCAGATTGATTAAGAGTAATGATATTCTTATAACACAGGGGGAAAAACATTTTGTCGAGGATAGATTGTTTTGGGCTGATTATACTGTCTTTGATATTTTCGATATCCCGTTTGTCCGGGGAGAGTCTAAAACCGCATTAAATAATCCTTATAGTATCGTCTTGTCTGAGGATATGGCAGGAAAATACTTCGGTATGGATGATCCGGTTGGACAGGTTTTAACTCTTTTTGAGAATACTGATTTCAGAGTAGCAGGCGTCTTTAAAAATATGCCTGCTAATTCCCATTTTGTGATGGATTTTATTACTCCGTACAAGACATACTTTCTGGAAACGGGGCAAGACATCAATAGTTGGGGTGGGAATTTCAGTTATAGCTATATTCAATTGAAGGAGAATATTAATGAAAATGAACTGGAAGCAAAGTTCCCATCATTCCTGGATAAGTTTGTTTATGCAGGTTTTGATATTGGAGATAAATTTAAGCAACGGATAAAAATGCAACCGCTCACCGATATTCATCTATACTCACACCTTAATCAGGAAATTGAAGCCAATAGTGATATCACTTATATAATTTTGTTCTCTTCTACTGCACTTCTCTTTCTTTTAATTGCCTGTATAAATTATATGAATCTTGCAACTGCTCGTTCAGGTCAACGCGGCAGGGAAGTGGGTATTCGAAAAGTAATTGGTGCAAAAAGGCAACAGTTGATAAAGCAATTCTTGTTTGAATCAATAGCTCTAACGTTTATATCGATGATCTTATCTCTTGTTATTGTTCTGCTTTCCTTGTCTTCTTTTAATACTCTTATTGAAAGGCAACTGACGTTTAATCCTGTTAGTAATTCCGAAATAGCAATTAGTGTTTTTCTTCTCTCATTATTTATTGGCTTGTTTGCTGGTAGTTATCCTGCATTTCGACTATCAGGATTTAAGCCCGTTTCTATAATTGGGGGTGGTTTTACAAAAAGCGCAAAGGGATTAGCTCTGCGGAATGTAATGGTACTAACTCAATTTACCATTACCATTGTTCTCTTTGCCCTGACTTTCATCGTTGACGATCAGGTGAGTTTTATTAAGAATAAGGATATGGGGTACAGTCGTGAACAAATTATCAATCTTGAGGTTCAGGATCATCAGATAAGAAAAAATTATCAGGTTATCAAAAACGAGTTAGAACAATCTTCTGATATTATTGCTATTTCGTCCTCAGAAAGCTTGCCCCATAACATTGATATGAATACGAGCCTGAAATGGACAGGCAAAGATCCTGATGAAATAATACTAACCTACTATAATATGTCTGATTATGATTTTATTGAATTGTACGATATTGAAATACTGGAAGGGCGAAATTTTTCCAGAGAATTTGTATCGGATAATAACGGTGCATTCCTGGTTAACGAAGCAGCTGTGAAAGCAGCTGGGTGGGAAACAGCTATTGGAAAGGAGCTGATTCACTGGTCGGGCGAAAAGGCTAATGTAGTTGGGGTCATGAAAGATTTTCATCTGCATTCATTGCATCGCCCGATTGCGCCGTTGTATATTTTCCTAGACACTGATGATTTTAATTATATCTCAATAAAAATAAACACTAATAATATTGCTGCGACAACCGATTACATAAAAAGCGTAATTGAAAAGTATTCTCCAAATTACCCGGTCCACTTCACATTTTTCGATGATAACTTTAATAAGATCTATAAGACAGAGCAAAAGATGACAACTATTTTCAGCGCGTTTGCCATGATGGCAATAATTGTGGCTTGCCTGGGCTTGTTCGGTCTTTCAACATTTGCAGCGGAGCAAAGGACTAAAGAATTCGGAATTCGTAAAACGCTTGGCGCTTCAATTCCAGCACTATTTTTACTTCTTTCAAAGGAATTTTTTAAGTGGGTCTTGCTGGCTAATATTTTCGCCTGGCCAATCGCATATTTCTCAATAAGAAGTTGGCTCGATGGATTTGTTTATCGTACGGAAATTGGTATTTGGGTATTTATACTATCCGGATTAATTGCCCTTATTGTCGCGCTTATTACTATAAGTCGACAAGCATATAAAGCTGCATCTATTAATCCAATTGATTCACTAAAATATGAATAAATAATAATTTGGCCTGTTGAGACTTGAGTATTATGAAAAACCCTGCAAACAGCGGGGTTTTTTATTGCACTTTTTCGGATCACTAAATGTTTTAATATAATCAAAGCTGAGGTTTACATGAAAATCCTTGTCCCTGTTGATTTTTCAAAGAACACCCAGACCATTCTTGATGAGGCACTAAAAATTGCTCTTAAGCTCAATGCTAAATTGTGCCTGCTTCATGTAGCGGATTCAGTTCCGGAATTTCTTGGAATGGAGCATGGACCACAATCACCACGTGATACATTGCTGAGGAAACATGAAGAATCGAAGAAAGCTCTTTTGGAAATAGTTGATACTCTTAAAAACCAGGACTGCGGCGTGGAAAGTAAATGGACCACTGGGCCAATTATTGAAATGGTTCTGAAGGAAGCTAAAATTCTTAAGGCTGATATGATTGTTGTGGGTTCTCATGGGCATGGTGCCATGTATCAAATACTTGTCGGGAGCGTGAGTGAGGGTATACTCCATCAATCGGATGTACCGGTTCTTGTTGTGCCTACTCATGAGAGGTAAGCAATAATTACACTTAGCCATGGTTCTTTAAATTGACTCCATCCTTGCCGGGGAATGGAGGGTTTCAACTTATTCTTTATATCCCTATATTCATCACAAATGTAAAAACGATATTCGTTTTATTCTCTATCATAGGTCGGGACAATCCTGATGAGACCAACAGTTAAATTCCTTTCGAAAAGTCTGATAGAACAAATCATTTCCGAGGCAAAAGATATACTCTGCAAACTTGGGGTAAAAATCGAAAACCCGGAACTGGTTTCTAAGCTAGCCGATTACGGGGCGCGAATAGAAAATGATGCTAGTAAAGTGTTCTTCACGAATGAAATAATAGAGCGTGCCCTCAAAAGTGTACCTAAGAGTTTTCAACTATTTGACTCGTCTGGCAATGAGACAAATAATTTTTCTGGTAATAACATTCATTATACTCCCGGCTCTTCTGCTATAAATTTTCTGGATTACGAATCGCAGGACATTAAGCAGCCTCTCACAAAAGATTATATCCGGTATGTTAAAATTGTCGATCAATTGAAATACATAGCATCGCAAAGTACGGCGTTTATTCCTACCGATGTTCAAGATAAATTTGCGGATAGTTATCGTTTGTTCCTTAGTCTGCTTTACAGCGGTAAGCCTGTTGTTACCGGCACATTTACAGCCGAATCATTTGAGGTTATGAAAAACTTTCTTGTAACCGTTAGGGGATCGAAGGAAGCATTGAAAGAGAAACCACTTTCTGTATTTACCGCTTGTCCAACTTCCCCCTTAAAGTGGGGAGATGTTTCCTCGCAGAATTTAACGGACTGCGCCAGATATTCAATTCCTGTTGAAATTGTCTGTATGCCCATGGCTGGTTTTATTTCTCCCGTTACTCTTACAGGAACTCTCATCCAACATACTGCAGAAACTCTTAGCGGAATTGTAATCAGCCAAATGACAAATCCCGGAACTCCAATTCTATATGGTGGTTCGCCCGCAATTTTTGATATCAGGTACGAAACCACACCCATGGGCGCCGTTGAAACCATGATGATTGATTGCGCTTATAATGAAATTGGCAAATACCTTGGAATTCCAACCCAGGCCTATATTGCTCTAAGCGATTCGAAATTCCTTGACGCTCAGGCAGGACTTGAAGATGGAATGGGCGCCACACTGGCAGCCCTGTCAGGTATCAACAATATCTCCGGTCCCGGCATGATGGATTTTGAAAACTGTTTCAGTCTGGAAAAACTTGTCTTCGATAATGAAGTGTGTGGAAAAACTCTGCGAATGATAAAGGGGATTGAACCGAAGGATGATTTCCCCGCAATCTCTCTTTTTACCGAACTTCTTGAAGAAGAGCATCTGCTAATTTCCAAGCATACGAGAAAACACTTACGTACGGAGCATCATTTCCCGGGCAGTATTATTAATCGTGCCAGCCGTTCACGCTGGATAGAAGAGGGTTCAACAACACTGCTTCAACGTGCGCATTCTGAGGTGGAAAGACTTGTAAGCGAATATAGTTCATCTCACCTTACTGATGAGGTTAGAAAAGAGTTAATTAACCTTATGGAACAGGAAGCTAAGACACATGGACAGGGTTCGCTGCCTGAGAGGGAAGTGTAGTGGAACTGATTACTTCACAAATAGTACCTTCGTTTTCTGATGTACTCCGCAGACAAGGTGTGCCTGAGCAGGCAACAATAAAAGAGGCTATTCGACTGGACTTTTATTCTGCTCTTGAAATATTTCAATCCTCCGCAAAGCCGCAATATCTCGCAGAGGAAATTTCTAAAGAAATCTTTGATGAAATTTTCAACGCCTCCGGACTTAATGAAGAAGAAAATCCGCTGCAAAGTATTTATTCCGCTGCCGATCAAATAGCTCTTTTTGTCATTACTGTTGGGGGAGTGGTCACAGAGAAAATCAAAGAATGTATGACCAAAAATGAGATAGTAATCGCTTCAATGATGGATACTATTGCATCCCTTGCGGTTGAAAATTCAGTTGGTCTACTGGAAGATTATTTCGCAGAAAAATGGAATTCACGGGAAGAAGAAACCGTCCTCGGATATAGTCCGGGTTATTGCGGGTGGCATCTGGCTGGGCAGACAGAGATTTTCAGAATTCTAAAACCAGAAAAAATTGATGTTCATTTGAGTGATTCATTTCTTATGGAACCCATAAAATCCGTATCGGGTGTTATAATAAAAGGACCAAAAGAAATTCACCTGTTTAGAAATAATTTTCAATTCTGTTCTACTTGCGTCGATCACACATGTGTTTCGAGAATGAAAAACCTAAAAAAATAAATCAATATTGGAAACCAGATGGAATTATTAAATCAAATCTCAGAATATCTTCAACAGGGTGATGACGAAAAAGTATTTGAGCTAACGGGTATCGCCATCAAGGAGGGCATTTCTCCAAAGGAAATATTGGATGATGGTCTTCTTGCCGGAATTGGGATTATCGGGAAACAATTTAAGAATCATGAAATATTTCTCCCGGATGTTCTTCTTGCCGCTAAGGCAATGCAGGCAGGGCTTAATCAAATAAAACCGCTTTTAGAAAGAGATAAAATTCCCGGCATGGGCAAAATTGTATTAGGTACCGTAAAAGGGGATGTTCATGATATAGGAAAGAATCTTGTGGGCATTATGCTTAAAGGTGCCGGTTATGATGTTATTGATTTGGGAAAGGATGTTGCATCCGAACAGTTTGTTGAAACAGCAATTATTGAGAAGGCGAACGTTGTCGGGTTATCTGCCTTGTTAACAACTACAATGCCGGTAATGAAAGAAATTATTAGTATGCTGAAAGAGAAAGATCCTGAGGGCAATATAAAAACTATTATAGGTGGTGCGCCTGTAACAAAAAATATTGCGGACGAGTATGGTGCCGATGCCTATGCGTTTGATGCTGCCAATGCAATTGATCAAATTAAACTGTTGATATAATAGTTTGCGGGAGAGAAATTAATGAAAACAATACTGGAGAGAATTAAAGCCGGTGAGATTCTTGTTGGTGACGGAGCAATGGGTAGTATGCTTTTTCAACGCGGACTTCAAAGAGGAGACTGCCCTGAAAAAATGAATCTTGATCATCCGGAGGTGATTGAAGAGATTGCCAGGTTTTATCTTGAAGCAGGCGCTGACATCATCCAGACAAACACTTTTGGCGGTACAGTCCTGAGATTGAAGGAATATGGATTAGAAGGAGAAGCTGATGAAATTAATAAGAGAGCGGTTGAAGCCGTTAGAAAAGTTGTTGGTGACAAAGCATATATATCAGGTTCTTGTGGACCGTCGGGCAAGATGCTTTTGCCTTATGGTGATGCCGAACCTGAATTACTTTATGAAGCGTTTGAACGCCAAACACGTGTTCTAATTGAGGCTGGAGTGGACATAATCTGTTTTGAAACAATGACTGATTTACGCGAGGCAGCAATCGCCATCGAATCCGTAAAAGCTCTTTCAAAAGATACTCCTGTTATGACGACTATGACGTTTGATAAAATTCCACGCGGGTACTTTACAGTAATGGGAACGAACATATCATCTGCCGCTGAGGGACTGAAGGAAGTTGGCGCTGATATTATTGGTTCCAACTGCGGAAATGGAATTGAGAATATGATTGAAATCGCGCGGGAATTCAGAAATGTTTCTGACCTGCCAATTATTATTCAATCAAATGCAGGTCTTCCTGAAGTGAGAGAAGGACATCTGATCTACCCGGAAACGCCTGAGTTTTTTGCTCATCATTTGGCAGCAATGAAATCAGTTGGTGTCTCAATTATTGGTGGATGTTGCGGTACAACACCGAATCATATCAGGGCTATCAGACGAATTGTAGATACATGGAAATAAATATTCCGATTATTAACTGGAAGTGACTCAATGAATTCAGATCCTAGAATTAAACGTGAACTTGGTATTTGGACAACAACCTCAATAGTTGTTGGTAACATGATTGGTTCAGGAATATTTCTGCTTCCGGCTGCTCTGGCAGTATTTGGCGGATTAAGTATTGTGGGATGGTTGTTTACATCGGCAGGAGCTGTACTTTTAGCCTTGGTTTTTTCTCGTTTCAGTAGGATGATGCCGCAAACAGGTGGACCATATATCTATACTAAAGCGGGGCTTGGCAGTTTTTTAGGCTTCCTTGTTGCATGGGGTTACTGGGTTTCCATATGGTGTGCTAACGCTGCAATAGCAGTTGCGTTTGTTGGTTATCTTGCCGTTTTTATACCTGTCTTATCCACAAATTATATGCTTGCCTCCCTTACGGCATTAGCCGCCATCTGGCTCTTAACTATTGTCAATTGTATGGGAGTAAAAAAGGCTGGCATTCTTCAGTTAGTAACAACAATACTTAAGTTGGTGCCGCTGATACTAATCTCATTTTTTGGATTGTTTTATTTAAACCCCGATCATTTTATACCCTTTAACCTCAGTGGTGAATCGGACTTTACAGCCATAACAGCAACTGCGGCTTTAACTTTATGGGCGTTTCTTGGGTTGGAGTCCGGAACAATCCCGGCAGAAAATATTAAAAATCCGGAAGTAACAATTCCCAGGGCAACGTTGTGGGGAACCATTATCACCGCTGTTATTTATATAGGCGGAACCGCGGCTGTAATGGGGATTATTTCGCCGGAAATTCTTGCAAAATCAACAGCGCCTTTTGCTGATGCCGCTAAAATTATTTTTGGTGATTCGGCACAATACCTTGTTGCAGCTGGTGCAGTAATTTCCTGCTTTGGTGCTTTGAATGGCTGGATATTGCTGCAGGGACAGATTCCGATGGCTGCCGCTCGTGACAAAGTATTTCCTTTAATCTTTGGCAGAGTTTCCGAGAGAGGAACACCGGTAATAGGACTAATCGGTTCAAGTATTCTGGTCACTTTGCTTATAAGTCTTAACTATACAGAAGGATTGGTTGATAAATTTACCTTTATTATACTGCTGGCTACTCTTGCTTGCCTGGTTCCATACTTTTTTGTTTCACTTTCTCAAATTGTGCTCCTTCTCAGAGCAAAGGCAAATACGCCTAGAAAAGAACTTATTAAACATATTATTATTGCAAGTCTGGCTCTTCTCTATTCAGCCTGGGCAATTATGGGTGCCGGACTTGAAATTATATTTTGGGGTACGTTGTTACTCATAGCCGGGATTCCAATCTATCTTAACATGAAAAAGAAATAATTATGTTAATGAGATATGATTAGTTGATTCAGCATTTGGAAGGTTATATTTTTACGAGAACTTAATCTCACTATTTTTTTCATTTCCATTAATCAGACGAGAAAGACTAAACTTATGAAAGACGGTAAAGTTAAAAATCTTCTTAAAACAATCGGTCCCGGAATTCTCTTTGCCGGTGCAGCCATTGGTGGTTCACATCTAATTCAATCAACAAGGGCGGGAGCAAATTTCGGATTAGACCTGCTGGTTCTTGTTCTGCTAATAAATTTATTCAAGTACCCGTTCTTTGAATTTGGACATAGATATACAGCCTCAACAGGTGAGTCCCTTCTCGAAGGCTATCTCAAGCTTGGGCGGCCAACTGTAATGTTATTTTTTATTATGAATGTATTTACTTCAATCATTAACGCGGCCGCAGTAACGCTGGTAACTGCTGGTTTGTGTGCCAACCTGTTTGGACTAACGTTTTCGCCCATGATCATAAGTCTTTTTGTATTATTAGTTACTATGGCGGTTCTGTTTGTTGGTCGATATTCTTTCCTTGACAGCATAATGAAAGTGATGATTGCCCTCCTTGCCATTACAACTATTGCCACCGTACTGATAACAATTGCTATTAAAGATCCCACACGCCTCCATCAAACAGTTACTCAACCGGAACTTTGGGATGCCGCGGGTATTGCTTTTCTGCTTGCATTAATGGGATGGATGCCTGCTCCTATTGAATCTTCTGTATGGCCCTCACTTTGGGCAATTGAACGAAGTAAGCAGACCAGGTACAAACCAACCTTAAAAGAAGCGCTGGTGGATTTCCACATAGGCTACATCGGCACTACAATAATGGCGCTATTTTTTGTTGGTTTAGGTGCCTTTGTTATGTTCGGCAGCGGCGAAACATTTTCCAACAGTGGTGTCGTGTTCTCATCACAACTTGTTTCTCTTTATACCAAGACCATTGGCGAGTGGAGCGAGATAATCATTGCTACCATCGTGTTCATCACAATGATGAGCACAACGCTAACTGTTTTCGATGCCTATCCGCGAACTCTGGCGGGTTCCTTAAAGCTAATTTCTACTAAGCTCAAAACTTCGGTCGATTCTTTTTACTGGTGGTTTGGTATATTAATGGTGATTACTTCTCTCATCATTATCGGACTATTTACAAGCGGACTGAAAACACTGCTCGACTTTGCGGCAATCGTTTCCTTTTTAGCTGCTCCGGTTTTCGCAATTATTAACTACAAAGTTGTTACTTCTGATTTTATGCCTGAAACCGATAGACCAAAAAAGTGGCTGAAAATATTGAGTTGGTGCGGAATTATTTTTCTAATTCTTTTTTCACTAATATTTATTATCAGCAAATTCATTTACTAATTTCGGAACAGGAATGCTAATTAATCTGAGATTTACTTTTTTACCTTTGTTTCTTGCCTTCTTAATGTTTACAAATTGCCAGAACAGGCCGAATGATAAAATGCTTCCGGTTGATGAATCGATGCAGAATGAGCAGGAAGGAAATGTACAGCCAAGTTACGATTCCGTATACGATAGCTTAGTGGTCAGAGTTCTTCCGGTCGATGAATCTTCTCTGGATAGTACTTTCATAGTCTTTAAGAGTCGTTTGCTTAATGCTTTGGATTCTAAAGATGTTGGTTTTATAACCTCAATTCTTGATGACAATATTAAGGTTTCATTTGGCGGCGACGACGGGAAGAAGGATTTTATAAATTATTGGAATCTTGATTCAGAAAGATCAGAATTCTGGCTTGAAATGAAAACCTGCCTGGGTTTAGGCGGCACCTTGGAAAATTATGAGGAGAAGATGTTCGTGTTCCCTTATCTCTATTCACGTTGGCCGGATGAGTTTGACGCATTTGAGTTTGGAGCAATCATATCTCCTCAGGTAAAGTTGAAGTCGAAACCCGATAATGCGGCAAAAACTATTAGTTTTCTTAATTATGAGATAGTAAATCTTTTAAATCTCTCAGGGAAAGACTGGGTTGAATTAGAGACTCAGGACGGTACAATCGGTTATGTACGCCAAAATGAATTAAGGAGCCCGATTGATTATAGGGCAGGATTCATGAACCAGGGTGGAGGTTGGAAGATGGTATTTTTTGTCTCAGGAGATTAGTTATATGAATGATGCCCTCAGACGTGAACTTAAAGAAGAATTGGGCATTGAAATTCATAGCATTAGTCCTGTGTTTTTCAAGGATGGATCATATACCAAATCTTTCGCGGATGGGACATAAAAAGAAGTCTACATGATATTTCTCCTCTTTCATTGTAAAACTGATGAAAATGATTTGACTCTTAATGATGAGTTTTAAACTTACGAATAGGTTGAAGACTCTGACCTAAACGAGCTCGATTTGATTGTTGAGACACCAGACACTTTTATAAAAATGGGAATATTAAAATAATTTAGAGGGGATAGTTTTTATCCTCATTAAATAGCACTCTATCCCCACTCAAAAATCCTAAAATTAATTGCGTTTGTATTCGGGTCCGCTCTGCCAAAGCACATTTACTATTTTCCATTCCCCGCCTATTTTTACAAGATGTAAATAGTCATTGAATTGCGAAGTGAAAATTTTAGCCGAGGCAATATTATTAAAGATATCCAAAACTTCGAAGGTGATTTTCCATTCACTCTCAGGTATCTTGCCTCGTCCGCCGGCGGCAGCCTCAATCAGCAAAGAAGAGCCCATATTTCTAAATGCTTTTTTGCCTGTTTTCTCAATAATGTTTGATGTCGACTTATATATTTCGGGATGGATAGCCTGCGTCATCCTGTTTGCGTCACCTGTAAAATATCCTTCAGCATAATTCCTTGCAGTTTTTTCAATTGCTGCCTCTTCCAACTCAATATCATTCCCTGAATTACTATCTGCAATTTTATTTGGCACCCACAATACGTTAAGTATTTTCCACTCACTTTCCACTTTCTCCATAAGAAGGTAATCGTAAAATTTAACAGAAGTTACAAGCACAGTGGCAAGTTCTTTTTCGATGTCCAGGATCTTTACCTTGATGTTTCTTTCGTTCGGTTCCACGAACATTCCATTCGATCGGGTGTATTCCACAAGTCCCGAGTAAGTGGCGTATACAAGTGTGGTCTTTTGTGTAGCAGGATAGATAAATGGATAAACTTTGTTAAAATCGGGATGAAGCGCTCTGGCAATTCGTTCGGCGTCTCCTGACAGCGCCCCTTCCATATAATCCATTGCGCAGCCTGTAATGCCAGAAATCTCATCATTCTGAGAGTTTTGACCATAAGTGATGGAAAGTGATAGGATAATTAGAAAAGAATAGATTAGTGTTTTCATCAAACTGTCCCCCCGGTTATTTGATTTGTAGTCGATAAAGCGAATATTCTGAAGGCAATATTGCAAACAAAATATAGATTTCCAATAGGAAAATCTTTTTTAAGTTCAAAAATCAATTATGAGGTCGAACGCTTTTGAAAATGTTTCGTATATTGCGAACCAAAATTATCAAAAGGAGTACCATATGAAATCTTTAGCGTTAACCCTTATTGTTGTTATTTTAACTTTTAGTGCCTGTCAAAATGAAAAAGAGGTAGTAGTTGATAAATCGAAAATTGATCCACAGTCTATCGAAGTAGTTGCGGAAGAAGTACTTAACGTTGCATCTTACACTTATGTTCTAGTTGATGACTATGGTGATAAAATCTGGATTGCAATTCCAAAACAGGAAATAGAGATAGGTAAAAAATATTATTATAAAGATTTTATGGAAATGAAAAATTTCAAAAGTGAGGACTTAGACCGCACATTTGAATCCGTTCTTTTCGTTCAGGAAATAAGAACCGAACCCTTTATGTTGGAAAATGCTCCAGAAGCAAATACCCCTCCCGGAAGTAAAAAAGCAATAGGCGATAAAATTACTGTTTCAGTGGAACCTGCCGAAGGGGGAATTACAATTGCAGATTTGTACGAAAATAAGGCAGACCTTAATGGTAAGATGGTTAAGCTAAGTGGAAAAGTAACAAAGTTCAATGCCGCTATCATGAGCAAGAATTGGGTTCATATTCAGGACGGTACTGATTTTGATGGTAACTTTGATTTAACCTTAACAACTGATGATGTTTTTGAAATTGGTACTATTGTAGAAGTTGAAGGGGCTGTTGCCATCGATAAAGATTTTGGATTCGGTTATAAGTACGAAGTACTTCTTGAGAATGGTAAAAAATTATCAGTACAAAGTAATTAAGTAATTGATTCTGCGAAGTGTTATAAATGGTGATTATGAGTAAGGCAAAAGATGTTCTGAATAAATTTTTTGGATTTGATTCGTTCCGTGGAAAGCAAGAAAGGATTATTGAAAGAACTGTAAACGAGAATAAACATTCTTTAGTTTTGATGCCAACCGGCGGTGGCAAATCACTTTGCTATCAAATACCGGCTTTAATGTTTGATGGGGGGACTATTGTTATTAGTCCCCTTATTGCTTTAATGCAGGATCAGGTTGATGCCCTCAAGAAAAAGAATATTCCTGCCGAATTTATTAATTCAACCGTTACCCCAAAACAGCGTAAAGCCAGGCTTCAAAAATTTGTTGATGGTGAAGTGAAACTTCTATATGTGACTCCTGAACGTTTCAGAAAACCTGACTTTGTTAAAGAAATTAAAAAAACAAAAATTTCTCTGCTTGCTGTAGACGAGGCGCATTGCATATCTGAGTGGGGACATGATTTTCGTCCGGATTATTCAAGGATTGCCGAATTCAGAGAGTTTATGGGTAATCCTCTTACCATTGCTTTAACTGCCACCGCTACCCCTGATGTGCAGAAAGATATCATTGATAAACTTGGGTTAACCCCGGATCAAATAGAGGTGTTTCATCAGGGCATTCAGCGCCCGAACCTTAGGTTGGAAACGGTAGACATCTATGATGAAAAAGAAACGCTTGAAGCTATTTATGGAATGTTTGAAAAATACAAAGGTCCCGGAATTATCTATTTTTCACTTATTAAAAAACTTGAATATTATTCCCAGATTATTGGTGATAAAGGTTACAGGCATGGTGTTTACCATGGCAAGCTTGAGGCAAGAAGGCGTAAGCAGACTCAGCGGGATTTTCTCTCGGGCAAGCAGGATTTAATTCTGGCTACAAATGCATTTGGAATGGGTATCGATAAACCTGATATCAGGTTTGTTATTCATGCCGAAGTTCCTTCGTCAATAGAATCATACTATCAGGAAATTGGACGCGCCGGACGGGATGGAAAAGACTCTACATGCCTGATGATGTACAACCAGCAGGATCTTTATACGCAGATGGAGTTTATCAAATGGGCAAATCCAAATGCAGAATACTATTCACAGGTATTTGATATTCTTAAGACTGATAAGGATGCTGTAGCGGCAATGGGCGCAGATTATATTCGGGAGAGAATGAGTCATAGAGATAGGAATGATTTTCGTGTAGAAACTGTTCTTTCAATGTTGGACCGCTATGGTGTTACCGAAGGAACTTTGGAAGAGGGTAACTTCAAATTAGTTGGCTCGCTCCCGCATGAACTGGAAGATGATAAAAGACTTGCCGAAAAATTATTGAGTGATAATAAAAAACTACTCTCTGTTGTCAATTACTTTAAGTCCGTTGATTGCAGAAGAACTTACATCTCGGATTACTTTGGCTTTCCTGGTGAAAAAGCCTGTCAGAATTGTGATGTTTGTGGTGATTAAAAAGGAAATAAATGCATAGAAAATCTTTGCTTGGTTTATTGGATAAATACAAATTGAACACTCCAGATGAAAGTGATATTGCAAACAAGTTTGTAAGGTTTATTTCAGATTATCAGGACTGTTTCGAAAGATCACAAATTTACGGGCACATTACCGGATCAGCCTGGTTACTCAATAAAGCTAAATCGCATGCTCTTCTTACTCATCATAAAAAACTGGATAAGTGGTTGCAGTTAGGTGGACATTCCGATGGTGATCCAAATACACTGAATGTTGCCATAAGGGAAGTGGAAGAGGAATCAGGATTAAGTGATTCCCATCCTTATTCTAAAGAAATATTTGATATTGATGTTCATCCTATTCCTGCTCGAGGAACTGAACCTGAACATTTCCATTTTGATATTAGGTTTTTAATGATTTGCAACGGTTCTGAAGAGTATCTGGTTAGCGATGAATCTCACGATCTTAAGTGGATTGAGCTAAGTAAAATAAATGAATATACACAGGACGAATCTGTGCTTAGACTTGTGCGCAAATCTCATAAAATATTTGGAGAATAAGATTAGGTATGAAAGGGAGTACTAAAAAAGAATTTGAAAAAGTAGAGTTCAAAGATCTTGATGTTTCCGGCTATAAGCTGTTGTCCAAATCATTTCATGAGTGCACTTTCGAAAAGTGTGACTTTACCAAAGCAATCTTTCTTGACTCAGTATTTACAAACTGTCACTTCAAATCGTGCAACCTCAGTCTTACAAATCTTAAGGGAACAAGTTTACAGGGTGTGAAATTTACTGAATGTAAACTGGTTGGAATAAACTTTGTGGAAGTGAATAACCTGCTTATTGAGATTGATTTTAATGCTTGCCTCATCAATAATTGTAATTTTTCAGAACTAATGTTGTCTAAAACTAATTTTATAAATAGCGAAGTAGTAGATTGTGATTTTTATAAAACCAATTTGACGGCGTCCGATTTTTCCGGTACAACACTAACAGGTACTCTTTTCGACCAGACCAATCTTTCGAAAGCTGATTTTAGTGATGCGAAGGACTATTCAATTAATCCGGTCAATAATAAATTGAAAGAGGCGAAATTCTCCCTCCCGGAAGCGATATCATTACTTAATGTTTTTGATATAAAAATTGGCATTTGACTCCATTCCAGGTACAGAATTACCAAAATACCTTAAAAGTATTTTGACATTTGCCTAACTTCAATTATTTTTACTTCAGTTAGATCAATAGAAAATCTTACCCCGAAAGATATCTTATTTGTGCTGACCATTCCTTTTCTGTTTAATACATGGAGATAAAATGAGAACTCTTAGTTTAATCATCGCTTTGTTTATTGTAACAACAATGTTTATTTCATGCAAACCTGCTGAAAAACCTTTTTCTGAAAAAAAATACTTTGTAGATGACTCATATCTTGAAGAAAATTATTCTAAAAGTAATCACAGAATTGAGATGCGGGATGGGATAAAACTTCATACAATCGTATACTCACCAAATGATACTTCCATAGAATATCCAATATTAATTCTCCGTACACCTTATAGCATAGGACCTTATGGTGATTCAACTGGTTATTATGCTCACAGACGATATGCATGGAATCATTATATAAAAGAACATTACATAATTGTTTATCAGGATGTTCGGGGCAGATTTATGTCAGAGGGTGAGTATGTAAACATGCGTCCGCACCTTAACGAGAAATCAGGTGCAGCTGATATTGATGAGAGCACAGATACATATGACACTATAGACTGGCTGGTTAAGAATGTTCCAAACAACAATGGTAATGTTGGTCTGTTCGGAATTTCATATCCCGGGTTTTATGCCTCCGCCGGCGCTATTGATGCTCATCCTGCCCTTAAAGCCGTTTCACCGCAGGCTCCCATTGCGGATTGGTTTAACGGTGATGACTGGCACCACAATGGCGCGCTTGCACTTGGAGGCAGTTTCGGATTTATGTATGTATTCGGCCCTGAACGAAATGGATTGACAGATAGTTGGCCTGCAGAGTTTCAGTTCCCGACCAAAGACGGATATAAATTTTTTCTGGAAATGGGCCCACTTAAAAATGTAAACGAAAATTATTATCATGACAAAATACCCTTCTGGAATGATATTATAACCCACGGCACCTATGACGAATTCTGGAAAGCCAGAAATATTCTTCCTCACCTTAAAAATATTAAACCAGCCACTTTAGTTGTTGGCGGGTGGTTCGATGCTGAGAACCTGAATGGCGCACTTAAGACTTATCAGACGATTGAAGCCAATAGTCCCGGCAGTAAGAATAATCTGGTAATGGGTCCATGGTACCATGGTGGTTGGGTTCGTTGCGCGGGAGATAGTTTAGGTGATATTTCATTTGCCAGCAAGACACGTGATTTTTATGCTGAAAAAATTATTCTGCCATTTTTCAATTATCATTTGAAGGGGAAAGGAAATCTTACAATTCCTGAGGCGAGTATTTTTATTACGGGCTCAAATGAGTGGAAAGAATTCGATGTTTGGCCCCCTAATGGACTTGTTGATACACCATTATATTTAGGCCCCAATGGGGCATTATCTTTCAAACCTTCCGGGATTGACAAGTTAGATTATGCCGAATATATAAGTGATCCATCCAACCCGGTTCCATTTACAGCACAGGTTACCACTGATGTACCGAAACCATACATGGTGGAAGATCAATCATTTGTGGCTGATCGTGAAGATGTGCTAGTATTCGAATCACGAATTCTTGAAGAAGACCTTACTGTGCTGGGAAAAATTGGAGTTGATTTATTTGTTTCAACCAGTGGGACAGATTGTGACTTTGTTGTAAAAGTGATTGATGTAATCCCCGGCGAAGAAATGAATCGTGAAGATGAATATCAGATGATGCTTAGGGGAGATATCTTCAGGGCTAAATTCAGAAATAGCATGGAAAAGCCCGAAGCAATGGTTCCCGGCGAAGTAACAAATTTGAAATTTGATCTAAACGATGTTGCTCATACTTTCAAGAAGGGGCACAAAATAATGGTTCAGATACAAAGCAGCTGGTTTCCGCTATTTGACAGGAATCCGCAAAAGTTTGTTGACATATATTCTGCGGATGAGAGTGATTTTCAGAAAGCAACACAACGTATTTATTTATCTGGAGACTTTCCGTCGCAGATAGTTTTTCAAAAAAGCGAGTAAAAAATAGAACACAGATGACGCGGATCAGACTGATATTCACAGTTTTAATCTGTGATAACCTGTTAAATCTGCGTTATCAGCGTGCTATTTGTATTTTAATATTCTCCTTGTAATTCCATCCTTAATGAGCTTTATTTGTAAATAAGATATTTAGTAGGAATTTATGTTTCTCCCCACAACCATTGAAGAAGTGAACCACCTCGGCTGGAATAAACTTGATATTATTCTCGTTTCAGGCGACACATATATCGACAGTTCCTTTAATGGTGTTGCAGTTATCGGTAAGCTTCTTCTTGAACATGGTTACAAGGTGGGGATTATTGCTCAACCGGATGTGACTAACGATAGAGATATTAAGCGGCTTGGCGAACCTGAACTTTACTGGGGCGTGACTGGCGGAAGCGTTGACAGCATGGTGGCGAACTATACGGCATCACAAAAGAAACGCAGACAAGATGACTTTACACCGGGCGAAGTGAACAACAGACGCCCCGACCGCGCCGTAATTAAATACTCCAATCTTATTCGGCAATACTATAAAAGCAGCAAACCGATTGTTCTTGGTGGGATTGAGGCTAGCCTGAGGAGAATTACTCATTATGATTTCTGGTCAGATAAGCTCCGCAGATCCTTGCTCTTCGATGCGAAAGCTGATTACCTTGTTTATGCCATGGGCGAAAAGGCAACACTTGAATTGACCAAAAAACTTAAACAGGGTAAAAGCGGAGATTCCGTAAAAGGTGTTGCTTATATCTCCAGTGAGCCAAACTATAAATATGTTCAACTTCCTTCCTTTGAAGAGTGTGTCGAAAGCAAGAAGGCATTCGCAGAAATGTTCGAACTCTTCTATCACAATAATGATCCTATTACGGCTAAAGGTTTATGTCAGCAGACAGGTGACAGGTATTACATACAAAACCCGCCGCAGCCAAATCCAACCATGAAAGAACTTGATTCCTACTATGACCTCCCGTTTGAGAGAGAGGTTCATCCATATTACGGCAAGGAAGGAAAGGTCCGTGCCCTGGATACTATTCGTCATTCAATAACAACACATCGTGGATGTTACGGCGAGTGTAACTTTTGTGCCATAGCTGTTCATCAGGGAAGAACTATTGTTAGCCGGAGTCAGGAATCCATTATTAATGAAGCGAACGATTTTACAAAAGACAAAACTTTTAAGGGCAACATTGCAGATGTTGGCGGCCCTACAGCAAATATGTATGGATATGAGTGCGACAAGAAACTGAAGCTTGGTGTCTGCGAAGAAAAGCGGTGCGTATTCCCCGATACATGCGGCGCCTTAAAACCAACCCATAAACCCAATATTGAAATCCTTGAGAAGATGGAAAGAATTGAGGGGATTAAAAAGATTTTTGTCGCCAGCGGGATTCGATATGATCTTGTTACCGATGATGATAAATATGGTTATGAATATCTAAAACGGGTTGTTAGCAAACATACATCCGGGCAAATGAAAATAGCTCCCGAGCATTCCAATGATAAAGTACTGGATTTGATGGGCAAGCCGGGTAAGAAGTCTCTCGAAAAATTTAAGGATATGTTCTACCGCTATTCAAAAGAGGCGGGTAAGAACCAGTTTCTTACCTATTATTTTATTGCCGCTCACCCCGGTTGTTCAGGTGAAGAAATGAAAGAATTAAAAACATTCGCTTCCGATAGATTGGAGATTTCTCCCGAACAGGTTCAGATATTTACTCCAACACCTTCCACCTACTCAACTCTCATGTACTATACAGGAGTTAATCCTTTCACAAGAGAAAAGCTGTTTGTTGAAAAAGAACTTGGCGGCAAAAACAAGCAGAAAGATATTGCTACTTTACCCACCAGGAATCCGGTTGCTCACGTAAAACCCGAAGTACGCCAAAAGAATGCGGGAAAGAGAAGAAGGAAAAACTAAGTCTTTGTTAACGAACCGATCTCTCATTTAACCTGAAAGAAATCCCGCTCAGAAATAACAATTGATTTTTTTCTAAAACTAATAATGATGCCTTATTTGTGAAATTATGAAAAAAGCAATAATTGTAAAATTTTTGTCACACATCTTCATTATTTTATACGAGTAAAATATTTCTTTTTAGTAGTATCGATCTTAATATTTTTCAAACTTAATCTAGATTTATACGTCAAATGGAATGTTGCTGGCAGAGCAATGATTAGCTCGTAGGGATGATTTAGAAGCAATACGGGTTAATAACTACACTTAAGATTTTAAATTCTATTGGTAAACAGAACCAGTATCCACTAAACTATGTTTAGTGCAAGACTATGGATTTGCCTTAATTATGCAATTATCTACTAATAATAAAAATTACTTTGGAAACTAATTCTGAGAGCAAAAGTGGAAACAAAGAATGCAGATTTATCCTCACTGAGAATTGACAGATCAAATAAAACAGTGAACCCGGACAGGAATAAAGGACTGATTAATACAATAATTACAGTTATTGTGCTGGTCGTTGTTGGTTTTGCTATTTATTATGGTTATACAAAATTGTTTACAGCAGATATTGAAGTTTCATTAACTTCAGTGACCCTTCAAACGCCCGCCCAGTCAAACGCGGTGTTAACTGCCAGCGGTTATGTAGTAGCTCAGAGAAAAGCTGCCGTGGCTTCAAAAGCGACAGGTCGGCTTGTTCAGCTGGGAGTTGTAGAGGGGGATGCGGTCTTTAAAAATCAGATTATCGCGCGAATTGAAGATAGCGATATTAAGGCTCAGCTTGAACAGGCTAAAGCCAACCAAAAATTGAGCGAGGCGGATTTAAAAGAATCCGAAAGAAATTACAATCGTCAATTAGAACTTCTGAAATCAGGATTTACGAGCCAGATGGATGTTGACGCTGCCGAAACAAGATATCAAAAAGTACTTGCCTCTATTGATGTTGCAAAAGCGATGGTTCTTGGCGCTGAAGTTGCCCTGGAAAATACACTTATCAGAGCTCCTTTTAACGGTACAGTTTTAACCAAAAATGCCGATGTTGGAGAAGTAGTTGCGCCGCTTGGTGCAGGTGTAAATTCCAGAGGAGCCGTTGTAACCATGGCTGATATGACTTCACTTCAGGTTGAGGCAGATGTATCTGAATCAAACATAGAAAAAATAAAACCGGATCAGGGTTGCCAGATTACTCTTGATGCTTATCCTTCTTACAATTACGCAGGATACGTCGCAAAAATTGTCCCCACTGCTGACAGGTCGAAAGCCACAGTAATGGTAAAAGTAGGATTCAAAAACTACGATACCCGTGTCTTGCCCGAGATGAGTGCGAAGGTTCTTTTCCTTAATGATATTGAAAAAGATGTTGTTCTAACACAAGAACAGTATCTGGTACTGCCCAAAAATGCAATACGAAAAGAGGGCGGGAATAGTTTTGTATTTGTAGTCCGCAATGATTTGGCTACGGAAATGCCCGTTTCAATTGGAAGAGACCTTGGCGATTATTATGAAATTACCGGTGGTTTGAACAATGGAGACAGGGTAATAAATAACCTTACGGATGAAATTAAAAATGAAGTAAAAGTCAAAATTAAATAAACTGAGGAGTCATTAATGTCTGTAATTATTCAGGTGAAAAATTTAGCTAAATCTTACTGGCGGAATAAAATTGAAATTCCCGTTTTGCAGGATATTGATTTGGAAGTGGAAGAGGGTGAATTCCTTACCCTGATGGGACCTTCAGGCTCCGGCAAAACTACTTTGCTTAACCTAATTGCCGGGATTGATAAACCAAGCAGCGGTGATGTTTTAGTAAACGGAACTGATATTGGAAAACTCGGCGAATCACTATTAGCCAAATGGCGTTCATCAAATGTCGGGTTTGTTTTTCAGTTTTATAATCTGATCCCCGTACTAACAGCCTATGAAAATGTTGAACTGCCGCTTCTATTAACAAAGTTGTCGAGGTCTGAAAGAAAGAAGCATGTTGAAATGGCGCTTAATATTGTCGGGCTTGGCGATCGCATCCACCACTATCCTAAACAATTATCGGGCGGGCAGGAGCAAAGAGTGGCTATTGCAAGAGCAATCGTTACTGATCCGGTTATTCTTGTTGCTGATGAACCCACAGGCGATTTGGATAAAACTTCTGCCGATGAAATTTTAACGCTGATGGAAAGATTGAATAAAGAATTCAAGAAGACAATTGTTATGGTAACACACGATCCGCACGCGGCAGAAAGAGCCACAAGAGTTGTACATTTGGATAAAGGCGACTTAGTAGTGGAGCCATCATGAAAGTATTTAAATTAATATTTAAAAATATACTTAGGCACAAGCTCCGTACCATACTTACAATTATTGGTATAGCTGTGGCTGTTATTGCCTTTGGTATATTACGTACGGTTTATACAGCCTGGAACGTTGGCGTTGACGCCGCCGCGGCAGACAGACTTATTACCAGACAGGCAATTTCATTTATTTTCCCTCTCCCTTATTCTTACAAGGAAAAAATTGCTGCTCTTCCGGGAGTTTCCAATCTGAGTTTTGCAACCTGGTTTGGCGGAGTATATAAAGACAAAAGTCAGTTTTTTGCCAGGATGGCTGTAGACGATGAAACTTTTTTTGAAGTATATCCTGAATTTTCTTTGTCTGATGATGAGAAAGCTGCTTTCCAAAAGGAAAGAAATTCCTGCGTTGTTGGAGAGAGTATTGCGAAACAATATAATTTCAAAATTGGTGACTTAGTTACCCTTGAAGGGGACATTTATCCCGGAACCTGGGAGTTTGTTATTCGTGGAATTTACAAGCCTAAGTTTGAAAATACGGATGCCACGCAAATGCTTTTCCACTGGACTTATCTTGATGAGCGGATGAAAGCTGAATCTCCGGGGCGCGAAGGAAATGTTGGTTGGTATATTGTAAAAGTCGAGGATCCTTTACAGTCGGCAGAAATTTCAACTAAGATTGACGCCCTGTTTAAAAATTCACTGGCAGAAACAAAAACCGAGACTGAAAGAGCCTTTACCCAGGGATTCATTTCTTCTACCGGGGCTATTATTACCGCAATGAATATCTTGTCGTTTGTTATTGTAGGGATCATAATGCTTGTGTTAGGTAATACCATGATTATGTCGGCTCGTGAAAGAACACGCGAATATGCTGTTTTCAAAACATTGGGATTCTCTGCCTTCCATCTCACAGGCTTAATATTGGGTGAGTCGTTACTCATTTCAGCATTAGGTGGTGGCTTGGGTATTTTCCTTACTTATCCGATAATCAACGGATTTGCCCAGGTTATTCCTAAAGGTTTTTTCCCGGTATTTCAGGTTGAACCAATAACGCTTATTCTGGCAATCTCGGCAGCATTAATTATTGGAGTAGCTGCAGCCATATTCCCAATTCAGAGAGCATTGACAACCAAAATTGTTGATGGTTTCCGGTTTGTAGGTTAAATGAGGGACTAAAAATGAAAATTCCATTTAAATATATTATTAAAAATTTTAAGACGAGAAAACTTACCACAGGGATTACAATATTCGGTGTGGCACTTGTTGTTCTTGTTTTCTCTGCGGTATTGATGATGGCTGATGGCGTTAAGAAAACACTTGTTGCAACAGGTCTTCCGGAAAACGTTAAAGTGGTGAGGAAATCAGCGACGAGTGAAATTTCGAGCATCATCGATGGTGATACCCAAAATATTATTAAAACACTTCCGCATATTGCAAAAAATGATAAGGGCGATCCCATACTTTCCGATGAAGTTGTTGTTATCATCAACCTGAAAATTAAGGATGGCGGTATGAGCAATATTACAGTCCGGGGCATTGGGGAGCAGGCCATTTATCTTAGACCCAATATAAAGATTACATCGGGCAGAATGTTTAATCCGGCGCTTCGCGAGTTAATTGTTGGTGGGGCGATTCATAAAAAATTCCTCAATTCTGATGTTGGCGACCAGATTAAGTTTGCCGGTGATGAATGGAAAATAGTAGGCACTTTTGATGCCGGAGGCAGCGGTTTTGATTCTGAGATTTTGGGCGATTCCCGCCAGCTGCTGGATGCTTTTAACCGTGGCAGCAGTGCCTCAGCTGTAACATTTAAGCTTGATGATTTAAATAATTTTGACAAGGTTCAAAAAATATTTGAATCGGACAGAAGACTGCAGCAATTTGAAGTGAAACTGGAACAGAAATACTACGAGGAGCAATCACAATTCCTTTCAGGTTTTATCAGCATCCTTGGAATATTTATTACCGTTATCTTCAGTTTGGGAGCTACTATTGGTGCTACAATAACCATGTACTCGGCAGTTGCCAACAGAACAATAGAAATAGGTACTTTGCGATCCTTAGGATTTAGCAGACGAAGTATTCTTTCTGCTTTCCTCATTGAATCTGTTTTGATTTCACTGATTGGCTGTGCAGTTGGATTATTCTTCTCAATGTTCCTTCAGTTCTTCTCCATATCAACACTAAACTTTCAGTCGTTTTCTGAGCTCTCATTCTCATTCGTTTTTTCAGCAAGCGTAGCAACTTCATCTGTTATCTTTGCCTTACTTATGGGAATATTAGGTGGATTCTTCCCGGCTGTAAGAGCGGCAACAGTTAACATCGTAACCGCTTTAAGAGGATAAATTTTAGGAACCGGTTTTTATGCCGGTTCCTTTGTTTGATATTCATTCTTTTTTTCATCTCCATTTCAGATCAAAACCTGGAATTTGACTCAAAGCACAAAAATTGTTTTACAATAATAAAGTATTTCATTTTTGAAAAAATGGGGTATTTTAGTAACTGTTTGGTGACAAAAAAAATACTCTTCCGATTTTTGAAACTCAATATATAAATAGCAAAGAGGTGTATTATGATATCACTTCCGAATTTCCGCTGTGGAAATCTTCATTCGTTTATGCTTTTTCTAATTTCTGTAGTACTATTTAATATTAGTATTCAAGCCCAAACCGGAACTGAAACATGGGCTCCTACCGAAGAAAATGCTCCTCAGCGTGCTGGACACAGTATGGTTCAATTATCGGATGGTCGGGTTATGATGTTTGGCGGCGAAGATGAAAACGCAGATCTGTTCAATGATCTTCATGTTTTTCAGGATAATGAATGGAACGAAGTTGTTATTAATGGCAGCGTACCTCCTGAAAGAAAAGATCATGCGGCGTGGCTAGAGACTGATGATAAAATGTATGTATTTGGGGGTCTGGGAGAGAATCATCAGTTGATGAATGATCTTTGGAGTTATGACCCGGCTGCAAACGCATGGACCGAAGAAGTTGTAACAGGACAATTACCCTTGCCGCGTTGGCATGCGAGTGTAATCAATACACCTGAGAGCGAGACCATAATTTTGGGTGGACAGATTGGTGACGCCCATTTTCTTAATGATGTCTGGTCATTTTCTTCCGGTACAAATTCATTTAAATACCTGAGGAAAATAAACGAGATTGGATTTACTCAACTTCCTAATAATTGCCCTCATGAAGTTTGGGGACAGGGATTATTCTTTCACAACGGACACATTTTTATCCCCGAAATATTTCTTGGTGGAACGAGCATGTTTAAGCTTAACACTTCAACACGTGGATGGATAACAACAGCCGCGAGTGGCGATACTCCTGTATTCTCTCCTTTAGCAGCAACGGTTGAGTTGGCGAATGGAATCCTGAAGATTGGCGGTTGGGGCTATTTTACAAACGCGTTATATAAAACTGAAGGTTTTGAAGCCTCGAAAGAAACATGGTTTTTTGATTATGACACTGAAACCTGGTCTCAAAAAGCAGATTTACCTCTTGGATTATTCAGCGCAACTGCTTATTTCGATTCTGTCAACCAAAGAGTAAAAGTTTATGGTGGGATGAAAGCCGATAGCACCTTAAATGATCTGGTCTATGTTTTTAATGTAAATCCTACCGGGATAAATGAAAATGATGAAATCCCTACCAGATTTTCACTTGAACAAAATTATCCAAATCCTTTTAATCCGAGTACTACAATAAATTATTATCTTGCCAATGCCGGTGAAATTATTCTTACTGTTTACGATTTACTAGGCAGAGAAGTTGAAGTAATTGATAAGGGATTCAGGCAGAGTGGAAAGCACGAAGTTTTTTACAATGCGGAAAAATTAGATAGCGGTGTTTATTTCTATTGTCTAAGGACTAAGGAGAACAGAGCTGTTAGAAAATTTATCCTGCTAAAATGATAAGGATGGAAGCTTCATGATGATTTGTTGACCATTGATAGAGAAGGTTCCGCACTTCTCTATTTAGAAGTTGTTCTATATCGGTTATTACGGGCGCAGCTTTACTAAGTTTGGATTAATGGATTTCCTTGACATTGAAAGCCCATTAAATTATGTTATAAACGTAGTTACCGATTAAATTAATGCGAGGACAATACATTCATCATATTCTACCTAGTTTTTATGCGGAAGAAATGGAGAAAATAGAAGAGAAGATTACAGAGCTGGAAACCTTAGAGAACCTGACAGGCAAGCGTCGTTTTGCTAGTAAGGGTGACATGGTTTACAGGCGGGATGAAGAAGCTCACTCCCTATATCTTGTGGTAAAGGGTTCTGTAAAAGTTATTGGCAATAATTCCACCAAAGTCTTTATTGAGGATGAGTATTTTGGATTGGATGAATTACTTAATAAAACTATTCGTACTCAAGATGCTCAATCGATTGATGATTCTGAACTAATCGAAATCGGGTTCTCACCGAACAAAAACTCGCAAAATCCTATAAATGTAATTCGCGAAAAATCTATTGCCGTAAAAACGGATCATGTTCAACCTTACTCTTATATCGGTCCAATCCAAAACGTCCTTTCTGAAAAAGAGATCAATGGTATTATTGTTGTATCCGTAAATCTTTACCGATGCAATATAAAACACTCCGCGGCATTCAGGGAATATCTTAATGAAATAATTGAAAAAGGCTCCACAAAATTATTAATAGACCTTCAACAGTGCAGAATACTGGACTCAACTTTCCTGGGTACTCTTGTAGCATCTTTAAGAAAGGTTACATCCCGTGGAGGGGACCTTAGATTGGTTACCAACGATAAGGTTAAAACCTGGCTTTTTATGGTTACGAGAATGGACAAAGTTTTTTCAATATATAACAATGCAGACGAAGCAATGAATAGTTTTTTCAGGTAAACTAACTATTCATTAGATATCACTCCTACTTAGGGCGATCCAACATACGTACTAATTTTTCAACTAATCTTCTATGATCAGTGAAGTGAATATTATCTGTTTGTAGAGAAAGAGAAATATTGCCATGGGCGAAAAAGATTTTGAAAAAATCATTAATAACCTTAAAGACGAGAATCAGGAGCTACAAAATACTGTCGATGAATTATCTATTCTTAATGACATTGCAACAGCAATTTCATCTACTCAATCAATCGAGCAGATTGAAAGCCTCATAATACAGAAGTGTGTAAAGCACCTTAATGTTGAAGAGGGGGTTGTAATGTTATTAACGCAACCCGAGGAAGATAGACCTTTCGAAACAATGATACGCAAGAAGAACAGCCTGATTGATTCACTTCCGTTCCGGCTGGATGACCAGTTGATGGGTCACATACTTCACAACAAAACTTCAATACTTGTCAATGATTTTGAAAAGACAGATCTTTTCGATATCTCAGCTATGAAAGATTCACCAATCCGTTCGCTTCTTTGTGTGCCAATGTTTGTTAAGGGAAAAATGATTGGAATGATTTCCGTCTTTAATAAAATCGGCGATGAAGGTTTTGGCGAAACTGACAAACGTTTGCTTTCTATTTGCGCGACACAATCAGCACAGGTTATTGAAAATGCAAGGTTATACAATGAAGAGAAGACGCTCCATAAACTGAAAGAAGAAATGGATCTGGCTAAAGATATTCAGCAAAAATTATTACCGAAAAGTCTGCCGCAAATTGAGGGATACGACATAGCAAGTATTAATATCTCTGCCAAGGATGTTGGTGGTGACTTTTATGATTTTATTCCTTTGCCGGGGAATAAACTCGCTTTTTGTCTTGGTGATGTTTCCGGTAAAGGTGTGCCGGCGGCACTTATTATGGCTAACCTTATGGCAATTTTGCGGACTCAAATATTGCTTACTGGCAGTTGTGGTAACTGTTTAACTGAATCTAACAAGTTTCTTTTTAACAGTATTGAGTCGGATAAATTCGCCACATTATTTCTTGGTATTCTTGATCAGGTTAGTGGGGACCTGACTTATTCCTCAGCTGGACACGAAAACCCGATTATAATTTCAGACAAATACGAAATTGCAAAACTGGAAACAGAAGATATCGTTTTGGGAATTCAACCCGAATATGACTACACAGAAAAAACCATAAATCTTAGAATTGGTGATACCCTAATAATTTACTCTGATGGAATCATTGAGGCGGAGAATGCCAACGAGCAGCAGTTTGGTGACTTTCGACTGGCTGATATAATTTCTCAAAACATTTCTCTCTCAGCTGCTAAAATGATAAGTGTGATATTTTCAGAGCTTGATAACTATACACTGGGCGGAACACAGCTTGACGATAAAACTCTTACAATAATTAAACGCGGTTAGAATGATAGGCAAAAACTTCAAACACTACGAAATTCTGGAAAAGCTGGGTGCCGGTGGTATGGGCGTGGTTTATAAGGCACTCGATAAAAAACTGAACCGGCAGGTTGCCTTAAAATTTCTTCCACCGCAACTCGCGTTTAATCCTGAGATGCGCAAACGCTTTGTAATCGAGGCGCAAGCCGCCGCAGCTCTTAATCACCCAAACATTACAACAATACACGCTACCGAAGAAGTTGGCGACGAAACCTTTATTGTTATGGAATTTATTGAGGGTGTTGAGCTGGCTAAAAAATTAGCTCAGGAATCTCTTACAACTGATGAAGTGATAAATTATTCCATTCAGATTGCTGAAGGTCTTAAGGCGGCGCATGATAAGGGAATTGTTCACCGGGATATTAAGAGTGCCAATATTATGTTAACAGAGTCCGGGCTTATAAAGGTAATGGATTTTGGTCTGGCCAAACAATCCGGACAAATGAACCTTACCCAAATGGGCAGCACGGTTGGCACAATAAATTACATGTCGCCTGAACAGACACGCGGCGAGGAAGTCGACCACCGCAGCGATATATGGTCTCTTGGTGTAATGATGTATGAGATGCTCACCGGGTCTATGCCCTTTAAGGGAAAATATGAGCAGGCTGTTATCTACTCTATTCTCAACACCGAGCCAAAAGAGATTGAAGAGGATGACGAAAAATATAAAAACTTGTTTGAGGCAATAAAAAAATGTCTTGCTAAAAATCCTGATGACAGGTATCCGAATGCCGGTGATTTGCTAATTAATCTGAAGAGCCTTCGGGATGGAACACCTATTCGCGTATCTTCTATCGCGCAAACATCTGCCGGAGTTAGAGCTTCCGATAATGTTTTGGAAGACCAGCAGAAGACAGTTATTTATTCTCTTCCGATCCATAGAAAAAGAAACATTACAATAACCAGCTTATTGGTCTTAGCTCTCCTTGTACTAGCAATATTTAAGGGGGATGAATTACTCAAGTTTGCTGGTGTGAACATGACGCCAGATGAAAAACACATAGCAATTTTACCTTTTACTACTTTTGGTGATGATTCATCAGTCCAGGCATTTGGCGCTGGGTTAGTGGAAACACTTACAAGCAAACTCTCACAACTCGAACAGTTCTATGGCAAGCTATGGGTTGTACCAGCAGGAGAGATTAGACGCAACAAAATTACAACCCCCGAAGATGCATATAATAAGTACGCCGCTAATCTGATTATTGAAGGAAGTGTGCAGGCACTGCAAAAAGGTTACCGCGTTACCATAAACCTGATAGATGCTGAAACCAAAGAACAAATCGACTCCCGAATGATTGATGATCAGTTGACGACTGTTTCTTATCTGCAGGATGAAGCGATTATTAAAGTAGCTGAGATGCTTAACCTTGAACTAAAACCTGAGAGTCTTGAGAAGATGAAGAAGGGTGGAACAACTGACCCAGAGGCTTATGAGTTGTATGTAAAGGCGAGGGGTTATCTAACAAATTACGAGATAGCAGAGAATAT
Source organism: Bacteroidota bacterium (assembly GCA_018818065.1). GTDB lineage: Bacteria > Bacteroidota > Ignavibacteria > Ignavibacteriales > Melioribacteraceae > JAHISV01. Next base: position 194,481 of record JAHISV010000007.1, on the reverse strand, counting down.
TAACTCAGCTATTGAATTGCTTGAAAGGGCAGTAGGTCTCGACTCAACCTTCGCTTTAGCTCATGCTGGCTTAGCGGATGCTTATCAAATTTCTTATGACAAAAGTAGAGAAACTGGTGACATCAATAAAGCAATCCAATCTTGTAAGCAAGCTATGACTTCTGATGAAACGTTAATACAAGCGAAGATAATAATGGCTAAGTTATTCAATTTACAGGGGCAAAATGAATTTGCATTATCTGAGCTCCAAAAGGCTCTTGAATTGGATCCAACGAATTGGGAGGCATATCAGGAGAAGGCTTTAACTTTTTTTTATCTTAAAAAAAATGATGAAGCAGAAAAATCATATCAAAAAGCTATTGCGATTAGACCAGATTTATGGATAGTCTACAATTCTCTTGGTGTCTTTTACTTCAGGGAGGGCAAGTACGATAAAGCCGTAAATCAGTTTGCAAAAGTAATTGACTTGATTCCCAATAGTGCTTTGGGTTACAAAAATACTGCAAGTATGTTTGCGTATTTGGATGAATCAAAAGAAGCAATTAGGTTCTATGAAAAAGCATTGTCAATAGAAACAGATTACAGAACCTATTCAAATCTTGCTTCCATGTATTTTCAGGATGGGAATTATGAGGAAGCGTCCCAGACTTATGAAAGAATTTTAGAATTAAATGATGGGGACTATCGAATTTGGGGTTATCTAGCATCATCTTACTATTGGACAAAACGACAAAAGAAAAAAATTAATTACGCAAACAATCAAGCTATATCCTTAGCCGAATTAAAATTGGGTGTTAACCCGAATGATCTTAATACCTTAGGAAGTCTTGCCACCTATTATGGGATGGCAGGAAATCTTTCAAAGACAGATTCGATTTTGACAATTTTAGTTCAATCAAATCCTGCTGATGTTTACTTGCAATTTTTGATAGGTCAAATCTACGAAGAGTGGATGCATGATAGAGATAAGGCATTGATTTGGATAATGAAAGCACTAAAAAACGGATTTGCAATAAACAAAGTACGTAAGACACTTGGGCTTAAAAATTTAATAACAGATCAAAAGTTTAAGGAGATGGTTGGTTCATTGCCATAATTGTTTACAAATAATGATCATATAATATTACCTCATTCTTGTTTAATTAATTTTATTTTTTCAACTAAATTATTGGAGATTTAAGATGGATCCAAAACCAATTACAATCAATGATCAGGGGGGTATTCCCACTCCGGATGACAAAAAGAAAAAAATATGGAGGGACCCAAGTTTAGCTACTGTTTATCCAGTACATTTTGTTAATAAAACGGACAAGAAAGTATTTGTTAGGTTCCTTGATGATCATGTTCTGGACCAAAAAGAATTCACTGTCGAACCTAATAATCCAGGACATCCTTTTGAGAGATTTCTTGATATCAACTGCGTTGCAAAGGTTGATCATTTATATGAACTTCGATACGAAAACGAAAAACCAGGCAATGAAGAACCTGCAATTATTGTAGATAACTTAACTGATTAATTGAATTTCAAAACATTCAACCTCTTTATTATTATTAGGCTAAGTCATTATTTGAAACCTCCGACGGAGCAAATCGGAGGTTTTTTGATGGTTTAATTTCAGCATTCAACAATTACTTCATTAATAACATTATCCTAATTCAGCAGAAACCCCATTTAACTAGTATAGCACTTAAATAAATTGAATATTATCTTAATTAATACAACTCTTTGGTTATCCTCTGCGTTACTATATTCTAAGAATCAGATATGAGTTAGAATAGATTGCATTTCTTTTACTACTATAAAAAGATAAGATTGAAGCTAAAATTAGTCACATAATCTTCGATTATTAAATTGTTGTATTATAAGGTGATAAGGAGTATTTAATGAATAAAACAATCCTACTTGATGATTTTGAAGAGGGAATGGAACTCGCTGTTCCTCTTAAAAACAAGTTCGGTCAGGTTCTTTTAGGAGCTAATGTAAAATTAGAGAAAAAACATAAAAACCTTTTTAGAACATGGGGCATCGAAACGCTTGTGATAGTTTCAGATGATGAAGGTGAGGAGCCCATTGATGAATCGTTGATGGCTGAGGCAGAGACTATTCTTGCCAAAAAAATATATTGGACACCAAAAAACAAATTTGAAGAAAATCTCATTCAAATGGGTATGGACAATATATTAGACAAGTTGAGATAAATAGTTTGAAGGAAATTTATTATGGATCTGAAGGACAAAATATTAAATGGAGTAAAAAAGCTTCCAACACTTCCAACTGTTTATTCAACATTATCGGAAGCTATTGAAGACCCTCGGGCCTCCTCTGAAAAAGTAGCAAAAGTACTCGCCGCTGATCAGGTTTCGGCATTCAAAATATTAAAAGTAGCCAACTCGCCATTTTTCGGTTTCAGGGGAAAAATTGATACAATAACACAAGCCATAATGTATCTTGGCTTTACCGAAGTCAGAAATATTGTTTTTGCTTTAACCGTAATTGACTTCTTCTCAAAAGACAAGGTTTTGGCAAATTTTAAACCGGTAGATTTTTGGGCCCACTCCATTGGGGTAGGAATAGCAACCAGAATGATAGGTAGTGCCATCGGGGAAAAATCTGTGGAAAACTATTTCCTGGGTGGTGTTATTCACGATATTGGTAAACTACTCTTTCTTGAAGTTGCGCATGATGAATATTCCACAGTGTTGGACTTGGTAGAAACGGAAAATATTTCAATCAGAATAGCGGAAAAGAAAATATTGGGTTTTGATCATTCTTATGCAGGAATGCTTTTGGCAGAAAAATGGCAGCTGCCTAAAAATTTGCAAAATGTTATTTCAGCTCATCATGAGGGTAAAACTGGTGACATAACTGATCGATTAGTTGCTTCGGTTCATGTTGCGGATATAATGGCAAGAATGCTGGATTTGGGATTCGCCGGTGACAGACTAGTTCATGAACCTGATAAAAGAGTCTGGGATATTCTTAATCTTCCGGAAGGTTATTTTACTTCTTGCAGAAAGAGACTGATTGAAGATTTTGATAGAACTATCCATATAATGCTGGTTTAATATTAAAATGAATTCGCAAAATTTAAATATTGCATCATTCAGCGCATTCATGGAGTCGGTTAAAAACTTCAATCCATTCGAGTTGAGGGATAAATCAAGTTCTGAGGTGATTGAACTGGGCTTGGGTGTATTCACTAACCTTAGTGAATGCAGAGAAGCAGCATTATTTTTACTTGACACGGAAGAATATGAGTTTACTTTCCGTGCTTCTACACTTTCTCATGAAGATACAATAATTAAAGAAATATTTGAGCAGTTGAACAATGACGGTGGTGTTGCAGCTGCTCTAAGTGGTTCAGAAATAGTTGAATGGACACTAAATAATTCCGAATCGGAAAGTTCAATTAATATTCTTATTCCACTTATTGCTCAAGCCGGTGTAATAGGATTAATAATTTTAGATCTATCGAATGAAATATTTGATAAGGGAGCGGTCTATAGCGTTTTCAGGATGCACTCTAATTATTTTGCTATGCACCTTTATACTTATGATTTAATCCGGGAGGTTGTTAATCTAAAAGAGGTCACTGAACAGAAAATTGCCATTCGAACGAAGGACATAATTAAAAGTTCACGAGAGCTTAAAAACATAATCGAAATGGTTCAAGCAGGTATTATGCTTGTAAGTTGCGAAACAAATATGATTACTGACGCAAACGTTATGACTTTGGAGATTATGAACACAGTTAAGGGCAAATTATTAGGCACACCACGTGACTCTCATTTTCTACTTAAAGATGGAATGATGAATTCAGAGCAAAACATTATTAACAAGGAAGTTTTACTTGTTAGAGAAAATGGAACTTTGGTTCCAGTTATTTTAACATCCGTAAGAGTTACAATTAATGAAGAGGAATTTTATTTAGATAGTTTTATTGATATTACTAAGCGCAAAAAAATGGAAGAAGATCTTCAAAAAGCTCATTTTGAGTTGGAAATGAGGGTTGAGGAAAGAACAGAACAATTATCTCATGCAAACAAGTCACTACAAAAGGAAATTGAAGAGAGAATACGAGCCGAAAATGACAAAATGAAACTATACTGGGCGGTTCATCAGAGTACATCGGCGATTGTTATAACCGATTTGACTGGTGAAATTGAATATGTAAACCCCAAATTTTGCGATATTACTGGTTACGGACAAAGGGAAGTGCTGGGTAAAAATCCAAGAATATTAAAATCAGGTGAGCTTACTAATGAAATATATAAGGAAATGTGGGGAATGATTAGTAGGGGAGAGGAATGGTATGGGGAATATAAAAACAAGAGGAAAGACGGTTCTCTTTTTTGGGTGTCTGCCGCCATTTCACCTATCAGAAATCTTGAAGGAAAAATTACAAATTATCTCTCTGTTCAAGAAGACATTACGGAGAGAAAACGTAATCACGAAGAACTGATAATAGCGAAAGAGAGGGCTGAGGAATCTGAAAAATTAAAATCTATTCTCATGGCTAATATGAGTCACGAGTTTAGAACGCCGCTTATAGGTATCCTGGGTTTTTCACAAATACTTGAAAGTGAAATTGAGGATGAAGGGCTTTTAAGTATGGTAAACAGTATCTCCATGTCAGGACAAAGACTGATGAGTACTTTAAATGGAATATTAAGTCTTTCGCAAATGGAAACAATCGACCTATCAGATAGCCTTAAGGAAGTAAACCTGAGTGAAGAGATTACTATTGTTATATCCGAATTACGTGATAAAGCCCTGGAGAAAAATCTCACTCTTACCAGTAGCATTACAGAACAGGCTTTGAAGGCCTTTGTTGATGTTGATTTGTTTACAGAAAGCCTTAAAAATATTATTGAAAATGCCATCATATATACAAATGAAGGCATGGTGGAGGTGAATGCTGAAATAGTTGAAAACGGGCGGCTGAAAGATATTCAAATTAAAGTATCGGATACTGGTATCGGCATTGCCGATGATGATAAAACGAGAATCTTTGAGGCATTCAGACAGGCGAGTGAAGGATATTCACGAGATTACGAAGGAGTCGGACTAGGACTCACGATTGCAAAAAAATACATTGAGATGTTGGATGGAACAATTACTCTTGAGAGCGAACCCGGAAAAGGTTCTACATTCACCATTACAATTCCTTGCCTGGTTTAGGTTCTAACTCACCCTGAATTCTAACCTGCTTCTAGTCCGAAATATAAATCTACATATCTGATTAAAATAAAGATCTCTGCTTCCTTGTTGTAACAAAGATCCAAATTAATTCATATTTTGCAGTGAACAATTATTGGGCATATGCAAAAGTATAGAAAAACATTACTGATATTTATCGGAGTAATTCTTTTAGTAGGATGTGATTTATCGACTAAAAGAATTGCTCAGGATTATTTACAGGGACAACCTCTTAAATCCTTACTGAATGGAAGTGTGAAACTTGTCTATGCCGAAAATTCGGGCGGCATGTTAAGTATGGGGAGTTCACTTTCAAACGAAACCAAATTTGTAATATTTCAGCTTTTTATAGGTATTATGTTAACCGTATTTCTTGCCTATATAATTTTTAATAAAAAACTTACACAACTACAGACTTTTGCCTTTCTCCTCTTTTTTAGCGGTGGTGTTGGAAATCTAATTGACAGAGTGTTAAACGGCGGAGCAGTTATTGACTTCCTGGTTCTTCACGCATTTGGTTTGCATACGGGAATATTTAATGTGGCTGATGTCTATATAATGACAGGAGCCGGACTTTTTATCTTGTCTAACTTTTTGATTAAAAAACGACCTGAAGTTATAGAATTCTAACAGTACTTATTGTTTTAAACTTGCCTTATAACGTGCTGTGAATTAATGTATCAGTCAATATTCACAATATATCTTGCTTCTATTTTTATTAGGAATTTATTACTTTGAACCCTTGCGAAAACTCCACTACTGTGGTGATGATTTATAATATTATCTTATTGAAATTCTCTTTGGGGATGGAATGAATAAAACCAACAAAGGCTTGTTTATAGCAATAGATGCTAATATTGGTGCTGGAAAAACCAATGTATGCCATGCAGTTGCTTCAGCCGCTACCTCCCGTGGTTGGCCGGCAATTGTACACGAGGAACCTACGCATGATGCAAAATTTGCACACTTTCTTTCTCGCTACTACGATGATTTAAAAACAGGCAAGAATACAGGCGGTGGATTCGAGATGCAGATGTTTATGCTTTGCAGGCGATACGAACAACACCGTCTAGCTGTAGAACAGGCGTGGGGCGAACAGGGAAAAATTGTCATTCAGGACAGACCCATCTATGGTGATACAGTATTTGCAACTACGGCAATGGAACAGGGTTTTATGACACAGGAGGAATTTGAGCTTTATGTGGATGTGTTCAGGAATATGAGCCGCGATGTAATGCCCCCGGATTTGTTTATTTATTTGCACACTACACCTGAAGAGTGTTTCAGACGAATGAGTTCGCGCGGCAGAAAACAGGAATCCGGCGTTCCTCTTGAATATCTTAGACACCTCGATAAAAATTATAAAAAGTTAATTAAAGAAATGCGCCGAAGAGGGGTTAGGGTTCTGGTTGTAGACTGGAATATTTTTGGCCCGCCTGTTGAACTTTGGAACAAAATCCTTAAGATGGTTAATACCGAAGATTCCTGGTTCGAGCAGCTTACATTTTCATTTGCTAAACATCCTGATATTCCTGTCCCGGCTGATTTGGATGATGATATTCTTAGTGAGGAAGATTTTGAAGATAAATTTGATTTTAGAAAATAGGATGTCGAACGTCTAAAAATATTCTGTACATGAAGGAGATTGGATGAAATATTTATATGTGAAACAGATAGTTGAAGATTTTGATAGATGGTACAAAATATTTGCTTCGCACACTGAGGCGCAGGAAAAAGTTGGATTATGTGATATGGAATTAATGCGTGATGCCTTCAATCCTAATATTGTTACTTGTATTTTCAGGGTTACTGATATAGAAAAAGCAAGGGCTTTCACCGGTGCACCCGAAGCAAAGAATGCGCAAAAAGAATCGGGTATGCTCGAAGAGCCTGTTATGAGGTTCATGGAAGTAATTTAAAGTGCCATAGTTAAGTAAGATTCTGTACAGAGTTTAGTGATTGGGGAGGAAATGAATTATACAATTTCATATGAAAGAAGACCAGGGTATTTGTATGTTCAAATAGAAGGGATTGAAAAATTTGAAGCGGCTGTCGACTTTTGGGAAAACCTTGTCCGGAAATGTAAAGACGATAATATTGAAAAAATTTTAATTGTTGATAAAGTATCGGGGAAGTTAAAGACTATTGAAATTCATCGTCTTAGTGTAATTGTTGCTAAATTGATTGCTGGATTGAATATAGCATTTATTGATCCTAAAGAAGAAACATATTCAAGTAATGCTTTTGGTGAGACTGTAGTTGCAAATAATGGCGGAATGGCTAAACTTTTTCGGACTGAAAAAGAAGGCATTAAATGGCTCTTGTCATAAATGAAATTTAAGTTTTAGAATGTATCTAAGTAAATAATTATTTGAGGCATATTAAATGGCTTATCTGGGAATTGTCTGGAAAACAGAATATGAAGTTGGTATTGAGTTAATTGATGAGCAGCACAAAAAGCTTGTCCAAATTGCAAATACATTTCTAAAAGCAAGAGCTGATGGGTTGCAGCAAGATGTATTGAAAAATACTTTAGTAAGTTTAATTGATTACACTAAGTACCATTTTAAGGACGAAGAAGAATTATTAAAGAAAAATTATTATCCTGAATTGGTCAGCCATTCTAAATTGCACGAGGAACTTATTGAACAAATTATCCATGTTTTGGAGCGTCTTAAAGATGGTAGCAACTACGCTATTGAAGAATTAACAAAATTAATTAAAGAATGGCTTATTGATCATATTCTTCAAAAGGATATGGAATACAAGGACTATTTTGCAAAAAATGGAAGGATAGAATAAAAGGTTTAAAATTATGATGGTAAAATGAAAAGCCCCTCATTTTAACTGAGGGGCTTTTTCAATATTTATTAAATTTTCTACTCGTGTTTTAGCGAACTTACCGGATTCATTAACGCTGCTTTTACTGCCTGATAGGTGACCGTTGCCAAAGCTATAATAATTGCAATAAAACCCGCCAAAATAAAAATCCCAAATGAAAGTTCAGTCTGGTAAGCAAAATTCTGCAGCCAGCTATCCATGGTAAAGTAGGCAAGGGGCCAGGCAATAATATTTGCTAAAAGTACCCATTTAACAAATTGTTTACTAAGCATCATTATTATTTCACCTACAGAAGAGCCCAGCACCTTCCGAATCCCAATTTCTTTCGTTTTCTCTTCAGCTGTAAAAGAGGCTAGACCGAATAATCCCAAACAGCCGACAAATACCGAGAAGAGTGAGAATATCATGATGATCTTGCCCATACTCTGTTCACTTTCGTAAAGTGATTGTATTCGTTCATCTAAGAACGAAAAATTAAATTCTTGCTGAGGGAACATTGCACGCCATTTTTCTTCTACATAGTTGACTGCATCCTTACTGCTTCCGGGTGCTACTCTTATTGATATAAAATCCATTATCTGTTCAGTTAAAAGAATTCCGAAAGGACGTACCTGGTCGTGCAAAGTAGTGTAATTAAAATCCTTCGCGATGCCTACTATGGTTACCTCTTCTATTGGAAGAAACCTGCCTGCAGGATTTAGTTTTTTACCAAGCGCCGTTTCGTTTGTAAGTCCAAATTTTACCAGTGCCGATTCATTAATAATTACTGCATTATTTGCATCACTTACAAATTCTCTGCTGAAATCTCTACCACTGACTAACTCTATTCCATAGGTTTTCAGAAAGTCATAATCAGCTGTAAGAAATGTCATATCAAGTTTTTCATCAGAATCTGCTCTTTTAAATACAGTATCAGAAAACCTATCATTGCCCGGATAATTACTAGAACCCGAAACTGAAAGAATCTGCGAATTTTGTAATAAATCGTTTCTGAACTTTACCATATTACTGAGAAATTCATCGCCGTTTGCCGGAATAATAATGACGTTTTCTTTTTCAAAACCGAGAGCTTTTTCGTTTAAGTAATTCATCTGATTATAAACAACAAATGTGCAGATTATAAGTGCTATTGATATTACAAACTGAAATACAGTTGTGGATTTTCTGAATCCTGAGCTGCCTCGTTTTGTATTAATTTCTTTGAAAACTTTAACGGGATCGTAAGCGCTGAGTACGAAGGCAGGATAAACACCTGCCGAGATACTTGTAAATATTGTAATAAGTAATAAGTAAACCCAGTTGTTCTCAGTAAACAAAATAGAAATAGTAAGATCTTTACCCGAGAGCGTGTTAAACCCTGGCAGAAGGAGAAGTATTAGAAGCAGAGCAACCAATAGTGCCGCGAAAGCTGTAATGGTGGACTCACTTAAAAACTGCTTCCATAATTGCTGTTTGTAGGCCCCAACCGATTTCCTCAATCCAACTTCCTTTGCTCTTTTGTTTGCCTTGGCTGTTGAAAGGTTCATAAAATTGATACAGGCTATTAATAGTATTAGTCCTGCAATGGCAGAGAAAACATAAATGTATGTCATATTCCCCTGTGGATCGATTTCAAAATATTCAGCTGGAGATAAGTGAATTGATCCTAGTGACTTTAATCTAAGTTTAAGTACATCATGAAAATTAGCTCCTTCTGGCAGATATGGTATAATTTCCGCGGCGACATGTTTATCAAGAAATTTTGGGAAAATACTTTCCAGTCTATCTATATCTGCGTTTTCGGAAAGTAGTACATATGTATAGAGCCAGTTACCTGGCCAACCGCTTCTTCTCTCCTCAGGATAAGTGTCGAAAGATACCATGGCATTAAATTGAATGTGGGAATTAGCAGGTACATCTTGCATAACTCCTGTAACGGTGTAATCATTTTTCTCTCCGTTATGGTCAACGGAAAGTGATTTGCCAACAACCTCCAGAGTGCCAAAGTATTGCATTGCCAGGGCAGAAGAAAGAACAAGGCAGCGTGGTTCTAAAAGCGCACTTTTCTCATCACCGTTAATCAGTTTGAAATCAAAAATCTCGAATATGGAATTGTCTGCTCCAAGTACCGGTACTCTGTTCAGAACATTTCTCTTATCAAGCACAAACATCTCGTCATGAACAAGATGAACTGATTTTAATACTTCGGGATACTCATCAACCATAGTTGGCCCATACGGATAAGAGGTGATGGGAATCTGGGCATACTGCCCATCAAAATTCATTTCACGTTCTACACGATAAATACTCGAATAATTCTTGTTAAATTTATCGTAGCTCATTTCGTCCTGAACCCAGAAGAGAATCATGATGCAGGCTGCCAGCCCTACTGCCAGACCAAGCACATTAATAAAACTGAATAGTTTTTGTTTTCTGAAATTTCTTAACGCAATTTTAAAATAATGCCCGAACATAACCGTCCCCCAGTAAAATGTTTTTTTTATAAAAACAGGAATTCCAAGAAGCACCTGCAACCAGTACCAAAGATCGGCTCTTCCTTTTCCCTTTTCCTTTCGCTTAATTATATAACCTTCCTCGTAGTCGCCAAGCCGTTCAAAGAAATCCTCTTCCACTAAAAGAATTTTTAAGAGTAATTCGGCCGCTTTTGGTGGTTTGTCGTTTTTCATAATTAATCCAGAATTGAAGGATTAATTTCGCCCCAGATAGTATTCTGGATACCCCGTATCTCACGCAGTGCTTCTTTACCCGTTTCTGTAATTACATACAGGTATTTATTCCTGCCGCCGCGTTCCTGGGTTGCACCGCCAAGTTCTTTTTCCACAAATCCCTTCTGCTTTAACTTGTCAAGCGGACTGTAAATTGAGGCAAACGACCACTCATGCCCCGTAACCTTAAGAATATGATCGCGGATTGTAATACCGTAAGCATTACCCTCAAGAAGCAGAATTGCGGTTAAAATTATCTCTTCGGCTCGTGAAATTAATTTCATTTTTGACTCATCTTAGTTTAAAATCTATTAGTATCGAAAAGTGATACAAATGATTAGACGAGGGTCTGCCGGAAAGGTTACATCTAAAAATTAGATTATTCCGTAACCTCAATTACTTTTTGAGAGTCTTTACTCTTGATAGAAATTTATCACTTCGGGGGACAGTATGTCATATTTAATCTCAATTTTCTGGAATAGGGAAGAAAACCGGTTACGCGCAGGTTACAGAATACTTCTGCAAATGACAGTGTTCATGTTTGTAAGAAAGCTGCTGAGCTTTCACTTCAACAGTTCAGTGAGTTACTGGGAGCAATTGGCATTTGGCGGATCGAGGATTATTGCTTCACTTTTTAGTGTCTGGTTGGTTGGAAGATTACTGGATAAACGAAAAATGAAGGACTTCGGATTTCATTTCAACAAGGATTGGTGGATTGATCTGGCATTCGGGCTGGGACTTGGAGTCATACTGATGACAACTATCTTTCTCGTTGAACTTAGTGCAGGATGGATTGTGATCAAGGAGTTTGCTTTTGTCGGTCCCGAGGATAAATCATTCATCCCATCTATCACTGTATTTTTTATAGTCCTGGTCTTTGCCGGTACCAATGAAGAATTAAATTATCGGGCATATTTCCTTACGAACGCCGCGGAAGGATTTAACTATAAATCGATTGGACCCAAAAAAGCTGTAATCATTGCCTGGGTATTCTCCTGTGTATTCTTTGGCGTTTTTCATATCGGTAATCCAAACGCCACGTTGTTCAGCACGCTTAATATCATGTTAGCCGGTGTTGCTCTCGGTCTTGGTTTTGTAATGACAGGAAGCATGGCAATTCCTATAGGTATTCACATTACCTGGAATTTCTTTCAAGGGAATGTATTTGGTTTCCCGATAAGCGGTAACACGGTTTTTATGGAAAGCGCCTCCTTTTTTAGGATTGAACAACTGGGTTCTGACTCGATTACAGGTGGTGCATTTGGACCCGAGGGTGGAATGCTGTGCACATTAGCCTTACTTATTGGAATAGCATTAACTCTTTTGTGGCATCACTATCGCTATGGAATAAAATGGAATGAAATTTATTCACCCATTGCAATACTACCCTTGAATTAACAGAAGAATGATGTTTTTTTTATTTTGGAACAGATGCTGTTTCTTTTATCTTCACTTAGTCACTTAGTCGCTTCTTCCCTATAACAGTCTTTGCAGCAGCTCTTTTGTAAGTGTAGGGTTATACTGTGTTCCGTCAATAATTATGTCAGCGTATTCTTTGGTTGGCAGAATGTATCTTAAAAACATGGGTCTTACAGTATCGAGATATTGATTAATAACAGATTCAACTGATCTTCCACGTTCCTCAGTATCGCGCTGCAGCCGTCTTATAAATTTTATGTCATCCGGCGTTTCTATGTATATCTTTAGTTCAGCAAGATCCCGGATATGTTCGTACTCAAGGGTCAGAATACCTTCAATAATCATTATCTCCTTTGGATCTACCTCTTTCATCTCTTGCTTTCTTGTATGTATGGTAAAATCATACTCTGGCATTTTTATTGATTTACCATTTTTTAAGTCAGTAAGATGCTGAAGCAGCAAACTGAAGTCGAGTGAATCAGGCTGGTCATAATTCTGATTTATCCTTTCATTAATTGTAAGGTGGCTCTGATCCCTGTAATAATTATCAAGTGGGATTATAAGCAGTTTGGATGCGTCCAGCAGCTCAGATATTTTATTCACAAAATATGTTTTACCACTGCCGCTTCCGCCGGATATTGCTATTAGTTTTGGGGTCATTTTAAATCAAAGAGATAGTTAATGGAATTATGTCGGGAGTAAAATACGGAAAAAACCTGAAATGGTGAAGGTATTCATTTACCTCTTCGGATAGGTAAAAGCTCAAATACAGCTTGCAAAAGACTTTTTTAAAAACACCTAATACGGCTGCGCGAAGATAATACCTGAAGAATTCACTGCTTAATTAACAAAATAAATTTCAGGCAAATTTTTATAAATAATTGTTCCCTTTTTAATAGTAAAGTATTATATTGCATTTCGCTTAGGAGATCAAAATCCTAAAGATCAAATCCAGTGACTGCCTCATAGCAAATTATAAAAACAATTGTACCTAATTAATAAAAGTACAAAAAACCGATACACCAAAACTCCCACAAAAAGTAAGTATAAAACATATTAAGGACAGCTTGACAACCTAGCGGGGGATAAAGACAAATATGATTGGGAATACACTCTCTAAACACATAGGCGTGTCTATAGTCTGCTTAATGGAGCGTAGTTATTAATGCATTATTTGCAGGAATAACAACCAAGAGAAAAATTCCTTTTTAATCAATTATTTAACATACAAGCTGAAAATTAGGAAACAATCAATTAAAAAATAAAAGAAATAGGGGTTTTTCAAGACAATCTGAAGAAATGTCAGATTTACTCAAAAATCTATTCCTGAAATAAAAGCTTTAAGACTATAGTTAGGCAGATATGAATAATAATAATCAATTTTGTCACGGCTCTTGTTCTTGTTACTATTATCTGGTCGTAATATTAATAATTCGGAAATGGATGATCAGGGTCTGCTTTCGATAGAATTGATGCTGGAGAAGTATGTTTTAACTCTGCATGAACTAATAAAGGAGGCGGTGATCGTTAAAAATAATTTAGGCAACTCTGTATATCGATATCAGGATTATGAGTTAGGTTACTGCCCTAAAAAAGCATTTGATATTTCAGTATTAGAATCAGAAAGTTCAGTTTACTGTGGTGGTTGGACCCGGTCAAGAACACGCCATCAACACCGTGAAAATAAATTTATATTACAAGAACCTGTGTAATCTAGATATCTCTTTAATCATTTATTGGAATTACTTTCTAATTAGAACCTCATTGTCAAGTACAGATTGTTTCCAAATTATTTGTTAGCATTTTATTTTTATGGGAATCTAAAATAAGGCTGCAATTATGGATAAAATAACGTTGATGATTGTTTTTAAACAATCGATAATATTATTTCCTATGGTAGATTTATTCAATCGGAATATTGATTTTGAGGTAAAATGTGTTGCAAGAAACGGTAAAGAATTAAAAGAAAAGTATAAGCTTTACAATCCTGATGTGATAATTTCAGATATTTTTTTGCCTTCAACATCTGGGATAAAAGCCGTTGATGAACTTATATGTGAAGGATATAATCCGTGTGTTGTTTTTATATCAACACTCATTAGCGATAAAGTTAAATATTTCTGCAACAGCAATACCAATATTGAGTTAGTGTATAAAGATATTTCATCTGATGAACTGTTTTATAAAATAAAAAAATTATTTCGTCAGAAAAAAAATCAAAAGTCAGCTTCTTCTTCTCACAATAAATATAATTTCATTGAATGTGATTTAGTTTTTAATATAGAAAAGCTTTTAACAAAAAATCAAATTGATGTTTTCAAACTATATGGTGAAGGGAAGAGTATTTCTAAAATTGCAAATAGTTTGTTTTTATCTGAGAAAACAATAAAGCATTACAGATACGAAATAACACAAGAGTTAAATATTAGTTCAACAAATGAGTTAGTTTGTCTTGCTAGTAAATACAATCTTTTAAAAGAAATGCTTACCGCCGATTGAGTCAATTGGATAATAGTCCTATAAATTTCAAAAAAAATAGCTTATAGTATTAATTAATCAATAAGATTTGGACTCACGTTCATACAAACTATGCATCACTTTATTTATTTTGTATTAGAGTCTGTTGTTTAATAACAATAGTCTTAAACTCTAACAAAATAGTGATGGAGGTTTTAATGTCCTACAAAAAACCTAGTTATCTTGAAGTGGATGATGAGTACCATCCAGAATGCGCTGCATTGGCGTCGATAGTTGTTATTGTTTTGGTTTGTACTGCTGTTCATGGCTGCAACTAGCTTTTCCAGCCGTCTCTAATTGGAGACGGCAATATTATTAAAAACGAGGGTATTTTATGAATATTTCGAAAACACCAATACGATTAATTGATTTATGGCAATATAATGATGATAGTAATTTCCCAATTATTATTGCTTCCTTAAAAGGCAAATTTAAATTGGATAGTGTTTCAGCGAAAGTTTGGGAAATGATCAACGGGCAAAATACCATTGAGTTCATAATTAACGAAATAGCAAAAGTTTATAATGAAGTCGATAAGCAGTTAATACATAATGATATTTGTGATTTGATAAATAAATTCAGCAAAGATAATCTAATCATTCTTAACTATGATTCACTCTTCCCAAACATAAACTATGATATATTGAATTTGGAGTTTAACAATGATTGATGTTTTATTTATTATTCCTCCAATACCTTTACCATTATCTACAATTTTTCTGAGACCTGTTTCAGAAGCATCACCGCTTGGAATTGGTTACATGGATTCTGTTTTAAGTGAAAATGGATTCAAGACAGCTGTAAAAAACTACTATTTAGGTATTTCCAATATGGAAGAATTAACAAATACTCTAATTGATTTGAATCCGAGAATTATAGCAATTACATCCATGACGGAAACATTTAATAACGCAGCTAAAGTTGCTGAGATATGTAAAAAGACTTTACCGAAAAGCAATATTATAATTGGTGGGCCGCATGTTTCATTTTTGGATGAAATTACCTTAAAAGAACATAAATATATTGATTTTATTGTCAGAAACGAAGGAGAAGTTACTCTACTTGAACTCACAAATCATTTATTAAATAATAAGAGCTTATTAAGCAATATTAAGGGGATTACATACAGAAATGGTGAAGAAGTTGTTAGAAATGGCAGCAGGAGTCTTATAAAAAATTTAGATGAGTTGCCGTTTCCAAAGAGGTATTTCAACGAGAGTGATTTTGTTGAACCTTCTAAAAAAATTATTGGAGTTATTTCCAGCAGAGGATGCCCTGGTCAATGTATATTCTGCTCCGCAAGCGCACTTGCAGGAGGAGTTTATAGAAAAAGAAGTCCCGAAAATTTAATAAGTGAAGTAGAATACTATGTAAATAAAGGACATAATTATTTTTTCTTTATGGATGATACTATAACTGCTGATATAGATAGATTTGCAAGAATATGTGATATGTTGAAAAAATATAATATAACATGGAGTTGTGAATCAAGGGTAGATGTAATTGCTGGAAATAAGGGTATCTCGTCATTGATGTATGATTCGGGTTGTAGAAGCATTCAGTTTGGTGTAGAGACAGGATCGCATGAAATTTTGGAAAGCATAAATAAAGGTATAGAACTTGAGCAGGTAGAGAAGGCGGTACAATATGCGAGAGACTCAGATATAGAAGTAGTCTGTAGTATGATCATCGGTCATTATAACGATAATGTTGAAACTGTAAGGCAGACAATTAACTATGCAGAATATTTAATGAAAAAATATATTATTGCCGCAGCCTTTTCAATGTTGACTCCGTACCCAGGAACAAAAATATACAATAACAGTGAGGATTTCGGAATAAAAGTGCTATCAAATAATTATGATCATTTTTATGTGCTCAATCCGAATATAGAAACTAAATATCTTACAAAATATCAATTAAGAAACCTATTCTATGAAGCGATGATGTGTGCAACCAAAAATATGCCCAAAAAATGGATGAATTATTATTCTACAGAAATAGAGAAGAGCCTGCAGTATTTGAGGGAATGTTCAAATTGACAAACAACATCATTGAAAATATTCATTTCGAAATCAAGGAAATTACAATTCCTGAAAGCATTTTAGGCAAAAGAGCTGACCTTTCTTTTTGGCTGTTCTCAACGATGATTAATAATATATGCTATTCGTTGCCTTTGCTGGTTATTTTTATAATTGAATTTGTTGTTTTATTTATGGACTTCAGAACTTTTCTGTTAATACTTTTAAATACCTCAGCGTTTTTCCTTTCTTTTTACCTTGAAGAATTCTTCCATTTAATAACAATTATTGCACAAGGGAATAAACCAAGTATAATTGGAGTAAGCATTTGGAGATTATTATTCGGTAGAGAAAAAAAAACTACGATTGTTGCATCAACAGCGATAGTATTCAAATTAAAACAACCTTCAGAGAAGATTCAAATACTGGCGAACGGCCCGTTACTAGCCATTTTCAATAGTATTGTTGTAATTATATTATTTAATCTAATATTTGATCTATCATTTATTGAAAATCTTATATTCTCGATATCGTTCACTATTCTAAATATTACTTCATTAATCCCGCTTAAGTATATTATCATGAACGATGGGGCAAAGATATTACAATTTAAAAGTGATTTAGAATTATCTGGTATAGATCTTTGCAAAATTATCTTCACTGGATTCATTGACGCTGGATATTTTCTTTTGACAAACAAATACAGTTCAAAAAGCAGTTTAATCAAGGTTTATTTTAACGAGGCTTATTCACTTTTTGAGCAGGAGAATTATTCAAAGGCAATAAATAATCTGGAAGAAATTATTCGTCTTGATTGTAATAATTCGGAAGCATATAACAATTTGGCATGCTGTTTAGAAAAGATAGGTAATATTGAATCAGCGTTATATAATGCTGAAAAAGCTGTTGAGATTGAGCCTGATGATTCATGTTTCATCGAAACGTTGCAGAGTTTGCGCCATCTGCAAAAAAACAAATTACATAAAAACCAATCTTTAATAAATAAAGTATTATAACAATATGTTTATAATTGCAATCTTAATTACTGCTGATCAAGTCTCAAAATATCTGTCATCATCATATTTGGATGGGAGCGAAAAAGTGCTATTTGATGGAATTCTTGGATTAACATATAAAGAGAACAGCGGGCTTGTTTTTTCATTAGGTTCAAATATTGAAAGCATCTTTTATATTTCTTTGTTTGTAAAGATAATTGCTCTTTTTATATGGCTTATGCTGTATAAATATTATATTACTTACTATCGAAGTAATACAACAATAAGAATAGCTAATGCTTTTTTTGTCTCATGCTGGGCAGGCAATCTTATCGATCTTATCGTATTCGGATATATAAGAGATATGATAATATGGCCGGGACCTGGGATCCCCAATTTGGCAGATATTTATTTCTACATCGGCTTGTTTCTTTTATTTAATGAGTTGGTTAAAAACCCTCAGATTGATATCAAAAAAGATATTATCATGTGCAATCACAAGAATACCCTAAGATTTTTACAAAGTTTTTCAATATTTATTGTTAGCAATGTAAAGAAAATGTTCACTATAAATAGATGATTTAATTTGTGCTACAGATAATCAATTTAAAAAAAATATTCAAAATTCAGAATAATCATAATATAGCCGCTATTAAAAATATTAATTTTAATTGCAGAAAAGGCCAAATTACAGGCTTGATAGGCCCGAATGGTGCGGGGAAAACGACAACACTTAGAATAATTTCGACAATCATGAATCCTACAGAAGGAACTGTGCTTTTTAATAATATTGATGTAAGAAAAGAACCCAATGAAATAAGAAGAAGGATTGGTTTTTTAACAGGCTCCACAGGACTTTACCCAAATCTTACCAGTATTGAGATACTAAACTTTTTTTGCAGTTTATATGAAGTGGATAAAAAAAAGAAGGTTATTACTGATCTAATAGAAATGTTGGATATGGAGAGCTTTGTTAATAAAAAAGTTGATAGCTTGTCAACGGGAATGAGACAGAAATTATCGATTGCCAGAACAATTTTACATAACCCAGAATTTTTCATATTGGATGAACCAATGAACGGTTTGGATGTTTTAACTTCCCAATCGATAAGGAATTTTATAATCCATGAAAAGAAAAAAGGTAAATGTATTCTATTATCAACTCATAATATGCATGAAGCAGAACACATATGTGATGAAATAGTATTACTGCATAAAGGCAGTATAGTTACTCAGGGAGTTCCTAGTGAGTTAATAGAAAAGGAAAAGATGAAAAACCTTGAAGAGGTGTTTTTAAATTTCATTGGAAATTAATATGAATATAAAAAAAATACTGACGTTGTTTTTAAAAGAAATGAATGAAGTATTTAGGGACAAGAAATCGCTCACAATGATGATCTTTATTCCTTTAATTCTTTATCCGTTTGTTTTAATAAGTACCGGCTATTTTTCCGGCAATGAGATAAATAAGGTTAAGAACCTCAAACAAAGTATTTCAATTTTCTGCCCTGATCCCATGCAGCAAGTCCCTCTAATAGAAGAATTAAAAAAAACATTAGTTGTGATTAAATCAACAAATCCAAGGCTTATGCTGAACAAGGGTGAAGTAGAAGCTGTCGTGGAGGTTAATAGTTGTCGATTAACAGGTACATCGGAATTTGTTATCTATTTTGATAAAACCAGGTTAGGTTCTGTTACAGCTGAGAAAAAAATCAAAGTGATTCTTGAGAAAGGGAAGAAGAGAAATATTGTTGAAAGGCTTAGGGCATATAATATTACTGAAAAGATTTTAGAAAACTTTAAAATTGAAAGTATCAATATCGCTTCTTCAGATCAAATGGGTGCTTTTATAGTCAGTAAAATATTTCCATTGATGATTCTCATTTTATTGTTTTCAGGCGCCATGCATAATGCTATAAGTATTACTGCGGGCGAGAAGCAAAGGCAGACATTAGAAACCATTTTAGTAAGCCCACTGACCAGGACAGAGATTGTCATAGCGAAATATTTAACTATTTTTTGTACGTCGCTTATAAGTACAATAATTGGGTTGATTAGTTTATATCTGGTCTTTTCATATGGTTTTTATATGATATCAAATCTTACTACAGAATCTTTCTCATTATCGGCTGTTGGTCTGTTGCTTATGTTTATATCAATTATTCCATTGTCTATTCTTTTTAGTTCTGTTTTGTTTATGGTAGGCTGCTGGGCAAGAACTTACAAGGAGGCAGAGTTATATAATACTGGTATATTAATAATTATAATTGCCATTGGAATCATGACAACTAATACTCAGGAAAACATAGATATAAACTATTTTCTTTTCCCTGTCTTTAATGTTGTGTTAACTTTGAAAGAACTTCTTAAGGAACAGGTGAATGTGTTGCACATAAGTTTAACTGTTTTCACTACGTTTATTTACTCATTTATATCACTTATCATTTCACAAAGACTTTTCTCGAAAGAAGCGATAATTTTGCGTATTTAGTTTATGCATTTAGGTGTAAATCTGTTAAGTAATATTGCCAAGGTTTTATTAAATAAATTAATAAAAAGTAGATTATTACATCCATCTAATGGATCCATAGTATTCTTCATATGTTCCACTTTTATTTTCCCCCTTCTTTACATATTTATTTGTAATCATATAGATTATAATTTATGGCTTACCTCCTTAAACGGCCGATCAAGGCACACAGGTAAGTAAAGCTTCCAGCCAAAAGAGTCTGTATGATCTCAGTTTTGTTTTTAGCGCTCGTCAATGGTCAGGTGGCTCTGATCCCAGTAATAATTATCAAGTGGGATTATCAGCAATTTGGATGAGTCAAGCAGCTCAGATAATTTATTAACAAAATAGGTTTTACCGCTTCCACTGCCGCCGGATACTGCTATTAGTTTTGGGGTCATTTTAAATCAAAGAGATAGTTAATGGAATTATGTCGGGAGTAAAATACGGAAAATTTATGAAACAGAATCAAAGTGAAAAGTGAATGGTGAATGGTGAATGGTGAATTGTCAAGCGTCAATCGTGAATAGCGAGTAGAAGACTTGGAATCTCGATTTTTAGCTTTTGCTTTTTTGTCATTTGTCCATTAATAATGTGTCATTTTTTTTGACTTTTAATCATCATTAAAAATATTATATTAAAATTCATACAAGAAAATATAAACTTCACATTTATTTTGGGGGAAATAAACCATGTGGAATCTATCAATCACATCTTTCAAACAAATCACTGCTTTTTCCATTTTCCTTTTTAGCCTCTTAATTTTTAATTGTTCTGAGAATAGTAATTCTCCATCCGGAAACGACGATTCCCGTCCTATAGACGAGGAACCTCCGACAAATGAGAATGTAATTCAGGTTAACAAACTAAATGATCATTTTACAATTTTCAGCGAGCCAATTGGCACCTCGGTAAATGCAACTCTTTTTTCCGGCAGCGAGGGCAACCTGATGATTGATACCGGTTACGATACTATGGTAGGAGAACTGCGCGACAGTATTAATGGCATTAACCCGGTGGGAGTTCAGTTTATTATTAATACTCATACGGATACAGATCATCGGGGCGGTAACAACGTGCTGTCGGGCGGTGGAACAATATTAGGGCATGTAAACGGAGAACTGGTGTATCAGAATTCAAATCCTGGCGCTGATGTACTGGCAATTGATAGAAGTTATATTTTCAATTTTAATGGTGAATCTATAAGATGCCTTTTACGAACCAACAATGGCCATACGGAGTCTGACATTATCGTCTATTTCCCTGAATCAAAAATTATCTGTACGGGGGATCTCTATATATCAGAATCTTTCCCCTCGGTATCATTTGCGCGCGGCGCTACCGTGCAGGCGCATTTAATGACACTCAATTACCTTATAAACTATTTCCCCGATGATATCACTTACATACCGGGGCATGGACGTCCTTCTACAAAAGAAGAATTAACAGCCTATTATTCAATGGTAGAAGCTACAGTTGAAATTGTTAGAAATGAAATGGCTACCGGTAGAAGTCTTGAGGATATTCAGAGAAGCAACGTACTTGCCGAGTGGAACAGTTGGGGCACCTATTTTGTGGATTATAATACAAATAGCTGGATCAGGCAAATTTATCTGAGCTATTACGGGCTTTGAGGCTAGTGGGATTTGTAGCGGAGTCCAGTGAGTCTCCCCGTCACGACACGCAAGACGCCAGGCCGTCACGTCCCCGACGTGACGATGAGACGCAAGCCAGCCAGGCCGTCACGTCCTCGACGTGACGATGAATTGGATGGATGAGACTTGGAGATTGTTTCAGTGTTTTATGATTCCCCGCGTCACGACACGGTCATGACGGCCGAGGTTTCTGGTTTCCCAAGTCACGAGACGCTTGCCCGGCTTTGATGGGGTCATGACGGCCCAGTTTGCTGGTTTTCTGAATCAAAATTCGAATGCCGGTTTTTAGCTTTTGCTTTCTTTCATTGTTCATTAGTCATTTTTAATTTTTAATTGTCTTTTGTCATTCTTCATTATTAATTTTTAATTCTCTTTCTGCTCAGCTCCGCCTTTCAAACTCCTGACCATTAGTAAGTTAGTAATTTAATGTTATAGACTTTCTTCTCCCTTTTTGTTAAGTTCTTTACGGTGTTTGGGAGCTTGCCGCCCAGGGGAAACATACGAAGCAGTGGAAAACGAATCATTAAAAAGTAGAATGCAAGATATTGTCCAAATTGCTTGGAATGCTATCTTACTATTTGGCATATTACTAATAGTTAGGGCGGTAGTTTATGGATAATAAAGAAGAAAATAAAAAGATATATGCAAGTTTCCGCGAATATTTGTTAAAAAGCCAAATATCCAACTCTGAGAACTTTGATAAATCTATCTTATCACTTTCCAGTGCGGCATTAGGGATATCACTTGCCTTTATAAAAGATGTAGTTAATCTTCAAATTGCTCAACATACGATTTTGTTAAAAATTTCGTGGATCCTATTTACAATTTCTATTATTGCAACAATGCTTTCTTTTATGACTAGTCAAAAAAGCATTACTGTGCAGTTGGATTATGCTGAAAAATATTATTTAGAAGAAAAAATGGAATATTTAAATAAAAACAATTGGTGGACAACTGTGACTATATTTCTAAACAATTCTTCGGCATTTGTTTTTGTGATTGCAATTATTTTCACAGTGTTGTTCGTCATATTAAATATTAACTAGAGGTGAATCGTATGGAAAAGAAAGACAACAATTCAGAGAAATCGGGTTTAAAAGTAAATACTCATGATTTTGGGCAACCTATTGCAAAAATGTCTAAGGCTATTAAAACAGATATGACTAAGGGCATTCCAATTGCTCAGATGCAACCTGCTTCTAAACCAACACAAAGTACTGAAAATACAAGTTCGGGTTCTCAATCTTCGGGCAATCATGAGAGTTCTGCTTCCAGTAAAAATTCATCAAAATCAGAATAATATTTACGCCCTGACAAGCAGTGCAAGCCGACCACAGATACGATTCGGCATTTTTACGGGTTAGTGCTATGAAAGTTTCGAAAGGCTGAAAATTATAAATATCGGTTGCAAGGTAAGCATTGCTGTTCTGGGCGGACAACTTAACTGTAACGACGTTATATGCTAAGTAATATTAGGAGAAAAATTGACTGAAACAATTATTACATTATTGTCAAATTATCTAGTCGAGTTAAAAAAAGTTAGAACCGGAAGTGATTTTACTGATGTGTCAACTAAACTAGAAGCATTTCTAAAAACTGCATTTGACTTTAAATATTCAGATGTTTTTAATAGAATTAACCGATTTACAACTTGGGAACTTTCCTTAGCTGGATTAATAGGACTAGTTGAAGGATTAATTGCAAAACATAGCTTAGCAGTTGTGTCTGATGATATCAAGAATATTAAACAAAATTTTACTCCAATGAATGAGGAAGATAAAAAAGTATTTATAGTGCATGGAAGAGACAGGGAAGCAAAAGAAACTCTAGCAAGATTTCTAGAAAAAATTGGATTAGAAGCAGTAATATTACACGAACAACCAAATTCTGGAAGGACAATTATCGAGAAATTTGAAATTTATTCCGATGTATCATTTGCTATTGTTTTATTAACTCCAGATGATGTTGGAAGTCTTCTTGAGGAGCCTAATTCTTCAAAACACAGGGCTCGTCAAAATGTAATTCTTGAATTAGGATATTTTGTTGGTAAACTTGGCCGCATGAATGTATGTGCGCTCAACAAAGCAAATGTTGAGATACCTTCGGATTTACATGGTATACTTTATATCGATTTTGATGAAAGTGGAGCTTGGAAGACTAAATTGGCTCAAGAACTAATACAAGCTAAATTAGAAGTGAAACTTGATGGGCTATTAAAGTAGTGAATATTATTTCGCATATAACAAGAAAATCCCACTAAAGACGGATAGGAGCCATAATTATAGAGGCAATTGTATAGTTCTTAATTTTTGTAAAAGTAAAACATTGCTATTCGGCAGTGTAGTAATAAACTAAATCCCGCCCAACAAGATGGCGGGCAAGTGTTGCAACCGGCGATTGCGATGAAAGTTGATCACCGGTTGCTAATTATTAAAGTGTGTGCAATTATTCGGCATTGCAGTGTTGGGGCGCCGGTTATTTGCCACGCCGTTAGGTTACAGAAAATAATAACATTCCAATTGGAGGTTTAATGAAAAAGCATGGATTAGTATTTATAATATTCAATTTATTATTTTCTGTCATTACAACCGCTCATCCTTCCAATTTGTCTGAAGTGGGCATTTCCGTTTCTGTTCAACAAGAATTGTTCCCAGTAATTGCTAAAGTTGTTGCTGAGGGAAAGAACTCACAATCAAATACTCTCTCCACTGTTCAGTGGCGTGTTCGAAATACTGCAGCCGATTCAGTTTGTATCACAGTTACAAGTGAAATACCGGATTGGACATCCCCCTCAATTTCACAGATATATTTAGGTCCGCATGAGTCTAAAGAATACTGCCAAACTCCTTTTGGTAGAGATTTATTAAGTAAACATTCTACTATTCCTGCAACGATCATTCTTAATGCAAAAATAGAAGATAATATCATATTTGCAGAAACTAGAAAGATAAAAATACGATCTGCTGATGAAATGATATGGTCCTTAAATAATCCCTATGATATGACAATGCTAATCGCTGCCTGGGTAACGCCAAATGATGACTTAGTAGAAAAAGTATTATCAAATGCTAAGGAAAAACTATATGAAAGAAGTTTGTCTGGATATCAAAACCCAAATGTTATGTCACAAGTAAAAGCAATTTTTAATTCTGTCAGAAATTTCAAGGTTTCTTATGTAAGTAGTACGATGAGTTTTGGAAATGTTGGATTTACTCAAAGAGTAAGATTACCGCGAGAATCTATTACGCAAAAATCTGCAAATTGTATTGACGGTACTGTACTATTTGCATCACTGTTTGAAAACATTGGACTTGAATCAATGATAGTATTGATCCCCGGCCATGCCTTTGTTGGTGTTCGATTAGCCCCAAATTCATCAGAGACCTTATTTATAGAAACAACAATGGTTGGACGCCGTATATTGGATAGTATCCTTACTTTGAAGACAACTTTTGATGCGGCTGTCGAAGAAGGTAGTACAAAGTATAATAATGCATTAAATGCTGATCCAAATTCCGTTAAAATTATTGATGTTAAAAGAGCAAGAGAAATTGGGATATATCCTTTGTGGTAGTAACCCTAACCAGCTTTACAAGTAGATCCCGCAAAAGTACGGCGGGCAAGCGCGTTCGAAAAATGATGTTCTTAATTTATCGGGTTTTGTAAACTGTAATAGTAGCTTGTTCTAAGCTGTACAAAAATGTTAAGTAGGGCCGCCGTATTTCATGTGTTAGTTAATGCAGCTGCAAATTTATAAAAATGGTTGTAAGTAAAGCACTCCTGTTATGAGGGGCTGCTTAAAAGCGACACCGTTATGCTTCAGAATTGAAGAAGGTGTTTTTATGAAGACTAAGGTTTCAAATACCGAAGAAATAAACAAACTAAATGATCGTGAACGACTTCGCATTTTTGTGGACAGAGCTCAACGAGAATATGATCTGCTTATTGGACGCACAAGTATTTTTATGCTTTATAATTCAATTCTTATGGCTGGGTTTGCATTAAGTAAGAATATCCCAATGATTGTAAAACTACTTCCTGTTCTTGGACTTATTTCTTGCTTAGTCTGGATTTATATTGGTCAACGAAGCATAATGACGGCACAATATTTTTGGAATAAGGTCCTAAAAACAGAGACGCTTTTTCGTCCAGTTGATAGAATCTTTACAGATTTTTTTGAATGGCGTAAAGCTACAAAAGCTAAGATCTTCGGTTTTCCAATTACAACTTATATTGGGCGTATTTTCCCATATCTATGGTTTATTACTTGGACCATAGTTGCAATCTTAGATAATAGATTTATATTTTTAAAACTTATCAAAATTAGTCCGAATTAGCGACAATGCTTAAATATGCACTTTGAGTGTAGTGGACAAAACAAATTAATAAATAAATATTGGCGTTAGTTTTCTCCCAAAGGGATCCCTTCGGGAAAAGCTGCATTGCTGTTTTGGGCGGCGGCTTAAAAACCACGCCGTTAAAACGATAAAAAGAGAACCAAAATCAGAAAATATGAAAACCACCAAAGGACATAAAAGCACACCTCTAAGCCTAAACCGCAAGATGGTAATTGCCTCGGCTTCTGTTACGAAAGAGAAAAATGCCATACATTCTTTTACGGAGATTGATATTACAGAACCACGCCGTCGGCTTAAGGAACATTTTGAACGGACAGGGGAAAAATTATCCTTTACGGCCTACATTGTTGCCTGCATGGCACGTGTAGTAAAAGACCACCCGCGGGTTAATTCCTTTATAAAAGGGCGTAAGCTAATACTGCTGGATGATATTACCATAAGTGTTTTGGTGGAAAGAGACATTAAAGGAGAGCAGGTTCCGGAACCAATAGCCATAAAAGGAGCCGGGTCAAAAACCTACCGGGAAATAAGTAATGAAATAAGAGAGGCAAAAAAGTTACAGAGCGATAAGCTCGGCACTCTTTCCGGTTTTACCTGGATTCGTTTTATCCCAAATTTCCTGCTCAAGAGTTTTATCCGGATTGCTGACAGAAACATAAGCATGGCAAAACGTTACGGCAAACTTGGTGTAACAGCCGTGGGTATGTTCAGTAAGGAAGGGGTCTGGTTTATACCGCACGGAACGGCTACAGTTTTACTTACCGTGGGGAGTATAACAAACAAGGTGATTGAGGTAGAAGGGGAGTTTGTTTCGAGAGAGCATTTATGTCTAACAGCTTCATTCGATCACAACATTGTGGACGGCGCCCCCGCCGCGCGTTTTTTAAGTCAGTTGATTGATACTATAAAGAGCGGGGAATTGCTGGAGCTTGGAATTGATTGAGTCTTTTTGAAGTAATAAAATAATACCTTGCAAAAAGCCACAGTTATATGGCAGGGTAAGTAAAAACTATTCTCAGCAAAGACACATGCTGCACTCCAACAATACCACTTCCGCAAGATTACCTGATTGCAATTATCTTTTAGACGGTTCTCCATTCCTTGGAGGAGGCGGCATTTCTCTATTGGGCGGAGGACCCTGCTCACCCGATTCGGCCATTTCCAAAATCAGTTTCGCCAATTTTTCTTTCTGTGCATCATTGCAGAGAGCTTTCATCTCAAGAAAATGATTATATATAGCTATCTCTAATTCAGATTGGTTTTCCCCAATCAGATTGGAAAGGGAATCTGCCAAGTTGTTGTCTGAGTTAAATCGGAAAGCTTCCTCCAGTATTATTCTTTTCCATTCACGCTGGTCATCGACCAGAACTCTGGTTGAGGCAAAATGCTTATCTCTTATAATTCTAAATTCTTTTAACTGCTCTTCATTAAGATCAAGTTCTCTCTCAAAAAGTCCTAATATTCCTCCTTGCTTATCCTGCGGTGGAGGAGGGGGAAAATCGGGTTTGCTCAATAATGTATACCATAGAGATCCTAAGGTAAGAGCATTAAGAGTAATTAATAATACAACCACTAAATTTATTTTGTTTGTAGAAAATTTCATCCGTAATTCTCCTTAGAACTCAGATTTATAATTAATTGCATATTCATCGACTAATTCTGAAATATATTCCTTCCTGTTCCCGGTAACATTCGTGTCTGTATCTATATAGTAAATAAGGGAAAATGTATTCAGGACAATCAGCAGAGCCATTGCCACCCCGTAAGCAAAGGAGATGTTCAACTTCGAGCTGGTTCTCCCGGTTTTCCTCTTCTCAATTTCATTCATCAAACGTGTATAAAGAAAGGGATTCGGTTCGGGCACCTCGGCTTCTTTAAGCACATTTAAGGTCTTTTCAACCTCGTGATCTATGTGTTTGTTTCTTTCCATCATCAAACCTTTTTACAATAGACGACAACTGATAAATAAACTTGCGGCAGATTATAAATTATTTTCATAATAATTGGATAACTTTTTCTTCAGATTCTGCCTGGCTCTAAATATAAGGCTTTCGAGGGAAGAATTTGACGTTTTCATTATTTCAGAAATTTCTTTGTAGCTCATACCATCAATTTGACTGAGCGTAAAAGCTATCCTCTGGTTTTCCGGTAAAGTATTTATCTGTTTCATCAAAACATCAAGCCTTTCTTTTTCTTCAACCGATCCGGAAGGGTTGCTGCCCGGCGAAGCGATAATCTCTTCTTCAGTATCTTCACTGAAAAGACTTTTCAGAATTCCGAATCTTTTTTTTCTGTTCTTCGAACGAATAAAATCGATCGATTTAGTAACAGAAATTTTGTAAAGCCAGGTTGATAGTTTTGAATCTCCATTAAACGATTGTACCGATTTATGAACCTGAATAAAAACTTCCTGTAAAATATCTTCGGCATCTTCCCGGTTTCCGCAAAACTTAAAACATACTGTCATTACCAGTTTATGGTAAGTATCATAAAAAAATCTGAACGCCTCAGGATCAGTAGACTGAAGTCTGTATATAAGTTCTGTTTCTGACAATACTGCCGCTCCGCGCTAATTAACACTTGCTGGGTTGGACAGTGTAACAGGCGAACAGGTTTAATAATGTGTAAATAAAAATATTTTTATTTATGCCCGGCAGTAAGTTGACTACTACCAGACATCATTATATTAAACGAGCGACTTGTATTTACCGGTCTATTGATTCAAATAACTGTTAACCGCGTTTATTCTTTCAGAAGTGTGATTATTAAGTTCATTAAGGGAGCTAAAAAATTCAACTGATGAATTGAGGAATGTATATCCTCTTGATTCACTTTCACTGCCCGCTACATAATTACTTATTAACTGATGAGCGGTTTCAAATTTGCTGTTTATATTGGCAGTAGTATAAACATTCGATATAAACTCATTCAAGTACGATTTGTATTTTGTTTCGTAGTTTTCATCATCTATTATATACCTTATTAAAGGCCACCCGCTGTTTACTTCATCAAACGATAAAGATAAAGCACCACCCATCTTGCCTTGCTGGAACGCCTCGTTATTATCCCAGGGAATCCATGTTAGTTTGCTGGTCGAGGGGTCGTTATACAAATAGTAATTGTGAGTCATATTACCGTATGTATCCCAATTTTGAATTGTTGTGTTTACAGCCAGGTATTTTAGGTAATAGTCGACATCAAATACTGATTCCAGTTCCTGGCGCCAGGCGGCGGGGTCAGTCTGCCTGGTGGATGAGTTAACTATATTGTAAAGAGCGTACACGTCACTCCAGTCACCATCGTTGGTTTTATTTTCAAAATACGCCTCGTTGAAAGTATTCTGGGCAAAACTTGCACCAATTCCCTCTGGTTTATAGCAGTTGCCGTCATCACTTCCAAACTGACTATCGAGCATTGTGTCGTCAATTACTTCAACAATTGTGTAAACGCCGAAGTAAACCGGACCCTCACCATAGTCGAGGTAAATTCTGCAGAAGGAAGTACGGGCAGCTTTTATGCCGGCTTCACGGAAAATATCCGTAGCCATTTTTTCTCTTATAAGAGAAGGATCGTTAAAACCGTTAGATAGAGACAATTGCTTGAACCCATAAAACCTTTGATTATTTATTGCTTCGTACTCATCTTCAAATTCATCAAAGTCGAGTTTAAAAGGAATTTTATATATCCCACGCTGCCACGAATCACGCAGACTGGAATTACCTTTGAATCTTATTCCTACCTTGTACCATTCAATATTGTTAAAATTAAACGAGCAGGGTACAAAGACCGGGTTGTCAGATGATTCCAGCGTCATATTACCACCGGGAGGAGGACCTCCTATACTGCCGCCGTTCGACCCGAATGCCCCGTAGTTTGCTGTCATGTCATCAACCATGGTTTGCCAGTCATCGGGAGTAATTACGATGTCAAAGCGCAGGACTTCATTCTGGTTAAATACAATATCGTACTGAGGATCAGTACCCTTGGCGTGGGTAAAATCACTCCAGTCGGGTGTCTCGAGAGAACCTGAGGTTTGAACAAGCGTATCATTGTTCTCTTCGGAACATCCGAATGAGAAATATGAGACTAAGATTATGGTTAAAATAATTGTGCGTAACATTTTTATTCTCCTTTATGTTGTATTAAATTTTTTCTTCGTCAAAGAATAGGTTAACCTGACTAACACCCGTTAACTCAGTTAGCCGGGTTACAAAATCACTGCTGCTTATTTTCCTTTTAAAGCTCACGTAAAACGAATAGTTTTTTGTTCCTGAGTCATCAAGTGATTTCAGGTTTATTATTTTGTAATGTTTAAAAAAGGAATCGAAGACAGATAAAAAATCTTTCTCGCTGGAAATACCTGTATTGATACTGAATTGCAGAAGGTATTGCTCGTTCCTGAATCCGGTAATATTCAGTTTGGTGAAAACCAATAGTATGAGGCAGATAAAAACTGTTCCGGCAATAGACAGTTTGTAATATCCGACCCCCGAAGCCATACCTATAGTGAGGGAGAAAAATATATAGACTATATCCATGGTGTCTTTTATTGCTGTCCTGAACCTGATGATTGACATTGCGCCAACCAGTCCAAACGCTCTGGCAAGGTTATTCCCAATTACCATTATAACCAGAGTAGTTATTAAGGAAAGGAAAACAATTGAGTTAACAAAACCTTCGCTGTAACCGGGACTTTTATGTGTGAATCTGTAGACGAATGAAATTATTAGTCCGCAGAGCAAGCTTACAGAAATATTGAGCATTATTTCTGTAAGGTCGGGAGTAAATACATTAACGTTTTGAAGATTATCCAGCATCTGTACCTCGGGATTAAATTACTTTTAAATTGAATTGATTTCTGTGAATGAAATTATCTTCCACACTGTGCAAATATTTTGAAACCGATGTGCGCTGCAAATTATGCTTCATCAGTAGTTTGATTAACCATGCGGGCAGTCTGTCCGGAAATTTTACTTCCAGTACAAAGTTATCCTTCAGAGAATATTTCCATTCAGGTTCTGAAAAAAGATTGCCAACTTCGGTTGTTGCAGTGCTTCGCAAATTTTTATCAAAGGTGATTCTTAATCCTGAACCAAATTTGCACTGGTAAGCTTCGCGATCGTACACTACTAACATCGTTGGGCTAAGACTTTCAATGTGGAAGTGATACTGCCATTTTAGGGCTGCATTTTTATAATCGGACTCATCAGAAAAAAGAATTTTATTCTCCAAAAACGGGTTTACCTGATGTAGAGCAATCAGAGCCCTGTCCTTTGAAATGAACTCGTTATTTTTTCTTTTTATCTCAAGAAATACTTTATCGCCGGATCCACCATTATTGTATCCTCGGATCCTATATTTCTTTCTCTCTTTTATTCCATTTGCTTTTTCGTGATAGCACTGCAAATTGAAAGTATCGTAGTAAACGCTCCGTACAGTATATTCTTTGCCCGGCATCGATTCTGAATACTGGTCATAGTCCAGATAGGGAAGAAATTCTTCTCTAAGGGTATCAAGCATTTCAGATCTGATCAGATACTTATATTCTCTTCGGTAGTTCACAGTCACTCCTAAATTTTATTCAATAAATAATCTTTGACTGTAGTATCATTTAATAGAATCTCTCCCTGTACAATCAAGCCGGGGAGTAACAACATGCCGGGATTGTCAATTAGTACGTTCACAGAAACTATCTGTCTGCCCTCAAGAAAGGTTACTTCGGATGATTTGCTTATTATCAATCCATTTACTGTAACGTCAAAATCGGTTAGGTTTATTTGAATAGTTTTTCCCTTAACAAAATGAGCAAGCGAGCTGAACTCAACTGGAACGGAGAGCACCATACTATTAACGTCTATAACCGTTAATATTGTATCCCGGCCCGTTCCAGAAATAAGGTTGCCGGAAATTGGCGAAAGGATGGTTAATTGTTTCTTTAATTCGGAATATTTTTCAATCTGGCTAACAACGGAATTTATTTCTGCCCGTAGTAATTCGATCTCACTTTGTTTTGATCCGCTTTTAACCGCCTTCAGTTTAGCCGAGTATTTTTCAACTTCAATATTGTTGAGTTTGCATTCCCACTCTGCTGTTTCAAATTCCTCTTCGGCAATATAGCCTTTATCGAAAAGCTGCCGGGAGCGTTCCAGCTTGGTTTCGCTTTCCTTCATTTTGGTAAAGGCGTATTCATATTCGCGTCCGGCTTCGTCAACCAATGGTTCCTTTTCGCCGCTTAAACCGCAAGTAAGTTCGGCTTCTAAAATATTTGACTGGTTTTGCAGAGTATTAAGAATATTATCAATTTCGCTGGAAGTAATTACTATTACGGTGTCATTTGTATTTATACTGTTTTTGCCTCTAAGCTTTTTAGAGTATTCAAGGGAAATCTGTTCACCCCTTTCAAATTTAATTGCCTTGTAAGAGTTTTCTGAAATCGAATTGTAATTTATAACCGTAGAGATAAGTTCGTTCTCGTTTCCTTTTTCCAGTACCCATTTCTGATATGGATTCACCTGCATGTAGGTGCTAAGGTTATTAGGAATTGTTACTGGCAGTATGAATATTAGCAGTGGAAATAAAACACAGAGGCTGAGTAAAGCAACACTATTTCCTTTCTTTTTTATCATCAGAGTATTCCGGTCTATTATATTTTTAACTTTACCACGTTTGACGATGGCTATTAAAAAAACTTGTGGTAGGGTAAAAAAAATATTTAAGGCGTTATAAATTTTCTTTTTCGTTGCCGGATTTGTCCGCGAACAGGTTTTAGTATTTTATTAATCCAAATTATTATAAATTTATAGTGTTCATTCTCCATTAGTTTTATAGTATTCTTTACTTATCAGCTTGTACGTAATTAATGTTCGGGGAAGGTTTGAATGAGTCTTATTGAAAAATTGTCAACAGTTAAAAGTATGATTACGCACCGGAGGCCGATCCGGGATCTTTTAAGATCCTATCTGTTTTTCCTTGAGAATCCGGATAAGTCAGCGTGGGGTTCCATAACCGAAGAAGACGAGAAGGGTATTGAGAAGGCTGTTAAGCTAGCTTCCAATTACCATGGACCCATAATAGAAATTGGAGCGCTCTTTGGTCACACTACTAATCTCATCGCCTCATTAAAGGGAAAAGATGTTCCTCTTATAGCCGTGGAAAATTTCAGCTGGAATCCCTTCAGTTTGCCAGTGGAAGCGCATCGTCAGTTCACACGCCGCACGCTGCGTTATGTTTTGGAGAATTGTTCAACTCAACTTTTTGAGGGGAACGCTGAGGATTTTTATTCTTCCAATGCCTCGTTAAAACCAAGTATGATTTTTATAGATGCGTGGCACGAATATGATTCAGTGAAGAAAGATATAGAACGGGCTGTGGCAACCGGCTGTCCGGTAATATCAGGTCATGACTATACGGAGATTCATCCCGGGGTAATCATGGCGGTAAAAGAGGCCTTCGGAGATAGGGTTTTGCTCTATGGTTCGGTGTGGATACATCATAATGAACGTGATGAATAAGGTGAGGTATTTATTTTTGCTAAAAAATCGCAAATGGTAGAAAGACTGGCGGCGATTACTCTGTTTTAGACACCATTTATACTGGTAATTCTGCGGAAGGAATGCATTAAGTGAGTAACACAATTGTACATGCAAGAGTGGCGTTAGCAAATGAAGGAAATAATCCTACTGCTATCATCAAGCTAAAATCAGGCTGGGTTGTGTTGGGTGATAATCAAAAGCTGCCAGGCTACTGTCTGTTATTGAGCGATCCGGTGGCTGAAACACTTAACGATCTGGATTGTGAAAAACGGAATCAATTTCTCTCAGATATGACTCTTGTTGGCGACGCCTTGTTACGTGCCCTTAAACCAAGAACAATCAACTATTCAATACTGGGGAATGCTGACAGGGCGCTACATGCTCATATACATCCACGTTACGAATGGGAACCGGTTGAGGAGAAAAACAAGCCTCCTTTTATTTACGACTTTAAGAATGAGGCAAAAGTGAGTTTTAGTTTAGAGCGGGACATAGAAATTATGATGCGAATAAAAGAGGCAATAGAATCAATTCAATTGCGGCGGAAGGAAGCACAATAGAATTTTGGAAAACATTCGCCTTCACCAGAAGTAGGCAGGTATTTAATTCTAAAGGAAATATGGTTTGTTGGTATGAAAAAAATCAAAGGACTTTTCAGATTAATCCGTTTCGAACTCCCATTCTCAGCAGGTGTTTGTGTAGTGATGGGGCAGTTACTGGCACTTGGAAAGTTCGCCCCCGTGATTGAAATCGCTGCCGGTTTCCTCTCAATATTTTCAATCTCCGCTTCAATACTGGTACTAAACGATTACTTCGATGTTGAGACGGACAGGATAAACGCGCCTCACCGGCCTATCCCATCAAACGTCGTTACTCCTTCTGAAGCATTAATTCTATCAATTGTTCTTTTGTCAGCAGGTCTTATCCTAAGTTATCTGATTAGCGCAATTGCTTTTATCAGCGCTCTGGTTTTATTAATAATTGGATTTCTCTATAACAGAAAATTCAAGAAGAGCGGATTGCCGGGAAATCTTATGGTTAGTTTTTCAGTAGGGATGACTTTTGTTTTTGGCGGTATATCAGTCGGGTTGCCATTCAGCAAAGCTGCTCTTTTCTTTGGTGTAATCGGCGCCCTTGTAGATCTTGGAGAAGAAATTGCCGCTGATTCCATGGACATGGAGGGGGATAAACTTATTAAATCCAACTCACTTGCTATTAAGTATGGCAAAGAGACAGCTCTTAAAATAAGCGGCTATATCTTTTCATTCGTCATTCTGCTCTCGCTTATTCCTTTCCTGCTCGGTTGGTTTTCAATGGTTTATCTGATCCCGATTGGAATAATGGATTTTGCTATTGGCTATTCAGCACTGAAACTAGTAAACTCAAAAGGGGAAGAAGGCCGAAAGCACATTCGTTGGATTTACTTAGGTGCGACTTTTGGGTTACTGATTTTTCTATTCATGAGAGTGTTGGGGGTATAAAAAAGTAAAAAGTAAAAAGTGAAAAGTGAAAAGTGAAAAGTGAAAAGTGAAAAGTGAAAAACAGAATGAACGAATACCGGCAAAACTATAATAGGGCATGGATCTGGAGACTGATGTATTATTAAAAGAAGATCCTGACTTTCGTCAGGAGGACAATCTTCCTTTTAAAATATAAACTATTATTGTTTATTCATATCTAAGGCTTTTTACCGGATTTGCCAAAGCTGCTCTTATTGCCTGATAGCATATTGTTAAGATGGCTATTAAAAGAGCGGCCGCTCCTGCAGCAAGGAAATAGATGAGGTTAATATCTATCCGGTATTCAAAGTTGTTCAGCCAGAGGCGCATTAAATAGTATGCCGCAGGCCAGGCTATAATATTTGCAAGAAGTACAAGAAGGGAAAATTCTTTTGAGAGCAGTAATACAATACCCGGTGTGCCGGCGCCCATGCTTTTCCTTATTCCGATTTCTTTCCGACGCTGAATGGTTGTGAAAGTAGCCAGCCCGAATAATCCCATGCAGGCGATAAAAATAGCCAGAAGAGAAAATGAGGAAAATATCTTTGAAGTTCTCATTTCACTTTCATAAAGTCTCGCAAAATCATCATCCATAAAAAAATATTCAATAGGTTTATCCGGTATGAATTTTTTCCATACTTCCTCAACATGTGCAACTGTTTCCCTTATGTTATCAGGACGGATTTTCATGGTGATATAAGCCGGCCAATCCGGATGCTTGAAAATTAATAAAGGTCTTATCTTGTGGTGCATAGATTCAAAGTGAAAATCCTCTACCACACCAATAACATCTACAAAACGATCATGTTCAGGATTATCACCCGGCATTCTGACCTGGTCTCCTACGGGATCAGTGAGCCCAAGTTCTCGAACTGCGCATTGATTAAGTATAACCGAGTTCGTATCATCTGTAAATTCTTCCGAGAAAAATCTTCCTTCAATCACCTTTATATTAAAAGTTTTTTGCAAATCGGCTTTACTTGTCATAACACTTAGTAAATGCTGTTCGCTTCTGGGTGCTCCTTTACGGTTAAATACCGAAGCGCCAAACTCTCTGCCCGGAATATTTCCGGAAGTTGAAAAGGTTAGAATGTTACTGTTTTGCAGCATCTCGTTTCTGATGGCACCTTCATTGTTTTCGATTGCCCAGGCACGTTTTATTGCAAGTATGTGATCCCTGTCCCATCCCAGATTTGTATTCTGCATGTAGCTGAGTTGACCATCAATAATCAAGGTAGATATTATAAGCAATATGGATATCCCGAACTGAAAAACCACCAGCCCTTTACGGAGTTTTGACCCTTTGCCGACTGAAGTGAGGGAGGTTTTCAGAACAACAACCGGATTAAAAGAAGAAAGATAAAGCGCGGGGTATAATCCTGCCAGTACACCAACTGCCAAAGCTGTAATTATTATCAGAAATATTGAAGTGAAATTGCTGAAAATTTGGAGATCAAATTCACGCCCCGCCAGGGAATTAAAACCAGGGAGGAGCATCCAGACGAATAAGATAGCTAGCAGCATAGATATGAATGTTAGAATAACTGACTCGGTAATAAACTGAATTATCAATCCTGTTTTATTTGAGCCAAGTACCTTTCTCACCCCGACTTCTCTTCCCCGTGTCGCTGAACGTGCGGTTGATAGATTCATAAAATTAATTGAGGCTATCACGAGAATGAAAAGCGCGATGAGCGAAAAGATGTATACATAACTTATATCAGAATTCGATTCAATTTCAAAATCAAGTTTAGAGTGAAGATGGATATCGCCAATATTCATTAGCTCATAATCGTAGCTGCCGCCCCCTCCGTAGAATTCTTCCATGGTTTGTCCAGTGATGGATTGGAGACGGGAACCGACATTCTTTTCAATAAGCGCGCGAAACTTCTGTTGAAGGGCAACCGGGTCTGCTCCATCTTTTAAGAGAAGATAGGTATGGAAAGCATTCCATAACCATTCATCGGCGTTGTGCCATTCCAGACTGGAAAGAGAAGCAAGAATATCGAACTTAAGATGAGTATTTGCCGGAGGGTTTTCGCAAACGCCGCTTACTTTGTAAGGTGTGAAATCTTCAAACTCAATTATCTCACCAAGGACATCAATCCTGCCAAAATATTTAAGCGCGGTTTTTTCTGTTAACACCACAGTATGGTGCTCACTTAAAACAGTCGCTCTGTCACCAAGTAGCAGCTTATAGGTAAAGACCTCGAAAAAAGTTGAATCTGCCCAGAGGAAGTTGTTTTCAATAAATATATTATCAGCAGGACGAATGAGCATATCTTTTGTCGGCATTACACGTACCGCGTTTATTACTTCGGGATATTCATCAACCATTGCGTGCGCCATAGGCGGTGGAGTAACTGCCTGGTTAATAGCATTCTCGCCAATTGCTCCTTTTACACTTACCCGGTAGATATTATCCCCCTCTTCGTAAAAGGAATCATAACTCAATTCGTAGTTGACGTATAAAAGTATCAGCATGCAACTGGCTAACCCGATGGCAAATCCCGCTATGTTAATTACCGAGTAGATTTTATATTTAAGCAGGTTTCGTAAGGTGATTTTTATTGTATTGTTCAACATGATGTCCTCCTGTGTTTCCAATTTTACGGAGTAAGTGATTGAGATTCAAGTGATGTTGCAGGTATTGACAACTCATGACAAAATTTTACACAGTCGGGCAAAATCAATAGTTAGTTTTTTTTCATTTCCCTTCAAAAGTTTTTCTCTGCAATTAACGAGACCACTCCAGAAAGCAAATAAGCCCTGCTTACCGGACATGCAGGCGTTAAAACGGTTAAAAGCTTCATTGGTGAGATTTACTAACCCACGACTTAAGTCGTGGGTTAACAAAAACTAAGAGGGCGGAGTAACCGTTTTAACGGTTTTAATTTCATCACCATTCCGAGTTGCTCATCTTTTCAGAGTGGACTCATTAATATATATAATGGGATTTCATTCTTGGCAACCCATGAAATATTAAAAAAACAGATTAAGAATAAATTAGTTGTATAATTCATTAATCTTAAATATATTCCTGTCAGAACATTTTATCTGGCAAAATGTTACTAGTGTAAAGAGGGAAATTGAGCTCATAATTAAAAAAAATGATAATATATTTGTGAACTTGGAAAACAAAAAGAAAATAAAAATAGTAATTGCCGACGATCACCCCTTTTTATTGAGGGGAATAAAACATTCACTTAACGGGTTCGAAAGATTTGAGGTTGTTGGTGAAGCAACTGAGGGGGACAAGGCACTTGAATTAATTTTAGAGTTAAAGCCGCAATGCGCCATTCTTGACTATAACATGCCAAAGCTTAACGGGCTGCAGATAGCAAAAGAAATAGCTAAACAAAAACTTGATACGAAAATTGTGTTTCTTACTTTTCACCGTGAAACTAATATCATTAAGGAAGCTTTCTCGGCAGGTGTTTTGGGATACGTTTCAAAGGATAACCAGGAAGATGAACTTGCAAGATGTATAGACGCGGTTTGTGAGGGACAAAAGTTTATTAGTCAAAACCTAGCTCTCTATCTTGTTACGCCGGATCTGCATGAGAAAAACGGACAACTGACAAAAATTGAGCAGCTTGTCTTAAAAAAAGTTGCTGAAAATAAAACCACACGAGAAATTGCCGACGAGCTTTTTATCAGTTACAAAACTGTTGAAGGACACCGATCAAACATTTGCAAGAAATTTAATATTACAGGCAACAATGCCCTTGTTCGCTACGTCCTGGAAAACAAGGAAAACATTCTTCTGGATGATATTTTATAATCAAAATAATAATCGCTTGTTCATCCCAAATTCCACAAAATTTATTTAATGATATGGCTTTCGGGCCGGCAAGTTCTTGTATTATTAACTGATATTGAATAAATTTGTTCACAAACTTCTTCACCCCCGAAGGACTTAACTCAATCACCAATTTTATCCGATGGTTTCATGGATGAAATCCATGGTATCAGAAAAGAGGAGTCTGTTGTGAAATCAATTTTGTACGGAAGGTTTATTGTTTCTATCATCATCTTGTTATCCCTCTCATGGATAACCATTAATGCTCAATCCAAAGTTACCTTTGAAAGCCTTTACAGTTTCGATTATATTACGGATGTAAAACTTTCGCCTGATGCAGCCCAATTAGCCATTGTTTCCCGGCTCGGAGATGTTGAGGCAAACCAATCAAAATATTCAATCTATATAATGAATGTTGATGGTGGCAATTTAAAACTTGCTGCTGAAAAAGTTCATTACAGCACGAACCTTACCTGGGTTTCCGATACAGAAATAGCCTATAAAGGCTGGACGCAGAGTGGATCCCAGGTTGTTAAGGCTAATATTATAACCGGAGATAAAACAGTTGTTACAAGTATACCGCAAGGTGTTGGCGACTTTGTCTGGTCTCCGACAGGGAAAGGTCTGGCTTTGGTAACAGATGTTTACCCTGAAGATAATTCCTTTGAGTATTATGAAAAGAGGGAAAAGGAGAAGAGTGAAAAGAAACATAGCGGATTGCTATACGATAAACTGCTCTTTCGTCCCTACTATAAATATGATGACGGGACAATTACCCACCTGTTTTATCAGGACCTTACCTCAGGTAAGTTAACGGATGTTACCCCCGGAAAAGATTGTGCACCTTCTTCACATCTTAATGGTGCTAAAGACATTGCCTTCAGCAGCGATGGAAAGTCTGTTGCATTTACCATGAATACGGATCCGGTAAAGGCGCTCAGTACAAATAATGATGTATTTGTAGTTAACATTGATGGCACCAAACGCAAGCGGATAACAACCAGCAAGGGTAATGACAATG
This sequence comes from Bacteroidota bacterium, assembly GCA_018818065.1. GTDB lineage: Bacteria > Bacteroidota > Ignavibacteria > Ignavibacteriales > Melioribacteraceae > JAHISV01. Next base: position 154,407 of record JAHISV010000007.1, on the reverse strand, counting down.
ACCCAAGGTTTTCGCCGGATGGAAAGTATCTCTTCTATCATCAGATGGCTCGTGAGCTTTATGAATCGGATCAACGTGACATAATACTTGTTGACCTGAAAACAGATGAGCGAATAAACCTTACGAAGGATTTTGACAGAACTCTAAGAGAAACATTCTGGTCAAAGGATTCTGAGAAAATCTTTTTTACCTGCGGAGACAAGGCGAAAAATGCACTCTACCAAATTGAAATCGGGAATGGCAATATCACGAAATTAGTGGATGGCGAGAGTTTTGAAAATGTAAATATCGATGAAGAAAAAGGAATAGTTTACCTGACCATGAGCAGAGTAAATAAGCCCGGGGAAGTATACTCATATAACCTCGGAGATAAAGAGTATACTCAACTCACTCATTTTGCCGATGAGTTTGTGGACAAGTATCAGTTATCTGAGTCAGAAACATTCTGGTACGAAGGCGGGCAGGGAGACATGGTTCATGGGTTTATAACTTACCCTGTTGATTATGATCCTGCAAAGAAGTATCCGATGGTTATGCTATTCCATGGCGGACCGGAAGGTGCCTGGAGTGAGTCTTTCAGCAACTATGGATGGAATGATCAGCTGATGGCTGCCAATGGTTATTTTGTTGTAAAGATTAACCCTCATGGTTCCAGTTCCTTCGGAATGAAATTTCAGGAGGATTTACTTGGTAAGTGGGGAGTGATAGATATTGAAGATGTGCTGAAAGGCCTGGATTTTGTACTGGCAAAATACCCCTCTATTGACCCTGAAAGAGTTGGCGGACTTGGTCGCTCGTACGGTGGTTTTTTGGTTAATATGCTGAATGGTAAGACCGACCGCTTCAAATGTTTCGTTTCTGTTGATGGCGAGGTTGACCAGGTAATGGGTTATTACGCCACGGATGAGTTGTGGTTCCCTCATACCGAGTTTAAGGGATCACCATTGGATAGCCCGGAGATTTATAAACAGAGTTCACCCATAACGTTTGCAGCCAATTTCAAAACGCCAGCTCTCATTCTTCATGGAGGAAGGGATTACCGGGTTGATTTATCGCAGGGAATTGCAATGCACACTGCACTTCAACTGAATAATGTCCCTTCGCAGATTCTCATCTTTCCTGATGAGGGACATTACTACTTAAAATTGCAGACCTGGAAATATGCTTATGAAGTGCAGTTCGAATGGCTTGAAAGATGGCTGAAGAATTAATTCTATTAATATGACTTAGTAAATTAGAATCCCGGCTTTGTCCGGGATTTTTTATATTCACATAGAATAATTTTTCAAATGAAAATATTTGTTATGCATTTAAAGTATTTCTTGTTTGTTCTCATATATGCAAGTATATTGCATATATGAGAGGAAAGGTTTAGCTTATAAAATCCGAACAAATGCAACGCGTTTATTAGGAGGTTATGCACAGATGGAAAGATAGAAATAGTGCTGAAATAATAGTATTATAACAACTTTATAAATCGAATAAAATAGCAAATAAAAACTAATACAAGGATTTAAATAACATAAAAACAACTAATTTTGAAGGATTAAAATTGGGTAACTTATGAATAAAAAGAAAGTCTTTTTGTGGTCATTATTTGACTTTGCGAATTCAATAGTGTTCATTAACTTCCTAATCTATTTTTCGCAATGGTTAGTGATTGATGGTGGTTTGTCGGATTTTTGGTATAATGCTATTTTTGCAATTGCAACTTTGTTTTTATTTTTTACTGCTCCCATTCTGGCAGCATACACTGATAAGCATGGTGGAAGGAAATATTTTCTAAATATTGCAACAATTTTTACCGCATTAAGTTACGGACTTGCTGCTCTACTTGCTATACTTGGGAGTAGCATTTTCTCAATTGCTATTTTCTTTTTACTTTCACAATATTTTTACCAGCTTTCATTCGTGTTTTTCAATCCGATGATTGATGAACTATCTGATATCCAACATCGTGCGAGAACTTCAGGTATTGGTCAATTTTCAAATGCATTTGGACAAATTGTTGGATTAGCAATAATGCTCCCTCTTGCAGGAAACAGACTTGCACCATTACTCCCTTCAGTAGGAATATTTATTGTTTTAGCTTTGCCCATGATGATTTTTTATAAAGAAAGCAACCCTTTCAATAGCAAAGCAATAGTTTCAAAGATCAAGACAGAGACAGTATTGTATAAAAAGAGCATCGTAAGTTTTTTTGCATTTTCTATTTCAACTCCTTTATTGTTTGCCTTTTTCTTTTATAATGATGCACTGGTAACTGTATCAAACAACTATTCAATCTATATCCAACGGGTTTTTGATGCCCCTGATACAACAAAGTCCCTTTTAATGATGGGCATAGTTCTTATGAATGCCTTAGGAGCAATATTTGCTGGTTGGATTGGTGACAGGATTGGAATTCTTAAAACTTTAAAATTCAGTCTCATTGGTTGGTTAGTAGCTTTGCCGATTATGGCCTTTGCCCCAAGCATTACTGTATTTGGTGGTGCTACAATTTTTCTTGGTTTGCTAATCGGATCTATGTGGGCAACAAGTCGAGCTTATATGAGTACCCTCTTAACAAATGAAAACATGGGCTATGGGTTTTCATTTTACACTTTGTTGGAAAGATTTTCAACTTTTGTAGGTCCTTTATCTTGGGGTGGTATTATTTCATTAGTTGGCACTGGAATAATATCCTACCGGATTGCAATGCTGTCGATGGCTGTTTTTGTATTAATTGGTTTGTTGATTCTTTCGTTTTGGAAACGTAATCCTAAATTCTAATCATCTTTCTTATGAGTTATATGAGCAATTTAGCTAGTGACTTTACTATTAAATGGGGAAATACTGAATGGGAAGTAAACCCAACAGAAATAAAAATCGAAAGTTCAGTATTAGATGTTTTCAAAAACGAGAAAAGTGATAGAATTATCAAGGTATTTGAAGCTCTGTATAAAAGTTATTATGATAACAATTCCCGTTTTTTATCCAAAAAAAATATTGAATCTACAATAAAAAGTTACCAAGCTTCAGGTCAATCTGATACTGTCTATAAACTAATGGACAAGTCTCTTCCATGGGATTTACACGGTGTACTTAACAAACAACTACATGATAATAGTATCACTGAACAAGAATTCAAAGAGATACTTAAAACTATTTTAAATAAAAATTGGATTTTAGGCTGGCATTGGCGTGCTGCACTGTCAATTCTTCATAAATGGAGGTCATTGTCAAAAGACGAAAAACTAGTTTTGCAAATTTCCCATTTCAGAAAATGGGAAATACTACTCTGTTTTTCAGTAAAGGAAAGATATCTAATTGAGTATGATAATATTTCTTTCATTCCTTTGAAAGAAAAACAATTGTTACGTGCTCCAATCTTTAGTTTAAGCTATAGATTAAGAGAATGGGATGCTTATAGAATGTTTTTCAGTGATGAAAAGATATTAGAAAAAGTCAATAAAAAAACTAGTGTATTAGCGACAAGAACTAAAAAGCCAAGACCTGATTATGAATTAGCAAATATTATTGGAAGACATGACTGTTATTATATAGTTGAAAATGTTACACATGATGCTAGTAATGCTAACCATTATAAATGGCAAATCAGATCATTCATCGAATTTGAGCCTGAAAAGGCAATTATTAATGAAGCTATTTATGGAAAAGAACAATACTTTTTTCAACCTGACGATTTAATAAATATTCCATCATTTGGCAAAGAAAATAAAGGAATTCCACAGTTACTTTCAAGTGACAATTATTGTCATGCAATACTTGAAATGAACGAAATACTAAATGACCCAACTGTAAAATCCTTATTATTAATAGCTCCCCCAGGTTCAGGAAAAGAGGAATTGTCAAAACTCGCTTACTATTGTCGTGATAATCTAACTTTTTCGGATAACTTTGTTGCGACAACTTTAGCCGGTCTTTCCGGTCTAGAAGCGTCTAAACTGCTCTTCGCATTTAACCATGATGAAACTGATTTGTCAAATTACAAACCCAACGATAAAGATGGTTTAATACTTAAAGCACTTGGAGGAGCATTGTTTATTGATGAAATAGATAAAACTGAAGATTCAGTTAGAAATTTGCTACTGCGAGTTTTAGAAAGCGGGGAATTTACGGTACCTGAGAGTTCTATGGTAATTAAAATTCCAAAAGACAAAATTCCACTCTATATATTCTCTGGGAGTAAATCGAAAAAGGAAATGTATAAACTTAATCCACCTGATTTCTGGACTAGAGTTTCCCATACCAGAGAAGTAGAACACCCTTTGAATATTAGTGACCCCAAGATCAAAAAACTTGTAATAAAGGATTATGTTTGGATGTTTTGGTGTCGGCACATTAATGATTTCATGAAATTGAAAGGTATTAAAAAAGAATGCTTTGATAAACTTTCAGAACCTATTAATGATTTCAATAAAGTATTAAATATATTCTTATTGAAAGAAGAAGTCATAAATTTCGTATCAGAAGTTTTATCTAAAGAATTGATGAAACGTGGCAAATGTAATCTCTATAGCATTAGAACTCTGCGAAGTATTGTTGGTAGTGCAGTTTATAAGTTTATTGAAATATTGATGTATGCTAAATCAAAAGATGAGTCAATTGAAGAATTTAAAGCTTCTTGTCCAGATAATGTATCGATAAGTTTTAAGACTTGGTTCGATAAATTAGAAGGGATTATTAAAGAAGGGGCAGAATGTAATAATAATACTAAATGTTCTCACCGCAGTGAAAAATCGTGTGATTTTGGGGAAAGAATTAAAGAGGATTTTATAAAATCATTATCGGAAGCAGTATCACTTGCTCATGATAATAAATAATAGGATTATATGCTATTTAAAAACTTATATCCGATCATTTCAAAAAAAGTAAGTAATGCCAACAAGGCGGGTATTATAAGGACTAAAGATATTCACTCGGTGTTAGTGAAAGATTTACAAATTCGGGATATATTTGAGTTAGATACTCCCAAAATCGATGATTTATCAGAAATACTTGAGTTAAAAAAAGGGAAAGTACTTGCTGTTAGAATGGATAGTGCTTATGGTATAACAGGATTTAAGAAACCTGTTGTTGCTTCCTTAATTTTAAAACGTACAATTGAAGCTGCCAAACATGGAGTGATTAACAATTGTTGGATTGATGGAGGAAATGTAAATTCTGCATTGGCTTTGGCATACTATGCTAAAAAATTTGAAGGCAAAGCTGCATATGTTATATCAAGGTTATTCCCTGACTACTTTATTAATTATGTGAATGATACTAGCAATTATCTCCTTGAATTTATTAAAGCCCCAAACCTCAAATTGGGTATTGAACGAGATTTTTATAAATATCTATTAGATTTAGTCAGAAAAGATCCTAAGTTTCGCAATTATCAACCTTTATGGCATGCAAAGTATAGTGGTGAATATACTCAATTCATTGGTTTGGAAATATCTGAAAAAATGAAAGAAAGACCGGATTATATTGTAGCAGTAATAGGAGCCGGTACAACAATTGAAGGACAAGCTATTCCAATAAAAAAGAAATTTCACAATGTTCCTAAAATAGTTGTTCCTGAACACTCGAAGTGTCCCTTATTAAGTAAAAAGAAATCAGTTGAAGATTTCAATGATGATAAAAAGGAAGCAACAACTTTCAATTGTGACTGGTTTGAAAATCCTCCTAAAGATTTACCACATATGGTTTTAGGTCCTCATTATGACGAGATTAATCCTTTGCTAAAAGAATCGGTCTTTAATGAGATTGACCATGTATTTAAATATAACGAGGAAGATTGGGAGCAAATGTCATTTAAGTGTTATAATAATGGATTAAGGATTGGAAATTCAAGTGCTGCGAATTTAGCTGTTGCAAAATATCTTGCGGAAAGAGGTAAAACCGTTCTTACCTTTATATACGAACCATTTCGCACAATTTACCAGGGAAAGAATTTTTCTAAATGAAAAAAAATAAAATACAATTAATTAATCCGCCTCTCTCTGGCAATTATGCAAAATCGCCACGTACAGGGGTTTACCCTCCGGTGAATCTTATATCACTTGCAACTTTTATTAACTCGAAGACATCAAAATTTGAGATAGAAATATTAGATGGTGAAATCCAATCATTTGATGATATATTGAAATCAATTGATGCGGAATTTGTTGCGGTTGGCTCAACGATATTAAGTTATAGCAATACTTTACATATTGCTGAATTTGCAAAAGAAACGGGTGCAACTGTAATTATTGGAGGGCACTATGCCTCCTCTTTTCCTGAACTGATATTGAAAAACAGAAAATTTGTTGATTTTGTTATCGTTGGTGATGCAGAAATTGCACTCTATGAGCTTGTAAGTGGATCTGAAGTTTCAAAAATAAATAATCTCACTTTTAGGCAATTGAATAGTCAAATAAAAACCAACAAAATAGTCAAATTCCCTATGAATCAAATCCCCATATTGGATTTTGGTTTAGTCAATTTGGAAAAATATTTTTATAGAAATGCTTTAAAACCATACAAACGCCCCTTTGCAATTTTTTCATCAAAGGGTTGTAGTTGGCGCTCCAAGACAAAAGGTTGCAATTATTGTGGTATCATGCATGAGGGATGGAGAACCAAATCCCCTGAACAATATTGGCACGAAATCATGTGTTATAAAGAACTATATAATATTGACTTTATCTGGGACGTATCGGATACAATTGCTGCTAGTAAAAAGTGGTTAAGAGAATTTGCGCTAGCAAAACCTAAGGATATAGATATAGGTTTTCTGTTTTATTCAAGAGCTGATCACATTGATGACGAAGTACTTGATTACTTATCAATTGTCAACTCTAAAGAACTTTTCCTTGGTGCTGAATCTGGTGATGATAATTGCCTTAGCCTTACAAACAAAGGATATAGGGCAGAACAAATTTTTAATGCTGTTGAACTTATAAGTTCATACGATATTAAAATAATAGTTTCCTTTATGGTTGGGCTGCTTGGCGAGAACATTAGTAGCATTGACAATACTGAACTGATGATTAAAAATCTGACGAAGACGACTGAAATTGATGAAGGACTTGTAAATGTTATGATTCCAATGCCAGGCAGTAAAAGTTTTGAAATGATAAAAGAATGCACTAACCTAAAAGGAAAATATAAAAGCTGTGATTTAATACCAATTGAAGAATTAAAAAAAGATTGGTTAGATAATTTTACAAGCATTTCGTATGAAGAAGCAATATTTCACAGAGACAAATTATTATCGATGTTCGAAAAAGGTACAAGCTATGGATATCTGAAACATGTTTAGAGAAGATAATAAACTGCCGTGCGCATATCATGCGCTCATAAATAGTTGCCGAAGGGTAGTAAATTCAAAGGTTGTAGCTTGTATTAAGTTCAATTTAGCTGGCTGAGAAAGTAACCCGCAATCTGCAACTATTCATTGCGCAACACCTTATGGCAATTAGAAAATTCAGTATCGTACACCATCCGGGCTTTTTTTAAATTCACATATAATGATTTTGCATGTTAAACTATTTGTTAAACATTTAATGTATTTCTTGTTTGCTAATATTTAATCAATTAAATTATCTTATAAACAAACAATAATCTAACTTATGAAATCTAATAAACGAAATGTGTTTGTTGGATACGATGGGTAAGTTTGGACGAGTAGCAGAATAATAATGATATAGGCATGTAAAATGGAAATAGATAATGACACAAATACAAATAGCTTTTTCTCAGAACGGACTGGGAAGATTCTTGCTGTTTCAGGTTTGATATCAATACTAATAGGAATAGTTTTCTTTATAATTTTAGGGAGTTGGGGCTTCTCAACAGTACTTGACGAAGCTAAGATAGGACAATTTGGCGATTTCATAGGAGGTGTAGTAGGAAGCATTTTAGCACTTGCCGGAATAGTTCTATATTATGTGGCTCTTAAAGAACAAAGGAAAGAAATTGGAGTGAGTCAGAATGCGTTGAATTGCCAAGTGGAAGCCCTAAATCAGCAAGTAGAAGAATTTCGTGAGCAAAAGAAAGAAATGCAAGAAACTCGAAAAGTATATGATGAACAAACTAAAGAGTTTAAAAGACAAACTGAGATATCAAAACAACAACAATTTGATTCCAGTTTTTATTCGCTACTGGATGTTTTTATAAATCTTCGCAAAGAATTAAATAGTAAAGTTGAACACAAAAACTATTTTAATGAGATATATGGGAAATTAAAATCCATAGTTATTAAGGATATATCTAATTTTGAAATTTTTAATACTATTAATAAAAAATATATAGAACTGTATTATGACAACTATTCAGAATTGACTCACTATTTCAAAACTTTTTATCAAATGATTAAATTAATTGAGACTAGTGTTGTAGAACAGGCTGAAAAGGAGAAATACTTTAAAATATTTCGTTCGCAGATAACAAGCTGCGAACTTCTTTTACTTTACTATAATTACCATTCTGATTTAGCGTCAGAAGTAAGACCCCTTGTGATTAAATATGATTTATTCAAAGACCTTTCAATTTTAGACAGAATTGAGTACGGATTTAAAGGTGACAACTATCAGAAATCTGTTATCTCATCCTACTTAAATTCCTTAATAAATTTAACTGTATCAAATTTAGCAAAGTATAATGATCTTGAATCAACTACTGATATTAGTATTAGTGAGGAAATTCGTTTGTTTGAAATTCAATCTTCTTTATCTCTAGAAATAAACAATAAATTCGTACTAACAATTACATTGAAAAAAGAAGAATTAGAGAAACAGCAATTTATTTCAAAAGACTTCTTAAACAAATACATTTCATTGAGTATCTATGATGCATTATATTTTTCAAAGTTTAGGCTTCCGCAAGAAAATATTATAGAATTTGAATATGTTGAGAAAATACAAAGTAATAGCTTTGACTATAGATTTATAATACAAAATATAGGAAGTATATATACATGAGTACTACATTAGAAAAAAACTTTATTGATGTTTTTAAAAGTGCATTAAAGATAAATACTAGATCAATTTCTGTTAAAACATTACTAAGTGACAGGAATTTGAGAAGAATTAATTATAAGCCTTATTATCAGAGAAATTATGTTTGGGACATTGAGAAAAGGACTTTCTTTATTGAAAGTGTAATAGTTGGTACTGAAATACCCCCAATAATTCTTTTTAAAACAGCTACAGAAACAGAAGTTATTGATGGCCGTCAAAGATTTGAAACGTTGCGAAAATTTAAGGAAAATGATTTTACTTTATCAGCAAAAGGGTTAATGTCCTTACCAGCACTGGCCAAAAGCAATTTCAATAAGCTGGATGAAGAAGCAAAAGATATATTCTGGAATTCTAACATTCGAATATTCGAGTTTGAAATAATCACCGAGGTCTCTCAACAAATAGAAGATAAAATTAAGAAGGAAATCTTTAGAAGATATAACACAGGTATTACTCCCTTAACATTTGAAGAAGTTGACAATGCAAAATATGATGAAGACGAGTTATCATTTAAGTTCAAGAAAGAACTTGTTACAAATAAAGCCTTTTCTAATTGTCTAAAAAATTGCTTTTTCCCAAATGATAATGAGGATGCCAGCTTAACTGGAAAAATGGTTAATTATCTTCGTAGGCTTTATATTCTAAATAAGTTTCCTATTTCTAAATATGCTAGAAGCTCAGGCCGTAACGAGATAATAGACCTGTTGTATGAAACTACTGTAAATGATATTGAAAGTTTAGAAGTTGAATCTAAATCACTTACTGACCAAATTATGGAATTAGCAAAGGTCTATGAGAGTTTCAAGGGAGAGGAGTTTCTTGTTAAGAACAAACTTATTTTTGAGTCAATATTTTGGGCGATTCGTATATTATCGCAAGACAAATATTTATTTAGTATTAATCCAGAAATAATAGAAAAACTTAAAGAGCATTATTTAAAAAGTCAAAATATATATTCTGAAGATAACTCGTTTTACTATAAAAACATACTTGATAGATTTCAGGATACTGCAGATGCCTTTTCAAAGTTTTATGATGAGAAATTTGATATATATATTAGAAACAATGATTTCAATAAAGAAATTAAAGAATTAAAACAAAGTGATGTTCAAGCTAAAAATGTAATGGAGCAGCTTGAAGGCTTAAGGATAAACAAGCCAAATCCTTTGTCGAAGCCTGTAGAGGAAGTTCTTTCTGATGTTATCTCAACTAAATATTTACTGAGACCTTCTTATCAGAGGCAAGAAAAGGTTTCTATTCTAAAAGCATCATCTATTATCGAAAGTATTTTATTGGGTGTTTATTTACCTCCTATTTTTGTTTACAAGCGAATAAATGGTGTAAAAGAAATAATAGATGGACAACAAAGATTATTGTCAATAATTGGATTTACAGGGAAAGAATATAGAAATGAAAATAATGTATTAGTCTATTCAAAAAACAATAGCTTTAAGTTAAAAGGATTGAAAATACTTACTACTCTTAATGGTAAGAATTATCACTCACTAACAAATAATGAACAAGATAAGATATTAGATTTTGATATTGATGAAATAATTATTGAGCAGTCTCTTAATTCAGAATTTGAGCCTACAGACTTATTTATTAGACTTAATCAAAAACCATATCCAATTAAGCAAAATACTTTTGAGATGTGGAACTCTACTGTTTTGAAGGAGGTCATTGAGAAAATTAAAGAAATTACAAAAAAATACAATAATTGGTTTTTCTTTAAGGAGTATACAGATATAGAAGAAAATAGAAATGACAGAATGGAGAATGAAGAATTAATCACCATTCTTACTTATGTTTCGTACAGCATAGCTATTTCTAATATCGAAAAAGTATTAGGACTTTTTAAGAGAATTGATAGAGTTACATGTCGTCTAAAGAATAAAACTGCACTTACTGACTTTTTGAATAAGTTTGAAGATAACGTTATTTTAAAAGAAAGTTTTCTAGACAATCTTGCTGTGACAGACAATTTAATTTCATTGTTTGGGGAAATGATTTCCTCTGATTTAGACAAAAATTCTTTAACTGAGTTCTTTAATCTTAAGGATTCAAAGGGGTTTAGAAAATCATTTCAAGATTTTTATGTTTTATGGCTAGTTCTTAATACAATAGACTGTGATATCTTTGACTTAGAAAATGAAAAAGATGGGATTCTTGAAAGTGTTCACGAATTATTAGGTGATTTGAGAAATATTGAAAGCAAAGAAATGGATGCAGAATATTTCAATGAATTTATTGATAAACTTAATAAAAAATGCTCTACTGAATTTGAAAAGATTAAAGACGACAATTAAAACTGGATGTTATAAATGTATATAAAAAATAGTAGGTATATTAATTAATTCAAGAGTTGTTGCCAGTTTAAATATTCGTGTAGCTTGACTGGAATAAAATCAGTAATCTGCCACTACTCATACACTCAACTTTAATTGAAATAATCTTAATATAAACAATTTTCACTGATGTTGAGGTTCGTGAAAAAACTTTTCATATTTGTAGCCATGATTCCATTGGGTATATTAATTAAAAAAATTCCGCATCGTACACAATCCCGGCTTTGTCCGGGATTTTTTTTGAGCCGGTGAAGTTATAAAGTTTACATATTTTGTTCACTTGTGGATGGAGTGATTATTTATTATTTATCAAGAAACAATATGTGGAGAGTTCTGTGTTAAAATTTTTCTCAAGAACTATCTTAAAAGTTATTGGCTGGAAGTTAATTGGTAATCCACCTCAGGAAAAGAAGTTTGTAGCCATTGGTGTGCCTCACACAAGTAATTGGGATTTTCCCGTTGCCTTGCTCTGTTTCTCGGCGCTTGGGTTAAGATTTAACTGGGTGGCAAAGGAATCTCTCTTCAAAGGTCCCTTGAAATACATATTCAAGTGGATTGGCGGAATTCCCTTGAACAGAAGATCACCGACAGGATTCCTGAAAGATATGGCTGCCATATATGCCCGGAGTGAAAGCCTTGTTATAGCCATAGCCCCGGAAGGTACGCGCTCGAAAACAGACTACTGGATGCCCGGATTCTACTATATTGCTAATGAAGCAAAAGTGCCGATAGTGCTAGCCTTTGCTGATTACAGTAAGAAAACAATGGGAATTGCCGGTATTGTCCATCCGACGGGTGACATTGAGGCTGATTTTGAAAAGATTAAAAAATTCTATGAAGGGAAGAAGGGTAAAAATCCTGAGACTCAGAGTGAGTTAAAGATTCGCACCAGTCGTGCAATTAAATCAAGCTAACTATTTAAAATATGGAACGCTGATCTCTATGATTATTATGATAAAAATTGATAATCTTAATGAATCTTAAAAATCAGCGCTCTATTCTATTTTACTTTTCTATATTTTTTACAATATCCAGCAATTCAATTTCAAATATTAGTGATTTGTAGGGAGGTATGTTTGGTTGTTTACCTCTTTCGCCATAAGATAGATTGTATGGAATGTATACTTCCCATTTATCGCCAACGCTCATTAATTGCAGAACTTCAATCCAGCCGGGAATAACACCAATTACAGGGAATGTTGCAGGTTGATTTCTTTTATAAGAACTGTCGAATTCCTGACCATCAATGAATCTACCACTGTAGTGTACTTTTACCTTATCTGTCTGCTCTGGTTTTGGACCGCTGCCTGATTTCAATACTTTATACTGAAGACCACTGGCGGTTGCTTTTACGCCTTCTTTTTTCAGGTTTTCAGCTAAAAATTTCTCGCCTTCCAATCTGTGTACTTCACCATCTTTTTTTAACTGTTCTTCCTGCTTTGTTCTCATCATCACTTGATAGTTGGTAAGAGTTTGATTGATTTCTTCATCAGTCATTTGTGATCTTCCTGCCATGCCGTCTTTTAATGCTATCAGTAAAATATCCAGATCTACGTCAGTGCCCTGCATCTGAAAACTTTTACCGATATTATTTCCAATAGCGTAACTGATTTTTTCCATATCTGTTTTTAATTCAGGTACCGATTCCGTTTTGTCCTGCGCGCAGGCAGTCATCATTAATAGTGAACCAAGTGTTAATACAAAAAATGCTTTCATTATATTCCTTATGATTATTGTGATTTATTTATACGAAAAATAGTATGATTTCAATAGAATAGAAACTTGTAATTTTGTTATGATTATTTGAAAATTGTTATCTTTGTAGTCAACAACGTATCATGTTGTTCCAGAAAATGGGAGTAAAATGGGAAATATATTCGCTGATGCTATTGCAAAATTACCGGAGGCTGATATTCCATTGGATGGTCTGACCGCCTATTTATCCCAGGGCAATAACCATCAGATCATCTTCATGCAGTTTGATAAAGATGTTGATTTACCAGAGCATTCTCACGAAGCACAAATAGGTTTTGTGCTGGAAGGAATAATTGACCTGACAATCGATGGTGAAACAAAATCCTACACAAAAGGGGATAGATATTCAATTCCTGCGGGTGTAAAACATTCAGGTAAAATATATGCCGGCTATGCTGATATTACCTACTTCGATCAGAAAGACCGGTACACTCAAAAATAAATAACTCGGGAGGGAGTTTATGAAGTCATTAATTTATTTTATGGTATTACTTTGTCTATCCGCAATGTTGTCTGCACAAGATAGTGAAAAAGCAAAATCTCAAAAAGAGGTTATGAAACCGGTTTTGATTGTCATCGATACTCAAAACGAATATATGAAGTATATGGATGACAAGGACAAAAAAATCGGTTTACAAATGATCAATTGGGCTATGGGCATATTCAGAGCTAATGGATTCCCGGTTGTACTTGTTTATCATACCGATTTACAGTGGGGGCCATCAACCGATAGTGAGGAGTTTCAGTTTGATTCCTCTCTCGCAATAGCTGATACTGATCCGGTAGTTATTAAAAACTACCCGAACGCTTTTAAGAAAACAGAACTGGAAAAAGTGATTAAGGATCTTGGTGGAAACACATTATTCCTATGTGGATTAAGCGCCGTTGGTTGTGTAATAGCTACATATCATGGGGCGATTGACAATGAATTTGATGTAATGCTTATTGAAGATGCTTTACTTAGTCATGACTCCGGTCTTACAGATGATATAGAAAATATTTTTGATTCTGTTAATCTGAATGTGCTGAATATGATATTGAAGTATACTCCAGAGCCATAAGCAAGATTTTATATGGAAAAAATTTCCTCGTTATATAATTGTTTGGATGATGGTCATTTTAGTGATGCCTGCTTAGTGATTACTGATTATTAGTGAAATTCATGAGCGCTTTTTTTTCTTATTATTTTGCTGGCTATAAAAAAGAGAAAGAATTTAATAGGTGTTTAATGAAGAGAAAGGATAGTTGACACTGTATGGAAAAAAAAGATCTCGTAACTAAACTTTTACTCGATGTTAAGTCGTTTGAGTGCGGACCGGATAGTAATTTGCGCATTAATAACCTGCTGCTTCTATTTCAGGAAGCAGCCTATCTTAGCGCAGAAAATTTGGGATTTGGCTACAGCAGCTTAAAATCAAAGAACATGACCTGGGTTTTATCCGGGCTAAAAATAGTGCTCAAGAAATATCCTAAGTGGACGGACAAAATTACACTTTCCACCTGGCCCAGCGGTTACAACAGGTTGCATGGATTTAGGGACTATGCAGTTGAAAGTATGGATGGGGATAGATTGATTAATGCCACAAGTGAGTGGCTGGCAATTGATGTGGAATCAAGACGCCCAATAAATATTAACGATTTTGAAATTGAACTCCCGGATTATGGAGTACGAGCTCTGGATGAAAAGCTTAGCAGATTAAATCCGAAGCGGTTTGGTGAGGGACAAAAAATCTACGAAGTGAAAGTGCCCTACAGTGCGATAGATGAAAACGGACATGTTAATAATGCCGAATATTTGAAGTGGTCTCTGGACGGATTAAGAAGCTCCAAAATAGAGATAAATGAAATTTCCAGTCTGCAGATATCCTTCATCTCAGAAGTATTTGAGAATCAAAATTGTGAAATATTTTACCTCAGGGAGGATTCAGGGTCCGGTTATCTTTGGGGTATCAATTCTGACACCAAAGAGTTTGTATTCGCTATGCATCTGGTAAATAATTGAGAAGTGTTTTTAGATTGATCCTCACATCATACTTATAGGATTTTTTAATTCATCTAATGGTTATTGGGCAGCTCTTTCAGCTTAAAGTTTATAGAGCTTCACTAAAATTATCCGCTTACCTTTGTCACACATATCAAAAAATCAATTGTCATATTCTTATGAATCATTAGTACCTTACTAATGCATTGAATTATCGATATGATATATTTAGTTTCCAAAAAGGAATTAGAAAATATAACGGGGATGGGGGGAGAAATGAACAAAAAACTAATAATCTTATTTATCACAGCCGGATTTCTGTTTTATGCCTGTTCTGAGGACTCGGTTGGGCCGGAAATTGATTCTGTTCAGGAAGTGATTGAAAGTATTGATATCAACAGTCTATCAACTTACGTTAAGACTTTATCCGGTTTGCAATCCTTTAATTACAATGGAACTGAAACTTACATTGAAACAAGAAACTGGGCACTGGAAGGGAATGCTATTGCCGCAGACTATATTGCAAGCACACTTGCCGGTTTTGGACTTGAAGTAGTCGACCAGCCTTTCGATTCGCTGGGTAGAAATGTTTTGGGGATACATAGGGGAACTCTCTTCCCGGATCAGTATTATATAATATGTGCTCACTACGATGATTGCGGGGTTTTACATTGTATCCCGGACAGTTCACAGTTAGCACCCGGGGCTGATGATAATGCCAGCGGCACAGCTGCTGTGCTCGAGGCTGCCCGGATACTCAGTAATTATCCCTCAAGATACAGCCTTATCTTTGCTCTTTGGGATGAAGAGGAAAGAGGACTTTACGGAAGTCTTCATTACGCCGAAAATGCCAGAAACAATAATATGTCTATAATGGGCGTTATCAATCTCGATATGATTGGCTGGAATAGCGATGCTGACCATAAAGCACACATAATTGTCTGGGATACTGAAAATATTCCAGAACTTGGATGGAAGACGACGGAAATTAATGATGACTATGATATTGGATTGAATCTTGAGTTTATCTATCGTGACCGTGGTTCTGATTTCATTTCTTTTTGGATTAATGAATACCCGGCCATAAGCATTATCGAAGATTATGGTGACTTCAACACCGGCTATCATTCGATTAACGATACATTTGATAATATGGATCAGACATACTTCCTGAAAATGTCAAAACTGGCTATTGGAATGTTTGCCGATTATGCCTTCAACGAACAGAATTAACTGAGATTTAACCGGGGTTGGATTTTTAATTTATTGAAAAAAATTCAACCCACTATTTTTTCGTTTAAATATCAAGCAGAATAAAACATCGAAAATTTCTTATCTTTCACTCATTAGAATTTTACAATTAATTAACTCTGTAACAAGAAAATAGCGGAGTAAAAATGAATTATTATGAGGTGAAAGGTACGGATTTAAAGGTATCTGTTCTTGGCTATGGCTGCATGAATTTAGGACAAAGATGGGATCAATCCGTTCTGGAAGATAAGGATATTGAAAGAACCAAAGAATCTGTTATGACGGCATTTGAACAGGGTATTAATTTTTTTGATCATGCTGATATTTATACATACGGAAAATCTGAAGTTGCATTTGGTGAGTTATTGGGTGAAGAACCAAGTCTTCGTCAGCAGATGATAATACAGACAAAATGCGGTATCCGTTTCCAGGATGATCCAAAACCTGGCTCACCTCACAGGTATGATTTTAGCGCTCAGCATATTGTAAGGTCGGTAAATGAAAGCCTCGATAGGCTTCAAACAGATTATCTAGATGTTTTACTTCTGCACAGACCCGATCCGTTATGCGAACCCGAGGAAATTGCCCTCGCCTTTGCCGAACTGCACTCTGCGGGTAAGGTAAGATACTTTGGTGTTAGTAATCATACTGCCATGCAAATTGAGCTGTTAAAAAAGTCTATCGATTATCCAATAATTTTTAATCAGGTTGAGTTGAATTTAGTACATAATCAGCTCATTTATGAGGGGATTCATTTTAATCAGAATGTTTCCATTCCATCGCTTACACACGGAACGTTGGATTATTGCAGACTAAATGATATCACCGTACAGGCATGGTCACCCCTTGCAAAAGGACTTCTCACTAGTGATGGGATGAGCAAATCGGAAATAGAAATTGAAACTTCGGAATTATTGGAAGATATGGCCGTTTCAAAGCACAGCACACCTGAGGCAATCATGTTGTCTTGGTTATTGAGGCATCCGGCCGGCATTCAGCCTATTATCGGAACAACAAAAGCACGACGTATCCTGGATGCCTGCAAGGCTGTAAAAGTGCAATTAACCCGTGAAGAGTGGTATCATCTGCTTAATACGGTGATTGGTAAAAACTTACCTTAACAATGGATTATGAGGATAAATTGAAATTATATTATGAAGAAGAGCTGCGGGAAGAAACTGTTCTAAGTGTAGCGAAAAAAATGATGGCAGCGGCAAGAACAGCTCCAAAAGGCAGGGGGCGTGATAATATTGAAATTGCCCTGGTCGATACGGAGACAATAAAAGAAATTGCCCGTAAGATGAAAGATATGGTTGAAAAGGGTGTTGCTCCTCAATTCTTTGAGCGGGATGCAAATAATATTCTTGAATGTGAGGCTATGGTTCTTCTAGGTACTAAAATTAAATCTCTGGGTTTAAGTCCCTGCGGTATGTGTGGTTATGCTAATTGTGAAGAGAAAGATAAACATCCAAACAATCCCTGCGTTTTCAATACTGGGGATTTAGGAATTGCGGTTGGATCGGCTGTAAGTGTGGCAATGGATAACAGAATAGATAACCGGGTGATGTACACGGTTGGTCAGGCTGTACTCAAAATGAATCTGCTTGGTGATGATGTTAAGATTGTTTACGGCATTCCGCTCAGCGTCAGTTCTAAAAACGTATTTTTCGACAGGAAATAGTCTATGGAAAAATATTCAAAAATGAGTGGTGATTATTTTCAAAACGGGTATTGCTGTGCAGAGTCGGTGCTACTTGCTGTTGCAGAGGCATATAATATCAAATCCGATTTAATTCCCAAAATTGCCACCGGGTTTTGCACCGGGATAGCCAAAACGGATTCACTTTGCGGCGCAATGACAGGCGGTATTCTGGGGATAAATGTTCTTACGGGTAGAACTGAACCTAACGCGGATAGAACAGAAAACTACGAACTGATTCAGGACTTGACGGAATATTTCAGGGAAAACTTCAAAGAGCTTAGCTGCAAGGGTGTTTGTGGTCATGATCTGGCGACGCTGGAGGGGCAGGAAGCATTTGAAAAAGCAGGCGCAAAATCGCATTGTACTTCAGTAGTTATTAACACGACTTTGCAAGTATTAGAGTTGCTGAAAGAACATTTTGAAATTAAAAGAATTACAACGGAAAACGCATAAGAAATAGAATGATTTACAGGCTGCTTAAACGAATTGGTATAGGGCTGATTCCTAAAGAGTTGTTTGCCATTTACGAATCAGAAGGAATAGTATGTTACGATGAAACGCTTTATTGTTCTTTGACTTGTAAAGAATACGATGAGAATAAAAAATACTTCACCAAATCTCGAAAGAGATTCATCGGTTCTTTATTGATAACGAATAAGAGATTTGTAGTCTTCTCTTCAAATGAAGATATATTGAACTTACAATTTGGGAATAAAGATTCCGGATGCGTCATAGATTCAACATTAAGAAAACTAAAAGTAGTTTTAGCGGAATATACCCATGGAAAGAAACGACTAAAAAATTATAAACTGATAATCCACCACACAACAGCACCTCAGATTCACTCTATCCTTACCAAATTAATGTTCCAATAGAACATTAATTTTGATCTTCCGATCAAAAAAAATAGAATACTTAAAGAACCAAATTCAGAAGGGATTTTAATTTATCGCCCGATAAAATAATAAAGTTTTGCGGTAAAATGATATTGGGCAGGGAAGTAGTCCCGTTTGTAACGATAAGAAATAATCTGCCACCCGAATTACTATTCAAATCATTAATACTGGCTTGAATTTGCTCGGAAGTTAAATGTGTTCCCACATAACATTTTGCAATCACATCATTTCTTCCGTTTGGTCTCTCATCGCAAGCAGTGATTGTAAATGAGAAATCTTTCATATCTGCAGAGGTTTCAATCGAATTATATCCAAGATGGCTTAATAATAATTTGGTTTGAAGTACTAAATCTTTCATGCTTGAGATGTTGATGTCCTTAACCGTCTTCCCGGCGAATACTTCACTTTCGATTCCAAATAATTTACACCAGTTCGACTCATCAAAATATTTGTTGAATACCTCAACTGGCATTTTATCAAACAGCTGTTTTTCGGAAAGTCCTTGACTTGCAAGTTCATCCCTAAAACTATTCTCGATAGTCTCGCTGTAAAAGTAATTATAAACAGAAAGTGTATTATTGCCCATTACTTTTTCTTCAAGCTGCCATCTGCTAAAGGGATTATATGAATTATCAAAGTTAATGATATGATTAATATTCGAAAAAGCCGCAGGAATGTTTTTTGGTTTCAGGTTCGTTAAAAAAATGTAGCCCGACTCACCTCGGTTTTCCAGACTATTTAAGGCAGTATTGATGTCATTTTTAGAATCCAGACTTTTAATGATATAGTAATTGTAAGCATTAAAGTCCAGATACTCTTTTATAACAGAGAGTCCATCGTTTTCATACTGAGAATAAATAATTGTGTTGCCGCCCCTTTCTCTTATTCTTTTAAGGTGATAGCCAAGTAGTTCAACCTTACTATTTTCACAATCATCATACTGCTTATTTAATAGGCGTTGCTCCTCCTGGAAGATTTGAAGGGCATTTGGACGAAATCTTAAAAGGTTGCCAAGACCAATCAAGTCATCGAGTGTTTCCTGTCCTTTTTGTTTTATGCTTACCGATAAGTCTTTTCGTTTGTTGTCCGCTATTAAATAATAATCAAAGTTATATCTGCCAGTAGAAACTTCTTTTATTGAATTATTATCCCTTCCCAGGATTTTTAGTTCTGCCGGGTTTATCAGATTCAACACTTTATTTTTTACTGAATCTTTCCTGAAATCGGAAAGAAACCAAATATATTTAGCTGTATCGTTTGATTTAATAGACCTGACTGAATCAAGATCAGGTATATATTCATCAAGATCATCAAAAACTATGCAGTCGAAAGTGTTTAAAGAGTTATTATCGAGTACTCCTTTCAGGAAGAACTCTTCAAAAATATCATAAGTAACTAAATTTATTATATTACTATTAAATACTGTATCTCTTGTTTTGTAATCAGTGTTTGTTATTACCTGATAGGCAAAATCAGGTAGATACAACTTTAAGTTCTTTGTCCAAATACCTTTAATCTTTTTGTCACCTATCCAATGCTGAGTCAACTGCTTAAAGGAGGATGTAATAATTAATACTTTTTTTACAGCCCTGACTCTTAATAGCATTTTAAGAGCCATAACAGCTTGTAACTCTTTATTCAGTTCCAGTTGATCATTAAAATATGCCTGATGTGAGTTAAAGAGAAATTTTGCCCCTTCTTTTTGAAACTTTGGTAATCCATTCAGGATGTCATTAATTAAGTTTTCTGATAACTCATAAACCGGTTCAAGATACTTTAAAATTGATTCCGAATCTATTCGATGGTTTTCAAAACCGCTCTTTGAAAGTGAATCCAGCTTTTCACTTGCAACAGAAAATATTTTTGGAGCAGTTATATCAAATGATTTGTATTCCAGCATCGGCAAATCCTGGAAGAGAGAAAGCTCGCTATATTCTTCACTTGTAGGAAGATCCAATTCACTATTCAAATTATGCGATCTTTGAGTTGTAGGCATCAAGTCGTCAATAGTTAGTAAAGAGATGTTTGAAACTACCGGATGCATTTCAGTAAGTTTATCTTCCGACGTTGGTGAAGTAAATGAAAAATCGATTGAGTCTGTTTCATGCAATTGGGAAAGTAATTTAATTGATTCAATTTTATTAATCTCGAAAATTACTTCGGATTGGTAATTATCTATTGACAATATTTGTTCTGCAAAAGGGATCGTTATTTCGTGAAGATCAGTCTTCGACAGAATAAAAAATGAAGGAGGAGTATTAACCCTACTGAAAAAAATGTATTCGGTCTCATCATTATCCTTCCCAAACCTGAATAGGCAATTGTAATGCAATTCAGCTTTTTCAATAAACAGATTAACTTCAATATAATTATTGAGATGCGGGATAAATTTTTCAATTTCGAAAGACTTGGGCCTCGCTGGATTCAGCCACCTGTGTAGAGGATAAACCTCGGGACTATCCACTTTATTCATCGCGGAGGCTAAATATTTTCTCGCAGAACCTGGCATGCTAAACTTAATCTTTAGTTTTTTTCAGGTGGACTTGCTCGCAAGCCATCGTAAGCCTGTCAAAAGGTTCAAGTAAATCTCTATTCTCGGAAATTTCAGCTAAGATATCGTAAATGCTTTTAAGTTCGCCTTCAAGATTTTTTGAGGTCTCAAGAAAGGTTGGTTCCGGTTTACCGTTTGCGGGTTTTAATTGTAACTGTGAATGATTATGTGTTGCATTTCCACTACCGTTAAATACACGAACAATTCTTGTGTTTTGCTTTTCATTTGCCCCAAGGAAAAGGGGGTCTTTTACCAGAATAAGATCCAGTTCTTCGTTAACGGCTTCCAGAAGTGGTAAAGCCACTAATTCTACCGCAATATGTTCATGAAGAACATTGCCGTAAAGTACTTTTTGAAAATTAGTTGGATTTATAGACGATGTAACTCTGAATTCTATTGGTTTAGTCTGTGCATCAGTGACCATAACTACACCCATCACAGAGTTTTCAGTTTTGTATGTTTCCAGAAAGGCAATTCTTTTAATTTCCATGTGTCCTCCTTCTTTGTTAATCAGGTAAGGGTGCAATCAACATGCCAGATATTTAATCGAAGTTAAATTGCGATAAGCGGTTAAAAATGAAGAATGAGATATTGTACAAATATATAAAGGGAAGTATTACAGGTAAGAATTACTCTTTATTAGGTAGAGCAATTCGTCAGCAACAATTTGCTTTACAATTTTCTGTACCATTGCCATTCTCAATTTGTAAAGTTGCATGTGAAATCCTGTGCTTATGTTTCAGCTCATCAGCTACGTTGCTTGTAAAGTCATCGTTCAATTCTCCATTGGGCATAACCAAATGAGCGGTTAGTGCTGTTTCTGTTGTGCTCATTGCCCAAATGTGCAAATCATGCACTTCCTCTACACCTTCTATACTATTTAAGAATTTTTCAACTTCTGCCCGGTCAATTGATCTTGGAATTGCATCCAAAGCCATGTTAGTACTTTCTTTCAGAAGACTCCAGGTGCCGAAGAAAATAACAATCGCAATAATAATGCTTACCAGAGGATCCAGCCAAAGGATTCCGGTTTTCATAATGAGGAACCCAACGATAACAACACCAAGTGAGATTGCGGCATCGGCCGCCATATGGAGGAATGCCCCTTTAATATTGATATCATTTTCTTTTCCACGAAGAAAGAGGAGAGCGGTAAATGTATTAATGATTACCCCGATTCCTGCCACAATCATAACCACACTCCCTTCAATTGGCTGGGGATCAGAGAATCTGCCAATTGCTTCCCAGACTATTCCACCTATGGCGACGAGAAGAATTAATGAGTTAACAAATGCAGCAAGAATGGATGATTTCTTAAAACCATAAGTATGAGATTCTGTAGGTTTTTTCATCACGAGGTAGCTGGCGCCCCATGCAATTAACAATCCCAAGACATCACTAAGGTTATGTCCGGCATCTGCAAGCAGTGCGAGGGAATTAAAGCTGAGACCATAAATAACTTCTATGAGTATATAGGAGGAGTTCAATGCTATACCGATTATGAAAGCCTTGTTAAAATCGGCAGGTGCATGATTATGTCCGTGTGAGTGATCGTGTCCCAAAAATTAACTTTCCTGATTTTGAGTTGGTGTATTGCAATGTGTGTCGCATGAACAGGCAAGGCTGCCGGTGCGGACTTTATCAAAAGCTTCGCGGCCTTCCTTAAAGGCAAAATATGCAATGCCTAAGGTGGCAACTATATCGATGTATCCAATGCCTGTCAGCTCATAAAGCAAACTGCTTCCCAGCAATAAAAAGGAGAGATAAAAACAGGTTCTTGTACAATTAGCATCTGCAATAATTGCATCGGACTTTAGTGCTTTGCCAACTGCTAGTTTCGATTTCATCAAAAAATACATTGTTAAGATTGATATTGCTGAGACAATAACTCCTACCATAGTGGTCTCTGGCTCTACCTGGGATATAATATTAATTACTGAACCTGCTATCAACCCAAAGGTTAAGAGGTAAAATGCTATTCCTGTTATTCGGAGTGCGGTTTTTTCAAAACTATCCCTGTCAGTCACTTTAGTATACTTCATTCGTATTACCATGTGGAGTATCCCAATACCAGAAAATACTTCGACAAAACTATCAGCGCCGAAACCGAATAGCGCAAGCGTCTCATCCTGCATTCCAAAGTAGACTGAGATCAAACCCTCGCCAATATTATACACAATAGTAATAATGCTTAAGACCAGCGCTCTGTTAACTAATTTATTTTCCAATTTAGTTTTCTCTTACGTGTTTTTGAGTCTCGCTGATTATAGTTACAATGTGGTTATCGTCAAGTGAATAGTAAACAACTTTCCCCTCTCTACGAAATTTCACCAATCGCATATTTTTAAGGTAACGCAGCTGGTGGGAAATGGCGGAAACCGAAACTCCAATAAGGGCTGATAAATCACAAACGCATAGCTCCGATATTAAAAGCGCCAAAACAATTTTTAAGCGGGTTGGATCTCCCAGCATTTTAAAAGTTTCAGCCAATTCAAAAATTTCATTTTCATCAGGAAAGTTTTCCTTTACTATGGCTACTTTTTCCTCATTGATGAATTCGATACCACATACAGGCGCTTTATTATTTGTCATTATATCACTTGAGCAATTGTTCAAGTGAAAATTACAAAGTTTGCTTGTTTATTTCAAGAGATATTTCTATATCTAATATGAAAAAATAACAATCTTGTAAGAGGAACATTTGCCTACTTTACCGGAGAGACCAACCTTAAAAGACTTCCAGAAATATGTGGAAGAATTAGAATTGGAAAGAGGATTTTCCGACCAGGATATTTTAACGAAATGCCTCTTGTTAGGTGAAGAGGTGGGCGAACTGTTTAAGGCAGTCAGGAAGTCGGAAAAAATTAAACTGGATAGCAATTCTGATAAAAAATATATTGGAGAAGAACTGACGGATATTATTATTTATCTCTGTGCCATTGCAAATCGATGCAATATTAATCTCGAAGAGGAATTCAGAGCCAAGGAAGAAATAAATAAAAAAAGGATATGGATTTAATACCCGGGCAGTTGGGACTTTCTCAAAACCCATTTGTTTTTCGATACATTCCATAAAACTAAACAAATTTCTTCCGACAAATCTGCGGCAGATAAATTGGTTTCAGTAGGAGCAATGTACTCAAAGACTTGGAAGAATCGCTCCAAAAATTAATCTTAGGAATTACGCATCGATTGGAATGACTTCACTGCGCCGTCTTTTAATTCAAGAAGTTTATCTGCTTTCCCGATTATTCCATCCTGACGGGTAATTATAATTTTAATTGATATATCATTCATCAAGGTGAAAAGTTCATCAATTATGTCCTTATCAATGGCTTCAAAAACTTCATCAAGAATTAGAATATCAGGTTTGAACAACAATGCCCGGAATATTGAAATAACCCTTTTTTGTCCCTCGGATAGATGCATTACTTTTTCATCAAGGTTATTTATTCGCAATATCTTTTTAAGTGCTTTTATCTTGTCATCGTCTAACTGTGCAGCACCGTAAAAAATATTATCGGCTATGGTTCCTTCAAACACTCCGGTGTGCTGATTTACCATTACTATCCTGCGTCTTAGGTATTTTAGCCGGAAACTGTTCAGATTCAGATGATTGATGAGAATTGAGCCCTCATTAATATTGAAGAATCTTGCAAGCAATTTTACGATCGTGGTTTTTCCGCTTCCGGAAGGACCTGTTATGGCGAGTATCTCACCGGTTTGGATATCAAAAGATATATTGTTGATTACCTTTCTCTCTTCATTATAAGCAAACGATACATTATTAAAACTGACATTCTCGATGCTTTCCGGTTTTGAAGATTCTGTTCCTATAGTAAAGTCAAACTCTTCGTCGGCATCAAGAAATCTGAAGATTTTCTTTATGCTTACGGCCGCTATTTGAAGTTCTCCGATACTTCGAGCCAGTTTCTTTATTGGCTTAAATGCCTGATTTAATATGTATAAGTAAAAGACTGCGTTACCCGGGCTTTCTGTTGAGAACACCATTTTGTAATCAAAAAATATGAAGACCAGAACCAGACCAATGATTCCCAAAAACTGATTGGATGGCTTTAAAAACGAGATGAGTTTAATGTTTTTTAAGCTCAGCTGATAGTTCTCTTCTATAAGATTATCAAATTTCGAGGCTTCCTTTTTTTCCTGTCCAAATATTTTTACTAATCTGAAGTTGTTTATTTTTTCATCAAGGAATGCCGTGTAGTCTCCTACATTATCTGTAATCCCTTTGCTGATTATTTCAATTCTCTTAATTATCCAGTTAATGATTATGAAGGAAATAGGGAAAAAGATTATCACTATGGAGGTGATTTTCCAATCGATAAAAAACATAACCGGCAGCAGCACAACCAAATAAACCATGGATCTGGTAAACTCGATAAACAGATTGATGATATCCGTCATGGTCGTTACATCATAGGTGATTCTTGATATAAGATCGCCGGTTTTCGTCTTAAAATAAAAGGCATAGGGGAGACGGAGTACTTTTGAATAAATATCGGATTTAAACTTTTGTAGTACACGCTGAGCGGCAGACTGCATAAATACTTCGCGGAAATACTCGAAAAGTAATTCGAACATACTAAATGCGAGGTAAGCAAAACCAACGTAAAGTAATCCTCTGAAGATTTCATCACTCCCTTCAAGCAAGGTTTTTATAATTGTTATCTTCTGGTTCAAAAAGGGAAGGGTGAGTTTTAATGAAACTGTTCCATCGGATTTTGAAATGTAATTCTCAATTGAATCACTCAGCAGTTTTAGGAGTGATCCGGTAAGGATTTCAACAATTCCCATTAACACGGTAAAGAAAACTCCCAAAAGAATTTTCTTTTTTTCCCTTAAAAGGTATTCTATAAATCTTTTCTTATTATTCATCGCCCTGCTTCTTTTCATAACCGACTGTTTCCCAAATTCCCTGCCCATTTAAGGTAATTGGGAGAATAGCTTTTCCCATAAAAAGTCTTGGGCGGAGCCAGCCTTTATTGTCAAGCATATCATTATCATTGGGGAAGGAAGAATGCCTGCTAACCGAAATAACTTTAATGCCACTATCTCTAATTTCCTTAACGGTGGTTAACTCCTCAAAATCCCGTAGTCTTTTACCTCCGCCTATTTCAATGAACCTGCCGCTCATCCCTTCGTGCGTTAAGCCTACAGCTGCGGCCGCTCCAATAATGCCATCGTTCGTTCCACCATGACCTGAAAGGTGAATATCACCAACTGCGTTCATCGCTTCTTTTTGAGTGACTTTTCTCCGGAGGCAAATATGAGCAAATGATACCAGGTCATCAATATTTGAATCATTCTCGGTTGCAATGCAAAATCCGGGATCGCTTCCTTCAAAGAAATTTTGTTTAATGTGATCAGCACCATTATCAATCAATTCGGAAAGAAGTTTTTCGTCATAGAAATTTGAATCAGCAATCATACATAAAGAACTGTTATGGGATGTGTATGGAATATCATCAGCAACGAGTAACTGATGCCTGATGACTCCCAGCATCCTTAAATTTGCCGGTAACCTATCCTCGAACCATCTGGCCAATTTCCCAGTTCCTCGTCCACATTCTAATGTGTCTGTATCATCAAACGCGATATAAATTTTCATGTTTCTCCACTTAAAGATTTATTGCAGCCCCTAACTTTAGGGTTGTTCCAAAATTAACAAAACGATTTTCCGACCCTTGAGTATAGTGCGCATGTTCATTGAATATGTTTTGCCAGTTAGCATAAATATTATAGGTGTCGTTTATATAGTACTTAACCTGAATATCAAATTGAGTGAATGGTTTCTGTACTAATTCTATTGTAGCGGATTCAGGATCAATTCTTTGACCTATATGATTTATGCCCAGGGAGATATCAATCCCACTCAAGGGATCCTGATAAATGAGTTCGGCATTAAGTATATATTCCGGCTGATCTTTTAATCTTCGTTCATTACCGGTCCAAGGATCAGTCAGTACAGAGCCCAATAGGGAAGCGTTTGAGTAGAAGCTTAGATTATCAATCAAATAATCCAGCATTAATTTTAATTCCAGATCAACACCATAAACCTTTGCCTCAGAAATGTTGATGGCACGAAATATAGGATTGTCATTATTAAGTGGATCATCTCCCACATAATATTGTTCAATTACGTCAGTAAGATCTTTATAGAAACAACTGAGAGATATGAAGCTTCTTCTGTTGAAGTAATTTTCAAAACTTATATTGTAATTAAGCGAAGTAGAGGGGGATAGATCGAAATTACCTTCTTCTGTTTTCCTGTTCTTTCGCTTAACAACCGGAGCTATATATTGGTATGGCGGTCTACTCAATTGCTTTGAGATGATAGCTTTGATAAAAAAATCTGTTCCACTAAATCTATACGCTAAATTAAAAAATGGATTTGCTGATGAGTATGTCTTAATTCCTTTTATATCCGCTGCCATTACTTCATCATGAGTGTTTTCGTAACGCAGTCCGGTAATAATACTAAGATTTGTTGAAAGACTGGATTCCAATTCTAAAAATGAAGAAAAGATCTGTTCTGTTATTCCATATGATTCATTACTAAACGTTAGGTTATCTAAACCCGAGGTTTCTTGAGATACAAGTCTGTTTACCGAACGATCATTAAAAGAGTATTTAACTCCGGAATTGATACTTACCTCAAGATCTAAAAAATTAGTAAAGTAGATTGCATCGATAGAAGTCAGATAGTCGTTTACACGTTGTTCCTCATCTTCATATTTATTTATTACATCATTAAGCGAAGTAGTAATTCTATCTTTGTATTTATCTTCTCTGTTCGCTGTAAATGCCGTATAAGTTTTAATCTTAAAATCCGGCGAAAACTGATTGGTAAATGTTAACCCATAGGATTGTAATAATCTTAGTTTGTCTTCGTTGCTTCTATCATCGAGATAAACGAGATTCTCATTCAGTGTGTTCGTTTCTTTCAGAATTGTCAGTTCGTCATAATTTGTTATGTATGGACTGAAGGAAATATTTGCAGTTTCGCTTAACTTATAATTCATATCTAAATTGAATGAAATCATTGTTACGTCAAGATTTTCACTTCCTATTCCGAGTGAGGTGAATTTTGTGTATTCTGTTATGCTTTCTCTTTCGTAATCGTGAATACTTACTCCGGCAAGGAATGAAAAATCTTCAAAGCTGGCAGAATAGTTCGTAGCAATTCTTCCGTTCATCTTTTTTGTATTGCTGCTGAATCCACCATTCATGTCAAAGTTAAAGAGATCGGCATCCGCAGTTTTCTTTAGGATCACATTAATTACACCCGATACGGCATCCGCCGAAATTGATGAAGGCGGGTTTTTTATTACTTCGATCCTTTCAATCATATCAATGGGAATTCTGTCAAGTTTCAAGTCACGCCTGTCTGCACCGCCAAATGGCCTGTTCCCGTTGATCAGGATGCACTGAAACTCTTTGTCGAGTCCGGCCATCTTAACATTGCGTTGCAGATTCAAAGGTCCCTGTAGGTATAGTCCTGGCATATGTTTGATTACATCGCCGGCTGTTTGATGGCCAAAGCCTTTAAGATCCTTTAAGGAAAATACTTGTTTCGAATAGGGAGTGTTTTTTCTTGTTTGTACAGCATCTTCATCAAGCTTTGCCATAACCACAATCTCTTCCAACAAATAGTTTTTCTGAGCCAAAATAACCGTGGCGAGTATAAAGAAGCATAAGAAGTATTGTTTCATTTAAACCTGTTATTAGTGAGAATGGCATACCCTTAGGATATGCCATTACGTATGAATTTTTGATTATCTGTTACTTGAACCGGGGGATGGCATCCTTTCGTAGCCAGTGCCAAAAGTCATCCAGTTTCCACCGCCGTCGTTTTTTCTTCCGTAAGATAAATCATCCGTTCCTGTCGTTATATCAGTACCCGTGTAAGTCACAAAGTCAATAAGTTCATCATTTGCATCAAGAATTGTTACTGTTCCGCCTTTTTGAGTTTTCAGATCAAAGTTTGTGAATAGTCCGGAACCTGATCCATCACACCAGATTAGCAGAAAACCATTTATAGGAATGGAAGTATTCTCAGATATTGTGTATTCCTGTATTACAGGAGTTCCGTTATTTTCGTACTCATATTTCACAGTCCAATTAGTAATATCTATTTCGGTATCTTCATCATTATAAAGTTCAATCCAGTCACTGTTGTTGCCATTGGCATCGGTGATGGTTGTTGCGTTTTTAGCCATCAATTCATTGATAAATACTGAAGGTAGGGATGGAGGGGCAATTACTTCAGAATTTGACTGGTTAGGTGTCGCCCAACTGGAATATCCAACGCCAAAGGGCTGCCAGTTATCGCTACCGTCAGGAACTCTGGCAATGGAAATATCATCAATATTTAAGGTCACTTCAGTATCTGAGTAATCTTTTTCGTCAACAACAAAACCAAGTGGGTCGATAATTCTAATTATACCGCCCTTCCCGGCTTTTAAGTCGAAATTTGTATGCAATCCATTATTGTTCCCATCACACCAGATAAGCAGGAAACCTCCTGCTTGGATTGAGACTTCATTTGAAATCAAATACTCGAAGCTAACCGGGCTGCCGCTATTGATATATTCGTAAGTGATTGTAAAACCATTTAAATTAGCTTCCTCACCGGAAGCATTGTAAATCTCAAACCAGTCACCGGATTCACCGTTTTCATCACGAATGGTGACGGAAGTTTTTGTCATAATTTCATTAACAAATAATTGATATTCTGATTCTGTCTGAATTGGGTTAACACCATCATCTTCGCTACATCCAACAAAGAATAGAGAAAGGGCAAAAAGTAAAATCGTTAATTTTGAAAAGTGTTTCATTATTTCCTCAAGTAAAATTAGAATCTGTTTTTATTTTGCATTAATTGTTACACATTGTGTAACAAATATCTGAAAATCGAAATTTACTTCCAAATTATACATCGTGGTCTTATTATTTATTTAATGTATGTAGTAGAATTGATCTTATTCTCAGGTGTAGTTAAATAATCCTTCCATTTATAAAAAAAAGATGTTATAATGCCATTTGGAAACAAATTAAGACAAATGTAGAAGCTTATGAGCGAAAAACAGGGCAAAATCCACTTCATCCTCGAAATCTACAAGGCTGTAATATTAACTCTTATTGCTGTATTCCTTTTTATCTCATTATTTGATATTTCAATTCAGCAGAAAAGAATTGGCGACTCAACTGAAGAAGTTCCCGTCCTCGATATCCAGGTGAAAGATGGTAATTCTGCAGCTGATATCAGGCAAGATAATGCCGCAATGGTGACTGCCAAAATTAACAGAGATGAACTTACTCAACAGTGTTCTATGATTGCAACTGAGTGCCAGCGATATTACAGAACTCCTAAAAATAAAGGGGGCGGGGGATCATCGTTTTATGGATTTGAGCTCGATAGCCAATATCATTTTACTGAAAAGGGAAACTACACATTGGAAATAGAGAGCAGCAAGAAGGCTGTAATTACTTCTATTGGTGTTGAAATTGGCAAGGATGGACTTAATCCTGTACGCGTGATCTGTATTATTAATCCGGTAGTTATTCAACTTAATAGTGAGAACTGAATCGAGCTTTGGTTTGTACAAAGTCAATAGGTTACTGATTGCTGATCCTTATATTGGTTTTGTTTACATTTACATCTAACTTCAATGACGATAAAAATTTTATGAAAAAACAACAACTATATTCCATTGCACTATTTCTGTTAGTCTCAACACTGCTTTTTGCTCAACACCCGGGGACCAGGTGGGCAGAACTTCATAGCGGAGATGAGAAAACTGTCTACATGGATACGACGAGTATTCGATTACTCGATAATCAATTATCTGTCTGGTGCCTTGTTCAAAACACAGTACCTATTGAAAAGGAAGGGATTGAGGGAAAAGTTAGTAAAACTAAAACACAGTATCTAATTAACACACTTACTGAAAGGTATTCTCTTATTGGTGCTCTGTTCTATGATAACAGAGGTAGAATAATTGGAGAATCATCATCTTCCCGTTTTTCGGGGGGAACCAAAAATTTAAGTACTCCAGTTTCAGAAAATGATTTAGTTGGAATGTTGATGGAAGCTGCCAAAAATTATGCGGAGCATGGATATCTGGATTTTAACAAAAGCGAATTCGATCTTACGGAAGAATACAATGATACGATGCCTCAGGATGAGGTTGAGGATTACTCTGCCAAGCTTGATGATATAGCATCTAATATTAATGAGGGTGATGAAAGCGATATTACCTTTGAAGAAAATAAAGATGATACTCCTGAGTATAAAGAGGAAGAAAAGAGTGAAGATTCAAACAAATATATTCCATCGTCAGGTAGTCAGTCTTATAATAACAGTAGAGAGAGTAATGCTGGCGGTACCGTCTTTACTGATGGAAATTTATTTTGTTTCCAACTATCGTCTTGGCGAAACAAAGCTACAGCTGAACGAGAAGCAGCGCGGCTGATAAGGCAGGGGCATAAGGCATTTGTAGTAGAAGCATATATACCTCAGAAAGGGGGAAACTGGTATCGAGTAAGAATTGGTTATTTCAACTCATTCCAGGAAGCGCGAAACTACCAACGGACTGTTAGACGATAAATTTTAGGGAGCGTTTAGCTCCCTTTTTTATGAAGTATTTTCTTTAAATGATATTTACGGTAAATTTACTCTCGGCGCATTTATTTTATCAAAACACTATTCACAAGGCTATAGGTTTATGAAAACTATTACCATTACTCACCTTGATCAAATGAGTGACAAAACAAATCTGAAAACCAACGCCTTAGGCTTCATTCTTATTGCTTCATTTATTTTGATTGTGGCTATTGTCGGAATTTTCCTCCTTGCTGATACTGAGGAGAAAATAAGAATTGAAACCAGCGATAAGCTATCACTTATTGTAAATACAACAGCAGAGGCGTTCGATCAATGGCTCGAAAACAGGATGCTTGATATTTCCATTAAATCCCGCGATGGGCTAATTGTTAAGCTTGTTGAAGATATTGCCGCTGTTCCCAGGAATTCGAAATCATTAAAAAACAGTAATGAATTAAAATTACTTAGAGAATACTTCAAGCCCTTTCTTGAAAGATATCATGATTTAGGTTTTTTTATAATTACGCCCGATTCAATAAGTGTTGCTTCCATGAAGGATATAAATACAGGCGAAGTCAATTTTTTATTCCAGCAAAGAGGCGAGTTTCTTGATAGAGTATTCAAGGGAGAAAGTATTATTGTGCCCCCGGTAGAGTCTGATGTAGCGCTACCGGAGACAAGTGGCAAAGTCGCACAGGGTTTCTCAACAATGTTTATTGCAAGTCCGATAATTAACAGCAAAGATGAAGTAATTGCTGCTATGGCTATAAGAATAAACCTGGCAAAAAATTTTAGCGATATAACAACAATTGGTAGATTTGGAACGACCGGAGAAACGATAGCCCTTGATGATATGGGGAAATTATTAAGCAGAAGCCGTTTTGAAAATCTGTTTCGTGAAAGAGGACTTCTGGCGCAAGCGAGTGTAAGCAGAACTACTTTCGAAATTAGAAATCCGGGTGTGGATTTAACCAGAGGGCTGATGCCTACAATTCCCCGATTTAGCCAGCCTTTTACAAAAATGTCTGAATCAATTCATAACAAAAAATCGGGCTTTGATTATAATGGTTATCAGGGCTACAAAGGAACCAGCGTACTCGGTGCCTGGAAGTGGATTGACCACCTGGGGTTTGGACTTGCGACAGAAATTGATGAGGACGAAGCGCTGCAATTATACCACAGTATTAAACTGCTTACTTTAATCGGGTTGTGTGTTATAGTTGTATTTGCCATTGCGCTTGTTCTTGGAATGCTTTGGGTGAGAAGAAAATCCTTTCAGGCCCTTCAGGAGATAAATGAAAAACTTGCGCAAAATATTGCTGAAAGTACAAAAGAATTGGCAAATTCTAATTTGGTTCTGGTTGATAGTTGGGAGCGATTTAGAAAGCTGACGCATCATTCTCACGATCTAAATAAAATAATTAGCAGCAATGGTGTTATCAAGTTTGAAAGCTCCGCCGTTGAACGAATGCTGGGTACCCGGGAAGGGGATAGAATAGGCAAATCATTTTTTGATTTTATCCATCCTGAAGATGTAGACAGAGTTGAAAGAATTGTAAAAAAATTATCCGAAGACCCTTTGTCGATCGGAAGTGCAGAATTCCGTTATAAAAGAAATGACAATAGCTGGGTAGTTCTCGAATCCTTTATGCAGAATTTTGAAGACGATCCAAATATCGAGGGACTTATTATCAACAGTCGTGACGTTACAGATAGAAGGCTTGCCGAAGAAAACGTTAAAAAATCTGAGCAACGCTTCCGGTCTGTCTGGGAAAATTCCAGAGACGGTATGAGGATAACTGATTCTGATGGTATGATACTAATGGTTAATAACATGTTTAGCAACATGGTTAAAATGGAAACCGATAAGCTAATTGGGGAATCTTTTGCAAAAATTTATAGAGAAAACCTTCAGGATACAATTCAATCACAATATTTTAAGAATTTTGATAATGGTGATATTATAGGTCGGCATGAGGAGGAATTAAAACTATGGGATGATTCTGTACTCTGGTTCTCTATATCGAATTCATATATACAATTAGATGATGGTTCGAGAGTGCTTTTATCTATTATGCGCGATATTACAGAGTCGAAAAAAACTGAGTTAATTCGTCAGATCATTTACAAAATTAATAACACTGTATTTGAAGCGGTCGACTATAATGATCTTTTAAAAAGAGTACACGAAGTATTCAATGAGTTTATAAAAACTGATAATTTCTTTATTGCTACCTATAATAAAGGATCTAAAACCATATCAATTCCTTATATGGTGGATCAGTCAGAAGCTGTTAATGACATTCCTATTGAGAAGACATTTACCGGTTATGTAATAAAAAAAGGGAAACCTGTTCTCCTTCATGAAAAAGATTCATTAAAAATGATTGAAGATGGTGAAGTAGAATTAATTGGTAAACTCGCAAAAGTCTGGGTTGGTATTCCGATCATGGTTCGTGAAGAACTTTCCGGAGTAATGGTAATACAAGATTATGAAAATGAAGATGCCATTGGTGAGAACCAAATGGAAATTCTGAAATTCGTTTCTGACCAGGTTGGTTTAGTAATGGATAGAATTTTAGCGCGTGGTGAGCTTGAAAAGTCTGAAATCAACCTTAGAGAAGTTAATCAGACCAAAGATAAGTTCTTTTCTATTCTGGCGCATGATCTTCGTAACCCCTTTGTAACCATACTTGGTTTTTCCGATATACTGCACGAAGATTACAAGGATATGAACGATGAAGAACGGTTGAATTTAATACACGAAATGCGAACGACTGCCCAAAATACATATGGACTTCTCGAAAATTTACTGAATTGGTCACGATCCGAAACAGGTAATTTGAAAATCAATCCAAGACTATTTAAAATGAAGGAGATGGTTGAAAATATTTTTGGTGTTGTTGATGGAAATGCCCGCATGAAAGAAATAGACCTTGGACTGGAGGTTGATGCTGATATAAAAGTATTTGCAGATAAGAGTACTGTAGAAACTGCATTGCGCAATTTGATTACCAATGCAATAAAGTTTACTCCTATTGGCGGCTGGGTTAAAGTGACTGCAATTGATATGGGTCAACATATTGAAGTAGCAGTGCAGGACAATGGTATTGGTATAAAGGATGACGTGAAAGATAAACTTTTCAATCTAAAGGAAAATACATCAACCAGAGGAACGGCGAACGAAGCCGGATCAGGATTAGGGTTGGTTTTGTGTAAAGAATTTATCGAGAAGAATAATGGTAAAGTCTGGATTGAGAGAGAGGCTGATAACCTGCTCGAGGATACGATAAAAGGCACTACCTTCAAATTTACCCTTCCGAAAATGTAGTACGAATTAGAATCGCAGTGTAAACACTGTTTCTGATTGAGGGGTTGATGACACTCGGATCATCCCCCCATGAGCTCTTATAATTTGTCTTGATAGGCTCAATCCAATCCCTGAGCCATTTGCTTTAGTTGTGTAAAATGGTATAAAAATCTTTTCAACAACCTCTTCCGGTATACCTGAGCCATTGTCAATTAACCTGATAACGATTTTTCCACGAGTATCCAATTGAGCATTTAGATTAATCTCCGGTTTTTCAGTATTTGCTAGTGAATCGATTGCGTTTAGCATTAGGTTAATAAGAACCTGCTCCATTAATTCTCTATCAGCTGTAAGTTCCAGACTTACAGGCTCGACAAATGAAACAAACTTTATCTTTTTTTCAGCAAACTGGTTTTCGAATAATTTTGATGCATTTTCAAATAGTTCTCTGATTTGTATTATCTGAAAATTGGGCTTTGGAATTCGCGTAAGATTTCTGTAATTATTTACAAATTTTAACAGTCCTTCACTTCTTCTGTTTATGGTAGTCATAGCACTTCTAATATCAGTAACTGATTCAGCGTCCAATTGGATTTCATCATTTTCTGCATTTGATAATATATCATTAACGGTAGCAGATAATGATGATATTGGAGTAATGGAATTCATGATCTCATGAGTTAATACTCGTATTAACTTTTGCCATGCTTCCATTTCCTGCTCTTCCAGTTCACTCTGAATATTTTGCAACGAAATAAGTTTGTAATTTTGATTTCGGACTTTAAACTCTGTGGCATAAATAAGTAGTTGTATTAATTCATCTTTGTCTACAATCTTTTCTATAATTTTGTCCCCTGCACGCAGCTGCATCAATTTCAATCCAAAATTATCGGCTAGTTTATTCAGGGTGATAACGTTTTTCAGGTGGGGAATACCCAGAATTTTTTTTGCCGAGTTGTTAATTATTTCAATTTCACCAATTTCGTTATATGAGAGTAATCCAATACCAACATGCTGCATTACTGTCTGTAAATACTTTAAATTTTCTTCCTTTTCATTCCGCGTGTTTCTAAATTTATCCATTACATCATTAAAGGCACTATGCAGTTCTGAGAAAGATTTTCCCTTGGATTTTGCAGCGAATGTCTGAGAAAAATCGGAATGCTTAATAGAAAGAATAAACCTGGTCAACTCGTTATTTGTTCTATCAATATATTTAACTAATAGCACTATCTGCATTATAAAGATGAGTGTAATTACCAAAAGTGTTGCTGTTAAGTCAGTTTCATTATACACATAATTGAGAAGGAATATAGTCCCGCTCAATATTGAAATTCTAATTATGACATTTAGTCTAAAGTTTTTCATTATTCCATATAAAATTATTACTAGAGATCAAATTTTTCCATTCTTCTGTACAATGAAGTTCGCGTAAGCCCTAAAGCATTTGCCGCTTTTGTAACGTTGCCCTCGTATTTCATTAATACTTTTCTAATAATATTCTTTTCAATTTCTTCAAGATTATAATTTTCACGCAGACTATCCTCTCTTCTCTGTTCAGAACCTGAGAACAGAAAGTCTGAGGGTTCTAATGAATCTGTTTCACATAAAATTATTGCTCTTTCAATGGAATGCTGCAATTCCCTTATGTTGCCTGGCCAGTGATAGCTTACAAGTTTTTTAAGAGTTTCGGGCTGCATGTTTAATGAACTTTTATTGTATTTGTTTTTGTACTGAATGAGAAAATGCTCAGCCAGTAATGGAATATCTTCCTTTCTATCACGAAGAGGTGCAAGGTGAATTTCAACAGTGTTTATTCTATATAGCAAATCCTGCCTGAATTTGCCCATATTTACCAAATCGTGAATGTTTTCATTTGTTGCGCATATCAATCTGATATCAATCGGAATTGCTTTTGAAGAGCCTACTCTAAAAACCTCTCTGTTTTGCAGAACAGTTAATAATTTTGCCTGAAACTCATTAGAGAGATTTCCAATCTCATCCAGGAATAGAGTACCACCTGATGCTACTTCAAACCGGCCGCTTTTGTTATCCTTTGCATCAGTAAAAGCTCCTTTAATGTGACCAAAAAGTTCGCTTTCAAAAAGGGTCTGGCTAATTGCTCCCATGTCTACTGTAATGAATACTTCTTTGCTTCGTTTCGACTGCCTGTGTAAAGCGCGGGCGACCAATTCTTTGCCAGTGCCATTTTCGCCAAGGATAATAATATTTGCATCGGTTGCTGCCACTTTCTCAATAGTTGAATAGACTTTTTGCATTACAGGGGAAACGCCCACAATGTCATGAAACTTGTTGTCGATATCTTCACTCAGCTGTTTTTGCTGCGAGCGCAGATACGCGATTTCCATCCGTGATTCCCGCAATCTTGCCGCAGAGTGAAAAGTAGCAAGGAATTTTTCATTCTGCCAGGGTTTCAATACAAAATCAGTTGCTCCTTCCTTTACAGCTTTCACAGCCATCTCAACGTCGCCATAAGCGGTTATCAAAATAACCACAGCACTGGGATCAATTTTTAATATTTCCTTTAACCAGTAGAATCCTTCCTGCCCGCTTGTCATATCCTGCGTAAAGTTCATGTCTAGGAATATTATGTCATAAACCTCATCCAGGAGTGCGTGAGGAATTATGGTTGGATCTTTTTCTGTACGTATTACGGAAGTATGTGGTTTGAGAAGAAGTTTGGCTGCCAGAAGAGCATCCTCATTATCGTCAACAATAAGCACTTTTGGTTTAAGTTTAGTCATAACACCTGGTAATTGAATCTTAAAAATGAATTGGGTGAATATACAACTTTTTTTTTAGAAGCGTTCGATTTCGAACACTACTGTCAAAATAATTTACATGATGTATGTCGAATGGTTTTC
Source organism: Bacteroidota bacterium (assembly GCA_018818065.1). Classification (GTDB taxonomy): domain Bacteria; phylum Bacteroidota; class Ignavibacteria; order Ignavibacteriales; family Melioribacteraceae; genus JAHISV01. The sequence goes on along the minus strand of JAHISV010000007.1, from coordinate 116,111 downwards.
CCCATCTTTGAAAAACTTAATCAATAGGTTGAAAATGAGTTAAAAAACCAAATAACTGCATGAACTAAAATGCTGATAATAAACGGCACGGTTGTTGAGATCAGTAGGTAATTCTAAGTATTCGCGTAACAAAGGCACGAGAGGAAATTATGGATAAGAAAATAGCTAAGAAAAATTGGCCACCTAAAAAGATAATTACTGTTTCTGCAGCGTCGTTATTTGTTGCGGTTGTAGTTTATAGTTTTGTTTTTGGAGATCAAAGTTCGAAATTAAATGTCGAAAGGGAAAGGATAACTATTTCAGAAGTTAATTATGGACCATTTCAAGAATTTATTCCTATAACCGGTACGGTTCAGCCTATTGCGACATTCTTTTTGGATGTTAGTGAAGGCGGACGTGTAACTACCAAATATGTTGAAGAAGGTGCTATGTTGGAAATTGGTGATCCTATTATTAAGTTGGAAAATCCAAATCTTACTATGACAGTTATGTACAATGAAGCTCAGCTATTCCAACAAATGAATGCTTTGAGAACAACCCGACTACAGATGGAGCAAAATAAACTTAATTTGATGACACAAAATCTCAGTTTACGCAACCAAATGTTTAAGCAAAAAAGAATCTACGAAAGAGATACTAAATTATATGAGAAAAATCTCATTTCTGAATTTGAATTTCAAGAAAGCAAAGAGCAATTTGAGTATCTGCAGCAAAGTTTAGAGTTAACCAGAGAAACTCAGAGGACTGATTCTTTATTTAGAGAAAATCAGGTTGCTCAATTGCAGGTTTCAATAAGCAGGATGGAAGAAAATTTAGCTGTTACAAAACATCAACTGGACAACCTAACAATTAAAGCTCCCATTAAGGGTCAGTTAACTTCTCTGGATGCTGAAATTGGTCAATCAATAGGGGCAGGACAAAACCTGGGTAGAATAGATGCTGTTGACAATTATAAGGTTCGTGCCGCAATTGACGAACATTACATAGCACGCGTTAGCAACGGACAGGCAGGTGAATTTACTTTCTCAGGAAGTAACTATCATTTAAATATTCAAACAGTCTACCCTGAAGTAAGCAATGGTAGATTTGAAGTTGATATGCTTTTTGCCGGTGAACCACCGGTAGGAATAAGAAGAGGTCAAACTTTACACATAAAGTTAGAGCTTGGTGAATTATCGGAGGCGGTTCTGGTAGACCGGGGGGGATTCTATCAGACCACAGGAGGTCAATGGATCTTTGTTCTTGATGCTTCGGAATCATTTGCGGTAAGACGTCCTATAAGACTTGGACGTCAGAATCCACAAGTGTTTGAAGTACTTGAGGGGTTAGAAAAAGGAGAAAGAGTCATAACCTCCTCCTACGATAATTATGGTGATATTGAAAAATTGGTAATAAAAGACTAAAAGTTTTTACAGACTTTCTCAGAAGGAGATAACAATGATTAAAACAGTTAATATGCAGAAGCTTTACACAACTGAAGATGTTGAAACCACAGCGCTTAATAATGTCAACATCCATATTGAAAAAGGTGAATTCGTTTCTATTATGGGTCCATCGGGTTGTGGTAAATCAACATTACTAAATATTCTTGGATTACTTGATAATCCGTCATCCGGCGAGTATCACTTTGTTGGTCATGAAGTATCCAAGTTTTCAGAAAGACAAAGAGCCCAGTTAAGAAAAGAAAATATTGGATTCGTCTTCCAGAGCTTTAATCTTATTGATGAATTAACAGTATTTGAAAATGTTGAGCTGCCTTTGTTATATTTGGGGTACGGTGCAGGCGACCGTAAGAAAAGAGTTCATGAAGTATTAGAAAAAATGGAAATTATGCACCGTGAAGGTCACTTCCCACAACAACTATCAGGTGGTCAGCAACAGAGAGTTGCAGTTGCAAGAGCTATTGTTGGAAATCCAAAGATTATTCTCGCGGATGAGCCTACTGGTAACCTTGATTCTGCACATGGTGATGAAGTAATGACTCTGCTAACAGAATTAAACGCGCAGGGCACTACAGTTGTGATGGTAACACACTCACCAACATATGCTGAATATGGTAACAGAATTATTCATCTGTTTGATGGTCATGTGGTTACAGAAAATCTCAAAGAGAAATTCCACGTATAAATATACAGGTGTAAGTAATGATTAAGTTACGGAATATCGAAAAGTATTATAAGAATAAGTTTATTAAGACGTATGTTTTAAGGAACATCAATCTGGATATAAAAGAAGGCGAATTCGTATCAATTATGGGTCCTTCTGGTTCAGGTAAATCGACACTTCTGCACATGCTGGGTATGTTGGATGTTCCTTCCGGGGGAGAGTATTTTTTCTTTGATGAACCGGTTCACGCAATGAGTGAGCGAAAGTTATCCGATTTGCATAAAAGTTATATCGGGTTTGTTTTTCAGAGTTATCACTTAATTGACGAACTGACTGTATATGAAAATCTTGAAACACCGTTACTTTATCAGAAAGTAAAAGGCTCTGAACGTAAGGGGAGAGTTGCTGAAATTTTAGATAAGTATAACATGGTTGCCAAAAAGGATTTATTCCCCAACCAGTTATCAGGTGGTCAGCAACAACTTACTGCTATAGCCAGAGCAATTATCGCAAATCCAAAACTTATTTTAGCAGATGAGCCTACAGGGAATCTTCATTCTGGGCAGGGTAAAGAAATTATGGAAACCCTAAAAAAACTGAATGATGAAGGAACTACAATCATACAAGTAACACATTCTGAGCTGAATGCAGAGTATGGTGACAGGATTATCAGACTGAATGATGGATGGATTGAAGAATAAATGAATCACTATTAGTCCTTTGCAGCTTGGTTTTATTAAGTTACCGTTAGCCATGAGCCGTCAGCATCTGTATTTATTCAGCTGGCGGCCCTGTTTTGCTGATTTTTTGTTAAGACCCCGATATTAATTTTTTATAAACTTTTCAAATAACCAGATGGGGGGAACCATGAAGGATATTTGCATACCAATTCCAAAGTTTGAAGAAAATCAAATAGCTGAAGTTGAAGTAACAGTAAATGGTAAAAAGAGAAAATTTAATTACCGCATTGATTCCTTTGCCTGGGCTCCGGATGATAAAAATGGTGAAAATGTTGATATCTCCGTGGTTGAGGCTAAAATCACTAAGTTGAAAAACAGTATTGAATCTTACGATTCTAAATGGCAATTGGTTCAGATTTATACACCAACTCCCGGCTCAGAATATATTCAAGTGTTGTTCAGGCAGATTTCGGAGTAAAAGTTTTGCACAGTCTTACGAGACCTAAAACTCAACCTACTTTTACGGGTTGTTCCGAAAGCATAGTCATTTGTTACACTCCTCTGCCAGTAACTTTAACATGACTTTTCTCCAACTCTCGGGGCAACCCCCTTCCAATTATCGCAATCATCCATTTAACTTTTCTGATATCTCCATTTTTTGAAATTTTTGTTTATAAAAGAAATAGCGGAGGAGAAAAAGTGTCCATCCCTATTTTATGGGATTCCATCCTTAATATTTCCCTTTTTGTGGTGATTGATAACAGCAGGGTAAGGGGATATCTTTGTTCAGTCATTTTTTGAAAATGGAAAGTTGAATAAATTAACGGATCACACTCATTTATGGAGCTTTACAAAATGCGAATAGGAAATTTTTTATTCTCAGTCATCTTTACTCTCTTATTGGTTAACACGCAAACATTTGGGCAAGATGAATTATTTTCCTCAGGTACAAGTATAGGTGGTTATGGTGAGCTTCACTATAATTACAGTAAGCCTGAAAATGGTAACGAAACAAAGACCCTGGATTTCCACAGGTTTGTCATGTTTTATTCATATAGATGGAATGAATCCTGGTCATTTAAATCAGAAGTTGAACTTGAACACAACTTTGTTAGTGACGGACAAGGCGAACTGGAACTGGAACAGGCATACGTTGATTATCATCATGCAGACTGGTTCGGATTTCAAGCTGGTGTTATTCTGCCTTCTATTGGGTTAATTAATGAATTCCATGAACCTCCATTGTTTTTAAGTGTCGAGAGACCAGACTATTCCAAGAATATTATTCCTACAACTTGGTTTGGGAATGGTATTGCATTTTACGGTAACTATTCAGGATTTGACTACAAAGTAACGGTAATGGAAGGATTGGACGCTGATGGCTTTTCGGCGAAATCCGGTATTCGTGGTGGCAGGCTAAAGGGCTTCAAATCTGATGCTGAAAACTTTTTATATAATTTTCGATTGGATTACCTTAAAGTACCAGGATTAAAGATGGGCGCCTCATTCACTTTTAATGAGGCAACAGGTGATTCCATTAACAATGCTATTAGCTTATTCGAAATTCATGCTAAATATAATGCAAATAACATTTTCGCTTCTTTCGAGTATGGCAATATTTCGTATGACAAAGGCGATGTTGAAACCTCTTCCGGTTTTTATGCTGATCTGGGGTTTGATATAGGTTCTATGATGGATCTAAAAACGAAAGTAGTTCCGTTTGTAAGGTACTCCGATTACAATACCGCTGCCTCAACAATTACGGGGGGGGAATCAGAACAAAAATACCATGCCAGGAAATGGATGATTGGGCTTGCAATATTCCCGATAGAGAGTGTTGTATTTAAGGTAGATTACAGTTTGAATACCGTCGAACTTGGTGATTCAGAGACTACCTTATTTAACCTTGGTGTTGGTTACATGTTTTAATTGATTGGACAAAAGGCAGGTTGATAAATGAATATAAAAAAGATAATATTTTTTTTAGTGATGAGTTCTTTTCTTTCAAGCGCCGGAGAAATATCTGATAGAACTGAATTGACAATAAAGGAATATTTTGGATCGGATATCAACTTGTCTAAGTATAAAATTTCATTATCACAAGAGATAAGAGTAACAATCCAAAATGAATGTCGGCAAAAATTCTTTAGCGATTACATTTATGTTTGGAAGATAGACCATAAAGATCATACAACTCACTATGCTGTGCTGGATAATGTGATGGGCAAAACACAACCAATCACATTTTTGGTGATTTTTGATTCAAGAGGAATGATAACAAACAGCAGTGTTGTTAAATACAGAGAGCAGCATGGTGGCGGGGTTAAAGAAGCTCATTGGCTGGATCAATTTATAGGGTTAAACGGACTTTCAGAATTTGAACTTGGTAAGAATATCGACTCAATTTCAGGAGCAACCATTTCGAGTAGATCGATGACTCTTGGAATTAGAAAACTTTCACTATTGTTTAACTACCTGAAAGAAAAAGTATGAATATTAAATTATATCAACTCCCCGGTCAGCTCAAAAAGCTTCTTTTTGTTTTCATTTTTGTGCTGTCTATAGGAGTATTTACCGGACTTATTCACTTATATTTATCAACCAATATGTCACCCTCGGGGGCAGTTGAACGATATAACGGCTCAGACGTAGAAGATGATTTTGAAATCCCGGAAAACTACCCTGTATCAATTGAAGAGTTACTGATAACCACACATTCTCATATAATAATGCTATCAATAATATTTTTTATTGCGGGATTCATTTTTTACTTCAATTCAATTATTGATGGAAAGTTTAAACTGTTCTTAATGATCGAGCCAATATTATCAGTTCTATTTTCTTTTGGAGGAATTTGGCTATTCCGTTTTTATGATGAGACTTTCGTGTTACTTTCAGTAGTGTCTGCTGCTCTTATGTATCTGTCATATTACTTTATGATTTCAATAATTTTATTTGAATTGATTCGCAAACATTCATAAAAGTAGTTTTACGATTTTCTTAGCCTCGTAATTTGTATTATTGCAATAAACAGAAAAAAAACTCCACCCCATTGAACAAAGCTCAAAATGTTGTCTCGTAAGAAATATTCTAACAAAACAGCAGTAAGTGGAAAAGCCAGTTCACAAATTGTGGCAACAGACGCGGTAACATTCTTCAGACCATAGTAGTACAGGAAAATTGCAGCACCACCAGTGCTAAAAGCTATCAGAAGAAAGATTAGCAGTTGATCGAATGATACGGAAGTGATTGCTGAAATATTACCACTGACAACAGCAACAACCGAGAGAATAATTGTCGCAAATAAAAAACGCAGATAGGTAGCTGCTCCAAACCCAACATTTCTTAAAGCTCGTTTGCTAATAACAGTAGAAGCGCCAAAGCTTATAGCAGCAATCAGTGCGTACATACCTGCAATAGCTGTTTTATTACCTGTACCAAGGTTTGGGATGCTTAGTCCAAAAGTCATTAAATAGGCTCCAATCATTGCTAATGAAGCCCAACCTAAAAAGTTCTTTTTCAATTTCTCTTTTAGTATAACAGAGGCCAGTAAAATAGCAAAAACAGGCTGGAGCTTTTGCATCAACACTACGATTGAAAGGTTAACATAGTTAACGTAAAACAGAGCTTTTGTAATTGACATGGTACCTATTGCGCCACCTAATAAGGCTACGAAGAAAAAACTTATCCAATCAGATTTAGTTAAAGATTTTAACTCATCAAACCGCCTGATAAACAATGGTGAGAGTATTAAAATGACTATTCCACTTTCAATAAATACGACAAGGGAGACAGGCAAATTATAAAGGTAAGGGCGCAATAGAACGCCATCAACGCCCCAAAGAGCAGCGGCAAGAATGATAAAAACAGGTGCGAATTTGGGCATTAAGTTATTCCATTTCGAAAATTTACGTTTTTATGAAATCAAAATAGCGAAATCTTATTTTGTTTCCTAAGTACAGTAATTGCTAGGAATAGTCAATTATTACAGCATTTAATCTTTGTTGCCAGATTCCTTATGCTCAATTATATTGATAATAAATTCATAATAAGCTACATTCCATTAGTGTTCGAAATAAAAATAATTATTTGACTGACCTGACACCATGAGGTGATATTGAATAGTAAAAAAATTCTTATTGTTGAAGATGATCTTTTTGCAGCCGAAAGTTTGCAAGTGCGATTAAAGACAATTGGATTCCCTAGTTCGGTTATTGTTACGAGCGGTAATGATGCAATACGAGTAGTAAAAGAGATGGATATTGACTTAATTCTCATGGATATCAATATTCGTGGTGAGATTGATGGTATTGACACAGCTCAAAAAATTCGACGGGATTTTGATACTCCGCTAATATTTTTAACCGCCTCTAAGGATGAGGCTACCTGGTCACGTGCAAAGATTATTGAACCCTTTGCCTATCTATTTAAACCTTTCGACCTAAAAGAACTTCAGATTGCCATAGAAATGGCTCTTTATAAATATAATATTGAGAGACAGTTAAAGGATAGCGAAACCCGATACAGAAATGTTGTTGAAGACCAGACAGAAATGATAATGAGGATGGATGAGGATGGGAATATAATTTTTTGTAATCAATCTTTTTTGGAATTTTTCTCTGTGAAAAATGGGGTTAAGACTAGTCATAATTTCTTTGCAATGTTGGCTAAAGAGAATAAAATTCATTTCCAAAAAAGAATAAAATTATTATCAGATCAGAAACCTGTTTCAAATTTTGAAATTAAGCTAAAATTGGTAGCTGGCACAAGATACCTGAAAGTTACTTTGCGAAGACTTCTTCAAATCGCCCATTCTACAGTTGAGTTTCAGTTTGTCGCGAGTGATGTAACAAGTGATTCGGAAGCTCAGGAAATACTTATCAGGAATGAAGAATATTATAGGGAAATGTTCGAGGAAGGATTATCCTCTGACTTCATCTCCTCGCCTGAAGGACAATTAATAGATTGCAATAATCAATTTCTTGCTTTATATGGATTTCCTGATAAGAAGTTTGCTCTAAATTATGATCTCCATAAATTATTTCCTGAAAAACAGGATCGTGTTGCCCAGATGGCTGTTATTAGGGAGGAGGGACAGTTAATTAATACTGAAGTTCAGATGATGACTTTTGATAGTAGAAAAATTTGGGTACTCTCAAATATGATAGGTGTTTTTGACGATCATGGTGACTTGGTTAAGATACGTGGTTATGAAATTGACATAACAGGAAAGAAAAAAGCAGAAACTGCACTAATTGAAAGTGAGGAACAGGCAAGGGCATTATTTCATGGTAATACAGATCCCATTTTTATAACTGACCTTGATGATAAATGTGTTGCTTTGAATCCAGCTTTTAGTAACCTTTTCGGTTATTCGCCTCAGGAATTATATGGTCAGAAGTTCCCAGGACATAGTGGAATTGATGAGGGGAAGTTTGATGAATGGAAAGAGCTATGTATGAAAGGATTGGGAGTATCCGATTATGAGACGATAAGAAGTTCCAAAAAGGGCAATTATATTCCTGTTAGTTTAACTGTCTCACCTATACGTGATTCGCGTGGTAAACTTAGACTGATTTCCTTTTGGTATAGAGATATTTCAGAAAGGAAGCAAATTGAAGCGGCTCGTGAGAGAGCTCACGCTGAACTGGAAACTAAAGTCAGAGAAAGAACTTCAGAGCTGCGCGCAATGTATGATCAGTCTCCTATTGGTATGTGCATTTTTAACAGGGATGGAAAAGTAATTGAAGTAAATGAAGCATGGAAAGATATTTGGCAGGTTCAAGGATTTAGCTATAAGTATAATGTTTATAAAGATCCTTTTTACAATGATAGTATAATCGAAAGTATAAAAAAGTTATTTCTTGAGCCATCTGATTTACAACTTCAACCAATATTTTATAATGAAAATAGAAAGGGTACGGCAGGCAAGGTTAATAAACTTTGGTTAAAACACACATTTTACTCAATTCAAAATCTTGATAACTCTGTTAGCCGTGTAGTAAATATGGTGGAGGATGTTTCAGAAGCTAAAAGGGCTATCGAAATTTCCGAAAGATATGAGAAGCAAAGATTAATAACAGCCACTATAATGGAAACATTGGAGCAGGAACGTAAAAGGCTTTCGAAGGAAATACATGATGGTATAGGGCAAATGCTAACTCTTGCAAAAATGGGAATTGAGATTTATGAAAAAGAAAATAATGTGAAAAATTCAAAATTGCAGGAGGCAAAAACAGTACTTTATAATGTGGGTTCCGAAGTGGAAAATCTAATCAATGCGTTACGCCCTGACATATTTGATAATTATGGATTAATCAGATCTGTTGAAATTATGTGTCAGGAGTTAGAAGAATTGACTGGAATTTCACTCTTATTTAGTGCTTATGGTTTTAACGGTAGATTGGAAAATAATCTGGAACTTAACTTGTACAGAATCATCCAGGAAGCGGTAAACAATGTAGCTAAACATAGCAAAGCTACACGAGCCTCGGTTCAGTTATTTAACCGGGGTAAAACCATCAATGTAATGATAGAAGACAATGGAGAGGGATTTGATTCTGATTTTACAAAGAAGGAAAATTTAAACAAGGCAGGATTTGGGCTAATGAGTATGATGGAAAGAGCAGAACAATTTGGTGGAAAAGTATATATTGAATCGGACTTGAAAAAAGGAACGGAAATTTCTATTGAAATACCTATATTAAAATATGGAGAAATTGATGACTCAAATTAGGATTGCCATTGCAGATGATCACGCCACAGTTAGAGGCGGACTAAAATATGCACTGGAGACAGATAAAAACATTGTGGTTGTGGGAGAGGCTAGTGATGGAGCAGAGCTAATTGAGTTAAACAGATCGCTGAGACCGGATATCTTAATTGTTGATGTCAACATGCCCAAGATGAATGGTATTAACTCAATTAGAGAGATAAGAAAAGAAGACCCGGATGTTAAAATCTTGATGATTACGATGCACCAGAATGAAAGCTATATTCGGGATGCCTTTAAGATTGGTATTAATGGATACCTTTTTAAGCTTGCAGACATTGAGGAGTTTCTTAAAGCTGTTCATAAAATATCGGAAGGTGAAGAATATTTTGGCGAAAAAGTCTCAAAAACCTTGCTGAAGAAATACTTATCCGGAGATGGACTCGATAATTCAAAAGAAGACAAAAGAGTGTTTCTTACCGAAAGAGAAAAAGAGATATTAAAACTGATTGCCGAAGGTTTTACAAGTAATGAAATAGGTGATAAACTTTTTTTAAGCCATTATACAATTGAAAATCACAGAAAGAACATGATCCAAAAATTTGGAATTAAGAATACTACTGCCTTAGTAAGGTATGCAATTGCTGAGGGAATAATAACTTCTGATTAAGCTATTGTTGTATCACACAGCCACCCCAGCTAATTATGGCTGGCCGAATCGCCACTAATGGTCATTGCATTACAGAGCAAATAATCTCTTATTGTATGAGAAACTTATTCTTCACAAGTAGTGGAGGAAAATATGCACAGGATTTTAGCTGACAATAATAAAAACAGGCTATATCTAATACTTTCAGGAAATGTTGACCATAGAGAAAGTCTTAATATGTTAGATAAAGTAATTAAGGAATTGGAAAACCTAAGACCTGGTTTTGATGTCATTAGCAACTTATCCACCTACACGCCAATTTCAATGTCTGTTGATATCAATGTAAGTTCTTTACTTAAAACTATTAAGGAACACGGAGTAGGGAAAGCCGTCAGAATTATTGATAGAAGTAAATTTGTTGTGAACTCGGAGATGAATTTTCTTGACAAATACGCCGGGATTGGTAATTTTGAAACTGTGATGACATTAACTGAAGCAGAAGAAATTTTGGGAAATTAATTCTTCAAAAATAACTATAGAATAGGTTAATTATTATTTGCATGAATATAAGGAAGGAATGAAACCAGTACTGATTATATATGATAAACGAAATTCGTTACACTTTCAACGATATGCAATAAATCTTAAACATAGAGCTTTATATGCGGACAATATATTTGAAGCGCTAAACGTTACAAAATATGTTGCTCCGGGGATGGTGATCTCGAATGCACTTATTACCCAAAATGATTATAAAAAAATGACAACACAAATATTTAATAACCCTCTTACACCCTGTTTCCCATCAGTTTTTTACAATACACCTTTTAAAATGGACGAAATTGCAATTTTTCTAAATAAATTAATCCCTCAGGATTTTGAGGGTATTTTTATTGATGAAAAACTTATTAATAGTCTTCCTACTGATCTTTCCAATCAGGATATAATCGGTACTTTTAACTGATTAATTATTTTAAAAAGGTTAATACTTGTTAGAGCTTCTTTCCTCCCATAAAACCGTATCCAAAAACAAAGATCTATTATCGGGCTCTCAAAAGCATAATTAAACTGATATTTACTTTACTTAAAATATTGTGCATTTTTAGCCTTCGACAATTGACATCTGGTAATAATCGGGGTAATCATGAAACAATTATTCAGCGCAATTCTTGTAATACTAATTTTATCATCTTCCATTTTGGCTCAAAAAAAAGATATAGGTATAATTAAAGAAGGTGGAAATGCATTTTGGGATAATATAGAATCCTCGCTTGATTCCTTCAATGAGAAGAAAAAAGCAGAAAAGAAAATTTTTGAAATCGATTTAAGCAATTTTAAAATTCCCGGTTCTGTTGATGAATTCAAAAGTGGCTGGCATAATGAACCTGTTTCGCAAGGTGCAACAAATACCTGCTGGTCATATTCCACAACATCCTTTTTCGAATCCGAAATATTCAGAATTCATGGCAAGAAAATAAAACTTTCTTCACTGTGGACTGCCTATTGGGAATTTCTTGAAAAAACAGAAGAGTATGTAAACACGCGAGGCGAATCTTATTTTGCTGAAGGTTCTGAGGCAAATGCTGTAACCAGAATTTGGAATAAATATGGAGTTGTTCCTGAAGAAGCCTATAGCGGGGTGCTGCCTGATCAACCATTCCCTGATCATAGAGCAATGTTTGCTGAAATGGAACTCTACTTGGGTACAGTAAAGGCAACTGGTGCCTGGAATATGAAATCCGTGCTCGGTACCATTACCTGCATGATGAACAAATACATGGGAACACCCCCATCGGAATTTATAGTGGATGGTGTTACTTACACTCCTAAAACCTACCTTGATAAAGTTGTTAACCTGAAACTCGATGACTATGTTGATGTTGTTAATTATTTACAACAGCCTCTTTGGGAACAGGTGGAGTATGAGGTCCCTGATAATTGGTGGCATAGTAAAGATTATCACAATGTTCCTTTAGCTAATTTTATGAAGATTATCAAAAATGCTGTTCGTAAGGGATATACTATTAGTATTGGTGGTGATGTATCTGAATCAGGCAAAGTCGGCGATATGGATGTTTGTGTTATTCCATCGTACGATATACCTTCTCAGTATATTGACGATTATGCAAAACAATTCAGGTTTAGTAATGAAACCACTACCGATGACCATGGCGTGCATTTGGTTGGATATAAAGAAATTGATGGCGTGGATTGGTATCTGATAAAGGATTCAGGGTCTAGTGCCAGAAACGGAAAACATAAAGGCTACTATTTCTTCCATGAAGATTATGTGAAATTGAAAATGATGGACATTATGGTACATAAAGATGTAGCTGAAGAATTTTTGAGTAAGTAAAAGACAAGCCCCGAAAGGGGCTTTGTTATTTTTACGAACTTTCACAAGTAGTTGAATTTACTTTTTCCGACAAAGATTTAACCTATGTATTGAAATCAGATGAGTTAATTTTAATCTGGAATTACTGCTTCTTAAAATGATTTCGGTTTCTTCAGCTTCGCTATGTATTATTTTTAATCCAAATGATTTTATCCATTATTTCAAAATATGATTTTCTTTAAAAGAAAATATTTATACATTGTGTTAAAGCTGACATAAAAAGGCTAATTGAAAATGGCATTTCACCAATTAAGTAAATCATCCTTCATAAAAGGTCTGCAGTGCGAAAAGCATCTCTATCTTTATAAGCATCACTATGAGCTTATGGATACACTTTCTGAGATACAAAAAGCAGTGTTTAGCCGTGGAACCAACATCGGTATTCTTGCCCAGAAACTATTCCCTGAAGGAATTGATACAAGCCCCAGGGATGTAAGGCAAACCAGCAAAGCAGTGGAACAAACGGATCAATTTATAAAGAATGGTGCCAGCATACTTTACGAGGCTGCTTTCATCTACGATGAAGTTATGGTCTATTGCGATATTATATCGCTTCATGAGGGCAAATGGCAAATATTTGAAGTTAAGAGTTCAACCGGCATTTCTGAAACATACCTGTGGGATGCTGCAGTTCAGTACTATGTCCTTAGAGGCGCTGGGTATGAAATTGAGGATATTTCTATTGTGTATATAAATAATGAGTATGTGCGTCAGGGTGAAGTGAATCTTGATGAATTTTTTACTGTTGAATCGGTGCTTGCAGATATACAATCACTTTTACCGGTTGTTCAGCAAAACGTCAGGAAATTTAAAGGAGTGCTTAACCGTCCTGAAATGCCGGATATCGAAATAGGCGAATATTGTACAAATCCATACAGATGCTCGTTCTTTAATTATTGTTGGAAGAAAATTCCTGAGAACTCGGTTTTTGATATTTCTAATATGCATTTTAAAAAGAAGATGGAACTATACCGGGATGGGATCATAAAGCTGGATGACATCCCGAATGACTATCCACTAAGCAAAAACTATAAAATTCAAGTGGATGCATTTAAGTCCGGCGAGAGCTTGATAAATAAAGAGGCGATTAAAGAGTTCCTGGAGGATTTTGAGTATCCCTTATATTTTATGGACTTCGAATCCTTCCAGCCGGCCATTCCATTATATGACAATTCAAAACCATATCAGCAGATTCCATTTCAATATTCTGTTCATATTCTTACAGAACCGGATGCGGAATTGAAACATTATGAGTTCCTCGCAGACCCTAATGAGGAACCAAGAAAGCCCTTTATAGAACATCTGCTCCATGATCTAGGTGATCATGGGAGTATTGTTGTCTACAATAAGTCCTTTGAAATAGGCCGGTTGAATGAGATAGTCCGTGATTTCCCTGAGCATCTTGAAGCAATAGAAAGGATTGTTGAAAGAATTGTTGACCTGATGGTACCTTTCCAGAAAAAATATTATTATAAACCCGAAATGCAGGGTTCTTACTCCATAAAGTACGTTTTACCCGCCTTGCTGCCCGAATTAAGTTACGAAAATATGGAAATTGGTGATGGTGCGACTGCGTCAGTAAGCTATGAATTATTGCGCGAGATGGATGATATGTTTGAAATTGAAAAAATCCGGAATAATCTTCTTGAGTACAGCAAGCTGGATACCTATGCCATGGTTAGAATTTATCAAAAACTTATTCAGGAAATTGATTTATAATTCTTTCGCTCCTTTCTGGATCATCTCACATTTGAAGCTTATCTTTGTCATTGTATTTTTATTAACTATTCCTGTGAATAATGAAATTTGTTGCCATAGATTTTGAGACTGCTGACTACAAACGAGATAGTGCCTGCGCAATTGGTATTGTAAAAGTTGAGAACAATGTAATTAAAAAACGAATACACTTTTTAATTCGACCCCCGCGCGAAGAAATGATCTTTTCATACCTCCATGGTATTTACTGGAATGATGTAAAAGACCAGCCAACTTTTGCCGAGTTATGGCCTGATATAAAACATTACTTCCATAATATTGACTTCATTGCCGCGCATAACGCTTCTTTCGATAGATCTGTATTGAAAGCTTGCTGCGACTCAGCTGGTTTTGAACTGCCTGCAACGGAATTTAGATGCACCATGAAACTAAGCAGGGAACTATGGAATATTCATCCCACAAAACTAAATAATGTTTGTGATCATTTTAACATACAGCTTGATCACCATAATGTAGTTTCTGATACGGATGCCTGCGCTCAGATTATGATGAAAGCCTTAGAGGATGTGGATGAGCCAAAGGAAGAAAACATGCAAAAAGTTAATATCAACGAAGATTCAGGTATTCGGATGTGGTCGTTAGGTTCCTCCAGCGGTGGTAATTCCACTCTGATTTGGGATGATGAAAAAACGATAATGATTGATTGCGGTTTTTCACGCCTTTACATGAATGAACAGCTTTCCAGAATTGGTAAAAAGCTTGACGATATTGATGCCGTTCTGATTACACATATTCATAACGACCACATAAACCAGGCCCTGCTGAACAAGTTCATCAAAGATAAGATACCACTGTATTGCCATATCAACCTCGCTAATGATCTGAAAAAGAAATTTGAATCTGCAAGAAGGCTGAATAAAATCGGTATGCTTCATCTGATAACTGATGCTCCATTTGAAATTGGTAATTTTAAAATTACTGCCTTTGGTGTTCCGCATGATTCAAGCGGCGGATGTTTCGGTTATAAAATTATTTCTGATACACCGGCAGGCAAGAAGCAAATATCCATGGCAACAGATATTGGTTATGTTTACGAAGGGATGGAAGAGCATTTTCTTGAGAGTGATATTTTGATGGTTGAATCAAACCATGATATTGATATGCTGGATAATTCCCGAAGATCAGATGTTTTGAAGGATAGAATCAAGGAAATTGGGCATTTATCAAACGAAGAATGCTCAGAATTGTTGCACACCATATTGAGTAAATCTTCAAAAATTCCAAATGTGATTTTCCTGTCGCATATCTCTAAGGAATGTAATACAAGAGATTTGGCCTTAGACGTTAATAAAAATTATCTATCCGAAAATGGATTTGAAAACCTGAATATAATTCCATTACTACCAACTCCCATGGAAAACGTCTTCAATCTATAGTTTTTACAAAAGTCTATTTATCAGGTATTGACCATCACCAGATTTTTTTTCGGGGCATTAAACCTTTTTTATTTTGGTTGTGTCAAATCCGTAAACCAATTAAAAGGAGGATACATGTTCTATAAAAATCTTGTAAAGGCTCTACCACTTTTCTTATTAGTTTCATTTATGTTTGTTGCCTGCGATAATGGTGATGACTCGCTTTCACCATCAACTAATTCTGATCTTGCTTCTGCCGACTTTGCTGTTCTGGATTACGATGATGTGATAGATGGTATGATTGAACCTGATATTGATAACGATCCTGGTTTTGGTCAGTTTCCACCTAACCCGGAATTCCTTATGGGTGATGGAATAGGCGGAAGAAGAGGAAACCCAATGATGAATAACGGTCAACGCCCACGACCTCACCAGAGAGGGAGACATTTAGGGGAGGTTTTCAGACACTTAAATCTTTCTGATGATCAACTTGAAGCTATCAAACCTTTTCTTGAAGCGCATAAAGTTGAAATGACTGCCCTTCACGAAGAGTTAAAAACTGCCACTGAGGATATTATGGAATACGGCAGGGAACAGCGACAGGCAATAGTTCAACAGGTTAAAGATGGTACTATTACCAGAGAAGAAGCTAAACCTTTGTTCGAAGCTCTCGGCGAAGAAATAAGAGGAATGATGGACGCTAACGAAGCAGCTCAGACAATTAAAGCGGAAATGTGCGCTGCGGCTGAAACATTGTTTGTAAACATTACCTCACTTTTTACAGAAGAACAACTGGAACTATGGAATCAATGGATAGCTGATCACCCTAGTCCTTGCGCCGGATAAATATATTTTAAGCGGCTTTCCAGCTGAAAGCCGCTTGTTTTATTCTCTCCTTAAACTACAAAAGCTCGCAAAATATTGTTATTTTTATCCAAAACTATTATTGGATGAATATGACAACCAACAACTTAGAATGGTTAAAAATTGCCCAGGAAATACAATCTTTAAGTCAAACCGGTTTAGCTTTTTGCGAAAACAATTATGAACGTGGACGTTATTCCAGATTAACTGAAATTGCAGCGGAAATTGTTTCCAACAATACTCAACTTGAAAAGGAGAGCACAGAAAAAATCCTAATGTTACAACCCGGTTATGCCACGCCTAAAGTTGACGTAAGGAGTGCTGTGGTTAAAGATGATAAACTTTTGCTTGTACGTGAATCTACAGATGGTAGGTGGGCTATGCCGGGTGGATGGGCTGATGTTGGAGATACTCCAGCCGAAGTTGCCGTAAGGGAAACCTTTGAGGAAAGTGGATTTGAAGTAAGACCCACAAAGCTTATCGGTGTTTTTGATGCCAATAGATCAGGCAGACCTTTGGAATTATTCCATGCCTTTAAGTTAATATTTTTGTGCGATCTTATTGGCGGCGAAGCAGCTACTTCCGAGGAGACTACGGAAGTTGGTTTTTTCCCCTTTGACAGTTTACCGGAACTCTCGTCAAATAGAACTAACGAAAGGCATCTGGATGAAATTAAAGAGCATTTGAAGGATTCCTTAAGACCCACATTTTATGAATAAGCAATTACTCGTTCTTATTATATCTACTGATCCCGGGGAAGGACAATGAAATGTTTACTGTCTCAGGGACTACACTGCGCAGGAATGCTGTGGTGATATTATTATAAGTTCTGGTTGAGTTTTCGTCTTTAAGTCTCACCTGAACGATCCCATCCTTATCAATATTTAGAAGTTTTTTTCTTATTACTTCCTCAAGTTCTTTATTGTTAAACTGAGTCGTTTCAATTTCCAGAGTTATCATCTTTCTGGTGGCAAACGGCTTAAATATCCAATTCACTTCTTTCTTATCGTCTTCAAAAACTAGTTCAATTACATAATAACCTTTCTCTTCATTTTGTTCGGCAAATGACGTTCTCTCAACCGAGCCTGCATATATAACAGGGGCAGCAAGATCATTACCACTTAGATCTTTTGTTAATACCTGCGCGCGGTGAATATGACCTGATAGTATAATATCAAAATTACCCGGAATGTCACTTCCTCTAATTACATCTTCACCTTTTCTGAAAACATAATTTTGTTGTCCAACAGTTGCCCCCTCAATAGCATGATGAAGGCAAAGCAAATTGAAATCTGAATTGGTTTTATCAACCTTAGTCTTCTTTACTAATTCAGTAAAGTTATCCCTTATGTTGTTTTTATGAAAGGGAAGTCCGGCAATTGAAAGTGAAATTCCATCAATGAAAAAGTTGAATGTTCTTGGTTCATCAAAAACCATAAGATTATTATGAGTATGAAATAGCGAGCGCGGTATAAATGATCTTTCATGATTGCCCGGAACAATAAGGAATGGAGTGCCACTTTCCGCAACTTTCATAATTGGTTCGAAAGCATAATCAACTAACTGATCAGGTACTTTACTGCGGAAGAAGAGATCGCCACCGTGTATGATGAGATCAATATTGTCAGATGAGATGGTTTCAAGCGCCGTCTTGAAATTTTTCATGAAGTCGTGGCCCCTGCGGCGCCTGTTGGTGCGGGGTTGAAAACTTAAATCGAATCCAAGATGTGTGTCGGAGATAAATAGTATTTTAAGTTTCCTGCCTGCCATATATTATGCGTCATCGTAAAGGCGATGGCTTATTTTTGTGAACCGGTAAATAGTGATAAAAGCTACCAGTGCAAGTCCCACTGAAAGTCCAATCCAAATTCCAATTGCTCCCAAATCGAAGGCGAACCCCAGAAGTGCCGCAACAGGAATTGAAATACCCCAGTAAGAGAATAGTGAAATAAACATGGGAATCTTTACATCAGTAAGTCCGCGTAAAACAGCAATGCCTGCTGCCTGTAGTCCGTCAAAAATCTGAAAGAGAGCCGCAATTATTATTAGATTACTTGCTATCCCAATTACTATCTCATTATCTATATAGAGAGTAGGTAGAAAATTTCTGGTTATTATAAAAAACAGTCCCGAAGTACCCATTAGTGTTCCGGCGAGTAAAAGAGTTGTGAAACCGGCTTCTTTTACTCTTTGAATGTTCTTGTTTCCAAAGGCGTTGCTAACTCTTATAGTGCCTGCTGAGGTGATACCCAATACTACCATATAAGTAACAGAAGCTAAATTCAAGGCAATTTGATGTGCAGCTAAAGGAACACTGCCTATCCAACCAATCATTACTGCCGCGAATGCGAAGGATCCTACCTCAAGAAAATATTGAAAACCACTTGGTATCCCAATGGCAATCAATTTTTTAATGATTATTGGAGTAACCTCCTTCATCCTAAAATGAATATGGTACTCGCTGAATTTTTTAGTCTTGAATACGAACACAACCATGGCAAGGGCCATCAGACTTCTTGTAAAAAGAGTAGAGTAACCTGCACCGTCAAGTCCCATAGGTTCGAATCCAAGCTTTCCATAGATCCACACCCAGTTAAAAAATACATTCGCTAAATTGGCCATCAGCGCAATTATCATTGGTGGTATTACTACGCTCACACCTTCGCAGAATTGTCTGTAGACCTGAAATACAAGGAATGGGATTGAAGAAAAAGCAAGAATACGCAAATAGGATATTGACAGAACCGTAACTTCCTCTGGCTGATTTAAATATTCAATTAGCCCGGAGGCAAAATAGAGCACTGTGAGAATGATAACAGAGAAAATGAAATTAACAATAAATCCCTGATTGAGGATTACACCGCATTCAGATTTTTTCCCGGCACCCAGGGCAATTGAAACCAGGGGTGTAATGGCAGAAGTCATTCCAATTCCAAGGACTACAATCAAAAAGTAAAAACCATTTACCAGGGAGGAGGCAGCCAGTTGTGCGGCTCCGACATGTCCTACCATAACGCTATCAACAACACCCATCATTATATGACCAAGCTGGCCAATTGAAATTGGTATTGCAAGAATAAGGGTCTCTTTGATATGTTGTTTTAGATTACTCATGATAATAAATTCTGATACTCAATTTAGTTTAAACTGGAGTAATCTAAAAGATATGTTTTAAAGCCAAAAGGCGACAATCTTAGGAATCTTCGCCAGCCGAATTCATCCTAAAACTGCCGCCCAGGGGAAACTTTTATTACGGGTGCATATTTAATTACTGTTATTACAAAAGGTGTACCAAAAAAACTTATGCAAATAGTGGTAATTGACCACATTCTACTTGGACATTAATCCATAACTGTATCAAATTGAAATTGAGGACTAATCTGAGTCAGAAATTTTCATATATCCTTGTGTAGTTTTATATTGATATTCCATGGTTTTAAAACTAGTTTAAAATATATTCAATGAATGTTAGTCGGATCACATACAGGTGAAAAATGAAAAGATTATCTTCATCAAACCTATATAATCTTCTTGACTCTTACGCTATAGTCTCATCGTCACTATCCAGCGACGAGACCCTTAAGAGGATTATGAATGAGGCAACAATTTTGCTGAATGCTGAAGCGGCTTCTATATTTTTAGTTGATGCTGTTAATAATGAACTCTTCATGAAAGTTTCAACAAATTTAACAGATGATGAAGCAAAGGAAATGAGAGTGCCTTTTGGAAAGGGACTTGTTGGCTATGCGGCAAAGACGGGTGAGCTGCTAAACACAAAAAACACAGAGAAAGATGATCGTTTTTATCCCGGAATCGATAAAAGAACAGGGATGAAAACAGTATCCTGTTTAACTGTCCCCCTTAAAATAGAGGAGCAGATTATTGGCGCAGCCCAAATAATTAATAAAAAAGGAAAAACTTTTTTTGATGAAGAGGATGAACTTCTTTTAACTGAATTTTCCAAGCTGGCGTCCATTACCTTAGATAAAGCCTTAATGCATGAACAGATAGTTCTGAAGGAAAAGATGGAAACTGATCTCGCCATTGCTTCCTCCATTCAAAACAATTTATTACCCGAAAATAAACTTGTTGTTAAAGACTATATGTTTACAGGATTCTATAAACCCGCTAAATATGTAAGTGGTGATTATTTTGATTTTTTCCCTATTGCCGAGAACGAAGTATTTTTTACTATTGGAGATGTTACAGGGAAAGGCGCACATGCATCGTTATTAATGGCATCGGTAGAAGCTTTCCTTTCGGCTTCTTTCGAGTACAAGCATAATCTTACGGAAGTTGTTTTTAAACTGAATAATTTTTTTACCAGAAAAACGCCCGAAGGAATTTTTGTAACTATGTTTTTTGGAATCTTAAATACTGATGCCATGGAGCTAACCTACATCAATGCAGGACATCCTTCTCCTTTTATTATCAGAAAAAACGGGAACAAAGTTGTCCTCGAAGCCACAGATGTTGTTCTTGGGGTTATGCAAAATTGGAAGTATGAAGTTAACTTTGTTTCATTTGAGCCTGAGGACCTTTTATTCAGTTTTACGGACGGCATTATTGAAGCCCGTAACCTTGCCGGGGACTTGTTTGGATTCGAAAGGTTATTTAATGAAGTTAAAAAGTATCAATTTGACTCCAATCACATACTAACCAGCCTTCCAAAGGCAATTTCTGATTATACTCATCCGCAAGTTCAGGGTGATGATATCTCATTTCTTTTGATTTCAGGCGCTAATAAGAATAAATGATGTATATCAACATATTATCCATCCATTTTTAATTACCCTTAAAATATCTTTCAATTTGACTAAATAATTTTGCATTTGTTTTCGATAGTACAGTAAGTGATTTTTCTAATTGAGGACAGCTTCATGTACATTAAGAATAATGCAAATATCAGTTTTTCAAACTCCAGAATAATTTTCTACGGAAGAAAGAGAGATCTGCATATTTATAATGCAACATTTAGCGAGTTATCACAATCAAATGGCGAGCATTATGGTGATGGGGTCACATCATATTTTCTTTACATTAACCACGAGCAGGTATCAACAAATTCGTTTTTCTGTGCTGATACTGAATTGTATAATGAAAATATCACAATAAGCAGAGTGGGCAGTATAGTTCTGTAATGTTTTTCGAAAGGATTCGAAAATTACATTCTTCATGGAGGGAATATCTTTAATTCATTCAAAATACGGATTACGGTTCTCTATATTTCAATTGTTCTGGTTAGTTTTTCCTTTATTTACTTCTTTGTAACAGAGCAGTATAAAGCGCAAAGACTACAGTCAATTGAATACGATCTACTTAGTATGAATAACACCTTCCAGGATGTGCTCTTAATTAATCCCGGGATTACTGATTCGAAGAATAGTGATATTTTTTATCCTTCTCTTTTACGCGGCTCCCATTTGTCTTACCTTCTATACTTCGATGCCGGCAATACCTTGCAATTTTCCTATAATTATGATCGCGCGATAATTGACGCGTATAAAACTCCTCAGAATGAGATGAAATTTTCTCCGAACGGGGAATCGTATCAATATGCTTCCACTATAAAAAATCTTTCGGGGCAGCAGGGGAATATTTATTTAGGTTATTCCCTTTTTGAATTTAATAGTGGTTTGTCTGAATTGAAAACTACAATAATGCAGGCGGCTATTGCTGTGCTGTTTGTTGGATTATTCATATTTCTCTTTGTTGGGAAAAAACTTATAACACCTCTTTATAAAATTATTGATACGGCAATTAGTATAGCCAACGGAGATTTTACAAGAAGAGTAGATATTACCAGTAAGGATGAAATTGGAACTCTCGCATTTGTATTTAATGAGATGGTCGAAAAGATGTTCACAATTAACTATGAGCTGGAACATATTAATAATGAACTCGAACTAAGAGTAAACGATAGAACAGTTGAATTAATTGCTGCCAAAGAGAAGGCAGAGGAATCGGAAAAGCTTAAGTCAGCATTCCTTGCGCAAATGTCGCATGAAATCAGAACTCCGATAAACACAATTATGAACTATATTTCTCTCATAAAAGAAGAACTACATCCGTGCGATTCTGAAAATATAAACGAGAGTTTTGAAGCCATTAACAGCGGCAGCAGAAGGCTAATCAGGACTATTGATTCAGTCTTGAATATGTCTCAATTCTATGCCGGGAGTTTTGAAGTGCAATATGAGAAATTGAGCTTAACTAACGATATAATTAATGATTTGCAGAATGAATTTAAACCTTTCATTGATAACAAGAACCTGCAATTCAACATGTATACCGAAATTGAAGATGATTTTATTGTCGGGGATAAATACACAGTTACACAAATGTTTTCGAACCTGATTGACAATGCAATTAAATATACAAACCAGGGTTCCGTTACGGTTAATATACAAAATCATGATCAGGACAGAATTGTCGTTGAGGTTAACGATACCGGTATTGGAATGTCCGAAGAGTTTCTGCATGAGCTTTTTCAGCCATTTACGCAAGAGGAAACCGGATACACCCGTAAATTTGAGGGGAATGGTTTAGGACTGGCCCTCGTTAAAAAATACATCGATATCAATTATGGACTTATTTCCGTAGATAGTATTAAGGGTGAGGGGACACGGTTCAGAGTTCTCTTGAATAAACATCCAAAACCGGATTTCAGTGTACTTCCGCAACTCGATTCAATACTATTCCCAATGCATAGTTAATCGGGTCTCTTTAAATTAAATCGGATTCTCAAAACTCCCTCTTCAAAACTTGAAGACCCGAAAACGAATTCACCAATTTCCCTCGTGTTATTCACATGAGGTCCGCTGCAAAGGCAGGTATCAAAATCACCGACTTTTATAATTCTTAGTTCTTCTCCTGCTTCGTCGGGCAGATTGCTAAGGCTAAAATGCTTTTCAGCTTCGCTCCTGGGAATATAACTTTCGGTGATATCAAGTTCTTTCTTAATGACTTCATTAACAGATTTAGTGA
Organism: Bacteroidota bacterium; assembly: GCA_018818065.1. Lineage (GTDB taxonomy): Bacteria > Bacteroidota > Ignavibacteria > Ignavibacteriales > Melioribacteraceae > JAHISV01. The sequence goes on along the minus strand of JAHISV010000007.1, from coordinate 92,587 downwards.
TGTTTTCTGTTTCTTCGTCGGTAAGGTTTCTATCAAAATGGTAATCACACTTCGATTTTTTCTTTTCGATATGATTGCTGAACGATCTTGCCCCGGTGTAGTTCTTCGACATAACACTGTTAAGGATATGCTCGGCTGTGTGCATTTGCGGGTCGTAATTTTTTGGATTCATTCTTTCTCACTAAAAACTGAGTATAATAAACTTATTGTCTGTCTCTGGTATTTCTGAACATAATTTATCAGTAAACTAATTTTATTGCAACCGTGTTCCGTATTAAAATCCATTTGTAATAAACTGATTTAAGCTGCCTGGCAAAAGTTATAAGAATGATGTATTTTACCACCGTCTAAGTCTAATTTAATGAAAGTTGAGAAGCTATGTTCTTAAGAAAAATCTTACCTATTCTATTACTCATTTTATCGCTCAGTCAGTTTTCTGCTGCGCAAACGGGTAATCAAAAATTAACCAAAGATGTATTTGGATTTCTGGTTGATTGGGAATACACGCACCCGGATAGTAACTATAAGTACATAAGGTACGATCTACTTACTCACCTTGCCTGCTTTCCATTTAAGATTGACTCGCTCGGAAAAATTAACGCTCCGGATTTGGTGAACTCTCCAACTGACCCCAAAGGTTACCCCTATCTCTGGCCATGGAATGATGTTATTGATAGTTGTAAGGTTAACAATGTAAAACTCCTCATGTCAGTTATTGAAATAGACACTAATATAATTCACAATGTTTTTACTGATGAAATAATCCGAGGTAACTTTATTGCAGATGTCCTCTTTATAATGGATGAGTACGAATTTGACGGGATTAATATCGATTTCGAACCTATTGGCTATAGTGATCGGGCTGAACCGGTTCAGAATTTTTTACAAATACTTTCTGATTCTGTTAAATCAAACTTCCCGGGCAATGAAATTTCTTTTTCTTCTCCAATTGTAAACTGGGGCAACTGGGATTTTAACGCTCTCGCGGAATCGTGTGATTATCTGTTCGTTATGGGCTACAACTTTTTTGGTTTCTGGAGTGATCCGGGTCCGACCGCTCCACTAAGTGGAAGCTGGTTGAATTTAACAAGATCATTGAATGAAGATTATGGCGAAGCTATTCAAAATAATTCTGAAAAGTTGCTCCTGGGTCTCGCTTACTTTGGCGAACATTGGCAGACCGCAACAAAAGAACCCCGTGATACTTCGAATACATACATCTCCTATGTGCCTTTCCGTGATTTGGAAAGTTACTCCGCTGAATTGGATGAACAATGGGATGCTTTTTATGGCACATCATGGTACAGATGGGAGAATGACACTACCTGGAACCAGATTTGGATAGATAATAAAAAGAGCTTAGGCTATAAATATGATCTTACTATCCAGAAAAACATGAAGGGAGTGGGCATCTGGTCGCTGGGACTCGACGGCGCAAAAAATGATTATTGGGATTTGATAGATGAGAAAATTGGTGCAGGAGCTACAGGAATTGAATTCGCGAATGAACTTCCAACGGAGTTTGTATTAAAGCAGAATTACCCGAATCCCTTTAATCCCTCAACACGTATTGATTACTATCTGCCGCAACAGGGCAGCGTCAAACTGGAAATTTACGATATGCTCGGACAGAGAGTTGTTGAACTGGTTAACAGTAAAAAGTCCATGGGGTGGAATTCAGTTACATGGGATGGAAAAGATAATTCCGGCGCAGAACTAAGTTCCGGCATGTATGTTTATCAGATTCGATTTGGAACAACAATCCTCAGTAAAAAAATGGTGTTGATGAAATAATTCCACATCTACTTCCCCAAAAAAAGAAAAGCAGTTTTCTAATTGAAGATCGCTGCTTTTTGCCTATCCCAAAATTTCTTGCTGCATTTACTTCATTCAAATAAGTATTCATAGTATGAGTTGGGCGAACAACGCCAAAAATAACTACCAGTTTCAGTCCTGTTTTATCCCCCCAACTATTTCTAAAAAAAATCCTTGACAAATTTATTCTGGCTGTATATATTGTATATGTACAGTCAAGGCAGTTGATGTTTGTTTTCTCAATACATCCCGCCGAAATATCAAAATAAGGGTGGGATACTCGAAAACCACGCACACAATTTGGTCATTGAGTAGTCCGATTATTTTCGGACGTATCGAAATGACCTTTTAAAACTGCCTGCTTTGTTATTCTTACAACACCGGTTCCGGGGGGATTCCGGTGAAGTTTTTGAAAACAGCAGGAAAACTAATGATTCTCAATCTAACAGATTTATCGGATGAACCTTTACAGAGCCAGATTATCCGGCAGGTGAGGGCAAAGGTGCTCTCCGGCAGCCTTAAGGCAGGTGACTCGCTCCCTTCTATCCGTAAGCTGGCAAGCAGTCAGAAGATAAGCGTGATAACCGTACAGCGCGCCTACGAAGCGCTGGAAAGGGAAGGACTCATCCACTCCAGACGCGGCAAGGGATTTTTTGCCTCCGGGATTAATTCAGATACAAAAAAGGAAATGGCAGAATTACGGATTCAGGAAAAAATTGAACCCATAATAAAAAACGCGCTGGCTGAGGGTATGAGCATAAAAGAGATTGAAACACTGGTAAAAGAATTATTAAAAAGTATAGAAGGTTAATTATGGAAGACGCTATTCAGTTTGAAAAAATGATTAAGGAATTTTCGGGATTCAAATTAGGTCCTTTGAATTTTACACTGGAGCCGGGTAAGGTGCTTGGTTATATCGGTCCAAATGGTTCGGGCAAAACTACTACCATGCAATGCCTTACAGGTTTGCTTAGACCGGAATCGGGGTATGTAAAAATATTTGGCGAGGTTAATGACCCGAATGAAACGGGCTGGAAAAGTAAGATTGGGTATGTTGGTGACAAACATGTTTTTTACGAGAACTGGAGCTGCGCGCGCAACCTTAAATTTGTCTCTCAGTTCTATCCCAGCTGGAGTGATAAAAGGGCTGAAGACCTTATAAAGCGCTTCGATCTGGATGCAAATAAGGAAGTTGCAAAACTCTCGAAAGGTAACCGCGCCAAGCTATCACTTATTCAGGCGCTTGCTCACGATCCGCAATTACTAATACTTGACGAACCGATGGACGGGCTCGACCCGGTTATCAGAAGTGAATTTACCAATGTACTCTTTGAGGTAATCGAGAATGAGGAGAGAGCTATTTTTTACTCCACGCATATTACCAGCGAGATCGGCAGGCTGTGTGACGAACTTGCTTTCCTTGATAACGGCAGCCTGAAATTAAAAACTGAAAAAGAAACACTGCTGGAAAAGTGGCGGACAATTTCTTTTCAATCAACAAACCACGATTTGAAATTACCCGGTGTTGTTGAACAGAAGGTATCCGGCAATGAATTTATAATAAAGACTCAGGATTTTGAATCGACATTGACCGCGCTTAGAGAATTAAGCATTTCCGATATTACCGAAACACGTCTATCAATTGAGGATATAGCCATTCACATATTAAAAGGAGGCAGAAATGTGGAATCTCTTTAAGGCGGAAGTCTCTTACAATAAATGGTATTTATTCATGATACTTGCCATGCCGCTATTGTTTGCTTTCGGCATGCAATATGGTTTCAAACTGATAACCGGTGTGGACTTCTTTGAAAAGTATGCCTGGTCAATATTAGTCGGGCTCGGCTCCTACATGTTTATTTTTATTATGTGGCAGATGAGACACAGCGAAAGAAGGAACATGCAGCATGCTCTTCTTCCAATCCCAATAGTGGACATTGCACTCGCGAGAATGGTTTTTGGAGTATTGCCCTTTGCTTATGTTCTGGTTGTTCTTTCAATAACACATCAGCTATTGGGCGAAATAATAGAAGTCCAGCTGTACAGAATATTTGCCCAGCTAGGGTTGTTGTTTTGCGGACTAGCGTTCATACAATTGATGATGGATATATGGTCACTTAAAACAAACATGAATGAAAAGAACTGGTTCCTGATCATTGGTTCTATTGGATGTCTCATTGTCTTTATTTCCATGTTCGCTGTTTTCGAAATTCTTATACCTGCTTACAGACAACTGTTTAGGGAAGGGGAAGAGTGGATGTTTTTTCTCTGGGGATTGATTCTGCTTACAGCGTCCAATTTTGTTTTTGTTAAGCGATCAACATTCCTGCAATAGCAGACAGAATAGCAATAGTAAAATATGTTTTTAATAAATAGCTGAGTATTCAAAATAAATCCTGGGGGGGATGATGATTAATCAAAAATCCGTAAAAGAATTTCTACAGTTTGCATTTATGGTGATTATTTTTCATACAATCACCTATTTTATATTTGGCGCTGTCATGTCGAATATCTTCGATTATGCTTCTCTATTCCAAACGGACGTAGTAAAAGATTTTATGCAGCCCATAAATTCGGAGAATATTCTCTACGGTCCATTTTTTCAACCTCTTAGAGGGTTCCTTTTCGCGCTGGCAATTTATCCTTTAAGAAAACTTTTAGCTGATAATAAAAGAGGGTGGCTAATTCTATGGGGGATTTTCCTCATCTTTGGAATAATCTCAACGCCTGGTCCGGCTCCTTGTTCCATAGAAGGTATAATTTATACAAAACTTCCATTATGGTTTCACCTGATTGGTATTTGGGAAATTGCCCTGCAGACACTATTCTTCTCGTTTATTCTTGTCCGCTGGTTAAAAGGTACTACAGGCGCAGGGGACAAGAGGGTGTTGAGCGATAGAAAAATTATATTTAAGCGATTTATGCTTGCCCTTTCTATCGCATGCTTCGGATATGTCGGTTACGCCATTGGCGGCATTCTTACTGCGTACCTTGCAGGAAAAAGTGTAGACTTGAAATCAGCCTCAACTAATTTTAGCGCGCAGTTTCCAATTCTGTTTTCTTTCTTTATTAATTTAACAATCATCCTTTTTGTTACGAGTAAGAAATACTTCAGCAAAATATCACTACTAAAACTATTCCTATTTTTCTGGACTGCAGATACGTTATCGCCCTTAGTGTATCAGCTTATTTTCAGTTATATGATGCCCCTACATCTGGCTGTATTCATGGGATTCTTTCCTGCTCTGATAATCGCTGGATCATTTAAGATGAATGAAAAGAACTACGCAGATCTCATCAAGCAGGTATAATTGTTCAGCAGGGATGCGGTTCATCCTGATTTCTTCCTGAATGGAAGGATTTATAATATTTTAAAACCAATTTGGAACTTAAAAAATGCATTAGGCGTTACAACGCATATTTACATTAAAACAAAACATAAACAAAAAGGAAACACCATGTTACATATAAAAAAAATGTTCATACTTTTAGTAGTATTTGCCGTTTCATCATTTGCGCAAACAAAGTGGACTTTTGATAAAACTCATACTCAGGTTAAATTTACCGTAACTCACCTTGTTATAACTGAAGTCGAGGGAAATTTTTCATCATTTGATGGCAGCGTTGAAACCAACGGTGATAATTTTGATAATGCAAAAATTAATTTTACAATTGACGTAGCCAGCATAAACACCGACAATGAAAAAAGAGATGAACATCTTAAATCAGATGACTTCTTTTCTGCTGATAAATTTGCGAAAATTACCTTTGTAGGAAAATCATTAAAGAAGATAAGCGACAAAAAATACAAGCTTGTCGGAGATATCACAATCAGGGATATTACAAAAGAAATTGAACTTGATGTTAAATATAATGGTATAGTAAATGATCCATGGGGAAATACAAAAGCTGGTTTCAAACTTACAGGGGAACTAGATCGCTTTGATTTTGGTTTGAAGTGGAACGCTTTACTTGAGGCCGGTGGAGCAGTTGTAAGTAAAGAAGTTGGTCTAACAATTAATGTCGAACTCACAAAATCTTGATGAATGATGCTAGAAGAAGAAATAAAGCAAAAAGAATTTTCGAATGTTTATAACAAACTTGCTGTTAATATTATATATACAAATAGCTGGCTTGATTATCATTTACAGAAAAGATTTAAGGAATATGATTTAACCAGTTCTCAATATAATATTCTTAGAATATTGAAGGGTCAATACCCCGAGAGTGCTTCTGTTAATTTACTTAAGGAACGCATGCTCGATAAAATGTCTGATGCTTCAAGGCTGGTTGAAAGGCTTAGAGTAAAAGGCTTTGTTGAGCGTGAGACTTCCAAGGTTGATAGAAGAAAGGTTGAAGTCATAATTACTGATGCAGGTCTGGAACTGCTAAAAAAACTTGAAGTTTTAGAAACGGATATTGAGCAGCTTTTGAAGAATGTTACTGTTGAAGAAGCTGAGCTAATTAATAATCTTTTAGATAAGGCCAGAAATAGTCACTAAGTTTTCTGGTTAGTATGATAAGTATTTTTAATAGGTCTCAGGACAACTTCCTGAGACCTATTTTATTATTCATCAAAGTTATGGAAGTACCATTTAAGATCAGCGGGAATACTATTGTTCATATCCAGATAAGCGGTATCGTTTTCAAGAGTTATGAAACCGCCATAAATTGTGTAAATGGGTATGATAAACTTGTGCATACCGTATTCGGGAAATTACTATTGAAGAAATTCCATAATATCATCAATTAGCACAGGGCTGTCTTTATCATCCAATTCAATTACTACTAAAAAACCCTTGTTGGATCCGGTTGATCTGAAAGCATTTATTAGGTCAGTTTGATCACTTCTGGTGCAATAACCTGTTTCAGGGTTCCATAATTCGATTGAAGAGATGCACCCCTTTGTAGGTGTGTGGGGGAAGTAGGATTCATTCTTAAAAAATCTCAAATCGTCTGCCGAGCCATGCATAACAATTACTTTTCGCCTTGCCTGTCCTGCATAGAATGCCTCATAAGCAGGGAAGTAATCCTGCCAATCTTCAGGGAGTAAATTTCTATACTCCTCAATATTCCACTGGCTACTCATATTATTACCATGGTAAAATATTTCTGGTGTAACCTCGAAAGCTATTCTTGTTAAAACATTTCTTGAGGGACCAATGGACTCTGTTGGTGAAATATAAGAACCAACAATTGAAAAAATACCTTCCGGAGTATTCCCGTTACGCAGGTAACCAGGCAGGTTAGCATAAGACATGGAAAATTGAGGTATGGAAAAAATATTGCCAACCGCGTCTTTTACAAATGTACCATCAGGTTTTTTTATAATACTAAGACCGGGATACTTTCTATCATTTCTAAAAAATGAATAGATGATGGTCGAGCCATCCATAAACGGATGATCGATTATACTTATGATGTCTGGGCGACTGCTGAATTTGTTGCTATCAGAAACCTGAATTTGATGCAATAAACATTCTAATACCGGATGATTCTCCGGTGAAGTGAATTTATAATGAATAAGGTCATTGATTTTTTCGGGATTAATTTCGTTGCTGTAATTTGCCGCGTAGGCGAATAGATAAATGTTATTTGTACCAGCAAGAATATTGCGTACGGACTCAAGGTCATTTTCAGGGAAGAGAGTTTTCCCGACTTCAATGGCAGTCATCACAATGCTGACAGGAAGACTCTTAAAATCCGTAAGAACCCGGGTAATAGCTCTTGCTACTGAAGTGTCCTTAATATAATAGAGTTGAGCATTTTCCAGGGCATTACCCCATTCCTCAGCATTGTCGGCTGATAGTTCCTTAGTGAATACCAAAGACGTTTTCTCAATTGCATTCTGATAATCTTTTTCCTGCCTGGGCATTGTAGCAAATTTAGATCGGAGAGTTTTGAAATCAATTATACTTTGCGAAAAATTTGAAGTGAAAAAAAATAATACGAGATAAAAACCATGAAACAATTTCATAGACTCAGTAAAAATAATTGATGAATACTTAAAGATATGCAATCGGGAGAAACTATGCATAGTCTCTCCCGTTAAAAAAATTAAAAGGCAGTTACAATTCCAACACCAAATTGACCATATTCACGAACGAAATCATAAGTGAATTCGGACACGAATCTAATGTTACGATTTATGAGGTAACCAAAATGTGCTGAAGCTGATTTATAATCGAGTTCATCAAAATCGGAATCGACCCAATTGTATAATCCTAAACAGTACCACTTGCTCTCATCGCCTTGTGGGGTGTATATCATTTCCCCGAAGAATCCTTTTGTTTTCAATTCGGCAACCGGCAATGTTGAAGCTGACGTCAGAAATACTTCATCATCCTGACGATGGACATACTGGAAATTGAATTCTAATTTATCTTTCAGATTAATTGTCAGATCCGGTCCGTACATGGTAACTTTATTGGTTGCCGAATTTCCCATATCATTCATCAGCTTTTCTTTTCCGGTGTATCCAAAAGCACCTATTCTAACTCCTTCAACAATATCCTGTGTTATTCTACCAAAGAAGTTTTTAAATTCATCGTTATCGAAATTGTCAAAGCCATTTTTAACTCCAATTCCGGTACCATTAAGAACCTCAAATACAAAATCCGTTCCTGTGTCCATCCCGTAGGTTAACATTAAACCACGGTCGTAAGTCAGATCGATTTGCGAAATTCCTACCTTATTTTTATAGGCATGATAGTCTTCAAATGAAAGGCGTAATTCCCTTTTAAATAAAGGATCGGAAACCTGAAACTGACCCACAAACAAATCAAGTTCGGTATCAAAAAGGTTGTTGAACATTAAAAACGCATCTTCAACTCCAACAATTTCTCCTCCTTCACTCAAAAAGAAATAGAAATAGTATGAAACATCTTTTGCCAGAGCACCCCCTGTAAGAAACTTAAGATTGAATGGGGTTTTAAAATCACTTAATTTTTCGTCCTTATTTCTATATGTTACGAACAGATCCATCCTAATAGCCATGGGGAAATCCCTAATAAGGTTTAAGGATTCATCGCCAGTATCAAGAAAATAACGAGGCGCATCCTGATCAGCCAGTACAAAACCATTTCCGGCAAACTCGTCGCCAAAGGCTTTCAATTTTGGAAAAGGAGAGTGGCAAGTCTGACAACTCATTTTGTATTTTCTGGCGAAAGCCGGAATTGCGTAAACAGATTCTGAAACAAGCGCCGTGGAGAAGAGTACGAGTAATGCTATTCTAAATATCTTTATCATGATTGCTCCCTAATCTAAAATTTCTATTTCTGTAGAATGTGTATTTACCAAAACTGCTTCAGCTTCATCTTCAGGTACATTAAGGAATTCTGCTACCGGTGTCATTAGCTTCTGATAATAGAGCGAGGCTGTTACAACCATTTTCCCAGCCGGCAGCTCATCGGGTAAGTTGAAAGTGAAAGTTTCAGTTTTGGTCTCGCGTGGACCAATTCTATAATCAACTCCTTGAGATGAAGTATTCCATTGTTGAATTGTCATCCTGCCCTGCGGGTCAAAGTAGGGCATTCTGAATATTCGGTTCCCTGCAGGAATTCCATCTCTTTGAACTCCTTCAAAGTCCGGAATATCAAGAGCAATTCCCATATCCTGATAGGCTAAAACGTCTGCTGAAATTGTATACTCCTCTCCTTCAAATCCTTTTTTATCCACAGAAAGATGGTATTTATTTCCCGCAGCATCAACAGCTTCAACATTCAACCAAACCATTCGGTCCTCTACAGAACCTGTAGGAAATTTATGTCCTGTTTTTTGATTAAAGAGGGCAAGGTTAAATTTAACTGTTTCACCAGGCTCTGCTTCACGAATATCAGGATGTATCCTTAACTCAATGGTACCTTTAATTTTTCCATTATCATGAGCACCATGAAATAAGTGTAATCTGGTATCTTCATAAGTTGAACCCATTGAGGCGGGCTTAAATTTAGCCTTTGGCATATGACAATCCTGACACTGTACACCCTCTTTAGAATAAGGTCCTTCTTTCCATTCAAGATGCGTGGATTTTACCCAAACTCCAAAAGGACTCATTTCATTATGACAAATACCGCAGAAGTCACCACTATGGTGCAAATCTGTAACAACAATATCGTGAGCGGGGGATTGAATATCTCCCTTCCTCGAGCTGTATTTTGTTTTACCGGGATTCATTATATAGTTGAAATTATGCGGAGTATCTCCTTCATATCCGGTTATACTATGGCACACCTCGCACGAGACGGATTCGTTAGCCCGGGAATTCATTTCAGGTTTCGGTGGCGGAACATCTCCCACAACATAAGAAATAGGGGCATGGCATCCGTTGCAGCCTTCTTTCACTTCTGCAACTTTCTCATCCTTTTCAGCATGTGGAATAGCCAATTGGAAATATTCAATTTCATCCCAATGATGTGTATATGCCTGCGACATCATTGCCTGCTTCCATTGCTGATAAAAGTCAGTATGACAGGAGGAACCACAATACTCGGGTGTTTTGAAATCATCATAAGTGAACTTCTGTGCAGTTGTTGAAAGGAGGAAGAATATTAAAAACATGTAAAGAGATGCTAAAGTCTTGTTAATCATTGTAACCCCTCTTTTATGGAGTGTAACGTCGGGATTAATTTAAAAAACTAACAGTTTAATTTCAATGACAATAACATACCATTATATGGGATCGATTTAGATAGAATAAAAAGAAGACAATTCATTATCTTTTAGCCAATAAATAAACAAAAAAGCTGAGAGCGATGCTAAAATATGGATTTGGCTTGAGATGGCTAAGTACGAGGAATTATTAATAAATAAAATATTTTCAGACAAAATGAATCTTGCTCATATGAAAATTCCCAAAACTATGCATCAAACCTGGAAGGATGAACAAATTCCGGAAGAATGGAAATATTTTACAGAAACTTGGAAAAAATATCATCCATCCTGGAAATATATCTTATGGACTGATGAAGATGGCAGCAAGTTTGTAAAAGAGTATTATCCGGAATATTTTGACCTCTATAGTTCATATCCCCTTGATATTCAGCGTGCGGATGCAATAAGATATTTTATTCTACATAAAATGGGTGGAGTTTACGTTGATTTGGATATTGAGTGCTTACAAAAGATTGATCCACTTTTATATGAAAAAGAATTTGTTATTGGAGAGGAACCACCTATTCACGCTAAATATTGCGGTATTAAACAAGTAATATGCAACGCTTTCATGGCTTCAGTCCCGGGTCATCCATTCATGGCTGCGGTGTTAAAAGAAATTAAAACATGTGATTCTTCTTTTAATGGTAAAGCTAATGATGTTCTCACTACTACTGGTCCTTTGATGATTACAAAGGTTTATAATAATAATAATCACATCATCGATCTGCTGGCACCTAAGTTCATTTATCCATATAAAAATGGGCATGCTGAATTGAGGAAATTGTACGAGAATTTACTTCCGGAAGACGACAAACGTAAAAGACTAATTAAGAATGGTACTTATGCAGTGCATTATTGGTCAAATAGCTGGGCCAGAAATTTAGCTGGAAAATTAAAAAATCCAGAACCCAACAATTTTGAGGGGTATACCTTTTTTCAAGGTAAAGATTCACCAGGGTTCGATATAGCAAATTTTGGCAGGGAAATTAAAATTCTTGTTGATGAATGTAATAAGGAAAAAAAATCAGTAGGATTTAACACTGATGGCTACTTAAAGTACTATTTACCTCCCAATTATAAATGGCGAAGGATGTGGTCAGCCAAAGACAATGAGGGAATATATGTAAAGAATGATGAGCTTTTATTAATGAATCGATTAAAGCGTTACATTAAGAGGTTTTTTATAAAAAGATATACTCTGTAGTATTTTAATTGTAAGCAGGACAGCATAGCATATACAAAATTAGAATAACTTGATGAGTCTTGCAACAAATCTAACTTACAGATTAAACACTGAATTGAATGAGTACAAAATTCGACTAATTTCATTATTTTGCAACTATGATAAACTTCTTTCGAACACTATGAAAAAAATAATCTTACTGATGTTTTTTTATTCCTCAATAAATTATTGCCAATCCGGTATCTACAAAACCTACCATGTGAATGGTAATTTAGAATCTGAATTATCCTTTGTGGACGAAATTTACGAGGGGACTTCCTACTGGTATTATGAAAATGGTAACCTGAAGGAGGAAAAAACATTCAGCGGCGGAAAGCTGCATGGATGGGTAAAAAGCTATTTCGATACCGGTTTGTTGAAAGAGGAATTTTATGTTAATGAAGGTGTGAAAGATGGACTTCATAAAACATACTATGATAATGGAGGACTAAAATCGGTTCTCAGTTATGAAGATGGTGTTCTCGTAAAGAAAATTGAACTTGAGTATGACCGGCTATACTCCGCACCGCCTGAGCTGTACATGACGGGCAACAGGCAATACGAAATACAAACGAAAAACGGTGATTTAATTTGTGATTCTGATCTTTGTCCTATTCCTATTGGAGGTATGAAAAGCATTCAGGACGCAATTGTTTATCCCGAACATGCAAAGCTATATGGTCTTGAAGGTTCTGTATTACTGATTGCCGATGTTAATGCGAAGGGTATAGTTACCCAAACGACTATCATTGAGGGAATCGGTTTAGGCTGTAATGAGGAAGCTCAACGTGCTGTAAAAGAAACAAGATTTATTCCGGGACAGACAAATGGTAAGGCTGTTAGTTCTCATCTTACGATAAGAATTGATTTTACCTTAAATGACAAGAGTATCCTTTCCGCCGGCCTAGGCAATGGAATGAAAAAGAAAGTTTCTCAAGTAAGAGGGGAAAATAAATCTCTCGAGAGTGAGAAAAGTGCGGCAAATAACACTAATTCTTATGCTGAGAAGAATACTTTTTCTACTTCGAATATGTCTGAGCAGGAAGGGGGTTGTGCATTTGATAATTGCCCCGTACCGAAGGGTGGAATGGATGCTGTTTACAAGAGAATATTAATTCCTGCAACAGCTAAGCGAATGAAAATAACAGGTAAAGTTATTGTTGATGTAGATGTTGATGAACATGGTTTTGTGAGAAATACAAAAATTATAAAAGGACTTGGATATGGCATTGATGATGCAGTAGAAGTTGCCATGTTCGAGTCGGAATTTATACCCGGCAGTGATAAAGGGAAGATTGTTAGAACATTTACCAGGCTGGAACTGGAAATTAAATGAAAATGATTTCGAGCGGTTGAATTGTTGAAACGTAGAAACAAGTAGACGCAAAAAGTGAAAAGATAAAGGAACAGCAAAAAGAAAACTGAAAGATTTCATTTTATAATTTCTAGAATCGATAACCGGGAATAAAAAAGGCGAGATTTTTTTCTCGCCGTAATTTCGTTAATTTTGAACTTTATGAACTTTATGAACTTTATGAACTTTATGAACTTTACACTTAGTTATTAAGCTTCTTTACACTCATCCACTTCGCATAATATCCACATAAATTCCTGTTCAAGTGCTTTGCCACGATTACCTGCATACCAAAGGTGAAGTTTTTCCATAAATTCAGTTTTTGATAATCCTGACTCTTTCCACTGATTTACATTGTCCTGAGCTTCTTTAGGCCGCGGACCCCACTGGAACAATTCATTTCCATCTTCATCAAAAGCAACGAGTTTAGGGATTGATCTTGACTTTCCGCCTGTCAAATACAAATCCATTATGTCCAGGTTTTTATCACGTTCCATAATCCGCAAAGTAATAAGTGGATTTTCTTCCGCCATTTTTACGATATAGGGTAAATTTTGCGCGGAATCACCGCACCAATCTTCAGTAAGCACCATCCAAATTTGCGGTGTGGTTATTCCCTGAAGAATTGCTCTAAATTCCTCATTTACCTTGTAAACACGGTCAATTCGCTTACTTCTATGCAGATTGAGTTTTGTGTAATCGTATAAACTTCTTTCAGAATCTTCTAATCCTTCAGGATTTGTTGATTCAACAAATTCAATAGTTTTTTGTCTATAGTCCTCATAGGATAATCCATTATGAGGTCGTTTATCTAAGAAAAATTTAGGGGACATTGTGTTTCCTATATATTAGAATTTATTTCTTTAGCAAATATAAGAATGTTATATAGAAAATGGACTCGGCTATACGACACTTTTAAATAATCATACTATTATGTGATGTCTGACAACGGAATCGGGTTCTAATATTTTCGAAGAATATTGAGGAAAGTTTATGGGTGCGGCAAATATGCCACACCCATGTAAATGTTATTTCTCAATCTGGAATTCTGGTTTGATATCAACCGGAAGATGGGTCAATTTATCTCGTAATATTTTAATTGAAGGCGTCTCAACCACATATTTTGCAATAAGCTCTTTTGAGGCATTATAATCGCCAGTGGCTTGGATCATCAGGAGTTTATTTGCAAGATCTGTAAGAACTGTATATGCTTTGTCGAAATTAACCTTCACTTTTTGAGTACTCTCATTATATTCAAATGCTCCATTATCGAGAAGGTAATTATATATAATGGCATTACTACCGCCATGAGCTTCACCAATACCAAATCGCATTGAACGGAAGGCGCCTGCCAGGAATGTACACCACATTTCATTTTCGAATTCTGCCGGAAATACGCCTTTTTCTATCATAAATTGATTATTAAAAAGTCCAAGAACATCGGCTTTACATTCTTCAATGGTGGAGTAGGTTTCTTTTAGTTCCTTCTTTACTTCTGTCTTTCTGCCATCTACAGTTATAAAACCAGGTCCTAAACCATGAGAAATTTCGTGCATTAAAGTATGGTTAAAGAACCCCTCAAAAGTTACATATTTCAATTGTTCCGGCTCCATAATCTTTTCGGCAATTGGAGTAAGAATTGTCTCAAACTTGGCTTCATGTATATTTTTCAGCATAACCTTTTTTGAGCCTTTTGCTTTTCTTACACGCTCGTCGTTAGGAAGGTTGAACGCAAGTGTTTGTACGCCTGCTTTTGTATCGCCGGCGCTATATACAAGTTGTACAACAACCATTGGTGATTCTGATCCGCGGGCAAAGTTTTTGTGCTCGGCAGGATATGGCAGGTTGTGCTCCATATCATTCAGGTAATTAACAAATATGTCAAGTTTTTTAGATTCAACCGGATCAACGATTGTAAGAAAGCATTCGAACGCAGCTTTGAAGTTGAACAGCGCATCTTCATAAACTTCATAGGGACCGATTACAATTTCTATGGTATGGTCTTTAAGATCCATCCATGCCATATCACTTTCATAATAATCATTAGTTTCAAAAGCGGCGGCTCTTTTTATCAAATATTCTTTCAATGAGGGATTATCCGCATAGTTGGCAGCTTCTCTCATTAAGTTCGCGGCTTTTTTGAGATTTTCACTGTATTGGACTGAGTAGGGGACTGCGATAAGTTTTTCACCGTCTCTTTTAATAACAGTAAATTCAGAAGTAAAGGCAGCTTCATCTTCAGGATGGACTGCTATCCAGTTTTCAAATTCTTCTTTGGTCATATCTTCAGGATAGAAATTTGCGCCATCCGGTTTGGCTTTATCACCCACGAAAGGTTTATCATGATCGAGTCTGTTGAAAGGTCCAAACATGATATTGAAAAGTTCGTAAGTATCTTTGTCGCCTGTTTTCAAACTTTCTTTTAATTCAGTGTTACCGGAGTAGACTTGTCCAAGAAAGATATCGTCCATTATCTTTGCAGCTTCGTATAACTTCTGAACAACAATTTTTTGATTATCGTCAAGTAATGTATCATCATACTTAACTGCTGTTTTTGCAAATTTGGCAATTTCGTCTTTCACTTCTTTATTACCTTCTTTTGGTTTTGAACATGAAAAAATGAGAAATGATATCATTACATATGCAGATAGGGAAAGAATTCTTTTCATTTAACCCCCGTTAAATATTAATGAGTAATCTGTTTTGTTGAAAAATAGTCATTTTCAGACTTCAAAAAAATGGTATTCGCAGGTTATCTGAAATATTAAAAGATAATCACTTGTGTATATAATACTATACAATACGGTTAAAGAAGTTTGTAAAACTGGGCTAAAACGTGGTTTTTGGATTGGCACATGGATTGACTAATTATAAGCAGAACCAAAACGAGGTGAGTCATGAAAAAGATAATAATTTTTGTAGCATTAGTAGTATTTATCACTTTTATCCGAACAGAAGCAAGACCGGATATGAACGTTGATTTCAATTATTTCTATTATTCACTTGCACCACATGGCGAATGGATCTCATTAGATGGAGATCTTACAGTATGGAGACCTACTTCAGTTAATTATGATTGGCAGCCATATTCCATTGGTCAGTGGTCATGGACACAAAATGGCTGGTACTGGGATTCTTACGAGCCGTTTGGTTGGGCAACATATCACTACGGTAGATGGATGTATGAAGATTATTATGGATGGGTTTGGTTACCTGATTACGAATGGGCACCTGCCTGGGTAGAATGGAGATATGATAATGATTACATCGGATGGTCACCATTGCCAGCATATGCTTCTTTTAACGTTGGAGTTGGTATCCATTTTTCAACGGGCTGGAGATCTCATTCTAATTATTGGAATTTTGTAAGCTATAATCATTTTTGTAATAGAAATGTTCATCACCATTTTATGAATCATCGGTATGTAAATAACTTTTTTAGCAACACCAAATATCGTACAAATTACTACTATGATAATAACCGGATAGTAAATGGTGGCGTGGACAGAAACTACGTTGAAAGAAGAGGCGGCTATAGAATATCGGAAAGAGAAATAAACAGGATTAATTCTCTTGATGACTATAATAGAAGTCGTGACAGAAACGATGATGGTATCCGATCATACAGACCTACTGGAAAAGAACTGAACAGATTTGATGGGAATTCGGAACGAACAATTACTCGTGGAACTAAGAGTACATCTTTGCTGAAAGATAAAGTAGTTGTTGGCAGCAGAAAAGGAAGTGAAATTAAGAGAAGTGATAATGGTACTG
The DNA here is from genome assembly GCA_018818065.1 of Bacteroidota bacterium. Classification (GTDB taxonomy): domain Bacteria; phylum Bacteroidota; class Ignavibacteria; order Ignavibacteriales; family Melioribacteraceae; genus JAHISV01. The sequence goes on along the minus strand of JAHISV010000007.1, from coordinate 75,767 downwards.
CCAGTAGAACTCAGGATAATGGGACGAATAAATCCAGAGGAGTCACCAGAGAAACCGAAATAAAACGCAACGAGCGTAAGGTAAATACAGAAAAAGATAATTCCAAAGGCTCGACTCAGACTAAAGTTATTAAAAGAGAAAGAAGCAGTAGTCAGGATAGAGATGTCAGATCAAATAATTCTAAAGTAGAGTCTGAAAATAATTCACGGAGTACAAAAAGAACGGTAAAAAAAAGTCCTGAATTAACCATAAAACGAGATGAAGTAAAAAGACAAAGTGCTACTCCTGCCGATAAACGAATTGAGAAGAGAAAATCTTCAAATGTAAGTCGGGATACAAAGTCCCAGTCGAAGAGGCAATCAAGTAACAGCGCTAAAAAAGTTGAAAGGAAGAATGTACGTCGTTAATCAAGTGGTAACATAAGCAGTATTTTTACTGAAATGTTACTTCCACTACTCAATTGAATAATAATTCCCGAATCACTCTAATGGTTCGGGAATTTCATTTTAAACAAAAAAAAAGCTCAAATAGAAACATTTGAGCTTTTTAAAATTTTGGATGGATTAACGAACTTTAATTTGTTTGCTATTAATACCCTTAGCAAGATCAGCCGTACCATTCTTAGCGATAGTTCTCAACGCGCTCGTAGACAACTTAATAGTAACGAATCTATTCAATTCTTTAACCCAAATTCTTTTTTTCTGTAGATTAGGTAAAAATCTTCTCTTTGTTTTGTTATGAGCATGAGAAATACTGTTACCACTTGTAGGTCCTACACCTGTCAATTGACATCTTCTAGCCATTTTATCTCCTTGCTTGGAAAATTTCAGACTCCTAATATATGAAAATCTTTATAAAAGGAAAATAGTAGAGAAGAAAAAAAATCACCTCAATTAAGAGGCGATTTAGCAAAATTTATACCTGGCGAGCACCGAGTTCTTTATCCAACATATAAAGACCCTGAATATTATCACCAACCATTTTGAAGTTTTCAACTATCTGAGTAGCGTTTGCTTCTTCTTCAACTTGCTCACCTACAAAGAAAGTCAGGAAGTTATTAGTTGCGTGGTCTTTCTCTTCAACTGCAATGTCAACCAAAAGATTGATTCTTCCTGTAACGTGTTTCTCATGTGCCAGGGCGCCTTCGAACATTGACAGTGGAGTTGGCCATTCGAAGTCTGGTTTTTGGATTGCCTGCAATTCAACTCTGCCACCAATATCAAGAACATACTGATAAAATTTCATTGCATGAGCGTATTCTTCTTGTGATTGTATTGTCATCCATTGAGCACAACCATTAAGGTTTTTATCAGCAAAGCAAGCTGCCATAGATAAATATAGGTATGAAGAGAAAATCTCTTCCTGTATTTGATTATTTAGTTCAGTCAACATTTTTTGTGAAGCCATCTTAACCTCTGTTTAGATTTATATTTAGTTTTGAACATTTTTTCATTTTGTTAAAATATGATATTATCAATACTAATTCAATGAAAACTGTCTTGCGACTTTGATGATTTGATATCAGAGAAAGATATATCCGATAATAATATAAATTAAGACTGATATTAAACCTGTTGTTAATGCATATGGTAACTGAGTCTTCACATGATCAATATGATCGCATGCTGCAGCCATTGATGAGACAATTGTAGTATCAGAAATCGGGGAGCAATGATCACCAAACACTCCACCGCCCAATACAGCCCCAATTATTATGTTTTGGTCAATTCCCATGGAATTTGCAATTGGAATTCCGATGGAAAGCATAATGGCAAATGTTCCCCAGGAAGTGCCAGTTGAAAAGGCAATAAAACCCGAAATAATGAATATTATTGCCGGCACCAATTTTGGCGTCAGTAAATCGCCCACAAGTTGAGAAACATAGAGACCTGTGCCAAGTTCTTTGCAAAGTGATCCGATAGCAAAGGCAAGCAACATTAAGAGAGCTAAAGGAACAAGTCCTCCCATTCCTTTTAGAATTAAGTCCGTCATTTCTTTTATAGAAAGTATTCTTTGAGATTTGTACAGCACTACTGAAACAAAAATAGCTGCAATCACAGATAATAGAACGGCCTGGGAACCGGAACCATTACGAATTGCCTCAAGAATCTTTTCATTGAACGACAAAGAAGTTATATACTCAGAAGAATTCCAACCGGAAATTATTAAAACAATCGGCATCATTAAAACCATTAAGATGATGGGTGTTAGCATGTTAAATGATTTTGCATTAATACCTTCTTTTTTATGAAGCGAAGTAATATCGGAACTAACCAATGGACGAGCACCATCTCGTAGTATTTTTCCTTCTTTCTCAGCCCGGATCATAGCTTTTCTCATTGGTCCAAAATCCTTTCCTGAAATAATAAGGAACAGAAGTAGAGCTATGGTTAAAATCGGGTAAAGGTTGAAAATGTATGATTGGAACAAAGTTGTAAAGGGATCCTCGATTCCATTAAGAGCAAGTAACCCAATAATATATGCGCCCCAAGCGTTAAATGGTATTAATATACATACAGGGGCGGAAGTGGAATCTATTATATACGCCAGTTTTTCACGGGCAATTTTATATTTATCGAATACCGGACGGAAGATAGAACCTGTTGTGAGGACACTTATATTAGTTTCAACGAAAATAATTGCGCCCGTAAAAAATGAGAACAACTGTATTATTCGATTATTGGATTTAGAATGAGTATTTAGCGAGGAAAGTCTGTTATTAATTCTTTTGACAAATCCTTCAACACCGCCCGAGCGCTGAATCAGTGCCAATAATCCCCCGATTAAACAGCTGAAGAGAATTGTGCGGGTATTTCCAGGATCAGCAAATACATTAACGAGTGATTCGATAGCTGAAATTGATCCGGTAAATAGATTACCTCCATCCAGTATTATCCAACCTGACCAAATTCCAATCAGCAAGGATAAATATACCTGCCTCGTTTTAATGGCAAGAAGAATAGCAGCCAGTGGAGGAATGATTGACAGAAAACCGTAATGATCCATAATAACTCAGCGATGTTTATATACATCCAAGTTAAGTTAAACTGATGGTTTATTCAACATCAGACGGCTATCATTTTTTTTCTACCTGACTTTTTTTCCAGAAAATCACCAATCATCTTAATCAACTGTTCAAATTCAATAAGAAATGCATCGTGTCCATGTATGGAATCAATTTCAGCGTATTCAGAATTTGGAATTAAAGAAGCAATCTCTTTCTGTTCTTCAGCAGGGTAGAGAGCGTCAGAAGAAATACCAATATTTAAACTAGGACACTTAATTGAACCCAGTGACTTTTCCAGAGAACCTCTATCCCGACTTACATCGTGCAAGTCCATTGCCTTTGATACGGTTAAGTAAGAATTGGCATCAAAACGTTTTGTAAGTTTATCTCCCTGATGATTAAGATAACTTTCGATGCTGAATAAATTATTCTCCTTGAAGTAGCCTTCTTCTTCAGCCCTTTCCCGGCCAAATTTTTTATTGAATGAGGGATAACTTCTGTAACTGATCATTGCAATTTTCCTTGCGAGGGAAAATCCTTCAAAAGGTTGTTTAACATAATCTCCGCCATTCCATGCAGGATCATTTTTAATGGAATTCCGTGCAGCCTGATTTAAGCCAATTGCCCAGGGTGAGTGCTTTGCTGCGGTAGCTATAGGGATTATTGATTCTACCAATTCGGGGTAGAGGAGAGCCCACTCAAGAACCTGCATTCCGCCTAAAGAACCACCCGCAACCGAGGCTAGTTTCCTAACGTCAAGATGATCGACTAGCTTTTTCTGGACTCGTACCATATCACGGACAGTTATTACAGGAAAACTTCTGCCATACTTTTTTGTCGTCTCGAAACTTACTGTTGTTGGACCAGTTGTGCCATAGCAGCTTCCAAGTATATTTGAAGAGATGACGAAATATTCGTTAGTATCAAAAACCTTTCCTTCTCCAATTAGTGGATCCCACCAACCTGGCTGATCTTTTGACATGACTGAATACTGATTGAGACAATCCGGGCGGGCATGGAAATCATACTCGCTGCCGGCCAGAAAACCTGCTGCATGTGCATTGCCTGTTAATGCGTGACAAATCAGTATAGCGTTTGTGCCATCTGCATTTAATGTGCCGTAGGTCTGATAAGCCACTTTAACATGATTTAAAGTTTCGCCCGATTCCAGGGTGAGAGGCAGAGCCTCGTTGAATAATTCAACGAAGCTCGTTTGTACCCTTCTAGTTGTACCCTCTTGTAAAGACATTTAATCCTCTATTCTCAATTTTAGAATTTATTCCATTCAATAATATGTTACTGGAGACCAAAGGCTAAGCCGATACTTTAGCGCTCACAGCTTTTTTAAGAGCAATATCAAAATCTTCAATGATATCATCAATATGCTCTAATCCAACAGAAACTCTTACTTGTTCAGGTGCAACTCCGGAAGCACGCTGCTCATCTTCACTTAATTGCTGATGAGTTGTAGAAGCCGGATGAATTACTAAAGTTTTTGCATCCCCTACATTTGCAAGAAGACTGGATAACTCTACATTATTAATGAACTTCTTGCCAGCTTCAACTCCGCCTTTAATGCCGAAGGAAAGCATCGAACCGAAAAGTCCCTTACGTAAATATTTTTTAGCGTTTTCATGTGATTCGTGATTTTCCAGACCAGGATACCAAACCCAATCAACCAATTCATGATTGTTCAACCAGTTTGCAAGCTTAAACGCATTCTCTCCATGCCGATCAACTCGTAGTGATAGTGTTTCCAAACCCTGGATCAGTTGAAAAGAATTAAAAGGACTTATACATGGGCCAAGATCACGGAGACCTTCAACACGGGCACGAATAATAAAAGCGATGTTGCCAAATGGTCCGGTTTTACCGAAGACATCATTGAATACCAATCCATGATAGCCGGGAGATGGTTCAGTAAAAACAGGGAAGTTACCATTGCCCCAGTCAAAGTTACCTGAGTCAACAATAACTCCCCCTATTGATGTGCCATGTCCACCTATCCATTTAGTAGCTGATTCAACAACAATATCAGCACCAAAATCTATTGGGCGGGCGAGGTAACCGCCAGCACCAAATGTATTATCAACGATAAGTGGTATACCATATCTATGGGCCAGAGCAGCCAAAGCTTCTATGTTTGGTATATTCAATTTTGGATTGCCAATTGTTTCGATGTACAAGGCTTTCGTTTTACTATCGATTAATTTTTCAAACTCTTCCGGCTCATCGCCGCTAACAAATTTCACTTCAATACCAAAGCGGGGTAATGTTACCTTAAACAAATTGTATGTTCCACCGTACAATAGACTTGTTGAGACAATATTATCCCCGGCTTTAGTAATATTAGTAATGGCAAGAGTTTCCGCTGCTTGTCCGGATGCAGTAGCCAGAGCTGCAACACCTCCCTCCAGGGCTGCAATTCTCTTTTCGAAAACATCAGTTGTAGGATTCATTATCCGTGTATAAATGTTGCCAAATTTTTTCAGGTCAAATAAATCGGCTGCATCCTGTGCATCATCAAAAACATATGATGTGGTCTGATATATTGGTACAGCACGGGATTTAGTAACTGCATCAGGTTCATGCCCCGCGTGTAACTGCAATGTTTCGAATCTGTATTTTCTGTCTGGTGCGCTCATAACAATTTCCTTTCGGTTTATATGATTATTTTATTCAAGACTCTTTAAAACGAAAAAAACCTTTTCGGGAAAGATTCCTGAAAAGGTTTTTATTTTTAAAAACTTCTCTTCTCATCTTCCCCATGACTAATAAAACAGTCAGGGCAGGATTTAGCACCTTCCACGATTTCTCGCCTGGGGTTGCTATGGCTTCACAGGGCCTGTTCCCTCTGCCAATCTTGATAAGCAAACTTATTTTATAAGAACGTATACAAAAAAACCCTTCAACTTGAAGGGCTACATTAAAACTCTGTTATGTATTTATTAGCATAAGTTGCCCGTCACGATATGTGCATTCGCATTATCATATGCATAATCATTAGGGCGATATTTCTGTTGTGTTGTATCATAATAAATTTAGGTGCCAATATATACGCTCGTCTATTGGATGTCAAGAGAAAAATAAACGAGCAGAATAAAAAAAATGAATTTCGTTTTTTTTTGAAAGATGCTTTCTTTGCTTAATTAATTATCGAAAAACCTAAACAATGGTTTAGAAGAATAATTCTTGGAGATAAATATTTGTCTTATATATATAAGTTAGATTAACAAAATTAAGATGCCTGCAGAATTAACAAAAATTTTTTTTACTTGACATTGTATCCTCTATGTTTTAGTTTTGCCCTCAATTTAGAAATATAATTGAATCAATGAATCGCATGACAAAACATACTAATGAATCCAATATCAGAGCAATTGCTTTGGAAGGGAGTCATGCGCATATTCTAAACTTACCTCTAGAAAATATCATTCTCGGAATTATCATTATTATTCTAGGCCTTCTAGGTCTTAGCGTCCTAGTAGGCTAAATAATAGCGGTCAATTCCAAATCTAATTTAACATAACCATAAGCAATAAAGCATCACAACAAAACTGATTTCGAATTGACCGGAAGAAGAATGTTTTTTCTTTTGGGCAATGAATGGAGTTGTTGTGAGATCAGACTTAATCAAATCCGGTTTCGATAAGGCACCACACAGAAGTTTACTTAAAGCCACTGGCGTAATTAAAAGTGACGATGATTTTAAGAAGCCTTTTATTGGGGTGTGTAATTCCTATATCGATCTTATCCCCGGTCATGTTCACCTGCAGGAATTTGGAAGAGTTGTAAAAGAAACAATACGCGAAGCCGGCGGTGTTCCCTTCGAATTCAACACTATAGGTGTTGATGATGGAATTGCAATGGGGCACCTTGGAATGCGCTATTCATTAGCAAGTCGTGAATTAATTGCTGATTGCGTGGAAACAGTTGTTGAAGCCCATAGGCTGGATGGGATGATATGCATAACAAACTGTGATAAAATTGTCCCCGGCATGTTGATGGCCGCAGTAAGGATTGATATCCCCACCATATTTGTATCAGGTGGTCCTATGAAAGCTGGTGTAACATCCAAAGGAGAAAAAGTTGATCTTATCTCTGTGTTTGAAGGTGTTGGCAAATTCCAGACCGGCGAAATCAATGAGGAAGAATTAAAGGATCTGGAAGATAATGGATGTCCAACCTGCGGCTCCTGCTCAGGGATGTTCACCGCAAACTCAATGAATTGTTTAATGGAAGCATTAGGATTTGCTCTTCCTGGTAATGGATCAATTCTGGCTGTCGACCCACGGCGCCTGGAATTAGCGAAGAAAGCCGCAAGGAAATTACTCGATTTAGTAAAAGAAGATTTAAAACCTTCCGACTTCCTAAATGAAAAATCATTCAAGAACGCCTTTGCCCTGGACATGGCTATGGGTGGAAGTACAAACACAATCCTTCATGCAATTGCAATTGCAAATGAAGCTGGAGTAAAGTTCGATCTTCATTACCTGAATGAGTTATCAAAAAAAGTACCTTACATATGCAAGGTTAGCCCCGCTACAAAAAATGTTCACATGGAAGATGTTGATAGGGCAGGTGGAATATCAGCAATAATGAATGAACTGTCAAAGTTGGATGGTGTTTTAGAATTAGATGAAAGAACTGTTACAGGCGAGACTATTGGAAATAACATTAAGAACTCGGTGGTTTTAGATCGATCTGTAATCAGAAGTGTTGAAGAACCGTTTTCAAAGACAGGTGGGTTGGCAATCCTATTTGGTAATCTGGCCCCTGAAGGTTCTGTTGTAAAAACAGGTGCGGTTAATGACAGCATGAAAGTTCACAAAGGACCGGCAAGAATTTATGAATCAATGGAATCAGCAGTTGCCGGTATTCTCAGTAGAGAAGTACAGGCAGGTGAAGTTGTCGTTATAAGGTATGAAGGGCCAAAAGGTGGTCCGGGAATGCCTGAGATGCTAACCCCGACAAGCGCAATTATGGGTATGGGACTTGGTGATAAGGTTGCACTTATTACGGATGGAAGATTCTCTGGCGGAACACGTGGCGCATGTATCGGACATATATCGCCAGAAGCTGCCGAGCGAGGACCTATTGCCGCGGTAAGAGAAGGGGATATTATTTCTATTGATATTCCTAATAATAAACTGAATGTAGAATTAACGGATGAAGAAATCAAAACAAGACTTGCAGAATTAAAACCATTTGAGCCAAAGATAAAAAGAGGGTATCTGGCTCGTTATTCTCAAATGGTTACTTCGGCAAGCACGGGAGCAGTTCTAAAAACAATTTTCTAAAATAATGAGGCTGTTATGAGCGAACAGAAACCATTGTTATCAGGCGCTGACATCTTTTTCGAATGTCTTAAGCGTGAAGGGGTGAAGCATATCTTCGGCTACCCCGGAGGAGCAGTACTGAAGGTATATGAAAAACTTTACGATGTAGATTATCTCGAACACATTCTTGTTCGTCATGAACAGGGAGCTACTCATGCCGCAGAGGGATACGCAAAAGCAACAGGTAAAGTTGGAGTTGTTCTTGTTACTTCAGGACCAGGTGCAACAAACACAGTTACAGGAATTGCCGATGCCTATATGGACTCAGTTCCAATAGTAGTCTTCACTGGACAGGTTCCATCGCACTTAATTGGTAATGACGCATTTCAGGAAGCTGACATTGTTGGGATTACACGCCCGATAACAAAGCATAATTTTCTGGTACGTGACATTAATGATCTTGCAACCACAATCAAAAAAGCTTTTCACATTGCCTCAACTGGCAGACCGGGACCAGTTTTGGTCGATATACCAAAAGATGTCTTTGGCGGATCAGCCTATTTTCATTATCCTGAAACCTTTGATTTGAAAGGTTACAAACCGAAAGTGCACGGGCATTATAACCAGATTAAGAAAGCAGCTCAGGTACTTAGCAGAGCAAAACGCCCGTTGCTTTATGTTGGTGGTGGTGTAATAATGTCAGGCGGTTCGGATGAATTGTCATTATTAGCTAAAGAAAATAATCTGCCTGTTACTATGACCTTGCAGGGACTAGGCGCATTCCCAGGGACTGACCCACAATCTCTTGGAATGTTAGGTATGCATGGGACTTATTATGCTAACCAGGCTGTAAATAATTGTGATGTTCTGGTTTCGCTTGGCGCACGCTTTGATGATCGGGTAACTGGACGTACAGATACATTCGCAACAAACGCCTATAAAATACATGTCGATATTGATCCAACAGCTATTGATAAAAACGTTGTTGTTGATTTACCAATAGTTGGCGATGTAAAACATGTTATTGCAGGTATTGCTGCCGAGATGAAAAATCAGCAGGATCTTACTGAATGGTGGGATCAATTAAACGGATGGAAAGAGGAATGTCCGTTACACTTCGAAACAGAAGATGGTTTATTACGCCCTGAATTTATTATTGATAAAATATCTAAAAAGACGAAAGGCGAAGCAATTATTGTTAGTGACGTCGGTCAGCATCAGATGTGGATTGCGCAACATTACAAATTCACGAATCCGCGCTCACACTTATCAAGCGGCGGATTAGGAACTATGGGCTTCTCTGTTCCGGCAGCTATTGGTGCAGCCTTTGCAATTAAGGATAGACCTATCGTTTCTATAAGCGGTGATGGTGGTTTCCAAATGAATATACAGGAATTGATAACTGCTGTAGCATATAAGCTGCCTATCAATTTTATAATTATAAATAACGGATTCCTTGGTATGGTTCGTCAGTGGCAGGAATTATTCCATGCCGAGAAATACAGCTTCACTGATCTTAGTGCCAGCAACCCGGATTTTTGTAAAGTTGGCGAAGCTTTTGGTATTCCATCCTATTGCACAGACAAGCAGGAAGAAGTTGACGAAATACTAAATAAGGCATTTGATAGAACTGATGGCCCAAGTTTAATTGAATTCAGGGTAGTAAAGGAAGACATGGTTTTCCCGATGGTTCCATCTGGGGCTTCAATTTCTGATATGATTGTTAAACGGCTAAACCCAAAGAGGATGACTTAATATGAAACATACAATTTCAGTTTTGGTAGAAAATCATTTTGGTGCGTTTGATCGCGTAGCAACAATGTTTAGTGGAAAGGGTTTTAACATCCACAGTATTTCAATTGGCGAAACAGAGTTTCAGGAACTCTCACGAATGACAATTGTCACTTCCGGAGAGGACAAAATAATTGAGCAGGTTGTCAAACAACTTCATCGATTAATAGACACAGTAAAGGTTGTGGATCTAACTGACCAGCAAAGGGTCGAACGAGAATTAGCACTCATCACCGTTAATTATGGTAAAGGGCAACGTGCCGAAATTATTGATCTGTGCGATATCTTCAGAGGAAATGTTGTCGATATTAATCCAAAGACTTTAATGATAGAAGTTACAGGTCCTCCTGACAAAGTAGATGCAGCAGTAAATGTTTTATCGCCATTTGGAATTGTTGAAATGGCGAGATCGGGCAGAGTAGCCCTCAGGAGAGGGGATCAACCAAAAGATATTAAAAGAGAATATTCATCAGTTGTTTAAAAAGGAGAAAGAAATGAAAGTTTATTACGAACAGGACGCGTCATTAGAAGTACTAAAAGATAAAAAAATAGCTGTCCTAGGATTTGGCAGCCAGGGTCATGCGCATGCACTTAATCTTTTTGAAAGTGGAATGAATGTTAGAGTTGGTTTGAGGAAGGAAAGTACATCGTGGGACAAAGCAATCAAAGCCGGGTTAGAAGTTATGGAAGTTTCAGAAGCCGCTGCATGGGGTGATATTGTTATGGTTCTGCTTCCTGATCAGACTCAGAAAAAAGTCTATGAGGAATCAATACAACCTGGGTTAAAAGCAGGCGATACACTTGCATTCGGACATGGATTTAATATCCATTACAAACAAATAGTACCAGCTGCTGACGTAAATGTTATGATGGTGGCACCAAAAAGCCCCGGACATTTAGTTCGTCGTACTTACCTTGAAGGTGCCGGCGTACCCTGCTTAATAGCTGTTGAACAAGACCCGAGCGGTAACACAAAAGATTTAGCTCTTGCGTGGGCTAAAGGAATTGGTGGTACAAAAGCTGGTGTTATTGAAACAAACTTTAAGAACGAAACTGAAACTGATTTATTCGGTGAGCAGGCAGTTTTATGCGGCGGCTCAGCTGAATTGGTAAAAGCCGGATTTGAAGTTTTAACTGAAGCCGGTTATCCGGCAGAGTTAGCTTACTTCGAATGTTTACACGAGTTGAAACTTATTGTTGATCTTTATTATGAAGGCGGACTAACAAGAATGAATCACTCGGTAAGTGATACTGCTGAATACGGTGGAATGTCACGCGGACCAAGAATCATAAATGAAGAGTCCAAAAACGCCATGAGACAAATTCTTAAAGAAGTACAGAGCGGAAGTTTTGCAAAAGAATTTATTGAAGAATATAATAGCGGTCAGAAAGAAATGGACAGGTTGCGTAAGGTGAATAGCGAACATCCAATAGAGCAAGTTGGCGCTAAGCTTCGTGAAATGATGTCGTGGTTATTCAAAAAGAACTCCAAAGAGGAGGTTGGTGTATGACGCACAAAGTAGCTTTACTTCCCGGCGATGGAATCGGACCGGAGGTAATGAATGTAGCAGTAAAACTTATGCATCATATCGCCGGTAAATTTGATGTCGCATTAGAAACAAGTGAGCATCCGATAGGCGGCGCTTCCTATGACTTGCATAATAATCCACTTACGGATGAAACCCTGCAGGCATGTTACGACAGCGATGCCGTTTTACTGGGCGCAGTTGGCGGTTATAAATGGGAGAATCTTGAACACCATTTAAAACCTGAAGCTGCGTTACTGAAATTACGTAAATCATTAGGGCTGTATGCTAATATTCGTCCGGCAAAGGTTTATCCTGAATTTTTAGATTCATCTTCTTTGAAGAATGAGATTATTGAAGGGACAGATTTTGTAGTCTTTCGCGAGCTTACCGGGGGAATATATTTTGGTGAACCTCGAGGTATAGATTCTGAGAAGGGTTGGAATACCATGGTTTATTCAACTGAAGAGGTTGAAAGAATTACTCGCAAGGCTTTTGAAGCAGCTATGCATCGTGGTAAAAAAGTGACATCCGTTGACAAAGCAAACGTATTGGAAGTTTCTCAATTCTGGCGCAATGTGGTGGAACGGGTTTCAAAAGAATATCCGGAAGTAAAACTAAATCACATGTATGTTGATAACGCTGCAATGCAGGTTGTGCGCGACCCACGCCAGTTTGACGTTGTAGTTACATCCAACTTATTTGGTGATATAATAAGCGATATAGCCGGTATGATAACCGGAAGTCTGGGTATGCTGCCATCTGCAAGTCTTGGCGAAAAGTATGCTCTTTACGAGCCGGTTCATGGAAGTGCGCCGGATATTGCCGGACAAAACAAAGCTAATCCTATTGCAATGATTCTATCGGTTGCTATGATGTTTGAATATTCATTTAAAATGAATAAGGCAGCAAGCTTAACCGAGGAGGCTGTTGGTAGAGTACTCAAGAATGGTTACCGGACAATTGACATTAACTCTGTTGATGGAAAGCTGGTAAGCACGAGCGACTTTGCCGAATTGGTACTACACCAGTTCGATGAAGTTTATAACGAACAAGCGTTAGGCGTGTTTACATTATAATTTTTTATTCAAACGGAGAGTGTTATGACGGACAAAAAAGTAATAGTCTTTGATACAACATTAAGGGATGGCGAGCAGTCTCCCGGTGCTTCATTAAACGTAATCGAAAAGGTTGAAATAGCCCGGCAGTTAGAAAAATTAAACGTTGATGTGATTGAGGCTGGATTTCCTGTCTCTTCACCCACTCAATTTGAGGCCGTTAAAAGAGTCAGTGGGGAAGTTGATGTAATCGTCGCTGCCTTGTGCAGAGCTAAGGAACTTGATATTCAGAAGGCTTATGAAGCAATCAGTGGTGCGCAAAAGAAGCGAATACATACTTTTTCTTCTACCTCTGATTATCATATACTTGGTAAATTCGGGCATGAGCGATATGGTAAAACTCTTGAAGAGAAACGCAAAACAATTATTAAAATGTCATACGATGCCGTAGCCTTCGCCAAGACTTTCTGTGATGATGTTGAATTCTCCGCCGAAGATGCGGGTAGAACTGATATCGGTTATCTGGCGGACGTTATTGAAGCCGCGATTTCTGCAGGTGCAACAACGGTTAATATCCCTGACACAACCGGGTATACTCTTCCCCATGAATTCGGTGAGAAAATAGCTGAATTAAAACGAAGAGTGAAAAATATTGACCAGGCAGTAATTAGTGTCCACTGCCATAACGATTTAGGATTAGCCGTTGCCAATACAATATCAGCGCTTGATCAGGGTGCACGTCAGGTTGAATGCACAATTAATGGAATCGGTGAACGCGCAGGAAACGCCTCCCTGGAGGAAATTGTAATGGCCTTGCGGGTTCGTAAGGATTTGCTCGATTATTATACTGATATAAATCCACTGGAGATTTATAACACGAGTAAAATGGTTAGTGGTTTCACCGGCATTATTGTTCAGCCTAATAAAGCTATTGTTGGCGAGAATGCTTTTGCTCACGAATCAGGCATCCACCAGGATGGAATGTTAAAGAACCGAAACACTTATGAAATTATGACGCCCGAGTCAGTTGGTGTTCCAATGACTAAAATTATTTTGGGACGTCACTCAGGCAGACACGGTTTGAAAGTCCGACTGGAAGAATTAGGTTACACTACTTCTGAAGAAGAATTGAACAAGGCATATGCAAGATTTACCAAGCTCGCAGATAAGAAAAAGGAAGTATTCGATGACGACCTGCGAGTTATCATGGGGGATGAAGTCTTCTCTGAAATTGCATACTATGATTTTGACTACTTGAATGTGCTATCCGGCAGCGTATCTGTTCCGACAGCAACTGTCCGTATTAAAGCTAAAGATGCAATTTTTGAAGAATCATCAACTGGTGATGGTCCGGTAGATGCCATGTTCAACGCCATTGATCGCGCGCTTAATATTAAGCCCGAAGTAGAATCATACCGTGTTCGTTCTGTTACTTCAGGAAGGCAAGCCCTGGGTGAAGTAAATGTGAGACTTCGGATAGGAAATGGCACATATAGCGGAAGAGGTATTTCCACTGATATTATTGAAGCCAGTGGAAAGGCTTATCTACAGGCTCTTAATCAGATGGAGTTGAATAAGTGTGAAACTGAAAAATTTATTGAAGAAAACGCATTGACAAATGCCAGCTAAAGGATACTGATATGGGAATGACAATAACAGAAAAAATACTTGCTAAATCGGCAGGAAAAAATATAGTAAAACCCGGCGAAAGTATATGGCTTAATGTCGATACATTAATGACACACGACGTATGCGGGCCGCCAACCATTGGAATCTGGAAACGTGAATTTGGCGAAAAGGCAAAAATATGGGATAAAGACCGCGTTGTAATTTTCCCCGACCATTACATTTTTACAGCTAACAAACACGCTAACAGGAATGTTGAAATCCTGCGTGAATTTGCCAAAGAGCAAAGCCTCGATAATTATTACGATGTGGGAACAGACAGATACAAGGGTGTATGCCACATTGCTTTAGCGGAGGAAGGGTACAACTTACCAGGCACAGTTTTATTCGGTACTGATTCTCATACTTGCACATCGGGTGCTTTTGGTATGTTTTCAACTGGTGTTGGTAACACTGATGCTGCTTTTATTCTTGGCACCGGAAAGATTTGGGAAAAAGTGCCAGAATCGATGAAGTTCACCTTTAATGGAGCGATGCCTGAGTACTTGACGGCAAAGGATTTGATTCTTCAAATACTCGGCGATATCACTACAGATGGCGCGACTTACCGTGCCATGGAATTTGATGGCGAAGCAGTCTTCTCACTTGGCATGAACGAAAGAATGACCTTAACCAACATGGCTATTGAAGCAGGCGGTATGAGCGGTATTATTCAGGCAGATGAAGTTACGGAAGCATACGTAAAAGAACGGACTGATAAATCTTATGAAATTTTCAAAAGTGATGCTGACGCTGTATATCAGAGTAAATACGAATATGATGTGAGCAAACTGGAACCCCTTGTTGCAAAGCCTCATAGCCCTGATAACCGCGGGACTGTAAGAAGTGTGGAAGGGACTAAGCTAACAAAGTGTTATATCGGTTCCTGTACGGGTGGCAAAATAACTGACTTTATGTTTGCCGCTAAATTATTATTCGGACAGGAAACAAAAGTTCCCACTTTTATTGTGCCGGCTAGTACAGAAGTTGCCGCTCAGTTTGAGGTGGAAACTTTCAATGGAGTAACGCTTAAAGAAATATTTACAAATGCCGGTTGTGAAATTGCTCAGTCTTCATGCGCCGCCTGTCTTGGTGGTCCTGATGATACTTTTGGTCGTAGCGTTGATCACGACATTGTTATCTCAACAACCAACAGAAATTTTCCCGGAAGAATGGGAAGTAAAAAATCAGAAGTTTATTTAGCGTCACCATTAACTGTTGCAGCATCGGCCTTGACAGGAGTTATTACCGATCCAAGAGATTACTTATAAAAAAAATCTTGCTCATAATCTTACTCTTGCTCTTACTCATAAAATAAGATCAAGATTAAGAGCATGAGTAGGAGCAAGAAAAGGAATTAAAAATGAACAATAAAATAACTGGCAAGGCTTTTGTACTTGGCAACAACATTGACACTGATCAGATTATTCCGGCAGAGCATTTGGTTTACAGCATGACTGATTCTGAAGAATCAAAGCTTTATGGTAAGTACGCCTTATCAAGTGTGCCAATTCAGGAATCCGGTTTACCAGGCGGCGGAATTAAATTTGTTGATGTGGGAAAGCACTTATCTGAATATTCAATAATTATTGGTGGTGCCAACTTTGGATGTGGATCATCCCGCGAGCATGCCCCCTTTGCGATGCAAGTAGCCGGTGTAAAAGCTATTGTCGCTGAATCTTATGCACGAATATTTTACAGAAATTCTGTTGATGGCGGCTTTGTTATTCCTCTTGATTCAACGATGAAAATAAACGACAAAATCAAAACCGGCGATGAAATTGAAATAGATCTGGATCAGAATAAGATCACCAACCTGACTACAGGTACTTCTTATCAGCTAAATCCGATTGGTGATGTACTTCCAATTATTGAAGCGGGCGGACTGTTTGAGTATGCGCGCAAGACTAATATGATATCTCAATAATATTTTTTAGGGTGCTATGATGAAGGACCGAGAACTAATAGAACTATTCGACACAACTTTGCGTGACGGTACACAAGGTGAAAGAGTAAATCTATCAATACATGATAAATTGTTAATAACGGAGAAGCTTGATGACTTCGGAATAGACATTATCGAAGGGGGCTGGCCCGGCAGTAATCCTAAAGATGAAGAATACTTCCAAAAGGTTCGTGGCTTGGATCTAAAGAATAGTAAAATCTGCGCCTTTGGTTCAACGGCACGTTTTCCCGATAAAGTTAAGAGTGATAATAATATACAGATGCTCTTAAAAGCTGAGACTCCGGTAATTGCAATCTTTGGTAAAACCTGGCGCCTGCATTCACATAAGAGTCTTGGATTAAGTGATGAGCAAAATGAAGAACTGATTTACAAATCTGTTGAGCTCCTTAAATCACACGGACGTAAAGTAGTTTTTGATGCCGAGCATTTTTTTGACGGATATAAGGATGACCATGAATTTGCTATTAAAATGTTAATGGCAGCAGCAAATGGCGGTGCCGATGTACTTACACTTTGCGACACTAATGGTGGATCGATACCGGAGGAAATCACGAGAATTATCAAGCACGTAAAAGAAACGGTAAGCAGCCCTATTGGTATCCATTGTCATAATGATAGTGAACTTGGTGTAGCTAACACACTTGCTGCGGTACTCGCAGGTGCTGTTCATGTGCAGGGTACAATAAATGGTGTTGGCGAGAGATGCGGCAATGCTAACTTAAGCAGTGTTATTCCAAACTTGATTCTAAAACTTGGTTGTAAAACCATGAGTGATATTGACCTTTCCGATATGACTTCGGTTTCAAACTACGTTTACGAAGTTATGAATCTCGTTCCCAATATTCGATCGGCTTACGTGGGCAGATCTGCGTTCGCGCATAAGGGTGGCATACATGTAAGCGCGGTGCTAAAGGACAGCAGAATGTATGAACACATTTCTCCAGAAAAAGTTGGCAATACCCAGCGTGTACTTGTGTCAGACCTTTCCGGTCAGAGCAACGTCAGATACAAGGCAAAGGAATTTGGAATTGAACTACCGGATGATAAAGATTTTAGCAGGGATCTTGTGCAGCATATTAAAACCATGGAGTATGGCGGACTTCAATATGACGGGGCAGAAGCATCATTTGAATTATTGCTCAGAGCCGAGCTTAAAGAATACACCCCATTCTTTGATGTGAAATACGCTAAGATGAATGTAATGTTTGATGAGAATGGCAGCGAGTATTCTGAAGCTGTTCTAAAAGTTATTGTTGATGGTGAAGAAGAGCATACCGCTTCTGATGGAGACGGACCTGTGAACGCCCTTGACAAAGCTTTACGTAAAGCTCTTACTAGATTTTATCCTTCCATCGAGAATATGCACCTTGTTGATTATAAGGTTCGTGTACTCGGCGAGAAAAACGGAACCGGGGCACAGGTACGTGTTCTCGTCGACTCAAGCGATGGTGTTGATTCCTGGTCAACAGTCGGGGCATCCGAAAATATTATTAAGGCAAGCTTAACTGCCATAAGTGACAGTATAAATTATAAATTATTTAAAACCAGTAGGGTAGCAAAGAAAATAGTGGCTTCCGTTTAGTAGAGCTGAATTGCTACCTGATAAATTTTTGCTTTGTGTTGATCTGAATTTCTCTTGTTTACAGGTTTTGTCTTTTGTTCAGTTTTTTGTCTGCCAGTCTAATGTCTGGCGTCTAATATCTGCTTTTTAGAATTACCCCATATAAATAGTAGAAGTAAAATTACTTCTCCTTTTAAGCCCCCTTGTATTGTTCCCAATATCCGGGGGTTTTATTTTTCTTCAAAGGAACTCAAAACTAAAAGAATTGTTAATAATCATTGTACTTAAAACCTTATCTTATAGCCGATATATATAGTAAGGAATTAAATTCTACTCTAACAGGACTACTGAACTTATTATGCTTCAAAATCAAAAGAATGATACTATCAATATTGCTCTCGTTTGCGATAAAAATATGGAAGCTGGATTACACTTAACCCTCCATTCTTTATTGAAAAAAGTTTCAAGAATGGTTAATGTTTATTTGTTTCATGAAAATTTTACAGAGCGTGATATTCAGAATCTGGAAGCTTCGCTCTCTGTTTTTAGGGATAAATATAAGCTATTTCCTCGCTTGATTGAAGAAAGTCGGTTTGATTCACAGCCTGGATTATTTGGTAAAACAATAACGTATTTTAGATTAACAATTCCGGAATTGCTATCTGTTGATAAAATACTCTATCTTGATACGGATCTATTGGTAAATCTCGATGTTGCAAAAATCTTCGACCTGGATATGGCTGGGTTTGGACTGGCTGCCGAGAGTATGAACCCTGTAGAAAAGTGCTGGGACTCAGAATACCTTTTATCAAAAGGATGTGATCCGGATTCCCTTTCACTACAGGCGGGAGTGTTGCTTATTGATTGTGATTTCTGGAGAAATAATCAAATCACTAAAAAAAGCATTGATTTGTTGAATGAAGATCGTAACAAAATTCGGACTGTAGATCAGACTGTACTAAACTATCTATTTAATGGAAAATTTCTCCCATTCGAAAAGTTCACACAAACTTCAGTCTGGCCCAACGATAAGCCGTTGCCATCAGAACTGTCAGATACCATCTATCATTTTGTAGGTGTGCCAAAACCATGGGAATTTTTGGGTGAGATATTTCATGGTAACTACTCTTTGTACAGATCTGAGATTAAAGGCACTGTTTTCGAAAATACAAATTCATGGAACGATTTGACTTTTAACAAATTACATAGATTTATACGTACTTTGCGCTTATACTTTAGAACCTTTCGGAAAAGAATTGGATGGTTTTTTGAAAGAAGAGCTAAACTGAGGAATAATGACTGAAGCAGAAAATAGTATTAACGTAGCTCTTGTTTGCGATAAAAATATGGAAATTGGATTACATCTTACTATCGTTTCGATGCTCCGTCGGGCTTCCAGAAAGGTGCACATTCATTTTTTCCATGAGGACTTTACCGAACAAGACATAAAAAAACTGGAGCTATCCATTCAGTCATATAAAGATAAAGCTGAGCTTTCAGTTTTTAAAATTAATGAGAATAAATTTAGTAATGCCTCCGGATGGTTTGGTAAAAAGATTGTATATATTCGACTGTCGCTGCCGGATATACTACCCCTGAAAAGAGTTTTATACCTCGATTGTGATCTTATCGTGAATATGGACGTTGCTAAATTGTATGACACTGCTACTGACACGTATGCAGCTGTTGCTCATTCTGACACAAAAGTTGGTGAAACCTGGGAAAAAGATTTTCTACTTAAGAGAGGAATGAATGCTGAGATTCCCTATATGACTACAGGAGTGCTTTTAGTTGACTGCGAAAATTGGAAAGAGCAAAAGATTACTGAGCGCTGTCTTAAGGTGGTGGAAAATGATAAAGATTATTTCCCAACAGCTGACCAGACAGTTTTAAATCTGGTTTTTGAAGGTAATTATAAAACTTTTGCTGATTATTTTCAGACGAGTATTCCTCCCTACGAAAAACCCGACTTAACAGAGCTAAAAGAAACTATTTATCATTTTATTATGGTTCCAAAACCCTGGGAACTATTTGGCGAGTTTTTTCATGCCGGGTATGGATTATATAAACAAGAAATAAAAGGTACTCTTTTCGAAAATACTAATTCATGGAATAGCTTTTCGTTCGGTAAATTGTGGAGATTGATTCGTACGGCAAAAATGTATTTTAAGATGACGAAAACCAGACTTAAAAAGAGGCGCAAAAATTAAAATGTACAGAAAACTCGTTTTAACTGTAGGGAGAAAAATTTGACAAATTATATTCCAATAGCGTTCTGTACTGATAAACTTATGGAAGTAGGTCTTCATGTTACTCTTTTCTCCTTAATGGAAAACACTAAGCACAATATTAAGATCTACCTGTTTCATGAAGGTTTTTCAAAATCCGATCTTGAATTAATTCATGTAACACTTAAACCGTTTGCAGGGCAATATGAACTGGTTGCGCATGAGATTAATAAAGATGAATACAAGGGACTACATGGACTTTATGGAAACCTGATTGTTTACTATAGACTTGCAATGCCTGATTTAGTTGAGGAAGAGAGATTAATCTATCTGGATTCTGATTTATTGATTAAGACTGACATCTCCGAACTGTTTAATTTCCCCCTAAATTCCAAACCTCTTGGGGCAAGAAGTAATGGTACTATTAATAACATGAAGGATCATGCAATATTTAAAAAATTTGATATGAGTAGTAGTTGTAGATATTTTAATGCCGGCGTTTTGTTAATTGATATTGAAGCCTGGAAAAAAGAACACTGCTCAGCAAAGGGTCTTGAAATTGCTAAAAAACATAATGGCGAATTACTTTTCTTTGATCAAACAATTCTTAATATAATGTTCCACAATAATTTTGAATGCATTCCTGAGAAATTTAACTTCACAATTTCACCATCATCTGAACATGATGAAGAATCACTAAAGGATAAAATTCTGCATTTTGTTTTCTCTCCCAAACCATGGGATTTTCTGGGTGAATATAAACATAAGCAATACCCGCTGTTCAAGAGTGTATTAGATAAAACCGTGTTTAAAGGTTACAACTCCTGGAACAGTCTTTCGTTCCAAAAACTATACAGAACTTTTAGAATTGGGAAGACGTACTTTAAGAGGTGAAAAAGTTCGGAGTGACAAAGGCACAAAGCAGCAGAGACCCGAAATGGTTATGCTGAGTTCATCGAAGTACCTGCACTGAGTCCATTGAACTGCCTGCACTTAGTCCATCGAAGTGTCGAAGGGAGGGGGATAGTAAGCACCAAAGCCCAAATAACAAATTTCAAAAATTAAATTTTATTTCAGCCCTTATCCATTATCTGTGCATCAATTTAACAATACAATAAATTTTTAAGTTTTCCGTCTACCCGTCTACCCGTCTACCCGTCTACCCGTCTACCCGTCTCAACGTCTCAACGTTTCTACGTTTCTACGTTTCTGCGTTTTAACGCTTTAACGTTTTTACGTCTCTACGTATTTACATTATTCAAATTAAATGTTATCTTGCTTCAATTCTTAGACGAGGACTTTCCATTGGACTCTCTAAAGCCAACCACAAAGGGCGAATTTTAGACGCCAGCTGTTAGATATAAAACGAACTAAGCAGATTAATTGAAATGGAAGCGTTTGTCTAATAATACATAATCGCGCTTGACTAATAGCAGACAAATAGCTGCCTGGTTTTATAATATTGGACAAAGTTTTTCTAATAATAGACAGCAGTAAATAAAACGGTCTATTCGTATAATATATAGTTATATGGCTAAAATTATGAACATACCTACTGAATTATATGAGTTGCTTCCATCTGATAAAGAATGTTTGCAATCCGTTGACCGACGCCTATCATTAATTGATGGTCATAAAGTTAAAAATGTTTATCCAAATGAAATAGGTAAGCCTTTGACGCCTAGAACAGTTTTTAGATTTCAAGTCTATTTGCAAGTAGTTCTTCATCGCGTTCATGATCTATCGAATTCTATCATTAATTGTGTAAAGAATAAACAAGTTGCATCAGCATTTATTTTATTAAGAGCATTAAATGAAAACACATCTGTCATTTATGACGCAAATAGAAGGTTGGATGTACTAATTTCCTCTGGTGATTTCAAAAGTATTTTTAAATTAATTTTCAACCTTCAATATGGCACAAGAATACCTGATAGAATTGATGAAGCAGTAGAAGACGAAGGCAAAAAATGTGAGGAAGCAACTTCTAAATATTCGGATAATGATGTAAGAGAAGCATTTACGGCTCAACAAATCCTAAATGTTCTTGATAGAATATCTAAAGATATTCCAGCACATCGAGGTATATATGAATATCTATGTGAGTATGCACATCCAAATTATGATGGCTTAATGGGCTTATATACAAAGTGGATTGATAAATTCTCAGTTGAGATTTCAACTGATATCTCTTATACAGAGCATACTGTTTCTAGAATCTTTGTATCTCTGGATATATTTCTAGGTATGTTCATAGAAGGCCACAACGGAATAGTGAATAAATACCCAGAAATAAAGACTCTCTCAATTGAGGATCTAAAACAACAAGGGGAAGATATTTCTGCATATGAGTAGCAGATAAATCGCCATATAACCAGCCCATCAAGACCGACCGCCGATACGGTTTAGGGCAAGTATAATTTTTGTATATACCTTTTTCGTAAGGCATTTTGTTCTAGTTAGGTTGTAAAAGTAAAGTAGCGTCGCCGCATTTGGGGACAATTTAATGCGGCTACTAATTATAAATAAGCGTTGTCAGTAAAGCATTGCTGCTATGGGCGGCGGCTTATGGGCAACACCGTTAGGCTGTTCAGAAAATTTTATGAATTCAACTAAGTATTCCAAAAATATTTTTTCTTTTTCCAATAGTTCGCTTTTTAAAAAAGACGAAATTGAATTATTTGAAAAAGATATTCTATTTAATTCGCATGCTACTGAAAATGATGCGTCCAAATTTTTCGCTCGTTATCCGGTATTTCTAAAATTTGGTAATACTGCTGAATTAAAAAGAGAGGTTGTTCTTATCAATAATATTAATATGACAAATCAGAGAATTGATTTTTTTAAACGTAATTATGGAAAGAAATATTGGGATATCATTGAACTAAAAAGTCCTCAATCATCTTTTGTTACTCACAGAAAGGGATTGCATCCTCGAATATCATCGATTGTGAATTCTGCTATCCATCAAGCTTTAGACTATAGAGACAAAATTATTAGTGATTCTGAAATTAAGAATAATCTTTTAAGCAAAGGTATTGCTGTTTGTCGTCCACAAATCTTGGTCATTGTGGGTAAAGAGCAAAGTATTAATTCGTCTGAATTAATGGAAATTCTACTTGATAGAATAAAAAATTATGGTCCTGTTGAAGCAATCACGTATAATCATATTTATGAATTTGCAAAAGAAAATTATAAAACCAACAATGTTGCTCTAATCCCATCAAACAATATTTTAATTGGAGATTATATTGTAGAACATGTGTCTGATGGAATAATTATAGATACTCCATTTCCATTATTAAATCACGGAAATGATGAGCGAACTGACATTTTGTCTAAAACAGTTGTCATTCAAGTCAATGGTAGACTTCGTGAGCGTATATTTTTATCAAACGCTGTTAAACTAGAAATTGAAGATATTCAAAATATAGCATTACAATCAGCCAAGGTAAACCGTTATGTCCCAACTAAAAATGCTATTAAAAAGACCATTTACATACGTGATAAACTATTAAATATTGTAGTGGGGTAATATGACATTAGAAAACATTCGAGATCTAGACGACGAAATATTTGAAGTCATGCAAATTAATTTTCATACTGCTATATCAACATTTTCGAAAGTTGGTCTTTCAAATGTTGGCAAAGCTTATACAATGTTCATAACGAAAACTAATTTTATCAAAAATGCAATCTTTGATATATGTGAGAACGATGATCCATATAGTGCAAACATATTATTTCGCTCATTGATTGAACACCATCTTAAATATATGTTTATTTTCATTAGGAATACTAAAGAACAAAATGATAATGTAGGAGTTGAATATTACCAATATTGTGATTTTTCTGAATCAATTATTATCGGTAAATCCTGGTTAGATAGTTGGCAAATACTCACTCCTGAAAATGAAGACAAACTATATGAAGTTATTATTGAAAAAAAACCAGAATTAAAAAGTTTTTCTAAAAAAGAGATTATTCAAAAAGCAAAACAATTCAATTATAGGAATATTGTTTCCTTTATAAAAGAATCTATTGCTGAGGCAAATTCAAATTATGGTTGGCTTGACAAAATCATACCAAACTATGGAGATTTATCTTCATATGTTCATGGTGGTCCTCTAGCTGATAAATATCTCACATATTTTGGCAATGAAAATAAAAGAAACAAGGAATTACTGAATATTTGCCAATTAACATTTATTACAGCAAATAATTTGAAACAATTACTGTATTTGTTATTAGCTGAATTAGATAAAAAGCAATATTCTGGATCACTTAGAAGAATTGATTTTATTATCGATGAGTTTAACAAAACAGCCTAACCAGTGCCTCAAACAGAAAGCGTTTTCGCATTTGGCATTTATGCAGTTCAAAAGTTTGTAGTTCCGTATCGTTTTTGTTGTTTAACATAGTTTATGTATGAAAGTTTTGTTCTAATTAAAAAGTTAATTAATAAAAGTGGCATTGTTGTGTTGGGCTTCTGCTTAGGCACAACAACGTTACAATAAAAAAAAATGAAACAAAACAAAACCATAGAAACTCTGCTCGAAGAATTCGAAATCCTTAATCCGGAATTAGCGGTATTAATTCGTTCTATAAGAAAAATGATTCTGGCGATTGCTCCTGAATGCGAGGAGAAGGTGATGTATGGCGGTATTATTTATGCAAAACCGGGACGCATGTTCTGTGGATTATTCTTACGAAAAAAACATATATCAGTTGAGTTCGATCTTGGTCATCTCCTGACGGATAAAAATAGCTTTCTGGAAGGGTCGGGTAAATTCAGGAGACATTTAAAAATCTATAATGGGGAAGAAGTGAAATTGAAACTGGTAGAAAAGTTTGTTAAAGAGTCGTTTAGTTTGAAGACAGAGTAAAGAAAGGTTTTGTCCTTCTTTAACTCCTTTCGAAATGCAGATGCTGAAACGAGTTCAGCATGACAAAAGTATAAGGGAATAAAAAATTATGAAAGACAAAAAATCTATTTTCTCAATCATTATGGTAAATGCTTTCTTGTTTACTATTATTTTACTTTTATGCAGTTGCGGTGGAAAGAAAATTGCAACTGATATTAATGGCGGGTTTGAACTAAAGTCAGCTATGTTTTTTGAACCTGATGGCTGGTATGCAACAAGACTACCTAATACTAAAGACATGGTAGAATTTGTCTGGGACTCTACGGAAAAACATAGCGGCTCATATTCCGTTTCAATAGCTATCGACTCAACGCACATTGAAGACAGGATTGCATACAATTGGACCAGGACTATTCCTGGTTTCGAGGTTGGCGATACTTATACACTTACAGGCTGGGTAAAAGCTCAGGATCTTAATGGCTCAGCTTTTATTGTTGTTCAATGCTGGGGTGATAATAACAATTTTATAAAATTATTCACAACAGAAATTGAATGTCCTGTTCTTGGTACCAAAGACTGGACTATGGTAAAAACGGTTATCACTGTTCCTGAAGGGACTGCCGAATTGCGTATCAGAGCTGGAATTTCTACACCTCAAAATATTGGCGGTAAGGCATGGTTCGACGATATAACAATTGAGTAAAAGATAACGCGGGGAGGTTAATCCCTTAACATTCCCACTCGCTTGTATTTTTTTTTCTTATCATGTCAAATCATGATAATCATGAAAGTCTGCGTTCTATCGGGGAGTCATTCTACTTAAACAAACCCTTCAACTTATCCTCAAGAAATCCTTTCTTGGCTTTTTCAAGTCTTTCTTCAAGCTCTTTCTTTTTCCCATCAACCAATCCAAGGTTATCGGAAAGTAAAATTTCGTATCCGCCCAGCTGGTCGGTTATACCTGCAAGTTTGTTTTCGTATTCGGCTCTGTACTTGTTAATTTGCGGCATTACCATGGCATCAAACTTTGCCCTTAACTGATTCTGTAACTTTGTAATTTCTTCACCAAGGATTTTTTGAATCTCAGTGGCAATCATGTTATCAAGGTTGGTTGTTAAGGCAAACTTAAAATAGCCGTCAGTATTCCACATTCTCATGCCGATGTCAAGTCCTCTTAAACCCATAAGAATCCTGTGAACAATATCTTCAACCATGTTTTTGGGATCATTCTCGAAAAGCAGCTCGAGGTTTGCGAGATTTAGTTTTAATTCTGCATCAATACTGTTGCCCGGTACACTCAGCTTCACTTCCGTATTCATGATGGCAGTTTTAATCTTTGATGGAAGAAAGTTGGAACTGCCAAGTGTAAAGTCAGAAAGTGGAACTCCCGCCAGTTTAATATCGTAAGTATCTGTGGGAGTATCTTTTCTTCGATCAATAATTCCTGAGACTTTTAGAGATCTCAGATCCTTAAATTTACTATCCAGCATTATGGCGAATGGTTCGCCTGTAATTTTCTGATTATCAGAATAATTGGTAAGTACGCCGGATGCATTAAAGAGCCCGGTTTCAATATACTTATCGGAATTGGCTGTTATAAGAACTTTCTTAACCCATAGTTTCGGAAAGCCCTCATCGGCCGGGAATGAAATATCCTGTCCCTTCATACGCGGGACTTCTTCCTTTTCAGGCTTAGGTGTATATTCTTGTATGTTGGCTCTTGTGGCGTCAAGGTAGCTCATATAATTCATGGCGCGTTTGTACATCTCTGTCCCGACGAGCATCTTAGCCATACCATCGGAATTAAAACTTGGGAGCCTTGCCATATCCTTAAGCTTGCCAAAATCACTTTTCACAATGTCATCAATCATGGCAATTGAATTTGTAAGAGACGTAAGATCACTCTTAATGGTTTTAGACTTGCTCGTAACTAAGTCCTTTAACTCGTTTACGGTGCCAACCGCCTGATCGACAGTTACCAGTGCATTGGTGATGCTCGTAACATCCTTTAATTCATTAACATTAATTTTTGTTATGCGCTCTTTTAAATCAAGTACTTTTGCTTTAGAGGATTCGAAATCGGTGCTAAGTCCTTTCCAATCCGCTTCAATATTGTTAATCCCGGATTTTAGGGTATCGAGATGCTGTAGGGATTTTACATCAAGAATTTTAATTAAACTATCAGGGTTAAATCCGTCCTTCAATTTTGCCAGATCAAAAAGGGGAGTGGTTGTAACAAGATTGCTAAGTGCCTGATCAGCAAGACCAGCAAAGGTAAATTTATCACCCGCCAATATTGCCCGGTCTCTTCTCTCCATTGGCAGGCTGCCATCGGTGGTGCGTTTGGTTCCTATTGAAACGTTATGGATGGCTATTTCTTCAATTATATATTTACCACGGATTAGTTGGGCAGCGTCCATTTCGAACTTTACAGAATCTGTTTCAATAAGGTTTTCCCATGGATCGTTCGGGTTGCCAACCTGCATTCTTGTAAACTCAATCCCGATAGGATCAAGGGTAAGATTAAGATTATCAATTTCAACTTTTGCCCCTACAATTTCCTCGGCGGAGTATTCAAGTCCGCTCTCAATCCACTGGTTGTGGAATATCCAGACAACTGTTAGGACTAAGACTAAAGGCACGAGTACAACTAATACGAAATTCTTTCTCATCTCAAACCTCCCAGATCTCTTACCTTTTCGTAGTATCTTACTATCAGGCTGTTTTTAACCACCTTAAACCATTTTTTGTTTTTCAACTTACTGTAAATTTTTTCACGGTATTTTATAATGAGGTGCTTCATTCCAAAATATACGGGCAGCATTAGTATCAGTGCCACGACAAAGCTCCCCATAACTACAGTATTGTTAAACTTTGTAAAGGGGGCAAGGGGCATGTTATAGATAGTTGTGTATGTTCCGTATAAAGGGTCAATTTGTGTAAGTATCCAAAACCCAAGTGAATGGAATAATGGATCGAATATATATGCGAAGAGACTGAAGAGCGTAAAACTTAAGACTGCCGCCGCGAGGTTAACATCAATAAATAGAATTATAAGCCAGATGAGAATTCCCTGCAGAGTAAAGGTTGGTGAGAGTCCCACGAGAACGCCAAGTGCGAATCCCCAGGCGATTTGTTTGGGTGTTTGCCCTTCACGTAAAATTGCTATCAAGTCTTTAAGAATTTTAAGCCAGATCATCATTTACTCGTTGTAGTTTTGGGATAGTGGTTAAGATAGATTAAATGATCCCAAGTTTCAATAGGGTATTTCGTTATCGGATTTTTTCTTATATTCAATCCATTAATCCTGAAAGCAGAAAATGAATTGTTAACTTTTCCACGGTGAAGTATGAAAGAGAAATTGATCAAATCGGTCGTTGGATTACTTCTTGCCCTAATATTGTTCATAGTACCCAATATTCCTTTACCATATTTTGATAATAACGCTGATGAATATTTTTCAACCGCCATGGAAAAAGCTGCACTCGCCTATGGAACGACGGTTATTATTAATTCGTCAGTATCTGTAATTAAGGAATCTGATATTACAATGGAGCCTGCTGGTTTCGGTCTGTCACTTGCAATCGGGCAGATACTCGACCCTGTTGATGATATGACAGAAAGGTTATCTGATGTTTTAGTTACCTCAATCGCATCCCTTGGTATTCAAAGAGTTATTTTCGAAATTGGAATAACTTTTGTCCCAAAACTTCTTGCCATCTTAATTATTGTTTTAGCAATTCTTTTATGGTTCGATGAAAAGAGAATAGGGAGAATATCAAAATTTCTTATTCGGATGAGCTTATTACTTTTGATCTTCCGGTTTCTCTTACCTTTTTCTTCTGTGGTAAATGACATATTATACGGTGGTTATTTTGAACCGAAGATTGGTGAGGCAACTAATAGATTAGAATTATATTCACAGGAGCTTGATACCTTTAAGGATTTTAGCTTCCCCGATTCTGATGGGATATGGGAAACCATCACGAACAGTGCGGCATTCCTTAGCGAAAAGACAATTCAATTCAGCGACGCCCTGATAGCGGTGGTTGATAACCTGGGGGGAATTATTGACAATTTGGTCCTGCTAACCTGGCTTTATTTAGGGTTGTTTGTTATTCAGGTGATCGCTCTGCCACTTCTCATGTTCTGGGTTATGATTAAACTGGTAAATTTATTCTTCGAAACTAACTTGCCCACGATGATTAAATCATCCTCTATCATTCCCAAAGAGAAAAAAATGCTGAATGATGGGCAGAATGCCTAAGGCAAGAACCACCAATTTGAAGTTGAGGTAATTTCTTAATGAAAGACTTTTTAATACTTTTTGCGTTCCTGGCTGTATTTGGCGGTTTTTTTCTTGCTATTCTGTGGGCTCTTGCCCGTGGAGCAAAGTGGAATGAATTAAAAAATGACTTCCCAAATGATCCATACACTGAACCAATATACTCCATAAAAAAAGTTGTACGCAAGGTCGGCACGCTCGAAATGGCTGGCAAAGGGGGAATGAAGGTTACTTTTACCGAGGCAGGTTTGCGGGTAACCAGTAAAAGCCCATTTTTTTCTCCAATCATGATCCCTTACGATAGGATAAAAATAAATAATTTGTACAAATTAAGAGAAGTTCTATATATCCACTTAAAAGTTGATCATGAAGTGGAGTTTGATATTATCTTACCCGGAGTTACACAGAACCTTGTTGAAAAATATATTGAATCCCTGGATGGCATGGAGATAGCAGAAAAGCATTTTATCCTTGATGTGGGAATTGGCTGATAGATTGAATCATTTGCCGGGTAATGAAGTTAAGGGAAAAATGAAATTGGAAGGATGTAGAAAATGAAGATTTTAAGATATATAATTTTGTTCTCGATATTCTTCTTCCTCATGTCATGTAGTGAAGTCGGAAAAGAGTTTGATTCCTATGGCGATTTTATAGACGATCAGAATGAGGAGGGATTTCTCTTTCTTGGAAGGTTCGGAGAAAACTGGCCCGCAGAAGTGGTTGAAGTAGTGACTGCTATGGATGAAATCACTTTTACACTTAGAGATGGAGTATCTCATATCTACGATGGATTTGAAGGGTACGAACTAAAAGTTGTGAAATTAGAAAGTGAGATGGGTCTAGAAACCGTCATTGTCCTCCGCTCGAAAGAGAAAATAGAGGTTGAAAAGGATGTTTACTAAATAACATTCCTCTTGAAAAGTGATCTTGAATTCAATAATTTTTTTTATCATTTATTTAGCTGAGAAAGTGTTGTGGAAGAGAAACTTGAAAAACTAAGATTCAACTATAAGTTATGGCTTGAAACCGAAGATGGCGAAAACATTCTGGGCGATGGAAAATGGAAGCTTCTCCAAGCTGTTGAAGAAACTGGTTCACTTAAGGGTGCTATGGAAAAACTTAATCTTAGTTATCGCAAAACCTGGGATAACTTAAAAAAAATTGAAGACAAATTAGGCTTTTCTCTTATAAACCGGGTGAGAGGCGGGTTGGACGGAGGGTACACAACCTTAACAGAAGAAGGGAAGATCATAGTTAAAATCTTTTCACAATTCCATGCACTGCATGACGAACTCTTCCAAAAAAGTTCTGAAAAAGCTTTAAAAGACCTGCATTAAAATCCTTTTTTAACTTAAGTATTTTCAAACCACCTTAAAATTTTATATGTTTGGGAGCGAGTTGCAAAAATATGCAACACGACTAACATGTAAATACATATTGAGGGAAAAATGAACAATGCAGTTTATAATTTCCCGGTTCCGGAAAATGAACCGGTATTAAATTATTTCAAAAATTCTACCGAAAGAATGGATCTTCAGAAGGAACTGGAAAATCAAAGTAGTAATCCTGTGGATGTACCTCTTATAATTGGTGGTAAGGAAATACGGACAGGTGATACAGAAAAGATAACAATGCCCCATAATCACTCACACGAATTAGGGCAATACCACAAAGCCGGGGAAAAAGAAGTGAAGATGGCTGTTGAGGCAGCAATTAAAGCAGGTAAGGAGTGGGGGAACCTGACATGGACTATCAGAGCATCAATTTTATTAAAAGCGGCAGAGCTTATTGGTGCCAAGTATCGTCAGGTTATGAATGCTTCAACTATGCTAGGTCAGAGTAAGAATATTTACCAGTCTGAAATTGACGCTGTCTGCGAGACAATAGATTTTCTAAAGTATAATGTTTCATTTGCCGGGAAAATTTATGAGCAACAACCTAAATCTGCGTTTAATCAACTAAACCGCATGGAATTCCGTGCCCTTGAAGGTTTCGTATTCGCGGTTAGTCCCTTCAATTTTACCTCCATAGCCAGCAATCTCAATATGGCACCAGTAATGATGGGTAATACAACGATATGGAAACCGGCTTCTTCTTCAATTCTGTCAAATTACTACCTGATGAAAATTTTTATGGAGGCTGGTGTGCCGGAAGGTGTCATAAACTTTGTTCCTGGTAAGGGATCTATAATTGGTAATAATGTAATGAGCTCTTCTGATTTGGCAGGATTACACTTTACAGGTTCGAACAATACTTTTAATAACCTATGGGCGCAGGTAAGCAACAATATGCCTAACTACAAATCGTACCCTCGGCTTGTTGGAGAAACAGGAGGGAAAAATTTTATTTTTGTTCATTCATCAGCAAGTGTGCATGAAGTTGCCGTTAATGCGTTGAAGGGGGCTTTTGAATACCAGGGACAGAAGTGTTCTGCTGCTTCAAGAATGTATGTCCCAAAATCTCTGTGGGGTGAAATAAAAGAAATACTCGTTGATCTTACCAATGACATTAGAGTTGGTGATGTAACAGATTCTAATAATTTTATGAATGCGGTTATTGATAATAATGCTTTCAATACCATAACAGGATACATTGACTACGCAAAAAATTCTCCGGATGCTAAAATTATTACCGGAGGTGAATATGATAACTCCCAGGGTTACTTTATTCGACCAACAATTATTGAAACTGTTGACCACCATTTCAAGACAATGGAAGAAGAAATCTTTGGTCCTGTATTAACCGTATTTGTCTATGAAGATAATGAACTGGAAAAGGCACTTGATCTTTGTGATTCAACGTCACCTTATGGATTAACAGGTTCTGTATTTGCACAGGATAGAATAGCAGCCTCGCTTATATGTGAAAAACTTCGTTATGCAGCCGGCAACTTCTACATCAATGATAAGCCTACAGGGGCTATTGTTGGGTTGCAACCTTTTGGCGGTTCAAGAGGATCAGGAACAAATGACAAAGCAGGGGGTGAGTTTAATTTAGTTCGTTGGGTGAGTCCCAGAACTATTAAGGAGACTTTTGTACCTGCAACAGATTATAAATACCCCTATATGAATGAATAGTTAAACTAATTATTGAGAGAAAAAATGAAAGAAAGATTGAAAAGACTGGGTATTAACCCGGTGAATAATGGTGTGTGTACGGGACAGAATTGGATTGAAACTAAAGGTGATTTAATTTCATCTCATACGCCCATTGATGGTAAAGAAATTGCGAAGGTTAGCAACGCTACTATAGATGATTATGAATTTGTAGTAAAAAAAGCAGAGGAAGCATTTCAGATATGGAAGACGTATCCTGCCCCCAGGCGTGGTGAAATTGTAAGACAAATAGGTGAGGAACTACGAGCTAATAAGGAGGATCTGGCTTATCTTGTGTCACTTGAGATGGGCAAAATTTATCAGGAAGGACTGGGCGAAGTTCAGGAAATGATAGATATCTGTGATTTTGCACTGGGGCAAGCCAGGTTATTAAATGGCATTACTATGCACTCGGAACGTAATGAGCACAGAATGTATGATCAATACCATCCGCTCGGAATTATTGGTTTGGTTACTTCTTTCAATTTTCCTGTTGCCGTGTGGGCATGGAATAGCATGATTGCTGCGATTGCCGGAAATGTTGTAATCTGGAAACCAAGTTCTAAAACTCCACTTTGTGCCATTGCCGTACAAAACATTATTACAGGGGTATTAAAACTAAATAACCTTCCTGAAGGGATATTCAATCTTGTTATAGCAAAATCATCGGTACTCGGGGATAATTTTGCTGCTGATAGAAGAATCCCTCTTTTCTCTGTTACTGGTTCAACAGCAGTAGGTCAGAGAATAGGAGCAATAATTGGTAAGCGTCTCGGAAAATCGATTATGGAATTAGGTGGTAATAATGCTGTTATTATTGCTGAAAGCGCAAATCTCGAAATGGCTGTTAAGTCTGTTGTATTTGGCGCGGTTGGAACAGCCGGTCAACGATGTACTTCCACTCGTAGGTTGATTGTTCATGAATCTGTTTATGACAATGTTGTTAGTAAACTGAAATCGGCTTACGAAAGTGTTGTAACTAAAATTGGAGATCCGCTTAAAGAAGGAACGTTGGTTGGACCACTAATCGATAGCGGTTCCGTATCAGATTTTGAGAACGCTGTTCGGAGGGCAAAAGAAGAGGGTGGAAAAATACTCTTTGGAGGAAATGTCCTCGCAGAAAATCAATTTAGTTCTGGCAATTATGTAGTGCCTGCTTTAATTGAAGCTAAGAATGAGTATGAAATTGTTCAGGAAGAAACATTCGCACCCATTCTCTACTTAATTAAATACAGTACTATTAAAGAAGCGATCCAATTGAACAATGGAGTCCCGCAGGGTTTATCCTCCTCGATTTTTACTGAGAACCTGCGAGAGGCTGAAAAATTTCTCTCTGAAACCGGTTCCGATTGCGGCATTGCAAATGTGAATATTGGTACTTCAGGTGCTGAAATTGGCGGTGCCTTTGGTGGTGAGAAAGATACAGGCGGCGGACGAGAAGCCGGAAGTGATTCCTGGAAATATTATATGCGTCGACAAACGAATACAATCAATTATGGTGAAGAATTACCACTTGCACAGGGAATCAATTTCGGTTTCTAGTGAATTTTAACCGGGGAATTTCCAATAGCGATCATTCCCCGGAAAATATTTATTGAACTTATATAGGGAGAAATGTGCCGCTTCTCAGTCTTTTCAACCAACCATAGGGGGACTTCAAGTGAAATTATATAATTTTTTATTATTTGCTTTTCTATAAGTCTTGTGTTTTCTCAAACAGGTATTGCAAGTCAGCCTAAACAACCTGAGGAGGAACTTGATCCAAAAGCCGAAGAAACAATGAAGGACAAAACTGAAATAATGAGTTTTCTATTCGTTATTAAAGTTGAAATCTCTTTAAATGCTCAATTTCTACCTTAATAGTAGTTGAATTATTTTGCAGTTCATTTCGTTTGATAAGTACTTCCATTCCTCTCTTATTTCCTTTCCAGCTACAAAAAATAATCAACGGAGCAGATATGAAGAATATTTATTTCCTATTATTCTTCTCATTCACTTTTGTGCTATTTGTTGGATGTGGGAAGCAGAGTGATATCACCTCACCCCGGGAACCTGATTTAGCAGGATACTGGGAGCTCAGCCGTTTTACAATTCAAACAAACGCCGGCTGCCGTAATATAGCATGCGAGGTTCAAGATTTTCAGATATACCCCGATGGAAGATTTCAATTTAGAAGTTCACCTGATAAGTCTGTTCAAGATGATGAAGGAACCTGGGAAATTTTGGAAGGGGATATAGCACTTGTTACTGAGCGTTGGAAAGTCAGGTATCCGTATAATCAATCTGAAAATGAATTAATTCTCAGGATTAATGATCGGATGGTTTTTCGATACGTCCGGTAGTTCTTGGTAGTATACACCAAGGTTTACTTTATTGACGAGAATTTCACATATGGGAAATTGTGGGGGAAGAGTACATTCAAACCGGGGGAAGAAATATATTACCCCATGGGTGGATGGATATTTCTCTATAATAATTATTCACTGATTTTATGGTCAGTCCGATATTATAAGAACCAGATTAATACAGTTTTCTTAATGCACTAAACATTAAAGTAATCTGAGAAATTATCCCCCTAAAGAAATTCTGTATTTCATCTGCCATTTTGTTAATTTCAATCGTTGTTAAAACTCAAATTTTAGGAGATTCAAACATGACTGTAGTACTGGATGGATCAGGTTTGACGGTTGAAAAACTGGTTCAAATTGCACGTTACAACGGAAAAGTAGAGTTACATCCTGATGCTCTTGAACGCATCAAGGTTTGTAGGGCAATGCTTGAGCAAAAAATTCAGGCTAATGAAATTATGTATGGTGTGAATACCGGAATAGGTGAGTTTTCTGAGGTGGTGCTTAATGATGAACAGGTTAAGGATTTTCAAAAGTATTTAATTTACAATCACTCGGCGGGTATTGGTGACCCTGCACCCATTGAATATGTTCGCGGAGCAATGGCAGGACGAATTAATGTACATGCTCATGGAAATTCAGGCTGCAGACCGGAGATAACCTTAACTCTGGTTGAAATGCTTAACAAAGGAGTAACTCCTGTTGTTTGCCAAAAAGGATCCGTAGGCGCATGCGGCGACTTAGCGCCAATGTCGCAGATTGCCTTGCTTATGATGGGCGAGGGTGAAGCCTATTTTGAAGGTGAAAAATATCCTGGACGTGTTGCCCTGGAGAAAGCCGGTATTCCAATTCCAGGATTACAGGCACGCGACGGACTTGCCACTATTAACGGATCGAACCTGCTGACGGCTATGAGTGCCATTCACATATATGATATGAATCGATGGTTAAAGCAGGCTGAAATCGGCTGTGCTATGTCGCTGGAAGCTTTATTCGCAAATATGAAACCCTATGATAGCAGACTGCATGAAGTCCGCGGTTTCAGCGGTGCTATAAGAAGCGCCTTATCAATTAAGAAATGTGTAGAGGGGAGTGACCTGTTAAGTGGAAAAATGAAAATTAAAGTTCAGGACGCATACTCGATGCGTTCAACTCCTCAGGTAATAGGAACTGCTCATGATGCTGTTGCATATGCAAAGAGCCAGGTTGAAATTGAATTGAATGGTGTTGGTGATAATCCAATATTTTTCCCAAAAGAAAATATTACACTAACTGGCGCCAACTTTCAGGGCTCACCAGTTTCGCTGCCGATGGATATGGCAGGTATTGCTATAACAATGGTAAGTGTATTATCCGAGAGAAGATTGAACAGACTATTGAACCCGGCTTTAAGTGTCGGCTTACCTGCCTTCCTTACAAAAGGTGCCGGTATGTTTAGTGGGCATATGTTAAGTCAGTATACTGCAGACAGCTTAATAGTTGAACAAAGAATCTTATCAGCACCAGCTTCAATTCAGTCAATTCCTGCAGCTGCTGATCAGGAGGACTTTGTATCAATGGGTATGAACACGGCAATGAAGAATGCTCAGATTATTAAAAATGCCTATGGTGTCCTTGGTATTGAATTAATTGCCGGTGCCCAGGCACTTGATTTCAGAGAAGGTTTTACACCGGGTAAAGGTGTTCAGGCGGCTAAAGCTGTTGTTAGAAAATATGTCGATCATCTTGATGTTGACAGACCTCTTTATCCTGACCATACAAAAATGCAGGAAGTTGTAGAATCATGCGAGATACTTGAAGCTGTTGAAGCTGTTGTTGGTAGTTTGGATTAAATTCGGAAGTTAAGTTTGTAAGCACCATTTTAAAAGCCCCTACTTAGGTATGGGGCTTTATTCATGAAGGCTATGTGGAATTTTATGGGATGAAATTTTGTCATTCTTCTTGTGAAACATTTATTATAACTATCGTGATCTAAAAATAAATGATTACATCTTCTCAAAAATATTTGATAATCAAAGGCTTTGCTGGGTTGGGGAATAGAATTCTAGCACTGTTAACCGGAATACTGTATGCCGAGTTGACGAACAGAAAGATTGTTGTTGATTGGAGAGATAAATCATATTCAGACAGTAATGAGAACTCATTTTACAAATTTTTCGACAGCGAATTTAGTCCCCCCATTGAAGATATAGACGATTCCGATAGTATTTATCCAGAAAGATGGAAGAACAATTTAGAATGTAATCTATCTGAGTTTGCCACCAAGACTAATCTTAAACAATACATGCTTCCCAAGAATTGGAGTAAATCAACAATAGACCCCGCCAAGATAATTTATGCGGAAAACGTTATTGTTTTTTGGGCATTTACACAGCTGGTTTTTAAGTTCCGCAGATATTTCAAAAGTTTTAAAATGGAATACTACAACCGCAGTACCAAATCTATTCTATCTGAAGTTTATAAAAAACACCTCCCCCTCGTTGACGACTTGCGACTAATAGTAGAGGAGTTCTGCCACCAAACATTGATGGAGAATAATATTGGTATACATATTCGTTATACGGATAAGAAATCGAATTTAAAGCCTATGTTGAAAAAGCTTGAGCATGTGGTTAAAGAGAACCCATCTTCAAAAATATTTCTCGCAACTGATAATCCGAAGATTATTGAAATGTTAAATGAGAAGTACTCGAATATAATAACATTCCCTAAGTGGTTTCCAAAAGAAAACGTTCCCTTGCATGGTCTAAGAAATAATAGCCCAGGGAGAATTCAACATGGATATGAAACCATTATTGAAATCTATGCCTTAGCTAAATGTAAAGTATTAATTTTGGATACTGATTCTTCATTCGATTACATTGTAGGTTTACTGACGAATCATAATACAATCATTCATGATTTCAGAAAGCTGAAATGGATGCCTGAATACGCTCATCATATCCTATGGAAAATTTACTACAGTACGAAATACCGAGCCTGAGGGAAATAACCTGAATTGTAAACAGGATTTTGATTCCGAATTTAAGTGTTGGTTTACCATCCTTCTTAACAAAAGGTGTGGGAATGTTCAGTGGACATATGTTAAGTCAATACACAGCTGACAGCTTGATTGTTGAAGAAAGAAATTTATCTATTTGTCTCTTAAAAAATGGGGGCTGCCCCCTATAGCCCTTATTCGATCTTACCTTTATATTATTACAAGGAATTTTATACAATAGCTTTAATTAATCTTTAACATGGGTTAGAGGCGTCCCGACTGTGGATATTGAAGGTTTTACAAATCAGTAATGTTATGCAATTTTTATTAAGTGTTAATTTAACTGATAATTAGGCTGAAGTGAAAACAGGCAACTTTTCTCCATGGATTGAAAAAAAATATCATGACTGTTAGTCTACACTGTTAGCTGAAGTATAAAACATAGAAAGTAAGGGCATGCTAAATACATTTTATTTTTCAAGTGACTCTTTTGAATTAGGAAATGATGATCTGGAAAAAATGGATAAATTTGTTGACTTCATCAACGGGTTAAATTACGAATATTATCTAAGGGTTTTGGGTTGTTCCGATTCCAGCGGTGAGTGCGATTCTATTTTAGACTTATCAAAATTACGTGCTGGAAATGTTAAAAAACATCTTATCGAAAGAAATATTTCTGAAGATAATATTTCCTGTTTCTATTTCGGAGAATATAATCATTTTGGTGGAAATCCGAGAAAAGTGATTATTCAGATAATATGTGAAGAGTAATGCTGAGGTGTTGTTCGTCATTATCTTCTAAAGGAAACGTGATACTGCTAAAGGAAATTATATTCTCAACACAGAGTTTAATGATCTGACTTTTTTGCCCTATAAAAAAAAGAAATAATATTTTTGGTAACACTTATTGACAGATTTGAATTTCCCTGCCTTACAACCTATATTACCATCTCATTGCAAAAACGGTAGAAATGATAGTTATTAAATGCGCTGGCTGTAAAAAGAAACTGATGAAATATCACAAAGTTGGTAAGGGTAAGATTCTTAACTGTTGGTTCGATAAAATTAAGAATGATTTTACTTTGCGGGAAAAAGAAAGTGTAGTTTGTGAATGCGGCAATTTAATTGGCACAATTTCGGCTAAAGGTATAAGAATGAAACCAAATTCCATCACGTATTCAGGCACAATTATCAAGAAGTAACGTTTCATTATTTTCCCCCAGGAATAATCCCTCAACCACAATTGTAATTCCTATTTCACAAATATACAAAAGTACTATTTCGTAGTTAGTGGGTATTTTTCTCAAGCGATATTAATTCACTTACCTTGACTATTTCTTGTCCGGGATGTATTTTACTAAAAATTGGTTATACACTTGGAAGAATTGATGGAAAATTCTCTCAGGCATCAGGTATTCACAGTATTCAAAAGTGCCAATAATCATTTTGGTTTTTTGTCTCCAAATGAAAAGCTATTCTTCAGCAGTATAATTGCGTTTGCCTTTTTTATCCCACTTTCAAAATTTGGAACCTCACTATTTTCCATTGGCATAATGCTCTTTTGGATTCTGAGCCCTGAGAGAAACAGGCGTATCAGGGAATCCAAAAAATCCAGGTTCAGTACGGCAGTAATTATTTATCTGCTTCTGAATGTTGCAGGTTTGTTATGGACTTCTCATCTGGATAGTGGTCTTCAATACGTACGAAAATTATCATTTCTTATTCTTATTCCCGTCCTTACGACTTCATTGGGAAAGAGGGAAAGTAATTATATCCTTTATTCATTTATCGCGGGCTTATTGATCAGTGTAATAATATCTTATGTTATTTTATTTTTTGATTTGAACTCGTTGAAGCAAAAAGCGGCTTTTGGTCCGGTTCCTTTTATTGACCATGGCTCTTACTCCGTACTGCTCACGATATTAATCTCATTTATTTTCATCCTGCTATTGGATCGTGAATTCGATTTGCGGAGTAAAGTGATATTAATATCATTTGAAATATTTTTAATTGTTAACTTGTTCCTATCGGGTGGAAGGATTGGAATAGTCATTCTTCTTTTTCTTTCAATTGTCATTGCCTTTCTCTATAGGAAAAAGTTTAAATGGTATGCTTCGCATATTCCAGCGTCTATGATTTTAATAACCCTGATATTCTATTTTAGCATGCCGGGATTTAATTCAAGGGCAAATCTAGCCTATAAGGGAGTAACTAAGGCAACTGTTGAAAATGATTACAACAGTTCATGGGGCGGGCGATTGGCACTTCAGAAAGTTGGTTTGGAGATTATTAAAGACCATCCTTTAATTGGGGTTGGGACTGGTGATGCTGAGTTTGAATTAAAGGCGAAAATGTGTGAAGCGTTTCCTGAATTTGTCACAACCGGAAGTCTTTTCAAGGCTACGGATTTTCATGATCAGTTTATTCAGGATTTTGTAAGGCTTGGCCTGCCGGGTATTATATCACTATTATATATTTTCATTACGCTATTTATTTGTAAGAATAAAAATGTACTTTTTGATAAATTTAAAACCATCCTTATCGTTACTTATCTTCTCTACGGATTTTCGGGTATAGTACTCCATGCAATGATTCCCCTTGTTACATTTGTGCTTTTGTCATCCTTGCTTCTGGGGGAGGAAATAGAGGGCTGACTCATTAAGTTATGAACAATTATTTAACTGAATAAATAGCAATTGGCGAACTTATACCTCAATTTTGTTAGACATAATTATTTCACTGAACAGTCATTTGCTTTTTAATTTGCGAAGCGTACCTTCGGCTGATTGGTATTTGTGTTTCAAAGTTCTTCAAGTTAAGGTAATAAGAATAATTGGCGCCCCTTTCTATACTCTCGGCAAAATTCATATTAATTATAGTCGATCGATGCACTTGAATGAATGATTCTTTTGGAAGACATTCCGCCCATTCCCAAAGAGGTTTATTTGTTAAACCTCTCAATCCTCTGGAGGTGATAATTTCCGTAAAATGATCAGCAGCGGTAATCTTTATTATGGAGTCAACTCGTACGAAATAATATTTGTAATTCATCTGGAGATAAATTGAATCTTCATTAGTAAATGAACTGCTTCGTGGAACTGAGGACTCATGGTTTTCCTGAAGCCGCTTGATTGCAAGAGCAAGCCGGTCAGGATTAACGGGTTTCAGAAGATAGTCACATGCATTCACATCAAAGGCACGGATGGCAAATTCATCGTAAGCGGTAACAAAAATTACCTTCGCGTTTATATCAGTTTTATCGAACAGTTCAAAACCAGTTTCACCTGGGAACTGAATATCCAAGAAGATTAAATCCGGTTTTAATTCTTCAATTGCCTCAACAGCAGTTTTAATATTTTTTGCCTCTCCCACAACTTCTATAACCGGGAAGTCCGAAAGAAGTTCTCGTAAATCACTGCGTGCGAATTTCTCATCATCCACAATCAGAGTTCTGTATTTAATTGATTTGCCCATGCTCACTGTAATTTATTTTTATTACTACTTTTACAAATTCAGGGTCTTTAATGATCTCAAAAGAATGATTCCCCGGGTATGAATGTTCCAGGCGTTTTTGAATATTTAATAATCCGATACCGGAATTATTCTTTCCACCTTTATTATCATTTTCAATCCAGTGTCCCGAATTCCCTACTTCTATTTGCAAATTTCGGTCAATTATTTCAGAGCGAATTGAAATTATCAAGGGTAATTGACTTGACTGCATTCCATGCTTTACGGCGTTTTCTACCAGGGGATGAATCAAAAATATGGGAATCATCAAGTCTTTTGTTTCGGGAGAAATATCATACTCAAGAATCAAATCTTCATCATAACGAACCTGTTCAATATTCAGATACTGTTTTATTATTTCAATTTCTTTAATAAGCTGCACTTCGTTATTCTTGCCTTCGAGAAGGGAGTATCTTAAAAATTCCGAAATCTGTGTAACCATTTCTCTTGCTCTTGTCGGATCAACATTTATCAGACCACGTAAAGAACTTAGCGTATTGAATAAAAAATGAGGGTTTAGCTGGTATTTCAGCATTTCCAATTGAGATGATTTTAAAAGAGTTTGTTGTTGTTCTAGCTGAGATTTTTGGTCATTCCATTCTGCCCATATCTTATATCCTAAATAAAGACTACTCCAAAGAATAATAGGGAATGAATTGAAATATCCTCTACCTATAAATGCTATTATGTCAATTGAAAGCGGACTTCCCATAAAGAAATAGTTCAACAGAACTATTACATATGACCAAATAAACGCAACTATAATCGAACAAAAAGAAACTGAAAAAACCATCCTTCCCAATTTAAACCTATGCCAGTTGTATCGCATATACACAATGCGTAAAGGATATGTCAATATTGAAGCTGAAAATATTGCCAAGAATCGTAAAGTAAAAGAGCCAAAAGAATCGAATAATTTTTCAGTTAGGAAAAAATTAGCAGACCATACGGTTAACCAGAATAATAAATGAGCGAACCAAAAATGGTACTTTCGGTTTGAGAAAAAATTTTCAACTGCTTTTGGGAAATTCATTTTCTGGATCATCTCAAATTATAAGCAATGATGAAAAGTTGATGAGTCAAATAAATATCATTGTAAAGGTAAAAATAATTCTCCATAAGTATGTAGTAATATCTCTTCACTTATGCTACTCACGAATGATTTTGACCGCTTATGAATAGATTATTCCATTCACCCAACTTTTCAATTAGTTTAGAGTCGAATACATAAATATCATTAAATGGAAAGGAATGGGGGAAATGAACTTAAAAGGATTAGCTTTTTTTTTAATTATCATGTTGATGTTAGCAACTGTTGCTTGTCAAAATGATGAGAGTTATCCAGCAGATGAAAATGAATCGGGTTTGGTTGCCGATGTTGACGGCAATGTCTATCACACAGTTACCATCGGATCACAAGTATGGATGGCTGAAAATCTCATAGTAACTCACTTTAGTAATGGGGATCCAATACCAAATATTACGGAAAACACAGATTGGGCTGCTTTAACAACACCGGCATATTGTTTTTATGAAAACAATAGTTCTACTTATGGAATAGTATATGGTGCCCTTTACAATTGGTACACTGTAGATCCTGCCAGCAATGGCAATAAAAACATTTGTCCTGATGGCTGGCATATACCTACTGAAGCAGAGTGGACTACCTTAACCACATATTTAGGTGGGTCAAGTGTAGCCGGAGGTAAAATGAAAGAAGCCGGAACCTCTCATTGGTCTGCACCAAATACAGGTGCAAATAATTCGAGTGCGTTTACAGCATTACCGGGCGGTTACCGTGCTTATACAAATGGAACATTTGATAATATTGGAATATTTGCTCATTGGTGGAGTAGTACTCAGGCAGACGCTTCTCTTGCCTGGGGCGAAGGTTTGTTTACAATGGAGAATCCCGCAAACCACAGCACAAGTATGAAGAAAAACGGATTTTCTATTCGTTGTGTGAAAGACTAAT
Source organism: Bacteroidota bacterium (assembly GCA_018818065.1). GTDB lineage: Bacteria > Bacteroidota > Ignavibacteria > Ignavibacteriales > Melioribacteraceae > JAHISV01. Next base: position 32,628 of record JAHISV010000007.1, on the reverse strand, counting down.
AGTGATAAGCAATTAGCGACATTGTAAGATATACTTTTTGATGAACGCAATATTTAAGGAAAATTAAAGGAGTAAGGCATGTATTTAAGAAAGCTTGTAAACTCAGTTTTAATATTTTTATCGTTTGTTGTTTTCTCATCATGTCAAGGCGATAATACGGATGATAATATTGTTAATCCCCCAGAATCAACAAATAATAGATGGGAGCAAGTAGCATCTTTTGGCGGACGAGCAGTTGGTGGCGCGGCATCATTCACAATTGGAACAAACGCCTATGTTGTATCTGGCAACACGGGCAATCAGCTCCTAAACCAAGTTTACCAGTATAATTCCTCGGCAAATACCTGGGCGGTGAAAAGCAACTTTCCCGGAAGCTATAGGCTGGATTGTAATGGATTTACCATCGGAGGCAAAGGCTATGTTTGTTTAGGATCCGATAATAGGATAATGCTTTCGGATATTTGGGAGTACGATCCTCAAAATGATACCTGGTCACGGAAAGCAGACTTTCCGGGAGGCGCCAGATTATTAGCTACGGCTATAGTCATTAATCAGAAAGCTTACATAATTGCCGGGTCAACTTCCTACCCATCCGGGCAGCAGAATGATGTTTGGGAGTACGATCCGCAAACTGACCAGTGGACACAAAAGAATGACTTTCCAGGGGTAGCGCGGAGTTCCGCCGTCGGGTTTACTATAGGTAATAAAGGCTATGTGGGAACCGGAATTATTGCAGCTGAAGGATATACCACTGCAAAAGATTTTTGGGAATACGACCAGCCAACGGACACATGGACACGGAAAGTAGATCTTCCAGGCATTGCACGTGGTTATGCACAGGCATTTGCAATTGGGAACAAGGGATATATCGCATTAGGCATGAATGACATTAATTCAAGCGGAACAGTACTTACACTTACTAAAGATATTTGGGAATTCGATCCACAAAGTAATGCCTGGACTGAGAAAACAATTTTCCCGGGTTCGGGACGTGCTATGGCTGTTAGTTTTGTCATTGACTCCTTTGCATATATAGGGTTAGGAAATAGAGAGAATGTTAGTACTCTGAACGATTTCTGGAAATTTAGACCTTAAGAAAATTTAGCTAATAAAAGTAGAACATCATTTTTTTTTAGTAAAAAGAAGTTTTGTAATCTTTGTACTCTATATGGGGGATATCATGTTTTTTCAAAAAAGCATCTTTTCAATTATAACTATTTTTTTAATTGTCGGAATTTCTTCATGTCAAGATAAATCAGGAACCCCGACAGAGCCAAATGATTTAGGTGGAAGAAACAATCAATACCTTGGGCAAACTCCACCCGGTATGGTTCCGGTTAAATTTGCACCGAATAACTCGTATTTGTCTACACGGAGTTGGTGGTGGCAAAGTTCACCAGTGTTTTCGCCAGATAGTAACGAAATGTATTTTGTAAAGTACTTTAACAGCTCGGAAATTCATGAGATCTGGTTTACTAAACGTACAAATGGAGTATGGTCAGAAGTCTTGAAAGCGCCGTTTTCTACTGGCTCCTATAATGGGACCCCGATGTTTTTAGAAAGTAATGATACTCTGTACTTTTATTCACACAGACCTGAAGGTTTCGTATTCAGAGTTACACGTACTCCCTCAGGATGGTCGGAACCTGCGGCGATAAATATTCCATTGCCTGCAAATACACGTGGTTATTCCTTTCATATGACAAAGAATAAAACAATCTATTTTGGACTCTTGAATACCAGCAGCTCTCAGTATGATTGGTCTACTCTGGATATTTATAGAACCAGATTAGTAAATGGGCAATATACTCAACCTGAAAACATAGGGACATCCATAAATACTAATGTTGGAGAAGGAGTAGGATATGTTGACCCGAATGAGCGGTTTATCATTTATGAATCTAATAAAACAGGTGGCTATGGTCAGCATGATATGTATATAAGCTATGGGAATCCTGACGACACATGGAACGCACCAGTTAATTTAGGGGCAGTTATAAATACTAACTCAGAGGATAGTTATCCCTCAATAACCGCTGATGGGAAATATTTCTTTTTTGTAACACAAAAATCAGGCGACGCTGGATATGCAACTTATTGGGTGGATGTGAGTGCCATTGAGGCAATACATTAAAGAATATGCTTTTATTAATACATCAAATCTCACACTTTAAGCCGGTTCCTTTTACTGTGAGTGGCTTGTGATACACTATACGGTGTTACTGATTTCATAAAGGTATGAGAGAAATTGGATTGAATATTCTATTGAAAACAACAAAACAATATTAATAATGGGGGAATCATGTTATTAAGCAAGACAATCAAAATAGTTTTAATAAGCTTTATGATTGTTAATTTTTCATCGTGTAAAGAGGGAGCTGTTGATCCACCTCCTGCTTCCGATCAAAATATTTCATTTACGGATGTTGATGGCAATACATACCAAGCTGTAAAAATCGGGACTAACTACTGGATGAGAGAAAATTACAAAGCAGTTAAAAGCGCTGACGGACAAAATTTGCAAAGTGCATATGTATATGATGAAAATAATAGTAATGCTGTCGCTTATGGCAGGTTATATACATGGTCAGATGCCTTACTGGCTACTCCTGAAGGATGGCACTTACCCACACAAGCAGAATGGGAAGAGTTAATTAACTCATTCGGCGGCTCCAGCGTAGCTGGTGGAAATCTAAAAGAAACCGGAACAGCCCATTGGAACAGTCCAAATTCGGGAGCTACTAACTCATCAGGTTTAACAACTGTAGCAGGTGGATTTCGTGGACCTGATGGAGTTTACTATGAACTCGGCAAACACGGTTCTTATTGGGGTACAGCAGAGAATGGAAGTGAACCTTATTGCGTTTATATTTATAATACTTCGGCAAATGTCATAAAAGAAGTCAGCCCAATTGACAAAACTTCAGGAATTGCTTTTGCTGTGCGTTATGTGAAAGACTAACAAAAAAATATAGTCCAATTTGCAGTGTGATAAAAAATATTTTTTCAATTAATCTTACAGTTGATGGCAAAATAGAAGGGGGTAGGTATGTTTTTAAAAAAGATTTTAACTACAGTGATAATATTTGTTTCATTAATAGGAATTTTGTCGTGTCAAAAAAAAACTATAACTGAACCAGATACTGACTCATTAACAGAAACGGGAATTATAACAGATGCCGAAGATAATAGTTATAACACTGTTAAAATTGGAGATCAGTGGTGGATGGCAGAAAATTTAAAATCAAAAATCACCTCAGATGGCACAAACGTTTCTGGAGTTTACATTTATAATAATGATGAAAATTTTCTTAACGAATATGGACGCTTATATACCTGGGAAGCTGCCCAAAAGCCTTTTATTGAAGGTTGGCATCTACCTAGCGAAGCAGAATGGGCTATTCTTGCAAGAACACTCGGTTCTGATGTTGCGGTAAAATTGAAAGTTGGTGGGAGTAGTGGTTTTGAGGCAAAATTTGGAGGATATCGAACTTACACCGGACAATATGTAGAAATGGGTTCCTGGGGAGGATTTTGGACATCAACAGTTTATACATCTGATCATTCATATATACGATATCTTTTTTCATTCAATAATAATTTTCCAGATCATGAGGGTTGTGGAAATATCGGTGGAAATTCCGTTCGATTAATTAAAGATTGAGTTGAAGTTGAATAGAATTGAATCTTTCGCAATTATTCTCTGTTTTGGCGATTGACACTTGAACTGAAGCAGAAACATAGGGAAGTGTTGAAAAGGAAGTTACTGCGATTTGAAAAGTGGTTGCTAATATCAACTCAATCAGAGTTCATAGATCATATGGCATGTAATTTTGGAAAATATTGATCTTTTTTCGGCAGGGCATAATCATGGATAAATTATTAATACAATAAAACAAAAAAGGATAATAAGTTGAAACAATATTACTCTTTCAGATTTATAGCGACAACGTTGATAATAGTTGGATTACTTTCAAACAATAGTTTTGGACAATTAAGCAATAAACTTAATGAAGCCATTCGAGGAGAGACTATTGAAAAGCTCTCAAAGATGCTGTCAGATTCATATGTCTATCCTGAAACAGGTAAGAAAATGGCTAAACAGTTAAATGATAATCTGAAGAATGGGAAGTATGATAATATAGAAGAGTTCGGTCAATTTGGCGCTTCACTTGTCAATGATTTGTATGAGATATCAAAAGATAAGCATCTGGCAATTTACTACTCTCCATCACAGGTTGAGGATATAAAAAAACTTGAAATGCTTTCCGAATCTGAAAAAGAGGAGCATACAAAAAAGGAAATTGAAAATAGTAGTAAAACCAACTTTGGCTTTGAGAACCTGGAAATACTAAGCAGCAATGTTGGATATCTAAAATTATCTCGTTTTGATATGGTAAATAGCGCAAGTAGTGAAACAGCTTTTACTGCCATGAAATTTCTTGCAAATACAGACGCAATGATTATTGACTTAAGAGAAAACAGCGGCGGATATCCTACAATGGTACAGCTTTTAGGCAGTTGTTTTTATGATTATCAGGAAGATGAAAACACCATATTGTTTACATCTCATATTCCCTCTACTGGTGAAGTTATTCCCTATCGCGTTTTACCAGGATTACCTGTGAAAAGGATGGTCAAAACGCCTCTTTATATTCTGGTTAATAAAAATTCCATTTCGGCGGCTGAAATTTTTGCTTATAACTTACAAAAACTTGGTAGGTCCATAATTATTGGTGAGCAAACAAATTTTGGAGTTAACGGAACCAAGGGACCCGAAATACTTAATGACTATTTCATCATTAAATTGCCTTTTGAAACATCAATAAATCCGATTACTAAAACCAACTGTGAGGGGGTAGGAGTAATACCGGATATCAAAACTGAGGGGGTAGATGCCTTAGATAAAGCTATGGATATAATTAGGGCAAAACAAAATGAGGGCAAACATGAAAAAGAGTCAATTGCTGCAGATGAAAGATACATGGAATACATTGGAGAATACGAGCTTAACCCTGAAATTATTATGACCATTTCAGTACAGGGTGTTCAGGTTTTTGTTGGTGTTACAGGTAGACCACAACCATTTGAGGTTTTTCCAATGGAAAAAGATAAATTCAATATTCCCGGTTTTGGTATTGAAGTAACTTTTTTAAGAGAAAATGATATTGTTACCGGGCTGAACTTTTCGCGAAATGGGAATGAAAATTATGCAAAAAAAGTAAAATGATTAAATGTGCGATACAAAATCCTGATTTAATCTGGATAACAAAGTGAAAATTTGGGTAAGAACTATATAAAAAGGATAAACAGAAAAATGAAAACGAGATCAATAATTTGTAATGCGCTGCTTACAATATCTGCTATTGCTTTCTTTGTAAATACAACATCAGCCCAACCTGAAAGTACGAATGAGATGATAAAATGGACAGGATCGACTGAGCAAAAAGTTTTTGGTTTGATGACAGTATGGTCCGAGGCGAAATACAACTATCCCTGGTTTGACAAAATGCCTGATTTAGATTGGGATGCGAAAGTCCAGCAGTTTATTCCACGCGTGATTGCTGCAGAGGATATCGAAAGTTATTACGCTGTACTAATGGAGTTTGTTACTTTATTGCAGGATGGGCATACCGGTATAAGACCCCCCTGGTTTCCCTTCAAGCAAACGGATGATTTACCGGCAGTAGAAGTGCAAATAGTAGAAAATAAATTTGTGTTTGCACGTGTTGGAGACACAGAGGAGAATAAGAGTCAGAATATTTATCCAGGATTAGAGATATTAGAAGTGGGGACAGGTATACCCATTAAAACATATTTTCAGGAAAATGTTCTTCGCTATAAAGCGACGGGCACAGAGCTTGGCGATCAAATATTAGTATGGTCAATATTTATGGGCGAAAGAGGCGGCAAAATAAATCTAAAAGTAAAAGATATAGATGGCACAGCAAGAAATGTAACCTTAACAAGAAACGGAATTGCTTCCGGTACACCTTTTCTGCCACGGTTCGCTCAGTGGAATGGGTTTGATAAAAATATGGAATTCAGAACATTGCCAGGTGGCATTCAATATGTGCGTATTCCAAATTTCACATCAGAGGGTATGCTTGAAGATTTTCAGGATATGATAGATAACCTTGAACCTTCAGAAACGAAAGGTATGATAATAGATTTGAGATATAATTCTGGTGGATTTGACAGAGAAGCGCAACGGATGATCAGTTGTCTTATTGATAAACCCATAAACAGACCTTTATTAAAATTCCCTCAATATATTGGAGCTTACCGTGCCTGGGGAAGAAGCACACAGCTTTTGGAAACATGCGAACTTATTTTTCCACGGGCTCAGAAAAAATATTTAGGACCTCTGGTTGTGCTTACCGGTATTGGCTCAGCAAGTACCGCGGAGGACTTTGCTCTTGTTCTGCAATTTTCAGGAAGAGCGCTTCTTGTTGGCGAAAAAACACCCGGCAGCGCGGGTAACCCTATAAACGTTCCATTGCCCGGAGGCGGGACGTTGGAAGTGGCTACCTTCAGATCATATTACCCTGACGGATCAGAATATATGCATAGCGGGTTAGAACCGAATGTTGAAGCGACTGCTACTCAAAAAAATCTTTTTGAAGGGATTGAACCAATTTTAGAAAAGGGAATCGAGGTAATTAATAATTGGGATGCATTTAGTAAAAGCAGAAAAGTGTTTAAGACGTCTGCTGTTACCGGTATTAACGAGATCCTAAAGCACTCTGATTTTGAGGAAGCTGAATCTGCGATCAATGACTTAATAGCAAATAATGACAAATACTATTGTCTGGAGAATGAATTCATTATTTATGGTTATAGTTTGATTCAGGAAGATAGACTTAATGACGCTGTAGAAATATTCAAATTAACAACTGAAATGTACCCAACTTCCTGGAATGCCTATGATAGTTATGGTGAGGCTTTAATGAAGAAAGGTGATAAGAAGGGAGCGATTGAAAATTACAGAAAATCAGTGAAACTGAATCCGGGTAATAAGAATGGCGTTGATATGCTGAAACAACTAATAGATGGTGATTAATCTCTAGATGTTTTCTTAAATATTAATTAACTGCAACAGGATTCACTTCTGAAAATAATTTAACTCACATCAGTCATCTGGTGTGAGTTTTTTGCTTCTAGACTATAAGACATTCAGTATTTTGTAACTAGTGTCAATAAAATCTTGTCTAATACAACTATAGATCCAAAATTGTTTGGGCGAAACTATTTGCCCGGATTTTAATACCAACGTTTTGTAAATAATAATGGAGAGTAGATGAATAAGAAATTGTTATCAAATACAACACCCCTTGTCAAAAACGTTTGGATACGTTGCATTCTTGGTTTTGTATTTATTATGGTAGCAGTAATTACTTCAGAAATTGCCATAAAAAAGTTGTCGCGGATGGTTGGGAACTTTGATTACATTGGTCTTTCTCTAATCCCATTGCTCTTTACCTTAGGAGCAGTTTTGCTTCTATGGAAATTCATGGAAAGGAAACCACTTTCTTCATTCGGATTTGCCTTTAGAAATATCGGCAGAGACATTTCTCTGGCAATCCTCCTGCCCATTCTCATTATGGGATCCACTTTTGCAATACTAGTATTGAGCGGTCAGATACAGATTGTCTCGTTCAATTTTGATGTTTGGAAACTACTCTATTTTATAGTAGTTCTAATGTTCTATGCTGCTATTGAAGAATTGCCACTACGCGGATATCTTCAGCGGATTTTATTGGAATCAATTCATCCAATGTGGACTGTTGTCTGGATTAGTATTTTATTTGGACTAATGCATATCTCAAATCAGTATTTCAGTGTTGTTGAGTTGTTAAATTGTATGATTCTTGGTGGAATGATTGGTATTTATTTCGTCAAGAAGAAAAATTTGTGGTTCCCCATAGTTTTCCATCTCTCCTGGAATTATTTTATGGGCATCTTCTTTGGATCTTCAATAAGTGGAAAAAGTTTTGGCTACTCCCTATTAACCATTCAGTCAACTGGAAATGAACTTTTAACTGGTGGTATTGTAGGATTTGAAGGATCTCTTATCCTACTGGTGATTTCAAGCATTTCGCTTGTTTTTATTTACAGGAAGTATAAAATCAATTAACAATAGTGAAAATTAAAAATATTGTTTTAATTAAGTATAGATCGATGGGTAAAGGGAGAAGATATAACCGGAATCATACCTTCATTTCCATCCTTCCCGCGATATTATTCTTTATGAAGAATGATAGATTGGTTTCTTACTCAATCTAATATAGATTCTATTCTCATGAATCTTGCGCCAAAAGAACAACATATATTTGAAATATAGTAACCCTTTTCTAATGTTGAATTGTCTAGTTACTTAACAGGGGGCAATTTTTAATATTGAATTAGAAAGTCCTCACTTCATATCTTGTTAGAATGAAAAGAAGAAAGCAAGTATATTAATAAATTGTCAGGGGGAATGATGAAAAACTTATATACTTTATTAATAATAATTTTTGCATTTATTCTGATGTCAAGTTGTAGTGATGATCAGGTGAATAACACAGTCGAACCTTTGGAGGTACCTGAACAAATTAATGATGGTTGGGAAACTGCCACACCTGAAGATGTTGGGCTGAGGTCAATTCCGCTAGCGATGATGATGGATGAAATTGAGAGTCAAACCCATCATAGCATTCACGATATCCTGATAATTAAAAACAATAAACTGGTTTTCGAAAAATATTTTTTTAATCGTGCCCACCGTTCTGATCCGCCTCGTCAAACATCAACTTATATTCAGTACAAGAGGGATGATCTCCACTATTTAGCATCAGTTAGTAAAAGTGTAACTTCGGTGGCGTTTGGTAATGCGGTCTTGAATGGATTTATAAACAGCGATATGCAAAAGAAAGTGTCAGAATACCTTCCCCAATACAGCAGTATTTTAACCGGCACAAAAGAAAACCTAACCGTTGAGCATTTACTAACCATGACAACGGGGCTTAATTTTGATGAAACAACCTATCCTTACGGTGATTATAGAAATGATATTACAAGATTATTTACAAGACCAGATCCAATAGAATTTGTTTTATCTAAAGATATGCATGCGGAACCTGGCGAACAGTTTTTCTACAACAGCGGCGCAACAAATGTACTTGCTGAAATTATAAGGCAAACTTCCGGTAGTAACTTATTGGATTATACAGTTGAAAATGTATTTACGCCTCTTGGGATAACCCAATACAGGTGGGAACGTTTGAGTAGTGAATATTATTTTGCATCCGGTGGACTTTGGCTTACACCCAGAGACCTTGCTAAAATAGGTTCATTATTTCTTAACGGGGGGCAATGGAATGGGACTCAAATAATATCGCAGGAATGGGTTGATGCATCGAAAGCATTCCATGTAAATCCTCATTGGGGTATGGCCAACGGTTATGGTTATCAGTGGTGGAGTAATTGGAACACTGGAATTAGAAATTTTCAGAATTATTTCTTCGCTGCCGGCTACGGAGAACAAATGATGTATATTAATCCTGAACTGGATATGATTGTTGTCTTCAACTGCGGCTATTTTGGAACTCCTGAATTGATATCACCAGAAGGATTGCTGAGGGAATATATTGTATTATCAACGCTTACAGAATAATAACATAGTCGTCGCGAAGAGTTTGCAGCTTTTCTCTACCGTTTTTGATAGTCCTTCTGAAAAGGATTCCGAAAATTATGGATGCTGACTTTATCCTTGAATATTATTCTGAGCTGCCGCGATTTCTGTGAATTAAATTAACCAGCTCAACACGATTTTTAATCCCAAGTCTCTTATAGATTTTGCTTATGTAGTTTTTAACTGTCTGTATCGAAATATAGAGCCCATCAGATATTTCTTTGTTGCTTTTACCTGCCAGCAGAAGCAAGACTAATTCCTTTTCTCTATTAGTAAATTTATACTGCACAAAAACATCCTCCGGATCAGCTATATTTGAAATAATAGGATTGGATTCTGAGTTCCTGCTATTAAAAAAGAAATACAGATAGATCGTTGGAAGGAAGAGAGCAAGATAATAGGTGAAAATAATAAGATGCCGCCATAGGCCAAATTTGATTGGAGCGAGCGAAAGCAAATACCAAAAGAAAAAAGTGAAGAATAGAATCAGAATGAATTTCCCGACTGGTGAGTTTTTATTCCGCAACTTGATTGATCTATAATATGTAAATGCCAAATAGGATAATTGAACGAGTGGAAGCAAATAAAAGAAGATCATCCACAAAAATGAGCTAAGAATGCTTTCAGTTTCCTGTAATCGAAAATACAGACTGGTATAAGAAAGCATTACAATCACCATTACCAGAGAAACAGTAATCCATTTATTCAAACTACTATAATTAATATCCAGCATGTGGTTTATAGTTCTGATCAGAAAGTATACTGAGATAAGCGCAGAAGGGAACCCGATTAAGTCCCAGAAGATGTGGTAGACCCAATCTGCGGCGGCAGGAGACATACCGGGAACCAGTAGTAGCACCCAGTTGAAAACAATCCAGTCACAGAAACCGGAAATGACACCGAAGATAAGGAAGAGAAAATAGTAGTTCAAATAGGCGCTGCTGTTTGTTCTTGCAAACTTAAAGATAATGGCTATAGCCGACCCACCAATCAGAAGTGAAAACAGGTTGATAATTGAAATAAAGATGTTTACTGAGTCAGTCATAATGGACATTATTAAGTTTTTTGAATAGTACTGAAGTACATTTATCAAAAAGGTACTTTAGTCATCTTGAAATTGTTCATGGGAGTCTTTTAATTACCAAAGATAATAGTTGCATCATCATGTTATAACGGGAGTTAAGTTACTAAAAATGCAATTTCAATGCTAATAACTAATCTCAATAAAAAGGGGCAGGTATGAAACTGATAAAGTTAGTGAGAGCGAACTTTCCAATAATAATATTTATAATTATGGCAATTAGTATTAACGCACAAGATAGTGATATGAAACTCAAAAAAGAGGAAATCATTAATCGGTCCTGGAAGGCAATGTTTGGTGAATGGCAAAATGATGATATTAAATCAATCTACCTTGAGGCGGTCTTTCACGGGAAAGAAGTGCCAAATAAAATGACTGTAAAACGTCCAAACCTTTTCCGAAATGAGACTAATTCCGGAATATTGGTTTTTAATGGGCAACGTGCTGCATGGGTAGAGAGAACACCAGACGAAGAGGGGAATCCCCGAAATCCGGAAGTGATTGACTCTGCATACTGGCGGCATTTTGAGGTTGATATTGCTCTCATCTTCCCGGCTTTTTTTGAATATCCTTCGGAATTGAGAGGTATTGTGGAGATTAATGATAAGCAAACTTACGAACTCTATGTTGAGCTGCCGCTTGGTGGAATTGTGATGTATTTTATTGATGTTGATAGCTTTCTCGTTTCTCGCCGCCATGTTATTTGGGACGGGGAACCGGTTGAAGACATTTGGGAGAATCTGATAACAAACTACATTGATTTTGACGGGATTCTTTTCCCTGACGGATATTCCTTTGATGGACGTGAGGGAATGGAGAAAGGGATTTACAAGAATGTGAAATTTAATGTTGAACCGTCAGACGAGTTATTTGAAATACCGGAAGGATTGAAATAAAATATGGCTTGAAGAGTGGTTGCTCTTCAACCTATAATTCTTGGACTTTACATACAGTCGGATCGTGATAAAAGGAATATTATTTGTTTTTATCGTCCCTGCCGATCGGTGAGAACCGGCTTTTCAATTTGTTTTTATACATTGGGGACGTGAAATTCAATTTACAATTCCGGGGGCAGTCATGAAAAAAGTAATCGTTTTAATCATATTTTTATTTGTTACATCCTTTTCGAGCGCTCAAAATTTATTAGTTCAACCACAAAAAATTATCATAGATACTGCACATGATCGTTACCTGGTATCAAATTATGGCGGAAATGGAGATCTTGTTCAGATTGATAACAGGAAAGCTCAAAGTTATTTCGTTGAGAACGCGGGTATGGTTGATGCCATGCAAATAGTAGGAAATGTTGTGTATGGCTCTGCCCTTAACGGAAGGGTATTTGGTTTTGATCTGGATACCGGAGAAAAGGTTATGAATCTCAATCTTTCGGGCGACGGAGTGCAGTTTCTATCCGGCTTTGTAGCGGATTCCGCGGGATTCCTTTATACTTCTGAACGATTTGGGACAAGAATATTTAAAATTGATCCCGTAACACAGACTTATTGGGTATTCGTCAGTGGACAGTGGATAGACCAACCCAACGGAATGTTATACGAGGAAAGCAAGAACAGAATTTTGGTGTGTCTCGATAAAACTTATCCCCCTATTATGGCAATAAACCTGTCCGATTCTTCAGTCTCAGTTGTTAGAACTACAACTCTTGGCGGCAGTGATGGAATTGCGTCGGATAACAACGGTAATTATTACATAACAGGTTACTATCTTCCTGGTATATACAAAACTGATCTTGTACCGGGAAGTGATATGGAAATGATTTACGAGGGGACAGGGATAGTATATCCAACTTATAATATAAAAAGAAATTCTTTGTTGGTTACTCTTTACAATGATAATGACTGGCGCGAGATAATCCTGGCAACCAGCGCTATTCCTGATAATGAGGTACCAAACGGGTTTAAGTTAAACAATAACTATCCAAATCCCTTTAATCCTTCAACACAAATATCTTTTGAACTACCTATCGCAACGAAGGCTACCTTAACGGTTTACGATACCCTTGGTGAAGCAATAACAACATTAGTGGATGAAAACCTCTCAGCCGGTAATCATACTTTTAACTTCGATGCAGGAAATCTTTCAACGGGTGTTTACTACTATAAGCTTGTGGCTGGGAAATATGTTTCGGTGAAGAAGATGATGCTTATCAAGTAATTATTAATTTTGAATTCTTAATTTTTAATTAAAAGCACTGAACTAGCCCGGCGGATGAACGATCCCCGGGTTTTTTATTGAAGGAGTAATATTATTAGTTAATTTTCAGATTCTAATTCATGTGAAATTATTTTATTGACGCTCCTGGAATCCTAATAGAAGCAAATGACGCTTTTGCTCTTTCTCTCTTCAATTAAAAATTCAAAATTTACCATTCAACATTATTTCGCAATATCTAAAAATTCCTTACCTTGATAATAAAATGGTGTTTGGATCAGCTATGAGTTCGAAAAACAGAGAGCGAAAACCGACAAGGCATGCAGATTATGATTATTCCATTCCATGGTGGTATTTTATAACAATTTGTGCGGATAACCATAATAAGTTATTTGGTGAAGTTCTTAATGATGAAATGACGCCGAATGATATTGGAAAGATTGCGCACGATTGCTGGAAACAAATACCCGACCATTTTCAAAAAGTCGAATTAGATCACTATGTCATCATGCCCAACCACATCCACGGCATTATAATAATTAACAACGTAGGGGACGCAGACCTTGCGTCCCCAAAATTAAAAATTGCGTCCCGCAAACAAACATTACGGGAACAAACGATAGAAATAAGAGAATTGAATAAACAAGGTAATTCAAGAGACAATGCCCCAGGGGATGCAGAGTTTGCATCCCCTACGGAAGACAGAACTAAAATGACCTTGTCAAAGGTAATACAGCAGTTTAAGCGGCAGGTCACGTACGACGCTCGTTTGAAATATAATTTCCAAGGAAAACTCTGGCAACGCTCCTTTTACGACAGGATTATCCGCAACGAGAGGGAATTAAATGACATTAGAAGATATATTCACCCTGTGAGATAAGACCTGAAAAATTTTTATGATGTTTTCATTTTGAGATCGGGGAGAAATGTATCAAAGACTGAATAAGCAATTATCTCACAGGGTAAAACAGAACCCCCTGAAGTGGGAGTTGGAAAAGAATTTGACTGAGAATGTGGATTTTTGATTTGTCCATTCAATTCAATGTATAGCTAAGTTGCGGTTCCTAAGAGTGCAACTCCTTCAAATACTCAATAGCCTCCGGAAACGGTTCTAAGGCTCTTGGGATTGCTCCGTGCATATAACTGATAATTAATCCGTAATTTACAATTGGGATGTTAACGTCGCGACTTGAAATAACAGCGCAAAATGCGAAGTCGAGGTCCACACCTCGACTAGAGTGAAATTGGGTTAGGCAAATCCCGTCGGGAAGTGGTTCCCGACTTGCATTTAGTGAACTTGTACCTTGCAATCCATTAAGTTACTCAACAGCCTCTGGAGACAGTTCCCGATTTGTGTGCTTCAAGGGTGTTGAAGGCGAAAAAATCCAGTATCAACTTCAATAACGGAATGATCATTGTCATAGTAATTCCTTGCACTTGAGTATTTGTAGTCAGCTGGTTTAGCCACCAATCCGGACTTAACAGGATTATTGTGGATGTATTCCACTTGTAATTCGAACATGGACTGAGTTCGGACAACTTTATCATCAAAGCGGTGCATCCATAACTGTCGCTTCTGTCCAAAGACTTTAGGATTAGAAAACTTTCTGTACATACTCAAATTTTCTTTTTCAATGATATCAAGAATATCCCACGCGCTGTATTTTTTGATATCACGCATTACATCAGATATTGTCCCTTTCTTAGTATCAACGATAACTATCCAATGAAAGTGGTGAGGCATAATTACGTAAGCAAGTATTGAGAAGTTGTATCTTTTTTGATAATGCTTAATGTTATTGATCAAAACATTACAACATTCTTCTATAGAAAAAACTTTTTGGAAATTGTTAACCGTGGTTGTTACGAAGAAAATAGATTCATCAGTGAGGTTACTTCTGCCACGAAGAGGCATTGCTGACTCCTGTTGTTTCTGTTATTTGCGTTGGGAAGTGATCCCACGACTTATAATTCTCAGGAAAACCATTTGTTAAAACATTATCATAAAAAACCCCTTGTAGGGGGCAAAGGCTCTTGTGTCCTTCCACCTCCAGTGCAACTGGATTGCTTCAATATTAAAATAATTATGACTTTATGTCAAGTAATTAATTCTGCAACAATAATGTGATATATGTGCGAAGTCGAGGTCCAAACCTCGACTAGAAGTGAACTACTCATTTCATGTTATTCCCGTCGGGGAGTGGTCCCCGACTTGCATTTTGTTAGGTTGAGCTTTGCAACCCCTTCAGATACTCAATAGCCTCCGGAAACGGTTCTAAGGCTCTTGGGATTGCTCCGTGCATATAACTGATAATTAATCCGTAATTAACAATTGGGATGTTAACGTAGTTGGCTTCTTTTATGCGCGTCTGCATTGCTTTCTTTGTTAACATGCATCCGCCGCAGTGTATGATGAGTTTGTATGTGCTCACATCTTCCGGGAAGTCACGTCCCGATTTAACATCAATGGTAAGTTCTTTCTTTGTATAATTACGAATCCACCGTGGTATTTTCGTTCTGCCTATATCATCTTCCTGAACATGATGAGTGCATGCTTCAGCAACGAGTACTTTATCCCCATTTTCAAGAGAATCAATAACGCCAATGCCTTGCACGAAATTGAGAAGGTCTCCTTTGAAACGTGCCATGAGAATGGAGAAAGTTGTCAACTTAACATTTGGCGGTACATCAGCCGCAACGCGCATAATAGCCTGGCTATCTGTAATTACCAGAGCCGGCGGCTCTTTTAAGGCGTTGAGGGTGGCACGGAGTTCCTTATCCTTGCACATAACAACAATTGCGTCTTCATCAAGCGCTTCGCGTATGGTATGAACCTGAGGCGCAATTAATCTACCTTTAGGGGCGCCAAGATCAATAGGTACTACCAGTACAACTATATCGCCTTGTTTAACCAGGTCGCTGACAAGTGGAGTTTCAAGTTCATTGGGAATGAGTTTCTGAACCCCTTCCTTCAGCTCATAAATTCCTTTTTTCTCAAGACAGCTAACCTCAAAAATGAAGCGGTCCTGATCGGAAAGCTCATCCTTCAATTTCTTATTTATACCTAGTTCAGTCTTGTTAAGCACACATACAAAAGGTGCATGAATTTTATCAAGGTAGCGAAGGTAATCACGTTCTACCTCGGTCATTTCCTGTGTCGCGTCAAAAACGAACATAACGAAGTCAGCAGAAGAAATTGCTTTTATGGTTTTACTGATTCTCTTCTCGCCAAGTTCGCCAACGTCATCAACCCCGGCGGTGTCAACAACCACCACGGGACCAAAGGGGAGAAGCTCGATAGCTTTTGACACGGGATCGGTGGTTGTTCCCGCATGATCGCTTACGATGCTTAGTTCCTGATCTGTAAATTCATTTATCAATGAAGATTTACCGGCGTTACGTCTTCCGATAAATACGAGGTGTTTCCGTTCCGATTTAGGTGCTGAACTCAAGGGTAATTCCTAATTCTTTTTGTAAGATTTTATTTAATTCGTCTTTGCTTAGGTTCAATTCGCTCATCAACAGCTTAACAAATGGCACATCTTTTTCGTCACTTAGTTTTACAATTTCAGCAATTTTATCATATCCAAATACCGGTATCATGGTGGCAGCAATCGCCTTTGATTTCAAAAGGTTCTCTTCGCATCGTTTCTTATTTGCTTTAATATCCTGAATGCATTTTACCCGCAAATTCTTAGCCGTATCGCGCAGCATAACCATAGTTTTAAGGAAGAGGTGAGCTATAACAGGCATATATTGATTCAGTTCAAGGTTACCATTGGAAATAAGGTTTGTAATCGTCTGATCATGACTTTTAATAATTTCACAAATCTGAATTGTATTTTCCAAAATAACAGGATTGACTTTGCCTGGCATAATGGTTGAGCCGGCCTGTCTTTGCGGAAGAATGATTTCTCCAAATCCACCGTCCGGTCCTGAAGATAGGAGACGCAGATCATTACAGAATTTCTGAATAGATGTTGCGCCGGCTTTTACGATGCCATGCACTTCAACGAACATGTCAAGGTTCTGAGTTGCCTCAATAAGGTCTTCAGCCTTTGCTATGGGCAACCCGCAAATGTTACGCAATTCGTTAACGACTGAGAGAACATATTTTGTATTTGTTGCTATTGAGTTTCCGATGGCTGTCCCGCCAAGGTTAACAGAGCGTAATCGTTCTTCTGCGTTGTAAAAACGCCACCTGTCGCGCGCAATAGCCTGAGCGTAAGAGCCAAATTCCTGCCCAAGTGCGATGGGCACTGCATCCTGCATTTGCGTGCGTCCGAGCTTAAGGATGCCGCTGAATTCCTCTTCCTTGTTCTGGAGTTCACGTTGAAGAGCGGAGAAGACTTCCTGCAATTCCCGCAGGAGTTCAATGGATGCCATTTTAAGTGCTGTCGGGAAAGTGTCATTGGTCGACTGACTCATATTCACATGATCAAGCGGGTGGATGTAATCATACTCACCCGGTTTTTTTCCGGCAATTATGAGGGCACTGTTTGCGATAACTTCATTGATATTCATGTTTAAAGAAGTACCAGCACCTCCCTGATATGGATCGACGACAATGGTATCAAATATCGATTCAGATTCACCATTGATTAACCCGTTGGTTTCATCGATTAACATATCTATGGCTTTATCGATGTATGGATGCAGTTCATTGGAGAGGAGGTTAACTTTCCAGTTAGTCAGTGCTGCCGCTTTCTTTACCTGAAGGTAAGAACGAATCAGGTAAGGATTTATCCGCTCGCCCGAAGGGGGAAAGTTTTCCAGGGCTCTGTAGGTTTGGATTCCATAGAGTGTGGACTCATCCAGTTCTATTTCACCAATAAAATCTTTTTCTTTTCGCATGATTATTTCTCTGTAGAGGCAGGATATGTCCTGACCTGATGATATTTATTTAATGATTAAAAATAGTAAAAAGAATCGCCATTCCGAAAACTCAATCCTTTTTCTTCACGGTAAATCTAAACACAGAGAGCCACAAAGAAGGCGCAGAGAACACAGAGGTTAATGAAAAAATATTCAACTAATAATATTATATTAGGTATCCAAAAAACTCATAAAACAACTTCGGGGGTTGTAAAGTGATTACATCTATTCAGTATTTTTTAATTCTACTATTTTCCTTTACAATATTATCTGCTCAAACGGTAGTCCCGGATGAATGGAAAACGCTCTGCGAAAAAACCAGCTATAAGGAAACGTCAAGCTATGCAGGATCCATGGAGTATTTTAAGAAACTTGCTGACAACTCACCCTATGCAAAATTTGTAAAGTTTGGGAATTCACCCCAGGGTCGTGATTTGATGTTGTTGATAGTTTCAAAGGAGGGTGCCTTTGATCCGGTTTCAGCTAAAGAGACAAGAAAGCCTATCATTCTTATTGAAAATGGAATACATGCCGGTGAGATTGAAGGGAAGGACGCTTCCATGATAATGCTGCGTGAAATGTTAATCACAAAAGAAAAGGAATATTTACTCGACAACGTAATACTCCTTGTCATCCCCATTTTTAGTGTTGACTCGCACGAAAGAACAAGTCCTTATAACAGAATAAACCAGAACGGACCAACGAACATGGGGTGGCGTACAACCTCTACAAATTATAACCTGAACCGTGATTTTGTAAAAGCCGACGCGCCCGAGATGCGGGCATGGCTTAAAATGTATAATGAGTGGATTCCTGACTTTTTTATTGATTGCCATACGACAGACGGTTTGGATTTGCAATATACGGTCACTTACACTGTAGAAAAATTTAGAAATATTCCTCCGGCTACCAGCAAATGGGTGACGGAAGAGTATGAGCCATTTATGAAAAGAAAGGTTGAAGAGCAAGGGTACCTGATGGCTCCTTATATTTGGTTCAAAAATTACAACATGACCGATGGTCTACTTGATTATGTTACGCCTCCAATGCTCTCAACCGGATATGTAGGTTTACAGAGCAGACCGGGTTTACTTATAGAAACTCATAGTCTTAAGCCATACAAAGAACGCGTTCATGCAACACAGGCAATTTTAGAATCCTCCCTGGAATTATTCAATAAGCAATATGAAGAACTGGTATCTCTTAACAATTCCGCTGATATGTGGAATATTGAGAACTATCTCGAGAAGAAAAAATTCTTTCCGGTACTTTTTGACTATAGCCCGGAAATTGACTCATTTCTTTTTAAGGGCATAAAGTGGAATGAAACTGAAAGCTGGATAACGGGAACCCCGGTTAAGGAATATAATGGTGAACCTTTCGAAATAACAATCCCTCACATTCATCAGAGTGTGGTCACTGACTCAGTGAAGGTGCCCTTCGCATATTTGATCCCTCAGGAATGGAAAAAGGTTGTTGAGGTTTTAGATCTCCACGGAATTGAGCACGAAGTTTTAAAAACAAATGAAATTTTGGATGTTGCCCGGAAAAAATTTGCCAATGTTAAATTTGATGCTATGCCTTACGATGGAAGATTTAAGCCTGCCTTTGAAATTATAAACTATCAAGAGAATGTGGAAGTACCTGAGGGAACTATAATAGTTAAAACCAACCAGCGCAGGCTTCCTCTTATCATGTATCTGTTAGAACCTATAAGTGACGATTCATTCGTGAAGTGGGGTTTCTTCAATACAATTTTTGTCAGGACAGAATATTTTGAATTATATTCAATGCTTCCGGTTGCTAATGAGATGGTAAAAGTAAACCCTGAGCTTAAAACAGAATTTTTGAAATGGTTGAAAGAGCATCCTGAAGTAGAAAGCAATCCTCGTGATAGAATGAGGTGGTTTTATGAAAAATCTCCTTACTACGACGAAACTCATAATGTATACCCCGTATTGAGGGTTGAGGAGAAATTCTGATATGTTTGAAAGTTCTGAATCACTCCTGGCAGCCGCTTTCGTACTGGGATTTACTGCCGGAATTTCACCCGGTGTATTATTTGCCCTAATCATTTCGGAATCAATTCAGCATGGGGCTAAAGCAGGGATAAAAGTCGCTATTGCACCGTTTATAACAGATTTGCCGATAGTTTTGCTCTCACTCTTTGTTTTTCAACAATTGTCTCAGGTTAATCTGTTACTCGCTTTAATTTCATTTGCAGGCGGCTTGTATCTTGCATGGCTTGGATACAAAAATATCGTTACGATTCCAGACTTCAGCAATGAAGTAGTGAAAAGTAATTCTATCAGGAAAGGGGTTGTAGCAAATTTTCTGGCGCCGGGTCCTTATGTTTTCTGGATGTCGCTTGGGGCACCTCTTCTAACAGAAGCATTTAATTTAAGTGTATTAACAGGTGCTTTGTTTATTATAATATTTTATACTTTTCTTGTAGGGATGAAAATAACAATTGCTATAATTACGGCAAACGTAAAAAAGTTTATAGGCGGCCGGGTTTATGTTATGACTGTAAAAATATTAGGAATGGTTCTTATCGGTTTAGGGGTTCTCTATATATATAATGGTTACCTGAAATTATAACTAGAACAAATCTGTACTATTTGAAGCCCCCTCTTTTAAAATAATTACCTCAATACGACGGTTTATCTTCCTACCCTCTTCTGTAGAATTATCGCCTATGGGATCGTTTTCTCCGTACCCGGTGGCAGTAATATCATTACTTACTTTTCGTGATAAATAATCCTTTACAGCATCAGCTCTTTCTTGCGATAGAGACATGTTGAAGTTCCGGCTCGCTCTGCTGTCGGTATGGGCTTCAACTAATATTTCTCTATCCGGGTCTAATTTTATAGCCTCAATTGTATGGTCGAGAATTGAGTAATCCCTGTTCTCAAGCCGGGTACTTGCAGCGGGAAAGACCAAACCAGTTAACCTGATAATTGTTCTATCATCCTCATATATTATTTCTATTTCATCATCGGCGAAAAGATTTTCTAGTGAAGAATTTTGCGAGGAATCATCCTGATAATCTGATGATTCGTCCGGGTAATTAGAGTTGTCAGAGCCATTTGTATATGAAGGCAATTCCGAGGCGTCAAGAGCATATATCCCTTTATGAAGATCGTCTTCTGTCTCTATGGCTGGTTCAACATAAACATAATTTTCGCCTCTTACAACAGCAAGTATAGCTTCGGTAGTTCTCGCATATCCTCTATCAAATCTTGCTTTCACATTCATGGCATTGGCTATTGTTGCAATTGAATTTTCTGAGGCTAAAATAACTTCTTCCGTGGTTCTACCCTGATCAGCAAGTTTTTGAACCAGATTAGAAATATAACTTGCATGTTTCGCTTCATACTCAGCTTCATCTGCGAGAGATTTAATCTCGAAATGGTAATCGCCAATGGCACCTATTTTATTTAATGTTTCTTTGCGAAGCTCTACACTTCTCTTAAAGGTAATTGGCGCAAATTCATTTGCTTTATTTAGCTTCGCCTCATCAATAGCGTTATCAACTTTATTTAGGTAAAAGGCGCTTAAAGCAATTGTTGTCGCTTCATTGTAATAATTTTCAGCCATAACACCCGTTTCCCAGTAGTCATCGTCCTCATCAATATATTGAAGACATGTTTCTCTGAACTTTTCTTCGGCTGCAAACCAGTACTGGGGTGCCAATAGCATTGCATTCCGTTGCCTGGCTTTATGGCGGGCTTCCAGTATTGAAGCACAATTTATTGAATTCTGAATCGCACTTTCTTTTGCTCCATCAAAAAGAAATTCGGCTGTTGAAATTATTTCTTCAATATCATTTTCAGCGTAATCATCCTGGAGCATTTTAACTGCTCTATTCCTCTGGATGAGAGCCTGATTATAAAGCACAGGTGAAAGAAGTTCGGCATTTACCTTAACGGCTCCGTATTGTGGCGCCCAATTACGAGTAATTTCAAGAGATTTTTCTGAATTTGACAGGGCTCTTGTATAGTAAGAAAGTGCTTCGGCAGAGTATTCTTCGGCATCCTCAAGGTCTTCATCAACAAAACTATCAATGGCGTAACCAAAATATTTTTCGGCTTTATTCCAGTAATATGTTGAAAGTTTTTCCGCGTTTTTATCTATGCAATTATTTCTTGTTTCAAGTGGTACAGAAAAATACTCAAGTGCAGCTAATGAAGTGGTATCGGCGGCAGCTAATAATTCGTAAATCTCTTCTAATTCATAAGAGAGTTCATCTATCGGGTAACCAGCAAAGTGGTCTTCTTTCAGGAGGTTGAATTGTTCTTTTGCATCTGAGTAGTACTCAGGGGCAAGCAGTGGGGCTTGCTGGCCAATCAGGCGAATAAAAGTCTCTTCTATTGCTTCGAGAGTATCCTTTCCATCCTGGGCAAATTGAGTGGTGGAAAGTAATATTGTTAGTAATAGAAAATATCGTTTGAGCATATTATTAACAGATTATTATTATTCGGCTTAATATACTTATTTTTTTGAAACTATTTCACCATAAATGACCTTAACACTCATGTAGATTCTTCACTTATAATTCCTGAGTATGGTTATTTAGCGAAAATTATTTTTCATTTATTCCACTGACAACAATATAACATTTTAGAATGATAATAAGTTTAATGAGCATTTTAAGTGAAAATGTTAAACGGATCACTTCAAGTCATGAATCCGGAAAGAAACTAATCTGTCATAAATCTTACACATGATGAATAGAAAACCTGCTAAATTGTTTTACTTATTCTCTTGTTCTGTTCAAACAGATATTAATATTTATAAAAAGGTTTCTGTATTGAGAGCATTATAAATGAAACTAATAAAAAGGAAATATCAAAAATGGATGATATTAGTCTCCTAAAAGAAGAGCTTAGCAATAAATATCTATCTGTTCGGTCCTTAACCGAATCATTATGCGAGCCGCTTGAAATTGAAGATTATGTTGTACAGTCGATGCCGGATGCAAGCCCCATCCGCTGGCACATTGCCCATACCAGCTGGTTTTTTGAAACCTTTATTCTGAAGGAAGTACTTCCTAACTATAAACCGCTTAATGAAATTTATCCCTTCCTCTTTAATTCATATTATGTTCAGGCAGGGGAGAGATTCGCCCGTCCTGACAGAGGATTGCTCACCAGACCGACAGTAAAAGAGGTAATGGAATATCGACATTATATCGACAGACATATGCTGGGACTCATAGAGAAAACAACAGAGGAGCAGTTAGAACAACTGACTGTTACTTTCAACATTGGGCTGAATCATGAACAGCAGCATCAGGAATTAATGCTGACTGACCTTAAGCATATGTTTTCGCGAAACCCTCTCTACCCGGTTTATAGAGAGCAACCTCTCTATACTCCTATAAAACCTGCAGATATTCACTGGGTCGAGTTTGAAGAATCCACGAAAGAGATTGGCAGTAATGGCAGTGAGTTTTTCTATGATAACGAAATTCCCCGGCATAAGGCGTTAACTCTGCCTTTTGCCATTGCAGACAGGCTTGTAACAAACGGCGAGTTCATCGAATTTATGGAGAGCGGGGGTTATGAAAATCAGATTCTTTGGCTCTCAAGCGGGTACACTGCAGTTGAGGAGAATAATTGGCGCTCTCCGCTTTATTGGCAGAAGATTGAAAATGAATGGTGGAACTACACCCTGAATGGGTTTAGAAAAGTGCATCCTGATGAACCGGTTACTCATATCAGCTTTTACGAGGCAGAAGCCTATGCTCACTGGAAAGGGTTCAGATTGCCAACTGAGTTTGAGTGGGAAAGAGCATCTGAGGGAGTTGAGATAAAAGGTAATTTTGTTGATGATAGCTCATTCCATCCAATGGGATTAACAATAGACACTATTGCTGATCCTTTAAAGCAATTTTATGGTACAGTCTGGGAATGGACCTGTAGTGATTATGCTCCTTACCCAGGTTACAAAGTACCTCCGGGCGCCATTGGTGAATACAATGGGAAATTTATGTCCGGACAAATAGTATTGCGCGGCGGATCGTGCGCGACTTCGCAAAACCATATTAGAAAAACTTATCGTAATTTTTTCCCGCATAGCGCCAGGTGGCAATTTATGGGAATCAGATTGGCAAAGGATCTGAAATAAGGAGCTCCATGAGAGAGGATGTTAAATTTCAGGTGGAAGAAAAAATAATTAATGAAATACTAGCCGGACTCAAAAGTACTCTAAAAAATCTTCCCTGTAAATTGTTCTATGATGAAAAAGGGTCACAGCTTTTCGATCAAATTTGTGAATTAGATGAGTATTATCCTACCCGAACAGAATTGAAAATTATGGAGGATAATATTAATGAAATTATATCACCCCTGAATGCGGATACTCTCCTAGTAGAATTTGGAAGTGGAAGCAGCCATAAAACTCAATTAATTCTCGATAATGCAAGGCAGCTTGGAGGTTACGTCCCCATAGATATTTCGGAAATTCATTTGATGAATTCGGTGGAAAGACTCCGAGACAAATTCCCCCGACTGAATATTTATCCACTTGTTACGGATTATACGCAGCCTATTGTTTTACCTAAAGAAACCAATTCCTATCAGCACAGGATCGCCTATTTCCCGGGGTCAACGATTGGCAACTTTACAAATACCGAAGCAAAAGAATTTTTTAAGATAATTGCTGAGGACATTGGCACCAGTGGAGGATTTTTAATTGGGGCGGATCTTCAGAAAGACAGGAATGTTATTGAAAGTGCCTATAATGATGAGTCAGGCGTAACCGCTTTATTCAATCTAAATATTCTTGAGCATATAAATAAATATTATGGAGGTGAATTTGACCTTTCAAAATTTGAACATTTTGCACCTTACAATGAAGAGAAAGGTCGGATTGAAATGTATCTGAGAAGCAGAGAAGATCAGCACGTGACTTTTATGAATGAAGAAGTTATCTTTAAGGCAGGCGAATTACTGCTGACTGAGTATTCATACAAATATACACTGGATGGAATTGCCGCTTTGGCTGGAGATTTTTTTGATTTAAGTAAAGTATGGATTGATGATAGGAATTACTTTAGTTTGCAATATCTAACTGCACGTGAAAAATAGATGTCAAAAAATATTAAAATTTTACCATTGTTTTGGAATCTTATAGTTGTTGCCACAGCTTGCTGGGCGGCTCTTTTCATTCCATACGATCTTGTTTTTAGTTCCTTCGGGTACACTTATCATGAATACTCGAACTGGACAGTTGTCGCAGTCTTTATTATAGACATTTTCTTTAACATATTTTACCATGATACATTCATCATTGTTGATTCTTTTGATGAACGTCAGAGTGCCGATAAGTATATTAACTCCTACTTTGTTTTCGATGTAATGGCTGCGTTACCCTTGGGTGTTATTTTTAATATGCCCATTCTGCAACTTTTCCACCTTGCAAAATTTGTAAAAGTCGGCAACTTAATGCACCGCTTAAAATTACGAATGCTGCAATACGCAAACACACTTACCATGGTGTTTTTTCTCTTTTGGATGGGATTGTCAGCACATTTTATCAGCATTGGCTGGTTAGCACTCCGTGGTCAGGATTTTGAACTCGCTGAAATTACAAATTATATTCAATCTTTATATTGGGCAGTTACAACACTTACGACGGTCGGTTACGGCGACATTACTCCAAATACCAGTGCACAAATGATCTATACAATTTTTGTTATGATTCTTGGAGTTGGTATTTACGGTTATGTAATTGGTAATATTGCCAGTATTCTTTCAAAGCGTGATCCATCAAAACTAAAGTATAGCGAAAACCTTGAAAAACTATCCGCTCTTGTCGCAAATCGTAATCTCCCGCTGCCCTTACAGAAGAGAATTCAGGATTATTATAAATATGTCCATCATAAACGAATGGGCTATGATGAGATTGAATTCTTAAAAGGATTGCCGAAAAGTCTGCAAACAGAAGTATCCTTATTCCTTAAGAAAGAAGTAATAGAAAATAATCAACTATTCAAGGGGGCTAATAAGGAATTTGTTGAAGAAATATCCCTAAAACTAAAACCGGTTGTTCTAATTCCAGGCGATTGTCTTTTCAAGAAAAATGATATTGGCGATGAAATGTATTTCGTTGTAAAAGGTACTCTTATTGTATTCGGCGATCAACAGACAGGCACTATTGCTACCTTAACAGAAGGCTCATACTTCGGTGAGATTGCTTTATTCAAAAATGTACCCAGGACCGCAACTATTTATGCTGATTCCTACTGCGATCTTTATTCATTAAATAAAAACACTTTCGATCATGTTATTTCTAAATATCCTGATATTGCTTCCAAGATTGCCTTCCTTGTGGAAAAAAGGCAAAATGAACTTTAAGCTTTCCCTGGACTAATGCATGTTCTGCAGTTACAGTTCTCATAAATTTCTTCATAACCGTAATCCATAGTTATTTCCTCACCTACCATTATATCCTTTATAGCTACCAGATTAAGACTTTCTTCGTCTCTTTCAAAAACTTCGCAATTTGGGTCACAGTCATGGTTAATATATTTAATGACTTTTGTGTTAATTGTATCAATGTAAGTTTTGCCATTCCAGAATATGTAAACATTATTTTTTTCTAATTCTCGTTTTTCGCACTCTTCCCCGGATATAACTTCACCTCTAATTACCAAAACCAGTTCATTTTTAGGAATAATATTTTTAGCGAACATACCTTTGCCATGTATTAAGGAATTTTTTACCTTTATGGAAGATTCCCAGTCTTTTGAGAATTTATTCATTAACCGTGTCCTTTATTGAAAAGAAAATTATGGCACAAATTGTAAAGCAATATATAACAGGGCTTTTCAAAGTCAAAGTATTTTTTGAGAATCATCACAATTTGGAGTACAAGGAGATTAATTATCTCATAAATGTATTCCTAAATTATTAACTTGTTCTTAAAAGAATCGATAGTGGTAATTAACAGTGGAATTATTATGTCGGGTGTAGAACTGATAGATGGGAAAAAAGATGGAGTGTTAAGAACTTATTATACTTCCGGGGAACTACGTAGTGAAAAAACATTTGTAAGGGGACTACTGCAAGGTGAAGAAAACACTTATTTCCGAAACGGAACTTACCAACAAACAATTACTTATAAAGACCATAAAAAAAATGGACCTGCCAGGATTTACTATCCTACTGAAATCATGAAAGTTGAGATGAACTTCAAAGATGATCTGCAGGATGGGATTACAAAATACTTTTACGAAAATGGCGAACCGAAAGCGGAAATTTCATTTAAAGAGGGTGAAAAGAATGGTCCGGCAAAAGCTTTTTATACTTCGGGTGAAATGAAAGTTGAGGAAAAGAATGTCGAAGGCAAAATAGAAGGTACAAAGACAACCTTTTATATGAGTGGTGCAATAAAAGGCATTTGGGAGTACAAGATGGGTGTTCTTCACGGGCAGAGTAAATTTTTTTATGAGAATGGTAAGCTTCTTGGGCTGAAGGATTACAATAATGGCAAGGATCATGGTGAAACAAAGATTTATTTTAAGAATGGTAAATTAAAGGAAGTAATAAAGTACGACAACGGTACTAAGATAGGAGTGCAAAAAATATATAATGTTGATGGTTCACTAAAAAAGGAAGTAGTGCATGGTGGAGAGGATACTCAAGTGGAAATTGAAACCACTCTGCTTCAGTTTGAATCATCCTCAATTAGTAGCATTAAAAAATTGGAAAAAGAGCAATTAATGTCCAAAAGAAGTAATAAAATTTCCCCCTCTAATGCTATATTGTTTTTTTTGGTAATTGTTGCCATACTTTTCATGATTTATATATATATGATTGACTACTTAATTTAGCTGCTAAATTTTGTCGTATTCACTCAACTTGGAGAAGAGCCGATTTTGATAATTAAATTTTGGAAATTATAGTACGTTCAAACAGACGACTAATAATATTTGTAAGGAAGGGTTTAATATGTCGGATCTAAAAATAGTAGATGGTAAAAAAGAGGGAGTTGAAAAGGTATTTTTCTCATCCGGCGAACTCAAAAGTGAAAAAATATATAAGAACGGTCAACTTCAGGGTGAAGAAGTTATCTTTTTTATTGATGGGACTGTTCACCAAACTATTTCCTATAAAGATAACAGAAAGAATGGCCCTTCCAGGGTGTTTTACACTACAAAAATTCTGAAAGCAGAAATAAATTTTAAAGATGATTATCAGGAAGGTCTTGCGACGTATTATTATGAAAATGGCGAACCAAAGACAGAAATATTTTTTAGCCGTGGCAAGCGGAACGGACCTACCAAAGCCTATTATATGTCAGGGCAAATTAAACTTGATGAGAACTCTGTGCAGGGTAAAGTTGAGGGGACAAAAAAGACTTTTTATAAAAGTGGTGCTCTAAAGGGTGTTTGGGAATATGAAATGGGTGTACCGCATGGGCAAAGTAAATTCTATTACGAAAATGGTCAACTTTTGGGTGTAAAGGATTATATTCACGGAAAAGACCATGGGGAGACAAAGATTTATTACCCTGATGGTAAGGTAAAGGAAGAAATCAGATTCAAAGATGGCAATAAAATTGGAGTTCAAAAAAAATATAATGCAGATGGTACCCTGAATAAGGAAGTTAATTTCGATATAGAAGAAGTAAAAGAGAAAGTTAAAACACCTCAAATTGAAGCGGAAGCTACCACTCCAGATGTGTCAGTCGACATTCCAAAAGTGACTCAAAAACCTCATGAACCCGTTATTCGTAGCTCTTTTTGGCAAACACTGCTCTATTCTTCTATTATTCTTTTTATTCTGCTTTTGATTTACCTCTACTTATTGCAATACCTTGAATAAATAAAGAGTTTTAAATCGAATTTACATCTTCGAATTCCTCAAGCAAATTTGTCTCCGTATTCATATTCTTTCGTTTCCAGCTTGGTAATACCAGCTGCCCTCTGTCTATTGCCAGTTTGATCAGGTATAATCCGATAAGAACATTTAAGGATATAGAAAGGTATGATGCCTCTATTCCAAACGCCCCGCCTGTTAACCATTCCGGACCGGCAATGATTGCTTTAAAGAAGCCTGGCTCATCAACGCCTGAGTTTGGCATATTGAAGAGACCGGACTGTAAAAAATTCCAGCTCCAATGTAATCCCATAACTAACCATATTCTTCTGGTCAACATGTAAGCACCGGCGAATAATAGGGTGGAGTCCGCAACTAAACCAAGTGATGTCCATACTGAAGCGTTGGGGTTACCCAGATGTGCAAATCCAAAAAGAATTCCCTGTACTACCAAGGCCCACCAGCTTCCGGCAAATTCCTCAACTAATTTGAAGAGTATTATCCTGAATAGAAGTTCTTCCATAAACCCGACCATCATATGTTTTTGGAAAGAGGTGAGTAGAATATTTATCTCGTTAAATCCTTCCACTTTGTAATATCCAAGAACCATCATTAGCGCAACCATGAAACCAATAACAGCAAAGGAGAGTATGGCTCCCAGCCCCAGTTCTTTTGTGAACTTTGAGAAGGAGAATTCGAGGGTTTCTCTTCGTTCCACCCAGCGCGTATATAAACTATAAGCAATCATGAAGAGAGTTAAATAAAAGAGATCCCTTAATAGCCTTATAGCCAACTCCATGTACCCATCAAAGTATTTAAGCCATCCAACTCCTAACAGGTTGTTCATTAATATGACCGGGAAGAGGAAAGATAGGGCAATAAAAATCCTTACGATAGGGAACTGAAAGAAACGACCTAAACCGGTGGTGGGAATAAGGTTAGTAAAGAGGGAATCGGGTTTTTTGTACATTTGAACCTTCTTTGGATATTATTCTTGATATGTATTAGACTACAATAGTATTGATTATGTTACACTAATAGTGGAGTGGGGATGTACAATTTTCATGTCTTGAAATTTTAATAGCATTCAAAAAGCCAGGATTAAACTTCCTGATTCAATGCGTTTTAAGAAATGCTAAAAAGAAAGCAAATTAAAGAAAGATCACTTGCTAAGCTATTTAGTAAATATTTTTACTATTGCACCCGACTTAAAATCAGCGAGTCTCATTACATCGTTTTTTACTTTTGCAAATTTGATACAAGGACTAAATGTTCTGGGTTTTGTACCATCACCAAATTTGGTGTTACCGTAAAGTATTGCTATCGCAAACTTAACTGTGTCCGTGGATCTCCAGTAAACAACATCACCAATTTCAAAAACATCTTTTTCATCCCCGTTAAATGGAATATCGTTACTTAGGTTGAAATAAACCTCTCCGCCAATATTATTTCCAACTCCCACAAGAGGCAAGTCTTTTAGCAATGCTTCAGAGATAGGATTATTCAAGTCAATCTCTAGTTCAAATTCATCAGAATCAGTTGTAAGGTAATACTTTGTCATTTTTATCACTCCCCGTAAAATTCATCAACAATTATTTTGTTATTGTAAGACTTTAAGAATTCAGTATTCATTTTGACGGTTCAGATTAATATCGGTTTTGGTATCACCCAATCGGAAAAATGAGAATTTTAGGCATTTGGTTTGACAAACTCAAGTGCTCATTTAATTTTATCTGTTAACGATACCATTCTGTAATATTCATTTTGCATCATATTCCGCTCTTCAATTTGATTAAGAACTAAATTCTGATATAAAGCTGGAACTTATTTAGGTATTGCACTAAAATAATATTGACATGAGTAATCTCATGCATTATATTTGTGTAAACGATAACACAAATTATCGTTGTATTTACTTAAGAATATTTCGACAAATACTGTTTAATTGGGCTTCTGAGCTTGAATATTCTGACATACGGCGGGTGGTTATGAGTGGATTCTTACTTTCCCGCCAAATCAACACACTTAATAATGGTTACTATTTATGTGTTGTGTTCTTTGGGGGGACTTTTGCATCGTTCGGTTTCTAAGTTTTACACAAATGTTACGATTTAATAAGCGACCAACACCTTAAATCTAGTAACATAAACATTCAGTAGCGCTAGTGTAAATTAAGTTTTAGAAAAGACAGACTGCTTCTTCCAAGTATAAAATTGAAGCTGATTGCTGCGGAGTCCTTTTCCCAAAAATAGAAAGAAGCTTTATTGTTGTAACTCCTATATAGTTAGTGATTGGAAAAAGATCCATTGATGAAGTACTTGAAACAGCCACTCAATGTACTTATCTCTCTCACAGGCTGCTTTAACTGGCAGCCTGTGTTATTTTAAATAGAATTATTTTATTAGATTGCTGCTGCAATCTTTATCATTTTATATGATGGTGTTTTAATGGCTACTATGAAAGATATTGCCGCTTTAGCAGGTGTTTCTGTTGGTACAGTTAACAGGGTACTGAATAAGAGCGGTTATGTTTCTAAAGAATCTGCCAAGAGCGTGCTTGCCGCGATTGAAGAGCTGAATTATAAGCCGAACATGTTCGCGCGTAATTTGAAATTATCACGTGATCTCTGCTTTGGCGTGTTAATACCAAACCAGACACATGACAGTAATTATTGGATGCTGCCCGCCCAGGGAATAGTAAAAGCCGCGGATGAACTTAAATCCCAAAAGGTATCCATAAAGTTCTTTGAGTTTGACAGGTACTCGTACATTTCATTCTCACTGGCTTGCGACAAAATACTTAAATCCAAACTTGACGGGTTGGTCATAGCACCGGTTCTTTCAAACGTTGCTGATGAGTTCATCTCAAAGATCCCGGAAAATTTACCCTATGTATTTATCGATACCATCATTCCAAAATCAAACTGCCTTTCATACATCATTCAGGATTCATACGTAAGCGGTCGTCTTGCCGCCAAACTGCTGGATATGGTTAACCATGAACCTGGTACCATGGCTGCTATTAAAATTGTGCCTTCAGGATATTTTATTGATGAGCGTATTCGTGGTTTTCGTGCCTATTACGAAGAGCATGGACCAAGCCGCGTAAAAAAGTATGAGGCTTTCAAGGACAAAACGACCTTTGACTTTGATAACGTGATGGATAAAATAGGGGAGGAGATTAACGACCTTAAAGGTATTTTCGTTACCAACTCGCTCACATACTACGTCTCGAAATACATGAAAAAACATCCTTCGTTTCCGCGCGTTCCCGTCATTGGTTATAATCTGATTAAGGAAAATATCGAGTACATGAAGGAAGGACTTATTGAATTTCTAATTCATGAAAAACCGGAAATTCAGGGTTACGAAAGCATCTACAAGCTATACCGAAGTGTCATGTTGAAAGAGGACGTCCCAAAAAAGATTATGATGCCGCTTGAGGTGATTACCTCCGAGCATCTGAAATATTATGAAGAGAATTTTTTGAAGATATAGTGCGGAAAGGGGGGGATTCCTCCGAAGGAGTCCCTATGGGAGAACCCCCGACACAGAATTGTCATCAGAAAATCTTATTTGTTTTAAGCCAATTATAACCATCGATAGATTTGAAGAAAAGTTCACGTTGATTTGCTTCGGATTTCGATTCAAATGTTTCAAAATAATGAATAATCCATGGTCGTCTGCCTTTGGTAGATCTGACTTTCCCGGCATTGTGAGTCGCGAGCCTGTTTTCGAGATTAGAAGTATGACCGTAATAATGCCTGTTGTCTTTAAGACTTTTTAGGATATACGTGTAATACATATGCGGAAAGGGGGGGATTCCTCCGAAGGAGTCCCTATGGGAGAACCCCCGACACAGAATTGTTATCAGAAAATCTTATTTGTTTTAAGCCAATTATAACCATCGATAGATTTGAAGAAAAGTTCACGTTGATTTGCTTCGGATTTCGATTCAAATGTTTCAAAATAATGAATAATCCATGGTCGTCTGCCTTTGGT
>JAHISV010000006.1 GCA_018818065.1 Bacteroidota bacterium | reverse complement strand
TGGTGGCTTGTCGAAAGATCGCCATCGATACAGAAAGCCAGAGGACAAACCAAAACGAAAAAATTACCGTCCATACAGGAACAGGGCAATCATTTACACTCTGATAGAAACAGGAATGAGAAGAAGTGGAATTGTAAACATCAATCTTGAAGGAGTTGATTTTACAAAAGGATGTATTAGTACTGTTGAGAAGGGTGGAGGAACTCACACCTACCAGATTAGCAAAGACGGTATAAGTGCCATTGAGGTCTACATACAGGAGGAAAGAGGGCAAGATATAGTTGATCCTGCTTCACACTTTCTCTTCATTCCTGTAAACACCGCAATGAAAGAGATCTGGAAGAGTAAGATGAGCCCCAAAACAGTAAATGACATTTGGAATCAGGTATGTAAGTTTGCTGGGGTGGAAGGAAAGACCCCTCACAGTGCCCGCCATGCAATGGGTAAGCACATCACTGAAAAGACGGGAAATGTCGAAGCTGTTCAGAGACAGCTTGGTCATAAAAATGCTACTTATTCTTTGCAGTATTCAAGGATAACAACAGAAGAACTCAAAGACGTCCTTGATGATCGAGATTAAGTATTTCCTAATTACCATTGATTAATCATCGTCAGAACTCTTGTCAATTCATAAACTAAACGATAGATGATTCCTAACTCCACCCAATGTTTATAAAAATTAAATAATAAACTGATTGATTCTTAAATTAGTAAAAATTATCTTATACAAAGAATCAATAAAATGCTTTTGGAAAACTATTAATGGTTCTACCATCTATTCCCCTGATTTATACTTTTACTTTGTTAATCAACTTCATTCAATAGATAAATATTTTCTTTGCAAATTCCAATCTCACTTACTCTGGAAAGAGTTCTGTTAATAGCAAAATAATTTGCAAAATTAGATGGGATGAATAGGAGTATTAACAATCGATCTGAACAAAGTAACAGGTATTAATAATCGAAATACTTACACATGTACACTAGATAGTTGAAATTAATTTAACAGAGAGGTATAACTTATGAATCAATTCGCCGTTTTATTAGACACTACCTCCATTCAGAAATATGTTTTCGGAAGTAACAAACTTAAAGAAAATCTTGGCGCATCATTTTTGGTTGATCAAGTATTTAAGAAATTTGTTGATGATGTTACGATCAAGCCAATAATGGAATCCAACAATGAATACAAAGGATACATTGGAGGGGGAAATGCATTATTGTTCTTTAGCAACAAGGAAGAGTCCGAGGATTTTATTAATGAATGGACAAGAAATTTACTAGTGAAAGCACCAGGTATTACGACAGCAGTTGCCTACAAGGAATTCGATGAAAGCAAGTTCAAGATCGAGAAAGATGAGTTATTTAGGCTGTTAAGGGAGAACAAGGCCAGAGAAATTCCACAAACGGTTATCGCCCGACACGGCTTTACAGCAGAGTGCAGCAACACAGGTTACTCAATGGAAAATTGGAACGATTTAGAAGTAGAGGATAAGAAAAATTATGTCTCAGCAGTTACATTTGCAAAAGTAAGAGCTTCAAAAAATGCAAAGGCGAAAATTAACACAGACTATGAAATAATTTTGAAGGGTAAATACGAATTTACCGATGACCTTGAGAAACTTGGACAAAGTGAAGGTGAGGATAGTCATATAGCTGTGGTTCACATAGATGGCAATGGGATGGGAGAAAGATTTCGTGAATTGGAAACTTTAGATGATACTAAGCAACTTTCTAAAAATGTTGAATCGGCTGTAAAAAATTCTTTTGATTATTTATTAGAACAAATACTTACAGACTTAAACAATGATGGAAAATGCAAAGAGTACAACTTAGTTCAGGAGAATCAAACAACAATACTTCCTTTGCGACCAATAATTCTGGGTGGGGATGATATAACGTTTGTATGCAATGGAAAATTTGGAATTTATTTTGCTAAGATATTTTTAGAAAAATTCCAATCGATTCAAGTTCACGGTGATTTACTGCTAAGCGCTTGTGCCGGAGTGGCAATAACAAAAACCAAATATCCTTTCTATCGAGGGTATGAGCTAGCGGAACAACTCTGCACCAATGCCAAAATGCGTAGGTTGAAGTTAGAAGGTGACAATGGAGGATCGTGGCTAGATTTTCATATTGCCTATGGAGGATTTTCCGGTACACTTGAGGAACTTAGGAAAAGACAATTTATTCTATCTCAAAGATCACTTCTTTTAAGACCATATAAACTTGATGAGAATGAGCTAATTAGTTTTGATAACCTAATATCTTCAACTAAAAAATTAATTGCTAAGAATCCTGAAACTGGGAAACCCAGTTGGCCAAAAAATAAATTGATGGAAATGAGAGAAAAATTAACACTTGGAGAAAGTGAAATAAAAACATTTATAAATGATTGTCGGTTCAGAGAGCGAATAATACCGGATTTTGCTGGTAAGCCTTTTAATGAAGATTTATTCAGTGATTTTAACGGTATCCGAGCAACACCGTTTTTTGATATGATTGAGATTTTAGAGTTCTATCCAGAATTTGAACTAATAAATTAGGAGGGGTAATGAAAGAATATAAAATTAATCTAAAGTTATGTTCCAATACCCTGATTGGTTCTGGAGAAGGATTTGGAGCAATCATTGATTCGGATATTGTTTTTGATGATTCTGGAATCCCGTTTATCCCATCCAAAAGGATAAAGGGCTGTCTTCGAAGTTCAGCAAAAGAGGTTATTGAGATGTTACAGGAAGCCAATGTAAGCTATTTCAGCAATTCTAATATTGTAACTGATATTTTCGGAATACCTGGCATGGCTGAATCAGCGCCAGTATATTTTTCAAATCTCTTTGTCAGTGACTATGAAACGAATAAGCAATGGCTTGAATATCTCAGACAAAATTACCCAAATGTAATTTCAAAAGATACGATAGTTGAGGAATTTACTAGCCTGAGAAGACAAACAACAATTGAAGATGGAGTAGCAAAAGCACATTCACTAAGAACTATTAGGGTACTTAAAAAGGATTTTGAATTTGAAGGTAACATTCAAATTGAAAACAATGACCCTGAATTTAAAACACTCTTAGTTCTGGCTTGTGCCAATCTAAAACATATCGGGACCAAGAGGACACGTGGTCTCGGTGAGGTTAAATGTGAATTAAATGGACCAATGTTGAATTCAATACTCGATTCTATTAAGAAATTCCAGGGTGCAGCATGAAAAGTATAAGATATAAAATAACAACCAGTGCCCCAATATTGCTTTCAGGAGGATCGGGTGATCTCAATTCTGTAGTGACAAAAGAATCTATTCCTGGAAGTGCCGTATTGGGGATGTTTGCAAACAAACTTATGAATAAAATACTCTCCTCACAAACCAAACTAAATGAGGATGATTTTTACTCATGGTTCCTTGAAGGTAAACTCAGATTTACAAATGCATATATTTTATCAAATACTTCAGATGGAGAGAAATTGAATTACCCTCTTCCTTTTTCCATACAGCAGGTGAAAAATACAGAAGAAAAAATACATAATTTGCTTTATGAGAAAGTGATAGAGCAGACAAGACCGTTAGGTGGATTTGGTAACATTGTAAATGGAAAAGTTATTACTCAGGTTATTGATAAATCGTTAAACTTCCATCATGAACGCGATGAAAGTACAGGAAGTACAAAACAAGGGATCTTTTATAATTATGAATCAATGGATGCTTTCCAAACATTTACCGGATCCGTAGTCGGCGACGAAAGTGATTTAATAAAATTTTTAAATGAATTTGATAAAGTTAATCAAGTTTACTTTGGACGTTCTAAAAATGCACAATATGGTGGAAAAGCGACTTTAGAATTCGCTGGTATCTCAAAATCTGATTTCTATTCCGAGATTGATATAATGAACGACCAAAGTAAAATGGTAATTACTGAGGGCTCCATATCCTTAACATTTATTTCAGATGTTATTCTTTATGATGAGAACGGTGTATCTTCTGGAAGTTATGCAAATTTGGAAAAGTACCTATCAGAAGCAATTGAAAATGAAAAAATAACTGTTGGACCATCGTTTTTGAAAAAAGGATATGTTGATAATTATGTTTCTATCTGGAAGTTAAAAAAGCCTTCAGAAGTGTGTTTCTTAGCCGGTTCAACCATGTTGTTGACAAACCTTGACGATGATTTTAAGGATAAGCTCCTTAGTCTACAAATTGAAGGAATAGGTGAGCGAAAAGGGGAGGGATTTGGGCGCATCGTGTTTGGTTGGCATATTAATGAAAAAATAGTACGCAATTCTTGTATTCCCGCAGCAATCGAAAAACCTTTAGGTTCCAACCCGCCGGAAATCACACTCGGTATTGTTGGTAATATCTTGAAAGGTCATATTCGGAATTCAACAAAAGTTAAAGCCTTAGAAAAAGTCACTGAACTTAAAAGAGGTATAATAACATCATCCCAAATCAGTAAGCTTGAATCTTTTATCAAAGAGGTAAGTAAACTGAATGAACCGCAAAAGGAATTTATCAAAATGTTAGCAAGTCTAAGAGAAACATCTAAGGACAAATTAGAAAGCTGCAAGTTTTCTGATGAATCATTACTACAGTTTCTTCAACATGCTGAGATTAATGCTGACGTTCTGTTTCCGAGGGAGAGTGATGGCGAAAGAAATATAAATCTTGCTCTGTATGAAAAGATTACTACCGACCTTAATGCAATAGAAATATTCGAAGAAGAATTTATGAATGAACTATTCGTGCTATACTTTTTAACATTCTTCTCTGCTTTACGAAAACGGTTTAATAAGAAGGGAGGTAATTGACATGGCAATTGGAAGATTATTACTAAATGCTAATATTAAACTTTTATCTCCACTTTTAATTGGTAGCGGAAATGATGATTACTCGGATATTGATGCAATTCTTGATGAGTATAATCAGCCATTTATTCCTGCCACATCATTTGTAGGAGTATTAGCCCATCATCTGAAAGAAGAAAATTTTCAGTATTCTGAACAAGACAGAGAATTCCTGGAAAAGTTATTTGGCTATTCAAAGAAGGTAAACGGCCAACACGAATCATGGCAAAGCAAGCTGTACTGTTCGGATCTTAATCTTGTTGATAGTGCACATTTGACAACACGAGACGGAATCAGAATTGACAGTAAGACAAACATTATTAAACCCAAAGGTAAATTCGATTTTCAAACTGTGGATGCCGGGGCAGAATTTAGATTAAAGTTGGAAGCAGAATATAAAGATGAGAGTTTTAGACTTTTTGTTCTCAGGATTTTCCAGACAATTATTTCTGAATTGACTTGCCACAATGATGAAAAGTTAGGGTATGAAATACCAATTCGGATAGGTGCAAAAACAAATAATGGGTTGGGAAGAGTAACCATTGAAAATCATGAAATTTCAGATTATTCGTTCTCAAAGATTGATGATGTTATTGCGTGGTTGGGTGGGGGAAAAGCTCCCGTTAAAGAAGATTTAGTTCAAACTCCTTATGGTAAGTTGAATACCGATTTTGTGATTGATGGTTATTTCGATCTGAAAACCTCAGTTATTATGCGAGCATACTCTTCTGATCCATCCGCTCCTGATGCATCTCACATCAAATCAGCTGGCAAGAATATATTAACAGGCACAGGTGTTAAAGGTGTTATCAGGGCGCGAGCTCGTCGAATATTATTCACACTATTTGGGTATGATAATCCTAGAGCAGAAGAAATCTTCAGCAAACTATTCGGCTACGTTGATGAGGATAGCGAAAGTGATGTAAAGGCTGCAAAATCTAGAATCCAAATAGAAGAGACTGTTTTGCCTGCATATCCGGAAGAGCTTCACACTCGGATTAAAATTGATCGCTTTACCGGAGGGACTATTAAAGCAGCTTTATTCGATACCATGCCACTCTTCAGTTCTGACATAGATACTGATAAAGAAGCAATTAGAGTAATAATGAAAATCGAAAATTTCGATGATCATGAGGCTGGACTTTTATTACTCATTTTGAAAGACTTATGGACTATGGATTTACCTGTTGGAGGAGAAAAAGGAATTGGAAGAGGTGTACTGGAAGGCATTGGGGCTAAGATTATTATTAAGGATGATGAAATAAATATAGGAAAAGACATCGCTCAACTTACCGAAGAGGAAAAAATAAAACTCAGCGACCTTGTAGTAAAACTTAATAATCTTGTAAAAAGCGAGGAGGTGTCGAATGCAACAATTATCTGAAAACGGTTTGACGCTAATTGCTATTAGAGGTCAAAGAAAGACAATGAAAGAATTTGATGTTGATATATCCTTTGAAGAATTCGCGACTCATTTAGGTACAATAATTACTACTAAAGCTTTCGTGGTAGCTTACCTCGACTACAAAGTTCTTTTCGGAAAATTTAGCAAAGGTGTTTTCTCTTTGTATGATAGCCAAACCTTCGCTCCTCGTCGAATTCAAAAGATCAGGGTATTTAATGAGAGTGAAGAAGTTTTCTATTGGAGAACAACTGAAGGATTGAAAGGGAGGTATCGTAAAGATGAAGAGGGTGACACAGAATACGCCGTGGATGCTTACCAGGTTCTTTATGGAACCAGAATTGAGCCGCTTGACTCAGATGCTGATAAGTTTACTAAGATTACTGAAAAAAGAGGAACCGAAGTAATATTACCATTCAATATATCTAAGGTAGACGAAAAGTGCGAAAGGGTATTCATTAATACAAGGAATTACGTTGACTGGAATGGAGCTTGTCAAGCTACCTACAGCGATGCCAGATTTATAGCATTTACCGATAAAGATAAGAATCCTTTAAAGTAAGGGGTAATTAAAATGAGCCAAAATAAAAAACCTATAAAATTAAATGAGATAACGAATCATTTTGCTGGATCTCATTCAGGCACTAATTCTAAAGAAATCAGTGATGATGCAAAAACTGGATCCAGTGAAAATGGAGCAGAATTTTTACTAAATGTTTTCCCCACTGAACACAATTATGAGAGTAAGAGGAAAGCAGCTTACGCCCCCTATAACTTTGTTCCTTTAAACAGCATTGTTGTGCCTAGTGAGTTTCAATGGGATGACGTCCCAGCATTTGATATTTATCACGCTGATCGATATACAGGTTATTTGTCATTAGATATTATTACAAAAAAACCAATATTTATCAGAGATACATTAGACAAATATCAATTAGAAGAATTGCAAAAGATAGAAAATGAGCCAGAGTTAAATAAAATACATAAGAAATGGGAGTATAGTGATTTTTACTCTCCAGGAAATAAACCAAGAATCCCCGGAAGTTCATTGAGAGGGTTAATAAGAACCCTAGTTGAAATTATGAGTTTTGGAAAATTTGTCCCTGATCGTTCATTCGAAGACAAGAGATTATACTTCAGAGCTATGGCTGACCAAAGTAATTTAAAGGAAGACTATTCTAATTACGGATTAAGTGCTTACAGAGTTTATACAATGTCCTCGGGTGTTTTGTATAAAGAAGGAATGAAGTATTATATACTTGATAGTGGTGCACCAGTACCTATTGGAGTTAATGAAGCAAAGGAAATGATAAAAGGATTAGGGGAAAAATATAATGTGTTCAATGCATATTTTTTCCCAGCTGAGAAAAAATATCTGGTTGTGTCCGGTACAATGAAGGATAAAAAGGACTGGATTGTAAAATGCTCCACCGAAAATTCAAAAAAAATAGAGTTATCTCCTGAAGAGGTTGGGGATTACATAAATGATGCAAATAGATCTAAAGACGTACCTAATGTAATAAATGAAGCTGGCAAAAAGAAGGATGGTTATCCTGTCTTCTTTAGCAGAGTGAAAGACCAAAATGGGAAAGACCGTATAATTTTTGGGCATACAGCAATGTTCCGAGTACCCTACAAGCACACAATTGGTGAACATGTTCCAGAAAATTTGAAAGGAAAGATACTAGATATTCCTGAAGCAATATTTGGAAATGAGAATAATTTTGCCGGGCGTGTATTTTTTGAAGATGCATTTAATAAAAACACTTTAGCTGATATTCAATTAGGGGCTGGTCACCCACATATTTTATCGGGTCCCAATCCAACAAGTTTTCAACATTATTTAACTCAAGATTCGGATAATATAAAAGAACTTCGGCACTATAACCCTGATGCAGAGGACAACTTATCTGCATCCAGAGGTTACAAAATGTATTGGCACAAAAATGCTGATAAATGGATTCAAGATAATCAGAAGGAGGTAGATGATCATTCAAAAGTTTATACCAAAATAAATCCGGTTAATGAAGGAATTAATTTTTCTGGACGAGTTCGGTTTGAGAATCTTTCTGCTGTTGAACTTGGAGCATTACTGTTTGCAATAGATTTGCCAGAGGGATGCTGTCATAAAATTGGTATGGCAAAACCTCTTGGTCTAGGATCTATCAATATTAATCCAACACTTTATTTGTCTAATCGGAGTGTTCGATATAAAGATTTATTGAACGAGTGGAGTACATCTAACCAAGCGATAACAAATAACGAAAAAGATAGCGATTTTTTCAAATCTAAATTCGAAAATTATGTGCTTATGAATATTGATGAGCATAAATCTGATTTATGGCAAGTAGAAAGAATGAAACAACTAAAGACTATTATTTTGTTAAATGATGGTATTGGTGAAAATAAAAAATCTTATATGAATTTAAAGGCTTTCAGAGATCGCAAAATACTTCCTGCACCTTGCGATGTAGGTAAGATTGAAATTTGAGTAAAAAAAAATATATAACGTAAATTCTAAAGGATGCTAGATATGAATACAATAAAAAAATGGTTTTTTAATTGGGGCAGACTTTCATTATTAATCGCTGGTTTTTTCGCAGGCTCTATACAGAGTCAATTAACCGAATATTTACCACCGTGGTTATTGGTACTATCAGTTGTTTTCTTTGGTGTGTGGGGCTTATTACATTGGTATCTTGCCGTAAAAACTCCCGAACCTAATATCAAAGCTGAATCTCATCGGTGGGAGCATGAACAAAAAAGATACGCCAGGAAAGGGCTTGTTGTATTTCTCTCTGCATATCATCATAATAAGAAAAATTTTAGTGAAGCAGAATTAAAAGAGTGTATTGATAATAGAGATTATGTTAAAATGGAACTGGATAATTATGACATCACAAATTTTGGTCATACTTTAAAGGCTATCGTAGCTAATTTACTAAGACTGGAGCATTGTTGGATTATCACTACCAGAGCAGCCGATTCCAGAAGTGTTTCGTCGCTCGATTACTTGCCAGTTCTGATAAGTTACCTTGAAAACAAAATAGATAAAAGTAAGAAAATTAATTTCTATCATGGAGATGATTATTGCATAAATATCTCGGAAGATTCTCAGGTATGCATTGGGACCAGTAATCTTATTAAAAGAATTTATAAAGAAGGATTATCGAAGCATAAGTTAGAAGCAAAGGAAATAATTGCTGATGTAACTGGGGGCACGACTTCAATGAAAGTGGGTACGGTATTGGCTAGTTTAGCAAAAGATCAGGATGTTCAAGTTATAGGCGCAATATAC
The DNA here is from genome assembly GCA_018818065.1 of Bacteroidota bacterium. GTDB lineage: Bacteria > Bacteroidota > Ignavibacteria > Ignavibacteriales > Melioribacteraceae > JAHISV01. Next base: position 6,603 of record JAHISV010000006.1, on the reverse strand, counting down.
GATCCGGTTACTGGTAGACCAAAGGGTGGAAAAGATTCATACCCGATAGTGATAGGATACGAACCACACATTGTAAAAGAATTAGATTCATAGGTAAAAAAAATGACAAATAGAGTAGATATTGATTTGGGTGTGATATACTCAAATATCTCGAATCATAATGCAAAACTTGAAGATTTAGACAAGTATGTTAAGAAGGCAGAAGAAATGGCAGGAGAAGGTAATATTGTTGTCCTAACTGGCAGTGCTCCAATATGGATGTATTTGAAAATAGCGCATGCATTACACGGAAAGGCTAAGAAGCTTTTATATTCTTCTCCCGGGCAAGGCATTTTAGATTTTGAGGTTTTTAATCACGATGCATTCTGATTCCATGCTATTGTAACTTTGTTCGGAGCAATGGCAGCAACATAAACTTTAGTATAAGCAAGTTCTTTGACATTATGAATGCTTTTCTAATTGAAAAGAATAGACTAGAAAATTAAGGGCATTTTTCAAACATTTGAATCAAATAACTTAACCTAAACTGGTTTACAGGGAAGCAAAACAAGCCTTTTTGAAAGAAACCTGGCACGTTTTATGTTGAAAATGCTAAGCTCATTTTGGGTTTTTGGTGGTTTTTGGCTAAAGTGTATATTTACAATAACTTAGCCACAAAATCGACAAAATGAGCTTAGCAAACCTGTAACCTATAATAAAAACAACAATTTACAGAAACGATATTTTGTCTTTTATTTGCAAAAGGAACAAATATTTGTTCATATTCCACAAGAATAACGTGAGGTTAGCAAATGTGTCTGTAAATTGTTATATTGTAACCACTTAAACCCCCCGCGGTTTAAAACATGTCCAGCTAAGAGCTGATTGAGACTTCTTATATACCATACCCTGTGGAACAACTTCTGTTTAAAACATGTCCAGCTAAGAGCTGATTGAGACCTCAATGTATGGACCATAACCACTAAATCGGTCATAGGTTTAAAACATGTCCAGCTAAGAGCTGATTGAGACTCTATCAGCTACTTGTTCTACCGCGAAATTTTTGTCCGTTTAAAACATGTCCAGCTAAGAGCTGATTGAGACTCTGTCCGTAATTCACCTCTTCGAAGACGGCGATGATGTGTTTAAAACATGTCCAGCTAAGAGCTGATTGAGACTCTAGTAGCTACGGGTAAGACAAATACAAACCCAAAAACGTTTAAAACATGTCCAGCTAAGAGCTGATTGAGACTTCTGCACTTGGTCTTTCTGTCGGGATAGTTCGGCTGTTTAAAACATGTCCAGCTAAGAGCTGATTGAGACCTCACGAAGCAGGTAGATGCCCCGAACCTTGAAATAGGTTTAAAACATGTCCAGCTAAGAGCTGATTGAGACAAATTAATATCAAGTTGGAGACCAAGCCCTAGTTGAGTTTAAAACATGTCCAGCTAAGAGCTGATTGAGACTCTTTCAGGCTAATTTTTTCAACCTGGCTTAAATTTCGTTTAAAACATGTCCAGCTAAGAGCTGATTGAGACCTCAATAGCCTCTTCTTCGCTCATTTTTGGGATCTGGGTTTAAAACATGTCCAGCTAAGAGCTGATTGAGACTCAAACAAACTCTTTGGTGACTCATACCATTGTGGGTTTAAAACATGTCCAGCTATGAGCTGATTGAGACTGATCTCAATTTTTTGAGCATCTGAAGCTTTTCTGTTTAAAACATGTCCAGCTAAGAGCTGATTGAGACTGTAGAGGGTCAAAATTTTAATAAACAATCATACAAAAGTTTAAAACATGTCCAGCAAAGCCTGCCCGCCAATATTTAAGGCGGGAGCTGACCCGTCTTCGCCCAAGAAATACATTTGGGCTACGCCGCCTGGCAGCCTTTGGATGGGGCAGGTTGAGACCAGAGGCTTTTGGTTTTACTCTTTGTTCTAAATCTGGATATATTGTTAGACAGAACCTTTTGACTTTTCACTGCTTTTATTGTCCAGCGGAGCCTGCATGCCGGAACTGTTTTGTGCAGGCATGAGCTGATTGAGACTGAATAATAGTAATTTAATCTGGCTGCTAAATTTGAGTTTAAAACATGTCCAGCTAAGAGCTGATTGAGACCTATGATTACTTTTCTTATTAACTCTTTCGTTTGCAGTTTAAAACATGCCCAGCTAAGGGCTGATTGAGACTTTCATTCCTTCACCTCTGTTTGTGGGGTAATTAAATGTTTAAAACATGTCCAGCTAAGAGCTGATTGAGACTGTATCTGCATTTGACCAACTGGCATTAATTTTTGCCGTTTAAAACATGTCCAGCTAAGAACTGACCCGTCTTCGCCAAAGAAATACATTTGGGCTACGCCGGGCAGGTTGAGACCTGAGTATTTTGCTGTTTTTCTTTGACTTTGCTTTTGTCTGACATCTGATTTCTTACTTCTTTTTTTTATTTGTCCAGCGGAGCTTGCATGCCGGAATTATTTTGTGCAGGCATGAGCTGACCCCGCACCGCGACGAGAAAAACACACTAGGCTTATGCGGGGCAGGTTTCCACCTGAGGTTTTTGGTTTTAAAGGGTAGGCATTGTCAGACTGAACATTTTGACTTTTCACCCTTCGACAGAGCTTGTGCCGAGCCTGACGAGGTGCTCAGGGCAGGCATTTTGACTTTTCACTCCTTTTGTCTGGCTTCTGGTTTCTGAATTCTTACCTCTGCCTTCTGTATTCTGCTTTCCGAAAAGCATTCATATTATTTTAATAATTGTTAACAGTGGGAATACTCTATCTAATGGACATCTCATTTATAAAAAATATTGATTATCAGATTTATCATGTTCGGCTTAAATTTACGGATCATGCAAGATTTACTTACTTTCATGGAGCTAAGCTTAATGGTATATTAAGCAGTACGCTGGAAAAGCATCCAATCGGTAATGTGGTTATCAATGCAGTGGAATCAGGTCGTATTCACTACTCTACGGGGGAATACTATAATTTTGTAGTTACTCATTTTGGTGATGAAGATGAGTTTAAACCTCTATTCGAGGAAAAATTCATCAACAAATTTTCTGATGATATTTTGGAAGATATACCAGGTTTTTGGTTTAGGGTTGTTGAATACAAGGATGTAACAGAAGCATACAAGTCACTTTATGCTACTACTGAGGATTATAACAATATCAGTTTTATTACACCCTTAAGGATGTCCCGCTCTAACCCAACAAAAGGTAAATCCCTATTCGATATGGAGGTATTTGAACTGGACAGGTTCTTCAGACTCCTTTACAGCAGGGTTTATGATTTAGCAAAATCTTTGGGTATTAATGTTGGCGTCTTTCAGGCACCTGAACTCCCTGATGTTAAGCTAACCAGCAAACGAGTTATTTGGGTAGATACAATCTTCAATAAAATTTTCGGCGGGATAATTGGCAACCTGCAATATGAAGGAGAATTATCGGATGAGTGGAAAGAACTGCTGCGTTTCGGTTTACTAACTCACGCGGGTAATAATACAGCTTTAGGTTTCGGTAAATATACATTGGGTAAATACTTTTATGAGTCTCAACCTGTTATGCCTAACCGCACTTTTCTTGAAGATGCCATTGAACCCAATAACCTGTTAACGGCATTTAAGGAAATCCGTCAAAATAGAGGGCAAGCCGGAACTGATGGAATAAATTTGGATATTTATGAAAAGTCCCTTCTGGAAAATCTGGGGATATTGAATAAGGAAATTGATAGTAGTGAATATAAACCGTCGCTTCTAAAAGGGATCATTTTACCTAAAGGGGAAGGTAAGATACGTGCTTTGGCAATTCCCACGGTTAAGGAGAGGATTTTACAAAGAGGTGCTGTTCAGGTTCTTAACGATACTGTTGAAGCGTTGTTTGAAGATAACTCCTATGCCTATAGAAAAGGATATTCTAGGCGGGGGGCTGCTACTGCCATTTCCAAAGCCTATGCTGAAGGTTATCACTACGTATTAGAGGCGGATATAAATTCCTTCTTCGATAATGTTGATTGGGCAATTCTGTTCGAAAAACTTGATATAATTTTCAGGTACGATCCTATAGTTATGCTGCTAAAAAAATGGGTAATGGCTGATGTTGAGTACGATGGTAGGATAATACAAAGAAAAAGAGGTCTACCACAAGGCGCGGTTATATCACCCATGCTTGCCAATCTCTTCCTGGATGAACTTGACGATACTCTCGGTAATGATTTCAAACTGATCAGATATGCTGATGATTTTGTTGTTCTATGCAAATCGGAGAAGGAAGCCCTTAAAGCAAAGGATAAAGCAGAGCAAGTATTGCACTCCCTTAACCTGGAGTTTAAGGATGAAAAAACGGGTATAAGAGATTTTGATAGTGGGTTTAAGTATTTGGGTTATCTTTTTGTTAGATCACTTGTAATGCAGCCAGATAATAAAAACCAGACCAAACCATTAAGAACCGTTCTGCCGGAAGAGGATTTTGAAGTACCACTAAACAGTTGGATAACTGATGCACTGGTTAAAAAGATTCCTGCATCGGAAGGATCAAAAAAAGAACCAATAATAACACCGCTATTTACTGATGAGGAGAATAAAAAATACCCGGTTTATTTAACTTCGCATGAACCAGCTATATTCACCTCCCAGGATAGACTTGCTGTAAAATATCCTGAGGATGCTGATCGATCTATCAGTTATCCTCTTAAAGAGATTAGCTTTGTTGTTGTTATTGGTGTATCAAAAATAAGCCTTCAATCGGTTTTACGGCTTAAGGAGGAAGGTATACCGGTTTACTTATGCCATAGAAACGGGAGTATTCGGGAGTCTTTTGAGGCAGGCAGAAGTGATTACCTGTTATGGTTTAACCAGGCTGAGCTGCAAAAAAACGAGGCATTTATCATTGAATTTACGCGAGAGATAGTTTCAGCTAAAATACACAACCAACGGGTACTTGCATTAAGGTATGAATGGGAGGCCGATGTAATTGAAGAGTTCAAACTACTTGAAAGGCACTGCAAAATTTACAATTCTATTGACTCTATAAGGGGAGTGGAAGGAAGGGCAGCGGCGTTATTTTTTGAACATTATTCCAATGAGATACCGCTTGAGTGGGGATTTACAGGGAGAAAGAAGAACCCGCCTCCGGATCCCATCAATGCTATGCTTTCTTACGGGTATTCAATCTTGTATTATAATATTTCAACGGCGCTTATAATGTCCGGATTAAATCCATCCATAGGTTGGTTTCATGTACCGGGTAACTATAATGCCTTAGCATCGGATATTCAGGAGGAATTCAGGCATATAATTGAACGGTTGGTAATCTACCTGATCAAACGTAAAATCATCACCAGGGAAAGTTTCAGTTATAATAAGGAAGCCAAATATCCTTACTTGTTAAAGAGTGATGCCAGAAAAGAATTTATAAAGCAAGTTGAGCAAAGGTTACTGACAGACTTTAAATTGAAGGATAAAGATGGATTGCAAAACTATAGGACATATTTCTACCGGAAAGCAAGGAGTATAGCCACTATGTGCAGGAATAAAGAGACACAGTATGAATCTTTTAGGATAAGATGATATGAAGTATTTGATAATGTATGATCTTCAAAATAACAGGCAAAGCAGGGCAATTAATAAGCTATTAGGTTCATTGGGCAACCGGGTGCAGAACTCCGTTTACGAATGCGACCTTAGGTTCAGGGAATATGATGATATGCTGGTTGAACTACAAAAGATAGTTGCTGAAGGTGGAAATGTGCGGATCTACGCACTTTGCCGGGAATGTATGAAGAAGGGGGTTGGAGTAGGTGACTTTTATGTAAACCCAGCAAATGATGGTTGCGTAGTGATCTAAAATGTTCTTTGAAATATTGAGAAATCTGAAAAAAACTACAGGACTTAGCTTATTTCTGGCACATTTTGTGTTGTAAATGCTAAGCTCGTTTGGGGTTTTCGGGTAATTATTGCTAAGTTGTTCTATTATATAGAGTTAGGGCATAAAAGTGCCATTTTGAGCTTAGCAAACCTGTAACCCATAATAAAAACAACAGCTTACAGATTCGACATACTGTCTTTTATTAATAATAGGGATAAATATTGATACAAATTTAACAAAAATAAGGCGAGCTTAGCAAATGTGTCTGTAAATTGTTATATTGCAACAGTTTAAACCCCCCGCGGTTTTAAACAAGTCCAGCAAAGAGCTGATTGAGACATTCTTCAGGTGATACAAGTTCACCCGAATTATTTGTGTTTTAAACAAGTCCAGCAAAGAGCTGATTGAGACCTTCATACATTCCAGAAAAGTTTAGTTTTAATTCGGTTTTAAACAAGTCCAGCAAAGAGCTGATTGAGACTATTACTGTTAGAACATAACCGAGAGGAACCTTTGTCAGTTTTAAACAAGTCCAGCAAAGAGCTGATTGAGACTCTTAGTTGTAATTCTTCGTTTGTTAGTTCTATTTTCAGTTTTAAACAAGTCCAGCAAAGAGCTGATTGAGACTAATTATGCCCAATGGTCAATATGTTTTCACCATTTGTTTTAAACAAGTCCAGCAAAGAGCTGATTGAGACCTTCAAATTAAGTGCGTCATCAACTACGGTTTGTGGTTTTAAACAAGTCCAGCAAAGAG
>JAHISV010000005.1 GCA_018818065.1 Bacteroidota bacterium | reverse complement strand
TTCTGTGGCAGGATTTACATTTACGCCCTCTGTTTTTATCATGGCGCCTATCTTAATATCTACATCTTTTGAATGTGTTGGACTCCAGATATCACACATATTATCTGATTCCCAATATGCCGCGTCACCTGTTACATCTTTAGTGATCTTCAATGATTTGCCAAGTGTGATAAACTGATCACTTGCCCAACTCAATGTCGCTCCGCCTGGTTCACCTGCTTTATTCCAGTACGACGGATCTGTCTGCTCGAAACTACCGATTTCGTTCATCCCGCTTTGCGCTTGCAAAGGAAATTGAATTACAACTACCATTAAAGCTAGTATGATAGTCCATTGATTGAAAAATTTTGTCATGATTGCTCCCTTTTTGTTATTTAATCGCATTGTAAGAAATTGAGATTATGCCTTTCAAATTTCTTTATTCCGAAAACACCGCTATTTCTATTAATACTGATAAATAGTTAAGAAATTTTTCTTGTTGACTCTCTTATGATCAGTTCAACAGGAACGAGAACCTTTTTCCTGGCAATATTTTTATTTGTGATTCTCTCCGATAGTAATTTTACAGCTTCAACGCCTAAGTCTATTTTAGGAACTCTGATAGTTGTAAGGGGTGGATTTAGAAAAATATTTGATTCAATATCATCAAACCCAACAATGGATATTTTTCCTGGAACATCTATTCCAATATCTTTTAGATATTGCATGGCACCCAGTGCCATAGCATCATTACAGGCAAATACAGCAGAAATGTTGTTGTTCTTACTTAATAGCGACTTCATAGCCTTGTATCCCTCTTCCTTAATTGGTTCAGGGCTACCAGTAGATATAAGCTTTGAAGAAACAGTAATATTATGCTTCTCAAGCATTCTTTTGTATCCAACCAATCTGTCGGCAATACTGGGGTGCTGAACATCCCCACCAAGAAAAGCGATATTTTTATGTCCCAGATCTATAAGATGCTTCGTTGCAGTTTCACCACCGCTGATGTTGTCCATAAGAACAATTGGAAATTCACCCATCGGAGGAACATAATCGATAAAAACCAGAGGTATCTTGTATTTTTCAAGTTTTTGAATGAGAGTTGTTGGTACTTTACCGGCAATAATAATCCCATCAACATTTTTTTCTCTCACAAAACGAGGTAAGGGATCATCTATTGAGAACGTATTAGGTAATGTTGTAAGTAATATGTAGAAGTCGTGAACGTGAGCAGCAAATTCGGTTCCAAGAAATATTCTTGTGTAGAAAGGCTCTGTTCTTAAAAAGTGATCGTCAGTAAGAATAAAGCCCAGATTTCCTGTTTTTTTTGAAACAAGACCTCTTGCCGAGCGGGAGGGGGTGTAATCGAGATCTTTTATTGCTTTTAATACTTTCTTTCTTGTATCCTGTGAAATTCTTGAATTATTCGTAATTACTAATGAAACAGTTGCTGTAGAAACACCAGCTTTTTTTGCAACGTCCTTGATTGTAATTTTCATTAGTTAATCCTAGTTAAACGTTTAACTTGCGCAAGTTACTAGATATTTTTTATCTTGTCAAGTTTTTTTTATTATCATTAACGTTTTCTTGTAACAAGGCGTTCAACAAAATGAATAAATATACATTATTTGTCATATAAGTTAATCGTTTTACTTAAATATATTTTTAACTTTCGATAAATAATTGTTTATTCTATTTTGATAGAATATACATTGATTAATTAGATAATTCTGGAGAGTAAGTTTTGAGTTCATTATTTAATCCGGAGCGATTCGTGTGGGATTTTTGGTATTTCTTCAAATCAGAAACTGAAACATTCCATGTTTTCTTTTTGAATGCTGATAGATCACTGAAAGCAAATGAAGAACATCATTTTAGCTCGGAAATAGGGTACGCAACAACCCGGGATTTTATTTCCTTTACATGGATTGACAATAATGTATTATCTGCTAGAGAAAATGAGTGGTTTAATACTTCAATATGGACCGGTGATGTAGTGAAGGTGAAAAATGGGTTCCTGATGTACTTCACCTCCAGGGATAGTTCAGTAGATGACGGTTTTACCCAAAACATCGGGTTAGCTTATTCAGAAAGTATCGGAAGTGGTTTATGGACACCAATTCCCGAATTCCAACTCAAGCCCTTTCCAAAACATTATACACAAAAATCCAACCCGGATGATGTTTCCATACACGCCTGGCGTGATCCTTTTCTATTCTTACATGAAGGAATACCGCACATGCTGATAACTGCAAAATCCAAAGATGGCATACCTGGAAAAAACGGTTGCATAGCCTGCTTAAGATCCATAAATAATAGTTTACTTAAGTGGGAGTCTCTCCCCCCTCTATACTATCCTGGATACTATTCGGAAATGGAAGTTTCACAAGTATTAATGGACAAAGATGATAATTATCATCTGGTATTTTCCTCTCCGCCAAAATGGGATTTTGCCCCCTCTACTTCACATGCCGGTGGGCTGCATTCTGTTGTTAGCAAATCACCATTTGGCTTTTTGAATAAGACTCCCAATGTTTTGCTTCCATTTGCTTCTAACTTATATGCTTGTCGAATTATTCCGGAACTGGATGGAGAGATAGTTGGATTTGATCCTGAAAAAGGTGGAATTTTAAGAAGTGGCGTAAAAACAAACTTGTCCCATGCTAATAGAGATTTTTCGCAATTTTTATTTTAAGAATCATCCTTCAATCTGCTCAAAGGGTTAAATCTTTCTGTCGAACAAAATTCGTATTAGTAAATTATTGAAATATAGATATCTTGAAAATATGACTGGTTCACTTTCATGAACCATTTCGCTGCTCGATTAGGGCTTCCCGACCAACAATCATCAAAATTCTTTCCAGGTCGGGATAAACTTCTCGCCTTTGATAGATCGATTTAAAATAAAAAAGTCCAACTTACGTTGGACTTTTTGCTGCCCGATTAGGGCTTCCCGACCAACAATCATCAAAATTCTTTCCAAGGTCGGGATAAACTTCTCGCCTTTGATAGATTGATTTAAAATAATAATGGTTCACATTCGTGAACCATTTTTGCTGCCCGATTAGGGCTCGAACCTAAACTCTTCGGATCCAGAAACCGACGTGTTGCCAATTACACCATCGGGCAGTTTTATCAAGGATTCAAATATAATAATTATTTTAAATCCGTGCTAAATTTTATTCAGTTTTATCCGCCTTTTTCAACTCTGTAATAGAATGTATGATCACTAATATCATTCACCGGAGAAGTAGGACTAGCATCGGGTCCTACGTCAGTAATTCTAACCCTTGCATTTGTTGAAGGACTATAAATAAACGTGAATCCAAGAGCACCAGTGCTTTGCATATCTGCGGCAAGTACTTCCCAGGTCATTCCGTTATCTAAACTCAATTCAACTTTTACTCGGTATATACCAGCCGAATGCCATGTAATAGCAGGAACCGGGTCACCAGGTTGTTTTGGTTCTAATACCTCAGCCTCACCTTCAGCACCATTCGGATAAATGATTCTCATAAGCTTTGCCTGCGGATGAATTGCAAATACTTCGTCAGAATCATCATAAAATGTTGTGTCAGCCGCACTGCTCACTCTGATTCTTGCATTCTCAGATCTAAACGCTACATCCTGAGGCATAACCCAAGTGTAAATACCGCTGCTAGGCATATTATTTACTATCGTAATCCAATTTGCACCACCGTTTAGAGAATACTGTATTCGAACCGATTCAACTTCCTTGGACTCCCACAATATTTCATGAGAATAGGTATTTTGAGGGTCGCTTGTTAGGAACTCTTCTCCACCGTTTGGTGCTTTAACCGTAATTTCCGGGAAGATTTGCGGTGTAATTTTAAAGTTACCATCGTTGCGGGATCTTGGACCACCTTCTTTGGCATCATAAACTTCAACATAATATTCTGAAGATGGTATAGAAAAACTGGTTTCATATGATCCCTGATTTGCTATTGATGTTTCCATGACCACAAAGTCAGGTATATCAGGCGGATGTGCAATACCATTTGAATAGGTATAACGAATTCCGACTTTTTCAATGCCTGAAGACTCCCATTGAATATTAACAGGATCGCCAGCTGTGAACACCAAACCATTTGTCGGATAAGTTACATTAATAGATTTAATAGGACTGATAGTAAATGGCGAATCACTATCATCAGCTGGATCGCCATCAACTAAATCAGATACTCTAATTCTTGATAATGGTGAATTAAGCTGAGTGTTTATCTGCCATTGATACCCTCCCGTATTATCCATACGAGCGACTAAAGTATTCCAGGTACGTCCGTCATTGGTAGATAATTCTAGTTTTACACTATCAATTCCCGTGGAATTCCAAACAATATTTTGAACTGTCCCGGCTTCAAAATCTTCGCCGCCGTTTGGTGAAACAATTGTAATATCTTCCTGAGATATGGGGTCGGTAATCGTAAATGTCTCGTCAGAAACATCGCTGGGTTGATCATCATCAGCATCATATATTCTAATTTTACAAAGACGAGAATTAACTGCCGGTATTGAATTCCAGGTAAAAAACCCAATACTGGCAAGTGATTCTGCACCTGAAATTTGATGCCAGGCAAAACCATTATCAGTTGTATATTTAATTTTTACTCGTTCGATATTTTCTGAAGTCCACGCGATTGTCTGACTACTCCCAACAGTCCAGGTTTCACCACCGTTAGGATTCAAAACTTCAATTTTGGGTTCGGGCAGAATGCTAAAAGTAGAGTCACTTTGATCCGATGGAACACCGTCGAATGCATCCATCACTCTAATTCGGCTTAACGATGAAGGTGCGTTAGGTATGGGTTCCCAATAATAAACACCGGCATTGTTCTTATCTACTGCAATAAGACTCCAATGCTGACCATTATCAGAAGTATATTCCAACTTAACAGAATCAATTCCTGAACTAAACCATTTTATGGGGTATTGTGAACCGGCTTCAATCTCTTCTTGCCCATTGGGGTCGGAAACAATAAGGGCTTGATTAGAATTTCTAATAATACTAAAGCTCTCACTGCTTATGTCGGATAATGTGGCATCTTTCGTCGTCACACGTATTTTGCATTGAGTTGATACTTGATTGGGTACAGGGAACCACTCAAAGGTTCCGGTATTTGAAATACTATCAGCAAGAATGTACCAACTGAAACCATTGTCAAAGGTAAACTGAATACTAATGGCTTCACTTGAATTACTGATCCATTTTATCTGATATGAGCTTCCCTCTGCAATACTCTCTCCACCGACCGGTTGAACAAGAACCAAAGAATCGGCAACCGTAGGATCAGGGTCTGTAATCCCGTCACTTGTTGTGTCGTCAAGCAGCTTACACGAAAATAGAAAAACGAGAATAAATAAAGCTGATATAATCGTTTTTTGCATGATTCCCTCTATGCAAAATTATAAAATATAGTTTGGAGCTTTCTAACAAGTTAAGTAAATTTAACAAAAAATTACAATATATTCGTTTGTATTACGTAGTTTTTATATTGTAATAAAGATTCTAAATTCAGTAACAAGCTAACCATTTTTTAACAATTATTGTTGTGATGTTTATCAAATATTTATCATTCATAATATTGTTTTTCTCGGTACTTAACTCGCAGACTATGGAAGGATTTGGGTCAATTGGCGACTTTTCGAGATCCACTTCAATTTCAATCAACAGTCTGGGCTATATTTATATAACTGATACAGATAATAATACGGTTTATCAGTATAACACTGATGGAGAATTAATTAACTCCATCGGAGGTTTTGGATGGGACAATTTTACTTTCGATATGCCAGTTGATGTTTTTGCTTCGGATCTTAAGGTTTATGTAGCAGATAAGAATAATCATCGTATCCAAATTTTCGATAGAAATCTAAATTATATTACAGGTCTCTCGCAAGATAATCAGGATCTCGAAATTAACTTTGCTTATCCTACTAGTATCGTGGTGACGAGAACAGAAGATATTCTGCTTCTCGATTCGGAAAGTTCTCGTGTAATTAGGTACAACAGTGTGGGTGAAGTATTATCAATAATTGGTGATTATGACGCCGGAGACTATGCACTTGAGAATCCCTCTCATTTATCCCTTCTAGATGACGACCGTTTAATGGTTGTTGATGGCAATCGACTTATTGTTTTTGATATTTTTGGTAATCCGATAAGTACCCGTGACATTAGTTTTGCTCCGGAAAGTATCTATTACTATAACACCTACATTCTCCTGACCAATGGTTCCTGGATATACTATCTTTCTTCTTTAGATAAAACAGACCCGATCATGCTCGAAACAATTACCACACTCCTTGAGAATGAATCAATTGTGGATTTAGAGGTTCATGAGAATATGCTATACATCTTAACAACCAATAGGATTATAAAACACAATTTTGTAATCCTCTAACCATGTTTCGGGGAAAAATTGGATTAAATAAATCTATGGTAACCATTGCACTTGGGGTATGGTGTTTATTCATATTTATGCCGATACTATTCCCACATTCTCTCCTATCAAGCCTCACTGTCATTTTTGGTAAAGGTATATGCAAATTGCTTTGTCATCAGGAAGAGCAGAAATTATTCCATTTTAGTGGATGTTACTCTCTTGTGTGTGCAAGATGTTCAGGGGTTTATTTAGGAGCCTTTATTTCATCTGTTCTAATATTTTTTGTCCAGGTAAATGATAAAAAGGGCTTACTTCTAATTACCGCCTCTTGCATAATGCTCATTGATGTCTTGCTCACCACTTTTGGGGTTTACCCTTATCAAAAATCAATTGCATTTTTTACCGGAATATTTTTTGGTTCAGTAATATTTTTCTATTTTAATAATGCTATTCATTCCTTAAAGTTGGAAAGTAAAACAAGGAAGGTAATTTGAAGAAATATTTGTCAAGTTTAGTTTGTGGTTTTGGTGCCGGTGTAATACAAATTGTACCTGTAGCGAAAAGTTTTACCTGTTGCCTGATTGTACCGGCTGCTGCCGTTCTTGCAATAATTCTCGATAGAAAGGCAAATAATTTATCTCTTACGGAAAAAATTCCCATGCAAAAGGGTTTAATGATCGGTCTGGTAGCCGGACTGTTTGCAGCCTTTTTCGGTAGTACATTCGAATTGTTGATTACATTTATAACAAAAAGTAATGATATAATATTTTCACTACCCGAACTTCAAAAAATGATTGGCGAACTTCCATTAAGTCCCGAATTTACTAAAGAGATCAGCGACTTATTTTATTTAATGGCCGATGAAATAAAAGAGAGCGGCTTCTCAGTTATTTATACGGTCAGCGTACTGTTTAATAATTTTATCACCTCAACTATTTTTGGTTTGTTAGGTGGTTTAATTGGTACTCAAATACTTAATTCCCGCATATCACGTGATGTTTAAGGTAACCAATATATGATCTCGGCATTCATTTTTACTGCTCATATTGTGTTTTTTCTTGTTGTCTTTACCAGGAAATGGCAAACTGAATCGTTAGCAGCAGGGCTTCAAAACATAATACTTATTGTCATTCTTTTTTCAGTAGGATGGCCCCTGATAACTATGATGCTAAAGATGATTATCCCTACGGAGGGATTAGGAATAAATTTGGATAGGGATGCAATTGTATTAACTGTTCTTACAGCTGTAGAATATTTTTTCTATAAATTTTACTATTCAGATTTATTTACTGAAGACGGTACGGAAAAACAATAATTGCTTTTTGATCATTTTGCTTTACTCTTGAGGGGAGAGGTTCAAACCGCCATTGTCTTAATGAATAAATTGCAGCCATTTCTAGCCGTGTATCAGCCTTAATTAGCGGAATTATTTTTCCTACAGTACCATCTGGTAGGATGGAAAATCTTAACTTAATATCAATTTCTTTCGAGACGCCATCAGGATAAGTTGGCAGAGGCGATGAATAAATTTTTCTCTTCCCCTGTCCGCCAAAATCAATTTCAAAACCATAGTTTCCTACATCCTCTCCTTGATTTTCCCGCCCAATGTTTTCTTCTTCTTTTTGTTCAGGCTCAGGTGGTTTCTCTTTTTTCTTTTCGACAACCTGGGTTATATTATTTGTTTCATCCTGATTTTTTGTTACCGGAAGTTCAACTTCTTTATCATCAATTCGTTTTTCGGTCTCTGTCTTCTTCTCATCCTGCTGCTTTAATTCGTTACCAAGCACGCCAGATGAACTTTGTTTACCCGATGTACCAAATCCTATTGTAACAAATTCGTCCAGCTCTGGTTCGTAGGAATAGCGCATAAAGGCGAATATGATTATTATCAGTGAGTGCAGAGTTATTGAGTAGAGGTAGGACCGATTCCTGTAACTATTATTCTTCATTAGTTGGTTATCTTTTTGGTCTCAATTGTAAACTTGTCAACACCTAATCCTTTAGCCTTATCAATCACCTGAATAACCATATCGATGTTAACAGATTTATCAGCGCGAATAATTAAATTGCTTTTAGCAAATTGAGGGTTTGTTTTAAGTATTTCCCCGGCTAGGGCATCAATACCCACTTCCTTTGTCCCGACATATATTCTATTCTTGTCAGTTAAAGTAATAATAAGGTTGGATTGAATAAGTTGTTCATTATTCTGAGCGCCGGGCAACTTAACTTTTACCCCGGTCTGAACAACAAACTGAGAGGTAATCAGGAAAAATATCAGCAGTAGCATTACAATATCTGTTAATGAAGAAAAGCTGAAAATCTCGAGAGGTTTATTTGATGTTTCGAATTTCATATCGGCCTAAATCTCTACTTCAAAAGTTTCTTCAATATTTTGATTACCCAGTTTCACTTCTTCCAGAACATCAACAACATCGTTAGATACTATTTCCATATCAAGAACCAGCTTTTTTATATTTGCTACCAGATAATTGTAAAATGTGTAGGAAATAATACCAACGGCAAGACCAAATGCGGTTGTTAATAAAGCTTCCCAAATACCACCAGCCAGATCACTAGGATTTGCAGCACCTTGTAAATCTTCTATCCTCATAAATGCAGTTATCATCCCCGTTACAGTACCTAAAAATCCAAGCAGAGGCGCCACACCGGAAATTGTTGCCAGCACTGTTAAGCCTTTTTCAAGTTTGTGTACCTCCTGCTTGCCGGCGTTTTCAATCGCCTCAACTACACGTTCATGCCCCAGATTATATTTTTTTAGACCTTTCCGTATAATATTAGATGCAGGTGATTTTTCCTCCATACAATAACTGATAGTACCTGTTATATCTTTACGTTTTAGCATCCCTCTTACTTTCATCAGGAATGCAGGGACATTTAATCTTGATTTTCTTAACACAAAATATCGTTCAATAATAATCGCTATTGCAATTACGGAAGATAAAAAGATTGGCAGCATTAGCCACCCGCCCTTTAGTAGAATAGAAAGAATATCCATGTATTACCTTATGATTAAAATTTATTATTTCTTTGAAAATTTCTCGCCTCTTCCAGAGATTTGAAATATCCAACTTTAACTCTGTACCAAAAAGCATTATACTTATTGATCCATGCTTTCATTACAAAAGCATCAAATCCTTTTCTCTTAAGTGTATTTGCGGCGGCTTTTGCCTTTTCTAAAGATTCATGCGAAGAAACCTGAAAGTAATAATCCTTTCCATTGAAAAATATCAGATTTCCAACCGATTTTTCATTTTCATAAACTCTGACAACATCTTCACCACTGGTCGGCTGTTTAACAACAGGTTGTTGTTTTTGTTCCGGCTCAGTTTTTCCAGACTCAACGACTTCGTTTGGCGTATCATTCTTATCAATACTTATTACCTCCTGACCATCTTGCCCAACCAGATCATTTTGAGCGACTGCATCCTCCGCACTACTTGTCACAGATTCATCAGACAAAGAATTGGATGGAGTTGTACCAGATCCATTGAAAAAGTACACAATTACAAAAACCACAATAACAATTGCGGAAACTATACCAATTATTACTTTTCCCATACCGGATCCTTTCTTTCTCATATCAGAATATGATTTGCCAGATTTAACACTTTCCCGAGGTTTTTCAACATCCTCAATTGGATCATCCATTTCGGATCTGTCAAGCGTAATGCCAGTTGTCTCAACGGGAGCGGCGGCATCAGATTTATTCGCTTCGACCTCAAAAGTTCCTAACAAACTATCTTCAGTATCATGAGTATCTGAATCCGTACTTCCATCAGCCAGAGATTCCTCAAGCTTTTTGAAAAGATCGACATCATCATCTTCGCTTTCGGTTCCCTGCTCAGGAATCTTGTGGGCATCGTCGTCGTCATGAATCTCTTCAAAATCCCAATCAAGAGAATCTTTATTGTTGTCATCTCCCATATCTTCCTCCGATTTAGTTATGGTTTTATTTGCTTCGGAGTTATCCAGCAAACCATCAAAATTGTCTTGGTTTACACTTCCAATTAAATCTTCCTTTTTATCAAAAAAATCAATGGAAAATAAATCATCTTCTTCTTTTTTCGAATTTATGCTTAACTCATTGTTTCCATTTTCAAAATCATTGCCCAGTACAGTCTTAGAAGCCTCGGCCATCCTGTCATGAATCGCTTTTTGATCAGAGAACGCACCGAATTCATTTTTAAACTCATCTTCTGCAAAACTAATAGAAGATGATTGAGCATCATCCAAATCCAGATCGACTAAATTTGTCTCATCATCAAGAGCTTCCTTTTCGTCATCAAATATGTCATCCGAAGGATTGAACTCGTTCTTTGCATCGCTGTTATTTTGCTCAAGTTCATTATCATTAGTAGATGTCTCTACCGCTACGCTATCAAGAACTTCCGAGTCAGATAGTGAAAGATTTTCATTTTTCATTAACTCGAGCAGTTCCTCGTCTTCATCTTTCTCATCAATATCGTCTTCATCAACAACATCAAAAACTGTTTCCTGACTAATAGCTCTTGCAATCAAGTCATCATCATCCGTAGTCTCAGCTTTACTTTCTTCCATATTCAAAGATGATAAAGTTGGCTCGTCACTAATATTATCTTCAGTCTCGACCTGCTGTAAGTACTCTTCCCACAAATCAAAATTTTCCAACTTATCTGAATTTGATAATAATTCAAGAACACGCTCTTCTATAGATTTTTTAAGCAGCAAATAAGATGTATCAGAATCGGTCGATCCAATTTCCTTTGCCAAAGGTAGTATTGGTTTTCCGAATCCTATATCAAATACATTCTCATCAATCTTACTGCCCATGGACTGCTTGGAATTAATTTCAAATGTAAGGAACGTCATTTTTTTCTCTGCTAAAAGATCGTCGGTTACCGGAGAAAAAAGTATAGTATCTTTTGATTCCGTTCCTAAATCACTCTCTATAATTCTTTCAACAAGTTTTGTCGGTTTTTTCTTTACCTGAAAATATCCCAGACCATGAACTTTAACTGCTTCGTCTGCCTCTAAAAGATCTGATATTTTGTCCAGCAGAACTTCAAAAGCCAGCTCTTTCTCAGTGTCAGAAACACCAAGAATCGTTGCTACTTTTTTTAATAAACGACTTCTATCCATAATATCAGCTACCATAAATAAGTAAATCCGGCAATTACATCAAAAGGCTTTTGATTATAACCATTAAACACAAAGTTATCCCTATTAAGGATATTTTGCAATTCCAGCTTCAAATTAAATCGTTCAAATAACTCATATGATATATTTGTTTCCAGATTGTGATAAGTATCAAGAAGATTAGTATTCGTCCGGTCACTATAAGTCTCGTATCTAAAAATATATTTAACACCAAGCCCAATCTTACTTGATAACTGATAGTTGTACTCTAATTCAGTTCTAAACATTGGTTCATATGGCACTTTAAGATCATCACTAAAAGTGAACTGTTGAAACTCAGCCTGAGCATACAATGCTCCAAATGGACCCAAATGGAAGAATGCTTTACCAAACAGACAAATTCTTTTAAGGTCTTTTACCGGTGTGGTTAAATAGATACCTGTTATATCTTCATCGAAATAATAATTGTTATTAAAGTGAGAATACTCCGCACCACCAATCAGTTGGAAATACTTTTTATATTCATAAGTTAATGAGCCGGAAATATAAAAATCTTTTTCAATGTAGTGAAGCGAGTCATTTACTGCGCTGCCTGTAAATTTATTGGCATTAAATATATCATGGTATGTTCTGTAGTCACTGCTACCGCCGGCCTCACCCTTTACGGTGACGAATTCGTTCAGTTGTAAAGAAGCATAAACTCTTGGGAAGAAAAAGTTCTTTGATTCCAGTTTCGAGTAGTAAACGCCACCGCCAAGAATAAATCCTTTATTGCCTATTTCGGCAGAAGCAAAATTACTGATAAAATTACGGGAAGTACTAAGGGTATTATCATCTTCTATATTATTACTGATAATTTTACTCTCCAACTTAATACTAAATAATGGTAGTGCAAATTTTATCATCCCATTGCCAACAAATGAATTGTCCGTCAGGTTAGCCAAGGATTGACTCAATCCATTATACTGTATATTAGCTGCAAAACTAAAATAATGATCAGTATAATAATCTACCCCAAGTCCCATCATTATCTCATTTGCGACTTGTTCGGTATTTGGCAGAACAGATCCATAGTAATTATAACCATCTCTTTCATATTTTGAGTCGACATTTACTACCAGACCCGGTAAAAAATTGGAATTACTGTTAGTAAATATCCGAGCATTTAAAGCTGCTCCAAAAACGTTCTCACCGGAAAAAGCAGAAAAGTCTGAGATATTTGAAGTCCACAGCCTGCCGTTAAAAATAATATTGGAAGTAGTACTACCTACTGAGAAAAATCCTTTCGGCAAAGTATATCTTCCCGCTCCAATTTCCAGCATGTAATTTAATGGGAATTCCATTTTAAGAATATCCGGAGCATCATTAAACGGAACCTCAATTTTTTTACTATTTAACTTATCAGGTTGATAAGAAGGATTAAAAAACTGCGTGCCCAAAATGGGCATTAGTTCTGCCTTCATCTTACTTATTGTTGGAATATCAACGCTTTGAACTCCTGTAATTACAAAATCAGGCAATTCAATACTCTGCTCAAGTTCTTTATTTTGGGCATTCATTAATGAGGCAAACCCGACACAGAACAATAATATTATCTTTTTCATAATTGTTTCATTTTTTCTTTAACAATAGTTGAGTAGTCATCATCGGAATGTCTTTTTAAAACTGCCCTGTACATTTCCCTCGCTTCCTTTTTATCACCTAGAATAACATAACAATCACCTAACCCTATAAGTGCCTTAGTATACCACTCATCATAACCGGGGAAAACAGAACGAACCCTTACAAATATTGTAATTGCGTCATTTATTTCCTCTTTCTTCATAAGAGTTAAACCATAATAGTACTGAGCTTCGGCGCCAATATCATCAGTTCTGTTTTCGCCAACTTCACTAAAATATATCTCAGCATTATCATAACGCTCGTTTTGAAGCTCGAGTACTCCGAGTTTAATTTTTGATTTTTCTGTAAAAACAGATTCAACGAAAAATTGTGTAATTTCCTGAAGTGTTTTGTATGCATTCTTATGGTCACCTTTGGCAATAAGGGCCAAACCTTTGTTATACATAAGTTCCGGTAATCGGCTTGTACCAGGAAGTTGTTCTATTGAATGATTATAGATTCGAAGCACTTCATCAAGATCATCTAACTCGGTTTTGATATTTCCAATCTCAAGAACCGCCGAAACTCCATATTCAGAATTTAGGAAGTTATTATAAACATAGTAATAATTCGATAGCGCTCCTTCAGTACTTCCCTTAATTTGCTCGCACTTTCCTATCCAATAATGGGCATTAGGAACAAGTTTACTTTGGGGAAACGTTCTTAAAAATTCCTTGTATGCATTCTGCGATTTATCATACTCTCCAATGCTGAAATAGATATCTCCTTTCTTAAATAAAACCTGATCTCTAAACTCAGATTCGGAATTAGAACTTATATACCTGTCGATAAGGTCAACAGCTTTTTCAGGTGTATCCTGGGTCATGTAACAATACTGAATTCCATTAATAGCATCATACACATACTGGGTGTTTGGGTATTCTTCTAATATTTTGCGATAGTTAACCACCGCTAAATCATATTCACCAAGATTAAAATATGCATCCCCTATCGAGTAGTATGTAATTGGTCTTATAGGTGATTTGGGATACTTATTAAAAAGATCGGTATAACTTTGTATGGAGTTTTCATAGTCCTTTTGCTGAAAATATATCCACCCTATAATATATTGTGAATCATCGCTATATTTTGAACGAGGGAACCTTTTTTGCAGGCTGGCAAATTCATCAATTGCCTTACTATACTTGCCCGATTTGAATAATGCCTGCCCATACTGAAAATATGCGAAATCATTATCGACATTTTTTCTTTCCCTGTTAAACAAAGAATCATAAATATTACTGGCTCTATCAAAATCTTTCAATCCGTAGTAACAGTCGGCTAATCTTAAACGGACATCAGTGTAATACTTATCAGAACGGTATGCCTGAGAATACTCATTGAAATAATAAGCCGCGTTCGAAAAATCCTTAAGATTGTAATATGTATATGCTTTTCCGTATAAAGTCTGTTTATTTATCAGGGCATCTTCACTGTATACTCTTAAATAATGCCTTAGAGCTACTTCGTAATTAGCCATTATAAAGTGTGATTCAGCCAGATAGAAATTAACCTTATCTTTTTCGAATGATTGATATTTGGAATTTACCTCGTTTAATGTGTTGATCGATTTTTCATACTCATTCAAATAATAATATGTTATACCCAACCCGACTTTGCTTCTATTAAGAAGATTAACATCGTTTTTTGAAAGATCTACAGCTCTTAAAAAATAATCATGAGCATCCTCAAAATCTTTTTTTGTTAATCTTAGTTCACCCAACAGATTATAGGCTTTGCTTTTGATGCTATTGTTTGAGGATTGCGTAACAGGTATTAAATATTCCTCGGCTCTGGCATAATTCTCTTTTTGATAGTAAATGATCCCAATATTAAACATGGCTGTTGGCACTAAATAATGCTTGGGATACTTATTAAGATATTTTTCAAGAATATTCATTGAGAGATCCTTCTCCCCCGAATATCTTTTGCACTCGGCGCTCCAGTAAAGAGATGAAGCAGCAAGCGTATCATTTGCGGATTCTGATAAACTTTTAAATACCTGATAAGCCTTATCATAATCATGCATTTGAAAACTAACCCAGCCTGAACCATATCTTAATTCGTCATCATGTCTATTTCTGTCTTTTCCCAAAATATCATCATAAACCTTTTTGGCTTCCTGGTACTCTTCAAGTTTGAAAAATGAATCTGCCAAAAGATAGTCAGCCTGGTTTCGTACTTCATCCGATAAAGATCCTATTATTGAATCTGATAGTTCAAGCACTGCACTGTTATAGTCACCTAATTTATAATGACATATACCAATCCTTAGTTGAGCTAAAGGAGCTAATTCGCTATCCCAAAATTCCGAAAGAATTCTATCGTAATAAATAATGGCATCTTTATACTCGCCATTGTTTTCATATATTTTTGAGAGGGCAAACAACTTATAATCTATATATAATTTTTGCTCATCAGCATCGATCGATTTGTGTAAATATTCTTTAGCCTCACTTAATTTTCCCTCAGCGGAAAAAGCTTCTCCAATCCAATAGTATGCATTTCCACTATATTCACTTCCCGGGTATTGCTTAATAAGGGACACTAAGGTTTCAATAGATTTTTTATTATTACCAGCCTTAAACTGTAGAACTCCAAGTTTAAAAAGGGCTAACCCACGCATCCCGGAGTTTTTATAATTTTCAATAAATTGTGTGTAGGCTGGGATTGCACCATCTATTTGATCAAGCCCCAGCAAACATTCAGCAGAATAAAAACTGGCAATTTCTTTAGAAATTCCATCCGAAGTCTCGCTAATAATCAAATTCTGAAACACTGAATACGCAACCGAATAACTTTGAGCATGGAAAGATTTCATCCCCTCGGAGAGACTAGTATTTGGTTGCGAAAAAATGGTGACAAAAAAGGTAAATAGAATTAAAACTGCTACTTTTGATTTTCTCATAACGTTATAGTTTAAATGGAAAAAATTATAATGGAAATTATAATGAAAATTATAGCACTAATAGAAGCAAAAAAATTAACAATGTCATTGTTAATTAATTTCACACCTCTAAAATAACTAGTTTCTTCCTCACAGTGCATTCTTTTTTCGGTGACCTTACCACAACTTACACATTTATGTTGTACCTGTATTGTTGCGCCAATTACGCTATCAACCATACTTCCGAAAACTCCGGCACTCAAAATGAGAACAAAATAGTTTAATAATGGTAATTCTATCCAAGTCAGCCCGGATACTGCAATCACAATTGTGCCCAAAATGGCTCCAAAGGTTCCTTTCACTGATATACCTCCGGAACGGCCCTGCGTAACTTTCTTTAAATTAATAATATTGTACGTATTCGTATTGTTATAAGTTCCAAGTTCGGTTGCCCATGTATCGGCGCATACAGCAGCAAGTGAAGCGATATTCAAGAGATAGAATAATTCATTTTGAGTATATGTGTAGAGAATAATTAATAATCCACCAACACCTCCATTTGCCAAA
This sequence comes from Bacteroidota bacterium, assembly GCA_018818065.1. Taxonomy (GTDB): domain Bacteria; phylum Bacteroidota; class Ignavibacteria; order Ignavibacteriales; family Melioribacteraceae; genus JAHISV01. The sequence continues at coordinate 1,232,770 of JAHISV010000005.1, read as the reverse complement.
ACTTGCCAGTGATCCCGCACGCCGGATTTTTCGAAATATTCATCAATTTTTTGATTATTTCTTTTTCGCAATTTTGAAATTATACTAGACAATATAAAAAAAGAAAGAATTGGAACACTCCACTTCAATCCGCCCAGACCAAATAAAATACTCGCCAACAAAAAAGTTGCTAAAGAGCCGGATGTTGTAAGAAATCGCAGTTTATTTGAGATATATGCCACAAGTCCGGCAAACATAACTCCAATGCAGAAATTTAATGGATACAACAAATTATTTAGAAACAGGTGAATAAATAAAAAAAGGAATGAAAGGTGAAAAATATACTGAATGTTTGCATTAATTAGATAAGCCAAGGCTATAAAAAACATTGAGAGTGCCAAAAGAGTGAGAAGGATCTCAAACGGAGAAAGTTCCGGCATAATTACATTCTCAGCACCTGAGAAGATTAACCAGAAAGGGGAAAGGCTGCTCACAAAATTTTTGCCCATAAGCTCTGTAATTATTTCCTTAACATTCAATTAAAAAAGTCAATGTGTATTAATTGAGTGAAAGATAGTAAAAATGAGCGAAAGGAGTCTTTCTTTTTTGAACATTAATGATAAAAAAAGCCCTCTGCAAGTGCAGAGGGCTTTGCAAAACTATAATGTTTCCGCAATAATCTTCAGTTCATACTCACATAGATCTCGGTAACTCTTATCTTTTTTTCCAGCTTCAAAAGCTTCTTTGGCTTTTGCAACTTCATTTATACCTAAGAATGCTTTTCCCTTATAATAAAGAGGGCCTCCTCTTGGTACAGTTTTCCTGTTGTTCAATGCTTTGTCGGCTGCATCCAATGCCTCGGTATATTTGGCATTGTCAACTAAGACCTCAGCTAATAACAAATATGCTGCGTCAAATGGATGATATTTAACAGCTTCAGTAAAATACTGAATGGCTTGTTGTTGTTTTCCATCAACTTTTGCACTTTCGCCCAGCTTTGTGTAAGCACGAGCAACATACTCGTTACCTTGCTTTTTGTGAGCTTCTTTTGTACTGAGCTCAGAAAATTTCTTAAAAGCATTTGCAGCTTCTTCATACTTCCCGTTAGAAAAATATGTACCGCCTAAACCATTAAAACCAACCGCGAATTTAGGATTTGCTTCAACGCATTTATTCAGTGCGTCTTCAGCTTCATCATATTTTCTTAGTTTTTTTAATGTTACACCCCTCTGATAATGAATTCTATAGTCGCTTGATGTCTTTAACGCTTCATCATACTTGGCTATAGCGCCCTGAAAATCACCTGTTTTCATTGCTTGATTGCCATCATTATACGCTTTGGCAGCAACAGGATCCATTTCCTTGGCTTGTGCGAAGAGCATTGAACTTACTACTAATAATACAGCTAACACGGAGATAATTCTATTCATCACTCCATCCCTACTTTATTTATGTTGTGATTAGTGCGGAAAGGGGGACTCGAACCCCCACGCCCGTATTTAGGCACTACCCCCTCAAAGTAGCGTGTCTACCAATTCCACCACTTCCGCAAAACAAAGGTCAAAAGATACTTGTAGATCACCAAAAAATCAACACTAGATTTTATGACCTAAAAATATTTCTCTATTTACTGGGGTTAAACACTGATTATACTGAAAAGTTTCATGTGATAAACTAATATATTAGGGTTTCTCTCGTCCCAGCCCCCTATCTTTAATCAATCCCCTCACTTCTGATCTGAATTGAGACTCAAAAGTTACGACTTTAGCAATTTGTTCAGCAGTTAATATATCCCATAGTGAGCCAATGAAATTTTTTCTCTCCTGAGCTAATTCGCTCTCAATATTTAAAATTTCAGAAATTTTTTCTTTGTAAAACGAAGCGTTGTTATTTCCTTCGGAAGATTGTTTGTACAACTTATTCATCAAAGTATTTCTTCTCATAATAATATCAGTCATGTTGTTCCTATGCTGATTCTTTCTTACAATGAATTTAACGGCCACGTCTTCATCCAAATTAAGGATTTCAAGCAATTTAATTTGTTCAAACTGCTCCATTCTTTCTCTGGCTTTTCCTCCTGGCCTATCATCAGGAAAGTGTTGAGCAAAGGTCTGAGATACAGTCATAACAATTATTACAAAAGTAAAAATATGTTTCATAATTACACCTAAAAGAAATTTTTATTATCAAGTTTTTGTAGGATCAATTCCATTTCTTCATCACTCAATTGATCGATATACTCATCTCTATATAAGGATAGAAGGCTACTTTGATCATCAAAAACCAAGTATTCTTCCACTCCTAAACTAACCTCAGATTTGTAATTTTCCGAAAGATTATCACTCAAATAAAACATACTAAAGTAATCATCTTCTTCTATAACCGAAAGTAGTTCTTCCGAATTATAATCTTCCATCAACTCAGTAAATACTTCATCGCTATGCATTCTTGAACTAAAATTAATGTTGAACATTAAGAAAATTATTACGGTAGCCATTGCAGTAGACACGCTATAAATAAAAGATCTTCTGCCAATAAATGATCTTTTCTTATCCATACTTGATCTGACTTTTGGAATCATCGAGTTGAAATAATTGTCATTCAGTTCAACTTTGCCAAAAGAATCAACTTTATCCATTCCAGCGGATAATTTTTTAAATTCTGCAGCAAAATTCTCATCTGCTTCTAACCTTTTCTTAAAAGACTCTTCGTCATCAATAAGACCGGCTAAATATTTTAATATCAGCTCATGATTCTCATTCATTTTCCATTAACTCCGTAACTTTTTTTAAAGCATGAAAATAATTTGCTTTTAACCCACCTACGCTCTTACCCGTAATTTCAGCAATTTCCTCGTAGGATAATCCATCAAATCTCCTAAGTACAAAAACTTGCCTCTGTTTATGGGGCAATTGATTCAATACTCTATCCAACCTATCAAGTTTTTCCCTGTCTTCAACAGATTTATAAAGGTTTTCATTTCCTTGTAATTCCATACTTTCCTGGTCATCAAGAAAAACAAAACGTTTTACCTTGTTTTTTCTTAACTGATTGATACTTCTTGTTGAAGTAACTTTATAAAGCCAGGTACTTAAAGAAGAATCGAAACGAAAATCCTTCAGTTTTTTATACATTACAATAAGAACTTCCTGTGTTACATCATCGGCATCAATATGATTTCCCACCATCCTTCTCGCATGCCAGTAAACCTGTTTCTGGTATTTAGCCGCCAAAAGATTAAAGGCCTGTTCCTCGCCTTCCTTAAACCTATTTATCAGTTCGAAATCTATATTTTCTACCATTTATAATACCAGTAACATATAATAGACAACAATAAGTGAGTAAAGGTTTAAAAGGGGCGCGATTAAACCCGCTAACAAATCCACCTGTCTAAGTTACAAAATCAGTTATTCAACACATAATGCTTTGGAGGCATAAAATGAAAAATGCTACATTCACTCTGCTTATAACCACTCTTCTTCTTTTAGGGTTCACAACCGAAACCAATGCTCAAAAAGGCAATTGGGAAAAGAAAGAAATGTTAAAGGAAAAACTAAATTTAACAGATTCTCAGGAATCTCAGATGAAAGACCTTCGCTACGAGCATCAGAAGCAAATTCTAGATTTACGTTCTGATTTAGAAAAAAACAAGCTGGAAATTAAACACATGATGGCAACAAATAAGATTGATGAGAATCTTCTTAAAGGACTAACTAAGAAGAGTAGTGATCTTCGAGGTGAAATAAACCAATTGAGAGTTGATCATTGGTTGAAAGTCTATAATATCCTTGATGCCGATCAACAAGAAATCTGGACAAAATCCTTTGATAGAATGGGCAACCATAAAAATGGGCGTGGTCCAAAATCAGGAAAGCAAGGAATGGGAATGGACATGAACAGAAAGGGTGGAAACCGTGAATTTGGCGACAGACCTTTCCATAAAGGCTTCTAATTACATCATACTCCCCGAATAATGATGTATCCCCAATAAAAGACCAGGTTAGAGCCTGGTCTTTTTTTATCTGTATAAGTAGAATAATATGCATCGGGAGATTTGTTCCCTACTATATTATCGACAGAAAACGAACGTTTGTTTAATCATTTCCCCCACAAAGTGCTGCGGCACAAGATTTTTTCAATAGAAAGTATGCTATATTTTTAAAAAAAAGGAGGCAAAGCTGAAATCAACTTTGCCTTTGAGAAGTGTAACTTATGTCAATGAGGATTTTATATAAGGGCGCTACTACATTATCGGAGAGAAATAAAAATAGTTTAGCCCTCTTTTAAATATTTTTTTACTTTTTTTTAATTTTCTTCACCCCTATTTTTACCATCCGTTTTGATACGTTAACTTAATTATCGGTTTAAATGTTCGATAATATTGGTGACGATAAACATAGCCAGGGTAATTATGAATGCTTCTATACTTATTTTCGGAATGTTTTTTTTCTTGTTGGTCTCATTTAAGAAATCCATTTCTATATGGCGTGAGTTGTTTAAGGAAGATAATGTTCAGGCCTCACGGGTTCAGCCTGTAAAAATTAATCACTTTTCTAATAATTTCTAATGCGAATGTTATTGAATTCCATATTGCATTTTCATAGCTCCCAAAAAGGTGTTTGTGATAATTGTAGTGAATTCACCATAATATACCACAAACCTAAGCTTAATTTTGGATTGGGAAAGAATATATGCTCTAGTTGCGAAAATGACCTGAATTAGCAATCCTTTTATTTAGGATTTGTTGGTCTAATCTCTACCTCGCTTATTAAAGCCCTTGGCGGTAATTTAATTATCGACGCTACAACCTCAGCAACATCCATTGGATCAAGGATTTTTTCAGGTTTGCTAGGTTTCATATCACTATTCATAATCATATCTGTTACAACTGACCCGGGGCAGACTGCAGCAACCCTGATATTATGTTCCCTTACTTCAAGCATAAGAGATTTTGTGAACCCCATAACAGCATGCTTGGTGGCAGAATAGGTGGTTCCATACTGAAATCCGTTCTTGCCGGCCAATGAGGATATGTTAATAATTGAACCAGATTTTCTCTCTATCATTGAGGATAATACTGATTTTGAAAAATTGAACACTCCATACAAATTAGCGTTAATTTGTAGTTGAAACTCTTCCAGAGAGGTATCTTCGAACTTTTTAAATATTGCAACACCCGCGTTGTTAACAAGATGATCGATCTGATCAAATTCTTCCAGGACCTTTTTAATTGAATTATCTACAAACTGAGGATCACCAACATCACCCGTAAACACTAAAACTTTGGAACCCAACTGAGTTAATTCTTTGGCTAATCGACTAAGCTTTTCTTCATCTCTTCCAAAAATAGCAAGTGAATGCTTCTCTTCAGCAAATTTCCTGGCTATTGCCTCGCCAATTCCCCTGCTTGCCCCTGTTACAACTGAAACAATTTTATTCATTATAAGTCCCCTTTCACAGGTCTTAATACTATTTCTTCCGGCACAATATTTTCCTGAATTGAATACGCGTCATAAACAATGTCAGCAATTCTATCGGGATTCATCATCCGGGATGAAAATTTTTCAAGTGCTTTGTCTGGCCAGATTGGAGTTATAGTCGCACCCGGATAAATGTTTATTATTCTAATGTTATTCTCTCTTACTTCCTCTCGAAGTACCTTGCTATAGGCTTCAAGTCCGGCTTTTGAGGCAGAATACGCGCTGCTACTGGTAAAAATTTTATTAGTAACAACAGAAAGAATATTGATGATTCTTCCTCCTTCGGCTTCAACCATTTCGGGCAAAAGTGTTTTAATCATGTAAATTGACCCGAGCAGGTTTGTCTCAATTATATTCTTAATTTCAGAAATGCTGTTTTCTAAGGCATTTTGAAAACTTGTAGCCCCGGCATTATTAATTAAACCAACGAACAGATGCTTTTCTTTAAGCAGTTCATATGTATTTGCAATTTTTTCGGGATCTGTAACATCAAGAGGCACAATAATAAGATCAGATTCATCCACCCCTTCTTCATTTAGAATATTTTTAATCTCCTCTTCACGTCTTGCTGACGCCACAACTTTATGACCATTTCTTAAAAATTTTAAGGTAATTGACTTTCCTATACCGGAATTTGCTCCGGTTATCCAAACCACTTTATCCATATTAAATCCTTTTGTGTGAAATTAAGGCCATGAATTCACTGCGCGTTCTGTCATCACTCTTAAAAATTCCATGCACGGCACTGGTAGTAGAGTAGGAATTTTGCTTTTGTACACCGCGCATCATCATGCACATATGGTAGGCTTCAACCACAACTGCAACGCCGCGTGGCTGCAAATACTTATCAATTGTGTCTGCTATCTCCTGTGTCATCCTCTCCTGAATCTGCAGGCGTCGTGCGAAGACATCAACAATTCGCGGAAGCTTACTAAGACCAACAACTTTACCATCAGGAATATATGCTACATGAACCTTACCAAAGAAAGGCAGCATATGATGTTCACACATGCTATAAAAATCAATATCCTTTACAATAACCATTTCATCATACTTCTCATCAAAAATAGCTTTCTTTAATATCTCTTCAACGTTCTGATGATAACCCTGAGTTAAAAACTCATAAGCTTTCGCAACTCTTTCAGGAGTTCGCTTCAAGCCCTGTCTTTCAGGATTTTCGCCTATTAAATTAAGAATATCTTTTACTTTTTCTTCAATCTTATCTTTATTCAACTCCATTACTCACCTCTATACTCAATATAATTATTCTCCGTTTCAAACAGTTTAACGGAATAAAGTTTTCCTGACGGTAATTTATCATGCAATTGTTCCCATATTCCCTTAGCTATATTTTCTGCCGTAGGAATAATACCTTTCAGGAATCCAACGTCAAGATTTAAGTTCATGTGGTCAAGCTTGGCAATAACATGTTCGCGCATGATCTTTTTTAAAAGTTTTAGATCAATTACATAACCAGTTTTTGGATCCACCTGTCCCGCGACAACAACCTCAAGCGTGTAATTATGTCCATGCCCGTTCGGGTTGTTGCATTTATCATAAATTTCAATATTCTCTTCATCCGTTAAATTTTGATTGTGCAATCTGTGCGATGCACTAAAAACTTCCCTTCTTGTAACGTATATCATCTATTTTTCACCTAAAAAATTAATTATTTCTCCAACATGTCCATTCACTTTTACCTTTGGAAAGATCTTTAATATTATTCCATTCTCATCAATAATAAAAGTTGTACGAACAATTCCCATATATTTTTTACCATACATGCTTTTCTCCGTCCAAACACCATACTTTTCAACAACCTTTTTGTCCTCATCACTGAGAAGTATAAACGGAAGATCGTACTTTTCACTGAATTTTTTATGCCGGGCAACAGGATCTACACTAACACCCACGACTGTAGTATTTAATTTTTTAAAATCCGGATAGCTATCCTTAAAATCACACGCTTCCTGAGTACAACCGGAAGTCATATCTTTAGGATAGAAATAAAGTACAATCTTTTCGCCCAAATAATTTTTAAGTGAAATTTTATTTCCATCGCTATCTGGCAGTGAAAATAGTGGCGCTTTTTTACCTTCTGATAACATGAGTATGTTCCTTTTCGATTAATGCGTAAGAAAATGCTTAAACGAGGATTGAAGGAAAATTAGTTCCTGTGCAAATTAAAATGATGAGTATAAAATACCAGAATTCAATAATTTGTTCAAACAAAAGTAAGCAATACTCAATAGAATTAAAATTTCATACTTTACAAATTATTAGAGCAATTATGGAAAATCAGGTAATTTTCATCACACTCTTTGTTGAAAGGGACTAAAAGAGGTTATTAATTACACGAACTCAATTTGATTATTAAATATGATTTAAATACCGAGCAGAACCTGTCCGTGATTGGCCGTGAATATAGGGGGAAAATAATTAAATGACCCGACCACTGTTCTAGCCGGGTCAAAGTAACTATTGTAATTTTTTAAGTGCTGCCTGAATATTTTCGTAATTTGGTTCTTCACCAGGACTTTCTAAAATTTCTATATATTGAATAACACCATTTTTATCGATAACAAAAGCTGAGCGTTTTGCCACACCTTTATAATCGAATTTACCCGGCACAAAAACATCAAACATTGCACCGTATGCCTGGCATACTTCTTTGTTAAAATCGCTCAGGAGAGGAAATGGGAATTTGAGTTTTTCAACCCAAAGCTTCTGCGAAAAAGCACTATCAACACTCACAGCTACAACCTGAGCATTCAAATCAGAATAATGTGATAATCCGTCACCAAAGGTACAAAGTTCTTTCTCGCACATTCCGGAATTAACAAATGGAAAGAATAACAGCACAATATTTTTTTTGCCTAATAACGAACTAAGCGAAACATTTTCGAAATCGGTATTTTTTAATGTAAAATCCGGGGCTTTATCCCCAACTTTTAAGGACATAACTAACTCCTTTCATACTTATTTATTATTTATAGAATTAACTTAATTTCCAGCCAATTTTTACCTTTACCTGAAACTCAACTTCGCCATCATCTGTAACACGACCGCGTTCTTCAATAACCTCAAACCAGCTTACTTTTTTTACTGCGTGAGCTTCTTTTACAACAGACTTAACTGCATTTGCCATAGATTCAGTTGAAACACCTACTCTTTCAACAACTTCAAAATTTACCATTTTTTCCTCGCTAATAATTAATATTTGTTAATAGTTTAACTTGTTTTTATCTCCGAGAACTCATTAACACAACAAAAGGGAATAAGATTCATTTTGCGCAATCACATTTGAATTTTCTTTAGCTTCATATTGCTCTTCCATTAACTTTGAAGCCTTCTGCTGAAGAAATTGGGATTCATAATGTAATTGACACTCTAACCAATTGGGCTTAAATTTCAATCAGACAATTTTCTACATCCATAATTCACGCAGGTTGCTATGAGCAAGTTCAAACCAATTCATCTTTCTTTGATTCTTTTTTTGTTACCATTAGTGCTTTTCGGACAAGATTTTCAAATAGAATATAATCAATATAATAGTACTGGTGAAATAATCACTCCGACTTCTTATTCTGTACAGAATATTGCTGAAGAGGGATTTAGCTGGTTACAAATAGGGCCTGCTTCAATTACTCCTACCTCCATAGCTATTAATCCATTTGTTGAAGACATTATTCTTGTAGGTACAATTAATGGACTTCTTAATAGCACTGACGGCGGCGATACATGGGAACAGGTGGATTTTGGTTCAGAAATGCCTTTGCATGATGTTCGAATAAATGAAGTAAAGTTCAGCCCGGTTGATACTAATCTGGTTGTTCTTACGGCAACAAACCTGCTTAACAGGCAAGAGAATAAGGTTCTTATTTCGAGAGACAGAGGAACGACCTGGGTTGAGGCAATTACAAGTACGAGTATGGTACGAGGTGAGATATATTTATCAAGTACAGATTCTGATATAATGTTCGTTGAAGCGGGTACGCTTAGGAAATCTACAAGCGCAGGGATGTTCTGGAGTGAAATAAATGATTTTATTTATGTACAATCTTTTAACATCAATCCAAATAACGAAGAACAAATATATGTGTTGAACTATAACGATTTATATAAAACAGTTGATAACGGAGTGTTTTGGGAAAACGTGAGCGACGCTATAAACTTCTCAAAATGTGTTAAGACATCACCTCTTGATAACGACATTGTTTTTCTTGGCAAGGCAAAACCTGATGAAGGTTTTATGAAATCGATTGATGGTGGACAAACCTGGGAAAATATTGGCGAAGCTTTCCCTAACGGCCAGTACATCGATAATATTCAGTTCGACCCCGTAAATCAGAATGATTTGTATATATCGGGTCCAAATTCAGGATTGCTAAAATTAACTAATCTTGGTGAATCCTTTACTCCATTGATGTCGTCGATTAATGATAGGTATATAAGATCAGTTGGATTTTTCCAGAATAGCGAAATTGCTGTTTCAGCAGGCTCTAATATTTATTTCTCATCGGGGAACAGAACTGCCTGGAGTAAAAAAGTGGATACTGTAAACGGAGCAGATATATTTGAAATACATTTTAATCCGGAGGATGGAAATACGGTCTACACAGCTGCATTTGGTGGAGTGTTTAAAACCACTGACGCGGGAATATCATGGACACAACTGGTTGAAGGAATGCCGGATACTGATGTATTTACACTGGCAATCGATCAACAAAATCCTGCTAATTTGCTGGCAGGAACTTTTATGGGTTATATTATTCGTTCCGCTGATGCGGGTGAAACCTGGTTGGAGGTGTTCAAAACAGATACTACCAAAGAATCAAATACTGAAGCTATGCAGGATATTTATTTTCACCCAACTAACTCTGGTCTTGCCTGGGCAGTTTCAACAAAACATACCTATAAATCACTTGATGGAGGATTTGAATGGAAAGAACTGATCCTTGACCAGGACAGTACTGATATTTATGGTGGAATAGCTATTTCTCCCTCAGAGCCGGCAGTCATATACCTTTCCGATAAGGAACGGAGTAATCTTTATAAAAGTATTGATACCGGAACAACATGGATCAAAATTGATTCTCTTCACAGCATTTCAAAATTAATTGTGCACCCGGATAGTTCGAATGTACTTTATGGACAGATTGACGGGGATCTGCGTAACTCCCGCAATGGGGGCGAGACCTGGGTGAATCTTAAAAGTAATTTGTCCTTCACCGACATCTATATACCGCCGCTACAAAGTCACAAGGTGCTTATATCAACATTTGGGCAAGGTGTTCTCTCAATGCCTGATACTGGTGCAGTAAGAACGACTTCAGCAATTAACATTGGACTGAACACGAATTTAATCAATATGGTAAGGCAGTTTCCTGCAGATACAAACAAATTTATAGCCGCAACATTTGGGCAGAGTCTCTACATAAGTGGATATGAAATTACATCCATAGACAAAGAACAAACCCTGCCGGGTGAGTATACTCTCCAGCAAAATTACCCTAATCCCTTTAATCCCTCAACAACCATTGAATTTACGCTTGTTGCAAACTCTCGCGTAAAACTGATAGTGTATAATATTTTAGGGGCAGTAGTTAAAACCCTGGTGAATGGTGATCTTTCTTCTGGGTATCACAAGTATAATTTCGACGGAAGAGATCTCAGTTCGGGCATTTATTTCTACAGGCTGGAAACAGATAAATCTCACTTAACGAAGAAAATGATATTGTTGAAGTAAAAGGGTAAAGTTTGTAAAGCCTGCACTGAGCCTGTCGAAGGATGGAAGGTCTGATAACTCCAGATTTTTACGATTTTTTTTCAGCGGATTTAACCCATAGTTCTAATTTGCGCTTATGGATATAATTTCCTCACAATACCCGTTACGAGGTCTAAGCTTTTCGTAATTTCTTGTAAACATCAATTTAGGGTTAACTTCTTTCAAAAACAGATCAGTTGATTTTTCATTTAGTGCCGAGCATATTACTTTTGTATCTAATCCTAATATTTTACAAGCCTCCAAAGTCGGGCAGAAATTTTTAGAATGGATAATTATTTCATTTTCTCTTCTTTCCTTTACAGGAGCTTCCTCCGCCGGGATTGATAGTTTCTCAAGGAAAACTTTGTAAGCAATGTCCAAAGGATCTCCTGTTAGTTTATCAATCTTCTTCTTGTTTTTAGCGATCCATTTTTTTCGTTTGGCTGTTAGTTCATCAGCCAGCCTTACAAGTCCCTTTTCGTCAATTCCCCTAAGTCGTTTTATCTCTTTTCTAACGGCATCACTATAGAGGATAGAACATTCATCTTTCATTAGTCCCCCTCTAATTTCTATTTTCGCTCCCGAACGTTTGAATATCTCATCAGCTTCAATTTTAATTCTCTTTCTTCCCTCTTTAGTCGAATCCTCAATCGAAAAACCAAACACAACCTTTTTAATACCAGCCCAGACAATTGCAGAAGCGCACATGGGGCAAGGTTCATGTGTACTTATCAATTTGCATTTCGAGAGGTCCCGCCCTAGTATTTTTGAAGCAAACTTTATGGCATTAATTTCCGCGTGTGAGGTTGCATCATCCTGTGTCTCTTCCTTATCATGTGACTGCGAAATTACCTGCCCCTCTTTGATAACAACAGCACCAAATCCATGATTTCCCTCGCGTAGTGATTTTTCGGCCTCTTGAATGGCAATTTCCATATAGGGTACATAATTGATCAGGTCTTTCATAATCCACACCTTATCTTAGAATGGATAATCAACTAGATGCTTTCCGGATGGCTTTAGAAGATATCATCTTCTAAGTGGGTTTAATATAATATTCTCTTTTCAAAAAAGATAGGAAGATCGCATTGTTTGACTTATTGGGGAGGGTGAAATAATCCAGAGAAACCCTCCGTACTTGCGGAAGGTCCCTGTAAAGTTTTTACAAAAATAATTTTCAGCTAATATATTTCCAATTTATTCCGGAATGATTAACGTATAGGAATCAACCGAATTAGCACCAAAATAACCGAAGGCTCCATTGTCCCAATTGTTTGTTGGGTTTCCGGGAGCTGCTGATCCAAATATTCCACCATTATTACCAGAGGCAATGGCATCATTCAATTCATTAAAGTAATTAAATGTGTTCAAGTCAATTGTTATCAATTCAATTGTGACAGTGTCACCTGCAAAGAAATCATCATCTTCATCAAATCGGAAATAGAAATAGTCAATATAATTCCCATCAGATAATCTATCCTGATATAGGAAATTACCCCCTACCCTAACTCCATTCTTATAGACCTTAAATCTGGCATAGTCCTTCACACCTGGCCTATCCTGAAAATAGCAATCAAACTTATATTGATCAGGATTTTCTTCATCATTATGAAATCCCCTGTTATCTATCTCAGCAGTTACACTATCTAGTTTCAAAGCTACAGGCAGAGTTGAGAGTGCCGAATATTGTTGCCGATTTACATTTACCGTCATTTTATATTGACTTTCAGCTTCACCCAATATATTTGAGGTACTGTACTTCCCGCTTGATATCTCAGTTAACATTTCTCTAAAACCATTATTGTCCTCAATAATTACCTCAGCACCCGAAACACCTTCGTACTCGTTGGGTTTATAAAAGTCCGTTGACATTGTTATATAGGTATAGTGAGGTCCGTAATTATCACTAATATTAGCCTCAATAATAATCTGAGGATCTGCGTCATTTATTTGAACTTCAATTACGTCTTCGCATCCAAAAAGCATAATGATGATTGGTAGCACCATAAAATATATTTTCATCGTAATTCTCCTCTCCTTAACCATTAGAATCTAAAATTAAATGTTAGTGAAGGTACCACTGAAAAAAGCGATAGCTTAACTGCTTCAGTTACATTTGGATTAACAGTACTTTCTTCAAAAGAAATTGTGTAAGCGTTTTTGCGTCCATAGGCATTATAAACTGATAAAGTAAGACTCATTTCCTGCCTGTCGCTTTTGTTAAAAGTATAGGTCGCACCCAAATCCAGTCTGTGATAATCCGGCATTCTATATCCATTTCGTTCAGTATAGAGATTTATAATTTTTCCATCTATCGTGTATTTACCACTAGGGTAAGTTGCTGCTAATCCAGTACTATAAACCCAGTTAGCCGAAACCGCCCAATGCTCATTGAGATTGTACATGCCAACAAGTGAAATGTCATGCGTTCTATCCTGCCGCGAAGGGAAAGCCTCACCATCATTTATATCATCAAACTGCCGTTCGGTTTTGGATAATGTATAACCAAGCCAACCGGTAAAATTTCCAAATTTTTTCTGAACCAATAACTCCATACCATATGACCATCCGTGTCCAAAAACTAATTGCGATTCAACATATTGATTAATGAAAATGTCAGCGCCATTCTTATATTCAATCAAATTTTGCATGTCCTTGTAATAAAACTCCAGGGAGGCTTCGAACATGTTATTATTAAAATTTTTGAAATAGCCAAATGAAATCAGATCAGAAGTCTCGGGTTCAATGTTCGCGCTGCTAGGCTGCCAGATATCCATAGGAGTGCTGGTTGTCGACGTAGAAAGCAGATGGATGTGCTGAGTATTTCTGGCATACCCTACTTTTAATGAACTTGTCTCATCCAGCAAATATGAGGCTGCAAAACGCGGCTCCAAAAAGTTATATGATTTTATCACATCACCATTCCCGTAGGAATCAGTACTTATAACATTCCCCTGATTATCAAAGGAATAAACATCACCAGGTCCGAAAAGAGTGAAGTTAGAGTAGCGTAATCCATAGTTTATTTGGAATAAGGGTGATATCTGCCACTCGTGCCCAAGATAAACGTTACCCTCAAGTGCGAAGGAGTTTGCTACCTTTAGAGAGTTGAAATTTGTTAATCCCGATGCGGTAATTTCCCCGGGCATAAAAGTGTGATAAATGCCATTGAGACCGAATTTGATTGTATGCTCGGAGTTAATGTAGTACTGTAAATCTTCTTTAATATTGATATCGCGGATACCCGATTTCACTTCGGCCGATGTTTCATTATCCTCAATGTTTATATCATAATTATAATCACTATAGATGATAGTAGTGTTGGAAAACAGTTTATCGCTAAGAATGTGATTCCATCTGATAGTCCCGGTAGTATTACCCCAATCAAAACCAAACTTGTTATTGAACTGGAATACATCTCGTCCAGTGTAACCAGAGATAAAAAGCCTGTCATTTTCACCCAGAGTATAATTTAACTTCATATTCAGATCGTAAAAATACAAAGCTGAATTCGCAAGTCGATCATTTCCGAACAAGGGAAAAAATAAATCTACATATGTCCTCCTCCCGGATATAATAAATGATCCTTTATCAACTGAGATTGGACCTTCAAATGTAAGTCGGGAAGATATTAAACCAATGCCACCATATGCGGAATAGTTTTTATTACTACCATCTTTCATATTAATATCTAAAACCGAACTCAATCTGCCGCCATATTCAGGCGGCGAATTCCCCTTAATAATTTTGGCGCTTTTTATAGCATCAGAATTAAATACAGAGAAGAATCCCATAAGATGCGAGGGGTTATAAACCGGTGCTTCATCGAGTATTACAAGATTCTGATCAGCAGATCCACCTCTTACGATAAAGCCACTATTCCCTTCCCCAGCCGAAGAGACTCCTGGCATAAGTTGAATAGTCTTTAGAATATCTTTTTCACCGAGTAATACCGGTACATTATCAATCTCTTTTGGAGCAAGTTCTCGTGTTCCCATCTGTGTAGACTTTACATTCTCATCAGCTCTTTTCTCGCTGACGACGACCTCACCTAAATTAAATGAGGAAGGCTTAAGAGATATATCTTGTTTCTGTGACCCAGTCATTTTTAACTCAATCACAGTTTTAGTATAACCAACATATGAGATATCAATTTTATAGGAGCCATTAGGTACTGTTAATGAATAAAATCCGTAGCCATTTGAACTGGTTCCCACTCCAAGTGAGGTGATGTAAACATTTGCTCCAATTAAGGTTTCGCCGGAAGATTCATCAAATATGAATCCACTTAAAGTTGTTGATTGATCCTGACTATAAATTGTACAGACAAACAAAGCAATTGCGAAATACAAAAAACTTATCTTTCTAATTATCAAAATAGTAACCTCCACTATTCGAACATTATTACCTGGATAAAAATTTCTTAAACAATATCCAATCTTATACTTTTATTATTAATCATTTGTTGCAGGGGTGTAACAAATTGTAACAGTCCTTTCCGTAAACCTTTATGGTAGACAGTGCTGTATAAGATATGGGTGACAGAAGATATCTCAAATAAAAATATTACAAGATATAATCATTATCTTGAAATTAGTTTACTAATATAATTGTTTAGAGAAATCTATGTACTTTGATTACTTTGATTACTTTGATTACTTTGATTACTTTGAAAGTAAACATTATAGACAGAATAGCTAATAGTTTTTTTGAACATGTTCCTTAATAATCATATCTTAATTCACCAGAAAATAATTTGAGGGTAGAATGAAAAAATTCTTTTATCTCCTACTTGGCATGACATTATCCTTTTCTCTTCTTAACGGGCAAAACACTAATCCTGCAATTACAGCAGAAGAAATTCAAGATCACATAAATTATCTTGCTTCAGACGAACTTGAAGGCAGGTTCACAGGCAGCAAGGGCGAAAGACTGGCAGGTGATTATATTGCGAAAGAATTTGAATATTATGGATTAATCCCAATGTTTGACGGGAGTTATTTTCAGGAATTCCCTTTTGTAGAAAGCGTTGAGTTAACTGATAATAATAGCGTCTTATTATCAATCGATGGCAATCAAAATGAGCTTTCAGTAAATAATGATTTCATAACTCTTTCCTTCTCAGGTAAATCAGATCTAAAAGCTGAACTTGTCTTTGTTGGTTATGGTATTACTGCCCCAATGTTTGGATATGATGACTATGAAGGTATAAATGTAAACGGAAAAGTTGTACTTGCTATGAGGCATTATCCTGATTTTGATAGTACTGAATCGAAATTTGAGAAACTTGCGTCGCTAAGAGCCAAAGCTTCAACGGCTAAAGGTAATGGCGCTGTTGGTATAATCTTTATGAATGAGCATTCATTCTTCCCGCGAAGTGATGAGTTTATTCCCCTTAAATATGACGGCGCTGGCGGCATGATGGATTTTGGCGCAGCTCAGATTTCGCGCGAATTTGCTGATAAGATTTTTGAGACCGAGGGAACCAGCTATCAGCAAGTACAACAAAAAATTAACAGCGAATTAGTACCAAATTCCTTTGCGATAAAGAATACAAAAATTGAACTTAAAACAGAGATTAAAGAAATTGAGAAAATGGGCAGAAACGTTGCCGGTTATCTTGAGGGCAATGATCCTATCCTGAAAAATGAGTATATAGTTGTTGGCGGGCATTACGATCACCTGGGGTATGGGCAGACAGGATCACGTTACACGGGTACGCCAATGCCAATTCACAATGGGGCAGATGATAATGCCAGCGGTACAACAGGAGTGCTTGAAACTGCCGAAAAATTTGCATCCATTAAAAACCAGTTGAAACGCTCAATAGTCTTCGTTGCCTTTTCAGGGGAGGAATTAGGATTGCTTGGCTCGAATTACTTTGCTAACAATTTCCCTTTTGGTATTGAAAATACAATTGCAATGTTTAACATGGATATGATTGGCAGAGTAAACGAAAATAGCCTGACAATTATTGGATCCGGAACATCCACTCTTTGGAGAGAAATAATAGAGAAAGAAAATAAATATAACTTCAAGTTGCAGCTGAATGATGATGGCTGGGGTGGAAGTGATCATACCGCATTCACCTTAAAAGATATTCCTGTACTCTTCTTTTTCAGTGGTATTCACATGGACTATCATATGCCAAGTGATGATCCTGAAAAGATCAATGCTGAGCAGGAAGAAAACGTCGTTAAATTTGTTTTTGATCTCGTTTCAGATGTTGACGCCAGAGATGAAAAGCCAGACTTCGTTAAGGTAAAACCTCAGGAAAATCAGATGGGACGCAGCAGATCAAAAATTAAAATAGGCACCGTACCTGAGTTTGGCTATAATGGAGATGGATACAAGCTTTCGGGAGTAACTGAAGGATCACCAGCAGAAAAAGCAGGCTTACTTGGCGGCGATATTATCATCATGTTCAATGGAAAGGATGTTTCTAACATTTATGATTTTATGAACGCCATGGGTGGACTTAAAGAAGGCGAAACGGTAGACTGCAAAGTATTACGCGGCGAAGAAGAGAAAGAGTTTAACTTGGAGTTATAAAACACAAAAAGAGAAAGAGAAGAATGATCTATCCTTCTCTTTCTCTCTTTATTTAACTTAGACAGCAAAACCTTCAAATCCATTCATCTAATCTATGTGCAACTAGTCAGAGTATAACATTGCTCTCAATATTTACTTATTATGAATAATAATATCATCCGAGCGTGTTTCAATAGTAACATTTCCTCCGCCTATTCCAACCTGACCATGAGCACTTACTGAACTTCCGTGATCCCTGATTCGAAGAGGAAGTTCAGTTACAATATCACCATGTGATGCTTCCAGCTCAAAGTAACCATTAAAATTCTTTGGAAAAGTAGCATCAACTTTTCCATATTCATTTTTAATTTCAACCTTCTCCGGATTAGTAATCAATTTCAGTTCAATGGGGTTACTTCTGTTTGTCATCTCAATGTATTGACTGGATATGTTCATCATTGAAATACTGCAGTATTGTGTCTCAAAGTCAATATCCCCAACTAATCCATCAACAATAATATTTTCACTTCGCGAGGCTAATTTAACATTACCTTTAATTTTCTTTAGTGAAATACTTGAATATGCATCATCGATGACAAGGTCTCCGGTAATATTTTGAATTTTTATAGCGCCGGATCTGCCATTGACATATATTTTTTCATTTGCATTTACTACAATATTACTCGCTTCCATGGTGCAATAGGGTCCATCCATAGTAAGTCCGGACGACTTATCAATAATTGTTGTACCACTTCTATTTTCAATTTCAGCTTTGCCGTTAATATTTTTGATAAATATTTCACTGTAAGGTGAAATTACTTTTAGGTTAGCACCGGCGTCCTCAACGTTTACATTCCCGCTCCTGCCATCAATGCTTAATGCTCCGGTAATATTTTTTACTTCGAGTTTATCCATATAATAAGCCTCAATTCTTGCAGAACCTTTAAAGTTTTTTATAGATAACTCAGCACTTCTGGATTCCAGTTTCAGTTTCCCGCCGGAATTTAATATTTCAGTGTTCCCGTAACTGTTCTGGACTTCATTTATGTTTATACAGTTTTCCAAATATATTTCATTGCTCCTGCCTGGCAGATTCAACTCCCCCTCAATTCCGTCCAATTTAATTTCACTATATCTGAAGTCAGCTGTAAATCCATTACTTCTTGGGACATAGATTGTTCCACGTATTTCTTTATCAACATAAAAGTGGAACCTCAATCTGAAGATATCCAGTATACTCCAGCCACCACTTTCCGGTTCATCCATTGTTATTAGTATTTCTGAATTCCTTTTTGTTTCTGAAATGTTAAAATTTTGGATGTAATCTTCTTCATAGTCTTTATCACTAGAACTAATGTCGATTGACAAATTGAATTCAATTTCTTTTTTGTCCCAGCTTATAACTTTTACATTCATTCCGGATACAGATTTTATCCTGATATCCTGCCCTTCATTTACACTAAATACTTTATGATAATCTTTTCTTTCGCCAGCCGTTACTGCTGAAAATAAAATTAGAAACCCTACAAGTACTTTAATTATTTGTTTCATGGTCCGTCCCCTCTATAGCTATTATACTTTCCAGTACTTTTAATTTTAGTTTATATAATCTTCTTAATCTTTCCTGCTTAAGTTGAGAATAATCGTTTTTTGAATAATCCTTTCCGTATTGTTCAATGGCTACATCAATTTCCTTCAATTCTTCTTGCTTTACTTGTAAAAATTCATCAACTCTTACAGTATTGCCAACCTTATTAATTCTTGGCAAGGCCTCTTCAAATTCAATTATCGCTTTCTGGTAAGCAGAATTTATGATGAGTTCATCTGGTTTATTCTCATACAAAAATGATTTTCCGACCGTGTACATTCCAATTACAGCAAAAAGAAATATTATTGCTGTTGTAAACCCGAGAGTGTAACTTTTAACATCAAACATTGAAAAGAAATCTTTTCTCGGAAATAATTCTTTTTGAATGCCATCCCATAATGCATTCTTACTTTCGGTTGACAGCGTATCCTTGTCACTATAAAACTCATTCTTATTAATCATTAATCTTAGCCTCCTTTTCCCACTTAGTCCTTAATAACTGCTTAACTCTGCTTAATGATGTTCTTGATTTCTCCTCACTAATCTGAAGTATGTCAGCAATTTCAGAATGTTTATAACCCTCAACCTCAAATAAAATAAAAATTGTTTTTTTCTCATCATCCAAATCAGCCAATAACCATTTCATATCAGAATGCCACTCGAAGGTTTCCTCAATTTGCGAATTAACTGTTATTTCAAGATCCTCTATAATTGCATCAACAAATATCTGTTTCCTGCTAAACTCGTTTCTCATTTCATTAATACCAATCTTAAAAAGCCAGGTAATGAACTTTGATCTACCCTCGAACTTATTAATATTTCTGAAAGCTTTAATAAATGCCTGTTGCACCCAGTCTTTAACCAGATCGTCATCAGAGGTAAACTGTTTCAGAAATCTGAAGAGTAAAGAAACATGAAGTTCATACAGTTTTCTGAATGCCTTCTCGTTACCTGCTCTGGCCTTATATATTAATTTTTGTTCTGTCATAAATTCCCGGGTTCAGTAGTTAGATAGGAGTTGCCGCAAAATTGTTACAATATAAAAATGTTTTTCCTAATAAATATTTTTATTACAATTCCCCTCTGTCAAAAGGTTAAGGCAAAACATTATGTGAAGGCTGATTTTGTTTAAAACGACTACTGGCTTGCGGGAGGGAGGATGATAAATAACAATTGTTTTTAGTATGAAATCTGATGAAAATAATATTCCACCAGACCAGGGCAATTCTATTTGGTTTTATGTTTCTTCAAATTAACTTCATGTAATGAGTGAAAACCATAATT
Source organism: Bacteroidota bacterium (assembly GCA_018818065.1). Taxonomy (GTDB): domain Bacteria; phylum Bacteroidota; class Ignavibacteria; order Ignavibacteriales; family Melioribacteraceae; genus JAHISV01. Next base: position 1,212,141 of record JAHISV010000005.1, on the reverse strand, counting down.
TGAGGCATCATCCTTCAGACATTCTTGAAGGGTTATTTCTTTGGTTCCTGCTTCAAGATTTTGGATATAATAAATCAGCTTATCAATAGCAGTGTTAATTTTTTCATTTCCTTCAATTGGGTCACCATGACCTAACATTAGTTTATCAGGTTTCCCTTCCTTTATTATCTCAAGGCTTCTAACGTAATTAGAATTATTTTCGCCCAGGTATGGAATAGATAATAATCTATCTTCAGTACGGAATACCAGATCTCCGACATGGAAATATTTCTTGTCAATGATTGTGGTTATTGAACATTTCGCGTGTCCGGGCGTGTACATAAATGAGAGTTCATGTTCACCAAACGAAAAGTGGTCCCCATCCTTCAATACCTGATTGACTTCTAATTTTTCAATTCCCGCATAACTGGTGTCAAGTTCTTCATAAAAAAATTCACCTGCCAGAATTTCAACATCACCAAAAGCATCATATCCTCTCACATGATCTTCGTGAGGGTGGGAAAAAATTTGTTTTAATGGTCGTATTCCTCTTCTCTTAAGATCCTCCATAACAAGAGAGGCTTCTTCTTTATACCCTGAATCTATGATCAAAGCATCATTGCCGTTTAAAATAACTGTATAATTACAAGCATACTTTCTGCCTTCCTTAAACGTCATATATATTTCAATATCATCCGTTACTTTTACATTCTTCATTTCAATATTTCCAAATATATTTGAGATTCCCACAATAACCAAAAAAGTTAGTTTTGATAAAAAGTTACCATTCATAATAATGCCCAATGAATTATTGTTGTTAATTGTTATGCGGGGGGTGCATAATGAATATGTATTTTTGATAAAACAGTTTAATAAATTCTCATGATCTAATCAACGGATTGAGGCAAAAAACCATATTTCCAACTCAGTTAATAAACCGGACTCCAAGATAGAATCGAATCTTAATTTTATTATATATCCATCATAAACTTCTGCCAATAAAAAGATTCAGCTTTATAAACTTTTTACTTCCGAGCTTCCGCCAAATCTTCTCTAAAAGTCTCAGCCATTTTTCGACCGGCTTCTTCAGAGGCATCATTGATAGCAAGATCTATTTCACGCTCGGAAAGTGAGGCTAGTTTTAAAGCTGTTAACACATTAGATTCAGTAGAATTTTTCTTTTTCTTGCCTGATACATAATCATAACTCAATTGTTCATCAACATTTTCATAATTTTCCCAGACAATATTGCCAGTAACACGTTCAATCATTTTTGATGTGCATCGCAAATGAAGGTACACCGAGGATTCATTTATTTTCAGTTCACAATTGGTCAGGTTCATTTCAACCATAAAATCAGGTTTTTGTCTATCACCATCAACTGGTTTAATATCAACATACGATTCCAAAGCCTCCTGTAATCCACTGGATATATGATCTACAATTTCGTATGTGTCAACCCAATCCTTAATATCAGATTCTTTACTGGCGGAAAATATTTCCGTACCAAGTTCGGCAATCGTTTCGAGCACATTTTTTTTCTTATCCTTGTCTTTCGAATCAGAGGTAGTGCTACCACCCCTTGTAATTTTAATTGTTCTTGCTATCGGTTCTACACTTGTGTCGAACTTGGCTGTTTTACCCCGAATATCATATTTTCCAAGTTCATTTGTATGTGAGCATCCCAAGATTAGAAGAAGTGAAAATGCAATGATAAATATTGCAGAAAAAAACAGTTTAACTAAATTCATGCAAACCCCTCGTATGGTATTGTTAGGAATTTTTGATCAATATAACAGTTAGAAATTTCATAGGCAACAAAAACCAGGAATGCAAGGCGATTAAAATTCATTAAGCTCAAGATATCTTATTTTGTAAGACATTGTCTATAGCCGATCTAAATAGCTTTTTCCCCCAAGCTGATAAATCTGAGATTTTATCCAGGAAACTCTTCGTCTTAAATATGGTGAGATTGATGATGCTTTATACTTTTTGGGATTAGGTAAAACAGCCGCAAGAGTAGCGCATTCATCAGTGTTCATTTTTAAACATTGCTTTTTAAAATGAATCCGGGAAGCTGCACCTACTCCATAAATATTGTTGCCAAATTCTGCAATGTTCAGATACACTTCTAATATTCTTTCCTTCGACCAGAGCACTTCAATCAGTAGAGTAAAATACGCCTCCAACCCTTTCCTAACATAACTTCGCCCACCCCAGAGAAATAAATTTCGTGCAACCTGCTGAGTGATTGTGCTCGCGCCTCTAGTCTTCCGCCTCTTCTCATTTAAGGCTTTTTGAATCGACTCTATATCAAAGCCAAAATGATCTGCAAAGATTTGATCTTCTGAAGCAATAACTGCCATTTTCATATTATTAGGAATGCCATCCCAGCCAACCCACTTGTGATGAACAAAACTAAAACTACCATTAAAAATATTGGAAATGTATTGTTGAAAAATATATGACGAGGTTCTTACGGGAATAACACGATATATTAGCAAGACTACTACCGGTGCGAGGAATAGATATATCAGTGAAATCTTTAATACAGGAATTATTTTTTTCCTTGAGACCTTAAAAGCGAACATGTTTTACACTCAATCAATAGACAACAAAAATACCAAAAATTATTGATCTCCAAACATTCTTTTTTAATATGACCCAAACGGGTCATTTACTTAAAGCTAGTACTATCTTAACTTAGAGAGGCATATTTAATACTGGAGTCTTATATGAGAATGCTGCTTATCTACCTTGTTATCCTGGCTGCAATGATTATTGTTGCTCTGGTGGGGTGTTCGGATAATGATCCGCTATCAGTATTTACTCCTGTTTCAGAATGGCAGTGGGAAAAAGTTATATTATTATCGGACAATCGCGGCGCAAATTGTTTAGATAATGAGGGACAAATCCATTCAGTAATTCAAGATAATTTTGATAATCTCATATATTGCAAATGGAGTGAAGAGGGAGAAATGCTCGATTCGACAATGTTAATTCTTACTTCTCCATATGTTGACAGATTAAAATATCCACAGCAATTATATGTTAGCCAGGAAAACACTATTTACTTTCTCGTTGGAGGTAATTTTCAATATCTATTCCAATTGAATACACCAGGTGGAATACCTTTAAGAATTGGCTTTTTTCAACTTAATCATTTATCGTTTGCCGGCAATAAAATATATGCTTCTAACCCAGGGCATGATGAGTCAATTGGCGGGATTCAACTTTCTAGCGATAATGGACTAACATGGAAATACATCACACCACATGATGATGATATGAGTTTTTATTTTTGTTATGAAACATCCAACGGCAATCTTATCACTGGTTGTAACACATATGATTCCACTAACTTCGTAAATGGCATTGAAGGTAAAGGATTTTATCTTTCAACAAATGGAGGTGAAAGGTGGCTGCGAAAATCTTCGAATTTCTTTGTTGATGCAGCAATAGATGATCAGGATAACATTTATGTTGCAGACTACGAAAACGGAGTATTTCTTACCAGTAATTATGGAAGTACCTGGACACAATTATTGGAATTAAAAAACTGTGACCAGATTCGCCTCTTTAGAGAAACTATTCTTGTAGCGCTTGAATACAATTATAGCGGCAATGATATTCTACATATCTCTTATGATCGGGGGAAATTTTGGGAAAGAATTGAGCTGCCAGCAAATGAATATAGCAAGCAAATCTACTTGTCTTCTTCAGGCCGGATTTATTTTTCCACAAGAGGGTATGGACTTTGGAGAACGAAAGATCCAATAATTAATTGATATAAAATGAGATTTATCAGAAGTAACAAGAACATTGTCAATTTTGCCCAACCTTTACAATAGCTAAAAATTCCATGGCAATGAAACCAACATCAATTTATAAATCATATAGTTTTATCTACCTCTTCGAATATTTCTAATATAAATTAACTTAACTCGTGCTTTGGGGTTTTCCCGGTTTTCAATCTCAAATTTCTTTGTTGACTTAATTAACGGAGTTAGCTTCAGAAAACCATAGTTTCTTGAGTCAAAGTTAGGCTGCTTCTTCTGAAGCAGATTACCAACATCTCCCAGGAACGCCCATCCGTCATCATCAGCTAAATCGGATATTGTACTGGCAATCAGCTTAATTACCTTTGGAGTTATGTTGTCAACTGGACTTTTTTGTTTTGACATGCTTTTGTCAGTTTCCGCTTCTCTCTCTTCTGTCTGGTTCTTAAGAATTTCGATGTAAATAAATTTATCGCAAGCAACAATAAAAGGCTCAGGAGTTTTCTTCTCCCCAATTCCAATCACATGCATTCCCGCTTCACGTAGTCTTGTTGCTAATTTTGTAAAATCGCTGTCGCTGGAAACAAGACAGAATCCATCAACCTTCTCGGAATAAAGAATGTCCATAGCATCAATTATCATCGCAGAATCAGTAGCGTTTTTGCCAGTTGTATAACCATACTGCTGAATAGGATTTATGGCATTTTCCAGAAGCACATTCTTCCATTTAGAAAGCTTTGGATTTGTCCAGTCACCGTAAATTCTCTTTATTGTGGGGTTGCCATACTTTGCTATCTCTTCCATCATTTCTTTTACATATGCTGATGGAATGTTATCACCGTCAATAAGCACTGCTAGTTTTAGATCCATTATTTTGCCACTCATTCTGTTTGTCGCAATATAACACAAAACAATTCAAATGAGGTAATAATTCTAAAAAACTCAACAAATGTAAATTAACCTAAGGCAATAATTTCACTTAGTCTATTAGAATAGGATGAACTAATTTCATCATCTGTAATGAATTCAATTTCATCGAGATTTGATTTACCAAGGTTGAGTTCCCTTGCTCGTCTTATTTGTTGAATGTTCATAATGGGACCGCTTAAACTCTGTGACCCAAGATCTTTCAATATTGCAGATCCTATAATATCCAGAGCAAGTCTATCAGTCCCGGCCAGCATAACATTGCCTTCAGCCGTTGTTCCCTGTGAAGGTCCCCCTTCAATAAAAGTTGTTACACCATCAACAATAATTAACTTTGGTTGATATGCAGTATTTATCTCGGCTATCATGCTATTTATATTTGTTGAAGAATGCATAGTCTGCATCATTGAGGCAGGTAAAAGTCCAACCCCCAATTTTAATGATATGGTTATCTGCCCGATAAAGTGAGTTTTGAGACAACAAGTGGTTACTATATAATTTGAATCCATTATTTTTGAGGGAAATAGAAAACCATTCGGCCACGAAGCAGCATTGCTGGCATATCTTGTACAATCACTCCCATCAAGGTTTGTAATTCTAATTCCAAATTCATCTGTTACTAACCTTACTTGCTTTTCATTTATAACCTCATCAAAATTCTGATATGTTCTTTCACACAATTCAATGGAAGAGGCATTTCGATTATTAAGTTCAGTTATTATTTGTCTTAAGGTATCGGTATGTGTAGAAGCTGGTGGTGGATCGGAAGTATTAAAATTTGGTTTCAAAATCACATCCATATTCTCCGGTGATTCAAATTCGAACATTTGCATTAATCTGCTCACCCCTTCACTCCTGTTCGAAGTTTTAACCAGGGCTATTTTGCTTTTTGTTATCGCCGGATCAGGAGGGTCTACATCAGGGAGGGTTGAGCCGGAGGGATTGCTATCTGCAGAACAGCCAACTACCAACCCGACACCACCTATAGCGACATTTTGGATGAATTTTCTTCTTTTCATTCCCTCCCCCGGAAGTTATTAAGAATTTTCGAATGGCTTTTGATTCAGATTAGAATGCACTCTGTCGGATTACAATTGAAATTAAAACCATATCTCATATTATGAGATAATAAAAATATCAGTTGGAGTAAAGGTCAAATTATGGGGATGATTTAAATCCATAGAGGGACAGGATAACCTGCCCCTAAAAGGACTATTCGTATTTTAGCGACTTAATAGGGTTTGCCAGAGCAGCCTTTACAGATTGAAAACTCACCGTAGTTATCGCAATAATAAGAGCTACTATTGCAGCAATAATAAAAGTCCATGAACTTACTTCCGTTCTATAGGCAAAATTCTGCAGCCATTTATCCATTATATAATAAGCCAGCGGCCACGCAATTAGATTTGCAACAATTACCCATTTTGTAAACTGCTTAACAAGATTCAAAAAGATATTAGGTATGGAAGCACCGAGCACCTTACGAACACCGATCTCCTTTGTTTTTTCTTCAGTCGTAAATGCTGCAAGTCCGAAAAGTCCGAGGCAAGCCACTAAAATTGATAATGAAGAAAAAATGACAAATAATGTACTTGTCTTAACTTCTGCCGCATATTGTTCATTAAGCCTTTCATCAATAAAATTAAATCTGAAATCCTGTCCGGGATTTACTTCGTCCCAGAATCTCTCAATCTCTTTTAGAATACTGATTTTATTACCTGAACTGAGACGAACAGAAATTCCGTCCACAGAATCTTCGTCCAGTATTAGGACAAGCGGTTCCACTTCCTTATGCAACGATTTAAAATGGAAATCTTTTATTACACCAACCACCTTCATTCCATTAAGCGTACTTCCTATCATTTCCTCAGCGGGGATTTCAAATTTTCTTAATGCCGCCTCATTAATTACTAAGGTACCGGTTGTATCAGTTCCAAATTCGCGCGAGAAACTTCTACCCGCCAACAACTGAATGTCATATGTATTTATGAAATCAAAGTCTACACTTATAAACGTAAGATTAATATTTTTATCTGAGTTACTTAACTTGTAAGATTGGTCACCATAATGATTATCCCCCGGAGTTCGTGTTGACGAGCTGACATACTTAATACCTGAAGATGACAACAGTTTATCTCTAAGTGAATTGTAATTGTCTCTAATGGTTTTGTTAACGGCAGGGATTACAATAACATTTTCCCTATCGAAACCCAAAGATTTAGTCTGGATATATTCCATCTGGTTATTAATGGTAATGGTTGAGACAATCAACGTAATTGAAATTACAAACTGCGAAACTACCATATATCTTCTGAAAACAGATTTTCCCCCGCCCGCGATTTCTCTACTTCTGAATATTTCTGTGGGCGAAAAAGAGGAAAGATAAACTGCCGGATATAGCCCAGCCAAAAGCCCGGTCAGCACTGTTACGCCAATAATTATACTCATATATTCCAGATTAAATATGGAACCAAGAGAGAGTAATTTACCTGAAATACTATTAAACGATGGTAAAGTAATAATCACAAAGAGTAAAGCCACTATTAAAGATATGAGAGTAATGACTACAGATTCTGATAGAAATTGTTTCCATAATTGATGAGTATAAGCGCCAATTGCTTTTCTCATCCCAACTTCTTTTGCTTTCTTTTTTGCCCTGGCAGTTGAAAGATTAATAAAATTAATGCAGGCAATTAGTAAGATAAGTAATGCTATTGCCGAGAACATAAAAACAGAAGCCGAATTACCCTGTGGTCCAATTTCCCACTCATCGCATGGATTAAGATGAATTGACGTAACAGGTTTAAGCTTCAGTTGAACCATGTCGCTGATGTTATCTTCGGTTACACCGCGCGCCTTTAAAGCCTCCGGTGGGAAACGATGCTTGAACATAAATGCCGATAACTTGGGCTCCAATTCACTCACATTGGCATTGTCTTCCAACAAAACATAAGTATAAAGAAAATTCCACTTAAAATGATCCAGATTACCGCCATCTTTAAAAGTAGCAATGGAAATCACAATATCGAATTGCGCATGTGAATTATGAGGCACCGGCTCCAATAACCCTGTCACTTTCAAATCAATATAACTGTCTCCCCATTCCACTGGAAGTATTTTACCGATAATATCTGTTGTACCAAAAAGTAATTTGGCCTTCTCTGGCGTCATTACCACTGTTTCAGGATCAACAAGTGCCGTAGATTCATCACCGATAAGAAGATTGAAATCAAACATGGTAAAAATTGAATTGTCTGTAAGCACGATATCGTATTGATTAACCATATTTCGGTAATCTTTAAGTCTGTATCCTTGTCGCCAGATCCTTGTGAAGTCAACTATTTCCGGATATTCTTCAACCAGGGTAGGACCAAAAGCACCCGAAGTAATTGGCCACTGCTCAATTTCAGAAGTGTAGGAATATCTTTGTTCTGTACGGAATATTCTTCCAGATCGGCTATGGAATTTGTCGTAACTCAATTCATCCTGAACCCATAAAAATATTAATATGCAGGCTGCAAGTCCTATAGCAAGCCCAAAAATATTAAGACCAGTATACACCTTATAACGGATAAAATTCCGCCAGGTAATTTTCAAATAATTTTTAAGCATTACTCCCCCCCAGAAGATGTTATGAATAATAAATGATGGTGCAGTTTTTAATATATGCCAGATATACCAAAGGCAGGCAGCAAAGAAACCTGATTCGTTCTCCTTCTCATAAAATAGATACTCATAGTTCCCAAGTAAGTATTCACGATCCTTTTCAGGAAGAAACAGACCGAGAATTTTCTCAAGAATCGCAGGAATTTGTTTTCCCATCGCTCTACCTCGAAATACCTTCAAGTCCTTCCCAGAACCTGTTCGTTAATTCCCTGTGGTTTGCAAGAGCTTCCTTACCCTCTTCAGAAAGACTGTAATATTTTACGGCCCTGCGTCCCCGTTTCCCGATAGGATCTCCAATGCGCTCGTTAAGACAACCAATTTGGGCGAGCCTGTCCAGAGGAACGTATACTGAGCTAACCGACCAATCACGATCAGTATTTTCGATTAAGTATTGCCTGATATTTATAAGATGTGATTCATCCCCAAGTTGATGAACTGTAAGAAGGATTAACTCTTCCTGTCTTGTTAGAATTTTCAATATTCTCTCCTCTTGCCTGCCCTGAGCAGTCGGTCTATATTTTTTAGCAACTTTCCGACTTGCCAAAGGGAATTGTTTCACTTATTGAAATGATTAGACGCAGATAAGGGAGAATTGTTTCATTTTTTGAAATAACTAATTGGGAGTAGAAAATCTTGAGGTGGAATTCTTATCAAGACCTCTTAAAGTAATCACATATAATCCTCAACAACACTTTTCAATTTATCAGACCAGAGAATATTAAAATGTCCGACTTTCTCCACTTCAATTAATCTTGACATCGGCAATTCCTTATGAGCCGCTCTGGCGTAATCAATACTGAGAACAATGTCATCTACGGAATGTACGATTAACGCATCTTTTACATTAGGTATCCTCTTTCCAAAATATTTCATATTCATAGTGCTAAAGGGGGTTCCGCCCTCTTTTTCGAGAAGTTTTATAAGTTTAGATTTGGTATTATCAGATACCCCAAGAAAATCTGATATCTCATTTACTCTATCCTTAAAATCATTTGGTGTAGTTATTAATAACCACTTTTCGATATCAATGGATAGGTTTTCGCTCATTGCCCTGATGGAAGTTACGCTCCCAAAAGAATGACTGATAAAAGCACTCGGTCTGTATTTGCTCATCATCATGGAAACGAATTCACTGAATTCAAACATGCTGGTTTTTCTTTTGGTGCTCTTACCATGCGAAGGAGCATCGAAGGATACAATGCTGTAGCCTTTGCTAAGAAGTATTTCGATTAGAGCTCCAAAATTTCCGGCATGTCCTTCCCAGCCATGAATAAGAAAAACGGTTTTTTCCTGTTCCCCTCCCCATGTGTATGTTTTTACAATCGAATTCCTAAAATTGACCTCAACCATTTCTGCGCTTGCGAGAGCCTTTTCCTCAAACTTTTTTAGCTTTCTGGAATGAGGTGATGACATTATTTGATGAACCTTTTTTGCTGCTAAGGATGGGAAAAATAAATCAAGAACTTTTAGCATGTTGTTTTGCATGTCCAGACCTAAGTTTTATTTTAGAACTCAAATATAACCAGCTAAGTTCTAATTTGCAACTTAGAATTTCATTCTTTACCTTTTGCTCATGGATATAGAAAGACTAAAAAAACTAGACAGATCTGATTGTCCAATTGGAAAATCAATAGATGAAATTGGTGATAAGTGGATTATGTTTATTCTGCGTGAATGTTTCTTCGGATTCAGACGCTTCGAAGATTATCAGAGTATTCTTAAGATTTCACGCTCCGTCCTTACGAGCAAATTAAAACTGATGGTCGAGAGGGATCTCCTCAAAAAGAATGAGTACAAAACAGATAACCAGAGAAGCCGCTGCGAATATACGCTTACCGATAAGGGACGTGACCTATTTAAGGTATTAATGGCTTTCTTTGAGTGGGCACACGAACATATTCTTGAAGAGGGGCAGCACCCATATTACTTAGCCGAGAAGAATACAGGTGAAATAGTAAAACTATCTGTCACAAAAGAATCCGGTGAGACAATCAGACCAAGAGATGTGAGAGTTAAGGAGAATCCATAAAAAAAAGGACGCATATATGCGTCCCCTACTTCAATTTTTCAGTCTTTCCGTTTCAACGTCTTCCCGTCTCACGTTTGACCTTTCACATTTCACGTCTATTCATTTTTAAGAAAGAACCTTAGCAATCCTTTCAACACCAATATCCAAATCTTCTCTGCTGATTACAAGCGGCGGCATTAGACGAAGCACAGTTAGCCCTGCTGGTAATGCAAGAACTCTCTCTTTAAGTAATTCAACCAAAAATGGTTTTACTTTTTCTTTGAGCTCAACACCAACCATAAGTCCCACATTGCGCACTTCACGGATTTTATCGGACTTGATTTCGCGTAATTTATTGGCAAAGTAATCTCCGTTTTCGGCAGCCTTTTGGATGAGGTTTTCTTCTTCCATAATTTCCAGAGTTGCTAAACCAGCAGCGGCGGCCAGGGCGTTCCCGCCAAAGGTGGTTCCATGCTTGCCAAGTTCAATGTTTATCTTGTCTGAGCACAGGGTTGCACCCATGGGGACACCACCTGCGATTGCTTTTGCTACTGTCATTATGTCCGGCTGTAAATCGTAATGTTCACAGGCAAACATTTTACCTGTACGGCAGAAGCCTGACTGTATTTCATCAACAATGAAAAGTATTCCTTTATCATCACAGAGTTGCCTGATCTGCTTAACATATTCTTTATCAGCTATGTTAATACCACCTTCGCCCTGAATCAATTCCAGAATAATACCGGCAGTGTTTTCAGTTACTGCAGCCTCCATCTTTTCGAAATTGTTGTAAGGTACATGACTGAAGCCCGGTACCAGCGGCATAAAGTCATCACGGTAATCCGGTTTATAAGTTGCGCTAAGCGCACCAAGTGAACGTCCGTGAAATCCACGCATGGTTGCGATGAAATCAGTTTTCTTTGTAGTGAAGCGTGCAAACTTAATTGCCGCTTCCATGGCTTCAGTACCAGAGTTGGATAGAAAAGCACGAGTCAAACTCTTTGGTGTAATTGAAATTAATTTTTCCAAATACTTCCCACGGGTATCATTATAAAAAATACCAGGTACAGTAATAAGATTAAGCGCCTGTTGTTTTAGCGCTTCCGCTAATTTTTCGTTTCCATGACCAATGCTGGCGACGCCAATACCGGCAGCCAGATCAAGATATTCAATTCCTTCATCATCCCATACATGCGCGCCTTTTCCACGCACTAAAACTACATCTCTTTTCGGGTAGACTTCAAATTCATATTTGTGGTGAAGTTCTCTGTAATCACTCATGATATTGTTGTTCCTCCCCCATTAAGGGCATTTTTAATTGGGTTATCAATTCTTCCGTCCGCTAAAATCACCATAGTATCTCCTCCGGCAAAAAGCTTTCTGAGTGCCAGAATTTTTCTCTTCATTCTTCCCTCAACCTGTGCTTCACGCTGTTCTAACTCTGATTGCGAAATGGTTTTAACGAGGGATTCGGGGTCATTCTTGTTATCAAGAAAACCCGGTGCTTCAATAAGAGAAATCACCTTTTCGGCACTAAATTCTTTCTGAAGAAGAGCCACAATATCGTCATTTTCGCTGTTCACCGCAAAGTTATTTTCGTCCAGCAAGGGCACGCAAAGAACCGGCGTGTAACCATTGCTTAATAACAGATCAAGCAGTTCCCTGTTAATCTCTTTTGGTTTGCCAGAAAAATCACGGACAATTTTTGTCTTACCATCTTCACGCACACGTATTCCATTATTTCGTTTCGCGCGGATTAGCTGTCCATCAATACCGGAAAGACCAATGGCATTAATTCCCTTCTGCTGACACATTTCAACAATCCGCTTGTTCTTATAACCTGCGTACGCCATCATCATCACATCCATGGCGTTTTCATCCGTCAATACACTCTCGTATCCTGATTGCGAGGTAATGACCGTCTTGGGGGTCTTAAGGTCTTCTGCAAGCTTGTCACGATATGCGTTAGCACCATGAATAATAATAAACTGTTCCTTTAGTTCTGCCAAATCGGATATAATCGCCGCAGTGTTAATTTCGTTTCCACCGCCAATTTTTATGATATACATTAAAACACCCTCACACTATTATTTTCAATTTTATGCCAGTCATTTTCGCCGATGAATGGATCGGAACAAATGGTAATTCTATGTTCTTCCTGCTTATAGTTGAGTGTGAAATACTCAGGGTCTTCTGAGTAATCACTCGAAACTATTGCACAATCTTTTTCCGCGATGATTATGTTCATCGCTCTTATGTAGTTAGTCTTCCCCTTAATTAAATCAACACCTTTCTTTAGCATCGCTACTGCGTCCCCTTTATCGAATCGTTTGATGAAATTAAAAATCTTCTCCGCCCCAATTCTTCCTTCCTCTTTTATCCGAACACCCTGCAGTTCACCATTGAAGACGAAAATATAATTCTCATCGTAAAAGGGCATGTTATTTTCTACTACAATATCCTTATCCTGAAAAGCACTGCGTGCGTGAGCGATAAGCACTTTGGTCTCAGCAAACTGTTCAAGATCATCTTCCCAGATAGGAGAGATATTATGATAGTGCTGCCACTCTCCATTTACCTGATACGAGGAGCCCCAACCGTGTCCCTGATACTCTTTGCTCTCGCGTGAAATTTCAGCAAACTTCTTCAATTGTTCACTTATACTAAATTCATCCTCTGATCGTACGTATAAAATTCTACACATGTTTAAACTCCTCTTGATCATGATCCTGCTCATGATCTTCTTTCTGGAATACAGATTCCGAAACGAGTTCGGAATGACAGTGTTTTATGTCATCCTGAGCTTGACTCAGGATCTTCTTCTTGGAAGCCGGATTCCGAAATGATCCACCGAGCCGGACAGAATGACAACGCCTTTGTTTTTCTTAGTGTCCTCTGTGGCTGCTTTGTGTTCTCTGTGGTTAAAAAAGAAAAACCACGGAGTTCACAGAGAAGGCACCGAGTGCACGGAGATTTAAATTGGGTGTATACCAGGGAACTCGAGCCCCATTGTTTCTTCAAACCCGTTCATAATATTGAAAGCCTGCAAAGCCTGCCCTGCTGCACCTTTCATTAAATTATCAATGGCACTGATTACGACAAGCCTGTTCGAAAATTCATCTTTTTGGAACCCGATATCACAATAGTTAGTACCCGCCAAAAGTTTAGGTTCCGGGAATCGATAGTTCCCTTCCCGCTCTTTCACTATTCGTATAAACGGCTCATCGGCATATTCTTTCCTGTAAATCTTCCAGATATCTTTCTCGTCAAAATCATCCTTCATAAACACGTGACAAGTTGCAAGCACACCACGCACCATATCGATTGAAGTCGCTGAGAAGTGTACCTGCATCTCTTTACCGAAACTTAACTCCTGCACTATCTCCGCCGAGTGACGATGCTGAACCGGCTGATATGAGCGGACAGAGCCACTCTTGATCGGGTGATGTGAAGAAGCTGTTGATTTATTGCCGGCTTCACTCGAACCAACTTTCACTTCTATAACTGTTCTATCCAATTCCACCAATCCGTTTTTGTAGAGCGGATACAATCCAAGAATTGATGCGGTTGCATTGCAGCCTGCACTTGATATATAATTTGCAGTCCGCATTTCTTCGCGGTGCAGCTCTGGTATTCCATAAACAAATTCACTTAGAATATCAGTTCTTGAATGCGTCTCTCCATACCACTTTTCATAAAGAGCGGGATCGCCCAGACGGAAATCTGCACTAAGATCAATTATCTTTGGAGCAAGCGCTTTGAATTTATCAATTGAATTCATTGCCGTGCCATGAGGCAGACAAAGAAATATCAAATCGCACTCTTCCAGTTCATGCATAGATGTGAATTTTAAGTCAGTTACCTTTCTAAGATTAGGATGAACTTTCGTTATTGATTTCCCAAGGTTCGATTCTGAGGTTACCTGAGCAATTTCAACATTTGGATGAAATAATAACAACCTTAACAAGTCGCCACCGGCATAACCGGAAGCACCTACAACTGAGGCTCTTAATTTACTCATTATTTCCTCTCGCCTGACTTAATACGTAATTAACCATTTTTTCAGGAATATTTACACCTGTTGTAGTAATACTATTTTTAAATTCCATAGTATAGTTCACTTCATTCACGGAAATACCATCAGCCGTTTCGAAGAGATCTATGGCAACAATTCCGCCACCAACTGCTTTTGCGGCTCTTAATGATAGATCACGAATCTCATCGGTGAGCGGGCAGTTATATGCTTTTGCGCCCCGTGCTGTGTTGGTTATCCAGTGTTCCGATTCACGGTAAATGGCTGCAATGCATTCATCGCCAATTACAAAACTACGGATATCACGCCCATCTTTTTCAACATATTTTTGAATATAGAAAATTGAGTGATGGTATGAGCCAAGAACAGTTTTGTGCTCAAGTATCGCTTCAGCAGCATCACGATCATTTACCTTAGTAATCAACCGGCCCCATGAACCCACTGCTGGTTTTAGAACTACGGGGTAACCCATCTCTTCAATTGCAGCCAGGGCTGATTCTTCAGTAAATGCCACTCTCACTTCCGGCTGGGGGATGCCAGCCTCCTGAAGCGCAATTGATGTAAGAAGCTTATCGCCGCACACTGTTGCCACTTCTGATGAGTTTACACATTTAACACCAAGACTTTCGAATATGCGTAAGGCATGCAAAGCCCTGGAGTGGTTAATACTTCGTTCCATAAGCACGTCGTAATCGAATTCATTCCTGCCAAGGACAAAGTTTAGTTTTCTGTCGTCGATCATAACCAGTTCAACATCGTTGTGTTTACTAAACTCTTCTATCAAATATTTTTCTTCTTTACGTATAAGTGAATGTAACATTCCAACTTTCATTGCTGTCTCCTTGAGGTCTAAAATTATTTTATGGGTTATAAATTATAGAGTGAGAGACACAAGTTTTACTTGTGCTTCTTA
The DNA here is from genome assembly GCA_018818065.1 of Bacteroidota bacterium. GTDB lineage: Bacteria > Bacteroidota > Ignavibacteria > Ignavibacteriales > Melioribacteraceae > JAHISV01. The sequence continues at coordinate 1,196,836 of JAHISV010000005.1, read as the reverse complement.
ATGATCTGCTTTTTATGTTTAATGATATCAACGATATGAGGTAGCTCATTAAGTTCTACCGTTCTGCCACGTTGACCGATGTTTTTTACTTCGCTGAGAATTTCGGATTGATCTTTGCTATCAAGGTCGGTTATTTCTACAAGACTTAGAGCATAACGTACGGCGGCAATACCTGACATGTGATCAAGTGAAAACTGACGTGTGCGCCCAACTAATTCCGGATTTAAGCTCTCGTAATGCATAGGGTTTAACGCTGCTGCGTGTGTATGTACTCCTGCACAATGTGTAAATGCGTTTTTCCCGATAATCGGAAAGTTTCTAGAAATATTTAAACCTGAATGCAAACTGACAAGTTCATATAATTCAGGCAATTTTGTAAGATTGTATCTGGTCATACCAAAATCAGTAGCCAGAAGAGTAAGTAGTTGAGCTAGATCAACAATTCCAGCTCTTTCACCTAATCCCAGAACTGAAACATCAATAATCTCTGCACCTGCTCTAAAAGCATCCAGAGCGTTTGCTAATGCCAATCCTCTGTCGTTGTGACAATGAACTGCAATTTTTGGATTGTGCCCTCTTTCAGCCAAATTGGTTTTGAGGTTTTTAACATAATTAAACATGCTGCGCTCGCCGCCGGGAACCATATAACCCGTTGTATCGGCTACGCTGATGATATCTGCTCCGGCTTCAACTGCTGCTGAGGCCGCGGAAATAACATTTTCGAACTGAGAACGAACTGTATCTTCCGGTGTGTACCTGATAAGTAGTTCAGGATCCTGACTTTTTGCATAAGAAATAACTTCAGAGATCAAATCGATAGCCTGAGCAAGATCTTTCTTAAAAACACCATCAAGTCTTTCATCAGAAACGCAGTAAAAAATTCCTAAAAATTTCACTCCGCATTCAAGAGCCAGTTCAACATCCTGACGTAATGATCTTGAATGAGCGCCCACAATAGCATTTAGACCTCTATGGGCAATCGCTTCAACAGCCGCGTGAATTTCAGGAGTAACCATTGGATGACCAGTTTCAATTATATCAATACCAATCTCATCAAGCAAATCTGCTACCGCTAACTTGATATGGGTATCGAAATAAACGCCCGGCGTCTGTTCCCCTTCTCTTAATGTTGTATCAAGGACTTGTACCACTACTGTCCCCAATCCTCTTCTTCTTGTGGAGCAACATCCAATACAAACGGATTTGTTGAAACAACTTCTAATTCTGATCCGCATTCAGGACATTCAATTAATTCGCCTTGTACCGTACCTTTCGGTAATGATATATCAGCGTCGCATACTGAACATAGTGCCATTACTTCCTCCTTCTTAATTGTTATTTTTTTGTAACAGTTCAATAAAATTGTGCGAAACTTATTGAAATAAATTGTATTCTCCAAATTATTTCCAAGAAAAGGTCATTTTTCTTTATCGATAGTGCAACCAATTTGTTATAAGCACAGTCTAAACAGCAGTAAACTTGAATGAAATAATTTGCGGAGGATATAATGAAACGTTTTACCAGACTAATGTATTTAGTATTAATCAGTGGACTTCTGCTTGCGCTACAGGCACAAGACAAGAAAGTGATTGATAAAACATTCTCACTGAACAAAGACGGTGTCGTGGAAATTGATACTTATAAAGGATCAATAAAAATCACTACCTGGGACAAGGCAGAAATTAAAATAAACGTTGTTATTGAAGCCGATGGCTGGGGCCGGGATGATAAAGATAAAGTTGAGGCTACAGAAATTATTTTTAATAATTCAGCAAGCCGTGTAAGTATGAAAACCAAATATGATGAACATTCATCTTTTTGGGGAAACTCAGGCAGCAACCCAATGGTCCACTATACAATTACGATGCCTAAAACTGCGGAACTAGAGGTAAATGATTACAAATCAGAAACCAACATTTCCGGTATAAATGCAAATATTGTTTTTGAGACTTATAAAGGTTCAGTGTTTATAAAAGATTTAGTCGGTTCGATTGATCTTGAAACATACAAAGGTGATGTTGAAGTTGAATTCAGTAAATTACTAAAAGATAGTAAGTTCGAATCGTACAAAGGAAGAATAGATGTAAAATTACCCGCGGATGCAAAATTCAGTGTTGATGCTGAGTTAGATGATAAAGGTGATTTTGACTCGGATTTTGAACTGAAGTCGAACCAAAGGAGAAGACGAGACGATGAATATATTCGCGGAGATGTTAACGGTGGTGGACCATTCCTTGAATTCACAACCTATAAAGGTGATTTTAGAATTCTAAAAAAATAATTATTTATGATTTAGTAAAATTATCCCCATCAGATTTTCTGCATGGGGATTTTTTTTTGGTTCCGAGTATGAACTGAGAAAGTAATTTTATCCGTTACTGAGATTACTATTGAAGTTGCATCTCTAACTTTTAAAATATATTTTTTATTATAAATGTTTAGTACTCTCTCCTCCTAAACAAAGACGTTAATACTTGATTTTCACTAATATCTAATACCTGGACATAAGTATGTCGGCTCAATTAATTCATTTAAGGGAGCAACTATGAAGTTTTTTCATCTAGCATTTATTCTTTGTTCAATCCAACTTACAACTTTTTCACAATTCACTATTCAATATCTGGAACCCAATGCAGGGAGCGGTATTCTCCGCAGTGCATCTACAACTAACTATCCCGATGAAGCAGAACGCGAAGTTATCAAAAGAAAGAACAGAGACACTATCGACTCACTTACTGCATTGGGAAAACTGGCTCTAAAGAAAATTAACCAGGTGCCTTCTTTTACTTTCCCTCTTGAGGCATCGGAGGACCTAACGGATTTCGGATACCATGGAATTTCCGGATTTGTTGATCATGATTCTACATATCCAAATCATCTACAGGATTACAACTATGGGTTAAGAACCTACGATACAGATTATGGTTATAATCATAAAGGCACGGATTATTTTCTTTGGCCTTTTTCATGGTTTAAAATGAATAATGACCAGGTAAGAGTTATTGCTGTTGCCGATGGTGTAATTATTGGTAAAGAGGATGGACATTATGACAAATACTGTTCAATGAATTCTGAAACTTGGAATGCAGTCTATGTGCGTAACAATGACGGAGCAAACGTATGGTATGGTCATTTGAAACAAAACTCGCTAACAGCAAAGGAAATTGGCGATACTCTGACACAAGGCGAATACATTGGAGTTGTAGGATCATCAGGGTCTTCTACTGGTCCACATTTGCATCTCGAAGTATACGATGAAAATGAAAATCTGATTGACCCATATTTTGGTCCTGGCAATCCTTCAATAAGTGAATCATGGTGGATTGATCAACCACCTTATTATAATCCCCAAATAAATAAGGTGGCAACCCATTCATCGTTCCCAGAATTTCCGGAATGCCCGGAGGAGGAAATCTTAAACCTGAAAAATATATTTGCTCCTGGTGATACAGTCTGGTTTGTTACCTATTACACAGATCAAGGACAGAACGAACAGAGTATTTATACAATTACTGAACCTGATAACTTCATTTGGACTGATTGGAGCCATAGCATAGATGTGGATTATTATGCAGCTTCTTATTGGGGATGGTATTTTATACTTCCCATAAATGCTGTTCCAGGGGACTGGACATTTACAGTCAAATTTCAAAATAAAATTTACAGGCAGAGTTTTACAGTAGCTTACACTTCCACGGACATTAATGATGAAGTAACAGAAATACACAGTAACAAATTGATAAGTTCTGTTTACCCCAATCCTTTTAATTCTTCTACCAGACTTGAATATTCACTACAGGCAAATTCGAAGGTAACTATCACACTGTATAATATTGTTGGAGAGAATTTTAAACCCTTAGTCAACGACTACCAATCAGCTGGTTATTATACAAAAGGTATAACGATGTCAGGTCTGGTATCCGGGATATATTTTTTGAAGATTATAATTGGTAAAGAAGTGACAACACATAAACTGATATATCTAAAATAGATTCAAAAATAAGCCGGAATGAATCCGGCTTATACTTAGAAAGCTAGTTTGTATATTTCCAGCAAATCATTTCGTTCAAGTTTTTTCACACTACCAAGAGCACCTTTCATAGAGGCATTATCCGCCAGCTTTTCAAGATCATTTTCAGATACGTTAATATCAGTTAATCTTGTAGGGGCTCCAATTTCCTTAAAAAAGGATTCAATGGCATAAATAGAATTAACAGCTTTAACTTCGTCACTCCCCTCATTAATGCCAAAAACTCTTTCGCCGAATTGAGCGAACTTGGCAATATTATCCTCATGCACATATTTCATCCAGGCAGGAAACATGATCGCTAAACCTGCACCATGAGCAACATCATAAAAAGCGCTTAAGGAATGTTCCAGCATGTGAGTTGCCCAATCCCCACCTTTTGTACCGGACGAAATAACACCATTCAATGCCAGTGTTGCCACCCACATTAGTTGCGATCTTGATTCATAATTGGTTGGATCCGCTAAAAGAATCTTTGAATGTTTGATAACCGTACGAATCATCCCTTCGGAAAATTCGTCCTGGACATCTGTGTTTGGCGAGCCATCAAAATAGAATTCCATAATATGCGCGATAGCATCAACAGCACCATTAATAGTCTGGCTAATCGGAAGTTCAGCCTGAACTTTTGGATCCATTATCGAAACAACAGGATATGAACATGGACCTGTTAACATTGGCCATTTCTTATCCTCGTTTTCCTTTGTAACAACAGAATTAGTATTCATCTCGGAACCAGTAGCAGAAATAGTAAGGATTGTAAAGATAGGAAGAGATTCCTTTACCCGAATCGTTCCCTCAAAAGCATCCCAAATGTCGCCATCGTATAATGCCCCGGCACCAATAGCTTTGGCACTATCAATAACACTTCCGCCGCCAACTGCAAGGATGGTATCCAGTTTATGCTCTTTACAAAGAGCAACAGCCTCGTGAACTTTAGTAAGCACAGGATTTGGTTTAACCCCATCTAATTCAACAAACTCAATTTTATTTTCATTTAGAGAATTTATAATAGTGTCATAAACTCCATTCCTTTTTATCGATCCCTGACCATACAAAAAAAGGATTTTTTTATGATCCCTGCTGCTTAACTCTGCTCCAATTTGTTCTATGGTTCCTTCGCCAAATATAACTTTGGTTGGATTGTAAAATGTAAAATTTTTCATGTGTCTCTGTCTCTCCACCTAAAAATTATTTAATCTGTATTCTTTGGATAAGGTATTTTTTCCAGATTGATTAATATAGATTTAACAACATTATTAAAGTCGTTTTTGTTCTCTTCTTTTACTGGATGTGTTGGCGGAAATTTTTGGGTAAGATAATTAACCAATTGCCCATTTTTCCAGAATCTAAGATCAAGATGAGGTCCTGTAGATAAACCCGTACTTCCGACATATCCAATTATGTCACCCTGTCGAACCCTTTTGCCAACAACAATATTTTTTTCGAACTTAGATAAATGCATGTAGCCGCTTGAGTATGTTCCATTGTGCTTAATCTTAATAAAATTTCCAGGTTCATGCATTCTTCCACGAAAAATTACATCTCCATCTCCTATTGCGCGTACTGGCGTACCACGTGGTGCAGCGAAATCCACTCCAAGATGTGGACGGGCACGCTTTAATACAGGGTGAAGTCTGTTGGGGTTATAGCCGGAACTTATACGTGAGAACTTTAATGGAGCCTTTAAAAATTGTTTCTGCAAGCTGTGACCGCTAGTATCAAAATATTCTACGTGTCCATCCTGAATATACCGAATTGCATTGTAAGGTTCATTTTTATGAATAAATTCAGCGCAAGTAATCTCATTGATTCCCACGAATTGGCTGTCAACATAAGCTTCTTTAAATATTACTTTGAATCGATCACCTTGTTGAATTCCGTAAAAATTTATCTGCCAGGCAAAAACTTCCGAGAGTTCTATCGCCAGAACAGGATTAACATTAATCTGCATCATTGTACCCCAGAGAGAACTGTTTATTATACCAGCAACCTCTCTTTCGCGAATAATAGTTTCTTTCTTACTCTTCCTGATTGTCAATGAATCCTGAAAATTGTATACGATATAATTAACCGGATCAATTTCATATACAAAATGCTTGATTTCCCGTAATGAATCGTCTGTGAAGTAAAGAGCAAAATCATTGCCGGACTTTATTTTTCGTAAGTCGAAACTATCTTTACTGGCATGAACAAGATTCAGAACTGTTTGATAATTAATGCCATATGATTCAAATATTTCGCCCAATGTCTCGTTACGTTCTACGGTGCCAAGCGCCTCGATCAGTGTATCTGCTTCAAGTGAATATTTATTTAATTGAATTTCCGGTTTTGAATAATCGGATACTGGTTCTGTTTTTTTGCATGAGAATAAAACAATAAGTGTTGACAGGACAACAAGTTGAATACTTTTTTTCATATCACTTTTTATTTGTTAGGAGTAATCCCACCATCAGTATTGATGAGGAGTTTAGTAGTTGGAAAATCGTCTAGTGTAAGTTTTCTTATCAATTTAGCAGCCTGATTATCCTTGTCAATGAGAGGGCCGTAAGGTCTGGTTTGTTTTGCAGAAGTAATTGAACCATTCACAAAATCACCTTCAGAATTAAGATTTACTCTTAGAATTGGGGCAAGTCCTTTAGGTCCGTCCAGACTAAAACCTTCGTATGTACAAAAGTTGCCCAGACTATAGGCGATTAATTTGGTGTTGTATAACTCCAGGGCTCTTGGCACGTGAGGTCCATGCCCAATTACCAGGTCGGCACCCGCATCAATTACCGAGTGAGAGAAATCAACAACATTTCCACGATCTTCACCATATGCAATTTCTTTTTCATTTTTAACATGAAGTGCTTCAACTCCTTCGGCACCACCATGGAATGAAACAATAACAATATCATTTTCATTTTTAAGTTTTTTCACAGCTTCAATTGCAGAAGAAATATTGAGAATGGAGTACATTCCGGGGCTGGTTGCAAAAGCAATAAATCCAACAGATAAACCATTTACAGAATAAACTGATGTTTTTCCAATTGGTCCGGAGTACTTAATACCAACTTTCTCAAAAGATCGAATCGTACTCTGAATTCCACTCTCACCAAAATCATTTGAATGATTATTTGCAATGCTCACCAAATCAAAACCAGCTTCTTGCAGATTGTCGACATATCTTGTGGGGGTTCTGAAAAGATAACACTTAGTAGTATCCTTACATATTTTCCTTGGTTTACCACCATCTAAAAGTACACCCTCATAATTACCAAATGTTATATCCGATGAACGGAGGATTTCATTAACTTCTTTTAGGAGATAATTGCCATCAGAGGCGGGCAGCCTGTCTCGGGGAAAATCGGTACCAAGCATAATATCGCCAACCGCAATAACGGAAACTATCTTACTACTATCCTGCGCTTGTGCAATAAATGCAAAATTTAACAGAACTAAAAGTATGTTTATATATTTCATAAAATGTAAGGGAATTTATTTAATATTTTCTTTAATTCGATTGATGATATCGCTTGAAGTTATATCATCAGCTTCGGCGTTAAAGTTTGGAATGATACGATGTTTAAGAACTGGTATTAAAAAGGATTTAACATCATCAATATTGGGAGTAAACCTTCCGTTCATTATTGCATTGGCTTTAGCGGCAAGCACTAAAAATTGCGAGGCTCTTGGTCCTGCACCCCAGCTAACCCACTTGGAAATAAATTCCAGATTATTGTCTTTTGAGGGTCTAGTTTGACTAACAAAATTTACAGCGTATTCAATAACGTTATCAGAAACAGGAACACGCTTAACGAGATGTTGGAATTTGTTAATGTTATCAGCATTCAAGATACCGGAAACCTCGTGGATAGTATCAGTTGTTGTGCTTTTAATTATATCCACTTCCTCTTTTGCACTTGGATATGAGACGGTTAAGCTAAACATGAATCGATCTAATTGAGCTTCAGGCAAGGGATAGGTTCCTTCCTGCTCAATGGGGTTTTGAGTCGCTAAAACGAAAAATGGATCTTCTAATTTGTGTGTAACTCCGGCAGTAGTTACAGAATGTTCCTGCATTGCTTCCAAAAGTGCAGATTGAGTTTTAGGCGGAGTCCGGTTAATTTCATCAGCAAGAATTATATTGGCAAAAACCGGACCTTTTACAAATCGAAATGACCTGGCTTTGGTTACAGAATCTTCATCAATTATTTCAGTTCCGGTAATATCACCAGGCATTAAATCCGGTGTAAATTGAATGCGTTTAAACTTAAGATTTAGAGCTGACGCAAGTGTCTTAACCAGTAACGTTTTTGCCAATCCAGGCACACCAATTAGAAGACAATGTCCGTTACACAATAAACCGACAATAATTCTATTAATTATATCATCTTGACCGATTATTACCTTAGCAACTTCACTTTTTATTGCAGCAACACTCTTCTGAAGCTCTTCAACAAGTTCTACGTCTGAACTACCAATACTATCTTCTTTCAAATTGCATCCTTTATATTCTCACTTCCCAAAAAATCTTGTCCTTAATTTCCTGCACCCACGCTTTATATAGCTTTTGCTTTTTATTAAATACAGCGATGCGTTTAATATCTTCATAGTCTTTTTCAATACTGGCAACGTGTTCCCTAACCCGGTTCTTCATTTTAACGATATGAAATCCATATGTAGTCTCATCAATTTCAAGTCTTTTTGGAAAAGATATTTCTCCTTTTTCCAGTTTATATACATATTCTTTCATTTTATCATCTAGCTGAGATATTTCAAATACACCCAACTCAGCATCCAGTTTAGCAGAATTCTCGTCGTCACTATATTTAGCAGCATAGTATCCAATTGTATTTACACCATTAAGTAAACTATCTCTTATTTCTGATAACAACTCGATCGCTTGTAAATCAGCTTCATCATCACTCTTAATCTTAACAAGAATATGACGAGTATGAATCGACTCACCCCTACGATCCAATAACTCAATTATATGGTATCCGACAGGAGATTCAATAATGCCAGATCTTTCACCGGCTCTTAATGAATAAGCAGCAGCTTCAAATTCAGGAAAGAAAACCCCTCTTTTAACATAACCTAAATCACCACCGCGCGAAGCACTTCCCGGATCCTCAGAATATCTTTTAGCCAGTTCCCCAAAATCTACCCCAGCATTAAGGCTATCGATAATCGTTCTCATAAAATTCTTAGCTTTGGTTTTAACTCTCTCACCGCCACGTGGATTAACGAAAATATGTTGTAAGGTGAATCTTTCCGGTATAATGCCCAGAGAATCTTTATTGGCATTATAAAACTCCTCTACCTCTCTTCTTGATACTTCGACAGCGCCAAATTTCTGTTGTTGGAGAGTTTGAGCCATCAGACTTTTCTTAACATCGTCTCTTAATTCTCTTCTAATTTTGTCAATACTCATACCATAAACTTTTTCAACATTTTCTTCCGAACCATATTGACGAATGAAAAAATTCAGCTGATTTTCAAGTTGACTGGTTACTTGCTCATTTGATACAGTAACAGAATCCAACTCAGCCTGGGCATAGAGAAGACGTTCTTCTATCATTTGATCAAGAATGCGATTTTGAATGGCAGCATCAGTTGCATCTAAATTTTCTTTTGCTGCAGTAAAATTAACCTGATAATCCAGTTCGGACTTTAAAATTATTTCATTATCAACAACAGCAACAATTTTATCTAGAACAGTTTGTGAATTAACAAACATCATCGGTAAAAACATTAGAAGAAATATCTTTTTCATTCGAATCCCTTTTTAATTTCAACGTTATATTTTGAAGATAATTCCTGGAAGTATTCTGAATATATTTTTTTTCGCCGTATCATTTTATAGCGATTTTCAATTATCTTCTTAACATATTCATATTTTGGAATACTACCTTTCTTAAATTTATTTAGCAGTTGTACAATAGTATACTTCTCTGGTTCCAGTTTAAGGACAATGCTTACTTCGCCTGGTAAAAGATTCTCCATAATTTTAAGAATTTTTGAGGGGTAAATCTGATATTCATGCTGAAAATATTCCACCCTGAATTCGGTAACAGTTGAATCCTTGGACTGCAAATTCTTAACATCTGCCCATCCATTTGTCATGACCATTCTTCTGTAATCAATAGCACTATATTCATTATTAAAACAAATAATGTTATACAAATAAGCATCGTCAATAAGTTTTAATTCATCTTTAGATTCATTATAATATTCAATGAGCTCTTCTTCATCAACATCTTTTTCAGCAAATTTATAATGCTCTTTAAGTAAAATGGCTGCAGCAAGTTCTTTTCTACTTGTCTCAAGAATAAATTCAATATTGCTGTTTTCCGTAATTTCAAGATTAACAGCTTCCTGAAACAATATTTCCTTTTCAACCCACTGCCTTATAACTTCTGAACTATACTTATTATCATAGTTAGGCGACTGCATCATACTCGCAAGCATCGATTCCGTTAGCACAGTATCATTAACCCGTGCAACAAATGCAGAATCATCCACATCATTTTTACAACCGGACAACATAAATAATGTAGCGGTTGCAATTAAGCATATTTTAATTTGAGGACTTGTCAATCGCATTCCATAACAAATCATAATATTTTTTTGGATTATAAATTGAGTTTAATTTTTCAATGTAATCCTTTTCTGCTTTTTTACTTAAAAATTCCTGGTAAGGTCCTATGCATTCGCCTTTAGCCTCTTCAAAAGTTTTTGCTCTTGCTTTGTCTCTATCAACCAGTTGAACAATAATCCATCCATTTTCAAATCTAAAAGGATTAGAATAGTCACCTATATTTTTAAGTTTGTTCGCTTGTTGGGTAATTGCATTTTTATTAACCTCAACTAAATCAATGCTGCACTTGGATTCAATCTTAGGTGACTTTTCGTTATAGAGAACAAATAATGAATCAAGCCCTTCACCTTCATTCAACTTATTGATAATCAGATTAGAAAGTGAATCGGACGTAGTAAATATTTGCTTGTAACTAACTCTATCTGCCCAATTGTACTTTTCACTATTCTCATTGAAAAATGCTTTCATACCGGTAGAATCAAGTGTTACATTCGACCAAACTTCTTCTTCCTGTAACCGGAATATTAAAATGCCATTTCGATATTCATCTAGAAGTGATTTAAATTCGTCGTCATTTTTTTCCAGGTCTTCAAGTTTCAAGTCGAAAAGAATTTTGCCTGAATATGTATTAATTAAATTAGCCACAAAGGAACTGTCAACTATCTTACCAGTATTATTTTTGTTTTGGATACTAAAATCCATCACTTCGCCAGCACTGAAAGTTCTATCCTTAAAAGAGAAGGCTGTTATATCCTTAATACTCTTGTACACAGAGCTTTCACCAATTTCTTCATCAAAAAAGGTTTTTATATTATCTGCCTTTATATAATCAAATAACTTGTCATTAACTTTAAAGGAAAACTGCTCTTTCAATTCATCTTTATACTGCTCCATTCTTTGAGCATGAATATTTTTTTTATAAAACTGACTTAGAGATTCATTTAACTCCTCTATTGGCGGGTAATCCATTTCGCCAGTACATTTAGCAATATGGAAGCCAAAATTGGTCTTTACAATATCAGAAATCTCACCAACTTTTAGATTAAACACAACACTATCGAATGCAATAACCATGCTTCTTCTGGGGAAAAATCCCAAATCACCACCCTTCATTTTACTACCGGGATCTTCAGAATAAAATACTGCCAGGCTATCGAATGATTGTCCTTGCTCAATAAAGAATTTTACTGCCTTAATAACTTCCAGTGCATTCGCAGTATCCGGCTCACCGGCATCATTTTTAAAATCCCGTATTATATGGCTAACTCTGATTTTATATCTGACCGGTTTTTTAGAAATAAGCCTGACAACATGATAACCCGCTGCGGACATAAATGGTTTATGATAAACTTGTCCGGGAGTACTTTTCTTAAGAATGTCAGTTAACTGTACCATGGGAATTTGAGTAGGTCTGATATAATATATTTCCCCATCCACGTCTTTAGAGGCAAAATCAGCTGAATATTTTTTTGCCAGCTCGCCAAAATCCTCACCGTTTTTAATTCTTTCAATAAGACTGTAAGCAAATTCAGAAGCTTCTTTTCTACTAATGGTATCTGGTTTAATCAGGATATGCTGGAACTTATATTCAATTTTATCATCTTCATAGAGTTGCTTAATACCAGGTTGAACTACAAATTTCTCTTCAATATATGACTTGCCGATTTGATGTTTGTATTCATCTAATTCTGCATTTAACTCTTCATCAACATCATATCCTCTAACCTGGGCATCACGCAATTTCATTTTATAATTAACATAAAGATCTAAATAAGTCTTTAATTGTTCAAGAGAATCATCCTTAGCCGCTTCCATTCCACCCACTGATTTTGCATAGGCTTCTTTATACTCATCAAGAGTAATATTATAATTACCATATTCAGCAACAATCATTTCAGAATTTTTAGGTGAACAGGAAGAAAAGAGAAAAGTGGTTACAATTAGAGAGAGAGCAAAAACACTAAATTTCATCAAAAAATCCTCCAATATTATTATATATTCAACTTTGTAGTTTAGCTAATGGACCAGTGAAAATCAAGATTAGAATCAGGTATGTTATAGGGTAGAAAGCTAGGGTTTGTTCCTTTTTTCATTATTTTTCAACAATTTTCTATGCATTAGCGTATTCCTTTCCCAGAATACTCCATCGTAAAATCCCTGTATTTCCAGATTTTGTTCCGCAGATTGAAGTCGCTTTTCGGCAAGACAAGCAAAATGCTTGTCAATTTCTACACCAATATATTTTCGTCCTAGTTTTTTGGCAACAACAGAAGTTGTTCCGGAACCAAGGAATGGATCGAAAACAACCATATTTGGATTGCTTGAAGCCAAAATAAGCTTAGCAATTAGTTTTTCAGGTTTTTGTGTAGGGTGATCGGTATTCTCTGCCATAGACCAAAAGGGGATCGAAATGTCAGTCCAGATATTTGAAGGAAATGTCAACCTGAAGGCATCATCACCGGAATAATTCCAATCTTTAGGCATTCCGTTTTTCTCTTTGTAAGGCGCCATTACTTTTCGTTTCACTTTCACATCATTAACATTGAATATGAAGTCATCCGATAGTGTGCAGTACCAAATATCTTCGGAATTATTTTTCCAATTTACCTTGGAGCCTCTGCCCTTTTCCCTTTCCCAGGTAATTCTATTACGAACTTTAAAATATTTGCTCAACACCAGATGAAGGGATGTTGATGAACGCCAATCCCCGCAAAAGTATATAGAGGCAGTAGGTTTTAGACAAGGAATAAGTGGTTTTAAAAACGAATCAATCCACTCTGCATAATCCTGTATACTCTTTTCTTTAAATGAATTAGAATTAAAGGTCTTATCCATATTATAGGGAGGATCAACAATAAGTAGGTCGATGAACTTACGAGGTAGAAATTCCAGAAAACTAAAAAGATCCTGATTGATAGTCTTGTTAATTATAGCAGAGGACTTTACACGCTTATCCAGGTGCAATAAATTATCAGCGAAAACCTCCAATTCAGAATTCGACAACGTCACCGTACGGTTCCTTGGGGCACGTATCTTATTATTCATAGATCAAATATAGATTAATAGAGTCACACCAAATAAAATTATCTAACAATTGAACCACTCTCAACACTACTGTTTGCTTCTATCACCCTGAGCTTGCCATCAACACCTTCAACAGCCAAAACCATACCCTGGGATTCATTTCCAAATAACTTAGCTTTTTTCAAATTTGCGACAATGATAACCTTCTTGCCTATTAATTCTGAAGGTTCATAGCTTTGAGCGATACCAGCTATTACCTGCCGTTCTTCATTACCTACTCTAAGCTGCAGCTTTAACAATTTTTCGCTCTTTTTGATATTCTCTGCTGCCAAAACTTCAGCAATTTTCAGCTGTACTTTTGCAAAGTCATCAATTGTTATCTCATCAGACACAACTTCGGGTTCACCTTCCGGTACGCCAATCTTATTTATTTGCGGTTCTATATCTTTATCTTCGATTTTTGTGAAAAGTATTTGAGCCATATTCAATTGGTGTCCTACAGGTAAATTATCCTTCGCACAGCTATCCCAGTCAGTTATTTTCGAATTTAACATTCCAAATATTTTCTCGGATGTTTCGGGCAGGACAGGACTAAAAATTTCTGCAAGTGTGTAGATGGTTTGTAAACAAATGTTAATAATAGTACCACACCTTTCTTTATCTGTTTTCAATAGCACCCATGGCTCGGAGTCGTTGAAATATTTATTCCCGGCACGGGCTAAATTCATCATTTCAAATAGTCCGTCTTTTACCTTATAACGTTCAAGATATTCACCCACACTTTTTGGGAAACCGGAAATAGTATTCAACATATCTTCATCTATCTTCTCAAGTTTCGAACGAGCAGGAACCTTTCCTTCAAAATGTTTGTGTGCAAAGATAAATGTTCGATTAACAAAGTTGCCAAATATATCGGCCAATTCACCATTAGTTTTTGCCTGAAATTCCTTCCAGTAAAAATCGGTATCCTTATTTTCGGGCAGATTGGCTGCAAGAGTATATCTCAACAAATCCGCAGGGAATAAATCAAGGAATTCATCAACATCAATACCCCACCCACGAGATTTGGAAAACTTTTTCCCCTCGAAATTGAGGAATTCATTCGCTGGTACGTTTTGAGGTAAGATATATTGATTTTCATTCCCGTCGTTCCAGGCCATCAACATTGAAGGAAAAATAATTGTATGAAATACAATATTGTCTTTACCTATAAATGCTACATATTTAGTATCCTTGTTCTGCCAGTAATCCTTCCACATCTCGGGATTACCCCTCTGAATTGATAATTCCTTCGTTGCTGAGATATAACCAAGCACAGCTTCGAACCAGACATAAAGAACTTTACCAATGGCACTATCAAGCGGTACTTTTACGCCCCAATCCAGGTCTCTTGTTACCGCACGATCCTTTAACCCATCCTTAAACCAGCTTTTACACTGCTGAAGAACATTATCCTTCCATCCATATTTTTCATTCACATCTTGTAGATAATTTTCTAATCTTTCCTGATAATCACCAAGAGGAAAATACCAATGGGATGTTTCTTTAAGAATTGGTGAATCACCTGTAATTTTACTCTTTGGCTTTAATAACTCTTCCGGTTCATACAGAGCACCGCAATTTTCACACTCATCACTTCGGGCTTCTTCATTACCACAACGTGGGCATGTACCTTCAACATATCTATCAGGTAAAAACATAGTGGCTTTTTCATCATAAAAATGCATCGACTTATTTTCATTTAATAAGTCTCTGCCATGATAGCTGAGAAAAAATTCTTTTGCAGTTTCGTGGTGGATTGGTAAACTGGTACGTGAATAGATGTCAAAGCTCATACCAAATTTTTCGAAAGCCGCTTTATTCTGTTCATGGTATCTGTCAATCACATCCTGTGGAGTAATTCCTTCCTGATCTGCAGTAATAGTTATTGGAACTCCATGTTCATCGGAGCCGCAAACATAAATAATATCATTGCCTTTAAGTCTATTATACCTTACATAGATATCCGCAGGAAGGTAGGCTCCGCTTAAATGACCAAGATGAATCTTACCGTTGGCATAAGGCAAAGCAGAAGTTACCAGTATCTTTTCACGTTCCAATTTATTTTTCCACGTTTTGTTTTAATTAAGTAATAAATATAAGCATAATTATTTTTTTTAATGAGAGAACATCCAGCAAAATAAAAAAATCCAAATCATTGTATTTTACTAGATAATATCTATCAACGTAATTTCGAAGTTAAGATCCTTGCCAGCCATTGGATGGTTGGCATCCAATTCAACTTCATCTTCAGTCGAACCGGTTATTGTAACAGGAACAGGGTTACCGTCTTGATCCTGTAAATGAATCTGTGCCCCTTCAGTGAATTCAAAGCCATCCGGAAATCTTTCCTTAGGAAAATTAAAAGTTAACTCATCCTGTCTGGGTCCATAAGCTTCTTCACTCGGGATATGAACATTAACGGTATCTCCAATATCCATACCATCAACAGCATCGTCAAAACCTTTTATAACTTGGCCTCCACCTACCGTAAATTCCAAAGGTTCACGTCCTTCGGATGAGTCAAAAACAGTTCCATCATCAAGAGTACCAACATAATTAACCTTTACTGTATCACCGTTCTTCACAACCGACATATTTACTCCTTATATTTATAATAATAATTTGTAGCAAGCAGAAAAATTTTGAGGTTTACATAATTACAAGAAGATTATTGAGGTCCCTTTGAGACTCAAAAATATTTCCAAACTCACGAGATTTTAGTGTTCAAAGATATGATTACTATTCCACAAATAAAAACCCGGGGATTTAACCCCGGAATTCTATTATTTATCTAATGCCTTATACATATCCTCGATAAGGTGATCATATCTTTCTTCAATAACCTTTCTCTTAAGTTTGAGAGATGGGGTCATTTCGCCAGATTCAATGCTGAATTGATTTTCAAGGATAGTAAACTTCCTGACTCTTTCGAAATTCGCGAGTCTTCCCTGGAATTGCGCAAGATCTTTTTCAAGAAGTTCGTAAATTTGTTTTAATTGAGTTAGTTCTTTTGGATCAGAATAAGGTATACGATGCGCATCAGCATATTCGGCAAGTGCTTCAAAATCAGGAACAATAAGTGCAGTTACAAACATCCTTCTATCACCAATTAGAATAAATTGTTCAATATACTTACTTGCAAGGAACATGTTTTCTATTGGGGTTGGAGCAATATATTTTCCGCCTGAAGTTTTAAATAAATGTTTTTTTCTATCAGTGATGATAAGAAAACCCTCAGCGTCAAACACACCTATATCACCAGTGTGCAGCCAACCATCCTTAAGTGTCTCTTCAGTTTCTTTTTTATTCTTAAAATATCCCGGCATTATATTAGGTCCATAAGCAAGAATTTCACCATCCTTAGCAATTTTTATCTCAACACCAGGGAAAGTTTTACCAACTGAACCAAATTTATAATCATTTAACCTGTTACAAGTAATTACAGGCGAAGATTCTGTAAGTCCGTATCCTTCAATTACCAGCATACCGGCAGCATCGAAAAACTCACCTAATTCTCTTGATAACGCTGCACCACCGGAAATGAAGAACCTTAGTTTACCACCAGTTTTTTGTCTTAACTTACCGAAAACCAGTTTATCGGCTAGTTTGTTTTTTAAATTTAATCCGACAGGAATTGATTCGGAAGATTTTTTAGCCACGGAATATTGCTGTCCAACGGATATAGCCCAATCAAAGATTTTTCTTTTCTTCTCAGATTGTGATTCAACATTTTTCCTGATTTTCGAATACATCCTCTCAAATAGTCTGGGTACAGCCGCCATCAGTGTGGGCTTTATCTCCATCATGTTTATTGAAAGTTTTTCAATACCTTCAGCAAAGCATAGCATACCGCCGCCTGAGAGGCATGTGTAATAACCAACCATCCTTTCAAAAATATGACATAAAGGAAGGAAGGAAAGGAAAATATCATTGTGGTCAATCACAAAAACTTCATGTGCCGCTTTTACGTTAGAAAGAATATTGTTGTGTGTAAGCATTACACCCTTGGGCACACCAGTTGTACCCGAGGTATAAATTATGGTTGCCAGATCATTTGGTTTAACAAGCCCAATACTATCAAACAAGTATTTTGGATTATCTGATTTGAATTCTTTTCCTTTGTTTTGAATTTCGTGAAACGCATAAACCATTTTATCTTCTGTTTTGTCCGCATCATTCATTACAATAATAAACTTCAGATACTTACACTTCTCCCTGATCTTGAGAACTTTATTCAAGTGAAATTTATTTGATACTATAATTGCTACGGCTTCCGAGTTATTTAAAATAAATTCAATGTTTTCAGAAGTGGAAATAGGATAAAGCGGCACGTTAATAGCCCCTAAAGAAATGATAGCAAAATCTGAATAGGCCCACTTGGGTCTGTTTTCTGAGATCATCGCGACCTTGTCATCACGTTTTACACCCATTGCTGCCAAACCCATTGCCAGGTTTTCAGTTTCAGTAAAAAATGTATCATATGAAATTCCTACATACTGACCATCGACTTTGTGTTTAAAAACCGGACGCTCTAAGCCTTTACCGAAGTCCTGTGTTGTTGCAACAAATATGTCTGCTAAGGTATTGATGTTTTTTAGTACTGGCATATTCCTCTCCTCAAATGTGAGCATAATTTAATAGAGCCAGCATCAAGATGCAATAAAAAGATCATATTATTCTATTTCAAATTTCATGACACTAATGTATGTTTACAGTGGTTAAATATACTTTCTTAAATTAAATTGAGCTCCCATGCTGAAAAAATTGAAAACTATCTACGAGTGGATGCTTCACTGGGCTGACACTCCCTACGGTCCTATTGCTCTTTTTGCTCTCTCATTTGCTGAGGCTTCATTTTTCCCTATTCCGCCTGATGCGTTACTAATTGCATTGGTTCTTGGTGCACAAAAAAAAGCCTTTCGTTTTGCTCTTAATTGTACAGTAGGTTCGATTTTCGGTGCATTGCTTGGATATGCAATCGGCTACTATTTGTGGTGGAGTGAGCCAGGTACGTTTTCTAACTTCGCAATGTTCTTTTTTGATTCCATTCCTGGTTTTACTCAGGAGATTTTTAATAATGTAAAAATACTTTATGAAGAATGGGATTTCTGGATAGTATTCACAGCCGGATTTACGCCTATACCCTACAAGGTATTTACAATATCCAGCGGCGCTTTTGATATAAATATTTTCATGTTTGTTATTGCATCAATAATTGGCAGAGCCGGCAGATTCTTTTTGGTAGCTGCTTTGATTTGGAAATACGGAGAACAGATAAAAGGATTTATTGACAAGTATTTTAATTGGGTGGCTATTGGGTTTACGGTCTTACTGATTGGCGGATTTGTACTTATTAAATATTTGTTATAAAAAAAGCCACTGGTTTGCAGTGGCTTAAACTTTCTACTTGTAAGCAGCTTTTTGAATATCCTTCACTGAATTGAATTGCTTTGGCGGATTTAACTGCTTCGCCATATGCTTCCAGATTTTAAGTCTTATTTCCTTTGCGGCTTTTGTGTCAATTCTATCGAAAGAATGTCCGCCGGGCATTTCCTTGAATATTTCATACTCGAACTTTTTTCCATCAGCCTTAAGTGACTTTATCAAGTGTTCAACTTCAAGCACGTTCACATCATCATCATTTGTATTTGTGTGAATAAGAAGCGGTGTGTTCTGAAATTTAGCAGTATTCCAGGCCGGTGAACGCCTGCGATATTCATCAACGTTTTCAAAAGCAGTTTGACCTATATGATAATCAGCTGAATAAAGGTCACGATAACTTTGTGTCTGGTAACCCATCCTAGCGATTATATCACTAACCGGAACACCCGCAAAGGCAACCTGAAAATCTTTTGGGTGGTCAAAGATGTTCATTAAAGTAATTAAACCACCATGGCTCCACCCCATAATACCTACTCTGTCTTTATCGACAAAGTCATAGTTTTCAATCATCCAGTTTCTGCTTGCATAAACATCTTCAACTTCAAGACCACCGTAGTCGATTCTCTCATAGTAGTCTTTTCCGTATCCTGTACTGCCTCTGTACTCAGCCGCCACTACAATATAACCCTGGGCAACCATCTCTCGAATAATGTGGGCGTAGTACGTCGTAAAATCGGCGTGGACACCACCATGAGGGAATACTATTAAAGGATATTTTTTATCCAGGTCAATCCATTTTGGTATGAATACATAACTCCAGAATTTTAAGGGATTACCATAACCTTGCGCGTCCTTTTCATCATCCTTCCATCTGGGGGGTCCGTAGATGTAACATTTATCAATAAATGCAACATCACCAACACGCTCGAACCAGAGAACATCATCAATTTTTTTTGCCAATACATCCAACTGATGTCCAAGATTTACATCATTCTTGTCAATCTTAGCGGCAATATCTTTCAACTCATCCTGGGCCAGAGTGAATGAAGAGAAAAACAATATAAGTGCAAATAATCCAAGAAATTGTCTCGTCATAATACCCTCGGAAATATGTGTAAATTATTTATTTCGTTCTATTATTGAAATTGCAGTCTTAACTACATTATCAACCGTAAAACCGAATTTTTCAAACAGTATGTTAGCAGGTGCCGAGGCACCAAAATGTTCAAGACTAATAATATCACCATAAGAACCAACATACTTCTGCCAACCCTGTGCAATGCCTGCTTCAACAGAAAGTCTATTCTTAACTTTTTTAGGAAGTACACTTTCTTTATAATCCTCGGATTGTTGCTCGAACAATTCCCAACTTGGGAAACTTACAACTCTTACTTTATTTCCCTTTGCCTCAATCTCTTCAACCGCATTTAGAATTAATTCAACTTCAGATCCGCTTGCCATTAAAATAATATCAGAGTCGCCACCACAATCGCGTAATACATAAGCGCCTTTTAAAGTATTTTCAGCACCGGCATATTTTGTTCTATCCATTACAGGTAAACTTTGTCTGGTTAGCGCTAAAACAACAGGTCTTTTATTTTCCTGAATGGCTGCCTTCCAGGAATATACAGTTTCATTAGCATCCGCGGGTCTTAAAACAATTAATTCGGGGATTGCTCTTAGAGCAGCTAATTGCTCCACAGGTTGATGCGTGGGACCATCCTCACCAAGTCCAATACTATCATGAGTGAAAACATACTTCGGACTAATATGCATAATGGAAGCAAGTCTGATCGGCGGGCGCATATATTCTGAAAATATCATAAATGTACCACCATAAGGAATTAGACCGCCATATAATGCCATGCCATTTAGGATACTTCCCATAGCATGTTCACGAATACCAAAGTGAAAATTTCTGCCTGCATAATTAGCCGGAGAAAACTTATCATGTTCTTTCAAATATGTATTATTGGAAGGAGCAATATCTGCTGAGCCGCCCAAAAGAGTTGGTAGGGAATTGCAAATTGCATTTAATACAAAACCAGAAGTAGCTCTTGTTGCCACCTTCTCGCCCCAGTTTTCATAGCTAGGCAGTTTATCAATCCATTCAGTTCCAAAATTCCCTGACATTATATCTTCGAATAATTTTGCCTCATTAGGGTACTTTGATTTGTAATCTTCAAATAATTTATTCCATTTTTCTTCCAGCATCTTACCTTTTGCAGGAATATCAGAGAAATGGGCATAGACATTTTCACTTACAAAAAACGGTTCAAAATTTTCACATCCCAGCTTTTCTTTAACCAATTTAATTTCATCGTAACCCAGCGGTGAACCATGCGCACTTGATGTATCCTGCTTGTTAGGACTTCCGTAACCAATGTGAGTTTTTGTAATAATGAATGACGGTCTTTCAGTTTCAGCCTTTGCATTTTCAATTGCTGTATTTAATTCATCAAGATCATTAACATCATTCACCGTTTGAACGTACCATTTATAGGCTTCAAATCGTTTACCTACATCTTCTGACATTGATAAAGAAACTTTCCCATCTATAGTAATATTATTGTCATCATAAAAAACAATCAGGTTGCTCAGTTTGTTATGACCGGCAAAAGAAGCAGCTTCATGCGAAACACCTTCCATCATATCGCCATCACCAGCTTCAACATAAATGTTATGGTCAATAATTTTTGCGTCGTCCCTGTTAAATTTTGCGGCTATAAATGAATATGCAGTAGCCATACCAACGGCATTAGCAAATCCCTGCCCTAGCGGACCAGTTGTAGTTTCAACTCCAGGGACTTCGCCATATTCAGGATGACCGGCAGTTTTGCTGCCCCATTGTCTGAAGTTCTTTAAATCATCCATAGAGACTTCATATCCACTCAAATGCAAAGTACTATAAAGAAGCATACTTCCATGACCACCAGACAAAACAAATCTATCCCGGTTAACCCATGACGGATTTGCAGGATTATGATTCATGACATTCTTGTACAAACTGTACGCTAACGGAGCACAGCCCATCGGCATTCCAGGATGCCCTGAATTTGCTTTTTGGACTCCATCAATTGATAAAAAACGAATTGTGTTGATACTTTCAGTTACTGTTGATTTGTCATTATTTACCATTTTAACATCCTTATAAATACAGTTTTATTCGATTTATTAATTTCATTCCTCGATTACCGGGTTAATGCCTACGAGAGGAGTATCCCCCAGGTCGTAATATCTAAATATTTCTTCAAATAGATTAAAGTGAATTCCCTGTTTTTCAAATTTTTGAAATATCTTATATGATATTTTTTCACCACTCTCATTTGTAGGGGAGTTAAATTTTTCAGCTGAAATTAATCCTGTCTCGGCTACAGATTCAAGGTAAGATATTTTTTCTTCATCACTGCCTTGCAACTCATACTCTTTTGCAGCTAGTTCCTCGATGATACCTTTTCTTATAATCAGATATATGTTTATTATCTTTTCCATACTATTGGGTTACCTCTTTATGATATCTGTCTCTAATAATATAATAGGAAATTGCGGTGGTGATAAAAACAGATGTTTTACCTAATATACTCTCAAGAAAGAAACCGGATCCCGGCATGAGAATAACGATAAAAACCGTTAGAAATAATGAACCGAGTATTGAGAAGAGAATAAACCTGCGTTTCTTTATCTCAATTGAATCTTCAATTGACTTGATTGATTGATTAAGTTTAAGTCCCGAAATTATCAAAAATAGAAAAGCAAACCAGCCGAATAACCATTGCGATGGGTATCTTAATTCCATGAGAAATAGTGAACATAATGAGTTTATATCACTATAATTGGCGATAAGCATTAAGAGTATAATGATTACCAATCCATAAAAGATCTGAATAAGTTTCTTTGGGGCATCTATTACTTGAAGAACAAACGAAACTAAAAGGATTGGAAATATCCAGATTCCAACAATCATCAGAAATTTCAAAAAAGTTATATCAAATTGATAAAAACAAACGAGGAATTCTGAAAATTGTGAGATAAACAATCCGCTAAGTAATATTATAACAGCGGAATATTTTTTTCTGGAATTGCTAAAAATAACAATGTTAATGACAAACAAGAGACTGAAGCTGGCAAAAAGAAGCGGGAATAGGCCTTTAATGATTTCCATATTAATTTATTCTTTTTTTTGAGTAATTGTGGTCTCTTAGACAAAACGCTGAGAACTCTAGAACAAAAGTTACCACCCAGCGCTTTATTTTCCAAAGAATAAATCATAGATATTTAAAAGAGGGAATGAGTCCGACTAGTTATAATTTAGAATGTGTTCCATCGCAGAAAGGTTTATTTGCACTGTGCTTACAACCACACCAGGCAACTTTCTTTTCCTCTGTGACTTCTTCCATCAATGGTGAAAACTCTGTGCACTTATGCGAGCCATCGCAGTAAGGTTGTTTTGAAGATTGACCACATGCACACCAATAGTATTTGCCAGGTGCAACAGTCATCACATATGGTGATTTTTGAGCTATTTTTGGATCAGCCATGTTTCCTCCGATTAATTGATTGTTCATATAATAAATGTTTAATTCTACTTATAAGTTCCACAGATAGTTAGGATTAAAAGAACAAGCCAAAAAAAATGCCGGCTATAAACCGGCATCAAAAAGTATGTAAAATTGTTACAAATTATTTTTTTGGACCAATCATGTTTTCCGGTCTTACAAATTCATCAAATTTTTCTGCGGTCAGGAATCCAAGCTCAATTGCAGTAGCCTTTAAAGTAGAATTGTTTTCAAAAGCTGTCTTGGCAACTTTCGCGGCATTATCATACCCTATGTGAGGATTCAGGGCTGTAACAAGCATCAAAGAGTTTTGCAGGAAGTTTTCAATATTTTCTTTATTTGCAGTAATTCCAACCACACAATTATCGGTGAATGATTCACAAGCATCACCCAACAAACGAATTGATTGAAGAAGATTGAAAATCATAACAGGTTTAAAAACGTTCAGTTCAAAATGACCTGTTGCACCGCCAATGTTTATTGCAACATCATTACCCATAACCTGAGCACAAACCATCGTCATAGCTTCTGGTTGGGTTGGGTTAACCTTCCCTGGCATAATTGAGCTGCCTGGCTCATTTGCCGGCAATGCTATTTCACCAATTCCACAACGTGGTCCGGAACCTAATAAACGAATATCGCTTGCAATTTTCATTAATGAACAAGCTAAAGTTTTCATCACACCGCTTGCCTCAACTATAGCGTCGTGTGCAGCCAGCGCTTCGAATTTGTTTGGGGCCGTAGTAAATTTAAGACCTGTTAGTTCACTAATTTTAGCAGCAGATTTTACAGCAAAATCTACATGAGTATTAAGACCAGTACCTACGGCAGTTCCGCCCAGGGCTAATTCTGATAACCTTGGAAGGCATCCGTTTATTCTATCAAGACCATAAGTAAGCTGCTGAACATAGGCGCTGAACTCCTGCCCCAATGTTAATGGTACAGCATCCATTAAGTGAGTACGTCCAATTTTAATAATGTCTTTGAACTCATCAGACTTAACCTGAAGAGCATCTCTAAGTTTAGTAAGCTTTGGTATTAATAATTTGTTAATCTGCTCAACTGCGGCTATATGCATGGCTGTCGGGAATGTATCATTAGATGATTGAGCCTTATTAACATCATCGTTTGGGTGAACTGGTTTTTTACTACCCATTACACCACCTGCCATTTCAATAGCTCGGTTTGATATAACCTCATTAGTATTCATATTAGTTTGAGTTCCGGAACCCGTCTGCCAAACAACCAATGGGAAATGATCATTTAGCTTCCCCGATATTACTTCATCTGCAGCTTTCACAATAAGCTCTGCTTTTTCACTTGGCAGCAGGCCTAATTCCATGTTAATCAACGCTGCGGCTTTCTTTAATACTCCCATGGCACTAATTAACTCCGGAGGCATCTTCTCAGTACCAATTTTAAAATTCATCAATGAACGTGCTGTTTGTGCTCCGTAATACATATCTGAAGGGACTTTAATTTCGCCCATACTGTCACTTTCTACGCGGTAATCCATTTTAATCTCCCGTTACTTTAATTTTTTGTCTGATTAGAAATCCATTATTTATTATTTAATGCATGTTATTATTCGATTTTCGTAATTCTTTTCCCACCAATAAATCTTTTAGAATAATACTTGTCTGCCAGCGAAGTGATAGTAACTCCTTTCCCCCCGCTGGAATGAGCAAACAGTTCCTCCCCTATATAAATGCCAACGTGTCCCGGATATGCTTTACGTGAAGTATTAAAAAAAACAAGATCCCCGAATTTAAGATTAGAAGTGTCGTTTATTGCATCCCCAATTTTATACTGTTCCCTTGCGGTTCTTGGGACTTCTGTAGCTATCGTTTTTCTAAAAACATTTTGAGTGAATGCCGAGCAGTCAATACCCTTTCTCGAATTTCCACCGTACTTATATGGAGTATCAATATAGCTTATTATCTCAAATAAAATTTTTTCCCGATCAGTTAGAGCGTCACCTAAATCCTTTAATCGACCATGCTTTTGAATCAAAGATGAGATATCAACGGGGTATTCCTCTTCGGGCAGGTCATCCAGGATTTCATCGGAAATTTCTCCAATGTCTTCGTACGTTGTAATTACTTTCTTTTCTGCCTTTGGAATCTCATCATCATCAGAGGAAAATCTGACTGCTTTTGTTCGTTTTTGGCCGTTATTGTCCTGAGCTGGTTTTTTGTACCGACTGGAATAAGATGAGGAAGAACAACCCGGGACGATCAGTAGAATGGTTATTCCCCAAAGGAAAATTATTGTGGGCTTCCATGATGACATGGACAATTAGCCTAAGTATGTGCGTAAGTTTTTACTTCTCGATGCATGACGCAATCTTCTTATTGCTTTTTCTTTTATCTGTCTTACACGCTCACGCGTAAGATTAAATTTTTCACCAATTTCTTCTAAAGTAAGTGAGTGCTCTTCGCTTAGTCCGAAGTATAAAAAAATCACTTCAGCTTCCCGCTCTGTCAATGTTGAAAGTGCTCTTTCAATTTCATTTCTGAGTGAATCTGACATTAGTGAAAAATCCGGTGCCGGATGAGACTCATTGGACAACACATCTAACAATCGGTTTTCCTCGCCTGATGAAAATGGAGCATCCATAGAAACATGTCTGCCTGCTATTCTAAGTGTATCAGATACTTCATCAATATCCATATCGAGTTCTCTAGCCAATTCATTTGCGCTTGGTTCTCTTTCGAACTCTTGCTCAAGATTACTATAAGCTTTTCCTATTTTATTCAGAGCACCAACTCTGTTCAAAGGTAATCGTACTATTCTGGATTGTTCAGCAAGTGCTTGCAAAATTGATTGTCTTATCCACCAAACAGCATAAGAGATAAATTTAAATCCTCTTGTCTCATCAAAACGTTTTGCCGCTTTAATTAGCCCAAGATTTCCTTCATTAATAAGATCTCCAAGCGATAGTCCCTGGTTTTGGTATTGCTTGGCAACGCTAACGACAAACCTTAGATTAGCTTTAACCAAAACTTCCAATGCAAGCTGGTCGTTATTTTTGATTCTAATCGCTAAGTCCACTTCCTGATCTGGAGTAAGAAGATCAACCTTGCCGATCTCCTGCAAATACTTATCCAGAGATTGACTCTCCCGATTGGTATACTGTTTGGTAATTTTCAATTTTCATCCTCCCTACTGGTTGATCACTGAATTTATTGAATCAACAATACCAACAATGGATGCATCAACAGGAGCCATATCAACTTCGAGTGGAATAACAGCTTCACTAGCCGTGATATAGTAAATAATCTCACCAGGACCTGCCCCAATAGTATCAAGCGCTATTATTGGCTCACCAAGCGGTTTCAAATTTGCATTCATTGGTTGGACAAACTGCATTTTATATCCATTAACAGATTCGTATTTACGTGTCGCCCAAATTGTACCAATTACCTTACCAAGTTCCATCAGTTTTCCGTAGTCCCAGATACATCATCTTTAACCGAAATATCAAGTTTATCAACAATTGCCATAATTACAGCATCAATTGGTTTGTTTTTAGTAAAAGTCGTTTGTCTTGCAGAACTCCCGGTTGCAACAATAACGACTTCACCAACACCAGCACCAACAGAGTCAACAGCAATAACAAAGTTATCTTTTAACTTATAATCCAAATCCAACTGTTTCACTATAAGAAACTTTGCGCCAACTAAATTTTCATCCTTACGTGTTGACCATACAGTCCCAACTACTTTTCCAAGAATCAAAATTACCTCATCAATCTTTTAGATTAATCAATTCTACTCACACCGAACAAATTTATTAAATTTTTTGTAACAATTTTCTTTTTATTTTGAAATACATCATAATTATTGACCGTAATTAATTGGGTATAAACAATCATTACCCATTTAAAAAACTTGTCCCTTGAAGATTATTATTAACCTTAAAAAAATGAGCAACGGTTTGTGCCACATCTGCAAAGGTTTTCCTCACTCCTAAATTTTTCCCTTTCACACCTTTTCTGTAAAAAAGAAGTGGTACATATTCCCTGCTATGATCAGTACTTGACGTTGTTGGATCATTACCATGATCGGCAGTAAGTACAAGAGCATCAGTCTCATCCATAGAAGCGATGATTTCAGGAAGCCGATTATCAAATTCAACTAAAGCATTATAAAAACCTTCCGGATCATTCCGGTGACCAAAATAAACATCAAAATCGACCAGGTTTGCAAAAATAAAGCTATTACTTGCTTTTGCCTGCGATTCTAAAATCTTGTCGACGCCTTTCATGTTTGATTTCGTGATTTCGGAAATCTTGATACCATTGTAATTGAACAAGTCATTTATTTTGCCAACAGCAATTGTATCAATACCGGCATCTTGTAAAACATTCAATATTGTTTTGGAAGGAGGGTTAACAGAAAAGTCTTTTCTGTTAGTTGTTCTTGTATAACAGCCGGAGTCTCCAACAAAAGGTCGGGCAATTATTCTACCCACCTGATCATCACCAATCATAACTTCATGCCTGGCTATTCTACACATTTCAAGTAATTTTTCCAGCGGAATTATTTCTTCATGGGCGGCAATTTGAAAGACAGGATCTGCTGAAGTATAGACTATTGGGAAACCAGTTTTAACATGTTCGTCACCCAATTCCTTGATAATCTCTGTACCAGAAGCTGCTTTATTGCCCAGAATTCCTTTTACTCCGGTTTTCTCCATAAATAGATTTAGAATACGTTGAGGAAAACCATTGGGATATAAAGGGAACTCATAATCTATTTTCAAACCACCCAGTTCCCAATGCCCAGTCGTTGAATCCTTACCAATAGAAATTTCTGCTAGTTTTCCGTATGATGCTTTGGGATTGTTATGAGGGGGAACGCCTACAATTTCATGAAGATTACCTAATCCAAAAGCCTGCAGGTTTGGTAAAGTTAAACCATTCAGTTTCCTGCTTATATTACCTAAAGTGTCACTTCCAACATCTTTATATTTATCAGCGTCATCTAATTCGCCAACACCAACGCCATCCAATACTATAACTGTAAAATTGTTCATAGACCTAATTAATTCTGTTTACTGAATTGCCACCTTTTTCAATAGCTTTATTTAATGCAAGAGATGCGTCTGAGAGTGCTTCATCAACATCTATTTTGTTATTTGTTGAGGCAATACCTACCGAAATTGTAAAGGCTGTCTGTTTAGAGACAACAGGAATCATTTTCCTGGCGATTTTCACTCTCAATTTTTCAGCCCAGAGATAAACATCCTTTGTTGTTGAATTAAAGAAATAAATGCCAAATACTCTGTTGCTAATTCTTCCGATCAAGTTAAGGGGCGTCATTTCTTCCATAATCATTGCCGAAACAGCTTTGAGAACAACAGGAAACGGATTCCCTTCGAATAAAGATTCCTGCTCAAGAAACTCATCAATTTTTATTAATGCCAAAGCACCAGAGGCTTTCATTTCACTTGCCTTAACAAGATCACCACTTAATCTTTCATTAAAAGCTGCACTGTTAAGTGTGCGGGTATCAATATCTACTGATAGAAGCTCTCGCAAAACAAGTTGAGAAGAATATGAATACAAAATGAAAGCAAAAAATCGGGTTGCATCAACTATAAATTTAACATCACTTTCCGTGTACATATTTTTTTTCAGGCTTTCAAAACAAAGTAAGCCATAATTCTTATTTTCATATAAAAGCGGAATTGTCAGGAAAGATCCATCAAAACTTACATCCTCATTTTTTGCAAATCTCTTAAATTCTTTTTCGGAAGTATCATGAATATTTATTGGAATGCCTTTTATTATAGATTCGCCGACGACGGTGCCTGTTAACTCAACTTCTAAAAACTCACCCACATATTTTAAAGAGGTCTTATTTACAATCCTTGCGGTTTTAAACTTCTGCTCTTTTGGATTAAATGCAACAAAAGAAAATACATCCCAGGGTAATAATGATTTAACAGTACTTTCGATTGTGTTATATAAGTCTTCTTCTGATTTGAACTTATGATCGTGTTTAAAAATTTGCAGAAGTGAATTTAGCTTGGTTTGTGCCTGTGCTTCCGAAAATTTTTCTTCGAAGAATGAGATAAGAATTGAAATTACACGTGAAAATCGTCCTAATGAATAAATTGTTTCTATACCAAAAGCATCACCATCCTTGGAATCCAGCCCCAATATACCCACAAGTGTCTTTTTATGATAGAGCGGGACACCAACAAAACTCCTGATTCCCTGAGTTTTATCATAATATCTAATAATATCTGCCTCTGCATTAGGAGTAATATTCGAGAGTAATTCAGGCTCCTCGGTAAGTATTATCTTGCTAAGTATATCATCTTCAATTTCAAATTTTTGCGACTTAATATTCTTTGAACTCGAGACGTATTTCTCCAATGTTAATTTTCGCTTACTGCTATTATACCAAAAATAGAATGCTGTGTGTGCTATAAATGCATCCTTTAGTACACGTAGTATTCTGTCAAGGGTATAAACAAACTGTCCATCATGTCCAATATTTTCCGGTAATT
Organism: Bacteroidota bacterium; assembly: GCA_018818065.1. Classification (GTDB taxonomy): domain Bacteria; phylum Bacteroidota; class Ignavibacteria; order Ignavibacteriales; family Melioribacteraceae; genus JAHISV01. Next base: position 1,166,697 of record JAHISV010000005.1, on the reverse strand, counting down.
CATCCTGGACGATTCTTTCGAAATTTTCCTTAAAGTCTGCAGGCTTAAAAATTATTTTTTTGCCTGTACTACCCGGCGCGGCCAATGTTTCGGAAGTAGCAATCTCAATTTCCTTGTTTGAAGAAATTATTTTAAAATCTTCATCGGGATCAAAATCGATATTACTTGAAAGCTTTGGAGCCGATAATGGTTCTGCCGGAAGCTTCTCTTCGTCCCTATCGAAAAACAAATCAGTTCGAACAGAATCTCGCAGAAATATTATAAAAGCTGCATAAATGATTAGGACTGAGGCAGAGATGATTCTGATCATTACATCATTTGTAACAAATAGAACCACAATAAGAATTGGGATCAAAAGAAAAATAAGGACGCGTTTTTTATTCTTTCCACTAATACCCATCTACTATTCCGGACTAGTTATTGTTAGATAAAGTGTTTAATAGTCGAGCCAAAATGAAGTATAAGTATAGTGAAAGTTTAAGAAAATATCATTAGAAGAAGGTGCTTCTTAGTCTTGAAATAACTTCTTTTTTCCCAGTACCTTTAACAGCAGAAAAGGGAATTAAATTCTCACCATCAACAAGCTCTGGGAAAGATTTCAGAAGTTCTTTTTTACTTTTAGTAAATTCTGACTGCTTTAATTTGTCAACCTTACTTAAAATAATTGTAAATGGAATTCCATTTTCCTTTAAAAATTGATTAAGTAGAAGGTCTAAATTTGTTGGGGGGTGTCTGCTATCAACAAAGTGATAAGCGGAATGGATATTGTGACCTTTAGCCATGTAAGTGCTGATAAGTTTCTGCCATGCCTCTCGTTCAGTCTTAGATACTTTTGCATATCCAAACCCAGGCAAATCAACAAGATAAAACTTATCCTCAACGAGATAAAAATTCATCGATTTTGTTTTACCTGGTGCAGAAGATGTTTTTGCCAAATTTTTTCTATTAAAAATTGTATTAATAAAAGAAGACTTACCAACATTGGAACGACCGCATAGAACAACTTCAGGCAGTTCTCCCTCTGGCAGATCCTTCATATTATTAATGGATTTTATGTATATGGCATTTTTCATAATAAAAAAAGAGTAACCTAATGGTTACTCTTCCAAATTTATCAAACAATAAACTATTGTTTTAATTTTTCTTTTCTTCTTCAGCTTCGTCAGTTTCGTCAGTTTTAGTTTCTTCTGCTTTAACTTCAGATGCTTCTGTTGTTTCTTCCACAACCTGTTCAGTTGTCTCTTCTACAACTTGTGCATCTTCAATTTCATCAACTTCGGCAGCAGCTTTAGCTTCTTCTGCGGCAACTTTTGCTTCTTTTTTAGCCTTCTTTTCAGCAGATTTAGCTTTCATTTCAGTATTGATAATATCATTAAAGTCAACTAACTCTATTAATGACATTTCAGCAGCATCGCCATAACGCCTACCTAGTTTAACAACTCTAGTATAACCACCAGCTCTGTCGCCAACCTTTTCAATAATTTCGGTAAAGAGTTCTTTTAGAACTTCTTTATCCTTAATATGTCTGGCAACAAGTCTTCTGGATGCAACTGAATCATCTTTGGCTTTAGTGATAAGAGGTTCAACAAAAACTCTCAATTCCTTCGCCTTAGCAGTAGTTGTCTTAATTTTTTTATATCTAAGCAAAGCTGTTGCTAAATTTCTGAATGTAGCCACACGATGACTTGCTGTTCTGTTTAATTTTCTTCCTTTAACTCCATGTCGCATTCTGATACCTAAATCTTAGATTAATTATTCTCTGAATTATCATTGATGTATTTATCGACGTCCATACCAAATTCGAGTCCATAGTGTTCAACTATTTCAACGAGCTCGGCTAAAGATTTTCTACCAAAGTTTCTGAACTTGAGCATCTCATTCTCATCACGTCTAACCAAGTCACCCAGTATTTTAATATTGGCGGCTTTAAGACAATTATGTGAACGTACGCTTAATTCAAGATCATCAACACTTGTTATAAGAATTTTTCTAATTCTTTCAGTCTCAGCGTCTTTTTCACTTTCAACTTTTTCTTCTTCAGGTTCAACATCAAAGTTTATGAACAGATTAACATGATCTTTTAATATTTTACCTGCACTTGAAAGTGCATCTTCAGGTGTAATAGAACCATCTGTCGTAATTTCAAGTGTTAGTTTTTCAAAGTCATTGCTTTCGCCAATTCGAACATTCTCAACATCATAACGAGTGTTTCTAATTGGTGTAAAGATTGAGTCTATTGGAATAATTCCAATAGTCTGATCAACGATCTTTTGTTCATTTCCTGGCACATAGCCTTTACCAGTACCAAATCTAACTTCTAAAGTTAATTTAGAACCTTCGTTAACGGTAGCTAAGTGTAAGTCTGGATTCAAAATTTCAATATCAGGACAAGCATCTTGAAGATCCCGAGCAATAAAATCCTTAGGTCCAGCGATGCTAATATCGGCACCGATAGTTTTCTTATTTAGCAATTTCATTCTAACTTGTTTCAGATTAAGAATAAAATCCGTAACATCTTCAACTACACCCGGAACCGTAGCAAATTCGTGTAAAACGCCATCCATCTTGATAGCAATAATTGCCGAACCAGTTAGCGAAGAGAGCAATACTCTTCTGAACGAATTACCAAGAGTTACACCAAATCCTCTTTCCAAAGGCGAAATCACAAACTTTCCATATGTATCTGTTGCTGTTGATTCTTCTAAAACAACACCATCGGGCATCTTAATAAAAGGATAACTCATTTAGATCCTCTGAACTAATTATTGATTATTTAGAATAAAGCTCTACAATTAGCTGCTCTGAAGCAGTTATTGGAATTTCTTCCCTCTCTGGAACTTGCATAAAAATACCTGAAAGTGCAGCTTTATCTAAAGAAAGCCAATTATAAACGTTTTCTTTTGTTTTACGAAGAGAATCGTGTATAAAGTCTAACTTTTTGCTTTGCTCTCTAATTGCAATTACATCACCAGCTGTAACCAAATAAGATGGAATATTAACAACACCACCATTTACAGTAAGGTGACAATGTAGTACCAATTGTCTGGCAGCTTTTCTAGATGGAGCGAATCCTAATCTAAAAACCACATTATCAAGGCGACTTTCAAGAATTTTCAGTAAGTTTTCGCCTGTAACACCTTTTTGTCTATTCGCTTTTTCGAAATAGCCATGAAATTGAGATTCAAGCAATCCATAAATTCTTTTAACTTTTTGTTTTTCTCTCAGCTGTACGCCGTATTCTGAAAATTTCTGTCTTCTGTTCAAACCATGTTGACCAGGAGGATAACTTTTCTTATCAAGAGGGCATTTTTCTGAATGACACTTAGAGCCTTTCAAAAATAATTTTTGCTTCTCTCTTCTGCATAACTTACAACTTGGACCTGTATATCTAGCCATCTAATTAAATCTCCCTAATTAAACTCTTCTACGTTTCGGTGGTCTACAACCATTATGCGGAATTGGAGTAATATCCTTAATCGACATAATCTGGAGCCCAGCAGTGTTTAAAGCACGTATAGCAGCTTCTCTACCGGCGCCTGGTCCTTTAACATATACATCAACTCTTCTCAAACCAAGATCGTAAGCTTCTTTAGCCGCACCTTCAGCAGTAACCTGTGCAGCAAAAGGAGTGTTTTTTCTTGACCCTTTGAAGCCGTTTTTACCAGCTGATGACCATGAAATTGTATTACCGTAAATGTCAGTAACAGTTACAAGCACATTATTAAATGAAGCTTTTACGTGTGCTAGTCCAACTGCATCAACATGAACTTTCTTTTTAGTTTTCTTTGATACTTTAGCCAAACTTAAATCCTCCTAAATTAAACTCTATTTGCCAGGAGCTTTCTTTTTACCTGCAACAGTTCTTTTTTTGCCTTTTCTCGTACGAGAATTGGTTTTTGTACGTTGACCTCTTACAGGAAGACCGCGTCTATGTCTTAATCCTCTGTAACAGCCTATATCCATTAAACGTTTGATATTTTGCTGAACTTCGCTTCGCAGCGCACCTTCAACTTTATAATCGTTCAACATAATTGCGCGAATTTTAGCAATATCTTCTTCTGTTAAATCGACAATTTTCTTCTCAGCATCAACATCAGATTTTTTTAATATTTCTAACGCAGTGGTTTTACCAATTCCATAGATATAAGTCAATCCTATGTATGCTTTCTTTTGTTTTGGTAAGTCTATACCTGCAATACGAGCCAACCTAAACCTCCTAAATGTTTCTTTTAACCTTGGCGTTGTTTGTGTTTTGGATTTTTACAAAGTACTCTTACTACGCCTTTTCGTCTAATAATTTTACAGTGTTCGCAAATCTTTTTTACAGATGCTCTGACCTTCATTGTATCTCCAACTATTTATATCTGTAAGTTATTCTGCCTTTATTCAAGTCGTAGGGAGAAAGTTCAATTGAGACCTTATCCCCAACAAGAATTTTAATAAAGTGCATTCTCATTTTACCAGAAATATGTGCTAGAATTACATGTCCATTATCAAGTTTTACTTTAAAATGGGCATTTGGTAATGTTTCCGTAACAACTCCATCAACTTTAATTGCTTCTTGTTTAGCCATATTATATTACCGTTAATATTTCCGGTTTTCCATTTGTTATTGCAATAGTATGTTCATAATGTGCGGATGGTAACCGATCTGCCGCGTAAATGGTCCATCCATCAGGAGCAACTTCCACTCTATATTTACCCTGGTTAACCATAGGTTCCAAAGCTAAAGTCATTCCCTCTTTTAGAACAGGTCCTGTTCCTTTTCTACCAAAATTCGGTATTTGAGGATCCTCGTGCAAATACTTTCCAACACCATGTCCGCAAAGATCACGAACAATAGAAAATCCGTTTTCTTCGACATAATGCTGAATTGCAAAGGAAATATCACCTAATTTGTTTCCAGCAACTGCCTGCTCAATTCCAAGATATAAAGAACGTTCTGTTACGTCCATAAGTTTTTTTACTTTTGGATCAATTTCACCAACGGCTACAGTTAGCGCTGCATCACCAAAGTATTTATTTTTAATCACGCCTACGTCAACAGATATTATATCACCATCTTTTAATACTCTGTCGCCAGGAATACCGTGTACAACTTCATCATTAACGGAAGAACAAATAGAGCCGGGAAAATCGAAAGAACCTGCTTGAGAATAACCTTTGAAAGCAGGAATCGCATTATTACTTCTTATATATTCCTCGGCAATTCTATCCAACTCAATTGTTGTAACGCCAGCTTTAACGTTTCTTTTTACTAATTGCAGCGTTTCTGCAACTATCTGACAACTCTCTCTAATGAACTCAACTTCACTTTTTGTTTTAATCAGTATCAAACTACATTCCGCCTCGGCGGCCTCTCATCTTTCCTGACTTCATAAATCCATCGTAATGTCTCATCAAGAGGTGTGACTCAATTTGCTGTAAAGAATCCAGAGCAACACCAACTATAATAAGAAGACTGGTACCTCCAAAGAACGCAGCAAAACTTCCAGAGACACCAAACTTAGCAATAAAAGTTGGTAAAATCGCAACAATTGCTAAAAATATTGAACCAGGTAAGGTAATTCTTGTTAAAATATTATCAATAAATTCAGCTGTTTGTTTCCCAGGTCTAATTCCGGGAACAAATCCACCCTGCTTCTTCATATTTTCAGATACATCCTGAGGATTAAAAGCAATAGCAGTGTAGAAATAAGTGAAAAATACAATAATTACAGAATAAATAGCCGCATAAGTGTATGACTGATAATTAAAATATCCAGCCAATGATTGCATCAATTCACTATCCGGGAAGAATGATAATACTGTATTCGGGATAAACATAATTGATTGTGCAAATATAATTGGCATTACACCAGCAGTATTAACTTTAAGTGGAATATACTGAGTTACCCCACCATAAACTTTTCTGCCAACTACCCGTTTAGCATATTGAACAGGAATTCTTCTGGTACCCTGAGTAACAAGAACAATACCAGCAATAATAAATACCATTAAAGTTAATACAACAACTTCTAGTACTATATTACGTGTTCCTGCAGCAACCAGTCTGTATTCATCAAGTAAAGCGAATGGTAATCTATTAATAATGTTAATGAAAATTATTAAAGAGATACCATTACCAATACCCTTTTCAGTTATCTGCTCACCTAACCACATCATGAACATTGTACCAGCAATCAATAATGATACAGAAGAGAGTGTAAAGCCAAAGCCCTGCACTTCCAGTGGTATTATAGGAATTCCATTTAGGTTAATACTTGGAAGATGCAAAGTAACAATACCCCATGCCTGGAACAATGAAATAAGTACTGTTCCGTACCGGGTAAGTTGAGTCATCTTTTTTCTGCCTTCTTCACCTTCACGCTGCAACTTTTGGAAGTAAGGTACAACCGCAGTTCCTAACTGAATAATAATAGAAGCAGAGATGTAAGGCATAATTCCCAGAGCAAAAATAGCAGCGTTAGAAAACGCGCCACCTGCAAATAAATCATACAACCCAAAAAGGTTATCTGAAGTTTGATTTGCCATAGCTTGCGCTAGTACTGAAGAGTCGATACCTGGTAAGGTAATATGTGACCCAAGCCTAACAATAAAGAGCAAAGCAAGAGTATATAGAATTCTCTGTCTTAACTCATGAATTTTGAAAATATTCCGGAATGTGTCTTGTAATTTTCCCATTAATCTTTTATCTCTTTAATAGTTCCACCTGCAGATTCAATTTTTTCTTTCGCTGAAGTACTACACTTGTGAGCTTCAATAGTCAATTTAGCTTTAAGTTCTCCATTACCCAATATTTTGTAAGGAGCTGTGGCTTTAGAAAGAACGCCTGCTTTATAAAGAGCAGCAGGTGTAATAATTCCATCTTCAATTTTTTTATTGTTAACTAATTCCTGAAGTCTGCCAACATTAACAGCCAAATAATCAATTCTAAAAATATTAGTAAAACCACGTTTAGGAACACGTCTTTGCAAAGGCATCTGACCACCTTCGAACCAAGCTCTTGTTTTAGAACCTGAACGAGATTTTTGACCATTACTACCTCTTGTAGCAGTTCCACCATGCCCGGAACCTTCACCACGTGCAATTCTTTTACGTTTCTTTATCGAACCGCTAGCATATTTTAGATTACTTAAGATATCCATTTATTCACCTTGTTCTTCAATTTCTTCGACTTTGACTAGATGTGAAACTTTATTAATCATACCTCTAACCTGAGGAGAATCATTATGTAATTTCACGTAATTAGGTCTTCCTAAACCAAGAGCTTCAATTGTAGCTTTTTGATCTTTTGGTCTGTCTATAATACTTTTTTCTTGTGTAACTTTTAATTTCTTAGCCATTTCCATCCTCATTAGGAACTAAATAAATCACTAACAGTTAATCCACGCTTTTGAGCCATTTGTCTAGCATCAATGATCTCTAACAAGCCGCTTAATGTTGCTTTAACTTGGTTATGTGGGTTACTTGAACCCAGAGATTTCGTTAAAATATCCTGAATACCAGCGGATTCTAATACCGCACGAACTCCACCGCCAGCAATAACACCAGTACCAGGTGAAGCAGGTTTTAGTAACACTCTACCTGCACCATACTTACCGATAATTTTATGAGCAATTGTGCCATTAATTACAGCTACTCTGTACACATTCTTCTTAGCATCATCAATTCCTTTAGAAATAGCATCAGTTACTTCGTTCGCTTTTCCAAGTCCAACACCAACATGCCCATTACCATCGCCAACAACAACAATAGCGTTAAAGCTGAATCTTCTACCACCTTTAACAACTTTTGCAACGCGGTTGATATGAACAACCTTTTCTTTAAGATTCTCTAAACCTGATACTTTTTTGTGCTTCAATTTATTCTCCGTAATTTTTTTCTTATTTGGCAGCCGGAGCAGGAGTCGAACCTACACAGACGCCTCCAAAGGGCGTTGTCCTACCATTAGACGATCCGGCTGTACCAGTTAAAACTTGAGACCACCTTCTCTAGCAGCATCAGCTAAAGCTTTTACTCGACCATGATATCTGTAACCACTTCTGTCGAAAACAACAGTTGTAATGCCTTTTTCGACAGCTAATTTGCCCACCAGGTTACCAACTAATTTACTTTCTTCAACTTTACCCTTAGCATTCTTAACACCATCTGCAATATCTTTTAATAAAGAAGATGCAGATACTAAAGTCGACCCTTTAGTGTCATCAATAATTTGAGCGTATATAGCTTTGTTACTTCTGAAAACCGCTAACCTTGGTCTTTCGGGAGTACCAAAAATCTTTTTTCTAATTGAAACTTTCTTTTTTTCTCTTCTAATTTTGCTGTTAGTAGTCATTTCTAAAACCTTCTCCCACCTTACTTAATTATTTTCCAGCAGTTTTACCAGCCTTTTTGATAAGAATTTCATCCGAGTATTTAATGCCTTTGCCTTTGTAAGGTTCAGGTTTTTTAAAAGATCTAATTTTAGCAGCAACAAGTCCAACAAGTTCCTTGTCTGTACCCGAAATCTTAATTTGCGTAGGAGCAGGAACTTCTATTGTTAACTCATCAGGAGGCATAAAATAAATTGGGTGAGAATAACCCAGATTTAAGAATAAATTCTTATCTCTTAATTCTGCTTTATAACCAACACCAACAATTAATAACTCTTTAGTATATCCTGTGGTTACACCCGTTACCATGTTCTGAATTAATGCACGGGATAATCCATGAAGAGCTCTATTCTCTTTTTGATCATTAGGCCTTTTTACAGAAAGTTCTTCACCTTCAACTTCAAGAATCATTGAAGGATGTACTTCCATTTCCAATTGACCAAGTTTACCTTTTACGGTAATTTTTTGCCCGTCTTTTTTAAATTCAACGTCTTTAATATTTACTGGTTTCTTACCTATTCTTGACACGTCAAAACTCCAATTTCAATGAATTACCAAATATGGCAAATAACTTCGCCGCCAACTATTTCTTTTACTGCCTGTTTGTTCGATAATAATCCCTTTGAAGTAGATAAAATCGACATTCCCAAACCATTCAGTACGCGCGGAATGTTATCTTTGCCAACATAATGTCTTAAACCTGGCTTACTAATCCTTTTCAATCCGCTGATTGAAGAAACACCATCAATATATTGTAAATGAACTCTCAATACATTCTGCTTCTCATCTTCAACAACATTAAAATCTCTAATAAATTTGTTTTCTTTAAGTATTTCAGCCAATTTTACCTTCATATTTGAAGAAGGAATTTCAACATACTTCTTTTTGGCATGAATAGCGTTTCTAACTCTTGTCAAAAAGTCTGCAATCGGATCAGTTACTGGCATCTATTATTCTCCTATCTATTACCAACTAGATTTTTTAATTCCAGGAATTTCACCCTTAAGTGCCATTTCCCTAAAAACTAAACGGGAAACACCAAATTTTCTGTAATAACTTCTGGATCTACCTGTGAACATACATCTGTTTTTTAAACGAACCGGTGAAGCATCTTTAGGTAGAAGTTGAAATCCTTCATAATCACCAGCTTCTTTAAGCTCTTTTCTTTTCTCAGCAAATTTTTCAACTGTCGCGCGTCTTTTTGCTTCACGAGCAATTAATGATTTTCTAGCCATGAGTCCTCTTAATTAATCTCTTTTTTACGAAATGGGACACCGAATGCTAACAATAATTCGTATGCTTCTTTATCAGTTTTGGCACTAGTTACAAAAGTAACATCCATACCAAGAATTCTTTTTACATTGTCAACATCAATTTCAGGAAAAATTACGTGTTCTTTTATACCAAGAGTATAATTTCCGCGTCCATCAAAAGACTTATCAGAAATTCCTCTAAAGTCTCTTACTCGTGGTAATGCAACTGAAACTAATTTATCTAAGAATTCATACATCATTTCTCTTCTTAGAGTAATTTTTGCGCCAATTTTCATTCCTTCTCTAAGTTTAAAGTTAGAGATTGACTTTTTAGCTAAGCGAACAGATGCTTTTTGTCCAACGATTGCTTCCAACTCTTTAATAGCTTCATCCAATAATTTAGTATCCTGGACTGCATCGCCAACACCAATGTTAACTACAATCTTTTCTAATTTAGGAACCTGCATTACTGTGCTATATGAAAATGTTTTAGTTAAAGCCGGAATAATATCGGTTTTATATTTGTCAAATAGTCTTGCAGGAATTTTTTCCTGAACAGTGTTTTCACTGTTTTCAACTGCTTCGTCTTTGTTCTTTTTCTTTGCCATGTTAAAATTCTATCCTCAAAAAATTACGACAACATTTCGCCACTAGATTTACTAACTCTTACACCTTTTTTCTTGCCGGTTTTGTCATCAATAATAATCTTTTTACCAACTCTAGATCTTTCACTGTTTTTTGGATCCAGAATCATCACATTTGACATATTAATTGGCGCTTCCTTTTCAACTATTCCACCTTGTGGATTAGCTTGGCTTGGCTTTGAGTGCCTTTTACAAAGGTTAACACCCTCAACTATTACCCTGTTTGCTTTTGGAAATACCTTGAGTACTTTACCGGTTTTATCTTTATTGTTACCGGCAATTACTACAACTGTATCATCTTTTTTTATCTTCATTCTAAATATCCTCAGTTATTAAAGTACCTCTGGTGCGAGGGATATTATTTTCATATATTTTTTGTCTCTTAATTCTCTTGCTACTGGACCGAAGATCCTGGTACCAACAGGCTCGCCATTCGCATTTAATAATACAGCCGCATTTTCATCAAATCTAATGTAAGAACCATCATTTCTTCTAATTTCCTTTGCTGTTCTTACAACAACTGCACGAGAAACCTCACCTTTTTTAATATTGCCACCCGGAGTTGCAGATTTAACAGCAACTACAATTAAATCACCAACAGTAGCATATCTTCTACCACTGCCGCCAAGTACTTTAATACACCTGATTTTCTTGGCACCCGAATTATCGGCAACTACTAAGTTTGTTTCTGTTTGTATCATTTAAATCGTCTCCTCTTAGATGCCTGTTACTTGGCCTTTTCTATTACTTCAACTAGGCGCCAATTTTTACTTTTACTCATAGGTCTGGTTTCCATAATCTTAACTGTATCACCTACACCACATTCGTTATTCTCGTCGTGCGCCATTAGCTTAGTAGTTTTCTTAAAATATTTTCTATATAAAGGATGAGCAACTCTTCTCTCAATTGCAACAAGTATACTCTTGTCCATCTTAGTGCCAACAACTACACCCTGCTTGGTTTTTCTTAATGCACGTGTTTCCATAAATCTATTAAAACTCCTAATTTAGTTACCTCAGCTTATTGCTTCGCTACTGGTTCAGCTATAGTTTCAGAATTCCTTTCAACCAAAATAGTCTTCATTCTGGCGATGTCTTTTTTAACTAATTTTAATTTTGATGTATTAGTTAAATTTTTAAGTTCATGCTGAAATCTTAGATCGACGAGATTTTGAGATTCCTCTTCTATTCTTTTAACTAATTCTTCATTCGTCATTTCGCGTACTTCATATTTTTTCATTTTTCAAAATCCCTTTTAAGCTTCTTCGTAATCTGGTCTACAAACAATTTTCGTTTTAATAGGAAGCTTCTGCGAAGCTAATCTTAAAGCATCTGTTGCAATTTCTTTAGACACCCCGGAAACTTCAAACATAATGCGACCAGGCTTTACTACAGCTACCCAAAACTCAGGTGAGCCTTTACCTTTACCCATTCTTGTTTCCAATGGTTTTTTGGATACTGGTTTGTCGGGAAATATTCTTATCCAAACTCTACCATCTCTTTTCATTCTTCTAGAAATTGAAATTCTACAAGCTTCAATTTGCCTACTTGTAATCCAGCCATCACCTTGTGCTTTAAGACCGAAGTCACCAAAATCTACTCTATGTCCGCGTTGCGCTGCACCAGCTCTTCTACCGCGATGAGATTTTCTAAATTTTACTCTTTTTGGCATTAACATGAGAAAAACTCCTAAAACTCTTAATCAGATAATCTTTTACCTAAAATTTCACCTTTGCATATCCATACTTTAACACCTATCGACCCATAAATGGTCTGAGCTGTTGCTGTAGCATAATCAATATCAGCTCTAATGGTATGCAACGGAACTCTGCCTTCTTTATATGATTCGGTACGAGCCATTTCAGCACCACCAAGTCTACCTGAACACATAACTTTAATACCTTCAGCACCCATTCTAATAGCTGCAGTAATTGAAGACTTCATTGCTCTTCTAAAAGAAACTCTTCCAGATAGCTGATTTGCAACAGTCTCTGCCACTAAATAGGCATCTAATTCAGGTCTTTTTATTTCAGTAATCTGAATCTTAACTTCTTTGTCAGTTACTTGTTTTAATTCTTGTTCTAGCTGAGCTATTTCTTTACCACTCTTACCAATAACTACACCTGGTCTTGAAGTATGAATCGTAACAATAATATTCTTCGAGGTTCTATCAATAATGATACTTGAAATACCAGCTTTTTTTAATCTGTTCCGAACATAAGATCTGAGTGTTCTATCTTCGAATAACTTAGGAGCATAGCTCTTGCTCTCGAACCAGTTAGATTCCCAACCGCGAATTACTCCAACTCTAAACCCTATCGGATGTGTTTTCTGACCCAAAAAATCCTCCTAAATTACTTTTTTGCTGCAACAACTATTGTTAAATGATTAGATCTTTTTCTAATTTTATAAGCCCTACCCATTGGCGCAGGCTGTATTCTTTTAACTGTTGGACCTTGATTTACAAATACTTCCTTAACAACCAAATCAGATGTTTCATAGTGCTCTTCTTCATTCTTATTAAATAAGTTTGAAACTGCACTTCTAAGAACCTTCTCAGCATATCTAGAAGCATGTTTTGGATTGAAATGCAAAACTTCAATTGCTTCGTTAACTGATTTACCTCTAATAAGGTCAATAACTAATCTCATCTTACGCGGAGATGATCCAATATACCTATGTGTAGCTTTAGCTTCCATTTATACATTACCTCAAATTATCTAACTTTGGACGCCTTTTCGGCTTTAGTTCCTGGATGCCCTCTGAACAATCTAGTTGGGGCAAACTCACCTAATTTATGACCTACCATATTTTCCGAAATATATACGGGTATCATTTTGTTACCGTTGTGCACAGCAATTGTATGACCAACAAACTCCGGAGAAATTGTACTAGTTCTAGACCAGGTTTTTACAATTTTCTTCTGATTAGTGTCGTTTAACTGTCTGACCTTTTTCATCAATTTGATGCTGATAAAAGGACCTTTTTTAACTGATCTTGGCATAATTATACTCTAGTTTTTTCTTCTTTTAACTATGTATTTATTTGATTCATGTTTTTTCTTTCTCGTCTTAAGCCCCTTAGCAGCCTGACCCCATGGAGAAACCGGATGTCCACCACCAGAAGTTCTACCTTCACCACCACCCATTGGGTGATCGACAGGGTTCATAACAACACCACGAACATGCGGGCGACGACCTAACCATCTACTACGACCAGCTTTACCCAAACTAATGTTTTCAATGTCAGAGTTACCAACTGTTCCGTAGGTAGCCATACATTCAAGACTTATTAGTCTAACTTCACCAGAAGGTAATTTTAAGTTTGCGTATTTACCATCTTTAGCCATTAATTGGATTGAAGTTCCTGCTGCTCTACCAATTTGACCACCTTTACCTGGTTTTAATTCAACATTGTGAACAAAACTACCTAAAGGCATATCTTTCAGTTTAAGAGCATTTCCAATTCTAATTTCGGATCCTTCACCAGATTGTAATTTATCACCAACTTTCAATCCGTCCGGAGCAATAATGTATCTTTTTTCACCATCATTATAGTGTAATAAAGCAATTCTTGCATTTCTGTTAGGATCATACTCAATGGAGAAAACCTTAGCTGGTATTCCATTCTTGTTTCTCTTAAAATCAATAATTCTGTATCTTCTTTTGTGACCACCACCTCGATGACGAGATGTCACTCTACCCTGGTTGTTTCTACCGCCTGATTTCTTTAACGTAACCGTTAAAGATTTTTCAGGAGTGGATTTCGTAATTTCTTCAAAAGCAGAAATTGTTTGATACCTTGTTCCAGGTGTATTCGGTTTTAATATTCTTATTGCCATTTAATTAAGCTCCAATTCCCAATACTATACTTCGCCAAAAATATCTATCGTTTGGCCTTCTTTAACAGTAATAATAGCTTTCTTATATTTAGGTGTTCTGCCAGTAAATCGGCCTCTTCTAGTAAACTGAGTTCTTAATTTACCTTTGTGGCGAACAACATTTACCGAAACTACATCAACTTCAAATCTTTCTTTAATTGCTCTTGCAATTTCGATCTTGTTTGCATTTATATCAACAACAAAGCCATATTTACCAGTTGCTTCGGTAATCTGAGTCATTTTTTCGGTAACCAATGGTCTAACTAATACGTTATGCATATCTTATCCAACTCTATTAATTAAGAGTACTTTCTAATTGTTTAATTGCACTTTTTTCAAGTACTAAAATTTGGTTGTTCACTAATTCGTAAGTAGAGGCCTTATTTGCTTCAACTATATTCACTTTTGGAATATTTCTACCTGACAAATAAACTTTCTCTTTATTACCCTCAGTAAGAAGTAGCGTTCTTTTACCGCTAATCTTCAAAGCAGCAAGAGTGTTAGCAAATTCTTTTGTCTTAGCGTTTTCATAATTAAAATCTTCAACAATCATTATTTGTTCAGCTTTTGCTTTATATGTTAGCGCTGATTTACGAGCTAGACTAATAACTTTTCTGTTAAGTTTTTCTCTATAATTACGGGGTCTTGGTCCAAATATTGTTCCACCGCCAACCCATAATGGTGTACGTGATGTACCCGCTCTTGCACCACCGCGTCCTTTTTGACGAAATGGTTTTCTACCGCCACCTCTTACTTCAGCACGCTCTTTTGCCTTATGCGTACCTTGTCTTTTATTAGCAAGGTGTGCTTTAACGGCTAAATAGATAACATGATCGTTAGGTTCAATACCAAAAACACTATCAGATAATTCTACTTGTTCACCAGACTTCGAGCCATCAATTTTATATACATCTAATTTCATGTTTCAACCGATTACTTATTAATTTCAATAATTGAGTTAACTTTACCGGGTACGGCACCTTTAAGCATAATTAAATTCTTTTCAGAAATAATCTTTACAACTCTTAGGTTTTTTATGGAATGTATTGTACCGCCATGACGACCAGCCATTTTCATTCCTTTTAGAACTCTGGATGGATAAGAGCTCTGACCAATTGATCCCGGTGCTCTTTCGCGATTATGCTGACCATGAGTCTGACCACCAACACCACTAAAACCATGACGTTTTACTACACCTTGAAAACCTTTACCTATACTTTTACCAGTGACTTTTACCTTGTCTCCTTCTGCAAAAACAGAATCAACGGTTAATTTATCACCAACATTTAACACTTCTTCAAAATTTCTGAATTCTCTTAAAGTGTATACAGGTTCAAGATTATTCTTTTTACAATACTCTAACTGAGCTTTATTAACTTGCTTTTCTTTCTTTTTACCAAATCCAAGCTGTACAGCTTGATAACCATCGTTTTCTTTTGAGCGAATTGCAAATACTTCGCAAGGCCCAACTTCGACAACTGTTACGGGGATGTTCTCTCCGTCTTCGGTAAAAATACTAGTCATTCCTAGCTTTTTTCCTAGCAATCCAGGCATAACTTAATCCTTATAACTTAATCTCTATATCAACACCCGCCGGTATTTCTAACTTACTAAGTGAGTCGACGGTTTTGTTATTTGAATTATGAATATCAATAATTCTTTTGTGCACTCTAATTTCAAACTGTTCTCGTGATTTTTTGTCAACGTGAGGTGAGCGCAAAACTGTAAACACTGATCTTTTTATCGGTAATGGAATAGGACCAGAGACTACAGCTCCTGTACTTTTCACAGTTTTGATAATCTTTTCTGTTGACTTATCGATTAAAATATGATCGTACGATTTTAACTTAATTCGAATCTTCTGATCAGGCAATTTCAATCACTCCTTAATCTAATTTCAGGGAGGGAAGCATCAAGCTTCCCCCAGTAGTTAATTTTATTCTATAATTTTAGTTACTAAACCAGCACCAACTGTTCTACCACCTTCACGAATAGCAAATCTTAAACCTTCTTCCATTGCTATTTCAGTGATGAGATCAATTTTCAATTTAACGTTATCACCAGGCATTACCATTTCTGTTCCTTCAGGTAATGTAGCAATACCAGTTACATCAGTTGTTCTGAAATAGAACTGAGGTCTGTAACCATTAAAGAATGGTGTATGACGTCCACCTTCATCTTTTGAAAGAATATAAACTTCGCCTTCAAATGATTTATGAGGTGTAATAGAACCAACTTTAGCTAATACCATGCCTCTATCAATTTCTTTTTTATCAATACCACGCATTAAGATACCAGCATTGTCACCAGCCATAGCTGAGTCTAATTCTTTACGGAACATTTCAACACCAGTAACAACAGTTTTCTTATGAATACCTAAACCAATAAGTTCAACTTCAGTACCAATTTTAACTTGTCCTCTTTCAACTCTACCGGTTGCAACAGTACCGCGTCCAGTAATTGAGAAAACATCTTCAACAGGCATAAGAAATGGTTTATCAGCGTCTCTTTCAGGAACAGGAATGTAAGTGTCAACCGCTTCCATTAATTCCCAAATACAGTTGTATCTTTCATCATCGGCAGGAGCATCAGAGCTACCAGCTTCTAAAGCGTGAAGAGCAGATCCTTTAATTATTGGAATGTCATCACCAGGGAATTCATACGCAGTCAATAATTCTCTTAATTCCATTTCAACTAATTCGATTAATTCATCATCATCAACCAAATCAACTTTATTCATGAAAACAACCATTTTAGGCACACCAACCTGGCGAGCTAAAAGGATATGTTCACGGGTTTGTGGCATTGGACCATCAGTGGCAGCAACAACAAGAATTGCACCGTCCATTTGAGCAGCACCGGTAATCATGTTCTTAACGTAATCAGCGTGACCAGGACAGTCAACGTGAGCATAGTGTCTATTTGCTGTACTATATTCAACGTGAGCAGTTGCAATAGTGATACCGCGTTCTCTTTCTTCAGGTGCGTTATCAATTGAATCGAATGATCTTATTGCAGATAAACCTTTCTTTGCAAGCGCAATAGTAATAGCAGCTGTTAAAGTAGTTTTTCCATGATCAACATGGCCTATTGTGCCGATGTTAACATGAGGTTTACTCCGATCAAATTTCTCTTTTGCCATCGTATTCTCCTTGTTGTGTTCTCTTTTTTATTTTTACTTAAAATTTATTTATAATCTATATTAAGTGTTATTTACTTAGACTCAGTAATTTCTTGAAGTACTGATTTTGGTACTTCTCCGTAATTTAAAAACTGCATTGTGAAAATGGCGCGGCCTTGAGTTGCACTTCTAAGCGTGGTTGCATAACCAAACATTGAAGCGAGAGGAACAGTGGCTTTAATAACCTGGGCATCTTTACGTGCAGCGAATCCCTGTATTTTACCCCGGCGTGAATTTAAGTCACCCATAACGTCTCCAAGGTATTCTTCGGGAGTAATAACTTCAACATCCATAATTGGTTCAAGCAAAATAGGTGATGCTTTTTTAGCACCATCTTTAAATGCCATTGATCCAGCTACTTTGAAGGATATTTCATCAGAATCAACATCATGGAAGGATCCATCGAACAATTTCGCTTTAATATCTACAACTGGGTAACCTGCAATAACACCATTTCTCATGGCCTCTTTTATACCATTTGAAACAGGCGTAATATATTCCTTAGGGATTACACCACCAACTATAGCATTTTCAAATTCGAAACCTTTCCCAGGTTCATTTGGAGAGAGTTCTATAACAACATGACCGTATTTACCTCTACCGCCAGACTGTTTAACGAACTTACTTTCTTGAATAACTGATTTAGTAATAGTTTCTCTGTAAGCTACCTGTGGTTTACCAACATTTGCTTCAACTTTAAATTCTCTCTTCATTCTATCAACAAGAATTTCGAGATGAAGTTCACCCATTCCACCTATTAGGGTTTGACCGGTCTCTTCATTCACTTTAACTTTGAAGGTTGGATCCTCATCTGATAACTTTACAAGGGCGTCTGATAGCTTATCTTGATCGACCTTAGTTTTTGGTTCAATCGCAATTTGTATCACAGGTTCGGGGAAAATCATTTTTTCAAGGACTATCGGGTTTTTTTCGTCACATAATGTGTCACCCGTTCTTGTTGCTTTAAGTCCAATGATTGCCGCTATGTCTCCTTGTCTAATCAAATCCACATCTTCTCTGTGGTTTGCATGCATAAGGAGTATTCTTCCTACTCTTTCTTTCTTGCCCGATATTGAATTATATACATATGATCCCGATGTCATACTACCGCTGTAAACTCTAACGTATGTTAGTTTACCAACGTGGGGATCAGTCATTATCTTAAAAGCAAGAGCTGCAAATCTTACGCTGTCATCACTATTGAGCACTATTTTTTCTGTAGAATTTACAAAGTGTGCCTCAACTCTCGCGATGTCTAACGGTGAGGGTAGAAAATCTACCACTGCGTCTAGTAACTTCTGAACTCCTTTGTTCTTAAAAGACGAACCGCATAAAACTGGAACAATAACCAGTTCTTGTGTTGCTTTGCGTATTGCATTTGTTATTTCCTCCGGTGTAATCACTGCACCTTCTAAATATTTTTCAAGAAGGGAGTCATCAATGTCGGATACTGCTTCTAACATAATAGTTCTATATTTGTTAGCAAAGGGCAGTAAATCCGTTGGGATATCTATATCCTCAAATGTTGCACCGTGAGTTTCATCGTGATACATCCTGGCTTTCATTTCGATTAAATCGATTACACCAGCAAAAATATCACCTTCCCCTATTGGCAGCGTAACTGGCACTGCATTAGCACCTAATCGCTCTTTCATCATCTCTACAGCATTGTAGAAATCTGCACCAACGCGATCCATTTTATTAACGAATGCTACGCGGGGGACTTTATATTTGTCTGCTTGACGCCAGACTGTTTCTGACTGTGGTTCAACTCCGCCTACCGCACAAAAAAGTGCAATAGCGCCATCCAATACTCTCAAAGAACGTTCAACTTCCACCGTAAAATCAACGTGACCCGGTGTATCGATAATATTTATCTGATGATCATTCCAAAAGGCAGTTGTAGCAGCACTGGTAATTGTAATACCTCGCTCCTTCTCCTGCTCCATCCAGTCCATGGTAGCTGCGCCATCATGAACTTCACCAATTCTATGAACTTTTCCTGTATAATACAGAATTCTCTCTGTAGTAGTAGTTTTGCCGGCATCAATATGAGCCATAATTCCAATGTTTCTAACTTTACTAATATCAACTCTTTTCTTAGCCATGCGTCATCCTTTCGTAAACTACTTAAAAACTTATATCAAAATTTGAGAGAACAATTACCACTTATAATGAGCAAAAGCTTTATTTGCTTCAGCCATTCTATGTACGTCTTCTTTTTTCTTCACAGAAGCACCTTCGCCATTAGCAGCAGCCATAAGCTCAGCAGCCAATCTTGAAGCCATTGTTTTATCTTTTCTGTCTCGAGCGTAATTTTTCAACCATCTAAGAGCCAAAGCGATTCTTCTTTCACCTCTTACTTCCATTGGAACCTGGTAAGTGGCACCACCAACTCTACGACTTCTAACTTCAACTAACGGTTGAGCATTACTAACAGCTTTTTTAAATACTTCTAAAGCTGACTTACTAGTTTTCTTTTCAATAATGTCAAAACTGTCATACATCAATTTTCTTGCTGTAGATCTCTTTCCGTCCAACATAACATAGTTGATAAACTTCGCAACTAATAAGTCGTTGAATCTCGGATCTGGTTTAATGAATCTTTTTTCTGCTCTTCTTTTTCTCATGTCTCACTACTTCGCTTTTGGTTTTTTAGTGCCGTATTTTGATCTTCCCTGTTTTCTATCCGCAACACCACTTGTATCTAAAGTGCCTCTTAGGATATGATATCTAACACCAGGTATATCTTTAATTCTTCCACCTCTAATTAACACGATAGAGTGTTCCTGCAAATTATGACCTTCGCCAGGAATATATGCTGTAACTTCGATTCCATTTGTCAATCTAACCCTTGCAACTTTTCTCAAAGCTGAATTTGGTTTTTTTGGAGTAGTTGTATAAACTCTAGTGCAAACGCCTCTCTTCTGAGGACAAGTATCCAATGCCGGAGCTTTACTCTTCGAAACTATCTTTTTTCTACCTTTTCTAACCAACTGATTTATTGTCGGCACGTGTATTCCTCCAAAATTTTACGTTCTAACTAAAAATTCAGACTCTCAATTTAGAGTTTTTCATCTTAATTGTCAAGTATACTTCGTCTGTTTTTATTACAATAACCTTAAGATTCTTCTTTTATTTCCTCTACTGTTTCAGTTTGTTCTTCAACTTTTACAATCTCTTCTGCAGAAAGAATAATTTTCTTGTATTTCTTCAGACCAGTACCAGCGGGTATTAGATGACCCATAACAACGTTTTCTTTTAAACCATTCAGTGTATCAAACTTAGCTGCAATTGCTGCATTGGTTAATACTTTTGTTGTTTCCTGGAATGACGCTGCTGAAATCCAACTCTCTGTTGATAAAGCCGCCTGTGTAATGCCAAGAAGAACATTATCAAAGGTTGCAGGTTCTGCATCTCTCAAGATCATTTCCTGTTTTTCCTTACGCTGAAGATCAGAGTTAATTTCTCTTCCTTTAGCCTTCACTATAAGATTTGCTTCCGCAAGTTTAGACTGTCCGGGATCTTCGACATAACTTAAAGTTTTAACTCTTTCATTTTCAGTTCCAAACGCAATACGATGTACAAGATCTTCTTCAATAAACTTTGTGTCTCCTGAAGAGATTACTCTCAGCTTCTGCAACATTTGGCGAACAATAATTTCAATGTGTTTGTCATTAATCTTAACACCCTGCAGACGATAAACATCCTGAATTTCATTTACAAGATATTCCTGTACAGCATTTGTACCTTTAATTTTAAGAATATCATGAGGATTAACAGGTCCGTCAGTTATTCTTTCACCGGCAGGTATCTCATCGTCTTCATGAACAAGTAAATGCTTACCATAGGCAACATTGTAAACTTTTTGAATAGATTTATCATATGATTCAACAATTATTTCTCTTGAGCCTTTTTTACGGGCGCCAAATTTAACAACACCTTCAATTTCTGAAACAACAGCAGGATCATGAGGGCTACGTGCTTCAAATAATTCTGTTACTCTTGGAAGACCACCAGTAATATCACGAGATTTTGAAACAGATTTTGAAATCTTGGCTAAAATTGTTCCTGGTGGAACCTTTTCATTTTCTTCAACGGATAGATAGGCACCAGTTGGCAAGTTATACAGTTTTTCAGTACCATCGTCTCCACGTACAACAATACTTGGTGTAAGTGTTTTATCTTTTGAATCAATAACTACTTTTTGAACGTGACCAGTCTGATCATCAGCTACTTGCTGGATAGTCATTGTGTCTATACAGTCAACTAAACTAATATGTCCACCTTTATCTGATAGAATAACAGCATTATAAGGATCATGATTATAAAGAGGCTGACCTTTTTGAATCTCCTGGCCGTCTTTAACTACAAGTTCCGCACCGTATGGAATATCAAACTTCTTAACCTGTCGTCCATCACCATCAAAGATGCCAATTGAACCTCGACGCCCGATAATAACCTGGACTTTGCCAAAGAAGTCAGTCTTTTCAACAGAGCTAATTCTGTCGAATTGTACTTTGCCGGCAATAGTTGAATCAACTTGAGATTGAGAAGCAATACGCGAAGAAGTACCACCCAAGTGGAAAGTTCTAAGCGTAAGCTGTGTACCAGGTTCACCAATTGATTGAGCGGCAATGATACCAACGGCTTCACCAATTTCTACCAGCTGTCCGGTAGTTAGGTTTCTTCCGTAACATTTAGCGCAGATACCTCTTTTCGATTCACAGGTAAGCACGGTTCTAATATATACAGAGTCTATATTTGCATCATCAATTCTTTCGGCAGTTTCTTCATTTATTAGTTCGCCAGCCTCAAGCATTAATTCGTCAGTACGTGGATCATAAATATCTTCGTTTGCAACACGACCAGTAATTCTTTCAGCAAGCGGTTCACGTTCAAGCTCAACATCTTTTAGCGCTGAGATATAAACACCTCTAATAGTACCGCAATCAATTTCAGAAATAATTACATCTTGTGCCACATCGCATAATCTTCTTGTTAAGTATCCAGCATCCGCAGTTTTTAGAGCTGTATCAGCTAAACCTTTACGAGCACCGTGAGTAGAAATAAAATACTCAAGTACAGACAGTCCTTCCTTAAAGTTAGCAACAATTGGGTTTTCAATAATTTCGCCTGATGACCCCTTTAGTGTTTTTTGTGGTTTCATCATCAAACCACGCATACCAGCAAGCTGCCTAACCTGTTCCTGAGAACCTCTCGCACCAGAATCAACCATCATGTGTAAGGAGTTAAAACCATCTTTATCAGTCTTAATCCTGTCCATCAATGTTTTTGCTACGTTGTTTGTAGTGTGAGTCCAAACGTCAATAATTTTATTATAACGTTCAGCATCAGTAATAAGTCCCTGCTCATGTTCACTTAAAATAGAAGAGACTTTAGCGTTTGATTCCTTAATTAGTCCAGCTTTCTCGTCTGGTACAATCATATCACTAAAGCTGATTGATATACCACCTGCCGTAGCGTATCTATACCCTAAAGCTTTAAGGTCATCAAGGAATCTTGCTGTTCTTTCGTTGCTAAGCTTCATAAACATTTTGTAAATAAAGCCGCTAAATATTTTTTTGATTAACAGTTCGTTAAAGAACCCCATTTCTTCCGGAACAATCCTGTTAAAGATGACTCTGCCGGTAGTAGTTTCAATAAATTCGCCATTAATTTTTACTTTTATTTTAGTATGAAGTTCAGTAACCTTATTATCGTAGGCTATCAAAGCTTCTTCGGAGCTACTAAAAATCATTCCTTCCCCTTTAGAACCTGGCTTAACCTTGGTTAAATAATAACAGCCAAGCACAATATCCTGAGTAGGAACAACAATTGGAGCACCATTTTGCGGCGAAAGAATGTTATGGCTACTAAGCATCAGAAGACCAGCCTCAAGTTGCGCTTCGAAGGAGAGAGGAACGTGTACCGCCATTTGATCACCATCAAAATCCGCGTTAAACGCAGTACAAACCATTGGATGAAGCTGAATTGCTTTACCATCTATAAGAATAGGTTGGAACGCCTGAATACCAAGTCTGTGCAAGGTAGGCGCACGGTTTAACATAACCGGATGTCCTTCAATCAATTTTTCGAGGATATCCCAAATTACCGGATCTTTTCTATCAACAGCTTTTCTGGCGCTTTTAACAGTTTTATAGTATCCCCTGTCAATAAGTTTTCTGATTACAAATGGCTTGAATAGCTCAACTGCCATATCTTTAGGCAAACCACATTGATGTAATTTCAATTCGGGACCAACTACAATAACAGAACGTCCGGAATAATCAACACGCTTTCCTAATAAGTTTTGACGGAAACGACCTTGTTTACCTTTAAGCATGTCACTCAAAGATTTTAGTGGTCTGTTACCATCACTTCTTACGGCACTGCCTCTTCTCGAATTATCGAACAATGCATCAACTGCTTCTTGCAACATTCTTTTTTCGTTACGAAGAATAACCTCTGGCGCCTTTATGTCCATCAACCTTTTTAGTCTGTTATTTCTAATAATTACTCTTCTGTAAAGATCGTTAAGATCACTAGTTGCAAATCTACCACCTTCCAGCGGCACCAATGGTCTTAACTCAGGTGGAATTACAGGAACAACACTAACTATCATCCATTCGGGTTTATTAGGAACTTTAAACTCATTTTCCCTAAATGCTTCAAGTACACGAAGTCTCTTCAATAAATCAGATCTTTTTTGTTGTGAAGTTTCAGTCTTCAATCTGGCTTTCAACTCAAGAAAAGTAGATTCAATTTGAGTTTCTTTTAATAATTCTTTTACAGCATCGCCACCAATACGAGCGACAAATTTATTAGGATCACCAGTCTCCAGGTTATCATTATCTGCAGGTAATGAAGTAATGATTTCAAAATATTGATCCTCGGAAATTAGATCTTTCTTATTAAGACCAGTTGGGCCAGGATTAATCACAACATATGATTCGTAATATATAACCTTCTCAAGTTCCTTGGTTGTCATCCCAATAATATTTCCAATTTTGGAAGGCAAAGCTTTGAAAAACCAAATATGTACAACCGGAACAGCCAGAGTGATATGCCCCATTCTTTCGCGACGCACACTCTTTAAGGTAACTTCAACACCACATCTATCACAGACAATGCCTTTATAACGAATGCCTTTATATTTACCACAAGCACATTCCCAATCTTTAACAGGCCCAAAAATTTTCTCACAAAAGAGACCATCTTTTTCTGGTCTGAAAGAACGGTAATTTATAGTTTCAGGTTTAGTAACCTCGCCATGCGATTTAGACAATATATCATCAGGACTAGCCAAACTTACGGTCAACTTTTCTATGTTTTTTATTTTTGGCTCTAGAGTTCTAGGTTTCATAAAATTTCTCCTCGTATTGTAATTTGACTAGTTAATGGTAATATTGAGCCCAAGACCCTGTAACTCTTTAATCAATACATTAAAGGCCTCAGGAATACCAGGTTCCTGCAAGTTCTCACCTTTAACAATTGCTTCATAGGTTTTGGCTCTACCTGACACATCATCACTCTTAACTGTCAATATTTCCTGAAGTATATGAGCCGCGCCATAACCTTCTAGCGCCCATACCTCCATTTCACCGAATCTCTGTCCACCGAATTGAGCTTTACCACCCAACGGTTGTTGTGTAATTAACGAGTATGGTCCAATAGAACGAGCATGAATCTTGTCGTCTACCATATGACCTAGTTTTAACATATATATATATCCGCAAGTTACTTTCTGGTGGAATTTTTCACCACTTCTTCCGTCATATAAAGTAGTCTTGCTACCTTCTTCAAGGTTTGCTTCTTTAATCCACTCTTCAACATCAGTAAATTTTGCACCATCAAAGATTGGTGTCTCAAATTTAAGTCCTAACTCTTTTCCAACCCAGCCTAAGGCTGTTTCATACAACTGACCAAGATTCATACGAGAAGGCACACCAAGTGGATTAAGAATAATATCAACAGGTGTTCCATCTTCATGGTAAGGCATATCTTCTGCAGGTACAATTTTTGCAACCACACCTTTGTTACCATGACGACCAGCCATTTTATCACCAACAGACAATTTTCGTTTTTTAGCAACATATACTTTTGCCAGTTGAGTAATACCAGGTGCAAGTTCGTCACCAGACTGCACTTTTAACTTTTCGCGTTTGAATTCTTCTTCAATTGAAGAAAGTATGGTAAAATAATTGAAGAATAATCGTTTTACTAAATCATTTGTATCCGCTTGGCTATACCAATCCATAGTATAATCAAGTTTTGTAACATCATCTATTAAGGCAAATGTGTTTTCCTTAATTACGGTATTACTCCTAAGCACTACTGTTCCGTCAAGGTCTCTTATTCCAGTGCTTGTTTTTGCTAAACCTATGCGTGTAAGTTTATCAACCATTTTAGCATAGTGTTTATCTTTTTTATTTCTGTAATTTTTATCAAGGTTTTCAATTTGCTTTTTCTCAACCTTTTTAGAATCCGCATCTTTACGTTTTCTGCTGAATAATCTTGTTTTAATAACAGTGCCTTTCAATCCTGGAGGTGCTTTTAATGATGCATCTTTAACATCACCAGCCTTATCACCAAATATTGCTTTAAGTAATTTTTCTTCAGGAGTAGGATCAGTTTCACCCTTAGGTGTAATTTTACCAATGAGAATATCACCTTCTTTTACTTCAGCACCTTCACGAACAATACCGGTTTCATCAAGGTTTTTAGTGGCTTCTTCACTTACATTTGGAATATCACGTGTAAGTTCTTCTTCACCACGTTTTGTTTCTCTAACTTGTAATTCAAATTCTTCAATATGTATAGAAGTGAAGACATCATCAGAAACCATTTTTTCACTTAGAATAATAGCATCCTCAAAGTTGTAACCTCTCCATGGCATAAATGCTACAGAAACATTTTTCCCCAGAGCCAACTCTCCATGATCAATAGCAGGACCATCTGCAAGAACTTGACCTTTTTTAACCTTCTGCCCGCTTTTAACGATTGGTTTTTGATTAAAGCAGGTTTCCTGGTTAGTACCAGAAAATTTAGTGAGAATAAATTCTTCTCTTCGTTCATCATCAAATCCCACTAGTATTTCAGGATCATCCGGATTAACATCATATTTAACAACAATTCTCTTGGCATCAGAATATTCAACAATGCCGTTATCTTTAGCAATTTTTACTGAACGAGAATCGATAGCAATTTTTGCTTCCATACCTGTACCAACGATAGGAGCTTGAGGCACTAATAGCGGAACCGCCTGACGCTGCATGTTTGAACCCATCAAAGCACGGTTTGCATCATCATGCTCAAGAAATGGTATAAGAGCAGCCGCCGCACTAACTATTTGGGCAGGAGCAACATCCATGTATTGAATGTTTTCTGGAGCCACAACTGGAAATTCACCTTTGTTACGGCACTTTACTCTATCTAATACGTAATTACCCTGATCATCGATTGGGGCATTTGCCTGAGCTATTGTAAATTCATCTTCCTGATCTGCACTTAGATAATCTACTGAGTTAGAAACTTTACCTTTTTTAACTTTTCTATAAGGAGTTTCGAGGAAGCCATAACTATTCACTCTTGAATAAATGGTAAGAGATGAAATAAGACCAATATTTGGACCTTCCGGAGTTTCAATTGGGCAAAGACGACCATAATGTGAATGGTGCACATCTCGAACTTCAAAACCAGCACGCTCACGAGTAAGACCACCAGGTCCTAAGGCAGATACTCTTCTTTTATGTGTTAACTCTGACAATGGATTTGTTTGATCCATGAACTGAGATAATTGGTTAGTACCAAAGAACGCATTAATTACACTACTTATAGTACGGGCGTTTACCAGATCCTGAGGCTGCATATTTTCATGATCCCGCATATTCATTCTTTCGCGAATTGTACGTGACATTCTTGCAAGACCAACATTGTACTGCTGCATTAATTGTTCGCCAATTGTTCTAATACGCCTGTTTCCCAAGTGATCAATATCATCAACGTTAACATTGCCGTTTTTCAATTTGATGATATTTTTCATAATTACAATAATGTCTTCTTTGGTCAGAACTCGAACATCCATTGGTATATCGAGGTTAAGTTTGTCATTCATTCTGAAACGACCAACTTCGCCAAGATCATAACGCTTGTCATTAAAAAAGAGTTTTTCTAATAATGCACTTGCAGTATCAACATCCGGAGCTTCACCGGATCTTAATTGTCTATAGATAGCAAAAAGGGCTTCTTCTCTTGTTTTTGCTGTATCTTTTCTAAGAGTATTAATAACTAAATCCTGATCAGGACTGGTATCACTACTGATAAGTTTAACAATAGATATTGAAGAGGACTGAATATTTTCAATTGCCTCTTCGGTAAGCTCATCATCTTTAGCCGTAAATATTTCACCTGTAGCCATGTCAATAATGTCATCTGCAGCTACTCTTCCTACGTGATCTACAGAAAGTTTTTTAATTTCAACTTCTTCAACCAGGCTGAATAATCTTAAAATCTCTTCATCAGTTTCAAACCCTAAAGCACGAAGCAGAGTTGTAGAAGGAAATTTTTTCCTTCTATCAATATATATATATAGAATGTGATTAATATCCGTAGCAAATTCTACCCAGGATCCTCTAAAGGGAATAATTCGGGCAGAGTAAATAGGAGTACCATTAGGATGCACAGTTTGCGCGAAGGCTACACCCGGAGATCTGTGTAACTGACTAACAATTACTCTTTCAGCGCCATTAATAACAAATGTACCACGGTCTGTCATAAATGGTAAATTACCTAAGTAAACTTCTTGCTCAACTGAATTTACGTATTCTTCTGTTTCATCGTCTCGTGTAGAAAGTCTCAATTTTGCTTTAAGAGGTGCTGCATATGTTAAACCTCTTTCAACACATTCTGCAATAGAAAAGCGAGCTTGTTCTATTTCATAATTCACAAAATCTAGTCTGTAGAATTCCTTATTGTCAAAAGTTGGGAAGTTAGCAAGAAATACACCCTGCAACCCCTTATCTTCCCTTGCAGCAGGAAGAGTTTTAAGCTGAAGAAATTCTTCAAAACTTTCTAGTTGTATATTAAGTAGATCGGGCACCTTAATCGCTGATGTAATTTCAGAGAAGGTTATTCTGTTAGTATTCTTGTTGATTTTATGAGCCTTCAACCCTGACCTCCGTTAAATTTTGTAGCGAATTCCGCTAAAAACAATTACAAAAAGTGATAAGGCGGACTACACCACCCTACCACTTTTGTGATTTTAAATTTATATCTTCCGAAGTAACCTACTACTTTAATTCTACTGTAGCACCGGCTTCTTCTAATTCTGCTTTTACTTTTGCTGCTTCATCTTTACTTACTTGCTCTTTAACAGCTTTAGGTGCAGATTCAACTAATTCTTTCGCTTCTTTAAGACCTAAGCCTGTATGAGCGCGAACAACTTTAATTACGTTGATTTTTTTGTCGCCAATACCAACTAACATAACATCAAATTCAGTTTGCTCTTCAGCAGCAGCAGCAGCAGCAGCAGGCATCATACCGCCCATCATAACAGGGGCAGCAGCAGTAACATCAAATTCAACTTCTAAAGCTTTTTTAAGTTCGGAAGCTTCCACTAATGTTAATTCTTTTATTTTGTCTACTATTTCTTGAACTTTTGACATTTTGTAACTCCTAATGTTTATTTAATCTTAATTATTCTCTTAAAATTATGCAGCTTTCTTTTTTGATATTTCATCAACGAGAGTAACAATATCTCTCATAACTGCATTGATAGCTCCAACTATGCCAGTAGCTGGCGCAGCAACAGCACGTACAATACCAGACATAATTTCGTCTTTGGTTGGCATTGATGCAATTGCCTCTAATTGGTCTGAGCCAAAGAAATCTGATTCTATGTAACAACCTTTTAAGGCAAATTTTTTCTTGTCTTTGAAAAAATCATTAACAATTTTTGCGGCTGAAACATAATTTTCACCTGTAAAGATGAAGCCAGTCATACCTTCCAATAAAGGGTTGAATTGGTCGTAACCGCCAACTTCATCCATAGCCCTTTTAAAAAGAGTATTCTTGTATACTTTATAGGTAACATCAGCTTCCTTAAACTTTCCTCGAATGCCATTGATATCCTCAACATTTACACCGTGATAATCTATAAGAAATACGGCTGTTGATTCTTTCAATTTTCCCGAGATCTGAGAAACAAACTCAGTTTTTTCTGACTTATTCATCTTACCTCTAGTTCAATTAAAAATTCAACTAATGAAAAAAGAAGCATTTATTTACATATGAGTGCGTAAACTTTTTTATACTGCCAGGGTTTCATCTCTGGAAATTTTAATTCCAGGGCCCATGGTAGATGATAAATAAAGGCTCTTAACGTATTGACCTTTTGCTGTAGAAGGTCTCATTTTTATGATAGTATTTAAAAATGTTTTTGCATTTTCAACTAACTGATCATCAGCAAAATTTAACTTACCTAAAGAAGTATGCACGATACCGGTTTTGTCAACACGGAATTCAATCTTACCAGCTTTCACTTCTTTAACCGCGGTTGCAACATCTTTAGTAACGGTACCACTTTTTGGATTAGGCATTAAACCTTTAGGTCCGAGTGTTCTACCCAGTTTTCCTAATTCGCCCATGGTATCAGGAGCAGCGATAATAACATCTATATCGGCCCAGCCACCTTTAATTTTCTCCAAATATTCTTCAAAACCGGCATAATCTGCACCAGCAGCAAGCGCCTCTTCGGCAGCAGCTCCTTTAGCAATTACTAAAACTCTAACTTCTTTACCGGTTCCGTGTGGTAACGATACTGTACCGCGAACCATCTGGTCTGCATGTCTCGGATCAACACCCAAGCGAATAGCACAATCTAATGATTCAGTAAACTTAACAGAAGAGGAGCTTTTTAATAATTGAACCGCTTCTACCAAAGAATACTCTTTAGATAAATCAACTTTTTCTCTTAAATCTTTTACTCTCTTAGACACTTTCATGGTTCTACCACACCTAATTTAATTTTAATTAATCTTCAATAGTTATTCCCATGCTTCTTGCGGTACCTGCTATCATATTAATAGCATGTTCAATGTCATGGGCATTGAGATCAGGCATTTTTGTTTCTGCAATTTCTGTTAACTGTGCTCTTTTTAAGCTAGCAACTTTGATCTTGTTAGATTCCGGAGAACCTTTTTCCAATTTTGCTAATTTTTTAAGTAATACAGCTGCAGGAGGAGTTTTGGTGATAAATGTAAACGATTTATCAGAATAAACAGTGATTACAACCGGAATAATTAATCCCGACTTCTCTGCTGTTTTAGCATTAAACTGTTTACAAAATTCCATAATATTAACACCTTTTTGACCCAATGCAGGACCAACTGGTGGTGATGGGTTTGCCTGTCCAGCAGGAATTTGCAACTTAATATAGCCACTAATTTTCTTAGCCATTTCTACGACCTACTTTTATTTTTCTAATTCAGCTTGTACGAAATCAATTTCAACCGGAGTTTTTCTGCCAAAGATTGAAACCATTACTTTAATTTTCATTTTTTCTTCGTTCACTTCCTGAATGTAACCTGAGAAGTTATTAAAAGGACCATCAATAATTTTAACAAAGTCACCAGTTCTGAAGATTGTCTCCGTTCTCTCAGTATCATCACTTTTAGAAAGTCTGCCAACAATTCTTTTAACCTCATCAGGTAAAAGCGGAACCGGTACATTGCCAGTGCCAAGAAACCCCATAACCGAAGGAGTGTTGGAAATAAAATCTTTTACTTTAGAATCGAGATCTGCATGAACCAAAATGTACCCTGGAAAGAAATTTTTGGTTTTGGTTTTTTTCTTTCCGTCTTTAACCTCAAATACTTTTTCCGTAGGAACAAGTATTTCAAGGATATGAGCTTTTAGATGATCGCTATCTTCAATCTCAGATTCAATTATAGTCTTCACTTTGTTCTCATGTCCAGAAAAGGTTCGAACAACGTACCATTTCCCTATTAGTTCATCCAATTAAAATATTCCCTTAAACAATTGTGTGATCGACATATCAACAGCATATGTAAAAGCTGCAATAAGAATACAGACAACAATCACAATAGTAGTAGATTCTTTTAATTCATCTTTAGTTGGCCAGGTAACTTTTTTCATTTCCTTAACCACATCTTCAAAAAAAGTAATAATTTTTTCTTTCATTCTAACATCGCCGTAAATTAAAGGTGCACGCCAGGAGGGACTCGAACCCCCAACCTGCGGTTTTGGAGACCGCTGCTCTAGCCAATTGAGCCACTGGCGTATAAAAGTTTATTTAGTTTCTTTAAAAATTACGTGCTTACGAACAACAGGATCATATTTTTTATGCTCAACTCTGTTCGGATGCTCTCTTTTGTTTTTTGTTGTTGTATAACGATATCCAGTACCCGCAGTACTTTCTAAAATAACTCTTTGTCTAATATTCTTTGCTTTAGCCATGCTTGCCTCAACAACTCAAAAAAAATGATAAAATTAGTAATTGCCAAAAAGTGGCGAATAAACAGCTTAATTTCGTAGCGTTTGAGCTGACGACCGGATTTGAACCGGTGACCTCTTCCTTACCAAGGAAGTGCTCTACCTACTGAGCTACGTCAGCCTGAAACAACCTTATTGGTTTTAAAAAACCAATAAGGAAAATTCTTGAGCGGGAGACCGGACTCGAACCGGCGACCAACAGCTTGGAAGGCTGTGACTCTAGCCAACTGAGTTACTCCCGCAAAAAACAATACATTTAGAACACAGGAAAAGACCCCCGGTTTATTGTGTAATCAACATAATCCGAAAAGTCTAAAGTAAGTATATTTTTGTATCAGCTTGGAAATCCGATGAAGTACACGAACAGAGAAAGGCTCTATACTCTCCTTCAACGATTTCAAAATGGTGGGCAGGGAGGGAATCGAACCCCCTAAGGCTTAGCCAACGGATTTACAGTCCGCCCCAACTCTCCTACTTTGGCGCCTGCCCATCTTGTACATAATGTCAATCCAAACGAGCATGAAATATATTGTGATTTTAGGATAAATGCAATATCTGAGTGAAAAAAAGTTAATGCCGCCACAATTCCCTGTCCAAACTTCGATATTGGATAGCTTCACTTATGTGAGTTGGTAATATTTCTTCCGAACCTTCAATGTCTGCGATAGTCCTGCTAACCTTAAGGATTCTGTCATAAGCTCGCGCAGACAAATTCAGTTTTGTCATTGCCATTTTAAGTAACTCTGTGCATGTTTTATTCAATTGACAAAATCGCCTTACTTCCCTTGTTCCCATGTCAGCATTACAGTGAATTCGCTCAAATTTAGTGAATCTTTCCTGTTGAACAGACCGTGCTTTGATAACTCTGCTTCTTATCTCCACAGACGCTTCCCCCTTTTCATCTGAAGATAAGTCCTTATATTTAACCGCCGGTACCTCGATGTGAATGTCAATCCGATCAAGCAGCGGTCCTGAAATCTTTGCCATATATCTCTGTATTGTTGCTCCATTACATGTGCAATCTTTTGATGAATCTGTACTAAAACCGCAAGGGCAGGGATTCATAGCCGCTGCAAGCATAAAATTAGCAGGAAATTCAAGTGACATCTTGGATCGACTGATAGTTACCTTGTAGTCTTCCAAAGGTTGTCGCATAACCTCAAGCACATTCTTTTTGAATTCCGGTAGTTCGTCCAAAAAGAGAACACCATGATGAGCGAAGGATACTTCACCTGGTCTGGGGTAAGATCCTCCGCCAATAAGCGCCGCGTCGGAAACCGTATGATGAGGACTGCGAAATGGACGTTCCGTTACAAGTGCTTTCTCTTGTGGAATAATTCCGGCAATTGAATGAATTTTTGTTGTTTCGAGTGCTTCCTCAAAATTCAAAGGTGGTAAAATAGAGGGTATTCTTTTAGCGAGCATGGTTTTACCAGATCCCGGAGGTCCAATTAAAATTATATTATGACCGCCAGCCGCCGCAATTTCAAGTGCACGCTTAACATTCTGCTGTCCTTTTACATCTGAAAAATCCAGATGATATTTATTTACTTCGGCAAACACTTTATCACTATCAGTAAAAACAGGCGAAAACTCCCTTTCATCATTTAGAAATGCGACAACATCATTAAGATTCTCCATTCCAAAAACATCAACCCCTCTTACAATTGATGCCTCATGAACCGATTCTTTAGGTAAAAGAAGGTTTTTTATCCCCACACGTTTAGCCTCAACGGCAATGGGTAACCCGCCTTTAACTTTTCTTAGGCTACCGTCAAGCGAAAGTTCTCCAAGAAGAATAGTATTTTGTAATTTATCGGGTTTAATAATACTGTTCGCTGAAAGAATACCTATTGAAATGGGTAAATCGAATGAACTTCCTTCCTTTTTAATATCTGCCGGAGCCAAATTCACTGTTATTTTTCTCAGAGGGAAGTCATAACCAGAATTTTTTATTGCAGCTGTTACTCTTTCCTTGCTTTCCTTTACGGCACTATCCGGAAGTCCCACGATCGTTACGGCCGGGAGTTGCTTTTCACAATGGGATTCAACTTCAACCAAATATGCATCAATTCCAAACGTTGCGCTTGAGAAAACCTTGGAAAGCATTTTAAATTCCCCAAATATTAGAAGAGCAAATGATTAGCAATTTAACAATAAAATGTTATTTAGCCAAAATCATTTTTCTAACAACGGAAGAATTGGCGGTTTTGGCTTCGAAGAAATAGATGCCGGATGGTAAATTTACACCACTAAAGGTAAATGAGTGTCTACCCTGCGACAGACTGCCTTCGTGAAGTTTTTTGATTTTCTTACCAACAAGATCATAGACGTAAATTTCTACCTCATCCTGTTCCAGCATTTCTATAGTAATCTGTGTTTCTGGGTTAAAGGGGTTTGGAAAGTTTTGCTCTAAATCAAACTTAAGCTGTTCAACTTGTCCAATCTTTACAACTGAGGAATATATTGTACTACCGCCTTTATTAATTTGGCGTAATCTATAATAAACAATATCTTCACCTATTCGCTTTTCGTCGGAGAAATAATACTTTTTACGTAAATCATCCTCAGCATAAACCGAATAAATTCGTTCGAATTCACCCCCGGAAAATGATTTTTCCAAAACAAACTCTCTTGCAGTCGATATTTCCTTTTGACTCCACTCAATAGAATAGAATCCGCCATAGACAACAACATCAAGTTCAGGCGCTTTTGAAAAAATAGGGGCGTCAGAAACCGAATAAGAAATATTGTTGTAATCCAGCTTTAGGCTGGTAGTTGACGGTAATTTAAGGAGGGACCGATCATCATCAAAATCTAACATTAAATACGGATGCGAAACTGTTGTAGAATAGTTCTTGTAATGTTTATTCAAAAAGGAATGTTCAATTTCATCACTATACCGCCAAACTTTTAAGAGATCAAAGTCGATATTATCATTTATAGAAGAGTTTTTTAACTGAAGCGAAAGAGATTTTAAATTAATAATATCATTTATCGGAAAAGAGAAAAGAAGTATATCATTTCCGTAAACATCAACTTTTTTATTCTCATTAGAAATCATTATTGAATAATGGTTCCAGGAATTTTTACCCACAAAACAGTCACTATAGTACTCCTCACCTTCTTTTTCATCAAAAGTAATGATGTGATTATAGTTTTGATACAGACTTAATAATACATCATTTGTTCTTCTATTAACCAGCTTTAAGAAAGGTTCAGTATAATTATTCAGTGAAGCCCAAAATTCAATTAAAAGATTATTGGGTTCCTCATCCTTATCAACTCTCAGGTTCAGGAATGAATTTGGTTGTAAGAATAATGACCCACCCGCCTTTAATTGTGGCACGTAAAAATTAATAGGTATAATGGGCAAAGGATTTTTACTGCTTAGAAAATCATATGACGAGAATACTTCTACTTTACCATTTTCATAAAAACACTCGTAACCAAAAGCTACTTTCAATTCGTCAAAATTGTAAGCATCCATTTCAAGAATTAATTGGAAAAAAGTATCATGTGTTAATCCCAGGCTATCAAGATCAATCTTAACCTGATACGCTTTACCATAAAAATCATGAAAGTTTGATTCAGAAAACTCCAGTTCCTTTTTTAGCAGATCATCAAGATAGGTTACTTCTCTCAACTTAACGTATGTATCGAGCAACAAGTAAAAGTTAATTGCATGGCATTTTAAATCTGTAACTCTGGAAAATACAGAGACTTCGAAGGAATTATTTTTAGGGACATAGTCCGGATAGTCTACTTTTAGTAGGAAAGGGCGCTCTTGAGCAAAAGTATTCAAAAGCATACTTATGCTGAATATAATCAGTATAAACCTTTTCATTCCGGAAACCGTAAAAATTATTAAATAGGCACTCCCTAAACATTACCTTTAATAGTAAACCACTCAGAATATAGCCATTACATGCTTGTCAATCAATATAATAATATCATCACAACAACAAACAATGCATAAATTTTTCTCAATTTATTATCGAAGAGAAAGGCGCATTATTCGAGCCCATAGCAACTATATTCATTTTATCAAAATCCAGGAGCCTCTTGGCCTCAAGACTGATTTCATCAATTGTTACATTATCAACTTGACTAATAGATTCTTCTGTAGATTTTATTCTATCGTAATATAATATTGAATTTCCCATGCGCATCATTCTATTCGTTGTACTCTCTAAACTCATAAGAAGATTACCTTTAATATACTCTTTGGTTCGGTTGAGCTCTTTTGCTAAAACAGATTTTTCCCGAAGTTTGCATAATTCCCTCTCGATAATCTGTAATCCCTTTGGAACCTGTAGATCAGAAGTTGAGAAATAAATCCCCAGAGAAGAGATATCATAAAAGGAATTAAAAAAAGAATTTATTTGATAAGCAATTCCATTTTTTTCGCGAAGAGATTGAAATAGCCTACTGCTGCTTCCCTCGCCAAGTATATGAGATAATAAACCCACGGCAATTCGTCTTTTATTCTTAATGCCAGGGGCAACAATTCCGGCAACGATGTGAGTCTGTTGAATATCTTTTTCAATAAAAACATTTTTAGCCTTCGCGGGCTTAGCAATTTTTTCGTTAGTACAAAATCTTTTTTCCGGAATCTTTAAGTATTTTTCAGCTAATGAAACCAGAAGCGAATGGTCAATTTTACCCGAGGCGACAATCACGATATTGTCTGAAGTATAATTCTTCTTTACAAACTCAAAAAGCTCTTTCTGATTGAATTTTCTAATGTTCTTTTCAGTACCAATAATAGGGTACGAAAGAGACAGTCCGGAATAAATGCCCGATTCAAATCGATCAAAAATTACCTCCTCAGGAGAATCTTCAATGTCATAAAGTTCATCTACGACAACACCTGCTTCGTTAATAATATCTTTTTCATCAAAGCGAGGATTAGAAAGCAAGTCAGCAATCACTTCAAAAGTCTTTTCTAAATGTTGACTTAATCCCCTTCCGTAAAAACAGGTATGTTCTTTTGATGTAAAGGCATTAAGATACCCTCCCAGGGATTCAACGTCCTCAGAAATTTTTTTTGCAGATCTTGACCTGGTACCTTTAAATACCATATGCTCAATAAAATGAGTGATTCCATTATTTTTTGCACTCTCATGAATAGAACCAACATTTACCCAAAATCCTAAGGAAAACGAATTGACATGTGGAAGGCTTTCTGATACAACCCTTAGACCGTTGTCCAGTCTCGTATTTTTTATATTATTCAAGATATTCCTAAAAATTGAAGGGGAAATATATAGATATGAGTTATGGTAATCAATTAGGGTGGAATCTGGCAGGCACCTAAGGCATCTGCCAGAATCTACAATTAAATAATCTTAGAGGTCTTCAAGCACTATTCCAACAGTTACAGTAATTCCCGGTGATACAATAACCGTGGTTGTGTCTGTTTTGAAACTCGCGTGAGTTGTAATAAAAGTATATGTCTGAGCTGTAATATTATTAAAGTTAAAATAACCATCCCTGTCGCATGTAACAGTTCTTCCATCCGGGGCAGTTGTAATTAAAGCGCCATTAATCGCCAATCCATTATATGCGTGTGTTACTCTTCCTGCAACTGATCCAACTGATGGTGTTAAATTAAAATCAGAATTTGTAATCAATCCTGCCTGAATCAACACACTTACGCTATCAGAAAGATAACCTACCTTGGACACCTTAACCTTATATGTGCCTGGAAGAATATCCACAATAGAGAAATTCCCACTCGCATCTGTGTTAACAACGCTCGATGATGGTACGGTTGAAACTAAAACATTTTGCATCTCATTCCCTGTAATCGCATCAAGTATATGTCCCTTTAGTGATCCATATGTTTCCAGAACTGTTGTATCCTTTTTACTCATGAAAATGTCTGCTATTGTTGTATCGCCTGCGGAAACACTTACGCTGATTGATGTGGAATCGTAATTCTGTTTTTTCGCAATTATTTTGTACACACCAGGTGTTAAGTGTGTTAGAAAGAAATCACCTTCAGCGTCAGTTAACACTGATCCTGTTATCGGAACAGTTGAGATATTGACCAGTTGCAGAGTTGTATTATCATCCAGATCACGAACAGTACCAAAGATATATCCTTTGTCGTCATTCACTATTGTTACATCAGGTTCCAGTATAAAATTAGCAATTGCCGTATCGCCATGCGATAAGCTAACACCAACTGTTATTTCGTTGAACCCATTCTTAGTTGCAGTCACCTGATATCTGCCGCTATCCACATTTGCAATCTTAAACATACCTGCAGAGTTAGTTGCCACAAAACTAGTTGGCGGATCTGTTAATACACTCGCATTTATAATAGGATTGTTAGTACCTTCCTCAAAAACGGTACCAATTATATAACCTTCTCCAACCAGTACCGGTCCACTTGGAGATTCTTCTTTACAAGCCAATAACATACCTAACATAAAAACAATTATAAAATATATCTTTCCTTTCAGCGTCATCATCGCCCCTTGTTCATTTTACAAAACTTACTACAATACACTTTATTATCGTTTTATTTTGAGTACAGTTTAGACTTAAAGAGGGTTATTGGCTGGCATGTTGAATTAATTACCCGGAATATTGCTTATTCCGGGTAATAATTAAGATTTTATTTATTGAGTTATAGTTACGTTATGCTCTTCGCAGTACCTTCCGAAAAACTCACCAATGGCTTTATAAGCTTTTTCAAGAATTTCTTCCTGCGGCAGGAATACCGCACGGAAATGCTGTGTGCCAGGTTTTTGCCCGAATCCTGATCCCGGAACAACAACAACACCGGTAGCTTTAATCAGCTCAGTAATAAAATGAGAATCATCTTTATCTATGTGCAATTGAGGATAAGCATAAAATGCACCTTCGGGCTTCACGCATGAAATACCATGAACAGCATTCAACATCTCAACTGTCATATCACGACGTCTGTGAAGCTTAACCAGCGCTGCTTCCAGATTGTCCTGAGGGCCTTCCAAAGCAGGTTTAATGCCATATTGTTCAGGATGGTTTGCAGATAACCTTGCGCGTAATATTTTGTTTATCGCTTCCATGTAATCGTTTAATTGTTCAGCCTTGCCGCTCATAATTCCCCAACCAATTCTAAAGCCTGGAACAATATAATTCTTGGATAATCCACCAAATGTAATTACGGGAGCGTCAGGGTTAAGAGATGCTATGGAAACATGTTTGTTTTTGTCAAACATCAGCTTATCATAAATTTCATCTGCAAATACAACAAGATTATGCTCAACAGCCAGGTCAAGAATCCCTTTTAAAATTTCAGTTTTGCAATTAGATCCTGTTGGATTGTTAGGATTAATCAGAATAATTGCTTTTGTCTTTGGATTAATCTTTTTCTTAATGTCCTCAATATCAGGCTGCCATCCGTTTTCTTCATCAAGATAGTAAGGATTTTCTATTGCCTGAAGTTTTGCTGCAACTGCGGTGTAGAGCGGGTAACCGGGAGATGGTGTTAATACGTTCTCTCCATCTTCTACCAACGCGCTTAAGCAAATTTCAATGGCTTCACTAGCTCCGGTTGTAACAAAAATATCCTGAATGTTGCTTATGCCTTTTTTGACAGCATCTCTTTCAATAGCATCAACAGCTTCTTTAATTCCGGATGAAGGGGAATAACCATTATTATTATCCAACATAGCTTTATAAGTAGCTTCCACCAAATGAGCCGGTGGCGCAAAATCAAATTTGTTAGGATCGCCAATGTTCAGATATAACATTTCTTTACCTG
The DNA here is from genome assembly GCA_018818065.1 of Bacteroidota bacterium. Taxonomy (GTDB): domain Bacteria; phylum Bacteroidota; class Ignavibacteria; order Ignavibacteriales; family Melioribacteraceae; genus JAHISV01. The sequence goes on along the minus strand of JAHISV010000005.1, from coordinate 1,127,089 downwards.
TTTTAGCGACTTCGTTAGCAAGTGCTACAATATCTCTTACTGCATATTTAATATTTTCTGTTCTCGAAGCGGGTTTAATTTTAATCAATGTCATCTTTATACTCCGTTGTCTTGTATTAATACTTCCAAAAAATAATCTATTATAGCGTCAGAATCCAAAAATCTTCTAGACCCATCCCCTCAATTTACAAACCTCTGCCACACGGGCAACACCAACAACCATAGCTGCCTGACGAGGATGAACCTTTTTCTCTTTAAGAGCCTGATAAACAGTATGGTAAGCTGCCATTAATTTCTTGTCAAGTCTTTCATGAACAGTTTCTTCATTCCAGAAATACGAATAACTATCCTGAACCATTTCGAAGTAGGAAACTGTAACTCCTCCGGCACTGGCCAGAATATCGGGAATAACATGAATACCTTTTTTAAACAAGATCCTGTCAGCTTCGGGTGTCGTTGGTCCGTTTGCCAGTTCGCAAATTACCTTTGCTTTAATGTTATCTGCGTTCTCACTTGTGATAACATTTTCGAGCGCGGCTGGATAAAGAATTTCAACATCAAGCTCCAATAATTCTCCGTGAGGAATTGGTTTGGAACCAGGGAAATTTGCCACTGATCCGGTCTTAAGTTTATGCTGAACAAGTTCTGTTGGGTCAAATCCCGCACTGTTAAAAATTGCACCCTTTGAATCACTTACAGCAACAAGTTTGCCACCGCCAAGCAATTTTTTATGAAGCATTGATGCTCTCTGTCCGGCATTTCCAAAACCTTGAATTGCATAGGTTTTGGTCGGATCAAAGCCATATGTATTGCACGCTTCGCGAACAGTTATTACTCCACCACGTGCAGTTGCATTCCTGCGGCCCATAGTTCCGCCAATCGATTTTGGCTTATCTGTAAAAGCACCGGGCTCATGTCTTCCAATAATAGTTTCGTACTCGTCCATCATCCAGGCCATTGTTTGTGGATTTGTATAAACATCAGGCGCGGGAACATCCACACGTGAACCAATATGCGGCGCAATTGCCTGGGCATAGGCACGACTCAATCTTTCCAACTCCATCTCAGACATATTTTTAGGATCACAACAAATACCTCCCTTACCACCGCCAAGTGGAATATCAACAACAGCGGTCTTCCACGTCATCCAGGAAGCCAGAGCACGTATTGTATCGACAGTTTCATCGGGATGAAAACGAATACCTCCCTTTGCCGGACCGCGTGCATAATTATGTTGAATTCGCCATGCATGAAAAATTTTAGGTGTACCGTCATCCATTTTTACATGAAGGGTAAATTTGTACTCTCTTTGAGGCCATTTTAAAAGTTCAATTGTTGCCCTGTCAAGGTTAAGTAATTTGGCAGCTTCTTCAACCTGTTCCTGAGCAACCTTAAAAGAATTATATGATTCCATTACTCGTCCCCGTCATTTGAATTATCATTTTCTTTATTTTTTTCCTCTTCAGGATTGCTTAAAATTATTCTGTACCAGCAGTGCTTGCACATAACAGCTTTGTCTACACTAAGCAAGACCTGTTGCCACGGACTGAGTTTATTCCCGCAGTGCGGGCAAGCATCAAAGACTTCCGGGTTCATTTTATTGTTCTCCATTTTAGTCCTTCGGCTTTAGTATAATACCTTTGTTTTCGTGTCCATTCATTCGTATGGTAAAGGGGTTTTCAAACCTTAAATGTCTTGTAAAATTCATTTCCTGGAATGGCTTTATACTAAGCAGCCAGTCCCAGTCTATAAAACCATCGTCGTTAAAAGCATTTACCGTAAAATAACCTATCATAAATGAGGTCAGGTTTTGGAAAAAGTGCGAACCCTGCGAAGGCGTAACAGCCATCTCCTTAAAGTTCGTTTCCACTATGGTTCTTGCACCTGCAATATCCGACCATTGAACAGGGATGCCCAGCCACGGATCAAGTGTACCCCAGCGACCAACGCCTATAAGCAAATAAGGTCTTCCTTCCTTAAGAAGCTGCGAATTAAATTTACTAACCTCTCTGGCTACTTCGTGACTTTTTGCTCTGTCAAATTTATGATAATCAACAAATACAATATCATGGATATCATTAATGTTGCCATGACCTAGTACATGATCACTTGTACATATTATGTCTTCCGGTTTATGGTCATCAAGATTCAGATCCGATATTTCCCGGTTAATAACAAGCGGACGCATTTGCAGCAATCCGAATTCTTTGGGCTCATCTCTGCTCTTACCCATGTTAACGGCAAATTCTATTTCTACAGGCGTACCCATTCCCCATGTACCCATATCTAAAAGTAAATCAAGTATTACAGGCAATGGAAATAATTTATTTTTTAGAATAGGACTGAAAGTAACAATTCTGGAACCCGCCCGCGATAACCCCTCGTAGATTGCGTCATTTTCGTGAGAATAAGTTGAACCGCAATAAACCAGAGATCCATCTCTTTCTGCCGTTGCAAGATCATACTGGTTAACCAGCATATCATGTGTTTCATTTCCAAAGTCGGAGTTAGCGTTAAGATTTAAGGCAAAAAAATCTTTCTGGCTGGAATTTAATGTCTCTTCAACCGAATGAAACTGGATTACATCAGTTGGATACTTCGGGCAAAACCTTACGGTCTCTCCTCCATCTACAACTGTTTTTCCTAAACCAAGAGCTACATTGGCAATACCGTCATCCGAAGTTTGCGGCTTAGCTGGATAAAAATTGTAGGATTTGCCGACCCCGGAGAAATCAGGGTAGAACCTGTTATCATGAGTTTTACCAACCATGCGCTGAATTATCACAGCCATTTTTTCTTCTTCCAGGCGATAGGAAGTCACGTTTATGTACTCTTTAGAACCCTCGTAAAAGGTGGAGGCATATACTCTTTTTATAGAAGTGAGAAGTTCGTTAAGCCGCACTAACGGATTATGTTGTTTATTTGGGATCATGTAAGTTTCATAAACGCCGGCAAACGGATGGTATTGAGAATCCTCAAGCAAGCTTGAAGAACGAACAGCCAGCGGTGTGTGAACAATATCCAAAAATGCTGCTAACTCGCCCAGAATTTCCGGAGGGAATCTTTCAGCTTCCAGGAATCGTTTTGTGATTTCTTCATCATCATGGCAGTTAAGGGCAAACTCTTTAAGATTGTTGTCTTCGATAAACTGATCGAAAACATCAGTAGCAATTACAACCGCTGCCGGCACATGTATCTTAACGCCCTCGAACTTATATCTTACATCATAATCGTTTATCAGAGTATTTACGAAACCGAGACCACGCGCTTTACCGCCTAACGATCCACCGCCAATTCTTGCAAAACTCATTTCAGGATCAAATGATTCTTTCACAAAGTCTGTAATTATACCTTGCTGACGTAAAGTTCTATAGCTTTTTAAGGCGGCTATTAAATCTTTACGTAGCTCAAGAATTGAAGGATAATCCTTAACCTGTCTTGGTCTTAATTGATGCGCCAGCCAGAATTCCGTACGTGCTTTTAACCAGTTGGAAAAGTGGTTTCTGGAGGCATGGTATTCAACACAACTTTCGGGTACTTGCGCTAAACTTTCTTCCAGCGATTTCAGATCATTTGCTCTCCCCACCTCAACACCCTCGGGAGTTCTGAAAACGAAATCACCAAAACTAAAATACTGATTCATAAACTGGCGTAATTCGTTTAGCAGGAGCGGCGAATCTTTTACAACGAATGACCCTCCAACCAGATGAGATGGTTTTTCATTTTCGGCGTTATCCGAAAGAAGCAGTATTGGAACATCAGGCATATCACTTTTCACCTTGCGGGCAAATTTCAATCCCGCTTCCGGATCCTGCAAACCTTTCTTCGGAAAATCAATGTCAGAAACAATGCCCAGCAAATGTTCTTTGTATTTTTTATAATACTCTCGTGCTTCTTCGTAATTTGAGCACAGTATAATTTTAGGGCGTGCCCGCATCCTTAAAAATTTATGGGTAAGATTTATTCCTTCTGAAATTAATCTTCTGGATTGATTTAATATTTCCGAGTAAATGATGGGAAGAAATGAAGAGTAGTACCTTACATTATCTTCAATAACAATAATGTTCTGAACACCAACCATCTTGGTATCATGATCAATATTCAACTTGTCTTCAAGATACTTGATGATGGCAATGATGATTCTGAAATCGCCCTGCCAGATAAATATTTTATTGAACATGGAAGTATCCTGATGAAGAAGCAGATACTTCAATTCGCGATTATCATGCGCAAGCAATACTATTGGAATATCCAGTCCTTCCTCTTTTACCAGATTAGCGAATTGAATAGCGTGCATATCTTCAATGTGCATAGTTGTAATGATAAGATCGAACCGGCTCTCTTCCTTGGCAAGTTTTATTGCTGCCTTGCCTGCTGACACTCGTGTTAATTCCGGCGAGTGACTAAGGTTAAGTCCCTGGTATTCATGACGTATCAATTCATATAAACGACCATCTTCTTCGAAGAGATACAAATCATACAAACTTGATACTAGAAGTATATCACGAACCCTGAGGCGCATAAGGTTTTGAAAGCCCTGAAAACGGTTTCCGTAACCATGTTCAACTAAAAAAGGGTCAATACTGTTTTCGGGATCTTTGTTTTCCATGTTCATAGATTAATGCCATCTGGAAATTTTAGAAGAAAACTTATTAAGAGTAAGATTAGGATCAAGATTAAGATGAAATCTGATTCCCGCACAGTTAAAACTATAAAATTTTTTGGTAAAAAGAACAATAATAGAGGAATAATATAGAGCGGAATAAATCAGATCAAATGAAGCCAACCGGCAAGAGATGCAGTAGTTTCAAGTTATCAATTTTACCCTTGACAATGCTACGAACATTGTTAGTTTAATCTGCGTGTTTAGTGTGGCCTGACATTCAACTTGAAATAATCACACAGTCGGATAAATTATGCAAAAAGAAACTGTAGTTAGTTGCTTGGCAATAATGCTACTTATTATCACCTCCTGCGATAAGGAGTTATCAGTTACACCCCCAGATTCGCCTCCATCAGAGGCTGGAATCGTTTTAAGTACCAATCCTTCAGGGTATTCCATTTTCCTTGATGATAGAATTACCGGGCGGAACACCCCGGACTCACTTTTATATTTAACCTCAGGGGAACACCGGATAGAGTTTAGACACCACTTCTACCTTGATACAGCTCTAACGGTAACTTTAGATAGCAATAAAACAATCTCATTAGATGTTGATGTGGAAGGGCACCCGCAGTTCAGGGGGAGTTTTTATCTTCGTTCCAACCCACCAAAAGCAGAAATTATTTTGGATGATGCGCTAACGGGGAAAAACACTCCTGATTCAATTCCAGGGGTCTATCCCGGTATTCATAAGATAACTTTAAGGAAATTCGGTTATCGGGATTACGACGATTATGTAACGATGAATAGTAATGAACTGATAGAAATTAATGCTACACTGGAAGATACTACTATCTGGGTAGTATATAATCACAGTAACTCTGCCATTCCATCTGAAAACATAAATTGTATATCAGGTAAAGACGGATGGATAGGCAGTCTTGACAATGGAGTGATAAAATATGATGCCCCAGATTTCATTAATTACAACCCAAATAATTCCATTTTATTTTCTTACGCAATAACAGATATGCATTTTTTTTCAAATGATAATATAATAGCTGCCTCATACTATGGAACATATATTTTTGATGTGCAAACTGGCAATTGGTCTGAATATACAAATGGAATTACAAATGCTGTCGGAGTTTTACGAAGATATGGATTTACTGATGAAGTTTACCTTTGCACAGAACGCGGTCTTATAATGAATAAGGGCTCTAATTTACATACTGAATTTTATCATGTCTGCACTTCAATTTCTATCTCGAATAGAGGGCAGGTTGCTGTCGGTACAAGGTCTTCAGGTGTTTTTATACAGGAGACTCCTGAATCGAATTGGATCAATTACAAATCTGGGAACTCTCAACTAACTCCTGGAGAAATTTCAGCAGTTTCAATTTTCAAAAATATTTACTACGATACTGAAATATATGTGGCAATAAAACAAGGTTTGGCAACAAATCCAAAAGGTGTTTTGCATCGTTATTATAATAATGAATGGACTGAAATTGAATATGGTGAACATAGAATATATGCAATAGATACAAAAAGCACTTCAACCTGGCTCGGCACTGCAAATGGTATTTATAAAATTAAATACGGGGAAATTGTAAACCATTATAATTCAGTTAATTCTCCCCTACCATCTGATTTAGTTTATGATGTAAAAGATATGGGAAGTGGTGGATTGTGGATTGCTACTTTTAAAGGTTTGATCATCTACAAGTACATAAATGATACAGGAAGTTTTGAACAGTAGCCCCTGTTTATTATTTCTTATTTTGATGCTTCTGAAGACGGATTTGGAGAAAGGTATTTGTTCAACCCACGCCAGAGGTGGGCAGGCACTTCGTGGTTGTGAGAAACTAAGATTGGTTTTAACACCGGACAATCATTCGGTGTTAAAACAGTTTAATCCCCACCATCGGTGGGCAGGCTCTTCGGGATTTTGAAGAAAAAACAACATATATAAAGAAGCTTTTGCTTTCCGACACTGAAGGTGTCAAACTATTGTAAAACCGGATGCAATCCGGTGATAATGAAACTGATTGTGTCACATCAACCCCGAAGGGGTTGAACTAGATTACTAAGTAAAAAGCAAAATAGTCTCCGAGATAAATAAAAGGATTTGTATGAGCACCTACACCCAAATACTCTACCACGTAATCTTCTCAACGAAACACAGAGAAAAAGTACTCCTTTATGAACACCATGAAAAGTTATTCAAGTACATCTGGGGCATGGCAAAGAATAAAAATTGCGTGCTTTATCAAATCAATGGAGTCAAGGATCATCTGCATTTGCTGGTTTCGCTACATCCAAGTATTGCTCTTGCCGACCTTGTAAAGGATACTAAAGTCTGCAGCTCAATTTGGATCAAAGAACAAAAAATTTCCCTGGATTCACTGCATAGCAGGTTGGGTATGGCGCTTTCACCTACTCGATAAAGGAAAAAGAGAGAGTGATTAACTATATCAAAAATCAAAAGGAACACCATCAGCAAGTTACATATCTGGAAGAAGTTAAAAGGGTTTTAGATGAGGCGGGAGTAGAGTATGATGAAAAGTACCTTTAGTTCAACCACTTCGTGGTTGTTGTCAACTAAGATTGGTTTTAACACCGGGCTATCGCCCAGTGTTAAAATAGTTAAATCCCTCCGGGATTTAGGTAACGAATAGAACAGACTTAGAAAAAATTGCTTACCCTCCGAAACCAAAGACTTCAACCCAGCTGGGGATGTGGGATTATTTCTCGGTTTGCTTTCCACTGGTTGCGCCAGCGGTTTATGGAATATCCCACCGGGATTTTGCTAGCAAACTTCTATTCAGTTCCACAATAACCGGCCGGCCCTTCGGGATTTTGTGTTTTAGATAACTTACCATAATAAAAGATTGATGACTCCGAAGGAGTCAAACCAGATTAATACCGGATGAAATCCGGTATTGTGAAATAACCAGTAGCACACAACCCTGAAAGGGTTGAACCTAATATAAAACAATACTTTCCGGCTACGCGTTTAAAACAAAAAGGGACTCCCAAAAGAGCCCCTTGTCAGTAAAGGTATTCTATTTTATCAATAAAGGAAAATTATACAACACCCTGATCCATCATAGCGTCAGCAACTTTCAAGAAACCACCAATGTTAGCGCCATTTACGTAGTTACCAGGTGTGCCGAATCTTTCTGAAGTATCCAAACAAGTTTTGTGGATAGCTTTCATGATGCTATTTAATTTAGTATCAACTTCTTCTCTTGACCAGCCATAACGCATGCTGTTCTGAGCCATTTCAAGACCTGATACAGCAACGCCACCGGCGTTAGCAGCTTTACCTGGTCCGTATAATATTTTTTCGTTAACGAATAATTCAACGCCTTCCGGCATTGTAGGCATGTTAGCGCCTTCAGATACAAGATAACAACCATTTTTAAGAAGGTTCTGTGCATCTTTAAGATTGATTTCGTTTTGTGTTGCTGATGGGAAAGCACATTGCGCTTTATGATCCCATAATGGATTGTAATCCAACGAGCTATCAACTGCTGTGTAAACAGCGCTTGAATATTTTTCTGTATATTCTTTAATTCTTCCACGGCGAACGTTTTTAAGATCCATTAAGAAGGCTAATTTTTCTCTGTCAAAACCAGCTTCGTCATAAATGTAACCTTGTGAATCAGAAGCAGTAACAGGCTTTCCACCAAGATCTAATATTTTTTCTATTGTGTACTGAGCAACGTTACCTGAACCGGAAACCAAACAAGTTTTGCCTTCGTAAGTTTCGTTACGTGTTTCAAGCATGTTAGCGCCAAAATAAACTGCGCCATAACCTGTAGCTTCAGGACGTATTAAAGAGCCACCCCAGTTCAAACCTTTACCAGTAAGAACGCCGGTGAATTCGTTTCTTAATTTTTTATACATACCGAACATGTAACCGATTTCTCTGCCGCCAACACCAATATCACCAGCAGGTACGTCTGTGTTAGGACCAATGTGACGGAATAATTCCTGCATGAATGCATGACAGAAACGCATAATTTTAAGATCTGATTTGCCTTTTGGATCAAAGTCAGAACCACCCTTACCACCGCCCATAGGGAGTGTAGTTAGAGAGTTTTTGAATACTTGCTCAAAAGCCAAGAATTTAAGGATACCTTGATTTACTGAAGGATGGAATCTTAAACCGCCCTTGTAAGGTCCTATTGCGCTGTTCATTTCAATACGGAAACCTTTGTTTACATGAACTTCGCCCTGCTCATCAACCCAGGGAACTCTAAATGAAATTAATCTTTCAGGTTCAATTATTCTTTCAAGAATTTTTGCAGCACGATATTCAGGGTGTCTTTCAAGAACTAAGTCTAATGATTCTGCAACTTCTTCTACCGCTTGATGAAATTCAGTTTCGGAAGGGTTTTTAGCTCTAACATCAGCCATTAAATCTTTTACGTATTGAGACATTTTTCCTCCAGCATGAAATTAATTTTGTAAGGTATTTTATATACAAAGCTTGTTGAATTAAAAATCATTTTAAGCTATGATTTTTATTTACTCGGAAGTCAAAATAGCTGAATGGGGTTGGTTATAAAATAGCAGAACTTGTGATTATAACGTGATAGGTTTTATGAGGCGTTTGTAATAAAAATTACTACAAGATTCTAATCTAGAAGTTTGTTCTGAATAGCGTATTGAGTAAGCTCTACATTCGATTTCAACTGCATCTTATCCATTATTCTGTTTCTGTAACTATAAACAGTGTGGATGCTAATTGAAATTTCGTGCGCTATTTCATCAGCTGTTTTTCCACTGGCTATTTTACAGAGCACTTCATATTCTCTATCAGAAAGATGCTCATGAGGCTGCATCACCTTTCCTGATCCAATGTTGTTGGCAAGGCTCTCGGCAAGCGCCGGACTAATATATTTCCCGCCACTTACAATTTTTCTAATCGCTAAAACAAGGTCATCAGGTGCGCTTACTTTTCTAAGGTAGCCCGAGGCACCGGCTTTAAGAGAACGAATGCCATATTGATCTTCATCATACATGCTTAGTATTAGAACTGGCAATTCCGGGAATTCGACTTTCATATCTTTAAGGGCATCCAAACCGGTTTTACCGGGCATATTAAGATCAAGAATAACAATATCGCAATCCACTTTTCTCAGGACTTCAAAAAGTTCTTCCGCATCATTAGCCTCGCCAACAACCTTAATATCATCCTCTTCAGAAACTATTTGTTTCATCCCTTCACGCACAATTGCATGGTCATCAGCCATAACAATATTTATCATAACAACTCCCTGTTATCTTTCTTTGGTATACGTACTTTAACGGTAGTTCCCTTCCCCGCTTCACCTAAAATTTCAACTTCGCCGCTGAAAAGCAAAGCTCTTTCTTTCATACCTATTAACCCGTGAGAGGTTCTCCCCTCAATTCTCGAGTCCGTAATACCGGTTCCATTATCTCTTACTTCCAAAGATAAGTTATTTCCGTGAACGATAAAATCGACATCTACTTTTGTTGCCCCGGAGTGCCGGGCTACGTTCGTCAGCGCTTCTTGAAAAATTCTGTAAATAGCTGTCACCTTTTGAGGTCGTAATTTCAGTTCGCCCTTAAATGTATTGCACGTTGTAACAATATTTGTACTTTTCTCAAACTCTTCGCATTGCCATTCTATTGCTGCCACAAGTCCTAAATTATCCAAAACTCCGGGTCTAAGCTTGGAACAGATTTTTTGAACAGAATCAACAGCGGCATCAATCATGGTTTCAGCCCTTTCAATTTTCTCCTTCAAGTCCTGCTGATCAGCGCCAAGTTTTTTCCCAACCAACGAATTTTGAATCTTGAGAACTGTTAATACTTGTCCTAATTCATCATGTATCTCACGCGCAATAGATGTGCGTTCTTCCTCTCTAACTGTCTGCTGATGAGCCGCTAAACTACGAAGTCTGGCTGCGGTTTTGGAATGCTCAATTTCCTCACGCTTGTAAGTAGTGATGTTTTTCACAACACAAAGAATAACCTTTTCTATGCCCTCAATATTCACAGGGTAATTAAAAAACTCGTACCATACTTTTCTACCGTTCCATAGAATTAATTCTCTCTGAAAATGTGTGTTCATTTGATCCAGACGAAAGTTACGCTGGTACATGTTAAGTATTTCGCTCCGGATTTTGGGATGATATAAATCTGTGTAAGGAATACCTAAAACCTCTTCGCGGCTTTTATCAATTAAGGAGCAATAAGCATCGTTGGCGTGGAGAACATTTCCTTCCTGATCCGTTATCCTTACGCCGTCGGTAAGACTGTTCCAGAAAATCCTGAAGAAATCGTTTTCAAAAACGCTGTCAATATATTTGTCGAAATCTAGCATTGGCTGATATATATGTTGAAAAACAATTCTAACTTAATCTTAATGAAGGATTGAGTCAAGGGCAGAAAGCAGAATACAGGAGTCAGAATTCAGGAGACAGAATAGAAGGACTATCACGGATTTCGAGTTGAAGGATTACCTGTTGAAAAGATCTAGCACAAAAAAACTAAGTAGTTCCGACAAGATTCAAATACTACCGCCCCGCCGGGGCTTTTGGCTGGGATATGTTTTCGATTTTCACCATAATATCGCGCCTACGGCGCTAATATAAACATCGGTCCAGCTCCGTCAGGAGCGACATTATGAATCTTGTATTCAGCAAATAACCAGTGCTGTCCACACTCCCGATCTTTGTCCTTTATTTGTTGATCTTTTTGCTTTTTTGATCTCTTCATCTCTCGGTCTCTACTTCTCTACGTTTCAACGTCTCCCCATTTTCTTTAACCAATCATTTTAAGTATTTTACTTCCATTAATTATAAAAAATATTATAAGAATTATCCGCACTGGAGATGATAAAATGAGTGAGCAGCGAACACCAGTAAATGAAACAAAAGCCTGGGCGAAACTGAAAAATTTACGTAAGAAACTTGAACCCGATTTAAAGAACTGGTTCGAGTCTGATCCCAGAAGAAGAGAGCATTTTTCTCAATCAACCGATCATGTGCTATTTGACTATACAAGGCAATTGATAACAGAAGAGGTAATGGATACTCTTCTTGAACTGGCTGAAGAAACGGATTTGAAAAGCAGTATTAACAGCATGTTTGCCGGAGAAAAAATAAACGTTACAGAGCAAAGATCAGTTTTACATACAGCGTTGCGTAATTTTTCCGGGAACAATGTTTACCTTAATGGAAATGACGTAATGCCGGATATAAAAGCTGTGTTGAGCAAGATTGAAGGTTTCTCGAAAAAAATAATAAACGGAGAATTGCTTGGGGTTAAAGGAGATAAACTAAAAAATATTGTTTCTGTCGGAATTGGTGGTTCATATCTGGGTCCGGAATATTTAGCGGAAGTTTCAAAGGCTTCGGCTATCGAGGGAATGAATCTCTACTTTATTGCCAATGTTGATCCGACTGATTTTGTGAGAAAAACAGAAAAACTTAATCCTGCTGAAACACTGGTAATTATAGTTTCAAAAACTTTTACAACGGCCGAAACAATGGCGAACGCCAGAGCCGTGAAATCCTGGATGACAAATTCCCTGGGAGATGATCCCGAAGTAATCAAGAAACATTTTATAGCGGTTTCAACCGCACAGAAGAGAGTTGAAGAATTCGGCATCGATCCGGAAAACATGTTCGGTTTCTGGGACTGGGTTGGAGGTCGTTTCAGCGCTACATCTGCCGTTGGAGGCGTACCACTGTCACTCTATCTTGGGTATGATAATTTTGTTGAAATCCTTAAAGGCGCCTTTTGGATGGATCAGCATTTTCAGAATCAGCCGTTTGAGAAAAACATACCTGTGCTAGCCGGACTGATTGATCTGTGGAACATAAATTTTATGGGTTACAAAACCAGAGCCATTGTTCCCTACAGCCAGGCATGGCATAAATATGCCGCGCACTGCCAGCAGACCGAAATGGAAAGCAACGGGAAATCAGTAGACCTTTCTGGCAGAAGTGTTGAGTTCGATACCGGTGAAGTCATTTTTGGGGAGCCCGGAACTAATAGTCAGCACTCGTATTTTCAACTTCTTCATCAGGGAAGCAGCATCGTCCCGATCGATTTTATAGGGTTTATCAATCCTCAATATAAAGTGGAAAGCAATGAAGAAATTTCACTGCACGAAGAATTGATGACAAATTTCTTTGCTCAACCGGATGCGCTTGCATTTGGTAAAGAAAACGAACTTCCTCATAAGGTATTTACGGGTAACAGACCCTCAAATGTATTTTTATTAAAAAACCAAAATCCATTTGCCGCCGGACTTCTTCTTTCCCTTCTTGAGCACCGTACAGCCGCTAAAGGTTTCATCTGGGGAATAAATAGTTTTGACCAGTTTGGTGTTGAGTTGGGTAAAGAACTTGGTATTAATATCAGAGAAAGAATGAAACTCTATAAAAAAGATCCGGCTAATCCTGAAGTGTTTTCTGGATTGAATGTTTCAACATCAGAACTATTGAAATCATTTATGGAAGGATGAACTAAGTGACTAAGTGACTAAGTGACTAAGTGACTAAGTGACTAAGTGACTAAGTGACTAAGTGACTAAGTGAAAAATAATAATTTCGCTACGCAGGAGCTGGGTATTATTACAATTTTTCTTTTAACGTAATATCGCACCTACAGCGCTCACAAAAATAAAATATAATTTTTCAGATTATAAATTATCACATTCTATCTTAACGATTTATTCCAACAACAATGCAGCAATTTAACAGTAGAACAATTCATTAATACCCTAAAAAATCATTCATCTAACTTTTAGTATCATCCGAGCTACTAACCTCAGGCTCCTGAATTCTGACTTCTGCTTCCTGACTTTCCTTCGGCTTTATAATAATTCCTTTATTTTTCTGCCCGTTAATCTTAACTGTAAAAGGATTTTCCGTTCTAATATGTGTTGTAAAGGCCCCTTGTTTAAGGGGTTCTATACTTCTTAACCAATCCCAATCAATATGTTCAGCATCGCTGCCGTGCTTAACTGTAAAATAACCTATTCTGAATGAAGTGATATTCTGGAAGAAGTGAGAACCTTGTGATGGCTCAACAACAAAATCCCTGAACCCGGATTCAATAATCACCGCTGCGCCTGAAATCTGATCCCAGGTAACGGGAATACCAAGCCATTTATCCAGACTTCCCCAACGCCCTACACCAATAAGAATATATTGACACTTTTCATTTACCATTTGCTCGTTCAGTTTTGCAACTTCAAGCGCTGCTTCTTTGCTCTTACCTCTATCAAACTTATCTATATCAACAAAAATCACATCTTTTATATCAGTAATTATTCCATCGCCTAATACATTTTGACTATTGCAAACAAGCGTTTCTTTCTCATAACTGTTAACATCAAAATCTTCCGACTCTCTTCCAAGAACCATGGGGCGCATTTGAAGTAAAGCAAATTCTTTTGGATGCCCCGGTGGAACTTTTGTATTTACGGCAAATTCTATTTCAATATGAGTGCCCATTCCCCATTTGCCAAGTTTAAGCAGCAAACCAAGTATTTCCGGGAGTGGAAACATTTTATGTTTTAGAATTGGCGCGAAAGTTACAACGCGAGAACCTTGCCTGGAGATACCATCATACACCATATCATTTTCTGCCGAGTAGGTGGAACCAACATAAAAAAGAGTTTCGTCCTTTTCTGCAACCCGCAGCGGATAGTTTACCACGCATGCTTCGGGAAAGTTCTCGTCATTTTTATCATGTTTATTTTCAAGATCCAGGGCAAAAAAGTTTTGCTGTGCATTTTTTATGGTATTTCTTGTTGAGAAAAACTGGAGCAAATGCTTAGGATACTGAGGGCAGAACCTTACCGTATTTCCGCCACCAACTACATAAAAACCCAGACCAAGCGCGACAAGCGCGATACCGTCTGCTGACTTTTGTGGCGGGACAGGATAAAAGTTGTGTGATTTAGCAACACCGGCAAAATCAGGATAGAATCTTGTTCCTCTTTTTGCACCAACCAGTTTTTGAATAATTACAGCCATTTTCTCTTCTTCTAATCTGTAAGAAGTGGCTTTAAGATAATCTTTGGCATTCTTTGAAAAAGTTGACGCGTATACACTTTTAATAGAAATAATCAATTCTTCCAAACGTATTTCAATATCCTCATTATCATTTGGAATCATAAAAGTCTCATACACACCGGCAAAAGGCTGGAACTGTGAATCTTCCAATAAACTTGATGATCTAACAGCCAAAGGATCCTTTATAAGATTCAAGAATTCGCGCAATCTATCTTTAATTTCTTCAGGAAATTTTTCCGCCTCTCTGAACCTTCTCAGAATAACAGAATCATCTTCCTCTGCCATAGCAAAGTTGAAAAGATCATTCTCCTCCATAAAAAAGTCGAATGTTTCCGTTGCAATTACTATAGCAGATGGGACATAAACTTCAACATCTTCAAATTTGTCCCGCACACTAAAATTATTGATAAGTGTATTTATAAAACCAAGTCCCCTGGCCTTTCCACCAAGCGAACCACCACCTATTCGGGCAAAACTATTATATGGATCAAAATAATCCTTACGAAAATCCGTAATAATGCCACGTAATCTCATCTCTCTGTAGTTTTTCACCTCGTTGATGAGAGACTGCCGTAGTTCCGCGGTATTATTAAAATCCGTTACACGACTTGGGCGAAGCCTGCTCGCCAGCCAGAATTCCGTTCTGGCCTTTAACCAGTTGGAAAAATGATTTCTTTCGGCGTGATAAAGAATGGATGCTTCCGGAGCGTTTTCCAGAGCTTCCTGCAAAGTCTTGAGATTATTAGCTGTGGCAACTTCCTGTCCATCCGGGGTTCTGAATGTAAAATCACCGAAACCAAAATTTGACACCATGAATTTTCTTAAGTCATGAAGAAGTCTTGGGGATTTCTTATGAAGATAGGATGCGCCAACTTCGTATGCCTGAATACTATGGTCTTTACTTGATTGAAGAAGAATAGGTATATCATGCACTTCCTTGCGCACGTTACGCGCAAACTTTAACCCGGCTTCCGGGTCTTTAACTCCATCATGGAGAAATTCAATATCCGAAATTATTCCCAAAAGAAATTCTTTATACTTTACAAAATAGCTCCATGCCTCTTCGTAAGTAGTACACAACAAAATTTTGGGACGGGCACGCATCCTTAAAAAACGGTGAGTCATGTTAACGCCACCGGCAATTAAGCGCTGAGACTGATCAAATATTTCGGTATAAATAAGAGGCAGATACGTTGAATAAAACTTTACATTATCTTCAACCAAAATGATAGACTGAACACCCACATTCCTTGTATCGTCCTCCACATTTAGCTTATCTTCAATATATTTAATAATTCCAATAAGAAGTTTGTAGTCGCCCTGCCAGATAAATATTTTGTCAAAAACCGAAGTGTCGTAATTTGTTTCAATATCTTTTCGTTCCCTGTTATCATAAGCAAGGAGAATTCTTGGGGTTTGAATTTCTTCCTTAATCAACTCTTCTGCAAAGGTAACCGCGTTCATGTCTTCGATATGGACCGTTGTAATAATAAGGTCGTATCTGTTTTCATCCTTCAGAAGCTGAATAGCTTCTTCCCCAGTTGTTACATGGGTTATTTCGGGTGCATGACTCAGATTTAAGGATTGGTATTCTTCACGTATCAATTCATACAAACGACCGTCTTCTTCAAACAGATAGTTGTCGTAAAGACTTGATACAAGAAGAATATCTCTTATCTTAAATCGCATCAATTTTTGAAAACGCTTAATGCGGTTACCAAAGACTTCTTCAATACGGGATTTAATTGTGTAATCTACCATGGTATAAAAAAACAATACCGGTTACTCGTTAAAGTAACCGGTACTATCTATCTCATTGTTATGAAATAATAATTATTATACAAGACCTTGATCTAACATAGCATCGGCAACTTTAAGGAAACCGGCAATATTAGCGCCATTCACATAGTTACCAGGTGTGCCAAATCTTTCAGCAGTTTCGTAACATTGTTCGTGAATTCGTTTCATGATTTCGTGTAATCTTGAATCAACTTCTTCGCGTGACCAAGGCAATCTCATGCTGTTCTGCGACATTTCGAGTCCGGATGTAGCAACACCACCAGCGTTAGAAGCTTTACCAGGAGCATAAAGAATACCAGCAGCATTAAATACTTTGTAACCTTCAATGGTTGTTGGCATGTTTGCGCCTTCACTTACAGCTATAACGCCATTTTTAACTAATTCTTTTGCATCCTCTTCATAAATTTCATTTTGAGTAGCACAAGGTAAAGCAACATCCACTTTAACTCCCCATGGTTTTTTACCTTCAAAGAATTTAGCCCCAAAATTTTCAGCGTAAGGAGCTACAACATCATTATTGCTGGATCTTAACTCCAACATATAATCAATTTTCTCACCGCTGATGCCCTCTTCGTCATAAATGAATCCATCAGGTCCGGAAATAGTAACAACTTTAGCACCAAGCTCAGTTGCTTTTTTAACTGCACCCCAAGCCACGTTTCCAAAACCGGAAACTGCAACTCTTTTGCCTTCAAAGGTCTGACCTTTGGTTTTAAGCATTTCTTCAGCGAAGTAAACATTACCAAAACCAGTTGCTTCCGGTCTGATAAGCGAACCACCCCAATTAATACCTTTTCCTGTAAGAACACCAGTAAATTCATTAGCCAGTCTTTTGTACTGACCAAATAAATAACCTATTTCCTTACCACCAACACCAATATCACCCGCAGGTACATCAGTATTAGGTCCAATATGACGGAATAATTCACTCATAAAACTTTGGCAAAAACGCATAATTTCATTATCTGATTTTCCTTTAGGATTAAAATCAGAACCGCCTTTACCACCGCCCATAGGCAATGTTGTCAAGGAATTCTTGAATACTTGTTCGAAAGCAAGAAATTTTAAGATACCAAGATTTACAGAAGGGTGAAATCTTAAACCGCCTTTATAAGGTCCAATAGCGCTGTTCATTTCAATGCGGAAACCGCGATTAATGTGAAATTCGCCCTGATCATCCATCCAGGGAACGCGGAACATTATCAATCTTTCCGGCTCAACCATTCTTTCCATAATTTTAGCCGAACGGTATTCGGGATGTCTTTCAAAAACTATATCCAACGATTCAGCCATTTCTTCAACAGCCTGATGAAATTCTGGTTCGCTTGGATTTTTTGCTTTTACTTCTTCCAGTATTTGTTTTGTATACTCTGACATAACTCACCTAAAAATAATTAAATTGGTTACTATAACAATTAGAGCTAAATAGTAAAATTATCAAGCACACTCATTATTTCAGTAAAAAACACATTCAGGATTTGATGCCTGTTATTTCCATTAAATATAAACATCGGGAATCAAAGAACTGTTATATTTATGTATCAATTAAACGGGAAATAAATTTCTTTTTAGCATACGAAACTTACAGCCGTTCCAAATTCTACGCAAGAAAAATCGGACGAAGGGATACTATTTAACTATTATTTCCGCCAGAAACTACTAGAGTAAATGCATGAAATACACAAATAGTTTCCCAACTAAAAAAGAAGTGACCAAAGGATATAATCTACTATCAATATCATAGCAGCACCGAGTACAAAAGACCTGATAGTAGATTGCCCTACACCCTCGGCACCCCCTTCGGTTTTGAACCCGATATGACATCCCAGAAGGGCTGTAACGCCGCCGAAAATAACACCTTTCAGGAGTCCGAAATTGAAATCGCTGAAGAGAAAGAAACGCTGAACGGAATCGAAAAATACATTGAAGGATACATCAAGAAACATGTTAGAAATAAAATATGCCCCGCCAATGGCAATTACGTTGGCGAATATTATAAGAATGGGCATCATTATGATGGCAGCAAGAACCCTTGGCATGGCAAGGTAACGAATGGGACTGATCCCCATCGTCTCGAGCGCATCAATTTGTTCGGTAACTTTCATTGAACCGAGTTCAGCCGCAATAGATGCACCAACCCTTCCGGCAATAACAATAGCTGTTAAAACAGGTCCCAACTCTGTTATAATTGCGCGGCTTGTCGCAGCACCTAAAAATGATAGTGGCGCAATTCCTTTTAATTGGTAAGCCGCCTGCCATGCGGAAACAGCACCTGTAAACGTCGCAATTATCACAACCAATGGGAGCGAGTTAACGCCTATGTGTTCCATTTGAAAGAGGATCAGTTTGCGGCTTCGGATAACATCTTTTAAGGAACGGAGAATACGGAAGAACAAAAGGCTTATTTGCCCGAATTCTTCGAAGAAGTTTAAAGTTTTTCTGCCAACCGCCTGCACAGGATTCATGAACACCATTCTATTATTGTTATGGGGCAAGATAATAATTTTATGGATGTAAAACTGATTTTGTAGGGGAGGGGCTCAGACCATCCCCGATACACAAATTCGATTAATTTAGTCGCTGAAGAATACTGCTGTTTCGTCAAAGAGGGCGTCTACCAGAAAATTTGAATGACTGCATGTTATTCTGTCGGTACATAAAGCCGTGCAAGTTCATAAAAAGAAACAAATATATTTTTCAAACGGACAAGTTTTTATGGATTGGACTTTTTGCAAGGCAATGACTTGAGTTTTAAATTTAAAAAAAAGAATTTGTTTCACACATTGTACGCCGCATTGCTTGGACTTTGATATTGAAGGGCCATCTACATCACTTTTCACCTGTCATATAATTTCTTTTTTTAATATTTTTCGTTCAGTATAAAATTATACGAGGTTATTATGGAACTAAAAATTGAAAAAGTAAACAGAACCACACCCGTTGTATTGCCAGACAATTTAGTGTTTGGAGCTAACTTTTCTGACCATATGTTCGTTATGGATTGGGAAGGGGGCGAGTGGAAAAATGCTACAATTAAAAAGTATGAAGATTTTGCTATGAGTCCTGCCGCCATGAGTTTACACTATGGTCAGGCCATATTTGAAGGATTAAAAGCATACAAGCAGGATAACGGAAACATTGCAATATTTCGCCCTGATAAGAATCTTGAAAGAATGAACAACTCAGCTGCCCGTTTGTGCATGCCAACCTTCGACGTAAACTTTGTGATGGATGCACTTACTAAACTGATAAGTATTGAAAAAGACTGGATTCCAACTCAGCCAGGGTATTCACTTTACATTCGCCCCTTTATGTGTGCAACAGAACCAGCATTGGGCGTTAGACCAGCTAATAAGTACAAATTGTTCATTATTCTAAGTCCGGTTGGACCATACTATCCACAGGGATTTAAGCCAGTACCGATTTACTGCACACGTAATTATGTTCGCGCGGTTCGTAAAGGCGTTGGCGACTGCAAATGTGCCGGCAACTACGCTGCAAGTTTAAAAGCACAAGCCGAAGCAAAAGCCGAAGGTTACGCGCAAGTACTATGGCTGGATGCCATTGAACAGCGTTTTATAGAAGAAGTTGGCACAATGAATTTATTCATCCGTTTCAAAGACGAAGTTGCAACTCCCCGGCTAACCGGATCAATTCTTCCCGGTGTTACCAGGATGTCCGCAATTCAAGTCCTTAAGGACTGGGGTTACAATATGGTAGAACGCGACATTACTATCGACGAAGTATTTGAAGCCAATGAAGCTGGTAATTTGTTAGAAGTTTTCGGCACCGGAACAGCAGCCGTAATTTCTGCAGTAAGTAAAATCAAATTTGATGAGAAAATGGTAAACTTCAGTGATGATGAACCAGGCGAATTGAGTAAGAAACTTTACAAAGAAATTACTGATATCCAATACGCAAGAATTGAAGATCGTTATGGATGGATTAAAAACGTAGATTAACTAACACCGTAAGGCAGATTTCAAATCTGCCTTACCTATTTTTCGTTCAACCAAAATTTTTCTTTTATACCTTTGTTAAATTGTTTTGTGATCTTCTCAACCTGTTCTACATCCAATCTGTTAAACAAATCGAAAAGTTCACCTGTAAATTCATAATAAAGAGAAAGTTTTTTTGCATCCTGTATGTCTTTATAGCTGGGAGGACGTTGTTTAACTTTATTAACAATTAAACTCTTTTCAGGTGTTTCGTTGTTAATTGGATCACTAATATTTACTAAAAGCGTTTCACGCTCATTCATCAAAGGTTTTGTTTCAATCAATTTACTATTATCACTAAAACTATTCATCAAAAAAGCACTTTCTTCTCTGGTTATATTTCTCTCCCTGAATTTACGTTTTTCATTAAATCCATCTAAAAGAATTTTCTTTCCTTCATCATATACGGGCTGAAGAAGAATTTTACTGCCTGTTTTTTTTTTCACTCTTCTGCTTCTCACAAAATAAAGAATAGCCATAAATAAGAATAAAATTACCAGAAAGATCGATAAAATCAGATAGGTGGTAGGCATTTCAAAGTAATCCGCAAGAATAAGAAGAGAAATCAAAAGCCCGCAAAAAATTAACAGATAACCAAACAGACCAGTTTCGAGGAATTTATTTATAGATTTCATAGAATTATATAATCCTTCAAATTACTAATACACTCCTACTAAAAAATAAGTATAGAGAAAAAGTTCATAAATTAATATAAACAATACAATTAATACTATTTATGACAGTTCATTGCTTTTTAATTCATAAAAGATCGGGGTCATACTCAATATTAGGTTTTGCTCACAAAATTATTGATTGTGATTAAGGGTAAGATCAGGATATATTTAAAATAAATATTATTTTTAAACTTGACAGGTGTACATCTGTGCACTATATTTGTAGTGAACAAATGAGCACTGGTATGAAAAAAGATTTAACTCCACGTCAACAAGAAATTCTAGAATTCATAACGCAATTCGTCGAAAGTAATGGGTACCCACCCTCCTACAGAGAAATCGGAAGCAAGTTCGAAATTGCCTCCACTTTTGGTGTAAAACGACATCTCGATGCTCTCCAGAAAAAAGGGCATTTAAATGTCGAAAGTAATCAAAGTCGCTCTATATCTCTTACTGCCGCCTCACTATCAGGTTCAGATCGTGGGAATTCAGTTGAAATTCCAATCATTGGTCGTGTTGCAGCAGGATATCCTATTCTTGCTCAAGAAAACATCGAAGGCTCGCTCAATCTGGATGTTAATATGATTGGAAGTAAAAAAGACTGTTTTGCTCTAAGGGTAAAGGGGGACAGTATGATAAATGCCGGGATTTTTGAAGGAGATCTTGTAATTGTCAGTCAGCAAAAAGATGCGCGCAACGGCGATATTATTGTAGCGCTTCTTGGTGATGAAGCAACTTTGAAAAGATTTGAACAGAATAAAGCAGGAGTTAAATTAATTCCTGAAAACGAAAACTATCCGGTTATTGAAGTAAACAATCTATCCGATTTTTCGATAGTAGGTAAAGTAGCAGGCGTTATGCGCTGGTACAACTAAGGAGATATGAAAATGAAAACGAATATATTTAAGAAAGCTATAATAAATAGATGTAAAATCCGCTTCCTTTACAATCTTCAGGAAATTATGCTGGAACCTTATTTCCTTTCAACATCTCTAAATGGCAAAAAAGTACTTTTTGGCCGAGTAAATAGTACAAGTGAGATAAGAATGTTTCAATATGATAAAATACTTAACATTAAAGTCTTAGAGTGGAAAAAGTTTTCACCAATTATTCCAATAATTCCATCATACAATTAATATAAATGATAACTAACATTAGAACATCATGGCACGTATATCACATCAAGACAGAGTTGACAAGTTAGTCGACCACTTCAGACAGAAGGGTTATCTTACTCTTAGTCGCAAATTCGGGAAATACCTCCCCACTCCGGAACCCGTTGGTAACTATGAGGTAGACGCAATCGCCAGATACAAAAAAAAGGTTGCAATAGGTGTTACACTTACGGAAAACGACTTCGACGACCCTAAAATTTATTCCAGACTTGCTTTTCTTTCCACAAAATATGCTAACCTCAGTACTAAAACGGTCACTTTATTTGTAGGTGTTCCTCAAAATTTAATGAATAAAGCCAGAATTATTATATCTTCGCTGGATGAAGATGCGCAGAAAAGAATTAAGCTGGTTCAAATAATCAGCCAAAGCTAGCTCATATCTTCCGTTTATTTCTTTTCAGTAAGAAACACTCTCAAGTTACACACCTCATAATGAACCTTGACATTTAGGTCTGGCAGATTTATTTTGGCAAGTCTGAATATTATTAATAAATCCTTTTTTTATAAGCACTTGGATAAAAAGCTAGAAAAAAAATTAGACGAGTTTTCTGGACAGGGAAACATACCTAAACACATTGCCATTATAATGGATGGAAATGGACGTTGGGCCAAAGGACGGGGTTTACCGCGTGCTGCCGGACATAAAGCTGGCGTTTCAACTGTTCGTGAAATGGTTGAGTCTTGTGCCCGATTAGGTGTTAAATTTCTTACCCTCTATACGTTCTCAACAGAAAACTGGAAGAGACCAAAAGATGAAGTTTCTACCTTGATGAGACTAATGGTGAAAAGCCTGCAATCAGAAACCGATGATCTTCATTCAAATAATATTCAATTGAACACCATCGGAAACAATAATATGCTTCCTGATCTGGTGAGAAAAGAAATTGAAGAAGCTGTCAATAAGACAAAAAATAATGACAAAATGGTTTTAAACCTTGCCTTAAGTTACAGTGGCAGGTGGGAACTTATTGAAGCTTTTAAGAATATAAGCAAGCAATACGCAGAGGGTAAAATTACACTTGAAAATATTGACGAAGAATTGGTGTCGAATAATCTTACCACAGCTGGTATGCCGGATCCTGATCTTATGATACGAAGTGGCGGTGAATACAGGGTTAGCAACTTTCTTCTTTGGCAAATAGCTTATTCCGAAATTTATGTTACGGATGTTTTATGGCCTGAATTCAAGACAGACAATTTACTCGATGCAATATCAAGTTTTCAAAAACGAGAGAGACGATTTGGACTTGTAAGTGAACAAATTTCTAATAAATCTAAAGACAGAGAAGATGCCGAAAAACTTGCCGATAACCTGGTTGATAATTAGCTTCAGTTTGCTATTCGTTTTTACTTCAGAAACAAATTCTCAAGTACGTCCGAAAAACTACAAAATTTTAGGAATCTCAGTTGAGGGAAACTCTACAACTGATGCCAACACAATTATTGCTAACAGCGGATTGCGGGTTGGTGATGAATTCCAAATCCCTGGAGATGAAACCATTAATGCAATTAAGAGATTATGGAAACTGACTA
The DNA here is from genome assembly GCA_018818065.1 of Bacteroidota bacterium. Classification (GTDB taxonomy): domain Bacteria; phylum Bacteroidota; class Ignavibacteria; order Ignavibacteriales; family Melioribacteraceae; genus JAHISV01. The sequence continues at coordinate 1,103,233 of JAHISV010000005.1, read as the reverse complement.
TATTTTCTGATGTCCAAATTCTAATTGATAAAGAACTTGATGATGGTGTTTTTCTCATCATTAAAGTGGACGAATATCCCAGATTGGACAGATATGTGATAACAGGCGACGACGAAATCAGTAAAGATGATATCGAAGAGAAGATTGGGCTTGTTGGTGGTCAAACTCTAAAACCTCAGTCTATAAATAAAATTAAGCTTGAGATAGAAAAGCTTTACGAAGAAGAAGGTCTGTTGAACGCCCAAATTACTCCAGTAATTTATGAATTTGCTGAAGCAGATACTACAGATGAAACAATAACCACTCTCTGGCGAGAAACCAATAATTTAACTAATGAATATGAACTTGAGTATGAATATACTCCTAATAGAAGATATGTTTTATTAGAAAAATTAAAGAACAGAAAGCTGTTGGAATTTAAGATTGACGAAGGAAGTATTGTCGAAATTAACCAGGTTTCTTTTAACGGAAACGAAAAGTATGATGATGATGAATTACGAGGCGAACTTGAAGAAACTACCGAAACAGCATGGTATATGTTTTGGAAAAGTAACAAATTTAATAAAAAGGGATTTGAAACAGACAAAGATCTTTTGAAAAACTTCTATCGGAAAAATGGTTTCAGAGATTTTGAAATTGAAAGTGATTCACTTGCGTTATCAGAAGACAAAACCTTAATGGATGTGGTTGTAAACGTATATGAAGGTCCGCAGTATTTTATTCGTAATATTGACTTTACCGGCAATACTCTTTACTCTGATGAAGAACTATTCAGCCATGTTAATATGAGAAAAGGCGATATTTTTGATTTTGAAAAGCTTAATCAAAATTTAAGATTTAACGAAGCACAGGATGACGTTTCTTCATTATATCAAAATTTTGGGTACCTGGCTTTCAACCTTCAGGTTCAGGAAGAAAAAGTTGCGGAAGATTCTCTGGATATAAATATAAAAATTATTGAAGGCAGTCGTTTCAGAATCGGAACAGTTAAAATTGAAGGGAATGACCGTACAAAAGATAAGGTAATTAGAAGAGAGCTTTACACAATCCCCGGAGATTACTTCAGTCGCAGTACTATCATGAGAAGTATCCAGCAGTTATCCAATCTTACTTACTTTAACGTGGAAGAATTATATAAAACCGGTGTTGATTACAAACCTGAAAATGACAGCACAGTTGCCATTATTATTAATGTGCAGGAAAAATCCAGCGAATACTTTAATGCTTCGGTAGGTTACAGTGGTGCATTCGGGTTAAGTGGTTCTATTGGACTTACACTGAATAACTTTTCAATCACTGAGCCATTTCAAATTGGCGGAGGTCAGCAGTTAAGTTTTAACTGGCAATTTGGTGTTGGTAATTTTTACAGAACTTTTTCTCTCGGTTTTAGTGAGCCTTGGTTTATGAATACACCAACCATGATTGGTTTTGATGTTTTCGATACAAGACAACGTTATATTTATGATTTACGCCAATCCGGTGGTACCTTAAAAGTTGGTAGAAGATTAAAATGGCCTGATAACTATTTTTACCTTATGGGTATGTTTAAATTCCAGTATAATAATGTTCTTGGCGGCGCTGGTTTTTATAGAGAAGGATTATCAAGACAATATACAGTTGGGGCAACGATAAGTAGAACAGATATTGACAATCCAATCTTTCCGTCTACCGGTTCTAAGATTCAGTTGGATGCTCAACTTTCCGGCGGACCATTTCTGCCAGGCGATGTTGATTACTTAAAAATTAATTTAAAAACAGAATGGTACAAAAGGCTTTTTAATTCAAACAGAGTTGCACTTTTTACAAGTGTTGATATTGGGTATCTTAAAGAGTTAAGTGATGACACAATAGTACAGCCATTCGAATATTTCTTTATGGGTGGTAATGGACTTATCATTGCTACTACCCCTCTCCGTGGTTATGATGACAGATCTGTTGGACCAAGGAGTGCTGATGGTAATATTATAGGTGGTAAAGTTAAAGCCAGGTTTATTTTTGAACTTAGAGGTGCTCTTGCACTAGAACCTGTGCCTATTTATTTACTTGCATTTGCAGAAGCAGGTAATGTATTTTACGACATTAAAGATACTGATTTCTTCAATCTAAGAAGATCAGTTGGTATTGGGGCCAGACTTCTTATTCAACCAATTGGTATGATTGGTTTTGACTATGGTTATGGTTTCGACAGGAAACTCGTTGATGGTAAAGAACCAACATGGGAATTCCATTTTCAATATGGTCAAGGATTATAACAATAATAAATCGAGGTTATCGTGAAAAAAGCACTATTACTTTTCTTCTTTGTTTCTTTAGTTACATTCGCTCAAACGCAAAAAGTGGGTTACGTAAATACGCAGACCATTATGGAACAGTATTCGGGAGCTATTGCAGCCCAGGCTAAAATTGACAATATCGTGTCAGCTTTAACAAAAGAACGCGATCAATTAACACAAGGCTTGCAAACAGCGTATGATAACTACCAGAAACAGCAAGGAACAATGACAGAAGAAAAGAAAGCTCAGGTACAGCAGGAATTAGTTAAGAAACAACAAGAGATTCAGCAGTTTGAACAAGTTAAATTTGCTCAGCCAAATGGCGAAATTTATGTGAAAAATGAAGAGATAATGGTTCCTGTTAGAAATAATGTAAAGGCAGCAATTGATGCAGTTGCAAAAGACATGGGTTATAACTTTATCTTTGATAAGAGCAGTGATGTATTATTGCTTTATGCTGATGATTCCTTTGATATCACTTTGGAAGTACTTTTAAAACTTAAAAAAAGCAAATAATCTAGCAGGTTTATAAATGAGAAATTTACTCATACTTACAGCAGTTTTGTTTATTGGATTAAACGTATCTCAGGCTCAATTAAAGATTGGTTATGTTGACTCTGAAGCAATCATGGATTCTTTATCTGAGGCGCAAGACGCTCAATTAAAGCTTGATGGTCTTATTCAGGAATGGCAAGATGAACTGGCCAAGATGGAAAATGAATGGCAGACTCAGTATGATGATTATGAGAAACGGAAACTGATTTTAAGTGATAAGAAAAGAGCTGAAATCGAGAAACAACTTGTTGACCTGGAAGTGAAGATTACAAACCTTCGCCAACAGAAATTTGGAGTTTCCGGAGAACTATTTATTAAACAAGATGAATTAATGAAGCCTATTCAGAACAAAGTTTTCAATGCTATTAAGGATGTTGCCGAGGATGAAGAACTTGACTTCGTTTTTGATAGAAGTGGTGATCTGATATTCTTATACGCTAAAGATGAGTATGACATAACACACCTGGTTTTAGAAAAATTAAAATGATTTCATATGAAAATTACATTGAAAGATGCCGCCGATTTAATCGGCGGCAAAATAGCAGGAAATGAAAACCTCGAAATATCAAATATTGCAAAAATAGACGAAGCCATCCCCGGTGACCTAACTTTTCTTTACCTACCAGCCTACGATAAATATCTGGAAACAACAAAAGCTTCAGCTATTATTGTTAACTCCGAGTTTGATAAAACTCGCAGAGAGGATATTTCTTATATTGTGGTCGAAAAGCCCAACATCGCATTCCAAAAAATTATCATCGAGTTTTTTACTCCTAAACTTCCCCTGGAAGGAATTGATAAAACAGCCATTATCCATCCAAGCACAAAAATCGGTAATAATGTAGCCATCGGTAAAAATGTGGTTATCGATGCCGACTGTTCAATTGGTGATAATTCAATCATTTATCACAATTCAGTTATTATGCATAAATGTGATATTGGCGAAAACGCATTAATCTACCCTAATGTTACTATCCGGGAAGAAAGCATTATTGGCAGCAATGTTATCATTCACTCTGGTACAGTTATTGGCTCAGATGGATTTGGGTTTTCTCCAAATGAAGAAGGGGTTTATTTTAAGGTACCGCAGATTGGAAATGTGATTATTGGGGATAATGTTGAGCTTGGATCAAATGTTTCTATTGACCGGGCTGCTTTAGGCTCTACAGTTATTAAAAACGGAACTAAGATTGATAACCTTGTGCAAATTGCTCATAACGTTGTTGTCGGTTCAAATAATGCAATTTCTGCCCAAACTGGAATTTCAGGTAGTACTAAAGTTGGAAATAATTGTATATTTGGAGGTCAAGTCGGACTAACTGGACACATTGAGATTGCTGACAACGTATTAATCGGAGCTCAGTCTGGTGTTTCCAAAGGCATTACCAAACCCGGCACATATTTTGGTTCCCCTGCCAAAGAACTCAGGCAGACTCTCAGACTCGAAGGGCATATTCGTAACCTGCCAAATTATGCTGACAAACTTAAATCGTTCGAGGATAGGATTGCCGAACTCGAAGAACAAATAATAAAATTAAAAGAAGGGAAATCCTAGAATGCTCGAACTTCAAAGGACTATACAAAAACCTGTTTCTATTTCTGGAACAGGACTTCACACTGGTGTGTCTTCTACTCTTACTTTCAAACCAGCAAAAGAAAATGCAGGAATCAAGTTTGTTAGAACAGATTTGGGTGGTAAGCCTGAAATTCCGGCTCTGGTAGACTTTGTCGTTGATATTTCAAGAGGTACTACTTTAGGTATTGGAGATGCAAAAGTACATACGGTTGAACATGTTTTAGCCGCGGTTGTGGGTCTCGAAATAGACAATATAATTATAGAATTGGATAGCATAGAGCCCCCTGTTGGTGATGGCAGCGCTATGCCGTTTGTGGAAATACTACAAAAAGCCGGAATAGAAACTCAAGAAGCCCCAAAAGACTATATAGTAATTGATGAAACCGTAAGTTACACTGACGAAGTAAACAAAGTGGAAATTGTTGCCTTACCCTTGAACGACTTTAGAGCAACAGTTATGGTTGATTACGAGAACCCGGCTTTAGGCAGCCAGCATACAGGTATGTTCAATCTTCAGCAGGAATTTGTAACTGAATTTGCTCCCTGCAGAACCTTCTGTTTTTTAAGTGAAGTTGAAACTCTTGCGGATCAGGGCTTAATTAAAGGTGGAAGCCTTGATAATGCTGTGGTAATCGTCGATCGTGAAGTTAACCAGGATCACCTGGATAGCCTTACAACAAGATTAGGTCTTAAATCAAAAATGACAGTAGGCGACTCAGGATTTTTAAATGATAAAATTCTAAAGTTTAAAAACGAACCTGTCCGTCATAAACTATTGGATTTATTGGGTGATTTCGCTCTTATCGGCGCTCCTATTAAGGCTCAGATTTTAGCTGCCCGCCCTGGTCATGCCGCAAATGTAGAGTTTGCAAAAAAGGTGAGAAAGTTATACCAGCAGAAAAAAATTGTTAAAAAATATCAATTTGCCAAGAAAGAAGGCGTAGTATTTGACATTAATGCAATTCATAGAATACTACCTCATAGATATCCTATGCTTCTTATCGATAAAATAGTTGAGCTGGAGTTTGATAAAAAAGTTGTCGCTATTAAAAACGTTACTTTTAATGAGCAGTTTTTTCAGGGACACTTCCCTGGCGAACCAGTTATGCCGGGAGTACTTCAAATTGAAGCATTGGCTCAGGCCGGCGGAGCATTGCTGCTTAACTCTATTGAAAATCCTGGCGAAAAACTTGTCTTTTTCATGAGTATTAACAATGTTAAATTCCGTAAACCAGTTGTACCCGGAGACCAATTAATTCTTGAAGTTGAGTTGGTACAAAAGAAATCCCGATATTTCTCCCTTACAGGTAAAGCATATGTTGATAATAAGCTGGTCAGTCAAGCCGATTTCATGGCTGCTGTAATGGATAGAAAGGAAGAAAAATAAACAAATCACTATCACTAAATACGACTATAGAAATGAACGAGATACATGAAACTGCGATTATCAGCAGTAAGGCGCAGTTGGGAAATAATATTAAAGTTGGACCTTTTTCAATTATTCATGATGACGTTATTATTGATGAGGGTACAACTATTGGCTCGCACGCAGTTATTTATGACGGTGCCAGAATTGGAAAAAACGTACAAATATTTCAGGGGGCTTCGGTTTCAAACACCCCTCAGGATTACGGCTATAAGGGTGAAAGGACTTTTTTTAGCATTGGCGACAACACCATCATCCGTGAATTTGTTAGCCTTCATAAGGCAACCAAGGAAGGTGGTACAAGTTCTGTTGGGAAAAACTGTATGTTAATGGCTTATTGCCATGTGGGGCATGACAGTGTTTTAGGTGATAATGTTATCTTAGCTAATGACGTTCATATTGGCGGGCACACAGTAATTGAAAATTTCGCAATTGTTGGCGGAGGAACACCAATACATCAATTCAGCCGTATCGGTCAACACTCAATGACAGGCGGAGGATTGGTGATAACATGTGACGTTCCTCCCTATGTTCTTGCTGGGCGTGCTCCTTTGCGATACGCCGGAATGAATTCGATTGGATTACGTAGAAGAGGTTTTACTCCAGAAGATATCGCAGTAATAAAGAAAACGTATGATATCTTATATAACTCGGGCTTAAATTTTAGTCAGGCTAAAGAGAGAATAAAAGATGAACTTTCTGACAAACCGAAAGCAATGATCATTTACGACTTTTTGGGAAAAACTAAGAGAACAATACTCAGAAAATGAATTGGTATAAAATAAACTCCGGTTTTAAAACCGGGCAGTATAACATGGATTTCGACATGCAACTAGCCCGGTCTTGTTCTTTAAATGATGCTTATTTTAGAACATACAAGTGGGATCCTTATTGTATTTCTCTTGGGGCTAATCAGAAGGAAGAAGAGATTGATTCTGCCAAAACAGCACTGGATGGCATTGACGTTGTAAGAAGACCAACAGGTGGCCGGGCAATACTTCATGCTGAAGAGATTACTTATTCCGTGATACTCCCTCTTGATGGATCAATGAGCCCAAGAGAGGTCTACACAAAGATTTCTATGGCGCTTGTAAAAGGTCTTACAAAATATGATGAGCGGTTGGCGAAAACAGAATTAGAGGGAATGCAACCTGATTTCCCTTCCCTTCTTAATCAGCCTACCGGCATGCTTTGCTTTGCAAGTACGGCAAAAAGCGAACTGAAATTTGATGGAAAAAAACTTGTGGGAAGTGCGCAAAGAAAGTTAGGAAAGGTAGTTCTGCAGCATGGATCAATATTGTGTGGTAAATTCCATCAAAAACTTGCAAATTACCTGGTAGAAAGTGATGAGAACAAAGAACTTCTTTTTGATGAGTTGAGAAAGAAAACAACAGAAATAGAAACAATTCTTGATAATAAAGTTGATTATAATAGATTGGTTGAATGTCTTGCTGCCGGATTTGAAGAAGAATGGAAAGTCTGTTTGACAGAAAATGAAAGGAATATTTAACATGAGCACACATAATACATTCAGAAGAATTACCACAAAAAGTCTTTACCTTCTAAAGCAGAAGGGAAAGAAAATAAGTGCTCTTACTGCATACGATTATCTTACAGCACAAATTTTAGATCAGGCAGGTATTGATTTGATATTGGTTGGCGACTCCTTAGGTAATGTTTTCCAGGGAAATGATACCACCCTTTCGGTAACATTAGACGAAATGATTTATCATACAAAAGCTGTTTCGCGTGCGGTAACCCGTGCTATGGTTGTTGCAGATATGCCGTTTATGACATACCAGACAAGTCCCAATGAAGCGTTTCGTAATGCTGGAAGAATAATGAAAGAAACTGCCGCCGGCGGCGTAAAAATTGAGGGTGGCGAAATAATGGCTGAAACCGTAAAAAAAATAACTGAGAATGGTATTCCTGTTATGGCGCATATCGGTTTAATGCCCCAAAGTATACATAAATTTGGCGGCTATGCTGAGCGAGGCAAAACCGACGAAGAAGCTCTTCAAATTAAAAAGGACGCTTTGGTCTTGCAGGAAGCCGGTGCATTCGCAGTTGTTGTAGAAAAAGTTCCTGCCGGATTAGCAAAAGAAATATCTGAAAGTCTCGATATCCCAACTATTGGCATTGGCGGCGGTGCGCACTGCGACGGGCAGATTCTCGTTACTCCTGATATGTTGGGATTAAATGTTGAGTTCCATCCACGTTTTGTACGACACTATGCAAAACTTGCTCAAACCATTAATGCTGCGGTTTCATCATATATTAATGATGTTGTTAAAGGACAATTCCCGACCGAAGAAGAAAGTTATTAATTTCACAAACACTTACTCACATGAAAAAATTATTATTACTTTGTCTGATTACTCTGATTGTTAACTACAATCTGTTCGCACAAGAGGAACTGGAGTTAACAAAATATTTCGAGGGAACAATCATTAACGATATTGTCGGCGATGGCGATTACGTATGGATAGCAACCGAAGGAAAAGGGGTCTATCGGTACGATCCTAAAAATGATGATTGGGAAAACTATTCCAGCACTTCCGGTGGGCTGCAACAGGATTTCATTTATTGCATAGAAGCTAACAAGGATTTTGTATGGGCTGGTTCTGTTGATGGACTTTTCATTATGGACAAGAAACGTGATAGTTGGACAAAAAGAAAATTCAGCAAAGGGGGACAACTGAGCAATTGGATCCGTTCTCTCGCATACGATAAATATTCAGATGTTGTTTGGATTGGTAGATTTAAATATTTAACGCAATATGATATCAAACAAAGAAGATTTACAGACTATGACCTTACCGTTCATGGTGACGAAAAAACAAATACAATAAAGGTTGTAGCAGTTGATGGAGATAGTCTTGTTTGGTTTGGAACCGAAGGCGGATTACACAAGTATGATAAATCCAAAGACCTTGCTGATGATAATGCTGTAGTTTTTTATGATAGCAAGATGCATCATTTTAATGGTGATGGCGATAAGATATCCATAACCTCACTCTTGTTCGAACAAAATAATATTTGGATTGGCCTGGATGAGTTTAGAACCGATAATAATCCAAATTATAATATTGGCGGATTATATAAATTTGACAGGCGCAACGAGTGGTATAGATTCGATAATACTCTGGGTTTTCAGGCCAATGGTGTTTTTGACATTGAAACCGTTGGCGATATTATATTTGCTTCTCTCTATCAGTTTGGTCGAAGTTCAAAAAAAACCTATGGCAGAGGAATTGCGAAAATTAACAGGAATTCACTTGAATTGGAACAAATTCATGATACCAGGCTGCCGGAAAAAGTATTAACAATTTATTTTGATGGTGATTACTTGTGGCTTGGTTCTGATTCAGGAGTTTTTAAATTAAAACTTACAAATAGTTTTGCAAATTGGAATTTTGGAGATTAGCTGATGTTGAATATTTCCCAGAGCAGATTGATGGAAATTAAATCTGGATTTAAGAATAAAAAAATTGCGATCGTTGGTGACTTAATGCTGGATGGCTACTATTGGGGCGATGTTAAGAGAATCTCTCCTGAAGCACCTGTTCCGGTGATTGATGTTGATGAAGAGTTCTTCCGTTTTGGCGGGGCTGCAAATGTTGCCTATAACCTCGAAAAACTCGGGGCTATTCCCTATCCTGTTGGAGTTATCGGGGATGATAATGACGCTGTAATTTTTAACCAGCTAATGGAAAAGGAAAATATTACCTCAAGTGGAATTATCATTGATCCTTCACGTCCTACGACAACAAAAACGCGTGTCATTGGCGGAAACCAGCATGTTGTTAGAATTGATAAAGAAAGTAAAAAATATGTTGATGCGGATATTCAATCGAAAATAATAGCAAATATCAAAAATATGATTGACGAACTTGACGGGATTATTCTGCAGGACTACAATAAAGGTGTACTAACACCGGAAGTAATTAGTGAAGTTATAAAAATGGCAAATAAGAAGGACATCATTATTACTGTTGATCCAAAGTTCAATAATTTTTTCGAATTTAAAAATGCAACTGTATTTAAACCTAATAGAAAAGAGACCGAGGATGCACTTGGGATCAGATTAGATTCTGAAGAAGATATTCTAAAAGCGGGCGAATCACTTTACAATAAACTGAACTCAAAATATACACTTATTACACTTAGTGAAAAGGGACTAGCTCTTTTTGACGGAAGTAAAAGAATAAAGAACATACCAACCAAGGCAAGAAAAGTACTTGATGTGTCGGGAGCTGGCGATACAGTTATTTCTACTTTAACCGTTGCGCTTACAGCAGGTGCAGAAATTTATGAGGCAGCTTACCTTGCCAACTATGCTGGCGGACTTGTTTGCGAGGAAGTTGGTATTGTGCCAATTGAACTGGATAGACTTTTTGATACAATTGAGAGCCTGATATGAAAGAATTTTCAATCCCTACTTTGGATGAGATAATTAATCATTGTAAAAAATATAAATCCGAGAAGAAAAGGATCGTGTTTACAAACGGCTGTTTTGATATTCTTCACTCCGGCCATGTAGATTATTTATCTAAAGCTAAGGCTGTTGGCGACATTTTAATAGTTGCTATTAATTCTGATGAATCTGTTAGAAGAATTAAAGATGAAAAACGCCCTATTTTAAATGAGAATGACAGAGCCTTTCTTGTACAGAACCTTAAATCCGTAGATCATGTTTTTTTATTTAATGAAGATACTCCCGCAAAGGTAATTAAGGTAATCTTACCGGATGTTTTGGTAAAGGGTGCAGATTGGGATGAAAACAATATTGTTGGCAGAGACACTGTTGTAAATAATGGTGGTTCCATTGAACGTATAGATTTTGTTAGCCAATTAAGTACATCAAAAATAATTGATACAATATTGAGCAGGTATAGTAATTTTTTTACGAAACCGTAAAATAAAACGAACAGTATTCCAGAAAACAGTAAATTTTTTCATAAGCATCGGAATATTTTTTACTGTTATTGGGATACTATTTATTGGATTTAGTCAGACAAATACCTTTCGCGAATACTTACGTAACTTCTTACTCACAGAGGTTAACTCATCAATTAGTGGATACTTGAATATCGAAAAAATTGACGGGACAATACTCACTTCCCTCTTTCTGAGAAATGTTAGCCTAACTACTGGAGCAGATACAGTTTTATTTGCAGAAAAGATAGAACTAAAAACCAGCCCCCTGCAATTATTGCTAAAAAAAATATATGTAAGAAAACTTGAAATCAGTAATGCGTTCGTATCTCTTAAAGAACTTCAGGATTCAATCTGGAACATCGATCAGGCATTAAAAAATCCTTTAAAGGAAAATGCCTCAGAAGTATCAGATACAACAACTAATTTGCCCGAAGAAAAACCTTCTCCGTTTCCTTACCGTATAGTAATGAATCATTTTTCACTTAAAAATGTCGACTTTTCAAATAAGTCCTTTCAGTTTAGAGACACAACAATGTTTCATCCGGTACTTGAAACCGATGACCTAATATTAAGGAATTTAGATCTTGATTTGGATGCACAGGCTGATATTGCGGCTTCAGAATACAGAGTTGACATATCTCATCTATCCTGTAATACCAACATAGGCATATTTAATCTTAATGAGCTTAACTGTGAAATTGCCGTATCTGGCAAATACGCTGAAATTAATGATTTTTACATGTTAAGTGACAGCACTGAACTTACATTATCAGCCCGACTGGAAAAATTCAATCTATTTGATTCAGCAGATTTATCTGAATTCGCAGATTACCCGCTAAAATTTAATTTAACAGCAAGCCCGTTTAATTTTGATGAACTTACTTCATTTATTGGTGCTACTGATATTTTAAAGGGAAGACCTTTTATTGAATTGGAAGCAGAGGGCAAATTTGGAGATTTCAATTTTACAACCATGAAGGTAGAGCTGGGGCAAACATATTTCGAAGCCACGGGGGGAATTAAAAACCTTCACACCCCCTCTAATTTTATTGTTGAAGCTTATGTAAAAAATAGTAATTTACATTATGATGATGCTTACAATCTGCTGCTGCCGTTGGACCTTCCAAAATTTGACCACTTATATTTAACAGACGCCACGGCTTATTTTCAAGGTTATCCAACCCAGTTTTATGCAACAGTTTTTGCCAACACAAGTGGCGGAAAAATTAGTGGGGATGTTTTTCTGAATACTCAGCCTGATGATCTGGAATATGATGTATCAGTCGAGACAGAAAATCTAAATGCTTTTATGTTTGTTGGTTCTGATACTAAAATAAATTCATCAATCTCAATCGAAGGGAAAGGAACCTCGCCTGAGTCGTGGGATGCGGAGATCAATTGTGAGATTAATAATTCTCAGATCGGAAATTACTCCATTGATTCGCTTACACTTTCTGCCAAGGCAATAACTTTGGCTGCCAATTTAAGTATTAGCGGCATTATTAATTCAGCTGAACTAAATCTAGTCGGCGATCTCGATTATAATGATCATAATATTCCAAAATATGATTTGACCGGGCAATTGGAAAAACTGAATCTGGCAAAGTTTGTTATGGATTCTACTTTACAATCAAATTTTAATTTTGATTTTAGACTCACCGGGGAAAATGTAAACATTGATGAAATCTCAGGAAATTTTGTCTTAAGCCTGGAAAATTCTTTTTTGAATAACAGACCGATTCCCGATTCATTCCTTGAACTTGGATTGCTGAGAAACGATCAGGACAGGAACATTAATCTCAAATCTGATTTCGCGGATTTCAACATTAATGGAAATTTTGCTTTGAGTGATGCCATTGACCTGCTTACTTACGAATCAGCAACAATTATTGATCTATTCAAGCAAAAAGCTGATGATATTTCCCCATTCGATCAAAACGTTCAGTCTGAAAAGGGTCTTGAAATTTATCCTTCAATAATTGATAAAGATATCAATATAGACTATCAGTTCAATTTCAAAGATCTCAGTCTTATAGCGCTTTTTCTGAATATTGATGAATTGGATATTTCCGGCAACGGAAGCGGTTCAATTAAAAATGATTCGCTTAGCTTTTCAATTAATACCGGTATTGATTTTAAATACCTTCTATATAAAGGAGCCAATTCATTCTATCTGACAAATTTTGAATCTGACCTTAGTTTTTCCCGAAACAATAGGAGTCTTATTTTCGATGACTTGTTTGGTGCTGTTTCCGTAACCGGAAGTGAACTTTTTGCCGGAACGAGGATGAAGGATTTATATTGCGATATGATATTCAACCAAAAAACGCTTTTTATAAATAGCGCTATGGGTATTGGTGAAGACCTTCTTTTTGAAATTGAAGGTTCTTTAGATATGAGCAGTACCCGACAGGAGCTATTAGTAAATAGACTTTGGGCAGAATATAAAAACCTGGCATGGGAAAATAAAGATCCAATAAAGATTGAATTCACCGATGAATACCTTGATGTAAAAAACCTTACTCTAAATTATGAAAATGCCGCTATAAATTTACGTGGGAAAGCATTTAATAATGGAAACATCGACATACTTTTTACTACTAACAATGTTCCCGGAATTATTTTTAGCAGGTACCTGTTCGATTCAAACCAAAACAGATTGCAAGCTGATTTTGATCTGAGTTCATCCATTAGCGGCACAATAGATGAACCTAAAATATCAGCTTTTATGTCAGCAACTGAAGTATACTATGATAAAACCAACCTTGGTAAAATTACCAATCAGTTTAGCTACAACAACAGAAAACTTTCAACTTCTTTCTTTTTGCTTGACGCCGAAGGAAAGACAAAAATAACAGCTGAAGGTGAATTACCAATTTATTTGGGATTTGCTTCAAACAAATCCTACGATCCGAGCGAACTGATATCAATTGACATTAAAACTGTTGATTTTAATCTGAATCAATTTGGTAATGCAATACCAGCCTTAGCAGATCAAGAGGGCGAAATCAGGGCAGACATAAAAGTTTATGGCGATTACGATGATCTCCATTATAGCGGCCAAATTGATATACCAGATTTGCAATTTAGATCGGCTTATAATAATCTGCTTTATTCTCTTAAATTCCTGACCATATTAGATGATGACAGAATAGAAATTGCGAATTTTCAACTTTCAAATGCAGGCAGCACAACATATAGCGGTACTCTTAATGGTTCCGGAGAAATTTATCTTGAAGGATTTAATATCCGTGAAGCAGAGCTTACTACTAATGGAGACCTAACAGTTCTTTCCAATATCTCGCGAAGCGTTTCTCCTACAATTTATGGTGACCTATTTATTGGAACTAAGAACGATTTGAAGTTTATTTACAAAAATCACAATGCCTTATTGACTGGCTCGCTTCTTTTGAAAAGAATGAATTTAACTTATACTCTTGGTTCAAGTGGAAACTCTCTTAATAATGATAATTTCATTTATAAAATAGTAGTTGATTCCTCCAAATTGGATCTTACCAAATTAAAAGTTGCTAAATTCCTTTCAGATATTGATGAACAAAAAGCCATGGATAAGTTTGATGAAAAGAACCCCTTTGATTTCAACCTTTATATGGAAATAGAGAACGATGCAAAATTAGAATTTATACTCTCGAAAGCGGCAAATCAAAAACTTATTGTTTACGCTACCGGTGACCTGGATTTTAGAACCATCGATGGCGTACCGAATGCACAGGGGGAATTCATTCTCCAGCCGGGTTCGAAGCTGGAATATTACAAAACTTTTCAGGCTGACGGGAGTATCCGATTCGAGTCTGATATAACAAATCCTTTTCTCGATGTGATTGCTACATATACTACTACATATAAATTTAATGAGAACGAAAGCCCAGAGGACATTGCAGTAAAAATGAGTTTGCAAGGACGTGTTGAGGAAATTGGCAAAAACCTTGCCGGAAATCCGGAAAACACAGGAGTTTATATCGGGAAAAGAAATATAGATAATAATGTAAAAGATGATAGATATGATATGGCTGATGCATTCTCTATGGTACTGGTAGGAAAGTTTAAGAATGATCTCTCGGCCCTCGATCAAAGTTTTGTTCAGAATACAACTGGAGCGCTTATCGGTTCAGTTCTAACTAATTTTGCAAATTCCACCTTTGGAGATTACGTTAGCGATATTCAAATAAATAATTTAAGTGCATTCGAAGCAAGCAACGTTACTGTAGCAGGCAAAATACAAAATGTCAGGTATAAAATCGGTACTACAATAAATCAATTAAATAATCCGAACTTAAGGATAGAATATTTGTTTAACCCTAACTTCCTTATTCGGTTGGAAAGAAAAGAACCAATTGTAAAAGATTTTGTCGGTTCGAAATTAATTACTGAATTTGGTTTAAAATATAGGTTTGAATTTTAATGCAAAAACAAATTAAGAAATTCTTTAACAATCATCCTTCAATTAGCATTAAGCCAAAGGAGTTGTCTAAAAAGCTTTATATCACAGAGCCACACGAATATGCATCGCTCAAAGATGCTCTGCACAAATTGTACAAAAGTGGCTGGCTGGATCGGGTGGGCAAACGATATTTTAAACCTGCAGCCTCTGACAACAAAACAACAGGTACACTTCAACTTTCTCATGAGGGAAATTATGGTTTTGTTCTCATGAAAAATGAAAAACTCGGTGATATATTCATACCTGAAAAGTACCTGAGTACTGCTTTTAACGGGGATACAGTCGAGGTTGAATTATTGGCTAAAAAGAGAGGAAAAAACCCCGAAGGCAAGGTAATTGATATAGTAAGCAGAGCCCGGACAGAAATTGTCGGAGTTTTGGAAAAGGCAAAATCCTTTTATTTTGTGCTGCCGGATGATAAAAAAATACACCGCGATATTTATATACCGGAAGACGCTCTGAATGGGGCAAAAAACGGTGACAAAGTTTGTGTCTCAAATATCGAATGGACAAATCCCCTGTTAAATCCTGAAGGTGAAATAACATCGGTGCTGGGTAAAGCTGGTTCGTATGATGCTGAAATTGCTTCAATTGCTCATGAGATTGGGCTTACTTTCAAATTCCCTGAAAATGTACTTCGGGAGGCTGAGAAAATTTCCCTGGAGATCCCAACTGACGAAATTAAGAAAAGGTTAGATTTAAGGGATGAGTTAATTGTTACAATTGACCCTGATGATGCTAAAGATTTTGATGACGCGGTTTCTCTTAAACGGCTGCCAAATAAGAATTTTGAACTTGGTGTTCATATCGCAGATGTTAGTCATTATGTAAATATTGGCAGTCATATTTATGAAGAAGCCTTGAACCGTGCGAACAGTGTTTATCTTGTTGGGAAAGTAATTCCGATGATACCGGAGCGGCTCTCAAATGTAATATGCTCCCTCGTTCCGGATGAGGATAGATTGACGTACTCAGTTATCTCAGAAATAACTCCTCAGGGGAAAGTTGAAAATTACAAAATTGCAAAATCAATCATTAGAAGTAAAAGAAGATATACTTACAAGGAAGTACAAAAAATACTGGACGAAGGCTCGGGTGAAAATGTTGAGTTGCTTCAACTTCTTAATAATCTGGCAAAGAATTTAAGACGCAAGCGGATGGAAAAAGGGAGCATTAATTTTTACACTCCCGAAGTGGAATTTAAACTAAACGAGGATGGCGTGCCTCTAACAATTGAGATAAAAAAATTGTTAGAAAGCCATAACCTGATTGAAGAATTTATGCTGCTTGCAAATCAAATAGTTGCTAACCATATAATTAAAAATAATAAAGAAGAGGCTGGCAATTTTGTTTACAGAGTTCACGATCTGCCGGAACCTGACAGACTGAATGAGTTCGCTAAATTTGTTAAATCTCTAGGGTTCTCTTTTAATGCAAGTGCCTCAAATAATTCGAAACAATTTCAACAGTTGCTTGAACAGGTTAAAGGAACCGACGAAGATGCCGTTGTTAACGGAGTTGCCATACGTGCCATGGCTAAAGCTGTTTATACTACTGATAACATTGGTCATTATGGATTGGGCTTTGAAAATTACTCTCACTTTACGTCGCCCATAAGACGGTTTGCAGATTTAGTTGTTCATATATTACTTGCAGATTTTGCCAAAGATTTTAAAATTAATTCTTACTCGCATAATGAGTTGGAAGAAATTTGCACTCATATTTCTGCACAGGAAAGGAAAGCGATTAACGCTGAACGATTATCTGTTAAAATGAAACAGATGGAATACTTACAAAATAAATTAGGTCACGAATTTTTAGGCATAATTTCCGGGATCACAAACTTCGGATTTTTTGTTGAATTAAAAGATACATTATCTGAAGGACTTGTAAGATTAGGCTCTTTGGAGAATGATTATTATATCCTGGATGAGAAGAACCACTCCCTCATTGGTCGTGATACCGGAAAAAGGTATAGATTGGGAGATAAAGTTTATGTAAAATTGGAACGGGTAGATAACAAGAGAAGAGAAGTCGATTTTTCGATTGTTGATCAATAACAAATAGAATTGAAAATTAGCAGGTGATAAATATGAAGCGCTTAACCAACTTAATTGTTTTCACTCTGATATTATCCGTAAATGTTTTCGGTCAGTTTGGGCAAAATAAGGTTAATTATAAAAAGTTCGACTGGTTTTTCATTCAAACCAAACATTTTGATTTGTATTTTTCCGAAGAAGGGAAACTTTTGGCCGAATTTGCTTCCAAAGCTCTGGAAGATGCACTCGAAAGCATTTCGAGCGACATTAACTATCAAATAAATAATCGTATATCTATCATCATTTATAACTCCCACAATGATTTTCAGGAAACAAATACAGCGGATATCTACCTAAGCCAGGGAATAGGTGGTTTTACAGAACCATTTAAAAATAGAATAGTAATGCCATTTGATGGTGATTATTCAAAATTTAAAAGCACTCTCCACCACGAACTTGTTCATGCTGTAATGAACGATATGCTGTATGGCGGAACATTGCAAAACATCATTTCAAAAAATATAACACTTAATCTTCCTCAATGGTATAAGGAAGGTATGTCAGAATATCTTTCAATCCGGATGGAGACAAAAACAGATCAGTTTATGAGGAATGTCACTATTAGTGAATCTTTGCCTGAAATTACAAGAATGGGTGGTTATATAAGTTATAGAGCCGGCGAGAGTTTGTTCTTTTACATTGCCGAAAAGTATGGACATGAAAAAGTTGGCGAGATTCTTACAAAGATAAAAAATAATGGCGGATTAGAGGCTGGGTTTAAAGCTGCACTCGGTCTTAGTATGGAAGAGTTAAGCGAAAACTGGCATAAGTACCTTAAGAAACAATATTGGCCAGAAATTGCCTTTAGGGCAGATCCGGATGAATTTTCGAAGCGATTAACCGGAATTGATAAAGATGTATACGGCTCATACAATGCAAGTTCAGTTGTTTCTCCACGGGGAGATAAAGTAGCTTTTATATCTAACCGTGACATTTTTCTTGATGTTTACATATTGAATACTCTTGATGGTGAAGTAATAAAAAAAATAGCGGAAACCGGAAAGTCTATGGATTTTGAAGAGGTTAATCCTCTCTACCCTTCTCTTTGCTGGGCACCTGACAACAAAAGACTAGTGGTTGTAACAAAAACCGGCGGTTATGATACAATTAACATTATTGATACGGAAACAGAAGAATCTTACAAACTTCCTTTTGTCATGACCAGTATTGGCAACACAAGCTGGTCCCCGGATGGCAAGTCACTCGCTTTCGTGGGAATGAATGCTGTTCAATCAGACATATATTTGTATGAAATTGAAAGCCAGAAGCTTATCAACTTTACAAATGATCAGTTTACCGAAACAAGTATTAGCTGGTACCCGGATTCAAAACATATAGTTTTTTCCTCCGATCGTGGTGAATATTTATCAACCGAACATCTGGATCCCTCGTTTGATATTTACTACCACAGCATTGGTCAATTTGATCTCTACACGGCTGACATCATAAGTGGTGATCTGGTAAGAGTAACTGACTGGCCATTAAGCTATGAGCAAACACCGGTAGTTTCACCGGATGGGAAATATGTTCTATTCATTTCTGATTATAATGGTATTGATAACATCTATAAAAAAAGAGTAGTGTTTGAAGACGATGATAACGTTTCATCAATTACTGATTTACCGGCCGTACCTATCACTAACTCCATCGTTAGTATTCAACAACTTTCTTTAACTGACGATGGTATGAAACTTGTTTTTGATAGTGAATACAAAGATGGCAATAACATTTTCATTATGAATAATCCATTTGAAATTGATTTGAAGCTGGAGCAACTTGAACCAACACATTATATGTCAAAGCTCATTGAAGAACAAAATAAAGACGATCAGGAAGTTCCTGAACTCATGGCAACTTCACCCTCTGTTGATCATCCATCGCTGGAATCGCGCCCTGCTTTTCAAATGAATAGTGACAATAAAGATGATGCTCTGGCTGAACCTGAAGATAGCAATATGGTTAATGTTGCGTCTTCTGAAGTTGAATCGGATTCCACCGATGTAGAAGATCTCTCATTTGATTCTCTTGATTCCCCACAAATATTTGCAGGTCAATTTGAGGATGAGGAAGAAGTAATTGTAAGAGATTCTGTTGTAGCAGATTATTCAAATTATATTTTTGGACGTGAAGATGTTGTAGAAAAAAAGAAAGAAGACGCTGCCCGAAAAGTAGAATTATTTAAGGAAACTCTTGACGATGAGGGCAATTATTTGGTAAACAGATATAAGATTAATTTCTCTCCCGATTTGGTTTACGCTAATGCCGGGTATGGAACTCTGTATGGACTTATGGGAACAACAGTCCTATCCTTTAGTGATATGTTGGGAAACCACAGACTTATTGGTGTTACAAGTATGCAAATCGATTTAAAGAATAGCGACTATGGCCTTTCTTATATGAACCTTGAGAACAGAACTAATTATGGAGTTTCATTCTTCCATACCGCTCGCTTCGTATATCTTAGCAATGGTTACTTTTCAGAGCTTCATCGTTTCAGAAATATAACCGGAACAGTTAACGCCAGTTATCCCATCAGTAGATTTGAACGACTTGATTTTGCTCTAAGTTTACAAACAGTTACTTCCGAAAACCTGGATAATGTTCAAATAGAGACTCAGAAAAATACATTTACAATTCCATCTGTGGGCTACACTTATGATAATACTTTCTGGGGATACACATCACCAATAGAAGGAACAAGGTTTTATACTACATTATTTGGCGATCCCGGATTAATGAAATCCAAACAAAGCTTCTATTCGATTGTTTGGGATTACAGAAAGTATTTCAGATTCTGGTTTGATAATTCTTTCGTGATAAGATTTTCAGGTGGTTACTCGGGTGGTGCCAACCCTCAGCGTTTTATTCTTGGCGGAACTGATAACTGGTTAAACAGAAAATTCAAGACTGGTGAAATTCCTTTAAAAGATGCTTCAGATTTTGCTTTCCTTAGCCCGGCTCTTCCATTAAGAGGTTATGACTATGCGGAGCAAATCGGGACAAAATATTCCCTTGTTAATCTCGAGCTAAGAATGCCATTAATCCGTTATCTCGTAACCGGGCCTATACCAATTTTGCTTTCCAATATAATGGGAACAGCATTTGTTGATGTGGGTACTGCATGGGAAGACAATAGTGCATTAAAACTATTCAAACAAAATACTTCCGGGAAAACTGTAACGGACAATTTATTAATAGGAACTGGTTTTGGTGCTCGGATGGCTTTCTTCTTTTTATGGAGATTGGATGTAGCTTGGACATATGATCTCAATCAGTTCTCTAAACCGAGATATTATTTCTCAATAGGACTCGATTTCTAATGCGAAATTGGATTCTCCTGCTAAAAACTAGCAGGAGAATTTTATTTTAACTTTCCTGTTGCAGCAGAAGCAGTATCAGAAGTGGATGTTGAAGCAGGTTTGCTATTTTTATAATCCGTTTGATAAAAGCCACTCCCCTTGAAAATTGGACCAAGACCAGCGCCAATCAATCTTTTAACGGAACCTTTACATGCCGGACATTCTGTCAAAGCACTATCGGTCATTTTTTGAAATACTTCAAACTCGTATTGGCATTCCAGACATTTATAATCGTAATTTGGCATTCTTTATCCTTTACCTACATTTATCATAACAATTAGACCGACAAAAGTATCCAGTATTTTGTTAAGATCAAACTGTCATTTTAATTCTTATAAAATTTTGACTATCTTAAACCACAAAAAAAACAGGTACTAATGTGATGAATAAACCCCGCTTCTGGATTCTGATATTACCATTTTTTTTATTAACCGCTTGTATCAACTATCAGCAGATCACTGTATTAAAGAAAGATGGTTCAGGTGAAATGTTTATCCACTACTGGATGCAATGGAAATCAGCTCAAGATTCAATCACTATTTCCAATATGGAAATCTTTCAAATTGACTCTGTTAATGCTGAATTTTCTACTTCTTTTTCGCAAATAGAAGATGTTGAAGTTTATGAACAAAAATCCGATAGTTCTTTCCATACAAAAGTTGAATTGACTTTTGAAAAAATTGATTCACTTAATTCAACTGAGATTTTTAACTTATCTAAATTCTCGCTTATTGATGGGCCGAATGAGACAAAGATATTTTCCCAGTTTGTTCCTCCGTTGGCTACTGGATTTGGTCTTGATAAAAGTCCAAAACAAATGGAATATGTATATTATTTGCCGGGTAAAGTTTTAAAACATAATGCAGATGAAATAGACAAAAATAAATTAACCTGGCTATTCAGTAGTGATAAAATTGGTACCGGAAAATTTCTTAGCGCGACAATTACACCTTTTAGATTAAAGGAAACTCCTATGTGGGTCTACTATTCTGCTTTCTTTGTAATTGCTGTTGTTTTGTATTTCTTGTTTAGTAAAAGAAAATAACATATAAGCTTTTACTATCTAGAATCGATGAATTTGACATACCTGAGACAATTCACTATATTTTGATTCTTTATTCAAAAGTATTGGTACGTATAAAATGCAGCAAGCAGGTGCTATAATATTTTCTGGAAGTTCTAACCCTGAACTAACAACCGCCATTTGCGATTATTTGAATCTTCCATGCGGAAAGATTGAGATGAAGCATTTTAGTGATGGAGAAATCTGGGTTAAGTACAAGGAAAATATCCGCGGTAGAGATATTTACATAATCCAGTCAACTCATACACCAGCTGAAAACATTATGGAACTTTTGATAATGATTGACGCTGCCAAACGAGCCTCAGCAAAAAGAGTTACAGCCGTTATTCCATATTTTGGATATGCCAGGCAGGATAGAAAAGACCAGCCGCGTGTTGCAATTACAGCCAAGCTTATTGCGAACCTGATTACTACAGCAGGTGCTGACAGGGTTATCACGATGGATCTTCATGCTTCTCAGATTCAGGGATTTTTTGATATTCCATTCGATCACCTTTATGCATCCCCTGTATTTACTTCAATACTAAAAGAGAATAATGAAAATTTGGTTGTAGTATCACCCGACGCCGGTGGAATCAAATTGGCTCGCTCCTACGCCAGAAAACTTGATGCCGATATTGCGGTTATTGATAAGCGCAGACCAAAGCATAATGTTGCTGAAGTCGTAAATCTGATTGGTGAAATTGAAGGTAAAAATGTTCTAATTGTGGACGACCTCATTGATACTGCAGGTACATTTGTTGCTGCCATTACTGCATTAAAAGAAAAAGGCGCCAAGGACGTTTATGGTGCCGTTACTCATCCCCTTTTATCTGGTCCGGCAATAGAGAGAATTGAGAATTCTGAAATAAAAAAATTATACGTAACAGATAGTATTCCACTTTCGAAGAAGACTCTTTCTTCTAAGATTGTTGTGAGGACCTGCTCTGAGTTATTTGCGGAAGCAATAAATAGATCATTTTATAATGAATCTATTAGTTCATTGTTTGAAATTGATAAAAGTTAACAAAAAGTATACAATATATCGGAGAAGGAAAAAATGGCTGAGTTAAGCTTAAATGTTCAAAGTCGCGAACTTTCTACAAAAGGAGCAAATAATAAGTTAAGAAGAGATGGTTTTGTACCAGGCATCCTTTATTCAACTGAAACTGAACCAACAGCAATTACTGTGTCTGAAGTTTCATTAAAACCTTTTGTTTATACATCTGAAACACATATTATCAGTCTTAATATTGATAATAAAGATTCTCAGAAAGCTATTCTAAAAGACATTCAATTCCATCCTATCACAGACAGAATAGTGCATGTTGATCTTTTGGGTCTTACTGCGGGACATAAAATTATTGTTCCCTGCCCAGTAGTACTTAATGGAACTTCAAAAGGTGTTAGAGAAGGTGGCATGTTAAATGTTCATGTTCATAAGTTGGAAATTGAATGCTTACCAAAAGATCTTCCGGAATCTATTGATATTGATATATCTAATATGATGATGGGTGATGCAGTGCATGTGGAAGACCTCAATATTGAAGGCATTAGATTTGTGGTTCCTGGTGAAACTATCATTGTTTCGGTTGAGAAAGCTCGTGGAGCTGAAGATGTAACAGCCGAAGATGGTGCGATAGATGGGTCAATTGAACCAGAAGTTATTGCAAAAGGTAAATCAGACGAAGAAGACGGAGAGTAAGTTAAAATTTGCGAGCAATATTTGGTTTAGGTAACCCTGAAAAGCGTTATTATGATACGCGACACAATATTGGCTTTAAGATTCTAGACTTATTTTTAGAAAAAAATAGATTAAGTTTATCTCCTGGTAAAGGAAATTATTACTTTGTAAAAGGGGAATTTTCGGATTCCCCTTTTCTTATTGTTAAACCAGTTACTTATATGAATCTTAGCGGTAAAGCCGTCAAAGAAGTATTAGATAACTATCCTCTTGAAGTATCCGATTTGCTAATTATATCCGATGACATAAACCTCGACTCTGGAAAAATCAGAATTAGACAATCTGGTGGTGATGGCGGACATAATGGCATAAAATCGATTATTCATTCTCTGGAAACTGACCAATTTTCGCGTCTTAGATTTGGTGTAGGTAAGGAATTTGATAATGGATTACAAGCCGATTATGTACTTAGTAAATTTGATGATGAAACACTTGCCAGTATTAAGCCCAGTTTAGAATTATCAGTTTTACTTATAGAGGAGTTTCTTCTCGGGGGAACCCAGTCTATGCTAAATCTGTTGAGTAAAAGTTCACAAAAAGATAATTCTAAAACCAATTCTCAGAACGAGGATAATTAGGAGAATTTCATGACAGAAATTTTATATACAGTCCCGCTATTGGGGATTGTTGCACTTGCTTATTCTTTCTTTAAGAATAAGTGGATAACAAAGCAGAGTACCGGCACGCCTAAAATGACTGAGATTTCTAATCATATTAAGGAAGGTGCCATAGCATTTCTCAAAACAGAATATAAAGTATTATCGTTCTTCGTTATATCTGTTGCAATCCTGCTAGGTTACTCAAACAGCGGTCGAGTTGACTCCTCGTGGTTAATCTCTGTTTCATTCATTATCGGGGCTACATGTTCTGCACTTGCGGGATACCTTGGAATGATAGCTGCTACCAAAGCAAATGTAAGAACGACTCAAGCTGCGAGAACCGGATTAGGTGAGGCTCTTACAATGGCTTTCGCCGGCGGTTCAATTATGGGCATGAATGTAGTCGGACTGGCAGTTTTAGGGCTTAGTGGATTATTCATCTTTTATCAAAATATCTTCACCGACATGGTTCAAGTGATAAATGTGCTATCAGGATTTTCACTTGGTGCTTCATCAATAGCACTTTTTGCCCGCGTCGGTGGTGGTATTTTTACTAAAGCTGCTGATGTTGGTGCTGACCTTGCAGGTAAAGTTTACGAAGGTATTCCGGAAGATGACCCCAGGAACCCCGCGACAATAGCTGATAATGTTGGTGATAATGTTGGTGATGTTGCAGGTATGGGTGCTGATCTTTTTGAATCTTTTATCGGAGCAATAATAGGGACCATGGTACTGGGTGCTGCATTTATTGGTCCTGATGTTCATGGTATTGGTATTGAGGCTGTTCTACTACCATTAATATTAGCTGGTGCAGGAATTATATTTTCTTTGCTTGGAACCTTTTTTGTGAAGGTTAAAGAAGGCGGGAATCCACAACATGCACTAAATGCCGGTGAATTTGTTGCCGCTGGCTCAATGCTAGTTGCCTCATATTTTATTATCAATTACATTCTTCCATCTGAGTGGTCAGCTAATGGATTTAACTATACTGCAAATGGAGTTTTTGTTGCAACTGTAATTGGATTGGTGTCTGGTATACTGATTGGTATGGTTACTGAATACTATACAGGAACAGATAAAAAACCGGTTATTAACATAGCAAATCAATCAATCACAGGCGCTGCTACTAATATAATTTCGGGTCTTAGTGTTGGTATGATGTCTACCGCTGCTCCAATTATAATTATAGTATTTGGAATTATTTGGGCACATTCATTTGCAAACCTTTATGGTATCGCAATTGCAGCTCTTGGTATGTTGTCAACTACTGGCATCCAATTAGCAGTTGATGCTTATGGTCCAATTGCCGATAACGCAGGCGGAATTGCTGAAATGGCGGATCTGCCCAAAGAGGTAAGACAGAGAACAGATAAACTTGATGCAGTTGGAAATACAACAGCTGCAGTAGGAAAGGGATTTGCAATAGGATCGGCCGCACTTACAGCGCTTGCTCTTTTTTCAGCATATATGCTTCAGGCAGATATTTTGGCTATCGACATTTCGAAACCAATCATCATGGGCGGCCTTTTCATTGGAGCTATGCTTCCGTTTCTATTTTCTTCTCTCTCAATGTCAGCTGTTGGCAGAGCCGCCAAAGAAATGATAATTGAAGTTGGAAGACAATTTAGGGAAATTCCTGGACTTCGTGAAGGCACTGCCATTGCCGAATATTCAAAATGTGTTGAGATTTCAACAAAAGCCGCAATTAAAGAAATGATATTACCAGGATTATTGGCCATTGGTGTGCCGGTTGTCGTTGGTTTTTATGATAAATACATGCTTGCTGGAATGCTTGCAGGTGTAACAAGTAGTGGTGTATTGATGGCAATTTTTCAATCCAATGCAGGTGGAGCCTGGGACAATGCAAAAAAATTAATTGAGGAAGGAATTGTTATTGATGGTTATAAATACTCCAAAGGTTCAGATGCCCATAAGGCAGCAGTTATAGGAGATACAGTTGGAGATCCGTTCAAAGATACTTCCGGACCATCCCTTAATATTTTAATCAAATTAATGTCTGTGGTGTCTTTAGTTATTGCACCGCTTATTAAATAATGTTATCTTTCAAAGTTATTTTCTTAAACCCTGTTTACTAATAAACAAATTAGTAGGCCAAATGCCCAAAGGGAGGTTATTTGATGAAACACAATCATTATGAGAGTGTTGTTATTATTAATGCAGCACTCGACGACGAACAAGTCAACTCAACTATTACCAAAATTGAAGATCATCTTCTCAGTAAAGAATCCAAAATCGCAGAGATTGAAAAATGGGGCAGAAAAAGATTAGCCTACCCTATTCAGAAATCAAAAAGTGGTTATTATGCGCTTTTCAGATTCGAAGCTGAAACAAGTGTTATTAAAGATCTTGAAAGATTATTTCGTTTAGACGAAAATATTATTCGTTATCTGACAATTGTTCTTGATGCCAATGATCTGGAGAACATTCAAAATTTAAAAGAAAAAGAAGAAGCCAAAGCATCTGAAGAAGCTGTTGTTGAGGAAGTAGTTGTTGAAGAGACAAAGAAAGTGGAGGTTGAAAAACCTTCGGAGAAAGTTGAAGAATCAAACGAAACCGAAGAATAATTTTTAATTTGTATTCGTATGGAGGAATGTAATGGCTGAATTGAAAATGCCGGAACTAAATCATGTTATTGTTGCCGGAAACTTAACGAAAGATCCGATTTTCCGTCAAACATCGAATGGAACACCTGTTGTAAATTTTCATATTGCTGCTAACAGAAGATATAAAGATAGCAGTAATCAATGGCAGGAAGATGTATGTTATGTTGGTGTTGTGGCATGGAATAAACTGGCTGATAGTTGTAAAGATAGATTAAGAAAAGGTAGCGCTGTTCTTGTTGATGGCGAGTTACAAAGCAGAACCTTTAAAACTGATGACGGAAGAAACAGGACTATTGTTGAAATTAAAGCAAAAAGGATCCAATTTCTTAATAAATTTAGTAAAAATGATGATGATGATGATATAGCTACAACTGATGATATAGATGATACATCATTCGAAGACAATTCATTCGACAAATTCCTTACTGATGAAGAATCGGATTTAATGAACGAAAATAATTAAGAGGTCAATAAAAATGAAATCAAGAAGAGTAAAAAGAGTAATAGAAGAGTACATCGATTATAAAGATGGAAAAAAATTGCAAAAGTTTGTTACAGATCAGGGTAAAATAATTCCCAGAAGAATTACTGGTCTTAGTGCCAAGCAACATAGAGAATTAGTTCGCGCAATCAAAAGAGCCAGACAAATTGCTGTAATGCCATTTGTTTCTGAAGCTGTTAAGTAATAAGGAGATTAAAGATGAAAGTAATTTTAAGAAAAAACTATGACCAACTAGGTGAAGTGGGAACCTCTGTTGATGTTAAAGATGGTTATGCGCTTAATTTCCTTATTCCTAGAGGTATTGCTTTTCAAGCTACTGCTGGTAACTTAAAAGCCCTTGAAGAAGAGCAGAGACAAACAGCAAAAAAAGAAGCCAAAAATTTGGTTAGCGCTCAAGAACTATCTGCAGAATTAGAAAAAGTATCCATCACTATTCCCGTTAAAGTTGGTGAAGAAGATAAAATATTTGGCTCAGTTACTACCCAAATGATTGCCGATTCTCTTAAGGAAAAAGGTTATGAGATTGACAAGAGAAAAATTGAACTTGAAGAGCAAATTAAATCGCTCGGTATTTACAGTGTAACTGTTAAGTTGCATCCAAAAGTTAATGCTGTTATAAAAACCTGGGTGGTTAGAGAGTAGATTAATTATTCTTACTTAAAGCCTCTCCGCTAATTGCGCAGGGGCTTTTTTTATGTGCAACTACTATACTAAACCTTTAACTCATTATATACTAACAACTTACCAAGCTTCGATATATAGTATAGAAATTGACTTTTAGGATCTCACTATCTATATTTATAGTCTTAATAAATTTGGGAATTTTTCGAAAACAAACTAAATAGAAGGTATGATGAAAGAGTTTAGATTCAGAATTTTACTTATTCTCGGTGCCTTGGCGTTAAGTATTTATTTACTTTACCCCACCTACTCAGACAGTCAATATACTGCAGAAATTACCGAGTCTTTGAGTGTCATTAAGGAAAATATTAAGGTTTCAAATCCTACTATCAGCGCAGCTGATTTGAATGATATTTTGAGAATTAAAGAAGACAGTATTAAAACTGCTGATCCGGCAATAAGAGTGGCTCGTGAAAAGAGAATGAAGTTAGGGCTTGATTTACAAGGTGGTATGTATCTTGTAATGGAAGTTAATACTGCCAACCTACTTGAGAGAGTAGCAAAAGATCCGGATGATGCATTCCGTAAAGCGTTAGGCGAAGCAGAAGTTGAGTCAAGACTTTCTGAGGAAAACGTTGTAACGATACTTGTTAGAAAACTTCAAGCAGAAGGCATAAGACTTAGCCGTTATTTTGGCTCAATTCGTGAAAATGATGATGAAATTATTGATCGCCTTGAAGAACAAGAAGAAGATGCAGTAAGCCGTGCAATTGAAATTATTAGTAACAGAGTTAACCAGTATGGCGTATCAGAACCCAGCATCGAAAAGCAAGGCTCTCGTCGTATTATTATTCAGCTGCCCGGTCTCTCAAATGAAGATGAGGCTAAAAGACTTTTACAAGGAAGAGCAGTTCTTGAATTTAGGTTTGTTAAAGACTCAGATTTTACTATTCCAATAATGAATAGAATTGATGAAGTTTTAGCTGCCTCCTCTAATGGTATTAAGGATTCTTCGGTAACTACCGATTCTTCCAGTGCTGATTTATCTAAAGAGGAATTTGCAAAGCAACATCCATTTTTCTCTGTTGCTCTAATTAATCCTCAAAGCCCTTATGCTGATGCATTTGTTAGCGATAAAGACAGAGATATTATTCTTAGCTATTTGAAAAGACCAGAAATTAAAAATGTTGTTCCTGATAATGTAGAATTTGTTTTTTCGGCAAAACCGGAAATAAACCAGGAAGGAACCGATATTTACAAAATGTACTTGGTTAACAAAACCGCTGAACTTACTGGTGGTGTTATTGAGGAAGCCCAGGCAAATATTGATCCGCAAACAACAGAACCTGTTGTTACCATGTCAATGAATTCTGATGGTGCCAGAGATTGGGCAAGAATAACTGGTTCAAATGTTGGTAAAAGAATAGCTGTTATTCTGGATGGATATATTTATTCGGCACCTGTAATCCAGGAGAAAATTCCAGGTGGAAATACACGTATTTCCGGTATGGAAAACCTTGAAGAATCCAAGTTGATGGAAATCGTTCTGAAAGCCGGTTCACTTCCCGCATCCGTTGAGATTATGGAAGAAAGAACAGTTGGTCCTTCTTTAGGACAAGATTCAATCAACCAAGGTGTAACTTCACTCCTGATAGGATTTCTACTTGTAGCGGTATTTATGATTTATTACTATAAATCCTCGGGTTCAATTGCTGATCTTGCATTATTTTTTACCATGGTATTTATTATGGGTATTCTTGCCGGATTCCAGGCTACTCTTACCTTACCGGGTTTTGCGGGTCTTATTCTAACAATCGGTATGGCAGTTGATGCTAACGTTCTGATTTATGAAAGAATTAGAGAAGAACTTGCTACCGGAAAAACAGTTAAAGCTGCCATTGAAAGTGGTTATGCGCATTCTTATAGTGCAATATTCGACTCCAACATTACAACTTTCTTTACTGGTGTAATCCTTTATCAATTTGGTAGTGGTCCAGTTCAAGGCTTTGCTTTAACACTTATGATTGGTATTGTATGCAGTTTATTTAGTGCATTGGTATTAACCAGATTGGTCTTCGACATAATGGCCTCTAAGGGAATGAAAATTAACGTAGGATAAAAAAGTTTTTAGGAGATAATAGATAAATGCGACTACTAGATAATCTTAATTTTGACTTCTTAGGTAAACGAAAAATTGCCTTTATGATTTCAGCTACCTTAATCGGACTTAGTTTGATCAGTCTGCTTTTTAGAGGGCTTGAATTAGGTATCGATTTTAAAGGTGGTACCGAAATTGCGCTAAATTTTGACAACCCTGTTGAAATAAGTGAAGTTCGTGAATTGGTTAGTGATATTGGACTGGGAAATATTGAGGTAAAAACTTTTGGCGGAACAAGAGGCGTTTTGATAAGAACTGAGCTTCAGGAAATTCCAGCTGATGTTTATCCTTCCATTTTAGGATCGATTGATAAAGTGATTTCTACTAATTTTCCATCCATAACCAAATCAATTACTGATTCTTCGTTCAATTCAGTTACTTACAAAATCTCAGATCCTTCTGTTATGGATGATCTAATTGCGACTTTAATTGAAAATGGATTCCAGTCAACTCATGCATCGTTAATTGAAGGAAACGACGAAGTGCTTGTTACAATTGGTATTTCCGATTGGATTGTAGAGAATATTATGGAAAGTTTTGTGGGGAATCACTTCACAATACTTAAAGAAGATAGAGTTGGTCCAAAGGTTGGTAAAGAATTAGCTCAAAATTCTATTTTAGCTGTTGCTTTAGCCTTGATGGTCATTCTAATTTACTTAGGGATTCGATTTAAATTTACCTTTGCTGTTGGAGCTGTAATTGCTTTATTCCATGATGTTTTGATTACACTTGGATTGTTTTCTTTGTTATACGGTTTAATTCCCGGGCTTAACCTTGATATTTCAGTGGATGTGGTAGCTGCATTTTTAACTTTAGTGGGATATTCAATTAACGATACTGTGGTAGTATTTGACAGAGTTAGAGAAAATGTTAAGATACACAAAACTGCTCTTCTTAAAGATAATATTAATAATGCTATCAATAAGACAATGCGCAGAACTCTTGTTACTTCCCTAACAACTTTATTTGTTGTTTTTATTCTGCTGTTTTTTGGCGGTGATGTTCTGAGAGGTTTCGCGTTCACATTATTTTTCGGGATAATTATTGGTACTTATTCATCAATTTTTGTAGCAAGCCCATTCGTTTTGGAATATGCTAGTAGGACAAAGAAAAGAATTGAATTTTAGTAAATTTAGATCTACAATAGAAAAAAGTCATAAATTTTTGTATTTCAAAACCCTCATCCAATATTGGTGAGGGTTTTGTTTTTAATGTTGGAAATGCTATTCTTTCTATTAATTTTCATGTTTTTTTATACTCCTAACACCAATGAAATAATTGTATTATGAAAACTTTTAGGAAGAATAATATGTTTTATTTTATCAGGAATAAAATAAACTGACAAATTTGATAATTCTTCCTATAATACAATATGATTAGTAATCAATTAGACAAGAGCAATTACTTTAGATCACTATTATTGCTAATAGGTATAGATAAAGGACTTTCAATAGAAGAAAAACAATTGCTCCGAAAAGTTGGCATTTTGTTAGGATTTGATAAAACCTTCACAGAAGAATCGATGACCAATTTTTTAGAAAATGAGCATATTCCTGTTGATCCTCCTAAATTTTCAAATATTAAGATTGCTTCTGGCTTTATAAAAGATGGAATCAAATTTGCCTCGTCTGATGGGAATATTTGCCAGAGCGAATTAAACTGGTTGAAATCAATTGTTGAAACGAATAACTTATCTGAAGAATGGTTTAGCCAAGAAATAAAGAATAAGAATAATCAGTTTGACCCCAACAACACTAATCTTAATTTAGAAGCAAATACTATTTTCAATGAAATTTAAACTTGGAAGAAGCTCCTAAAAAAATATGAATAAGTTTATATATCAAATTATGGATAGAAATGAACGAACAAACAAAAGGTCAGATAGAAGCTAAAATCAGTGAAGAAATTACTTTATTCGAAAAAAATTTTATGGGGCGTGGCCCACATGAAATAAAAACTTTTATAATTGATGACATTATCCTGATCAGATTAAAGGGCGTTTTAACCCCTGCCGAAAATAATTTGTCAAGTTCCCCTGATGGAGCAAAACTTGTTAAAGAGCTAAGATCAAAATTAATCGAAAATTCTTCTGATTACCTTAGGACAGTAATTCAGAATATTACCAATGCTTGTGTAAAATCTCTTCTAACTGATATTAGCCCAGAAACTGGTGAAAGAATTTTTGTATTTACCCTCGATATCAACCTCGAAGAAACCCTAACCTCAGACAATCCATTATAACGAAAACAATATTTTCATACGATTACTGTTTTAATTTTATTTTTTTTGTATTATGTTTTAACTCAATTCTCAGGCAGACCTAGTAGAACCCATAGTTGGGAGCTAAGAAGTAGGCCGATACAGGTTCTCTTAATCTTTTTCTTGACTTCGTTGATTTGGTTAAAATCATAAGAATCTTGTTTCGTCTAAGTATTAGTTTATCAGGAGCCTAAAATGCAAAAGAGCCTAACTCAATTTCAGTTAAAAGCAAACCTTCCGCTTTTGAGCAATTTTTTTATTCCAAACAATGTTCGGTATTGGAAACCGTTGAACCATTCATGAAACATTTTTATTTCCAAATGAAATCTCCTTGAAAATTATTAAATAACATAGGTGATTGAGATGAAACGACTAGAGAAGAACATTGGCTTTTGGGGAATCTTCGCTCTCGCAACGGGATCCACATTAAGTGGAGGATTTTTTTTACTTCCTGGTTTAGCTGCCATAGAAGTAGGTCCTGCAATTGTACTTGTATATTTAATTGCGTGTATCCCATTGATACCTGCATTATTCAGCCAAATTGAATTAGCAACAGCTATTCCCAGAGCTGGCGGATTTTATTTCTTTATAGATAGAACCTTGGGTCCGTACTTTGGAACTGTGGGGGGCTTAGGTACCTGGCTTGCTCTGGTATTAAAAGTCTCTTTTGCTTTAATTGGCATAGGTGCTTATTTAAGATTATTTTTCCCTGCCATCGAAATTGTGCCTATCGCAGCCGGTATTGCAGTTCTTCTGGGAATAATTAACTTGTTTGGCTCAAAAAAGAGCGGCTCTTTTCAAGTTATATTGTTTTTTTGTTTGTCGGCAATTCTTATATACTTCATAAGCGGTGGTATATCTGAAATCAATACTACTAATTTTAATGGTATTTGGGATAATGAAATATCGTCATTATTCTCAACTGCCGGATTTGTTTTTATGAGCTATATTGGAATAACTAAAATAATAAGCCTGGCAGAAGAAATAAAAAAACCAGAGAGAAATTTGCCACTGGGTATTTTCTGGGCACTAGGAACATCCTTATTTATATATGTACTTGGGCTGATTATAATGGTGGGTGTTGTTCCAATGGAAGAATTAGCTGGTAGTTTTACACCAGTAGCGGCGGCGGCCGAAGCCATTTCTGGCAAAGTTGGCGTTGTACTTGTGTCATTTGCGGCTCTATTCTCCTTTCTTTCTGTTGCAAATGCAGGCATTCTAAGTGCTTCACGCTATCCATTTGCTATGAGCAGAGATCATTTACTTCCCAGATATTTCAGAAAAACAGATTCAAAAGGAAACCCTTATGTTTCCCTATTGTTGACAGTTGGATCAATTATCTTCTTTGTAGTTGCTATTGACCCCACGATGATTGCTAAACTTGCCAGTGCATTTCTCCTCCTAATATTTGCAGTATTAAGCCTTTCTGTAATCGTAATGAGAGAAAGTAGAATCGAATCATATGATCCAGGATTCCACTCTCCACTATATCCATGGATGCAGATTTTTGGTATATTTTCTGCCATCTTCTTCATCTTTGAAATGGGTCTTCTGCCCTTTTTATTCTCTCTTGGTTTAATAATAATAGGGACTGTCTGGTACGTTTACTATGCTAAAGGGAAGGTATTACGAACAGGGGCTATATACAATATTTTTGAAAGACTTGGGAAATACAAATATGCCGGTGTTGATTATGAGTTAAGGGATATGATGAAAAAGAAGGGATTAAAAAAAGAGGATCCCTTTGATGAGATTGTTGCAAAAAGCATGGTAATTGACAATGATGGATTAGCTGATTTTGAAGAAATTGCTGCTAAAGTTTCCGATTGGGTGGCAAAAGAAGTTGGTATATCGGCTAAGCGATTACATAAAGAGTTTATGGATGGAACTCGAATTGGGGCTACTCCGGTAATACAAGAAATAGCATTGCCTCATCTTATTATTGAGGGATTAAAACATCCAAAAATGGTTTTAGTTCGTTCCAATGAGGGCGTTCGAATTCTTTACAATAACCCACGTACGGATTTTAAACAGGTAGACGAAGTATTGATTAAAGCAGTTTTTTTCCTGGTTAGCCCTAAGAATAACCCGGCACAACACCTTAGGATATTAGCTCGTATTGCACGCCGTGTGGAAGAGAATAGTTTTTTGAGAGATTGGAATAACGCAAAAAATGAGCACGAATTAAAAATAGCTTTGTTGCATTACGAAAGGTTTTTATTTCTTAAAATTTCTAAACGAGATGAGACGATTGAAATGAGTGGTAAGGCTCTTAAAGATGTATGGACCTTTGAGGGAAGTCTGGTCGCGTGGATAAAAAGGGATGATGATATTATTATTCCGGACGGGGCTACGGTAGTATCTGAAAATGATTTATTAACTATTATTGGTGATCCTGAAAGTCTTAATGAAATTGTAAACCATTACCATTTGATTCGAGCTAATTATTTTGAATGATCCCATGTTTTTATTATTTGATTTATTCGACTTAATTTGTGATGCCGCAAAAAGAAATTACAATAACTATTTTTTTTTATTAATTTGAATAGGTTCCATAGTAATTATTGAGTATTTCACAATCAGTGAGGTCGAAATTTTTAAAAGTAATATTACGCATTTAGTCAAAGATACAATTTTAATACTAGTCGGCATTTTTTCGGCTGGTTTTGGACTAAAGGGCTTTTTATTGCCTAATTTATTTATTGATGGCGGAGCCATGGGCATTGCTCTTTTAATATCAGAAACGACACGTTTGCCTTTATCCATTCTTATTGTAGTTATTAATTTACCGTTTCTGATAATTGGATACTCACAAATTGGAAAGCAATTTGCTCTTAAAAGCATTATCGCAATAATTGGACTTGCATTTGTTGTTCACTTCATACCTTTTCCGCTAATTACATCAGATAAATTACTTATCGCTGTTTTTGGTGGATTTTTCTTAGGGGCAGGAATTGGAATGGCAATTCGAGGTGGAGCCGTAATAGACGGAACTGAAGTCTTAGCAATTCATTTAAGCAAAAAAACAGGTCTTACTATCGGTGACATAGTACTAATACTCAACATTATCATATTTTCATTTGGAGCATATATTTTATCTATAGAAATTGCCTTATATGCCATGCTAACTTATTTAGCTGCGGCAAAAACTATTAATTTTATAATTGAGGGAGTTGAAGAATATACTGGAATTACGATAGTATCCGGTAACAGTGATGAAATCAGATTAATGATTACCGAAAAATTGGGGAGAGGTGTTACTATATATACTGGCAGAGGAGGATACGGGAAATATGGCGATAATTTAAGGCAAATAGACATCATTTATACAGTTATTACAAGACTCGAAATTGCTCGCCTAAAGACAGAAATTAATAAAATTGACTCTGGTGCATTTATAGTGATGAATAGCATAAAAGATGTTAAAAGTGGAATGATAAAGAAACGATCGTTAGAAAAATAAATCAAGTGCAAATTGCTTTACTTGGCTCAGCAGAAACCTCCTTTATCATATAAAAGAAGATATCATTAAAGAGGCACTAAGAAGTAGGATGTTGTCTGACAAAAGAGAGTAAGATTCGAAGTCTAAAATATGAACAAATCGGATAGTTTAATGATTAAGAAATTTTTAAAAATGGAATCAAGCGGCGGTATTCTTTTAATGGTTGCTGCCATTCTGGCAATGGTTGTTGCAAATTCACCTTTGTCTTTTTACTACGATTTTTTTATTAACACACCAGTCCATATTCGGGTCGGATCACTCGAAATAGCTAAGCCTCTTTTACTCTGGATAAATGATGGATTAATGGCGGTGTTTTTTCTCTTGGTTGGTCTTGAGCTTAAACGAGAAGTATTGCTGGGAGAGCTTTCTGACATACGGAAAGTAATGCTTCCTGCTCTGGGTGCCATTGGAGGAATGTTGGTCCCTTCTATAATTTATGTTTACTATAATTATACAGACCCTATAGCAATTAAAGGATGGGCCATTCCCGCTGCAACAGATATAGCATTTGCTCTGGGTATTCTTGCTTTGCTGGGCTCACGAGTACCAGTTAGTCTAAAGATATTTCTAACGTCCCTTGCCATTTTTGATGATATAGGCGCCATACTGATAATTGCATTCTTTTACACAGCAAATATTTCCATCATTTCTTTAATTGTTGCTGCAGTATGTGTTTTAATCTTATTTCTACTTAATAGATTTAGCGTTCAAAAACTCAGCATTTATTTTGGAGTTGGGATAATTATGTGGGTGGCGTTATTAAAATCGGGGGTACACGCCACTTTAGCGGGTGTTATTCTTGCCATGTTTATTCCAATTCAATCTGGCAAGAATGCGGAAAAATCTCCGCTAAAAGAATTGGAGCTTGATCTTCATGCTTTAGTAGCATTCTTTATATTACCTCTATTTGCATTTGCAAACGCAGGGATACGTCTTGATGGAATTGGTTCGGAGCAGCTCTTTCATGGAGTGACAATGGGAATTACCTGGGGATTATTTTTTGGAAAACAATTAGGAATAATTGGACTTTGCTGGATTGGAATTAAACTAAAATTTGCTGATATGCCTGCTGGTGTATCGTGGTTATCGCTTTATGGAATATCTGTTTTGTGCGGTGTTGGTTTTACAATGAGTCTTTTTATTGGTTCACTTGCATTTGAAGAAACCGGCATAAATCTTTTATTCGATGAACGGGTTGGAATTATACTTGGCTCAATATTTTCTGGTGTGCTGGGTTATAGTATTTTAAAATTTTCATTAAAAAAACAGGGGAATTGAAATTTATTTTTGTCTTATTCTTGTTGACACGTACCACATTTATTTGGAACAATCCTGGAACTTCCTTGATGTGGCTGGAGAACATTAAAAATCTGTTTAATGTCTTAATTTACTTATGCAGAAAAGAACACCGACAGAATAATCTATCGGCTTCTTCATTTAAACAGCTTCTCTGGTATTATGAATATGAACATCTCTTTGAGGAAATGGGATAGTGATATTTTCCTCATCAAATCTCAACTTAACTTTCTCGCGGACATCAAAATATAAATTCCAATAGTTTTCTCTCAGGGTCCATGGTCTTACAACAAAATTTACACTGCTATCGCCTAACTCAGATAATGCAATTTGTGGTGCTGGTTCTTTCAAGACTCTCTCGTCAGAATCAAGAATTTCTGCAAGAATGGCTTTTGCTTTTGCTATATCATCCCCGTAACCAATACCAAAAACTAAGTCAACTCTTCTCGTTTCTTTTGCACTATAATTTGTAAGGCTTCCGCTTATCAATGAGGAGTTTGGAACATATATAACTTTATTATCAGGAGTAACAAGCTTCGTAGAAAATATATGAATCTCTTCAACACTTCCCGCTACTCCGCCTCCTTCAATGTAATCTCCTACTTTGAAATGTCTAAATATAAGCAGCATGATTCCTGCAGCGAAATTGGAAAGTGAATCCTTCAAAGCAAAACCGACAGCTAAACCAGCGGCGCCAAGTACCGCAATGAATGATGTTGTTTCCACACCCAGTCTGGTCAAAGTCATTAAGGCAACGAAAGTTAACGAAAGACCATAGATTATATTCAACATGAAAGAAGAAATTGTTGAATCCACCCTACTCTTTTCAAAAATTTTTCTAAATGCGCGTCTGATGATTTTCGAAGCAAAGTAACCTATAATAAAAATAAGAATTGCCCCTGCAACATTAAGTCCATATTGCTGAATTATACCTTGGATAGAACTAAAGTATTCTGTCATATTATTCCTCATGTTTATTTTTCTTAAAGATAAAATTGATCAGGCAAATATTGTATTGAAGTAAAAATTACATTTTTTCAAACTATAAACAATCTACAACATTGTTACTGTTCCCAAACTCAGTCTGCAAGATAGGATTATCAAGAGCAATTAAAAACCATTTTGGAGTTTACTAAAAGAATTGTCAGTACTTCTTAATCAGCCGTGAATGGTTTATGTAAAAGTTGGAAGAACATAACATGATAATATTAGAAAAACCAGCACTATAAGACTTTAATTATCATCAAGGTGATATCGTCGGATTGTTCAGCGCCCTTAGTGTAAGACTTAACATCAGCATTTATTTTATCTAATATTTGCTGAGCAGTAAGTCCTTCAAAGGTAAATGCCAATTCTTCAAGTCTTTCATCAGTATATTCTTCTTCGGCAATATTCATTGCCTCGGTTACACCGTCTGTGAATATAATTAATATATCACCCTGTTTAAGGCTCGTCGTTTCGGAGATGTAAGGAACAATAGTTTCCATTACCCCAAGGATCATACCACCCTTTTTGAGCTTGATAATCTTACCATCTCTTACAAGTAATGGCGGGTTATGTCCCATATTTACCGAAGTCATGGTTTTTGTTTTGTCGTTAAGAATTGCCCAAAAAAAGGTAATGAAGCTACCACCGGATGTATTTTCAGAAACCAGATCATTAATTAAATCGGAGGCACTGCCTAATTCGATATCCTGTTTACAAATGGATTTTAAGAATGCCTGTACGTTAGCCATTAATAATGCTGCCTGAACTCCCTTGCCGGAGACATCCCCAACAGCAAATAATGTACGATCCTCATCAAGTCTTACCAAATCGTAGTAGTCACCACCTACTTGCCTTGCAGATTGATTATAGGCAGCAATTTCAAAATTT
This sequence comes from Bacteroidota bacterium, assembly GCA_018818065.1. Classification (GTDB taxonomy): domain Bacteria; phylum Bacteroidota; class Ignavibacteria; order Ignavibacteriales; family Melioribacteraceae; genus JAHISV01. The sequence goes on along the minus strand of JAHISV010000005.1, from coordinate 1,064,299 downwards.
TTCAATTTTGGTATCGTTTTAGGTAATAAGTTCTTTTGAATTTTTCTGGCTATCTCAAGATCTTTTTCCAACTTTTGCTTTTCAATTGCTTGTTTAAATAACAGAGAGTTTTCAATAGAGATAATAGCAAGCCCACCAACGGATGAAATATATTCAATATCAGATTTCGAGTAATTTAATTGATTTCTCCTCTCCCCGAGAAGAATTAAACCTTTAACTTTTCCTTTAATCATCATGGGTACTATTGCTTTCACTCCCATAACCGATAATTCGTTATATCTTTCTTCCACCTGTTCCTCAACAATCGGGGAAATTATCTCCTCATAGTTAATAGAATCCAACAATTTTAGAATGTCGTCAGGCGGAAATTTTGAATCGAGTATTTTTGTGACGTTTCCCTCGCAAGTAAGAACTGTGTATTTACTTACAAGTAATTGCCCTAAAATTGAATAGACCAACATTTTGCTTACCATTCCAATTTCAAGAATGCCACTAAACTCCTTACTTAAATCAAATAATGAGCTCAGCTGGTTCACTTTGGAATCAAGGTTTCTATTTGCAATTCTTAATTTTTCAAACACCACAGAGTTTTCAATTGCAGTAGCACCAATATTAAGCATTGTCTTTAAAAAATCTTTGTCGGCATCTGTGTATTCCTCTCTGCTTAACTTCTCACCTAATAGTATTATTCCCTGAGGCCCGTTTGATGAAATTATCTTTTCACAAACACCTAGTTTATTATCCTTAATAAATTTGTTAAGCTCGTCACTTGCCATTAACTTCTCATAATTTCCAATTGGAAAGTTTTCTACAATTTCTTTTCTGAAACCCTTTTGCGATTCAATGACCAGATTTCTTTCATCATCAATTAGCGCGATAATTCCCTTAGTAGTATGGAATTTGGTAAAACAAGTGAGTATCAAATTATTGAGTGAGAAATTGAGATTCAGACTGGAATTTACGAGGTTGCTAAAATCGACGAGTGCCGATAAATTCCTTAATGCAGCATTATTTTCTTCAATTTGCATTGAGATTATGAAATATATTTTATGAGAGTAACCTGATTGCGGTTATTAGTCAAATTTTTATAAGAAACTTCATCCATTAATTTTTTCATCAAAAACATTCCTAATCCTCCGCCTTTTTTCTGCTTATGATATTTTTGAATATCAGGTTCAGGAATATTTTCCGGATCAAAATGATTTCCACTATCCGTAATTTGGATAGTAAACTTTAATTTATCTGACTTGACTGCAACATTTATTTCGCCGTCTACGCTATACTTGTAGGCATGCTTAATAATGTTAGTACAAGCTTCATCTACTGCCAGAATAATTTTGCCAATTGCATCCTCTTTCAAACCACTGGATGCCGCAGAATCTTTAATGAAGTCTCTAATCTTAATAAGATTATCCGTTGTACTTTTAACAACAAGTTTTTTGTTTTGGCTATTGCTCATGAGTTCCTTCGTTATTGCTCATCAGAAAACTTGTTGACAGCTTCAACTTCATCTTTAAAAAATTCGTACAGCACTGGGAATCCCAGCAGATCAAAAATATTATAAACGCTATCCTGCATGTTAGAAAATTTAATATCGCCGGAATTTTCACGCATTGTTTCTACATAAGCCATGAAAACACCTAAGCCAGCACTACTTATGTAAGTAAGGTCGTTAAAATTAACGACAACCTTAAACTGGTCATTCTCTAATAAAGAATTGAAAGCGTTTTCAAGGTCAGGCGCAGTATGAGCGTCTAAGTAACCCTTGACATCAATTACACTAACAGATCCAACTCCACGGACGTTTACGTTGAAATCTGACATTAATTAACTCCACATCTTTTAGTTATTAAAACACCATTTAAGAATCACTAAAGTGATATCATCATGTTGTGATCTATCTTTTGAAAATATTGTAAGCTCCCTCATTATTTCGTTTGAAATAATATCCGGATCAAGCTCAGCATTTTTCAATAATAATTTTTCAAATCTATCGTATCCAAACTCTTCAAGTTCACCATTATGCGCTTCATTTATTCCATCAGTATAAAACGCCAAAATATCGTCATTCTTTAACTTAATTTCCAATTCTTCAATGTTTCTGTTAAATTTATCGCCATCGTCTAAACCAAGACCAATTCCTTTAGGTGACAATTGTATTACTTTGTCATTGTTAACATACATTACCGGCGAATGCCCTGCTCGTGCGAAGGTTACAACACCATTTTGCAGATCAAGAATTCCATAAATGGCAGTTACAAATGTCTTCTTATCCAAACTCTCCCGTAAAATTTCATTGGCTTTTATAAGCACTTCTTTTGGTGAAGTAATTAACCGGCTAAGGGTTTCAAATATTCCCTTCACTTCGGCCATCACAAATGAGGCAGAAATTCCCTTCCCGGAAACATCAGCAATAACAAAACCGATTTTATTTTCTGATATCTTGAAGAAATCGTAATAATCACCGCCTACTTCAAAGGCTGGAATAAACAAGGCGGATACTTTTATTTTTTCATGTTTCGGTGTATCGAGTGGCAGTATCTTATATTGGATTTCTCTTGCTACATCCAATTCTTTTTCCATCCGCTCTTTCTCAAGAGATTTCTCAAGAAGTTTCGCGTTTTCCAAGGCAACAGCTGCGTAATCTGCAAATGCTTCAATCGCCTTTCTATCATCATCGTCAAAAACAAAATCCTGTTTTCTGGTTACAAAAAGGTATCCGTTTATTTCGTCATGAACTTTAAGGGGTGCGATTGCCAATGAAGCATAATTGAAAGTTCTCATATCGCTGTTAATTTTCACTTTAATTGGCTGATGATTGAGAATCAACACATCTTTAATATCGTAAGCATATTCCAATAAAAGTGCATTTGTTAGCCTGTCTGCCTCAACATACCCAATATTATTTACCGAACGTAATTCAATTTTCTCCGCTTCCTGTGAAACTAACCAGGCGGAATCAGAATTACATACATTTGAAGTAATTGTCGTTACTGTATCAGCCAATTCCTTAAAATCAAAAACCTGAGTAATAAGTTTACTAAGATCCATTAAGGATGAAACTTCTTCGGCCTTTCGGTCAAAAGCTTCTGCTGTTGGTAAATGGAATAATGTTGTGAAAAATATTACTCCGAAATATATGGTGCCATAAAGCATAACTAAATTAAGTACAGTATGAATTCCAGGAGAAAAGTTGGTCATCAGTTCCCGGATGATGGTCTCTTCGAGCGTGAAAGCAAAATTAAAACCAAACAGTATTGTTAACACAATTGATATAGCAAGCAAATAGAGTTTTTGTTTTTTCTGAAGAAAGGCAATCCAGGCAACCCGTAGTGAGTTAATAGATATCAATACAATAGAAACAACATAGAATGAATTTCGCAAGTAATCGAAAGTCACATCCAGGTAAACAAACAGGTTAGATATAAACGCAAATCCAAGGAAGAAAAGCATTGTATTAAAATACGTTTTGGGATCCCTTTTCTGTCGTAAAAAGAAAAGCTCTCTGAAAACTGCAAGTATATATAAAAATGCACCTACAAACGCGAATGATATTAATACTGAAAATACTGTTGAAATAAAATCCTGATCACCGGTGGGGGGATTACCAGCTTCGACATAAGCGGATGAAATAGCAATAATAAAAAATAGTATTGCGGTAAGAATTCCAGTATTAAGTATTAGGGCAAGCGTATTTGTTTTATTAACAATCAAAAATTCTATTAGATAGAGAAACCAGAGATAAGCTCCGCATAGAATTAGTAATTCACTTACAAAAAGTGTAATGAAGGAATCTGCGACCGGGTAAATTATTTTGAATATCAGCAGAATCACTGATATTACAATAGCATACTCCAGCTTTGTATTTTTTCGTAAATAAATTAATGGTAGTTGCATGCACAGTAACAATAATGAATAAAAGTATATCGAGAATTAATTTAATACTAATTTGAGATATAGTAAAGATAACGATCCACAAAGAAATTTAACTCTGCTATTTCTTTCTTATTGGTTTGCTAAGTTTTCTTTTCTTTGCAATTTCTTCTTTAACTAATTTCATTTCCTGCTTTAATTCCTGCATTTCAATTCTTATGTCTTTTTTTTCTTTGCCAGTCAAACTATCGCTTATCGTTTCGGCATATTCGCCATAGAGTTTGGATATCTTCTCTCCAAAAGCTTCCCAATCTCGGGCGTCATAATTTTCAAACTCGCTTGCAATCTCTTCCATATTGTTTTCAAAATCTTCTAAATTAAATTCAAAATGAAAATCATCACCTACACTGATATCAATACCTTTATTGAATTCACGCATATTTACAAGAACTGCCATTTCACCAGAAACCTTGGCTACATCCATAATATCTGACGAAAGTTTAAAAGTAATCTTTCCTAACTCGTCCCTCAATTTTGCAATCTCGGGGGCAGTTTCAACCCTGCTGTAATTCATTTCCGGGAAAACTTTAACTAAATTTTTGTCCAGTGAAAATTTTACTGATCCGGCTGCACCTGTCGAATTGGTCGCCGGATTTTTTACTTCTACTAAGTAAGGAAGAGATTTTGCGTTGCCTTTTTCTGCCAATTGTACTTGTTCTTTAATATCACTTTTAATTTTCTCTTTATCAACAACACATGCCAGATTGAATATCGTGTCAGGTGTAAAGAAAACATATTCATATTGGTCTGTTGTTCTCAGTCCCTTAACAAGCTCGTCAACATCAGCATTATGTGCCAGAGTAAAATCAATTGGAATGAATTGCTCGGCTTTTTTAGGATTTTTATTTTGAGCGAATCTGGCAATATCTGCCATCAAGGCACTGTGCAAATTTATTATATTCGGATCAACAGCAATTGTATTCCCCTTTTTGGTTAGAATTGAGGCATATACATCATATTTATAAGAACTGAGTAAGCTGTCAAATCTTTCACTTTCTTCAGTTTCAAGTTCTAAATAGTCTTTAAATTTTTGAAGATTTATTGTAGTCTGGCTTATATTAGCAGGTTTAATTTCGAAATACTGATTCCCAGTGGAATCGGCATCAATTTGCAATATTTTATTTCTCTCTCGGTTAATTGGCAGATTTCTATAGAGCGCAAAATTAAAAACGTCTTCACTCGATATAGGACTCTCATCAACCAATGGTTGTAAACCCTGAGAATATAATTTTACAAGCTCTCCTTTACCCTTTTCAATTAGTTTTGAAACATCACCCCGCTGGGACTTAAAAAAAATCATCAGAATTATGGTTAATATGGCAAGAGCAAACCCAGGGGCCCACTTGCGAAGGGTACTTGCAAAATTTGGAAATAGATTTTTTTCGTCTTTCATATCACACTATCATTATGAGGTTATTGCATCTCTTTTTGATATGGCTCAAGTATTATCTTCAGACTTTCACGAGCTCTGAATATTCTGGATTTAACTGTCCCAACTTCACATTCAAGTTTATCAGCAATTTCCTTATAACTCAAACCATCAATATCTCTTAACACCAACGGTACTTTCAACTTATCAGGTAATTTTTGAATTGCACCCCTGACAAGACTAGGGATGTCGATATTCTCAGAATGAGTACTTACATGGCGCGAAGTATCTGCTTCCTTAATCGGGATAAAAATACTACGAACTCGCTTCTTTCTTAAATAATCCCGACACTTGTTAACTGTAATCCTGTAAAGCCACGTAGTGAATTTTGATTCAAATCTAAATTCACCAAGCTTATGATAAATACTAATAAAAACATCCTGAGAAATATCATCAACAAATTCTGCATCACCCAAGGTAAGAAATATCAGATTTCTGACTTTTTCCTTATGTTTTCCCATCAGATTTGCGAAAGCTTTCTCATTACCTTCATTAACCAACCTGATGAGTTCAAAATCCTCGTCAGCTTCCACCGAATTGGGGGAATCAGATATTGTACCATTGTCATTTTGGATTTGCATAGTTAGACGATAGTGGTTAAAGATTGTTCCGATTATAATCTATTAAATATTTTACTAAATCTGTAAGCAAAAGAAAAATTTATCACCAAAATATAACTTTATTTTTACTAGCAGATTCTATAACTTATGTTGTAATATAAATATTTATATCGAAAGAAGTACGATTTGTTTCCTTCTTTTAACTTCAAAACTTTCTAATAGAATTTAATTTTACTTTTATAGAAGGAGAATATATGAAAATCAAATTAAGTGAAAAGTACGGCGCTGTTGTTGTTGAATTAAAGGGAAACGTAATGGGTGGACCTGAAGCCCAGGAGTTTAGTGATACCTTACGCGGTCTTTTAGATGATAACAAAAAGAATGTTGTTATTGATTTAAAAGACGTTAAGTTCATGAATAGCTCTGGTTTAGGGATGCTAATCAGCGGATTTACAACAATGAAAAACGGTGGTGGTGCTTTTAAATTGGCTAATGCTACTGAAAAAATTGAAAGCCTTTTAGTAATTACAAAGCTTATTACCATTTTCGAAAATTTCGAATCTGTAGATGCCGCGGTAGAGAGCTTTAAAGTTAGCGAATAATCCTATTTTGTCGTTGATAAAGAAAAGCGCTCCGGATAGTTTTATTCGGAGTTTTTTCTTGCCTTTTTTAAATTAAATCTTTGGGTAAAGTTATGAGTGTTTCCATTTTGGTTGGTAGCCAGTGGGGTGATGAAGGTAAAGGTAAAATTGTTGATATATTGAGTGATCGTTTTGATATTGTAGCCAGATATCAGGGCGGAGCAAATGCCGGGCATACAATTGTAATTGGTGACCAGAAATATGTTCTTCATTTAATTCCTTCTGGTATTTTAAGAGAGGGTGTAATTTCTGTAATTGGTGGTGGGGTTGTAATTGATCCAGTTGCACTGCTCGAGGAAATTAAGCTCCTTGAAGAACATGGAATAACCGTTGACGGTAGATTGTTCATCAGTCAGAATGCCCATTTAATAATGCCCTATCATAAATTACTCGACAGCATCAGCGAAAAAGGCAATTCCAAGATTGGCACAACCGGACGTGGAATTGGTCCATGCTATATAGATAAATATGCCCGTAAAGGGATAAAGATTGTTGATTTATTGAACAGAGTGGTACTGGAAGAAAAAATCCGAAAAAACCTTGAAGAGAAGAATCTCCTTCTCAAAAAAGTTTATGATCACGAAGAATTGGATGTAGATCAGATTGTGAATGAATATCTTGCTTTCGATGAGAAGATTGACAAATATATAAAAGACACAGCAACATATTTAAACACTGAAATCAATGCTGGCAAATCGATTCTTCTTGAGGGTGCCCAGGGGGCCTTATTGGATGTTGATTTTGGGACATATCCGTATGTTACTTCTTCAAGTCCTACGTCTGGGGGCGCGTGTACCGGGTCAGGTATTCCGCCCACTAAAATTGATTCGGTAATTGGGATTGTAAAAGCCTACACAACTCGTGTTGGATTGGGACCGTTCCCTACTGAGTTAACTGATGATACTGGTGAAAAGCTTAGAGCAGAAGGCGCCGAATTTGGCGCAACTACAGGCAGACCGAGACGTTGTGGATGGTATGATGCATTTCTGATGAAATATTCCGTAATGATTAATGGGATCGAAAAAGTTGCTGTTACTAAGCTTGATGTTCTTAGCAATTTTGATGAAATAAAAGTTTGTGTCGGATACGAAATAAATGGAAAATCCATAAAGACCTTCCCTGCCAATGCAGCACAAATGGAAGAAGTTACACCAATATACGAAACGTTAAAAGGCTGGAACAAAGATATTACCGGGATTAAGGAATACAATGATTTGCCGGAAGAGACGAAAGAGTATCTAAAGTTTATTGAAGGAAACTCAGGGTTTAAGGTCAGTATTATTTCGGTAGGTCCAAAACGTTCGCAAACAATACAGCTTTAATCGAATATTTCTTGCTTTTATATTCGTTTTCCTTTGTGTAGTTTTGATTAAACATGTACTTGAAAAGGCAGAAAATGGGAATTCTAAGTAGTGCTACTACAACGAATCTTAAACTATTTCTCGTAATTGTCGCAATCTTTATTGCCGGCGGCACAATTTACTTCACTCAAGTTCTTGTTCAAGAACTTCAGGCAAGAGAACGGGAAAGTGTTGAGTTATATGCAAAAAGTCTTAAGTATGTTGCAAGCCCTGAATCTGATAATGTTGACTTTACCTTTATTTTTGAAAATTTAATTAAGCGAATCGATTTCCCTTTAATTTTGACCGATGATAAAGACCGTGTAATTTTTAGAAGTGGAATTGGTGTCAGAAATCTTGAAATTGATTCTACTCTAAGTTCGGAAGAAATAGATCAGTTCCTTTCTGACACTATAACAAAACTGGGAAAAGAGCACAAACCAATCCCTATCAATTACCCTAGCTCCATATTTAGTGGCAAAATATATTATGGCGATTCTGATATTATTTTGAGGCTGCAATACTATCCTTATATGCAAATTTCATTGGCAGTTATCTTCGTTTTGATTGCATATTTGAGTTTTAGTCATGTCAAGAAAACTGAAGAAAGTAATATTTGGGTGGGAATGGCCAAAGAAACAGCTCACCAGTTAGGAACTCCTATCAGCAGTCTTATGGGATGGGCTGAAATGCTTAAGATCAATTATGAAAAGCCTGATACTGTATTGGATACCGCCCACGAGATGAATAGTGATTTAATCAGGCTCAATAAAATTGCACTTCGATTTTCAAAAATAGGCTCAAGACCGGAATTAAAAGAAGAGAACCTATTCACTGTGATTAACAGAGTTATCAAATACTTTAATAAACGTCTTCCTCATACCGGGAAAAATGTTGAACTTACGCTACATGGGAATAGTGAATCCAGAGCTATGGTAAACATAGAGCTTTTCGAGTGGGTAATTGAAAACCTGATAAAAAATGCTCTTGATGCCATTGGAGATAAAAAAGGGATAATTGATATAAATATTTCGGAAGCGAAAAACGAAATCAATATTGAAGTAGTGGATAACGGTAAGGGTATCGATCCGAAAAAAAGAAAAGAAGTATTCAAACCCGGGTATAGCACCAAAAGAAGAGGCTGGGGCTTGGGTTTAAGTCTTTCCAGGCGAATTGTTGAAAATTATCATTCTGGCAAAATTTTTGTTAAACATACTGTTATTAACGAGGGCACTACCTTTAGAATCGCGTTAAAGAAATTTCAAAAAGTCTGACCCTAATACTCATTTTGTGCCTTGAATTATTCTGGTCACTTAAATAACTTTATGCGACTCCATCATAAGTCAAGTCTTATTCCTATGTTCATTCTTCTATTCCCATTCTCAGCTGATTGGATGCCCTCGACCAATCAGTTAATATTCCTCAGACAGAACTAATTTATTACTCCGGGTGTTACTCACTTTTATTTTAGGGCAAAAATGACAAGCTATACAAACCTCGAAGTTATCTCAGTAAAATCAGAAACAAAAGAAACCATTCTTCTCACTTTAAAATCCACCGGTGGAAATCTAATTAATTTTTCTGCCGGACAATTTCTAACCATATTTTTTTCGGATGGTGAGAAAGAAATTAAAAGAGCATTCTCTATCTGCTCTTCACCCGATGAGCTGCCTATTATTACACTTGCTATAAAAAGTGATTCGCCCGGACCTACACATGATATATTTCTAAAAAACATTCATGTTGGAGACAATATCAAAGCGCTACCGCCTCTTGGTCATTTTACCCTTGATCGGTTAAAAGGGAGAGCAAGTAATTTATTCTTTATTGGAGCAGGCAGTGGAATCGCACCCCTTTATTCCATGCTTAAATGGTCATTACCCCACAATCCTGAATATAAGCATACATTGATTTACGGAAACAAGGACGAGACATCTGTAATATTTAAAAATGAACTGGAACTCCTTGAAAAACAGCACACGGATTCCTTTAGTCTCTATTTAGTTTACTCCCGACCACTCGCTCAAAAGTATCCTCGCACCGGCAGAATAAACGAAAAAACAATTACGGATATCCTCAAATCGTTCTCCGAATATGAAGTGAAAAATTCAAATTATTTTATGTGCGGACCTTCTGACTTAATGAAAAAAACCAGGGCAATATTGATTTCCATTGGTGTTAAGGATAAGAATATTCATAGTGAAGATTTTGTTGTTAAAATCCTGGACGAAAATGACACAACAGAACTGAAAGAGAGAGAAGTTACTATAATCGTTGATGGAAATAAATACGAGTTTAATGTTGATCCCAACAAATCAATAATGACCGCTGCAAAAGATAATGGTATAACTTTGCCATGTAAATGTACCGAAGGCAAATGCGGTACATGTAAAGCAAAACTTCTGTCAGGTGTCTTGAAATTAAAAGGCCAGAAAGCCTTAAAGTCCACTGAGCTTAATAATGATAATTGCCTTACTTGTGTCGGATTTCCGGCAAGTGAAGATGTTGTTATTTTTTATGACGACTAACCGGGAAAAACAGGTTAGCAACGCTCAAAAATTATTTGCCCGTCCAGCATAGTAACATCAACTTGCGCATCTCTAATAGATTCTGGTGAACAATCAAAAATATTTTTATCCAGAACAACCAAATCTGCTAACTTCCCTACTTCAATACTACCCTTAATATCTTCCTCGTAAGCTGCATAGGCTGCGTCAATTGTATATCCTCTAACGGCTTGTTCAACCGTAATTTTTTCTTCAGGAATCCATCCCTCGTTATTCAATCCATTCTTAGTAGCTCTGGTAACCGCACACCAAATTCCGGAGATAGCATCTAGTGGAGTCACAGTCCAATCACTACCAAAACACATTTTAACTTTGTTATCAATCAATGATTTGAAAGCATAAGTGCCACTTAATCGATCCTTTCCAATTTTACTTTCACACCAATCTCCATCGTCATACACCTGAAGAGGTTGAACCGAGGCAATAATATCATTTTTTTTAAGTCGTGGTATATCTAATGGGCGTATATGCTGAAGATGCTCAATTCTATGTCTCCTGTCCCAATTGATATTTTGCCTAACACATTCCTCGTAAATGTCAATTATTTCCGCAATCGCTCTATCGCCAATACCATGAATAACCAACTGTAGTTTTGCTTTGTCAGCCCTGAGCGCCAATTCCCTCAATTTGCCTTCTTTAATTGTTGCCATTGGCAAACCGACTGATTCTCTGTTATCTGAATAAGGATCAAAGAACCATGCGGTAAAGGAACCTAAAGAGCCATCAACAAAAGCTTTAAGGGCTCCAATTTTCAAAAAGTTATTTCCAAAACCAGACTCAACACCTAATCGCACAAAATTGTCAATTTCGTTTATTGGATGAATAGCATATATCCTACAACTCAGTTCATCTTTTCCCAAATACTCCTGGTAAAGCTTTAGCGACTTTTTGGTAGTGATATCGTGCACCGAGGTTATGCCGTTTTTCCTCGCTTCATCCAAAGCCAGAGTCAGCTCTTTTCTCAACTCTGCCTCACTCTTGGGAGGAATAATATCATAGATAAAAGACATCGCAGAATCCTTAAGAATCCCTGTGGGTTCACCCTTTTCATCTCGTTCAATTACTCCACCTTCAGGGTCGGGTGTATCCTTTGATATCCGTGAAAGAGATAAAGCCTTTGAATTTGCCACCCCCATATGCAGATCGCTTCGGGTTAAGAATAGAGGCGTGTCTCCCGTAAATTCATCAACCCAATTTTTGTTCGGTAATTCAATAATGTCAAATTGCTGCTGATTCCAGTTTCCGCCAAGTAACCACTTAACTTTTTCATTGCCCAGGAATTTTCGGCAACTCTCAATAAACTCTTCTTTTGATTTTACCGCCGCCAAATCCAAAGAATTGAGAGAAGCGCCACCCATCATAAAATGCACATGAGAATCGATAAATCCAGGCAAAATAAGTTTTTCACCATAATCAAGAATTTCAGTATTGCTATCAATAAGCTCCTTAGCCTCTTTCTTTTTGCCTGCAAACATGATAATATTATTTCGGATTACAATTGCTTCCGCCCAAACGTTATTACTATTACAGGTAAAAACTTTCCCTAGTACAAGTTTTATATCATTTTTCATCATTTTTTCAATTATTAATAGCTTGATTAGCTAAAAAATAGCCAATAATCTTATAAATTATACGATTAAATAGATTTTTCAGTAAATTTGAAGTTCGAAAAAAGGATATTTATAGATGAGTAAAACAAATAGACCCTCCTGGGATCAGTATTTTTTAAAACTTGCTATGCTTGTTTCGGAACGGGCAACATGCCCACGAATGCATTGCGGATGTGTCTTGGTTAAGGAAAAAAGAATATTATCTACAGGGTATAATGGTTCAATACCAGGTGATGGTCATTGCGAAGATGATGGCTGCCTTATTGTTGACAATCACTGCGTAAGAACTATTCATGCAGAAATGAATGCAATTATTCAATGTTCAGTTCATGGTATCAGTACTCAAGGCGCCACGGCATATGTTACAAACATGCCTTGTACAAATTGTGCAAAAGCATTAATTGGTGCAGGAATAAAGGAAGTCATTATTTTTTCTGATTATCACGATACATTAGCGGAAGACTTTTTTGGAAAAGCCGGTGTGGTTGTTAGAAGAACTACCATACCAAATACCACAATAGATTACAACCTGGATAATTTTTCATCAGCCAAAAAGATTGAGCATGATGAAAATAAATGTGATTGTAAGTAACATAAATTAGAAAAAGCCGGTATGTTAAAAAAAGAAAATTTAAAAAAATATTTTAAGCCTAATAATTTTTTTAACCGAGATTTGAATTGGGTTGAATTCAACAGGAAAGTATTAGATGAAGCATTGAATCAGGAATTACCTTTGTTGGAAAGAATAAAATTTATATCCATATTCTTTTCGAATCTTGATGAATTTTATATGATCCGGGTTTCTGGTTTAAAAGAACAACTGCGTGCTGATATCAGTGAGCCGGCTATTGATGGACTTACTCCCTTACAGGCATTAAGCGCTATTGAAAAAGAAATTAAACCTATGTTAAAAAAGGTTTATAAAAACTGGGAGGAAGTTGTAACTCCTGAACTCGATAAAGAGAACATTTCCATCACTCAACTTGATAAGATTTCCAAATCAGAAAAAAAACACTTAAGAGATTATTTTAATAAAGAAATCTATCCCGTTCTAACTCCCCTGGCTTTTGATCCGGGCAGACCTTTCCCTTATATCTCAAATCTTAGTTTGAGCCTTGCCATATTGGTTAAGAAAAAAAATGGGGAAAAGCATTTTGCCAGAGTAAAGATACCGGGTATACTTCCACGGCTGCTGAATGTTGATGAAATAATTCAGCCGAGAAGGAAAAAAATAAATGCCAATGTTGAAGCTAAATTTATATGGCTCGAAGATTTGATAGAAGACAACCTTGAAACATTATTTCCGGGTATGGAAGTTGTAGAAGCTTATCGCTTCAGAATTACAAGAAATACTGATTTGGAAATTCAGGAAGATGAGGCAGATGATCTTTTAGAATTTATTGAAGAGAATATTAAGCAAAGAAAGTTTGGTTCAGTAGTAAGGCTTGAAGTTGAAAAAAATATGCCTCAATATATGGTGGATACTCTTACCGAGAATCTTGAGATCAATAAATATGACATTCATACTATTGACGGTCCTCTGGGTTTGAGTAAAATAATTTCTCTTTATGATTTACCATGTCCCCAGTTAAAAGAAAAGCCCTATCACGCAGTTATGACACCATTATTTGATGAAGAGGAAAGTTTCTATTCTATACTTAAAAAGCAGGATGTTCTTCTCCATCATCCATATGAGTCTTTCGTTCCGGTAATAGATTTTATAAAGAATGCCGCTCAGGATCCGGATGTCTTAGCCATAAAACAAACACTTTACAGAGTCGGTCCCGACTCACCAATTGTTAAGTATTTGATTGAGGCAGCTGAACGCCAAAAGCAAGTTGCTGTTCTGGTGGAATTAAAAGCCAGATTTGATGAAGAGAATAATATTTTTTGGGCAAAAGAACTTGAAAAAGCCGGAGTCCATGTAGTGTATGGATTAGTGGGTCTTAAAACTCATTCCAAGATGACTCTGGTAGTTCGGAAAGAACAAGAAGGTGTAAAAAGATATGTTCACTTGAGCACCGGAAATTATAATCCGACAACAGCAAAGTTTTATACAGACTTGGGCTTGTTTACAACGGATGAGAAAATATGTGCTGATGTGTCTGAAGTATTTAATTATTTGACTGGTTATTCTGAGCAGTCTGATTACAGAAAGCTGCTTGTCGCACCCATTAATATGAGAGCAAAATTCCTGGAGCTTGTTAACCGGGAAATAGAATGCCACAAACGTCATAACAACGGACACTTAATATTTAAGATGAACTCTCTAGTGGATCCTGTGTTAATCGCCTCGTTCTATGAAGCATCTCATGCTGGTGTTAAAATTGATCTTATTGTTCGCGGAGTATGTTGTCTGGTACCTCAAGTGCCTGGGCTTAGTGAGAATATAAAAGTAAGAAGTATAGTGGGGCGTTTTCTTGAGCATTCCAGAGCCTATTATTTCCATAACAATGGACGTGAAGAAATTTATCTTGGTAGTGCAGATCTAATGCAAAGGAACCTGGATAGAAGAGTAGAAATTTTCTTCCCAGTGGATAGTAAAGAAATAAGGGATAGAATAAAGTCCACAATTTTGGATTATGCCCTCAAGGATAATGTAAAATCCAGCATACTGCTTCCAACTGGAAAATATATTTCTAATAATCCGGTTTTTGATGAGGAGAAAATCAACTTGCAGGAATGGTTAATGAATCATTATTTAACTTCAGATAAGCATTAAATACTAACAAGAGTTAGATTCTTTATGAAATTCACGAACAACAGACTTAATGTCTAAATAAAATTATGGTTATCAAAGTAGATATTTACTAATTTTACGTTTTATTAATTACAGAAAGTTACTGGAGAAATACATGCCTGAAATTACGAAAGAAATTATTATAAATGCACTGCGAAAAGTTGACGACCCTGACTTGCATAAAGACTTAGTGTCTTTGAACATGGTTAAAGAAGTTGAAATTAATGGTACAAAAATTACGGCTACAATTGAATTAACCACTCCTGCATGTCCACTGAAGGATAAAATCAAAAATGATTGTATTACAGCAATAAAAAATGAAGTGCCTGAAGCTGGTGAAATAGTAATTGAAATGACTGCAAAGGTACGAACACACGCTAATCAGCAAAAAGCACAAATTTTGCCAGGTGTTAAAAACACTATTGCTGTTGCCAGCGGGAAAGGCGGCGTTGGAAAGAGCACTGTTGCTGTTAACCTTGCCGTAGCACTTGCAAAAGAGGGCGCGAAAGTTGGTTTATTAGATGCGGATATTTACGGTCCGAGTATCCCTTTGATGTTGGGGATTAAGGGAAAGCCTCAAATTATACAGGATCCAGTAACTCAAAAAATGGTACCCCTTGAGCGATTCGGAGTAAAACTAATGTCAATTGGTTTTCTAGTGGATGATGATGCTCCGGTAATTTGGCGTGGGCCAATGGCAAGTGGTGCTGCCAAGCAATTTATGTCTGATGTTAATTGGGGCGAACTTGACTACCTTATTTTTGACCTGCCTCCCGGTACCGGTGACATTCAGTTGACCCTGGTTCAAACCATCCCTTTAACAGGTGCTGTAATCGTAACAACTCCGCAGCCGGTATCAATAATTGATGCAAAAAAAGGTTTGCAAATGTTTAACCGTGTAAACGTTCCTATAATGGGCGTTGTTGAAAACATGAGCTATTTTATTGCTCCGGATACAGGGAAAAGGTACGATATTTTTGGTCATGGCGGCGGCAAAGACTTTGCGGAGGAAATGAATGTTCCGTTCCTGGGTGGAATTCCAATTGATCCCCGAATTCGTGAAGGTGGCGATCTGGGAAATCCAATTGTTTATAATATTCCCGATTCAGATGAAGCGGCAAAGATCGTGGAAATCAGTAAGAAACTTGCAGCACAAATTAGTATTAGGAATGAAGAATCATCACAGGATGTTGAAATAGTTTTATAAGGTAAAGGAGAAGTAATGGATTCAGTTCTTCACGAAAAAGTTGAAAAAGCTTTGGAATCAATAAGACCATACTTGAAAGCTGATGGTGGCGATGTTAAGTTAGTCCGGGTGACGGATGAAGGGATAGTAGAGGTCAAGCTTCTTGGCGCTTGTGTTGGTTGCCCAATGTCGCAGATGACTTTACGTGCTGGTGTTGAACGCGCACTTATAAGAGAAGTACCAGGTATAAGACGAGTAGAAGCTGTAAATTAAGTACCGCATATTTTGGTATCTACATAAATTTACGAGGTTTTAAATGCGAAAAAATGTTATTGCTGGTAACTGGAAGATGAACAAGGATCTTAATGAATCCGTAGTATTAATTTCGGAAATAATTAATTCGACAAAGGGTCTGGGTTCTAATGTAGGGATTATAATTTGCCCTCCGTTTACTTCATTAGAAACAGCTAATGCTCTTCTAAAAAATTCAGACGTTGCTCTGGGCGCCCAAAACATGCATTATGAATCTGGTGGAGCCTATACAGGTGAAATTACTGCAAATATGTTGAGGGCAGTTGGTTGTAAATACGTAATTGTTGGGCACTCTGAAAGAAGAACTCTCTTTGGCGAAACCAATGAAATAATCAATAAAAAATTGAAATCTGCTTTTAACAGTGGATTATACCCGATTTTTTGTATTGGTGAGACATTGGAAGAAAGAGAAGGCGAAATTACCGAACAAGTTGTAGAAAAGCAGATCCGTGAAGGGTTGGCAGGTATCGTGGAGAATGATTTCGCAAAAATAATTATTGCTTACGAACCAGTTTGGGCTATTGGCACCGGTAAAACTGCCTCTCCCGAACAAGCTCAAGAGGTTCATAAATTTATAAGAAAACTAATATCTGAGCTTTATTCTGCGGTTTTAGCTGATTCTGTGACAATACAGTATGGTGGCAGTGTTAAACCGGACAATGCTAATGAATTACTTAGTCAGCCAGATATTGATGGAGCACTTGTAGGTGGTGCATGCCTCCAGGCAGACTCATTTATAGAAATTATTAAAGCGGCCAAATAAGCCGCTTTTTTTCCTCTTCTTTGTAAATAACACCACAAAGGTATTGCTTAACAAAGTCCTTTTTGATTGATTTGCCCTCCATTTTGTAGTATATTTAGAATCTTAATTTTTTTAAACTTTCGTGCGAAAATGGTGAAAATTACAAAGTTTTTTACGTTTTGTCTTATCGTTTTTAGTTTTGTAGAAACTTTCTCTCAGATAAGGATTCACGAGCTCGAAACTTCACATTCTGCTTTATTTGATTCGTTATATTCTCAATATTCACAAACACGTAAAATTGTCCGTCTTAATACAAACTGGCAAGTTTATTCCGAGGGTAATACAGAGAATAAGTCTCGGGTTACAATACCTTCTGCCTTCTCAGGAACAAATGAGCTATATTTTGAAACTGAGCTTGTGTTTTCAAATTTAGAGTTGACTGCCAGCAAAATATACCTGAATTGCCTGGGCATCGGTTCGGCAGCTACTTTTATCTTAAATGACAACGTCATTACCAAAATTAGCGGTTCGGAAATTCCGTTCAAAATCCTCTTGCCGGAAGAATTATTATATTCGAATGAACCAAACAGACTGATAATTAAAGTATCTGATGAACCGGATGCAAAAAACTCCATACCACTAAAACCAAAATTTCTTTTTGGTAAAAATACTGCCGGAATTTTTAGGGATTTGTATTTGGAATTTATCCAAATTAATGGATTGAATGATGTCTCAATTAATTATAATTTAAATTCTAAGCTTGATAAAGCCTCTTTTAAAATTGAATTTGGCTCAAAAGGTATTAATCTTGAATCAAATCCAACTTCCCCCTCTCAAATCCAGATTGAATTATTTGGTAGTTCTGATATAAATAAGTCAATTTTTATTCGAAATTGGGAAATAAGTGATTCGACAAAGGATTTGGTTAAATTCGAATTGAATTCGCCTCTACTCTGGAGCCCCGAACAACCGGACTATTACATTGCAAAAATAAGACTTTTCTCGAATCTACTACTCGTTGATGAAATTACACAACATATCTCACTTTACTCAATTGAAAAAAATAATACCTCTTTTATGCTCAATAATATTCCTTTCGAGCTTAAAGGCGTAACTCTTGTTTTGGAAAATATTTCAAATGGCAATCTGATTTCGTACGGTGAAATAGAGACAAAATTAAAAAAATTAAAGGAATTTGGAATAAATTCTGTAAGATTTCCTAAGGATGTTCCTTCCCCGTATGCCTTGGATTTGTGTCAGAAATATGGAATTTTTGCTCTGGTCGAACTTCCAATAAATTCAGTTCCTGAACAAATAGCCATTTCGGATCATTTTAGCATTCTATCGAAAGAATATTTGACTGCTTTTACAAATTATATTAGCAAGCATGACGCCGTGTTGGCAGTTGGAGTTGGTTCAAGTTATCTGGCAAATTCAACAGATCATATTTCTTTGATAGAAGCTCTGACATCCTCCATTAAGAAAGCTACTAACAGGAAAACATATGCCGGATTTGTTGGTGTTCCTTTAAGTACTATTAGGGATTTGGATTTTTACGGCATTGAATTGTATTCGAACTTTAGCGATAAAATTAAAGAAGATATAAATAGCGCAATCACAAACCTAGGCGGCAAATCTCTATTCTTTTCCGAAGTAACTTACCCTGTATTTATGGGTAGCACTAACGGATATTCAAATCCAAATTCGTTCGAAGCACAGGCAAAATTTGTTGAAAATGTTATTGATTATACCCGCTTCCATAAATTAGCGGGGAGTTTTATCAATACATTATATGATTTTACAGGCGATTGCGCTTCTCTTTACACCGGTTATAACGAAAATAATCTTTATAGAATTGGCGTGCTTGATCAAAATGGGATTGCAGACCGACTAACATCCAAGGTCATTAATGCAAAATATAATAATGGTGAAAAAGTAATTATCCCCCTCGGCAGTTTTAAAGAAGAGACGCCTTTCTTTTTCATTCTTCTAAGCCTGCTTCTTTCTATCTTGCTTGCAGTAGTGATTAACTCAAAACGTAAATTTAGAGAAGATGCTACGAGGGCACTTTTAAGACCATATAACTTTTATGCTGATATTAGAGACAACAGAATATTGACTGGCTTTCATTCAATTACATTAATGCTAATTCTTGCAGCTAGTCACGCCTTATTGTTAACCAATTTTTTGTATTTTTTTAGATCTAATATTTTTATAGAAAAACTGATTATTTCACTCGGCAGCAAAGACCTTTTGAATCTTGTTGCCTCCTTAGCCTGGAATCCGGGAAGTGCATTTATAAAAACATTTCTGTTGGCTATTCTTTTGTTTGGTGTTATCAGTGTTGTATTAAAATTCAGTTCCTTGTTTGTAAAAAACCGGGTTACAATTTTTAGCATTTTTATTATTGTAATCTGGTCGTTTATTCCAACAGTATTACTCTTACCTGTTGAATTAATTCTGCACAAAGTTCTAACAGCTAATTTGGTTAATCCATGGCTGTATGGTTTCTTCTTCTTTTTTGCCTTATGGTTGTTCCAAAGACTGCTTAAAGGCATTTATGTGATTTTTGATGTGGCTCCCTTAAAAGTGTATTTATTTGGTTTTTTATCCTTAATTGTTATTGTTGGCGGCTATTTGCTTTATCATCAGTTCGCCAATTCCAGCATTTATTATATAATTAATGCTTACAAACAATACCAATTAATGTAGTATTTAGGAGATACTTTGTATTTATCAAAGCTGGAAATTTTTGGATTCAAATCCTTTGCAAATAAAACGCCTTTAGTATTTACAAAAGGTATTACCGGAATTGTTGGGCCTAACGGCTGCGGAAAGACTAATATTGTTGATGCTCTCAGATGGTGCCTTGGCGAACAAAAATCGAGCACTCTCCGAAGCGACAAGATGGAGAACGTAATTTTCAATGGCACAAGAAACCGAAAGCCAATGGGCATGTCAGAAGTATCTTTAACAATGGTTAATGATGCCGGAATTTTACCAACCGAGTATTCTGAAGTAACAATTACAAGAAGGATTTTCAGATCGGGTGAAAGTGAATACCTTCTTAACAAAAATATTTGCAGGCTTAAGGACATAACCAACCTGTTTATGGATACGGGGATGGGCACAAATGCTTACTCTGTTATAGAGCTTAAAATGGTGGAAACTATTTTGAGCAGCAAAGCTGAAGAACGCAGAAAAATGTTTGAAGAAGCAGCTGGTGTAAACAAGTATAAATTGAGAAGAAGATTATCACTAAAGAAACTTGAAGACGTTAAAAGAGACCTTACTCGTGTAAATGATATAGTCGCAGAAGTCGATAAAACTGTTCGCTCCCTTGAAAGGCAGGCCAAACGTGCTGATAAATACAATCAGATTCAATCTGTATTGCGTGAGAAAGAACTTGATTTGGCTGAACGCGAATATTCTTCCTTTATTAGAAACAGAAGCAATATTCTTTCATCCAAGGAAATATCTGTCCTTCGAAGAAGCGAAATTGATAATAGTATCCGCGAAATTGAAAACGAATTGATCATCTACCGCTCAAAAATGAATGAAATTGAGCAGGAACTTTCCATCAAACGAAATGAGATTTCCTCCAATACTGAGAAGATACACAATGTCCAGAGAAACATTTCGGTAGCTGAGGAAAGGCATAATTCCTTGAACCAAAATATCAGTAAGTATAGTGAAGAATTGGGTGAATTGAAGAGCCAATTTGAGGAAACTGAGGATCTGATTGTTGAGTACGCTGAGACCATTGAAGACCTGAATCAAGAGGTGGATAAAATTTCTCAGGCTGTTACAGGATTTGAGGATACACTATTAGAAAAAAAATCTATTGTTGAAGAGAACAAAAATAAAGTCAGAGCTCACAGCGATAATATATTATCACAGTTCAGGAATTTAACAAACAAAGAGAACCAGCTATCCAACTTAAAGCAGCAATTGGATTCGACTAACTCAGCAATAACAAAGTTGAATGTAAAGATTCAGGATATTACAAACGATATTGCTAAAACTGTAGGTTATCTTGAAGAACTTGATAATGAACGCCTGGATATCAGAAGCAAATTAGAAGAATCAGAATCACAATATCTTGAGCAACAGAATCATAAAGAAGAACTTGTTAATGGATTAGGCGAGCTAAAAGAGAGAGAACTGGAAGAAAAGGGTGCGCTTAACTCACTTAGGGATAAAATAGAATTTCTGAAATCGTTACTTACAAACCTCGAAGGTGTGTCAAAGGCTTCAAAGGCGCTACTGAGTGATAATGAATGGAACGCCAAAGAAAAAAATATATTTGCGGATGTAGGAAACACTTCTGAAGAGTACCGTTTTGCTCTGGAAGCTGCGCTTAAAAATGTACTGAATAATGTACTTGTTAATGATTTCGCGGATTTAGAAAAAGCTATTAAATTCTTAAGGAAAAATGACTTAGGAAAAGCATCATTCTACCTACTTCAATCAGTTGGAAATGGTAAAAGTACTATCCTTAACAGAGTACAGGATTTGAATTTCAGAAGAAAAATTAAAAAACTTGAGAAAGAGAAAGCTTTTATTCATTGGGCATACAAACTTGTTCAAACCGATAAAAACTGGAAACCGTACTTCGAAAAAATTCTATCTTCTACTGCCCTAACAGCCGATCTCAAATCAGCTATGGCTTTGAACAAGAAATACCCTGAGTTCAATTATGTCACTCTGGATGGAGATTTTGTTCAGAATAATGGAGTTGTGGTTGCAGGTTCATCTCCAAAGCAGGATGAAACACTCTTTGGCAGAAAACAACTTATTGAGGAACTTGAGTTAGAATATCCAAAATTTGAAAAAAATGTTAAATCAATACAGGCAAGTATTCAGGATAAAGAAATTGAGATCTCTAATATTGATCTTAAAACTCTCTCAGAAAAAGGTAAGTTTTTAGCGAATGACTTAAACAACCTGGAAAAACAGATCTCGCAAATAGAGTTCGAGAAAAAGAAAGCATCGGAGGAAGCAGAAAAATCTCAGGAAGAGATTAATGCTCATGTCAGCAGCCTGAATACGCTCGAATCCAAAATTGCCGCGCTTGATGAGGAAATAACTATTCAGCGTGAAGAAAAAGAAAAAGCAGATAATGAACAATCGGAATTAGAAGCAGCTTTACTGGCAAGCGAAGAAAGTTTTTCTTCCTGCGTTAGTGAACAAAATACAAGACAGTTGGAACTGGAAAGATCTAAGGGCCAGCTGCAAAACACACGTAATGCTCTTAAAAGATCGGAAGAAAGCAAAATTACAATTTCCGAAACCATAAGTAAGCGTGAAAAAGACATCCAAAACTTTAAAGAAGAAATTGAATCAATCTCGTCCATTCTGGAAGACAATCAAATAGATTTAGATGAGCTGAATGAATTAAAGACAATACTTGTTAAAGATGAGAATGAAATTAACGATAGGCTAAAAGTAATTAAGAGCGAATCGAATGCCCTTGAGACCTCCCTTAATGCTTTACGAAAGGAACGAGAAGAGGTTTCTGAAAGTATACATAGCGTTGAAATAAAGATTAATCAAATTGATATGCGTGTTGAGCAGTTACTTGAGCATATAAAAGAAAGCTATTCCATCGATCTGACGATTAAAGAATTTGAAGACATGGATACATTTAATTTCAATGAAAGATCAGACGAGGTTCATCAATTAAAAGAGAAATTAAAAGATCTTGGCCCGATTAACCTTCTTGCGTTCTCTGAGTATGAAGAAGAGAAAGAACGCCTGGACTTCCTGTTCAAACAAAGGAACGACTTGGTAGAATCAGAAAAAGATCTTGTAAGTACAATCCACGAGATTAATGAAACAGCTGAACAACTCTTTGTTGAAACATTTGATAAGATTAGAGAAAACTTTAGAAACATTTTCCAGAGTGTTTTTAATCCGGGTGACGAAGCTGATCTAATTATGGAAGAAGGCGTTGATCCACTCGAGGGTAAAATTGAGATTATAGCTAAACCAAAAGGAAAACGCCCAACATCTATCGAGCTCCTTTCCGGAGGTGAAAAAACACTTACTGCAACAGCTCTCTTGTTTGCAATCTACCTGGTAAAACCAAGTCCGTTTTGTATACTGGATGAGGTTGATGCACCACTTGATGATGCAAATGTTGATAGGTTCACTCGCCTGCTGAAGGACTTCAGCGATAGAACCCAGTTTATTATTGTTACTCATAACAAGCGTACCATGGAAGCTGCTGAGAATATGTACGGAGTAACTATGCAGGAAGAAGGTATCTCCAAACTTGTTGGTGTACAGTTTAACGAAGAAATAAGCGCAAATTAGTAACGGCTGGTTATTGAATAGAATTTATAAAGTATTTGTTGATTTTGACGGCACCATAACAAAGATAGACGTTGGTGAAGAATTGTTCTTACAATTCGGCGATCCGGTAAAGGCCAGAGAGATAATTGCTTTGTGGATGGAAGATAAAATTTCGTCCAATGAAACCTGGATAAGACTCTGCGAAACACTTACTGATTTCGACCTTGAGAAAGTGAATGCTTTCATTGATTCGGTTGAGATAGATGACAATTTTCTGGAATTCGTTGAGTATTGTAAGAAACACGAAATTGACATTACTATACTTAGTGATGGCTTGGATTTTTACATTGATCGGATTTTATCCAATTATAAGTTGCAGCACTTAAAGCGTTACTCGAATAAGATTGAATTCAGTTCTGATAATACTCTTACTCCTGTTTTTCCTTTTTCCGATGAAGAATGCAAACAATGTGCAAACTGTAAAAGAAACCACATTTTGAATTTAAGTGCTGACGATGATTTTACAATTTATATTGGCGACGGTTACTCTGATAAATGCCCGGCACAATTTTGCGACTTTATTTTTGCAAAGAACTCACTGCTTAAATATTGTGAGTTAAATAGAATAACATATTTTCCTTACCGAAATTTTCATGAAGTCAAAACGAAAATTGATGAGATAAGGATGAAGAAAAGGCTCAAGAAAAAAATGAGAGCCGAATTAAAAAGAAAAGAAGTCTATAAACAAGGTTAGATAATGAAAAATTTTAGTGCACTGTTGTTCAATTACAGAAGTTATACACCAATTCCCTTTTTTATTGTGATGATATTTTTTGCTAATAGTACTCCCCTTTCCTTAGTAATTGGGTTTGGAATGGCTTTGCTTGGTGAATTTTTCCGTTTTTGGGGTGTTAGTTATGCAGGCAGCGAGACCAGAACAACAGGATCTGTTGGTGGAACATATCTGGTTATTAGTGGTGCGTTTGGACACCTTCGTAATCCCCTCTATCTTGGCAACATATTGCTTTATATGGGGGTCGGGGTCATGTCTAATGCATTATTTCCCTATTTACAAATTGGAGCGTTCTTTTTCTTTTATATGCAATACTACTTCATTATTAATGAAGAAGAGAAATATTTACGTGATACTTTTAAGGAACATTACGAAAATTATTACAAGGCAGTACCCAGATTATTACCAAGATTTACTGCCTACAAAAATGATAATGTTGAACAGCCTACTTATCAGATTAAAGCTGCCTTCAAATCAGAGAGAAGAACTCTTCAGGCTCTATCCTTTGTAACAATTGTATTGATCATTTTATACATAGGCTTTTAGTTGAGCAAAAATATAATGATCATAGCGGGTGAAGCTTCCGGTGACTTGCATGGAGCGCCACTGATAAAAAAACTGAAAGAGTTTGATTCTGAAGTAACCTGTTTTGGCATTGGCGGAGATAAAATGATTTCCGAAGGTTTTAATGTCGAATATCATGTAAGAGACATGGCTTTTCTTGGGTTTGTTGAAGTTATCAGACATCTGCCTTACATAAAGAAGGTGCAGAGAAGGCTAATTGAGATTATAAAAGAAAAAGATATAAAAACTGTTGTTCTTATTGACTATCCGGGGTTTAACCTCAACTTCGCGAAAAAAGTTAAGAAACTGGGGATAAATATTGTTTATTACATCTCTCCTCAGATATGGGCGTGGGGTCAGAAAAGAATTAAAAAGATTAAACGACTTGTTGATGAAATGATTGTTGTCTTTCCATTTGAAAAAGAGTTTTACGAGTCTTATGGTGTGAAGGTTGAGTTTGTAGGTCATCCATTAATACAAAGTGTTGATAACTACACATACATGGAGCGCAAGGAATTATTTGATACTTTCTCCTTGAATAAGGATAAGGAAATATTGCTTCTATTGCCAGGAAGCAGAAAGCAGGAAATAGAAAAGATTTTTCCGGAGACAATTAAAGCAGCTGAAAAACTCTCTTCCAAATTTAACATGCAGACAGTTGTGGCTTGCCCGGAAAATATTGATAAATCAATTTTTGAGTCGGTCAGCAGTGCATCTGACTATAGAGTAGTTTGTAATCACAGTTATGATTTAATGAAATACGCGAAGTTCGGAATAATAAAGTCCGGCACCTCAACAATTGAAGCAGCGCTGTTTAAGTTACCCTTCATTGTTGTTTATGCAACAAGCGGAATAACATACAGGATTGGCAAAGCTCTTGTAAAAATAAAGCATATTGCCATGGCTAATATTATTCTTGGAAAAACTGTAGTTGATGAATTTATTCAGGATGACGTTGAGTGCACTAAGATAGTTAACCGTGTTTCGGAAATACTATCAAGTAACGACCTATATACATCTATTTCGAATGATTTGGAACTAGTTAGGAATAAATTGGGTATTGGGAATGCCCCTGAAAATGCCGCGAAATTAATATTGAAGTTTGTGAATGGCAAAATCTAGAATAAAACAAAAGATTCTACAACGTGCAGGATTACTACTCATTCACCCAATCATAACAGTATTGATTTGGACATTAAGAGTAAGGGTGATCAATCAGGATTCTCTTGAAGTTGTTCTTAAAAATAATACTAATTACGTCCTGGCTTTTTGGCATGGAACAATGCTTTTACCATGGCATAAACACAAGGCAAGTAATTTTTCCGCCTTAGTCAGCCAAAGTAAAGATGGTGAAATTCTTTCAACGTTACTTAGAAAATGGAAGTACAAAGTAGTCCGCGGCTCAAGTAATGTTGGCGGCAAGGAAGCTTTAGGACTGATG
Organism: Bacteroidota bacterium; assembly: GCA_018818065.1. Taxonomy (GTDB): domain Bacteria; phylum Bacteroidota; class Ignavibacteria; order Ignavibacteriales; family Melioribacteraceae; genus JAHISV01. The sequence continues at coordinate 1,038,144 of JAHISV010000005.1, read as the reverse complement.
ATAGAAGAAATAAATAATGGTAAATGCCTTGCCATAACTCCAGACGGACCAACAGGTCCATCGCACAAAATGAAAGCAGGAGCAGTGGTTGCGGCTAAGAAAGCTAATGTTCCACTGGTACTTTTAGGAGTTTATTATCATGATAAATATATATTGAAAAGCTGGGATAAATTTGAAATTCCAAAATTTTTCAGCAAAGTAAGTCTACTCTATTCCTCTCCTATATTCATTGATAGAGAGCTTGATTTTGAAGGGACATCAAATATTATTTCAAAATGCGAAACTGAATTAAATAATTTGCAGGAATTGGCAAAAGACAAGTGTTAAAACTGATAAAAATATTACTCTCCCCTACGGTTATTCTTTACTCATTTATTGTAAAGACCCGTAACTTATTGTTTGATAAGGGCTTCCTTAAAATAAAGAAGGTTCCAGCAAAAATTATATCTGTTGGCAATATAACGGTTGGTGGATCAGGTAAAACACCTGCAGTTGTTTATTTGACAAGCTTACTTAAAAGAAATGAGATAAAAGTTGGTGTTCTAAGCAGAGGATACGGTAGAGCTACCAAGGGATATGTATTCGTCTCAGACGGGCACGAAGTTAAGGTGAATGTAAATAAAGGTGGCGACGAGATAATTCTTGCCGCTGAAGAAAGCAGTGTTCCCGCTGCAGTTTCTGAAAATCGGGTTACAGGTGCTAATAAGTTCTTAAAGGATGTTGCTCTTGATGCTATTGTTTTAGATGACGCTTTTCAGCACAGATGGATTCATCGCAATGTGGATCTTGTAATATTCGACCAAAGATTTCTGAAAATTGCAGGAAGACTGGAACAAAAACTGCTGCCGCTTGGTGTTATGCGTGAACCTTTTTCCTCCCTTGATAGAGCAAATATAATTGTGATAAACAGAAAGTTTTCCGAAAAAATTGAAATGCCAGAGAAGTTAAAGAAATACTTTGATGGTAAGAAAGTTTATTACGCTTACTATAAGGCTACCGGCTTTTATGATGTGAAGAACCATAAATTTTATGACGTTGATGAATTTCAAGGGCAAAAAAGTCTGGTTGTTTGCGGTGTTGCGAATCCTCATTCCTTTTACAACATCTTAAGAGATAAAGGCGTAAGTACAACCAACAAACTGCAATTTGCTGATCATAAGAAATACACAAATAAAGAAGTGCAACTAATTCGCAAAAAATTTTACGACACAAATGCATACTCAGTGTTAACAACACAAAAGGATGCGGTAAAACTAACTAATTATTCTTTAGAACTTGATGACATTGATATTTACTACTTGAAAATTGAGCTGGCATTTGAGGAAAAAGAAAAGTTTGACAACAATATTTTAGAACTAATTAAATAGTGACCCACACTTTAATAATAACTTTGGAGGTTATTTATGGCTAAAAAGACACCTAAAATGGTATACTTTTTTGGTGGCAAAAAAGCGGATGGTAAATCAGAAATGAAAAATTTACTCGGTGGTAAAGGTGCTAACCTTGCCGAAATGGTAAATATTGGACTTCCTGTACCAGCTGGTTTTACAATTACCACAGATGTATGTACAGAATATTTCAAAAACAAACAAAAATATCCAAAAGACTTAAAAGAACAAGTTCTTAAAGCATTAGCGAAAACTGAAAAAGAAATGGGCGCTAAATTTGGTGATTCAAAAAACCCTCTATTACTTTCAGTTCGTTCCGGTGCCCGTGCTTCTATGCCTGGTATGATGGATACTATTCTTAATTTAGGACTTAACGATACTACTGTTAAAGGTTTGATTGAAAAAACTAACAACCCTCGTTTTGCATATGATTCTTACAGAAGATTTGTTGCAATGTATGGTGATGTTGTTATGGGAATGAAACCAGAAGACAAACATTCAGTTGATCCTTTTGAAGAAATTCTTGATGCTAAAAAAGAAGAAGTTGGTGCTAAGCTTGATACTGATTTGACAGCTGAAGATCTTAAAGATTTGGTTGCCCAATTTAAAGCAGCTGTTAAGAAAAATACTGGCAAAAATTTTCCACAAGACCCTATGGATCAATTATGGGGAGCTACCGGTGCAGTATTTAGTTCCTGGATGAATGAAAGAGCTGATGTATACAGAAGACTTAACGGTATTCCTGTAGAATGGGGAACAGCTGTTAATATTCAATCAATGGTATTTGGTAACATGGGCGAAGATTCAGGTACGGGCGTTGCCTTTACCCGTGACCCGGCCTCAGGCGAAAACTTATACTACGGTGAGTATTTATTTAATGCTCAGGGTGAAGATGTTGTTGCCGGTACACGTACACCTAATCCAATGTCCGACCTGAACAAAGAAGCACCAAAATTATACAAACAATTAGATGATATTCGCAAAAAACTTGAGAAGCATTACAAAGAAATGCTGGATATCGAGTTCACAATTCAACAGGGCAAATTATGGATGTTGCAATGCCGTGTTGGTAAAAGAACCGGCTTTGCCGCTATTAAAATAGCTGTTGATATGGTTCGTGAAAAGCTTATTTCTAAGGAAGAAGCTCTTCTTAGAATTGATCCTGAACAATTAAATCAATTGTTAAGACCAATTTTTGATACAAAAGAAAAAACAGCTGCTATTAAAGCTGGCAGATTGTTAGCAAAGGGCTTAAACGCTGGTCCTGGTGCTGCAAGTGGTAAAGTTGCTTTTAACGCTACTGATGCTGTTGAAATGGCAAAAGATGGTACTCCTGTAATTCTTGTCAGAATTGAAACTTCACCAGAAGACATAAAAGGTATGAACGCCTCTGAAGGTATTCTTACTGCAATGGGTGGTATGACTTCTCATGCTGCGTTAGTTGCTCGTCAAATGGGTAAAGTCTGCGTTGCTGGTTGTGGCGTACTAAAGATCGATTATAAGAAACTTACTATGAAAGCTGAAGGTCATGATACAGTTATTAAAGAAGGTGATTATATTTCTATTGATGGTACTACCGGCGAAGTTATTGCGGGACAAATTCCTACAAAACCAGCTGAAGTATTGCAGGTTCTATTAACAAAAGAACTGGATCCTAAAAAATCTGATGTTTATCAAACATATAGAGATCTTATGGGTTGGGCTGACACTGCCAGAACTATGGGCGTAAGAACAAATGCTGATCAACCAGACCAAGCTGCAAACGCAATTGCTTTTGGGGCTCAGGGTATTGGGTTATGCAGAACTGAACATATGTTCTTTGGTGGTGACAGAATTCTTGCTGTACGTGAAATGATTTTTGCTGAAAATGAAATCGACAGAAAGAAAGCTCTTGCAAAAATATTACCACTTCAAAGAGAAGACTTTTATGGTATCTTCAAGGTAATGGCAGGCAAGCCTGTTACTATCAGAACTTTGGATCCACCTTTGCATGAATTCTTACCTCATCAATTGCATGAAAAAGAAGAATTAGCAAAATCACTTGGCATTACTGTTAAAGACGTTGAGGCTAAAATTGAATCGCTGCACGAATTTAACCCAATGCTTGGTTTCCGTGGTTGTAGATTGGGTGTGAGTTATCCTGAAATAATAGAAATGCAGGCTCGTGCGATAATTGAAGCTGCTCTTAAAGCTCAAAGTGAAAAAATAAAAGTATTGCCTGAAATCATGATTCCTTTAGTAAGTCATGTAAAAGAATTCACAATGCAGGAAGAAATCGTTCGTAGAGTAGCTGCAGATGTATTCAAAGAGCAAGGCAAAAAAGTTAAATACCTTGTTGGTACTATGATTGAATTGCCAAGAGCATGTGTAACTGCTGATGAAATTGCAGAACATGCTGAATTCTTCTCATTCGGTACTAACGATCTTACTCAAACAGGTTTCGGTTTATCTCGTGACGATGCTGGTAAATTCTTACCTATATACATCGAAAGAGAAATTTTACCTAGAGACCCATTTGAAGTATTGGATCAGCGTGGTATTGGTTCCTTGGTACAAATCGCTTGCGAAAAAGGCAGATCTACAAGACCAGACATAAAACTTGGTATTTGTGGCGAACATGGTGGTGAGCCTCAATCAGTTGAGTTCTGCCATAGAACCGGATTGGCCTATGTTTCTTGTTCACCATTCCGTGTTCCAATCGCAAGATTGGCAGCAGCCAGAGCTGCTATAAGAGACCAATCAACCAACAAAGCTAAAAAAACAGCAAAGAAAACAAAAAAAACTAGTAAGAAGAAATAATAAATGATTTAGCCGGCTCTTAGGAGCCGGCAAATTCTGAGACCCAGATTGAAAGAATAACTGGATAGGAGAATAAATGAAACTTTCGGATTTTAAATATATTTTGCCAAAAACTTCCATTGCCAAATTCCCTGCTGAACCTAGGGATAAAGCTAAATTAATGGTTTTAAACAGGAAAAACGAGTCGATTGACCACAAAGTTTTTACTGATATTGTAGATTATATGTCTAAAGGCGACGTTCTTGTAGTGAATGAAACCAAGGTAATGCAGGCAAGATTATACGGAAAAAAAGAAAGAACAAATGCCCAAATTGAAGTGTTTGTTTTGAGAGAATTGAATAAAGAAGAGAATATTTGGGACGTGATTGTAGACCCGGCTAGAAAAGTTAGAATAGGCAATCGTATTTACTTCAATGAAGATCTATGGTGTGAGGTTATTGACAATACAACTTCAAGAGGAAGAACAGTCCGTTTTAGTGACGGAGCCGGGGATATTTACGGAGCAATTGAGAAGATTGGACAAACTCCCCTGCCCCCTTATATTAAACGTGACGTTATACCTGAAGATAAAGTAAACTATCAAACAATTTTTGCCAGTCAAGACGGCTCTGTAGCGGCACCTACAGCAGGTTTGCACTTTACCCCGGAATTGATTGAAGAAATAAAGAAAAAGGGTGTTAAAGTTGTAAAAGTAATATTGCATATAGGACTTGGCACATTTAGACCTGTAGAGGTTGAAGATCTAACAAAGCATAAGATGGATTCTGAATATTTTAATATTTCTGAAGATACTGCAAAAATTGTGAATAAAGCTTTGGAAACAAAGAAGAATATTTTTGTTGTTGGCACAAGTGCAACTCGTGCGCTTGAAAGCAGCGTTACTGCCGAAGGTTTCCTAAAACCAAATTATGGTTGGACAGATAAATTTATTTTCCCACAGTACGAGTTTAAAATTACAAAAAGACTTATTACAAATTTTCACCAACCAGAATCAACGCTGCTTATGTTAGCTGCCGGTTTTGGTGGGTACGATTTTGTTATGAAAGCATATAAAAAAGCTATTAAGGATAAATATCGCTTCCTTAGTTATGGTGATGCGATGTTAATCGAATAAGATGAAAACTATTGCAATTATTCCTTCGGGCGGCAAAGGTGTACGTGTTGGCGGAGACATTCCGAAACAATACATCAAGCTACAGGGCAAAGAGATTATTGCCCATACTATTCAGGTATTTCAAAGCTGTGACTTAATTGATGAGATTATCATTGCCGCCCAGCCTGAATATTTTGGTCTGCTTGAGAAAATTAAATCAACCTATAACTTTTCTAAAATCAGAGGAATGGTTGAAGGTGGTGATTCGAGGCAGGATTCTGTTTATAACGCCTTAAAATCAATTTCTCCTGAGCAGGATCTATTTATAACAGTGCATGATGCTGCAAGACCCCTTATTGCCCCGGAAATCATCTCTGAAGGCATAAAACAAGCAGTTGAGTGTGGATCATCGGTTACTGCTATACCTGCTAAGGATACTATACTTTACGGCACCGAATGGGTTGATGGTTACATTGACAGAAATAGTGTTTTCTATGTACAGACGCCTCAGACCTCAAAATATGATATTTTAATCAAATCATTTGAAAAAGCCAATGAGTCAGGCTTTCAAGGTACAGATGAATCGATGTTGGTTAGAAATGCTGGTTTTAAGGTGAAAGTTGTTGAAGGTTCTACTTTAAACTTCAAGATAACTACTAAAGATGACTTAATAATAGCCGATAATATACTATCAAATGGATAACTTTATTTTAATTGGAAATCTTTCCAGAAATCGATATGTTTGTGAACATTTAAGAGAGAGAGGGAATGTTTAATTTATTTTTTGTTGCAATACTTTCATACTTTGTTGGTTCTATTCCATCCGGTCTAATTATTGGCAGGTTTATTAAGGGAATTGATATAAGAGACCATGGTAGTGGAAACATGGGCGCTACAAATGTATTTAGAGTAGTTGGCAAAAAATATGGTCTATTAGTGGTTATTCTGGACGCTCTTAAGGGCGCAATAGCGGTTGTTCTTATTTCCCGACTCTACTTTGGAAGTTTCCCTTTTACTAACATAACTCCTTTTGATGACTTTACTTTAGTACAAATTATTTGTGGTCTCACCGCCGTTGTAGGACATATATGGACGGTGTTTGCAGGATTTAGAGGTGGTAAAGGCATTGCAACCGCCTTAGGTTTCCTAATCACCTTAATAACAATTGATATGCTGGTTGCACTGGCTGTATTTATTTTAGTCGTATCAATCTCCAGATACATTTCTCTTGGATCAATATTGGCAGCTATTTCAGTTCCACTCATATTGATTGTCCGCACAAATATTTTCAATGTGGAAATTGAAGGCTACCATACAATTCTCCCCTTCTGTGTCGCTATAGCCTTTTTGGTTATATATACTCACCGTGCAAATATTAGCAGGTTGTACCGTGGAGTTGAAAACAGATTTTCATTTGCAAAAAAAAGTAGTAAATAATTATGCGTGTTGCTGTTTTAGGTGCGGGTAGCTGGGGTACAACTCTGGCAATTCTATTACATCTTAATGGCCATGAGGTTACACTCTACGAGTTTTATAAAGACTATGCGAAAAAATTAATAAAAACACGCGTCAACGATTTGTACTTGCCCGAAGCAGTAATTCCGAAAGAAATTGTTATAACTCACTCGCTTGATGACGCATGCATCAACAAGAATATGATTGTACTCGCTATTCCAACTCAATTCCTGCGTGGCATATTAAGTAAAATGAAGAAATATGATTTTCATGATACTACATTTGTCAGTGTTGCCAAGGGAATAGAAAAAGGGACACTCTTAACGGTTGCTGAAATTATTAAAGATGAATTGCCACATGTTACCGATGATTATATTGGTGCTATCTCTGGTCCAAGTCATGCTGAAGAAGTTTGTAAAAAGCTCCCAACAGCTGTTGTTGCTGCCTCCTCTTCAATTGCTACGGCCGAGGAGATTCAGGCAACATTTATCACATCGTACTTTCGTGTCTACTCATGTACAGATATTAAGGGCGTTGAACTAGGTGGTGCGCTTAAAAATGTTATTGCCATAGCTGCTGGTATTGCTGACGGCGCAAATTTTGGCGATAATACCAAAGCCGCTATTATGACACGTGGTATTGCAGAAATTTCCAGATTAGGACTTGAACTTGGCGCCTCACGCCAAACATTTGCAGGTTTATCCGGTATGGGCGATCTGATCGTTACATGCATGAGCAAGCATAGCCGAAATAGATATGTTGGCGAACAAATTGGTAAAGGGAAAAAATTAAAAGAAGTTCTCCAATCAATGAAGATGGTTGCAGAAGGAGTTGAAACCTGCCGTTCGGTGCATGAGCTTTCTGCTAAATTACATGTAGAAACACCCATTGCCAATGCAGTATATAGAGTATTGTTTGATGAAAAAGACCCTGTAAAAGCTACGTATGATTTAATGGCCAGAGACATTCGTCCTGAAAAAGAATTTTAGTTATTCCTCACCAAAACTTTTCTTATATTTCGCAATAATTATCACTTATCAAATTCATACAAAGTATGAGCAAAGATCTCAATACCCCAATTCAATACATAAAATCTGTCGGTCCCAAACGGGCAGAGTCGTTTGCCAAACTCGGATTTGAGACAGTTCGAGATCTGTTATTCTATTTCCCTTCCCGGTACCTAGATCGGTCTACCATATTGAATACAAAGCAGGTGTTAAAATATCTGCGAACTGGGTATGATGGTGAGATTACAATTATTGGAAAGGTATTGGAAAAGAACACCTTACGCTACGGAAGGAAGCAGTTGTTCAAAGTAGTCTTTGAAGATAGCGAGGGCTCTTTTGATTCAATATGGTTTCAGGGAATAAAATTTTTTAAAAACCATTTTAATGAAGGTGAATACTACGCCATATCAGCAAAACCTGTCATGTCAAAATATGGTCATCTTCAGTTTACTCATCCTGATTTTGACAGGTTGGATTTAGAAGAATCAACTGCCTTCCAAAACACTGGAAAAATTATTCCTTTTTACACTATCCCAAAAGAGCTTAAATCAACAAATATAGGGGATAACAGTTTAAGACGAATATTACAATACGCAGTCACTAACTACTCCGAACTTGTGGATGAGACTCTTCCTCAAAGTCTGATTGGCACTCACTCCCTTTTATCCTTAAAAGATACCATCAGTAATATTCACTTTCCGGAAAGCCTTGAACTACTGCAAAAGGCTAGAGAACGACTTAAGTATGAAGAAATTTTCATGCTTGAATGTTTTGTCGCCTTAAAAAGAAATAATATAAAGAACATCCGAAAAGGCTATAGCTTTAAAATTGACAGTGAAAAAATTAAAAAATTCCTCTCAAACCTGCCTTTCGAATTAACAGGATCTCAGCTAAATGTATTAAGCGAAATTAAAAAAGATATGAATGACGGCACGCCCATGAATAGACTTCTTCAGGGAGATGTTGGGAGCGGGAAAACAATTGTTGCTCTAATATCTATGCTTATTGCTATTCATAACGGTTATCAGGCGGTTCTCCTTGTTCCGACAGAAATTCTTGCAGATCAACACTACAAAAATATTTCAACATTACTAGCGAAGACCGGAATAAAAGTGGCGCTCTTATTGGGTGGAGGAAAGAAGAAGGACAAGCAGCAGATAATGGATGGTATCCAAGATAATCAATTTAATCTTATCATAGGTACACATGCTTTATTGGAAGATAATGTTGAGTTTAATAATGTTGGCATTGTTATCATAGATGAACAACATAGGTTTGGCGTGGCGCAGCGCTCCAAACTCATCGATAAAGGAATTAGTCCAGATGTTCTTGTAATGACCGCTACACCTATACCGCGTACTCTAACAATGACAGTCTACGGTGATCTTGATGTTTCTGTTATTTCGGAAAAGCCTAAAAACAGAAAGGCAATAAAGACTGTTATCAGAAGTGATGAAAAGCTTCCTGAGATCTACAAATACATTGTTGATAAAGCCAGGGAACGGATTCAATCCTATATTGTTTATCCCTTGGTAGAAGAATCGGATAAGATGGATTTAAAATCAGCCCAGGAATATTTTATACTTCTTAAGGATAATGAATTTTCCTCCCTCAAGGTTGGCATGATACATGGCAGGATGACCTGGCAGGAAAAGGAAGAAGTAATGCTTCAATTTGCTAATCATAATTTTGATGTCCTCATTTCCACAACAGTTATCGAAGTAGGAATTGATGTACCTAACGCAAATATTATAGTTATTAATGATGCTTACAGATTTGGTCTCTCGCAATTGCACCAATTAAGAGGCCGCGTGGGGCGTTCAGATAAACAAGCATACTGCGTGTTAGTTACAAAAAATGAGTGCATTAGAAAAGCGGCTCAGCTTAAAATGGATTTTTCTTACATGTCCTCCTCGGAAATTGAATTAAATAAATCGGCTATAAGATTAAACGCCATGTCTGAAACAAATGACGGCTTTAAGTTATCGGAGATTGATCTAAAACTAAGAGGACCGGGGGATATATTCGGGACAAAACAAAGCGGCTTCCCTATGCTGCAGCATGTCAATTTGTTTGAGGATTACGAATTAATTAAAACTGCAAAGTCCGATGCATTTAATCTGGTAAATGACGACCCATCACTTTCAGCAAATGATAACCTCAAGATTAAGGCTGCACTTAAAAAATCATTTCGCAATCATATTTACTATTCCCTCGTTCCTTAACATTTTTAACAGCCAATTTCCTTACCTTTATTAGTGTTTTATATAACGGAACAAATATTATTTATTAGGCTATTGTTAATTTTTAATAAATATGTATATTGCACTAATTTTTTTTGAGGTATTAGCATAGAATCTTCAAATCCACATATCAGCCTGAACGTCGTCCTGACTTATAATGTTAAACCTGAAGATTTAATTGAAGAATCTGATGCAACGTTTGATAAAACGAACAACTTTGATGACACTTTTGCTGAGTGGGATAATTTAGAAACCATACACTCCATCAGGGATGCTTTAGCTCTTTATCACAACGTATCTTTAGTAGAAGCAAACATAGATGCCTATAATAAATTTAGAGAGCTTAAACCTGACATTGTTTTTAACTTTGCGGAATGCAAAAACGGTCAGAGTAGAGAGGCACAGATACCCGCAATACTGGACATGCTATCAATTCCATATACCGGTTCTGATCCGCTGACATTGTCATTGTGTCTTAACAAAGCAAGAACCAAAGAAGTATTGTCTTATCATAAAATTAATACACCTCAATTCCTGGTTGCAGATTCAATTAATTCACTCGAGAACTTCCAACTTACTTTCCCAGTAATAGTTAAACCAATTGCCGAAGGTTCCAGTAAAGGAATATTTAATTCATCCTATGTTGAATCCATTGATAAATTATCGGCATTCCTTAATGAAAACCTGAGTAAATATTTGCAGCCTTTCATCATAGAGGAATTTCTTCCCGGCAGAGAGTTTACGGCAGCAATTATTGGTAATAACAATGATACTGTTGTACTTCCATTGGTCGAGATTAATTATACTGAGTTGCCTGACCACATCCATCCGATTTATTCTTTTGAAGCCAAATGGATTTATGACACTTCTGCAAATCCCCTGGATATATTTACCTGTCCTGCCAAGCTTCCCGAATCCCTGGAAAGAGAAATAAAAGACCTGGCAATAAAGACGTACGATGTTCTAAATTGCAAGGATTGGTCTAGAATTGACATAAGATTAGATAAAAATGGCAAACCCGCCATCATTGAAGTTAATCCCATTCCTGGTATACTTCCAAACCCTGAGGATAATTCTTGCTTCCCAAAAGCGGCAAAGGCACAGGGAATCTCGTATGTAGAATTAGTCAATAAGGTACTGGATGCTGCTGCTGAAAGACATGGATTGATATGAATAAAGAGATAAAAGTACTTGTATGCTATAACGAGCCCGCCAGTTTTTATGATAACTATCTGGGTAAAGATTGCAAAAACAAGAGTGAGTTAAACGATTTATCTGAAAGTGGATTTTTACACAGCCTCGACCACATTATAGAATCACTTAAAGTTAATTTCGAAAACGTTCAGTCCCTTTCGGTCAATCATGACATTATGAAGTTGGTCAAACAGCTTCAAAAAATTTCTCCGGATATCATTTTTAATTTTGTTGAATCGGTTGAGGGCAACTCATATTACGAAAGCTATATTGCCGGACTATTCGATTTATTAGGTTACGCTTATACAGGTAACGACTCCCTTGCCCTTGGAAATTGCCTTATTAAATCAAGAACAAAACAAATTCTGAAGTCATTAAATATAAGAACACCAAAATATTTTCTTGCCGAGTACAGAATCAAAAATAATCTAGATAAATTTGATTTGAAATTCCCGGTAATCGCTAAACTACAACACGAAGATGCCAGCATTGGAATATCAGAATTTTCGGTTATTGGATCTATGAAGGACTTGAAAACTCATTTGAGGTACCTTTTCAAGAATTATTCGCAAGATGTGATGCTTGAAGAGTATATTACAGGAAGAGAGTTAAACGTATCAATTTTGGGTGAAAAAATTCTTCCGATATCTGAAATTCTGTTTGACGGACTTCCGTCTCATTATCCAAAGATAATTACCTATGAAGCCAAATGGTCTCCGGAGAGTATATATTATAAGCATACAACTCCAAATTGTCCTGCAATTATTGATGAAGCAACTAGTAAAAAAATAAGAAGTATTGCTCTTGCTGCTTACAAAGCTTTAGGCTGCAGAGATTATGCAAGAGTTGATATCAGACTAACAAAAAGAAATATTCCTTACGTAATTGAGGTCAACCCTAATCCGGATATTTCACTGGATTCCGGATTCAACCGTTCCTCAGCAGCAGCCAATTTATCCTATGCACATTTGTTAAATGAAATTGCCGGTTTTGCTATTAAGAGGATTGAATTATGATACGTAAATTTAAATCTAGCGATAGAGAAAAATTGCTTGACTTGATCAACCGAATAGATATATTTGCTGTTGCTGAAAAACAAGTTGCTGTAGAATTACTGGATGAAGTTATAAAAGATCCTGAGAATGATTATTACAACATTTTTGTTGTTGAATTTGAAGGTGAGGTCGTTGGGTACCATTGTACGGGTAAGCGGGCTTTGACTGATGGTGTTTTTGATATGTATTGGATTGCTGTTGATCCATCGATTCAAAATAAAGGGTTTGGAAAAGAATTGCTTAAACATGCCGAGACTTTTGTTTTAGAGAACCATGGCAAATTGATTTTGGCTGAGACTTCATCAAACGATTCTTATTCCCAAACGAGAAAATTTTATAAAAGAAACAATTATTCCATTCTTGCTGAGATAAAGGATTTTTATAAAAAAGAAGATCATTTAATAATTTTTGGTAAGTACCTAAAAACATAAAGGGTAGCACTATGGAACTTTGGCAGCAAATGATTCGTGATAGTATTCATTCCGTTGACCAATTAGTAGAAAAATTTGGCATTGACAGAAATGCAGCCAAAAAACTGGACAAATTATTTCAGGCACGGATCAATCCCTATTACCTTAGTCTGATACGGTACCAAGGCGATCCTATTTGGAAACAGTGTGTGCCTGATGTGAAAGAGTTGGATGATATGGAAGGATCATTCGACCCCCTAAATGAGGACGAGATGAGTCCTGTTCCTAATATCACTCATCGATATCCCGATCGTTGCTTATTCCTTATTTCAAGCCAATGCGGAATGTACTGTAGATTCTGCACCAGAAAGCGTAAAGTGGGGGACTCCGGAAAAATTTCGATGAATAAGTTGGAATCAGCTTTCAACTACATTGAGAAGCATACCGAGATTAGAGATGTAATACTCTCTGGCGGTGATCCGCTAATGCTAACGGATGTAATGCTGGAAAAAATTCTCAAACGTCTTAGAGGTATCCCTCACGTTGAAATAATCAGGCTTGGCACAAAAATGCCCTGTGTATTGCCACATAGAATTACACCAAATCTTTGTAGTGTAATCAAAAAATACCATCCGATTTATATAAATACTCATTTTAATCATCCATGGGAAATTACCCAGGAAAGCTCAAAGGCATGTCAAATGCTTGTTGATGCTGGCTGTCCTGTAAATAATCAGGCAGTATTAATGAGAGATATCAACACAGATCCCGAAGTAATGAAAGAGCTATTTCTAAAATTATTAAAAATCAGAGTGAGACCTTATTACCTCTTTATGACTGATGAAACAAGAAGTACAATGCATTTTAGAACTTCAATTGCTGAAGGAATTGAGGTCATTGAAAAGCTTCGCGGACACACAAGTGGTTTAGCAATTCCTCATTTTGCAATTGATGCGCCGGGAGGCGGAGGTAAAATACCATTGCTACCAGATTACGTACTGCACAAGGATGAAGATAAAATAGTTCTTCGTAACTATAAAAATGAAGTATATGTTTATAAAGAGGTTAAGAGAGTAAATGAGAACGATATCTTAGAAGAAAATGATGACTCAAATGATAATGGCTTTGCAGACCCCATGATCATTAAAGAAAATAAAGGGATAACAGAAGAAGTAATTTAGAATAATTATTTCTTTTCAGAATTTTGTCTTACATCGAGTCCCCAGTAAAGTTTTTTTCTCAGGATCTCGAAGTAATTATTATTCTTATTCTGAACCAGCCTTAAAGGATATTCACTTTTCGATATTTCCAGGTTTACGGGTGGATTAAAAGAGTAAACTCTTTGCCCGTCACAATTAACCTGAATTGAAGTATGTTCCGATTCAGCTGTTATTACAATTTTTTGATCGCTTGACAAAACAATTGGACGCATTGTCAGAGTATGAGGAGAGATAGGACTCAAAACTATTGCCTTGGCTTTAGGGCTAACGATGGGTCCTCCCGTAGAAAGAGAGTAGCCCGTTGAACCAGTCGGCGTAGCAACAATCAACCCATCAGCACTGAATGTTGCCACATATTCATCATCAACCTTTATGGTAAGGTTAATCATTTTCGGCCATTTCCCTTTGTCAATAACAATGTCATTAATGGCATGTAGTATTTCATCCGGCTTCTGGTCGCAAGATGCATCCAGGGTCATCCTTTCTTCTATGGAATATTTTTCATTTTTTACATCATCAATAAAGGCATCAATATCGTTTATTTCAAACTCCGTTAAAAACCCCAACTTACCAAGATTTAAGCCTAAAATTGGTGTATTGGTGCTCCTTATTTCATTTGCTGTATTCAACATAGTTCCATCACCACCGATAGAAATAACAATCTCGCATCTTTGACCCAGCTCTTTATTTTCAACAAAGACACTTTTAACAACCGGGATAGAAAGTCTATCAGCTAAAAAATACATGGAGTTGCTGATTAAAAATGAAATATTTGCCTCGTTTAATTTTTGGCAAATCTCCCCAACAACCTGTACAATATTTTCTTTTGTAGTATTTGGAATTATTCCGATTGTCATATTACTTCTTAATTTTATTGTTGATTTCCCATAATTTACAATACTTTGTAAAAACATAATTGGTTGAAAAAGTTGCCAATATTAAGCCTTGAAGACCATCTAAAAAACCAAATCTTATTATGTACATTTTTATAAAAAAGAATAAGGGGCGAAGCAGTATGTCAGTCACTCGGGCTTTTCTCTTCCTTTCTGATAATTCTTCTGCAGCCAAAGTAGTATACTTATTAAACTTTTCATAATAATGAAAAATATTGGGATCAGTAAAATGCTCTAAGTCATTTTCTAACTTGCCGACACTACCAGTGAATTCAAGGTTTTCGTGCACCTTATTCTGATTGAAATAGCATTCGTTTTTATTAAATAATCTTTCAACAAATCCCGGATACCATCCGCCATGTTTAATCCACTTTCCAAGAAAATATGCTCTACGCGCTATGTTATAAACATCGTGCTCGGGTCTCTTTGATTTAAATTCATTTAGCTCTTTAATTAGTCCGTCAGTAATTACCTCATCCCCGTCAATCCAAAATACCCAGTCATTAACAGTTTTAGATACTGCATATCGTTTTGTTTCAGCATAACCCATCCACTCTACAACTTCCCAGTGCACACAATCATAACCTTTAACAATGTCGAGAGTAGCGTCGTCAGAATTACTATCAACAAGAACAACAATATCATCAATGCATTTAGAGAGACTATCCAGGCAATTGGCTATATGCTTTTCTTCATTTTTAACGACCAGTATTGAAGATAATTTCATCACGATTAACCACTAATCTCTAAATTGTAATTCATATAATTTTTTATAAATTCCCTTTTCGTCCAAGAGTAACTCATCATGCTTTCCATCCTGCACGATTGTTCCCTTATCCAGAACAAAAATACGATCCGCATTTCTTATAGTACTTAATCTGTGGGCTATTACAAAAGTAGTGCGATCATTCATTAAACGCTCAATCGCTTCTTGAACAAGTACCTCAGATTCATTATCCAGAGCTGATGTTGCTTCATCAAAAATCATTATAGGAGGATTTTTGAGAAGTGCACGAGCTATTGATAACCGTTGTCTTTGTCCACCAGAAAGTTTTGTGCCCCTTTCACCAATTATAGAATTATAACCATTTGGTAATTCCATAATAAAATCATTCGCGTTAGCAGCTCTGGCTGCTCTCACAATCTCTCTTTGAGGATAATCTTCCAAACCATAAGCTATGTTATTAATTATTGATTCATTAAAAAGAACGGTCTCTTGGGTTACAATTCCCATCAGGCTCCGCAGGCTTTCAATAGAAATCTCTTTTATATCGATACCATCCAGCAGAATTGATCCTTTTACAGGGTCAAAAAATCTGGGAATTAAATCAACCAAAGTAGTTTTGCCTGCACCACTTGAACCCACTAAAGCAATTATCTGTCCTTTTTTTATCTTGAAAGAAACATCTGAAAGAACTAATTCCTCCGCGTCGTCATAATGATAACTGACGTTTCTAAATTCAAATGTCTCCTTGAATTCGGTTACATTGATGGGATTATCTACATTTTTAATTGCGGGCGGAGTATCAAGAATTTCAAATATTCTATCAGCCGCAGCACTTGCCTCTTGGATTCTGTTATTTACGCCACTCAGTTCCTTAATAGGCGGCATCAGTTGGAATATTGCAAAGAGGAAACCAAGAAACTCACTGGCTTTTATCGAGCCCTCTTCCAATACCATATGCCCACCAAAGTATATAATAACAACACCAGCACCGACACTTAAAAACTCTGTTATTGGATGAGCTGAGTTTCTGATACGCACCATTCGCAATATAATTTTAAAAAAGTCTTTAGTATGCCCCATAAACTTTTTATTTTCATAATCTTCCATACCAAACGCTTTTACAATCTTTACTCCTGTAATAGTCTCATGTAACACTGAGGTAATGTCAGACATTTTCTCCTGTAAAATAGCACTTTGCTTTCTTAGCTTTAATCCAATCCATCCAATGATTAATATTGAAAACGGCAGAACAACCAGGGAGAATAATGTAAGTTTTGCACTGATGGAAAAAGCAATTATCAGCAAAACCATTATGGTTATTGGCTCTCTTATTAAGTTAAGAAAAACGGCTGAAACGCTTGTCTGTACAATTGTAACATCATTTGTAATACGAGAAATCAAATTTCCTGTTTTCTCGTTTTTGAAATAACTCATTGGCAGTTTATGAAGATGCTTGTAAGCCGCATCTCTTAAATCTTTAATTACCCCTTGTTCTACATGCGAGAGAAAATAAGATTGAAAAAACCCAAAAAAGTTTTTACCCAGAAAAGCTATAAGAATCATTATGCAGACTCTTATAAGAATATCAGCCGGAGTTCCGGCAAAGACATAATCTGTAAATGAATCTTTTAGATGTGATATCCATTCCCCGAGAAAACCAAATAGTCCACCTCCCTCGGTTATTATTTTTTCACTTGCGGGCTGCTTAACTGCACTTGCTTCCTGGAATAAAGATTCCAATAATGGTATTGTTAAATAAATTGAAACCCCGCTCAGTATTGCATACATTACGCTGCAAAATATTGAGGTACTAAGATATTTCCAATATGCCTTAACATAACCGAGTATTCTGTAATAAGTTGCCATTTAACGCCTTATTATTCCGATAATTTGCTAATAATAATTAATTACCAACCCAATATAGATATTCCGTAACAAAAAATTATTTTTATCCTCTGGGATGAAAATCTGTGTGCATTTGTTTAATATACTCTCTGTCAATGTGAGTATAAATTTGCGTGGTTGATATGTCAGCATGACCCAACATTTCTTGTACTGCACGTAAATCTGCTCCCCCTTCTAAAAGATGTGTCGCAAAAGAGTGTCTGAAAGTATGCGGATGAACCTCCTTGGTGATACCTGCCTCGAGAACATACTTTTTAACAATTTTCCATAATCCCATTCTGGATAGACCCTTACCCCGCTTATTAAGAAAAATAATATTGCCGCTTAGTTCTCTTTTAAGAAAATGTGGTCGCACAAAAGTGAGATATCTTGTAACCCAATCTACAGCGCTTGAGCCCACAGGTACAATCCGTTGTTTGTTACCTTTCCCTAAGACTCTAATTACTTCTTCAGAAAAGAAAAGGTCACTTAATTTCAGGGTCAATACTTCACTAGCTCTCAATCCTGAGGAGTACATTAATTCAAGCATTGCTTTATCGCGAAGCCCAAGATTATCATTTATATCGGGCTGGTCAAGAATGGATTCAATTTCATTAAAAGATAATACCACAGGTAAATCTCTCGCAATTTTAACTGAGGGTAGATTATCAGTAGGATTCTTTCGTATGTAATTGTTTTTAGATAAGAAGTGAAAAAAGCCCTTAATAGAAGAATTGTACCTACCGGTTGAGGAGGATTTCATCCCGGCTTCTTTTTGCCCTTCAAAAAAATTAGAGATTGATCTGTGGGTTACTTCGTCAAAGTCTTCAATCTTATTTTCATCCAAATAATTTAGAAAACTTCTGATGTCTGATTCGTAGGAATCAATAGTGTTTTCCGAAAGGTTTCTTTCCAATTTTAACAGTGCCAGATATTCCTTTAGAAATTGCTCCATTAAGTTGCTTCGGTATTTTGTTCCATTTCATCTTGCTTTGGATACCTAATTCGCTTATGGTGTTGACCTATCAAAATACTCATGAAAGCTTCTTTTATTCTGGAGATATCATGAAATGTTATAGGCGCCTCATCAAGTTGCCCATCTTCAATTCTACTTTTAAAAATACTATTAATAAGGGATTCTACTTTTTTAGGCTCTGGTTCCTTCATTGCACGCACAGCTGATTCGCAGGCGTCCGCCAGCATAACCAAGGCAGTTTCTTTCGAATTAGGTTTAGGCCCGGGATACCTGAAGTCATTAATGTTAACTTTATCTTCACCATAACTACCCTTTGCCTTTTCATAAAAATATTGTACTACCATTGTGCCGTGGTGCATCGGGATAAAATCAATTATTTCATCTGGCAGGTTATATTCCCTTCCTAATTCCATACCGCTTTTAACATGATCAATAATTAATTCTGAACTGTTTTCAGGTTTCAGTCCATCATGAAGATTATTGTTGTTTAGTTGATTTTCAACAAAACCAGTGGGGTTTACCGTCTTTCCAATATCATGATAGTAAGCTCCCACTCTGGCCAGCAGAGGATTTGCACCAACAGATACTGCTGCATTTTCAACTAACGAACCAATAGTCATAGAATGGTTGAATGTGCCAGGTGCGTTACGAGCAAGTTCTTTTAACAAAGGTGAATTAAAGTCAGTAAGCTCTAAAAGAGTTAGATCAGTAGTTATTTTAAAACTTTTCTCAAAAAATATTATAAGTCCGTAAGTGAGCACTGGGCTTATTAAAGCGTTAGTAGCAGCAAACCCTGATGCAATTAAAATCGCCTGAACTCCATCGAATCTCTCCAATCCAAACGCAAGAATACTTGTTACATAACCAAGAAGAATAAACAGGAAAGAACGAAATATTTGAGAACGATTTTTAATATCTCTTACCGTATATGCACCCAATGCTCCCGCGAAAATATTGGTAACAGCAAATACGTAGTCATTACCACGTAGCCCAGCAGCTATCAGGGCAATTACTACGGTTCCATAAAAACCTATTCTGGAATCAAATATAATAGTAAGCAGCATTGATGCTACAGGAATGAAAATTAAGTGTTCTACCGGGACGGATACATTTATCTGTCCAACAATGAAGGTTACAAAACTCATTAAAAGAATGAGAATTATAATTAATAATATTTTGTAGTTATCATAAAAGATTTTCTTTCGGAACAAATAAATATAAATTACAAACAGCCCCAATACTATGACGATGTGCAAAAATTTACCCATTCCCTGTGAGAATCTTTCCCAGTAACCTGTATCTTCACCTTTTGCAATTCGATAAGAATCAATTTTTAATTTTACTAATGGGGTTATTCTATCATGCTTAGCAACAATTCTTTCATTCTCGTTAACAATTCCTATATTTCGGGAGACTTTATTCCTGGCTAATTGTATTGCTTCTTCAGTTGCCTGAGAACTATATATAATATCAGGTTTGAGAAAATGATTTAGATATTCCGATATTGCATTATTTAGTGGAGCATTAGTTGAAAAATTATTACGAAGAAATGCACTAATAAAAACATTCACTGAGTTCCTATCAAGATAGATTCTCTTCGGAAATCCCTTTTCGAATTTACCGGTACGAACACCTATGCTGTCTTTCTCAATTTCTTCATAGATAATACTCAAATAGCCCCGCTGATAGATTCTGCTTAGTATTAGACGAGAAATATTGAAGACGTCGTTCATGGTTTTTCTTTCACGTCGGGTAAATAAGTTTTCATTTTTTCTCAACTCAACAAAAGTTTCTAAACTTGCTGCTGAGATAAAATTAAAAGAGTTCTTAAGTTCCTTTCCATCCATGCTGGCACGATCCAACAAATCCAATAACAATACATTATACGCTTCCAAAGAATCCTTTACGTCGATCGGAATCTGTTCATCTTTGTTAAAAACCCAGATCACATTTTCTGCCGATGTAAGTAACTCATGTCCATATGTATCGGCATCTTTCAATATCTCAAAAGTCTGGGACGCAATTAAATCGTCTTGAATCCAGATTGAGCCAACATTTACTTCAGATTCAAGAGACTCGCCTTTGGGAAACATTAATACAATCAAAGCGATTGCCAAAAGAAGAATGAAAACTTTTAATTGAAAACTTACTTGAAGGCTATTTGTTCTAGTAGACATGGGAATCAACAATTATTGAGTATTTCATTAATTATTAACACTACCAATTTACAAAAAATGAAAATGAAAAATATTGATGTCTTGATTTGAGAGATTCAATAAATAAAAAACCGCCAAAAGGCGGTTTCTTAAAGTATAAAATAAGTTCTTAAAATTATAATTCACTCAATTCTTTAACAGCCTCATTTACGGTATTGCAGATTGGAAGAATTCTATCAAGTTGTGAAATTTCAATCAGAGTTTTAACATTCTTTGTTGGTGATGCCAACCGAATATGTCCTTCGTTAGATTGAAGAATTCTAAATGCGAGAAGTATGGCACTTAGACCAGAACTGTCGCAATATTCAACATCAGAAAGATCAAAAACGAGTTTTTGTACATCCTCTGTATGCAATAAAATTGTAAATTCTCCCTTAACCAATCCAGCTATCGAAGCATCAAATCTACTCTCATTCAGTTTAAATATGGCTATATCACCAGTTCTTTTAAGTTCAAAATTTATGTTATTTTCGCTCATAATAAAATTATTTTACTTGAATAATTCAGTGTTTTAGTTCGTTCTGGTCAAAACATTCTTATGGAATTTAACAAATTTCTATATGAAATTTCAGAATTTCTTTCAACAACAGGTATTTGAAAATTGTAAAACTTGTCTGCGCTATCTTTTAAATAACCCATTCTATATTGCGCATTACAAATACCAGCAACAGCATAATTTAACAAACTTTCCTTGAAATCCAAATCAATAAAAAGGTCATATTGATTTGTGTTAATTTTTCTTGCCAATTCCTTGCCCGGAAGATTAAGTCGAGTTAAATCTTCATCTTTATATATAATATATGAATATCCGGATCTTGATTTTATCTTCTCAAATTGAGCTTCTTTTACCAAAAGTGTTACTTTTTTTCCATCCTTTAATAATTCATCTAAAGTATAAAATAAATATGTATTTCCTTCAGTCTCTTGTGGAATGCAGACCAGCAAAAATTTTGAATTTGTAAAAAAACGACTAAACGATAATGAGTTTTGAGAATTACCGGCAAATAATCTCTTGATACTAAATAATGCTATTCGTCTTTTAATTTTATCAATCATATCTTAGTCTCAATCAAAGAAATAAATTGTTCTTCATTAATTATTTCAATCTCCAGTTTCTTCGCTTTTTCATACTTCGAGCCGGGATTTTCACCAACTAAGACGAAATCGGTTTTATTACTTACCGTTGAAGAAACTTTACCCCCTAAATCTAATACTTTTTGTTTAGCATCATCTCTCGACATTGACGAGAGTGTACCAGTTATGACAAATGTTTTGCCTAGTAATAGTTGTTCTTCAGGATTAGTAAACTCCTCTTCAAAGTTCAGACCGGAATCGATAAGTCTTTTTAACAATTCCTGATTTCCTGGTTCACCAAGAAATCTTTTAATACTCTTACTAATTCCAGGACCAATCTCGTGAACCTCAAGAATTTCTTCTTCAGACGCATTACTAAGGTTTTTGATCGATTTAAAGTGCCTGACTAAAACCTGAGCAGCTCCCGAACCAACTAATCTGATTCCTAAAGCAAACAAAACTTTTGAAAACGGTTTTTCTTTGCTCTTCTCTATTGCTTCCAGCAAATTGTCTATGCTTTTTTCACCTTGTCTATCTAAGTCAATTAATTCCTTTCTCATATTATGAAGGGAATAAATATCTGCATAGGATTTTAAGTAATTCAAATCAACAAGCCGATCAATAATTGCTTGTCCAAGGCCTTCAATATCCATGGCAGCTCTTGAAGCAAAGTGCTGAATCCGCCCCTTTATCTGAGCAGGACATTCAAAATTTTCACAATAGATTGCAACTTCTTCTTCAGGTGAATAGAGCTCACCAGTGCAGACAGGGCATTTTATGGGAGCTTTAGTTTTTATCGAATCAGGAGCTCTCTCCTCCAGATTAACAGAGACAACCTTTGGAATAACGTCTCCACCTTTCTCAATAATAACACTGTCCCCAATTCTTATATCTTTGCGTTCTATCTCTTCAATATTATGTAGGGTAGCACGACTAATTGTTGACCCGGCAAGAAACACTGGTTCCAGTTCTGCAACCGGTGTCAATGCCCCTGTTCTACCTACTTGCCAGACAATATTGTTAATTCTAGTAACTCCCTGTTTGGCCTGGAATTTATACGCAACAGCCCAACGTGGTGACTTAGCAATTGTACCAAGAATATTTTGTTGAGATAGAGAATTTACTTTTATGACTATTCCATCAATCTCATAGGGAAGTTCATTCCTTTTTATTCCCCAATCATTACAATAGTCTAAAACTTCACTGATACTATTACAAAGTCTACTCTTATCGTTAACTTTAAAACCAAGCGCCCTCAACAATTCCAGGTTTTCAAAATGAGTACCGGCAGGTTCTTTTTTATTATTAAGATAATATGTGAATATATCTAATGGCCTTTGAGCAACAAGTTTTGAGTCTTGAAGTTTAACAGTACCTGCAGTTGAATTCCTGGGATTGGCAAACAGTTTTTCATTTTTAGCAGCTCTTTCCTCGTTCAACTTTGCAAAGCCTTTTATGTCCATAAATATCTCACCACGAACCTCAAAATCGCTTAGGTCGAACTTAGAGATAGCTGAATTATTAATAACCAGAGGAACCGATTTAATAGTTTTTACATTTGTGGTGATTTCTTCACCTGCAATTCCGTCACCACGTGTTGCTGCCGAAAATAATATCCCATTAACATATCGAAGACTAACTGAGATTCCATCAATTTTTAATTCAACGACATATTGTACAACTGTTCCCTCAGGTAAGGAATCACGTACCTTTCGGTCAAAATCAATCAGTTCTTCTTCGTTGTAGGTATTTGAAAGGCTGAGCATCGGAACGCTGTGATTGATTGATTTAAACTCCTTCGTAAGATCTGAACCTACTCTTTGAGATGGGGATTCACTGGTTATTAGATGAGGATTTTCGGCTTCCAGTCTAATCAGCTCGTTCATCAACTGATCGAACTCGAAATCGCTAATTTCCGGTTGGTTAATCACATAATAATTATATTCATGTCTGCGAATCTCATTCCGAAGCATTTCAATATTTGCAGAATGATATTTACTCATCGCTCCCTGCAGGTTTATTGGTGACCACACGAAGTCCATTTTCATCAATTACAAAATAACGAACCTGTCCGAGGCGTCCCTGGAAATTTAGTGGTTTACCGTTAAGGGAAATAGTGATCCCTCCAGAATTACCAACGGTAAGATTGAATTTGCTGTGAGCACGAAATTCTTTTTTAACACCAGGATACATCGTATAATCCTCGGTAAGGATATCATCTTTAGTGACCATAACCCAGGCAGTATCGTTAGCACTAACATTTAAAGTTAAGCTGTCTTGCACAACCAAATCAACGCTTTTCTTACCAGAGGATTCTTCATAGCGCGTTTTACTTTCTTCCAGAACCTCTTCATAATTAGGCTCAGTAATTATCTCGTTGGGTGATGAATCAAAAATCGAGAAAAGCAGAAGAACAATAATAATTACTAATGAAGCTCCACCACCAGCAATAATTAACTGTTTCTTTTGTACTTCGGTTAATGCTGATTTCGTTTTGGACTGAGTCTGATTTGCAGAGTAAGGAGGAACTGAATTTGAATCAAACTCCCGATGTATTGCTTCCTCTCCTATTATTTGCTCTTCTTTTTTTTCTTCAACTTCAACCTCATTTTCGCTAGGTTTTGCTTGAAATACATTACCGGATTTTGCCATATCATATTTATTTATGTACTCATCCGGGTTTAGATCCAGGGTTTGGGAATATTCTTTAATAAATGCTCTGATGTAGATTTGATCAATTACATTAAAGTTACCTTCTTCAATTGCTTTCAGGAATTTAATATCAATTCTTGTTTTGGATGCAATGTGTTCAATAGTAACTTGCTTTGATTCACGAATCTGTTTGAGTTCATCAGAAAATTGTTTCAATAAATCATGGGCCATAATAATATGCTATTTTATTTGAGGATAGTCTTTTATTGTTTTCTTACAATTCTTGCCGAAAATGCACCATCAGTCAAATTTGTATGAGGGAACGATTGAACACATCCATTAAGATCAAGAACGTCATCTGGTACAAATCCTTTGGCAGATGAAAGTTCATAATCTGGATTATTATTTAGAAATTTCTGAACAATTTCAAAATTTTCCTCAGGTTCAATAGTACATGTACTGTAAACAACAACGCCACCTGGTTTAACCAGCGAAGCACCCTTAACTAAAAGCCCATATTGAACATCAGCAAGTTTTTTGAGATCTGCAAAATCCTTTTTCCACTTAATATCAGGTTTTTTGGTTAAAGTACCAAGCCCGGAACATGGAGCGTCAATTAGCACTCTATCAAAGTCCCCATCGTTAAAATCCTCCGCATTTACCGCGACAGCTTTAACATTTTTTACACCTAACCTTTCAAGGTTTTTATTGAGCATCTTAAGTCGACTCTCATATCTGTCAACAGCAATTAATTCACCCTTATTTTCCATTAGCTCGGCAAGAAACCCTGTCTTACCACCAGGTGCCGCACATAAATCCAGAACTTTCATTTCCGGACCAATATCAAGGATTTTACATGGAAAGCCTGTACTTTCATCCTGTATACTAAAATAACCTTTTTGAAAATATTCCCAATCAACAATATTTGTAAGATTATTTAATCGAATGAACTCTGGCAAATATTTTGCCTCAGTAAATTTAAGGTCGACATCATTCAATAATTTTTTTAATTCGTCTTTTGAAGTTTTAATGCTATTGACTCTCAAGGTAAGGGAAGGTTTGTTGTTATTAGCTATTAAAAACTCTTCGGTAAATTTTTCACCGTAGCGATTGATCCAACGCTTAACCAGCCATGAAGGATGAGAATAATAGGCGCTAAAGTAACCAATCAAATCTTCTTTTCGATCCGGGTAACGAATTTGATTTTTACTTCTGATAATATTTCTAAGAACCGCATTTGTCAAGTCGGCCGATTTCTTGCCTTGTAATCTCTTTACAAAATCTACAGCTTCATTAACGGCTGCATACTCAGGTACTTTATCCAGAAATAATATCTGATAGAGAGCGACCCTTAAGGCGTTTTTTAAATTTGGTATGCTCTTTGTGAACTGCCCCTTGTAGAATCCTGTGAGTATCCAATCAATCCGGCCTAACCATCTTATAACGCCATGAACTATCTCAAATAACAGAGCCTTATCCTGACTGATGAGTTCACTTTGCCTAATTTCAACTTCTAAAAGTTTATCGAGATAAGCGTCTGTACGGTCAACTCTATTAAGGATTTTAACGGCTAACCCACGAACACCGCTGTAAAAATCTGGTTTTTCTTTTTCGATTGTTTGATCTGGTATATTCATATTTGTATCATTCATATAATGAAAACTAAAGATAAATAAATTTGTTTTAAAACATATTTTGTAGAGAGGTTATTTTTTTAGGGAAGTAATAGAAGTAGAATGTGGAAGCTGCGTATAGAAACGCAGCTTAAACTTTTAGTCTGCAGCTTTTTTTAAACCGTATTTCTTGTTAAATCTTTCAACTCTACCAGTAGAATCTATCATTTTCTGTTTGCCAGTGAAAAACGGATGACATTCGGAACAAATTTCAAGTTTTATTTGACTTGTAGTTGATCTTGTTACGAACGCGTTGCCACAAACACAAGTAACTTCACATTTCTTATAAGATGGATGAATACCTTTTTTCATTACTATCAATCCCTTTTTCTTTGAGCTTGTAAATATACAACTAAATTTCTAAAATCACAATATTTCCTGTCATTTCAGACCGTAATTATCTTTGCGTGTTAATCCTTTTCAAGCTATCCATTCTACTCTTGTAAGCTTCAAATTCCTGTTTGCTTACTCTTTCCCTTACAGAAAATCCGTTAAAATCAAATACCGGAGAGCCTCCTCTAACTAATGTAGCACTGGCATTTGAAGATCTTGCCTGATCATTTCCCTGCAGACGGCTATCCAAATTAACACTGTTCTTAGTATCGAAGGGAAGCTCAATCCTCTCTTCAAAAATAACATCGTTTGGCTGTACAACCAGCTGAACATCTGGTTCCGAAGGAGATGAGAACATAGTTACATCGCCGGATGCTGCCAGATTTCTGCCAAGTTCTTTAGATTCCTCAGTCTCAGTAGCATTATATTCAACAGGACCCCTTGGGACTGCTGATATAGCCTGGAATTCTGTTCGGAGTTTTGGTGGAGCAAATAATGGGTTATCGAACTCGACAGTCTGATCACTCAGCATAAAAAATAGAACAATAGTGGTGAGTGCAACAGCTGCGGCCGGAGGTAGTACCCATGCAAATTTCAGTTTCTTTTCTTCTCCTTCAAGATCACCAAATTCCTGGTTATTAATTCTAACCATTAGATTGAATTCAAAATTATCCGGTGCTTTAACGCGATCAAGTCCTTTTAAAAGCTTGATTGTGTCCTCGAAGTATTCTTCGGTTATTTTTTTCTTAAATATTCCCATAATCCTATTCTTTATGTATGGTTTTTAACAATTTTTGAAGTTGCGTTCTCCCTCTGTTAATACGAGATTTTACAGTCCCTATTGATAAACCTGTAATATCTGCAATCTCTTCGTATGAAAAATTGTCAATATCTCTCAAAATAACAACTTCTCTGTAAACTGACTTCACTTTCAATAATGCTTTCTGTATTATATCGTCTTTAATACTGCTATCAGCAAGACGATCGGGCGCAAAAAAAGAATCATCTTCAATCTGTATTTGATAATCATCATCATCACCACTATGAACAGAGACGTATTTTCTTCTTTTTCTACGCTTTAGCTCATTTTTAGCCAAATTACCCGCGATAGTATAAATCCAAGTTGAAAATCTTGCAAACGATTTATACGAATCTTTATTCAGGTAAAACTTAATCATAGTATCTTGTACAATATCAGTACAAGCATCTCTATCGCCAACAAATCGAAATACAAAGTTCATCAGTGGATCTTTATACCGCTTAACGAGAATTTCATATGCTTCAGGCGTATTATTGTCCTGAAATTCTTTTATTACTTCTTCGTCAGTAAGTTCAGAAAGTCTTTTTTTCAATGTTTTTTATACTCTTAAAAATGGTTATTGTTTCAAGAAAATAGACAAGTTTTCAATATTTTACAAAAATAATTGCTCAAAAATAAACAAAATTACAAATTGTCATGGTTTAACATTTCAGAAATCATCATCAGCATCACTGTTTTAGTGTCACCTGCTGATGTCTTTAACTTTAAATCAGCATTGTATAGTGCTCTGGAGGCGTTTAATAAACGTTTTTCGTTCAATAAGAACCTTGATTTTAAGCAGTTCTTATAATAATACTCAGAAACACCTGCTTCACTAGCAGCACTTTTTATATGAGTATTTGCTCGGGTTAGTTCCACAGATTTTGCCAGAGTAGTAATGAATTTAGTAATCATTCCAATAATTGCAGTGATTTCCTGACCGGAATCAAGAAGATTAATTGCCACATCTATTGACTTGACTTTATTTCCGGCACCCAAAGCATCTTGTAGATCGAAAATAGAATATTCCTTGGTTGATGAAACTGAATTTTTGATGTGCTCTTCCTCTACTATGCCACCCTCACCAAGATAGTCGGAAAGCTTTTCAATCTGCATCTCGAATAAACCTTTCTCGTTACCAACCACATCAACCATCATTTGGGCAATTTCGTAACTCATATCAAGCTTATGCCTTTTAGCAGTTTTCGAAACCCAATTTACCAATTCAGGTCCTTTAAGCTGCCTTGCCTCAAACAAATAATTATTGGACAGCATGGTTGAGAACGGCTCTTTGCCAAGATCTCTAACAGTTCCTGAATAAGATATAATCAGGTGTGCGAAATCAGCCGGATTTTTAGCATATTCAATAAAACTCTTTTGATCAGCCAATTTTTCAAAATTTTTGACAGTAACTAATTTTTTGCCTCCGCCAAATGGAAATGATGAAACCAGATCAATTAATTCAGACATTTTTTGATTTTTTTCAGGATTTACCACTTCTCTATCAAACTCGGATAAAACTTTTGATTCTAAAGCCTTTTCTACTGTCTTTACGGCTGAGTCAATGGTATACTGATCCTCGCCAAAAAAGAAATAAATTGGCAGAACATTCTCATCTTTTAGATAATTTGCAAGCGTGTAAATTGATGGTGCTTTTTGTCTGTAATTACTCATTATCTTTTTTATTTTTTTCAAAACTAATGGCTTTATACAAAAAATAAATCAGTCCACCCCATACAATGGAACCGACGATTGCAAATGTAAAAATAGTCTCAAGAGCCATTACTCCTCCTGCAAAATTTTATTCACAATCGTTTTATTAAATATAATCAAAAGACTTAAGACTACTCCCCACTGGAGCAAACAAGTACCAACATTTTCGGCATGCAGCGGATTCCACCAGTCAGGATCCCAGGATACGGAAGATACCAGCCACCATACTAATAATACAGTTGCTTCAATCGGGATTACATATTTTATAAGGCTATTATACCATTTGCCAATCTTAATATCACTGCCATATCCGTTAATTATTTCCTGCCTAAATTTATCAACACCAAACTTAATTATCGCAAAGGCAATAAATGCTCCGCTCAATATTAATCCAACACCCCATACCCAATCCTGATTTACAAAAAACTTCATGCTTAATGCCGATGGTATCCCCATTATCAGCCCTGTAAAACCTACCATAAAAACTGCTTTCTTCCTCGAAATGCCAAAATCAATAACAGTTCTTGTTGTTAACTCAATCATCGAAATTAGGGAGGATATTGCAGCAAAGGCAAGCGCTAAAAAAAATGAGGAAGCAAAGAATATATTCAGAAGATTACTCTCAGAAAGCTTAGAAAATAACACAGGAAGAAATATGAAGGTAAGTCCTGTGTTTGCGGGTCCTGATTCAGTAATACGCGCCATGGCGTCAACAGAGCTTAAAGAAAAAACTGTTGAGAAAATAATAATACCAGCTATCAGAGAAATTGAATTATTTCCGAAACCAACCAATGCGGCGTTTATTGAAATATCTTCCTTTCGTTTGGCGTAAACAGCGTATGTTAAAATCAAACCCCAACCCGCACCAGTATCCCAAGCGTTTTGAGTTAGAGCATTTAACCATACTTTAATATCAAGTAAATATTCCATTTTGGGAGTAAAGAAATATTTTATTCCCTCAAAGGCGTTGGGTAAAGTTAACGCCCTTATCAGCAAAACGAGCAATATGGCTATTAAAGTAGGAACCAGAATTTTGTTCGCTTTCTCAACACCATGTACTATTCCATGATATACGACAAAAACTCCAACTGCTATGGCTGAGAAATGAAATAGCATCGGCCATGAAGAAGATGAAAATGTTTCCCAGTATTCGAGATGGCTGGTTGTATTGAATAAATCACCAGATATGGCAGAAAAAAAATATCTAAAACACCATCCCGTTACAACTGAATAGTAAAACATAATGGCGGTTGAAACGAAGGTAATAAAAGCACCCATCCAACCAAATTTTTTACCGGCTACTTTTGCAAATGCGCCTGTTGGACCCAGACGGGCATATTTACC
Source organism: Bacteroidota bacterium (assembly GCA_018818065.1). GTDB lineage: Bacteria > Bacteroidota > Ignavibacteria > Ignavibacteriales > Melioribacteraceae > JAHISV01. Next base: position 1,007,996 of record JAHISV010000005.1, on the reverse strand, counting down.
AATTGCCATTTCTGCAATAATTAAGGGGACAGACCATAAAAGAAGAAATAAAACCCACGGAATCAGGAATGATCCGCCACCGTTCTGGGCAACTATTCTGGAAAATCTCCAGATGTTGCCCGTCCCAACAGCAATACCAAGTGTGGCTAAGATTAAACCCCACCTTGACGTAAAAAATTCTTTTTGCTCCATCAATAATCCGGACTACTTTTCGCGTCTTTCTATGGTAATTTTCTCAATTACTATGTCATCTACTGGTTTGTCGGCACCTGCGGTCTCAACATTTCCTATTTTTAATACAACATCAAGTCCATTAATAACTTTTCCAAAAACAGTGTGTTTTCCATCTAACCAGGGAGTAGGAACCAGCGTAATAAAGAACTGACTGCCATTTGTATTTGGACCGGCATTTGCCATAGAAAGTACTCCAGGCACATCATGTTTTAAGGTCGGGTCAAATTCATCATTAAATTTACCACCCCAAAAACTTGCTCCTCCCATACCTGTACCGGTTGGGTCGCCACCCTGGATCATGAAATTCTCAATAACTCTGTGGAAAATAACACCCTCGTAATATCCTTTTTCTGATAGACCAATAAAGTTTTCAACAGTTTTCGGAGTTTCTTTTTCAAAAAGCTCTATTTCAATATTACCCATATTCGTTTGCATTGTTGCAACTACCATCTCGTCCATTTTAGCTCCTTTTTTCGCAGTACTTGTTTCAGGTTGTTCATTTTTTGACTGACAACCCACAAGAATTATTAAAGTTATAGAAAAAGTATAAATTAAAATTTGTTTAATCATTGTGCACCTCAAGAATTGATAAGATTATTCCAAATTAAGATAAAAATTGTTATACCAATTAGAATTCTGTAAAAAACAAATACCATTGTGCTGTTTTTACGTAAAAAGCGTAGCAAAAACTCGATACTCATATAGCCACTGATTGCAGCTGCAATTGTAGCAATAACAATATTTATTATACCGGAAAAGTCAAGATATTCCAGCGCTTGATAAAATTCAAGAATCCCGCTGGCAAAAACCGCTGGAATACTTAGCAAAAAAGAAAATCGCGCAGCGGTCTCCCTCTTCAAACCCAGGAAAAGTCCAGCTGTTATTGTAGTACCCGATCTTGAGGATCCTGGAATAAGAGCCATCGTTTGAGCAATGCCAATCATAAGAGCGTCAAACCATGTTAAATCTTTCAGCTCTTTTTTAAAGCGGCTTGTTTTCTCTGCTAATGCCAATACAATTGCCAGCCCTATTAAGCTGGCGGCAATTACCTCAAGGTTTTTGGTCAGGGCTCCTTCAATCACATCTTTAAAGCCAAGTCCAATAACTACAACCGGAAGAGTGCCAATAATAATCAACCAACCTAATTTTGAATTGAGCGTTTGAGCGCTGTATTTTTTTCGGGAAACAACATTCTCCTTAAAGAAAGCAATTACTATATCCCAAATATCAAACCAGAAATAAATTAAAACAGCTATCAAAGTACCCAGCTGAACAACTGCAATAAAAGCAGTCCATTTTTCCGGTGAGGATTCAGACACAACACCAAACAACTTGCCAGCTAGTGTTAAGTGCCCTGTACTGCTAATTGGCAGAAACTCAGTCAAACCCTGTAAAAGACCTAGTAATATTGCTTCAATAATGTTCATAGTTCTCTTTAATCAATGAAATAAACCACGCCAATTTTAAATGCAACTGAAATTAAATTCAGATTTACATATGAATCATCCAATCCATTAATAATATATGTCTCGCCATCTTTAGGTTCACCATTATAATCATATCTGGCATCAGCACCGATCATAGCAAAGAAATTTTCACTAAGTGCCGTAATACCCTGTGCTCTAAGAACCAACCCAACTCCGGATGAAGAATACTCTCTGTCAGTTCCAATCTTTTCTGTTACCTGAGCGCTGCGGTAGCCTAATCCCCCGCCGAACTTAAATTTATATCCTTTACCGGGAATAACGTAATAAGCAAGCAAGGTTGGCTTATGGAAATTGACAGAAAAGTCATAATAAGCAATTGCACCATTGCTGTTAAACGAATAAAGAGATAACGCGTACTCAAGTCCTACCTGGAATGAAGGATTTATTTCATAATCCCCTTCAATAAAAAATTCAACAGAACTATTAAAGGATTTTAGTTGGTTGGCGCCGGCAAAATTAACGTTGATATAATCTGTCATTGATGCCGCATTAAAATAACTAATACCCATCCCCGTGCTGATATCAAATTGCGCCTGGATGTTCGTCGTAGATAAGATGAAAACTAATAAAATTATTCTCTTCATTTTTCAATCGAATTAATTTTGAAAACAGATATAAAATTCACCCCAGACTTGCCTTCTTTTTTTGATTTATAATTGTGATAATTAATTGCCACAATAGTTGAAAGGACGAAAAGTACAATGCCAATAGTATGTGTTAACAATGCAAAGGCAAAAGCTATGCTTTCCGAAAATCCATAAAGTGTAACAAGAACAAATACTGCGATCAAATGATAAGAACCTGTTCCGCCGGGAGTAGGAAGTACAATTCCAAATGCGGCAATTGTCATAACTACCCAACCCATGGCAAAACTTGTTGGCTGAATCTCATTCATCTTTAAAACTAATAAGCCTATGTAAGAGTCAAGTCCATATATAAGCATTATCAAAATTGAAAGCACCAGGGTTAACAATAAAGCCTTTTTGCTTCTAATTGTAGAAAGCCCTTCAGTAAACATCTCAAAAACATATGCGGCTTTATCAGCCATTCTGCGGGATATCTTGCCAATAAGAAGAATTAAAATCCTTGTGAATTTTTCACGATAGAAAACAAGCAAAACAATAAAAACAATTAAGGTAAGAATACTAACCGAAATTAAAATTAAGGCTGATTTCAACCAGGATATTTCATTCAGCAGATTTCCATCGTAAATAAATATACTAACAAGTACAGAGAGAGCCAAAACAAGTACGTCTATAACTCTTTCAATTATCACCGTCGCTAGCATCGAAGTTCTTGACAGGCTTTCCCATTTCCCAAGGAAAAATGCTCTGTATACCTCCCCCAGGCGTGGCACAACACAATTCACACCATAACCAATCATAGTAGCGCTGAATAGATTTATAATTGAGATATCTTTCTTTACTGAAAATAAAATATATCTCCATCTTACTGCTCTGATGTAGTGTGCTAAGAAAAATAAGGCAATAAAAATGATTAGCCAAAAAATGGAAACATTCGAGAGCATGTCAAACGTTTTATTTAAATCAACATTCCGGAGAGTAAACCACAATAATACAATGGTAAGAATAAAAGGTGAGACAATTCCTAAGATTCTCCTGGCGATATGCTTATTTTCGTTACCTAAGGTCAATTACCTTAATTCCTTTGGGAGGGGAAAATAAAAAGACTGAATCTGAAATTTGTTTTTCAATATCTACAGAGCCAAAAGTGAAAGAATAGATATTTTTGGAATAATCCATTACCTCAACTTTTTTTATTATGAAATTATTATCACACCAAATTTTTATGTATTCCAATTCCAGCTCGTCAGAGTTTGGTTCTAATTTCAATTCATTCTTAAGTTCGCTCTCAACTGAACAATAGTTTGGATACTGCATAATATATCTGTAAAGTGAAAATGAAAGAGGGTCATCATCTACGGGAGTTATTATCACCTTCCCCATGCCCTTATCATAATTCCATACTGATTCACCATCCGAAATGATGTGCCGGGAATTCAACTCAATTCTGTAATGATTCTTTTTTTTGTAGAAAAAGGTTCCGCTGATTGAAGTTGGCTTCGACTGCCCTGCTAATTTAACCTCTTGCACAAATTCACTTTTAAGTGTTTGGACGGAATCAAATTTATTTTGAATATTTTTTAGGAGTGATTGACTTTGAGAGTCAATAACCATTAGTATCAATATTAAGAATATTCTGATTGTCATAGGCTGTTATATTACAGAGACTTTAAAATTGTTTCCAGTTCTTGTTCAGTTTCTACCTGAACAGTACGTGCTTTACTACCTTCGGATGGGCCAACGACGCCAGCTTCTTCAAGCTGGTCAACTATTCTGGCAGCACGCGAGTATCCGAGTTTAAGTCTCCTTTGAAGAAGCGAGACGGAACCCTGCTGGTGCCTTACAATAACCCTGGCAGCATCTTCAAACATTGGATCAAGATCACCAAGAAAGTTACCCTGCGAAGCTTGTTTTTTCTCATACATCGATGGAAGAAAATATCTCTTGGAAAAACCTTTCTGAACATAAATGTGATTAGTAATCGCTTCAACTTCATCTGTAGTAATAAATGCTGATTGAATTCTTATTGGTTTCGGCATCCCACCCGGTAAGAAGAGCATGTCCCCTTTACCCAGGAGTTGTTCTGCACCGTTCATATCCAATATTGTACGTGAATCAATTTTAGAGGCAACCTGAAATGCCATTCTACAACTGAAGTTAGCCTTAATAACACCTGTTATTACATTAACAGATGGTCTTTGTGTTGCAACTATAAGATGTATACCAACAGCCCTTGCAAGTTGAGCAAGCCGTGTAATAGGTTCTTCAACTTCTTTGCCTGCAGTTAGCATCAAGTCGGCAAGTTCATCAATAATAACTACAATGTATGGCAGCTTATGATGGACCATTTTCTCAGTATCCTTTGGCTTACGCTTAGGATTGGCCACCTTTTCGTTGTAATCAACTATATTACGAACACCAGCTTTTGCTAGTTTATCGTATCTTTTTTCCATCTCATACTCTACCGCTTTTAATGCAAGAAGAGCATTTGTAGGACTGGTGATTATTTCTTCATCAAGATCCGGTGACACAGCCAGAAAATGCTTGTTAAGTCTTTTGTAAAATGACAACTCAATTTTTTTCGGATCAATAATAACAAATTTAATATCCGACGGATGCTTGGCATAGATAAGACTGGTAATTATCATATTAATGCCGACACTTTTACCAGAGCCCGTTGAACCGGCAATCAGCATATGAGGCATAGTAGCCAAATCTGTAACATAAGTTTCGCCAGAGATGGTTTTACCTAGCGCCAATGGCAGCTGGTAATTATATTCATTAGTTTTTGAAATAACAGACTTTGCCGTGACCAAAGAGGCTTTAGCATTTGGAATTTCAACACCAATGGCGCTCTTGCCAGGGATTGGAGCTATAATACGAATACCTCTTGCTGCCAAAGCCAGGGCAATATCATTCTCTAAACTGACAATCTTGCTTATCTTAACACCGGGAGCTGGTACCAGTTCATACAGAGTGACAACAGGGCCAGGTGTAACTGATATATCTTCAATTACTATATCAAATAAGGCAAGTTTTTCTTTTAAAAGTTCTGCATTGCGTTTTAATTCAGCTTCCGGTATTTGAACGGATTGCCCGTTTCCTGAGGAAAGTAGTTCGTAAGTCGGACCTTCATATTTCAGTTTCTCTTCCCACTGTTCAGGATATGTAGATTCCAGAACAACATCTATTTGCGGCTCTTCATCATCATCCAGAACGACTTTTTTCTCTCCATCAATTTCAGGCTCTTCCAATTTTTCGTCAGTGAATGCAAGCGGATCAGTGTTCTTCTTGATTATCCTGATTTTAGTTTCCGGCTCCAGTTCAAGAACTGGCTCTTCAACATGGGGTAAATCACCAATAAAAGTATTATCAACCTCTTTCTTTCTCTTGCCAAGTTTTATAATCTTTTCGAGGTTGTCTTTCTTAGTTACTTCTTTTTCCGGATTTTCGGAATCAGCAAATAATTTGGATAATTTTTCTTTAATATACTCGACAATGCTTTCTATTTTGATATCGAAAGAGATAAATATGACAACAAATAGGAGGAAAAAAATAAATATAATACTGCCTAATCCACCAAATAATCTTCCCATCACAGAGCCAAAAAAAGCTCCAACTTTTCCGGATAATTCATTAACATCCTGTAGAACACCAAGTTCATAACGCAGCATACCAAAAAAGGAGGCTAGAATGACACCAATAGAAGTAAAGAAATTCGATAAGTGTACCGCAATTTTGAAATTTTCATTAAATGTAATTGAATAACCCCAGACGAACAGTATAACCGGGAATATTATTGAGAAATAACCGATAGTACTATTTATGAGGAAATAGGACATGTAAGCACCAAAAATACCAAGCCAGTTTGCAGTACTATCCGCCCGGTGGGCAAAGTCGGGGTCTGCTGAAAAAACCCTAAACATATCACTGGTATTGTAGGCTAAATTGGCTTCATCACTTCTGGTGTAAGAAAGAATACTTAGCAATATAAGAAGGGCAAGAACCGAAAGAAAAATACCTATCAGTTTTTTTTTCTTCTCCATTGAGACTAAGGGAATACTCTCAACATCATTAGTACTTTTCGTTTTCTTTTTTGCCATGTTGAGTTTTATTTACTCTTCTTTGTCGTTTTTAACTGGCTTTATTGTGCCAGCCTTAAAAAATGGAATAACAGTGCTGCTATTAACGAGCGCACAAAAATCCAAATCCTCACCCAATCCATTATCCATAAGAACCTTTCCATGTTCAGAATCAGATAACATTTGTCTGATGTCAGTACCAAATGTTTTATATAGCACAAGACTTGCTTTTCCGGCATCAGTAATTTCAACCGACTCACCTAATTGAGTAATTGACTCAATCAATTTACCGGCACAAACAGTATCTTCCATACAAAACATTCCATTAGAACCAGCGCATAATATCTGAACATCTTCTTTTAGTTGAAGCAGATACTCTGCAACTGCCTGTAGATTACTAAAGGCACACACAACTAAGTTTTCAGAGAATTTTGCCTTCACTATTGCCTTAGAACCATTTGTGGTAAAGTGGACAATAGATTTTCCGGAAACATTCTCCTCTGTATATTCCAGAGGAGAATTTCCTAACGTAAAACCATCAATTTTTTTTGTGTTTCTCTCACCACCAAGTATCGAAAGTCCACCAAAAGCATTAGCCGAACTTTTCATGGCAAATTCCATTGAACTAACAGGCACAACTTCTTTTGCCCCGTTTTCAAAAGCATTAACAATAACAGTGCTTGCTCTTAGAACGTCAATGACAACAGTAGTTTTTCCGGTAAAAAATAATTCATCCGCATTCAGCGGCGAAAGTAATACATTTATTTTCATCTTATTTTTTCACAAAAGGTAATTTAATAATTGATACAGGAATTTCTTTATCCCTGATTTTCCAGTTAACTGTTCCACCCTCATTTGCATATTCTTTCTTAACATATCCAAGTGCAACAGGCTTATCTAATACAGGACTAACTGTACCGCTTGTAATGTGACCAACGACTTCACCATTAACAGTAATTTCATACCCATGACGAGGGAAAGCACGTTTTTCATCTGTAATCATTGCTACTAACTTTCTGGTAACGCCTTCCTCTTTCACTTTTGATAAAACATCTTTGGCAATAAAATCACCTTCCTGCTTTAGTTTTGTAATCCAGCCTAAACCCGCTTCCAATGGATTTGTTGTCTTGTCTATGTCATTTCCATATAAACAATATCCCATCTCCAGACGCAAAGAGTCACGTGCGCCCAAACCTGTTGGTTGAATATCAAATTCTTTACCAGCTTCAAACACAGCATTCCAAACGTTTTCAGCATCTTGCTCATTACCTTTAAAATATAATTCGTAACCAACTTCACCAGTATATCCAGTTCTTGACAAAATCATATCAACACCAGCAACGTTAGCTTTAATGAAGTGATAGTATTCCATTTCAACAGTAGTTTCAGTTAACTTTTGGATAACAGCAGTAGAGTTGGGTCCCTGAACCGCTAATAGTGAATACTCATCACTCTCATCAACTAATTCTACACCAAATTTGTTGTTTTCATTCATCCAGGCAAAATCTTTTTCAAGATTTGAAGCATTAACAACTAACATAAATTCTGTATCAGAAACTTTGTAAACCAGTAAATCATCAACAATACCACCATCAGGGTAGCACATCGCGGAATATTGAACACGACCATTAAATAATTTTGATGCATCGTTTACTGTAATACTTTGAACAAAATCCAAAGCTTTTTCACCTCTAACAAACACTTCTCCCATATGCGAAACATCAAAAACACCAACTGATTCTCTAACTACTTTGTGCTCAGCAATAATTGAAGTATATACAACCGGCATTTCATATCCGGCAAAATCTACTAATTTAGCTCCGAGCTTCTCGTGAACCCTATTAAATTTAGTTTTTTTCATAATTCCTACTCACTTATTTTTTTCCAGTCATTTAAGAATGTCTCCAAACCACTATCTGTTAACGGATGTTTGAACAATTTTTCAAGAACACTGAAAGGAATTGTAGCAACATCTGCACCCATCATAGCAGATTCAATTAGATGCAATGGAGAACGAACACTTGCGACCAACACCTGTGTTGTAAATCCATAATTTTCATATATAGTAACAATCTGTTCAATCAGGTCTAAACCATCATGACTGATATCATCAAGTCTACCCACAAAAGGACTAATATAAGTAGCGCCTGCTTTTGCGGCCAAAAGCGCCTGAGCTGCCGTAAAACATAATGTTACATTAGTTTTAATTCCCTCTTCAGTAAGAGTTTTAACAGCTCTTAGTCCTTCTTTAATTAAAGGAACCTTTACAACAATATTTTCATGAATTTTAACCAATTCTCTGGCTTCTTTAAGCATACCTTCGTAATCAGTAGCAACAACTTCTGCACTAATAGGTCCATCAACAATTTGTACAATCTCTTTTAGCAGTTCAATAAAATCACCACCTTCTCTTGCAACCAAGGATGGATTAGTTGTAACACCATCTAACAAGCCCCATTCAGCAGCTTTTTTAATTTCTTCAATGTTCGCAGTATCAATAAAAAATTTCATTAATCAACCTCTATATCTGTTTTATTAAATGCTAATACTCAAATTTACATATTTTTTCCCTTATTTTAGGGAAAGGACTAAAATTATTTTACTTGCAAATTGTTTAATATCACAATGCAATATTAGTTGTATTCATCAGTCAGGTTTTCACCTGTTTTAGTAGCTATTATTTTGAATTTCTGAGGACTCATCTTCAGATCTTCTAAAAGCCTTAATCTGACAAAGTATTTATACTGCATTTTAGTTAAGTTGGAAATCCAGCCTTCCTTAAATTTAGATCCCAAAGTAGGATGAACATTCAAAGTAAGTGATTTATGTCTTCCTGAAGATCTATACCTTTTCATCCATTCTTCAATTTCATGAAGAAGGTTGGATTGTTTTGTAAGCATTCCAGTCCCAAGACAATACGGGCAGACTTCCGTCATTGACTGGAGAATATTTTCACGAACTCTCTGCCTTGTAATCTGTATTATTCCAAAGTCTGTCATGGGCAGAAGGGCAATTTTAGCACGGTCTTTTTTAAATTCTTTCTTAAGTTCGTCGTATATCTTTTTTCGGTTTTTGTCTTCTTCAAGATCGATAAAATCGATGACAATTAATCCGCCAATATCACGTAATCTCAATTGTCTAACAATTTCGCGCGAAGCCTCAAGGTCTGTTTTTAGCGAATTAAGTTCCTGCTCCTTTTTGGCCGCGTATCTTCCACTATTAACATCAACTACGTGCATTGCCTCGGTATGTTCTATTACAATATGACCACCGGATGGGAGAGGAACTTTCCTTCCCAAAAGCGCTCTAATCTGCTCTTCTACATTAAATACTTCGAAAATTGATTCGTTGTCTTTGTAGTACTCAATTTTATCAGTCAATTCGGGTTGAATAAACTGGACATAATTTCTAATTTCCTTGTAAAGCTTTTTACTATCCACAAATACTTTAGAAACATCCGGTGTAAACAAATCTCTGATTACACTGATAGTTGTACTTAGATCTTTGAAAAGCAACTCTGGTGGAGAACTACTCTTTGCAGAGCTTTCCAGGTCTTCCCATTGCTTTACTAAATATTTCAGATCACCAGCAAGAGCTTTTTCTTCCTGATCCATAGCGGCTGTTCTAATAATTAGTCCGCAATTGCTCGGGAGTATGCCACGGGCTATACGGCGCAGTCTACGTCTTTCCTTGAAATCTGAAATTTTCTTCGAAATTCCAATTTTATTGTCGTAGGGTAAAAGCACACAGAAACGTCCGGGTAAAGATACCGAAGAGGAAACTCTAACTCCCTTGTCTTTTACAGGCTCTTTAAGAATTTGAACAAGTAATTCCTGTCCCTTGTGAAGCTTAGGAATAGAGGACTGACCTTTCTGCTTAGAATCACGATCGCTCCTGTTTTGTTGCTTAGGCTCTTCCTGTACATCATCCGAGTCATCACTATCATCATCGTCAAAAATGCCTTGAAGTGCTTCTGTTTTTTCTCCAATGTCGGAAAAGTGAAGAAATGCATCGTGTTTAAGCCCAATGTCAATAAATGCCGCACGAATTCCGGGGAGTACTCTTGCTACTTTACCCAGGTAAATGTCACCCACCATTCGGCGTTTTTCGGGATGATCAACAAAAAAGTCGACCAAATTGCTATCTTCAATGATAGCTACTCTGCTTTGTGAAGCAGAAGAATTAATAATAATCTCTTTAACCATAATAAACTCTCTTAGCCTTTTTTGTTATTTGACTTCGATGCATCATAATCGGCATCAGGTAACCAGAAAAGGACTTTTACTAAAAATTTTCTTTTAATTTCATCAAAATTTTCATTTTCAAATTCACCCCTAAGGATTTTTTCAGCATGTTCCTGAACATATTCCCTAAGTGTGCTATATTTATTTATTGAAAATACATCTTCTAATATTTTACTAATTCCGTTAAACTCTCTAAAGTACCAAACAAAATTCTTTTTGGCATGACCAAGAGCAACAAACTCACCTTTTTCACTTTCAAGGTAATCCAAATGCCTTAAGGCAACTTCCGCTACCTCTTTAACATCAGAAACCCCCGGATCAATTCCAGTTTCCATCAATTTATTAAATCTGGAAAAAATAAAAGGAGTTCCTAAAGCTCCTCTGGCTATCATAACACTATCACAACCAGTCTGCTCAATCATGTTTTTTGCATCAGTTGGGGTAAAAACAGAACCATTTCCAACTAAAGGAATAGAAATTGCCTTTTTAATGCTTGCAAGATCTTTCCAATTGGCTGGTTCATAGTACTTTTCTTTGCGGGTTCTGGTGTGAACAATTAGCAGGGATGCGCCGTTTTCTTCAACAACTCGAGCATTTTCTAGAATATTAATATTTTTTTCGTCTCTTCCGAGTCGAATTTTAACAGAAATGGGAATCCCTCCTGAGGAATTCACCATTGACTTGACAATTTCGCCAAGTAAAATTTTGTTATCGAGTATGCATGCGCCAAAATTGTGCTTTGTTACTTTATCAATAGGGCAACCACTGTTTATATCAATAATATCGGGTTTGTACTTTGCAATTTCTTTAACAGCTTCACCGATTATTCCCGGATCACTACCCAATATTTGAACACCAAGAGGTTTTTCCCGCTTATCAAATGCAAGTAATTTGAGTTGATCAAAGTTTCCTTCAATAACTCCTTTTGCACTGATCATTTGTGTATAAGTTAAGCCAGCACCCTGTTCTTTACAAATCTTTCTAAAAGAACTATCAGAGATATCGGCCATTGGGGCAAGTAACAATTTATGCCCCAGATCCAAATCACCGATTTTCATAAATATCTATTATAAATGCTGAATAAGTAATTATTCAGCATTTTCCTTTGAATTATTATCTTCAGTTTTCTCTCCATCAGCTGGAGCAGTTTTATTTTCTTCAGGTTTGTCAAGTAAAGCTTTTCTTGATAAACTGAATTTGCCATTTTCAATTTTTAGCAATTTCACTTTTACCATTTCGCCTTCTTTCAATACATCTGTCACATTTTTCACTCTAGTATGATCAATTTGAGAGATGTGTAACAAGCCCTGAGTATTTGGAATGATTTCAACGAAAGCTCCAAATTCAGTAATCTTCATTATTTTGCCTTCGTAAACTCTTCCTTCAACAGGTTCTTCAACCAGACCTTTAATGTACTCTTTAGCTTTTCTAGCCATTGCAGCGTCCTGACCAGAGATATTAACAGTACCGTCTTCTTCGATGTTAATTTCTACACCAAATTCTTTTTGAATACCCTGAATAACCTTGCCACCTGGGCCAATAAGAGTACCAATCTTTTCAGGATTGATCATAGCACTGAGCATTGTTGGAGCATATTTTGAAAGTTGTTCTTTAGGTTTCTCAATTGCTTTGCTCATTTCACCAAGAATATGAAGTCTGCCCTCTTTAGCTTGCATTAAGGCTTTTTCCATTATCTCATAAGAGATGCCCTGGATTTTAATATCCATCTGAAGGCCGGTAATACCATCAGTAGAACCTGCAACTTTAAAGTCCATGTCGCCAAGGTGATCTTCGTTTCCAAGAATATCGGAAAGAACTGCAAATTCGTCACCTTCTTTAACGAGACCCATTGCTATACCAGCAATAGCACACTTAACAGGAACACCACCGTCCATCATTGCTAATGAACCTGAGCAAACAGTAGCCATAGAAGAAGAACCGTTAGACTCAAGGATATCTGAATTAAGTCTGATAACATAAGGGAAAATATCAGTTGCCGGAAGAATGTACTTTAATGATCTTTCAGCCAAATTCCCGTGTCCAATTTCTCTTCTGCCTACGCCGGAATATCTTCCGGTTTCGCCAACTGAGAATGGTGGGAAATTGTAGTGAAGCATAAAGCGTTTTCTGTACTCTTCATGCATACCATCAACTATCTGCTCATCGCGCTTGTTACCCAGTGTCATAGTCATTAAACTCTGTGTTTCACCACGAGTAAATAATGCCGAAGCGTGAGTACGAGGTAAAGTGTTAAGGTCTATTGATATAGGTCTTACCTGAGTAAGATTTCTACCATCTAGTCTTATTCCTACCTTAAGAATTCTTTCACGCATCAAATCTTTTTCGATATCGTGAATGATGTTTTTAATTTCGCCTTCCTGCTCAGGATATTTTTCAGCTAGCGCCTCGATAACTTCAACAGTAACTTCTTTATTCTTAGCATATCTTTCTTCTTTTGCTAATACAGAATCAACTATGCCTCTGAATTTTTCCAAAGCCAGGGCGTAAACATCTTTTTTTAGATCTTCATTAACTTCTTTTGCAGGAACTTCAATTTTAGCTTTCCCACATTCTTCACGGAGTTCGTGCTGAAGTTTAATAATTCTCTTAATTTCACCATGAGCAAATTTTAAGGCTTCAAGAAGATCAGTTTCGCCAACTTCTTTTGACTCACCTTCAACCATCATGATTGAGCTTTCAGTACCAGCAACTACTAACTCAATGTCGCAGGTTTCCAATTGCTGCATGGTAGGATTAACAATAAACTGTCCCTCAAGTCTGCCGACTCTTATCTGACCAATTGGCTCCAGTAAAGGCAGATCGGAAATTGTTAATGCCGCAGAGGCACCAATAGCAGCCAAAACATCAGGGTCATTTTCATTATCATAAGAGTACACAAAAGCCGCAATCTGAGTATCATTCTGATATTCTTTTGGGAATAATGGTCTTAGAGGTCTGTCTATTAATCTGGAGCTTAAAATTTCCTTCTCAGAAGGTCTACTTTCTCTTTTGATAAATCCACCAGGAAATTTACCAGCAGCAAACATTCTTTCTCTGTATTCAACAGACAGAGGGAAAAAATCAATGTCTTTGCGTGCTTCACTTGAAGCAACTGCAGTAACGAGAACCATTGTATCGCCATAACGGACCATAACCGCACCGTTTGACTGCTTCGCGTATCTGCCTGTTTCTATGGATAAGGTTTTGCCGCCTAGCTCCATTTCTTTTGTAATCATCATTTAAACCGCCTTTTACTTTCTAATCTTAAGTTCTTTGATAATAGCGCGATATCTTTCAATTCCATTCGCCATTAAATAATCTAACAATCTTCTTCTCTTACCTACCATCATCATTAAACCGCGTCTTGATGCATGGTCTTTTTTATGTTCGCCAAAGTGCGATGTTAGTTGATTTATCCTTGCTGTCAATAAAGCTATTTGAACTTCCGCTTTTCCACTATCGTTCGCATCTTTACCGAATTTTGTAACTATTTCCAATTTTTCATCTTTTGTTAAAGGCATTTCTGACTCCATGTTATGTTTTTCAATATAACCCCAGTTTCCACCGAAGTTAATTAGTTTTTAAAAATTCATTTGCTTCATCTATATCTTTTTTAATCTGTTTTATAAGATCTTCTTTACTAGAAAATTTAATTTCATCTCTAATTCGAGACAAGAAATTCACGTTTATTCTACTTTGATACAAATCCCTGTTTAATTCAAACAAATGTACTTCAATAACCGTTTCAACTGAGTCTCCAAAAGTTGGTCGTGAACCGACGTTGAGAACCCCATTAAACTTATCTCCATCCAGAGAACATTCTACAATATATACGCCATCTTTAGGAATAAGCTTGTTTTCATCAACTGGCTTTACATTTGCAGTCGGAAATCCAAGATCCCGACCTCTCTGAGCACCCGGAACAACAACTCCGGCAAGTGAATAAGGCCTTGCCAGATAAAAATTGGCATTTTCCAAATCACCCGCGAGTAAAGCATTTCTTATCTTAGTACTACTAACTGTCTCGCTATTAATTTTGACGGCTGGTACAGTTGTTACAGTAAAGTTGTACTTTTGGCTAAAGCTATTAAGATATGCCCCATCACCTTTACGATCTTTTCCAAATTTATGATCGTAACCAATAACTATATGATTTGGATTAAGCTTTTGTATCAAATATTTTTCAATGAACTCTTCAGCATTAAGCTGAGAAAATTTTTCGGTAAAATTTACAACTACAATATTTTCAATTCCGTAAGTTTCAAGTACTTCAGCCTTTTCTTCAAGCGTTGTAAGTATCTTTATTTTATAACCCTCAGATACAACAGTTCTTGGATGCGGTTCAAAAGTAACCAGAACACTTTTATGTTTTCCATTATCTGATAAAGTGTTAACCGTTCTTAATAAATCGGAATGTCCTATATGCACACCATCAAACGTTCCAATAGTTACAACAGTCTTTATATCTTTATCTATTTCAGGAAATTCTGTAAATATCTTCATTAGTCTATAAACTAAAATAAATTCGCTAATCGGCTTCTAGAGGACGAGAATATTTTTTTTGAAATTCATCGATAGTGAAAGCATCAGAGACATCAAATTCACCTATTTTCTCTCGTCTTAACTTACTTAAGTAACCACCACAATTAAGTTTAGTACCCAGGTCATCGGCAAGAGTTCGAATATAGGTTCCTTTCGAGCATTCAACAACAAAATGAACATCAGGCAATTCAATTTTCTCTATGTCAAATTTGTAAATCTCAACTTCCCGCGGCATTCTCTCAATCTCAATTCCATTTCTGGCATACTTGTAAAGACGTTTGCCTTTAACTTTTAGAGCCGAATACATAGGAGGAGTCTGCAATATTTTACCTAAGAACGAATTTCGGGATTCAAGTATCATGCTTTCGCTAATACCATCAATGCCCTTTTCTTCAATAAACTCGCCTTCACTATCCAACGAAGCTGTTCTCTTACCCAGAGTAATAACTCCGGAATATGTTTTTCTGAGATCCTGAAAGCTGGAAATTTCTTTCGTCTTCTTTCCTGTACATAATATCAATAAACCGGTGGCAAGAGGATCGAGAGTGCCGGCATGACCTACTTTTTTAACATTTACTGTTTTTCGAATTTTGTAAACAGCGTTAAAGGAAGTAAAACCTATCCCCTTATCAATTAAAATAATCTCACCCGAAGCAAAATCAGGTTCTAATAAATCATTCTGATTCTTTGCTATCATTTTCGTGAATTTGTTTAAACAAATTCTCCATCTTTTCTACATAATCGGGTGTATCATCAACATAAAAAAACAATTCAGGTACAAACCTTAGTTTAATCCGTTTTGCAAGTTCCGATCGAATCATACCTTTAATTTTTTCAATTCTATCCATGGTGGTTTTTCGGTTTTCTTTATCAAATGTAGAAAGATAAATCTTGGCCTGCTTAAGGTCAGGACTTACCTTTACATTAGTAACTGTAACCAACCCAATTCTACCATCTTGAATCTTGTGAAGAAATATCAGACTTATTTCTTCTTTTATTAAACTTGCTACTTTATCTGTTCTAATTCCCATTAGTCAAGCTTCTTCTTAGTCTCAATCAATTTATAACTTTCTATAATATCGCCAACCTTAATGTCATTAAAATTAGTAATATTAAGTCCGCATTCATACCCGGCGTCAACATCTTTAACGTCATCCTTAAATCTTCTCAATTGTGATAGCTCACCTTCGTAAATAACTATTCCGTCTCTGAATAAACGAATCTTTCCGTGTCTGGTAATTTTACCTTCCTGAACATAGCAACCGGCAACAGTACCAATTTTAGGCACTTTGAATATTTCGCGAACTTCAACTGTGGCAACTGCTTCTTCTGATACAATTGGTGAAAGCATACCTTCGAGAGCAGATTTCACCTCTGCAATAGCATCATAAATTACATTATAAAGTCTGATATCAACTTTTTCAACTTCTGCCAGTTTTCTGGCGTTCGTATTAGGACGAACATGGAAGCCAATAATAATTGCTCCCGATGCTGCAGCAAGAAGAACATCACTTTCTGAAATTGCGCCAACAGCCCTGCTAATTACTTTAACCTGAACTTCTTCGTTAGATAACTTCATTAACGAGTCAGCCAGGGCTTCCACAGAACCATCCACATCACCTTTAACTAATAGTGGCAATTCTTTTAAGCCGCCTCTGCTAATTTGACTAGCAATTTCGTCAAGCGTTATTAGTTTAACCTGACGATGATCCTGCTCACGTTTAAGTTGCTGACGCTTAAGGGATACATCTCTGGCTTCACGCTCAGAATCGACAACAATAAAACTATCACCAGCCTGAGGTGAGGATTCAAATCCAAGAACAAGAACTGGCATTGCCGGCCCTGCAGATTCAATTTTATTGTTTCTTTCATCAAACATCGCTCGAACTCGTCCCTGGAAATTACCAGCAACAAAAGGATCGCCGATGTGCATAGTACCTTTTTCAATAAGGATAGTAGCAGTAACACCTCTACCCGGCTCAAGTTTGGATTCAATTACAGCACCGCGTGCTTTCCTGTCAGCGTTTGCTTTCAGATCAAGCATTTCAGCTTCAAGAAGTATTTTTTCCAACAAGACGTCAATATTGAGTCCCTGTTTTGCTGATACTTCTACGCACTGATATTTACCACCCCATTCTTCAACAAGAACATTTCTATCGGCTAATTGCTGACGAATTCGTTCTACGTTGGAGCCTGGTTTATCAATTTTATTTATCGCGATTATTATTGGCACATTGGCAGCCTTTGCGTGGTTGATTGCCTCGATTGTCTGAGGCATTACAGCATCATCTGCCGCAACAATCAACACAACAATATCCGTTACCTTTGCACCTCTGGCACGCATAGCAGTAAATGCCTCGTGACCAGGCGTATCTAAAAATGTAATGTATTTTTTACTATCAGTTTCAACCTGATAAGCACCAATATGCTGAGTAATACCGCCCGATTCACCGGCTACAACATTTGCCCGACGAATATAATCAAGTAAAGAAGTTTTACCGTGATCAACGTGTCCCATAATAGTTACAACAGGAGGACGTGATGTTAATGTTTCAGTTGCATCTTCGGAATCTTCAAGGGCATCTACTACGTATTCTTCTTCAAGTTCAACCTCAAAACCAAAATCATCAGCGATTAAAGTTATAGTTTCAAAATCGAGTCTTTGATTGATGGATACCATTAAGCCTAAACCGATACATTTGGATATTACCTCGGCAACAGTCACGTTCATGATATTTGCTAATTCACTTACAGCAATAAACTCATTAACTTTAATTATTGTGCTTTCTATAGCTTTTTGTTCTTCAATTTTTTCCTGAATCTCAGCTTTTTCTTTTCTCTTTTTCTTACGCACATTCGCTCTATCGGCAGCGCCTGAATCATCCATACTTAACATTGTTCTTTTAATTGCCGCATCAACTTCGCGTTTGTCAACTTCTAATTTTTTGCCTTTTTTCTTTTTCTTAGCTGCAATTTCATCAAGTGTTTCGGCTTTGCCCGGCTTCTTCTTAGCCTTCATTTTCTTTTTCTTTCTCTTTGCGGCATCGGACGAATCATCATCCACAGGTTTCTGACCAGTTACAGGCTTTTCTTCAACTCTTATAGGTTTTCCGTCTTTATCCATACGAGGTTTTCCCGGTCTGCTTGAAGCATCAGACCTGCGATCATCTTTTTTAACTTCCTCGTTTTTAGGTTTTCTTTTGCCACCAAGTTCAACTTTACCAAGAATTTTCAAACCACGCTGCTTAGTATCAATCTCCAATTCAGCTTTTGTTCTGAAAACTTCAACTTTCTCATCTTCAGGTTTTACTAACTCAGCAACTTCGGCAGCTTCTTCGGGCTTGCCAAGATCCACATTAGCAGTTTGCATATCCACAGCTGCTTCGGGAACTGATTCTTCAACAGATTCTGCCGGGGCTTCTTCCACCTGTTCATCAGATAATTCCACTGTATCTGTAGTAACAGTTTCTTCATCTTCTGTCTCAGGTACCTTTTCGACTTCTTCAGTAACCGCTTGTATTGGTTCAGCTTCCTCCGTCGTTTTGACTTCAGGAGTATCTGCTGCTACGGATTCTTCAACATTCTCTTCATCCGATTTTTCGCCACGCTTTTTTTGGAATTCTGAGATCTTTCTGTAATGAATTTCAGCTTTTTCAATATCTTTTTTGAAATGATCGTTTATGTCTGCTATCATTTCATCAGAAAGAAGAGTCATATGAGATTTAATTTCATAATCTTTTTTGGATAAGAATTCCATTACAGATTCGGTCGATAAGTTATATTCGGATGCGAACTTATAAAGTCTTATTTTTTTTGGCTTATCTGGCATATTCGAAGTACCTGCTAATTTTAATTTTTATTTTAATCTTCTTCTTCAAATTGATTTTTAATTGTATCAATAATTACTTTTGCTTTTTCTTCGTCAAGCCCTTCAATTTCTTTTAGTTTTTCAACGCCTGCTGTTAATACTTCAACTGCAGTATCAAAACGGTTATTGATAAGCAAATCAACTATTTCGGCACCAATTTCTTCTCTAAGATCGATCAATTCGATGTCATCTTCATACTCTTCAAAAGGTTTCTCTTCTCTTATAACGTCAATATGATATCCGGTTAACTTCATCGCAAGACGAATATTAACACCATTACGACCAACAATCAGTGAAACCTGATCACTGTCAGCAGTAACAGTACATTTTTCTTCATCTTCATCAATTTCAATTTGCTTCAACTTAGCCGGGGCTAAAGCTCTCTGTATGAACACGATGGGATCATCTGAGTAGTTGATAACATCAATGTTCTCATTGTTAAGTTCTCTAACAATAGCATGAATTCTAACACCCTTCATACCAACACAGGCGCCAACGGCATCTATTCTTGAGTCACTTGATTCAACCGCAACTTTTGCTCTTTCGCCCGGTTCACGAGCTATTTTCATTATTTCAATAACACCGTCATAAATTTCCGGAATTTCAATTTCGAACAAACGGCGTAAGAACATGTTATCGGCACGCGAAACTATAATTATTGGGCCATTAGGTGTCTTACGAACTTCTTTAACTATGGCACGAACAGTATCACCCTTTCTGTATTTCTCACGGGGTATCTGTTCCATTCTAGGCAGCAATAATTCATTCTTGTTATGATTAACAAGAACGTCATTTCTGCGAACCTGATATATATCACCAACAACAATTTCACCTTCAAGTTCGGTGTACTCATTGTAGATAAGTTCTTTTTCAATTTCACGTATACGCTGGTTAAGACTTTGACGAGCAAGATTAATAAGTCTTCTGCCAAACGAAGCTAAACTAAGAGGCTCAACAAAATCTTCACCTACTTCAAGTTCATCATCATTTCCACGTGCATTCACTTCGTCAATTGAAATTTCCAGATTTGGATCTTCAACTTCATCAACGATCACTCTTTCAAGGAAAATTTCAATATCTCCTTTGTCCATATTTACGATAACATCATAGTTTGCTTCAAGTCCGTACTTTTTCTTTACGAGCAAACCAAAAATATCTTCGATAATTCCAGCAAGAACGTCTTTGTCTACGTTCTTCTCACGCACCATTTGCGAAAAGGAATCTACGATTTCGGTGTTCATAGCCTAGGCCTCCAATGTCAGAAACTAATTAAAACTTTTGCTTTTACTATTACTTCGAAATCAACAACCAGTTCAGTATCACCAGAAGAAAACCACAATTTACTACCATCTATTTTTGTAAGTTTTCCCTTAAATCTTTTTGTTACCTCATTTTCACTGTACTTTAGGTCAAACTGCCGACCGATATGCTTAGTGTATTGAGGGAGAAATATTAAGGGTCTACTGACGCCAGGAGATGAAACTTCTAACCTGTATTTGGATTGGATGAGGTTTTCTTCTTCAATTCTTTCATCAAGTAATCGACTTACTTTTGCACAATCATCAGATGTGACTGCAGCCTCATTATCAATAAATATTTCAACTATACGGTTTCGACTGTCCCCTCTATCAATAATATCAATGAGGAAAAAGCCAAGATCATCTGTGATTTCTTTTGTAACAGCTAATATTTTATCATTCATTTGATTCATATAAATAAAAAACGCCCTCAACGGGGCGAATCAGAATTATAAATTTAACTATATTGAACTCAATTAGCAAGTCGGGAAAAAATAAACAATATATAATGTGCCCTTAGGATTTTCCTGCCTTAGCAGGGGTTTTCAGTATGATAAATCTTGTAGAACTTACAGCTTTTAACATATTCTTAAAACAACTGTAGATATAAATTACCGTTAGTCTGCTTCATTGGCAATAGATAAATTTAGTTTTCCATAGATATTTTTTGATGACAAAATTGACAATCCTACCCCGCGCGATATCATGAAAAGTGTCAGAGCTATCCATAAGCCATGATTTCCCCAAATCGGAGTAAGAAAGTAAAATGGCAAAAGGAAAAAGATTAAAGTAGAAACAACCATGGCGTTTCTCATTGGGGCCGTTGATGTGGCTCCGATATAAACCCCGTCCCAGATAAAACAAACTGCATTTATTGGGGGAGAAACAATAACGTATATGATAAAAACAAGAGCAGAAGAAATAACCTCTGGCTTATCAGTGAATATTCTTAGAATAGGTTCCTGAAAGAGTAAATATACCAGAGATGTAATTAATGCAAAACCCAGAGCCCAGATAAAAGAGTATTTGATAACCTGCTTAAGTTTACCCGGATTACCTGCACCAATGTACTTACCAACAAGACTTTCGGCTGCAAAAGCAAACCCATCAACACCGTAGGCAAGAAACATCCAGAGTTGCATGAGTATCGTATTCACTGCCAGGAGATTCTCGCCAAACTCTGCCGACTTGGCAGTAAAGAAGGTAAAGGCAAATACTAAAGCCAGAGTACGAATAAATATATCCAGGTTAACAGTAAAAAATTCCTTTGCTTTCTTAAAATCAAATATTCTCTTTAAATCGAAACTTGGGATGTAATCAGAGTATTTTCTCCTGAACAAAACAATAGCCAGAATAATACCTGAATATTGTGCAATTACTGTCCCGAGCGCAACGCCTTCGGACTTCATTCCAAACTGGTAAATGAAAAGAAGGTTAAGAATAACATTTACAACATTTATAAAGATGGCAAGTATCATGGGGTATTTTGCATTTTGCATACCTAAAAACCACCCGTGGAAGGCATACAAACCGAGGGTGGCCGGAGCTGCATAAATTCTTATGTCAAAATACTGTCGGGCAAATAGCTCGACCTCCGTGGTTCCATCCACCAAATAAAAGCTCAAGTCGCCTATCCAACTCTGAAAAGCAACAAGTCCAAGCGCCGAGACAGCTGCCACCACAGCGGCACGGCCTAACACGCTGGCTGTTTCCACCCTGTTCTTCGCGCCATGTGCCTGGGCTGTCATGCCGGTTGTACCCATACGCAGGAATCCAAAAGCCCAGTAAATAAAATTGAAAATCATTGACCCAATTGCGATAGCCCCCAGATAAGAGACCTTGTCAAGATGCCCCACAACTGCGGT
Source organism: Bacteroidota bacterium (assembly GCA_018818065.1). Classification (GTDB taxonomy): domain Bacteria; phylum Bacteroidota; class Ignavibacteria; order Ignavibacteriales; family Melioribacteraceae; genus JAHISV01. The sequence continues at coordinate 985,792 of JAHISV010000005.1, read as the reverse complement.
GTCAACCGCGCTTAGCATTGGAATGGCAAGATTACTGAGTATGTTAGGAATCGCGAGATTCAGAATTTTTTTGTTCATGGAGAAAGCACATTCTGATCGAATTGAAAAATGGAAAGATAAGCCTTGGTTGTCACCTTCGCAACAGACAGGTGGTTCCCGCGGCACGACAGGCTTGCCAGCCTTCGGATGGGTCATGACGCCCGGGTTGTCGTGGTTTTATTTCAACAAAATCATTTTGCGCTGCTGCGAATAATCCCCAACCTTCAGCTCATAAAAATATACACCTGTAGAAAGATTGGTGCCATCAAAATCCACTTCGTAAGTTCCGGCTGGTTTGTGTTCATCAACCAAAACAGATATCACGGAGCCTAACAGATCATAAACTTTTAAGGTTACATTTGTCACATCGACTCCGCTCGGTATGATATATTTTATCTTTGATTTTGGGTTAAAGGGGTTTGGGTAATTTTGGTACAGCTTGATTTCTGTTGGTAATTCATCTACTTTTTCTGTTGATGTCACTGATCCATAATCTTCAAGAACTTTACGGGCTGTTTCTTTTAGTTCGGCTACTGCATCGAGATGTCCTACTCCTTCTCTGCCGCCTGCAGCTATTTGAGCAATAATTACTTCTTGTGTATCACCAATTGCAATATCAAATGGCCCAGCTGACATAAACATCCTTCTCTCTTTAGCAGGTTTAACAAGTCCATCAATAAAACCTAATCCAGATATTGGATCTCCACTTAAAACGTAGCGAGTTCTACCGCCCCCAAATTCTTCCGGAATAGGATGATACTCGCCTGAGGAATTAATTCTGCCCCTTGCAATATTATACCAATAAAGTGTTCCAGTTGAATAATTATCCATATCTGGATCACCATATATTCCACCATCTTCGTTGAGAAAGTAAAAGAAGCTAAACATTCTCTGGTTCTTAAATCCATTTACTTCTCTATTCATAAATTGAGCAACGTCAGTTGGATCAGATTCTTTTATTGGACCTTGGAGAAAGGTAAATCCTACTGCTGGCGGCTGAGATTCATATTTGGTATCAAATTCATCCGCATTATAAGCAAACTCCGAATTCAATAGGGTATCGCAACCAACAAAATCATCTGCTGCATTGCCAATATCCGGATCACTGAATATTCCGATAAAACAATCTGTATAGTTTTTATCATGCCTATTTATTAATAGATATCTTTTAAACACAACATTATCTAAATATCCCTCACCTTTCTCATTCCAGATAGTTACTTGTACTTCAAAATTTGTTGGACGTGACCCGTAAAATCTAAGTACTTCTTCATCATAAAAATCATTAGCAATAAACCATATAGACTGCTCAGATCCTTTCATTCCTGGAATGTCTATTTCCGGACTGTACACACCATCGCCATTAATATCTTGAAAGGGTGCTCCTTTTTCAATTGGCCAATCTTGTTTATCTCTCATGTATAAATGATCTAGCTCAATTGGAGAAAGACCTAGATCATTGGCTTCATCAGTCAATTCCTCTATACTTTCATAATTTCTGACTCGAAAAATATGTTTCAATGAATCATCTGATGTTTGGATACTACCATTTTCAAATATTTCCCCTGGAGATAATGAGGTTGTGAATGCTGTTCCACCCATTCTTACTTCATCACTACCATATTTTCCTATCCAGAATAATCCAGATCGCTTGAAGCAGTATTTGTTTCCATATTTTGGGAATTCAAATCCAGCCGAGGCAGTATCAGGGCGAATGTCAGCCCTACCATCATTATAAATGTATGTGGCGATATTATTGATATTGAACATAGTATACGTTTCGCCGAATACTTCTTCTCTTTGCTGAGCGTTGATTGACCCTGCGACGAGAGATAATAAGAGTGACAGAAATAACATTTTTGATAGTTTCACTTTATACCCCATTAGATGCCGGATCAAGTCCGGCATGACAGTCATATATCATCTTATTTCAACAAAATCATTTTGCGCTGCTGTGAATGGTCCCCAACCCTCAGCTCATAAAAGTATATCCCGCTTGATAGATTTTCACCATCGAACTCAACTTCGTAAGTTCCGGCTGGTTTGTCTTCATCCACAAGTGAGGTGATGATTTTTCCGAGCAGGTCATAAACAACCAGCTCAACTTTACCAGATTTTACTATTTGATATTTTATCTTTGACTTAGGATTAAAAGGGTTTGGGTAGTTTTGATATAATTTTATTTCTGTTGGTAATTCCTCCGTCTTTTCGGTTGAAACTACCTGTCCATAATCTTCAAGTACTTGTCGCGCTGTTTCTTTTAGTTCGGCTACTGCTTCCAGGTGCCCGATTCCAGTTCTGCCACCTGCTGCTATTTGGGCTAATATTATTTCTTCTGATTCACCGGGAGCCAGGTTGAATGGCCCGGTTGATGTTAAGAAATACCTGTCACTTGTCGGGTCAATATAAACTCCGTCTATCCATCCTGTGCCAGTAACCGGGTCACCGGGAGCTCTGAATTTTGTATGACCTCCACCGAGTTCATCTGGAATTTTAATATATTCACCGGTTAACATTTTACCCTGCATATAATTATAAGTGTCAATAGCACCTTGATACTCATCCAAATGTGGGCAACTATACTCAAATGTAGAAGTACTGCATAGCCAATAAACAAAAGATGTCATTCCTTTATACTTGCCTTCAATCTTTGCACCTTTCAAAAAAACAAATCCTATAGCTGGAGGATTATTATTATAAGAATAATCAGTTTCATACCCATTATAAGCGTAAGCCATGTGCAGACTTGTATCGCAACCTGCAAAATCATCACCGGCATTACCAATATCAGGATCAACATACTGTGAAAAATACATATCTGTAATTTCTTTGGAGCCCTTATTTGTTAGGATGAATTTCTTAAAAACAACATTATCCCGATATGTGCCATCATTATATCCCCAGACTGTAACCGTAACTTCCAAATCCAAAGGTGGTGACTGAAAAAGTGTACCTGCCACGGTAGAATCCGCTGCATTGGCTACATACCAGAGAGTCTGTGCCGCTCCGGCAATTCCCGGAACATCACCAGATACCTCATAAACTCCATTTAAATTATTATCCTGGAAAGGGGCTCCATGCTCAGAGGGCCATGAGTTCCAATCGTTTTCGTATTCTTCTCTTAGCTTATTTACTGTTTTGTATTCATCCTTTTCTTCCTCAACAAAAGAAGCTGTTTTGTAATCAGGTCTTACCCTGTATATCCCGGTTGAATCCCAGGAACTCTCTAACCAGTTTTCACCAATTCCTCCAATAGAGATATTGTTCCCGGATAGTGAGCCGCAAACTGATAAAATGTTATCAACTTTTCCACCCACTAGAAACCCTGAAGTATAAATAGCATATTTATTTGATCCTTTTGGATATTGGAAACCTGCCATACCTCCATCAATATCGGCTTTTCCGTTACTATAAATAAATGTGGAAAGATTATTGATATTAAACTTTTTAAAGTTATTGAGCTCTGAATTGTTCTTGGAAAGAAAATCCTCTTTAAGGCATTGCGCAATAAGCAACTGAGAGGAAAGCAATAATCCAACAATCAAGTATGAAATCGGGGGACGTTTCATGATCTACTCCAAAAGTATTTTGAATTTCAACTAACAAAATAGCATAGTATCCCTTTATGTCAATAACCCATTTGGGTCATTGTTTGAGTATGGGGAAAATAGTGCCCTAAATGAGAAAGATTGAGTAAAAAGTCAGAAGTGAGAAGTGAGAATTAATGAATTTTCACTTTCCCCCCTTCGACTAGCTCAGGGCAGGCTTTTCATTTTTCACTTTAATCCGCCTTGGCTGTCACGTTCGCAACGTGACTGTGGATTCCCGCGTCACGACAGGGTCATGACGTCCGGGTTTGTTTTACTCCACAAGCATATTTCGTTTATTGTTTCATCTTCTGCTCTTCTTAGATGCTGAATCAAGTTCAGCATGACAATTGTTTGTCATCCCGAATTTATTTCGGGATCTCAATACCAGTCGGGAATTATTTTTTCAGGAATAATCGCCAGTTTCAAAATTTTTGTTTCACCTAATTCTGGCATTTCAATGTATGCTATGTATATCCCTCCGGGAACCAGGATGTTGAATTCGTTCATCAAATCCCATCGCTGGAACTGATCCGGTTCATTCTTGTAAATTGTTTTTACCAACTGCCCCGCAAGGTTGAATATTTTTATGGTTGCCTGTTCCGGCAGGTGGCTGAATGTTACGTAACGTTGATACTTGTTCACCTCGTTCGGGTTAGCTCCATAGTATGGATTCGGGAAGACGTTGATTTTTTCAATGTCTGATCCCGCATTCTCACCGACTGTTACTGTGATGTAGGTTGGGTCACTTTCAAAGGTCGGGCTTCCTGCCCATGGCACTTCACTGTAATTGTAATTTGTTATCGCGTAGTAGTATTCACTGCCAAGGTGCAGTTCCGTGTTTGCTATATAATCCTTTTCAATCTGTAGTTCATGCTCAATTCCCCAGTCATTTCCTGCCTGAGCTACTCTGGTTAAATATTGATCTTCATCAAAATATTCTTCAGTGATTACCCTTATGCCATCAATCCTGTCGAAAGTTTTTATTTTTATTCCCTCATCCAGAGTTGCAGTAGAGAATGGAAGTTGATATATGTTATAACCCTGAAATTCATATGAGCCAATTTCAGATAACTCCGATTCAGCACTCCACTTTAGATTTATTGACTTCGTAATGCTCTCATAGGTAATTGTTGAAATCATGTCAGGTTTTGGAACCTTGAAATTATTTGAGGTGAATTGCTTTAGTTCTTTAGTATAATCTTTTAGCAAGGCAAGTGCCTCAAGATTACCAATACCCGGAGTACCTCCAGCAACGACATTTGCAATAATAATTTCCTGTGTATCACCAACAGCAAGATTAAAAGACCCGGAACTGGGAAGAATTATTTTATCAGTAGTCCTAATATCAAGCCACCCTGTCTGAGCAATAGGATCACCTGATAATAAAAATGGAGGTTCTCCCCACCAATATTGTCTGGTTAAAGGAATAGAGCTGCGCCCTTGCATATTAAGGTATAATTTTAACGTCCCATATTCATAACTAAACAGATTAGGATCAGAAATTGGTGTCCCTGCTGAGGAAGCGTGAGAAAACCAAAAAGAGGTAAGATTTAAGTTTTTATGCTCAGGAAAAGATTGGTCAAAAGATTTACCTACATCACTGGAATTTCCCTCAACCAAAGGTCCCTGCAAAAACGTGTATCCAACTGCGGGTGCATTAGAACCATATTGCGAATCATTATAATTTCCCTGATAACCAAATCCTAAACCTAATGTGGAATCGCATCCAACTAAATCATCACCAGCATTGCCAATATCTATATCACTCCAAGCAGAAAAGTACATATCCTCTGCATCTATATCTCCTTTATTAATCATCAGGTAACGTCTGAATATAGTATTTCCAAGTGATCCAGCTCTTTTGTATGCCCAGGTAGTTACCTGGAGCTCAATATCCGTGGGCGGTGAACCATAAAATGGTTTAGTTTTTGCACTATCAGCAGAATTTGCAACATACCAGATTGTCTGGTCAGAATTTTTATATCCGGGTGTATCTATATCCGGATCATAATATCCATCCCCGTCATTATCCATATAGGGAGCTCCCTCATCAGCCGGCCACTCATTCCAGTCTTTTTCATATTCATTAAAAATTTCCTCGTATGATCTTCCTTCGTCTGCTTGTTCATTAATTAAGCTGGATTCCCTATAATCTCTTCTTACTCTATACATTCTTGCTTCTTCAGGATTCTGCCAGACTCCAGGGGAAATAATTTTTCCTGGATTTAATCCTGAGGGAAAGGTTGCTCCACCTAGCCTTACCTCACCATCAAATTTACCACCCCATAAAAAACCTGATTCATATACCGCATACTTATTACTACCACGTGGATATTCAAAACCGGAATAGCCTGGATTTCTAGCATTTGGATCAGCCCTGCCGTCATTGTAAATAAAGGTTGAAATATTTCCAATGTTAATTTTTGTATATGTTTTACCGAATACTTCTTCTCTTCGCTGGGCGTTGATTGTCCAGCTAACACAAGAGATTAAGATGAATAGAAATATTGGTTTAATAAATTTCATAAAACTCCTTAGTGAGAAATCAGAAGTTAGAATCGATTTCTTTCCATTTTGATTTTTCATTTTTCACCTCGCCTTGACAGTCACGTTCGCAACGTGACTGTGGATTCCCGCGTCACGACAGGGTCATGACGTCCGGGTTTGTTTGGCTCGGCAGTCACATTCCTTTTTATTGTTTCATTTTTTGCTCTTCTTTTCACTTCTAACTTTTTTCTTGATACTTTTTACTTGCTACTTGATACTATCTTTTCAATACCAATCCGGCACAATCTTCTCCGGAATAATCGCCAGTTTCAAAATCTTTGTTTCACCCAATTGCGGCATTTCAATATATGCAATGTAAATACCACCGGGAACGAGTATGTTAAATTCATTCATCAAATCCCACCGTTGGAACTGCCCAGGTTCGGTTTTATACATTGTCTTAACAAGTTGCCCTGCAAGGTTGAAAATCTTTATCGTAGCCTCTTCAGGCAAATGACTGAATGTTACGTATCTTTGATACTTGTTCAGTTCGTTCGGGTTAGCACCGTAATATGGATTTGGAAAGACGTTGATTTTTTCTATGTCGGGTCCCGCGCTCTCGCCAACGGTTACTGTGATGTATGTTGGTTCACTTTCAAAAGTCGGGCTTCCGCCCCAGGGTACCTCACTGTAACTATAGTTTGTGATCGCATAGTAGTATTCACTGCCCAGGTGCAATTCCGTGTTTCCTATATAATCTTTTTCAATCTGTAGTTCATGCTCAATTCCCCAGTCATTCCCTGCCTGGGCGATCGATGTTACCTCATGATTATTTTCATAATGATTTTCTAGAATGACTCTAATCCCATCAACCTTGTCAAAGGTTTTTATTTTAATGCCTTCATTAGTTGGCGCCTCTAGATATGGTAATTGAAAAATGTTGTACCCTTGGAATTCGTATCCATCTTGAGAATAACCTTCAGCCTCATTACTCCATTTTAATTCTGTTTTATTACTGAGGCTGGTGTATTCGAAGTTAGCGGTTAATTGCGGTCTGGGAAATTTAAATCCATTATTACCAAATATCTGTGCTTGCCTCGCGTACTCTTTTAACAAAGCAACAGCTTCAATATTGCTTATTCCCTCAACTCCACCTGCAGCTATTTGGGCAAAAATAATTTCCGTTGTATCTCCGGCAGCAATATCCACGGGACCACAAGAAATCATATATCTTCGGTCATTCGGTGCTAGTATTATTCCATCAACAAAACCAGTACCAGTGACTGGACAACCTGATAATGGATACCTAGTTTCACCACCATTACCTGGTACCGGATGTCCTCGTTCAATTGCTGCATTTGCAAATCCCCGGAGGTGATTATAAAGGTATTTCGTTCCAGTCTCGTAATTATATAAATCAGGATCGTGTACAAAGGCCGAACTGGTATTTGCATAGTATTGAAAAGCATATAGTCCATTCCCAGAAGGTTCAGACAGAAATTTATGACCAACGGCTGGTGGATTTTTTAAATAAAAATTATCATCAGCATCTGCGTTATAACAAAATCCTAAATTCAAAAGTGTATCGCAACCAACAAAATCATCTCCGGCTGACCCAATATCCGGGTCACACCATATACCAAAAAAACAATCTGTATAATCTTTCTCATCCTTGTTAATGAGTAGGTATTTTTTAAAGATTGTATTCTTCAAAAAACCACCAGTTTTATATCCCCATATCGTTACTTGCATTTCGAACATAGTTGGGGGAGAACCATAAAACCTAAGAGCTTTTGACTCATCACTATGATTAGCAACGAACCAAATTGTCTGATCAGCTCCACCCACACCGGGAATATCAATATCTGAATCGTAAACATGATTTTTATTAATATCGTTAAATGGTGCACCATACTCAGTCGGCCATTCGTTCCAATCTTTTTTATATTGTTGTGGAATTTTCAATTCATAATCACTCGCTTGTTGATCTTTACTTGAAGAATTAAAGACTATTTCAAAATCGGGTCTTATTCTATAAACTCGGTTTTGGGAATCATCACAAACTTGAACACTTCCGTTAGGTATTAGCCTTCCAGGTACCAATCCACTGGGAAACGTTGATCCTCCCAAACGGAGATCATTCGAGTCTCGTTTTCCTGCCCAGACAAATCCACTTTTGTAAATGCAATATTTATTGCTGTTTTTAGGATATTCGAATCCGCAAAACCAACTATCATTATTTGATGGACTCTCAGGGAAAAAATCAGCAGCGCCGTCATTCCATATGAAGGTTCTCACATCATTAATATCAAATTGAGTCCATAATTCACTAAATCCAATACCTGTAGAATTAGAGGGTGGAATTTCCTGAGCGATCTCAAATTCAATTATAGAAATAAATAGCATACAATATTTTAGAAGTCTATACATGAATTTCTTTCTCCACTTCCTAGTTGTTTTTTGTTATATATAAAACTTTTTCATATTATTTTCCTTATCACTTTTTACCCTTCCACTAGCTCAGGGCAGGCCCGCCCAACGAGATGGCGGGCAAGCTTTTCGCTTCTAATTTCTCAATACTCACTACTAAATACTCAATACTCTATTTTTCAATACCAATCCGGAATAATCTTCTCCGGAATAATCGCCAGTTTCAAAATTTTTGTTTCGCCCAGCGTTGGCATTTCAATATATGCAATGTAAATGCCACCGGGAACGAGAATGTTGAATTCGTTCATCAAGTCCCAACGTTGGAATTGTCCAAGTTCAGTTTTGTAAATGGTCTTTACCAGTTGACCGGCTAGATTAAATATTTTTATTGTTGCCTGTTCCGGTAAGTGACTGAATGTAACGTACCGCTGATACCTGGTCAGTTCGTTTGGGTTTGCTCCGTAGTAGGGATTTGGGAAGACGTTTATTTTTTCGATGTCTGCTCCGGCATTCGTACCCATAGTTACAGTTATATAATTTGGGCTGCTTTCGTAGCTCATATTCAAACCCCAGGCTTCAGGATTATAACTATAACTTGTTATGGCATAATGATATTCAGTACCGGGAACAAGATTTGCCTCATGAATATAGTCTTTTACAATAACCAACTCATTCGCTATACCTGTATCGTTCCCTCTTTGAATTATTTTATTAACAAAAACACCCTTTTCAAAGAATCCTTGTAAAATAACTTTAACTCCATCAATCTTATCAAATGTGCGAATTTTTATCCCATCTGCCAGAGGGCTGTTGGGAGCTGGTAATTGATAAATATTGTATCCCTGAAATTCGAAACCGGATCCTGAATATAATTCTGATTCACTCCCCCATTTTATTTTTATTGACTCGGCGCCGCTGGAAACAATAGCATTAGTAACGGGCATAGTCAAATTACAACAGAGATAGCCTTCATAAGACTTGTGGGCCATGAGGGTAAAAGTTCTCAGCAGGTATATTGATTCAAGGTTGCCAACCCCCGCACTTCCACCGGCTGCGATTTGCATAAATGTTATTTCGGCAGATTCACCTTTTGGGATATTAAAAGGACCAGTACTCATTATAAATCTTGTGTCACCGGGTCCAGAAATAATTCCATCAACATACCCGCTACCTGTTACCGGATCACCAGACAACGGATAATTTGTATACCCTCCTCCAATCTCTTCAGGGATTGGGAAATATTCTCCAGTTGAGGAAATCTTTCCCTGTAACGCATTATAGAAATATAATACTCCTTCGGTGTAGGGATCTCCGGGATCATGCCAAGGCTCCATTGGATCATTACGAAAATAATAGAAGGAAGACATTTTATTAGTTTCTTCACTATCAGTTTCAGAAACATCTAAAAAGGAGAAACCCACTGCCGGTGGAGAATCACCATATTCAGAGTCCACCTGATATGCATTATAAGCGTACCCAAGATCCAGGAGTGTGTCACACCCGACAAAATCATCCCCAGCGCTACCTACATCGGGATCGCTCCAAATTCCACAGTAAAAATCAGTATAGTCAAACTCACTTTTATTGATAAGGTGAATTTTTTTGAAAATCATATTCCCCAAGGATGAGCCACTCATATATCCCCAAATTGTGACCTGCATTTCGAAATCTGTCGGTGGTGAACCATAGAACTGATAAGCAATTTCCGGATCAGTGTGGTTGGCGGCAAACCATATTGTCTGGTCAGCGCCTGGTAGCCCCGGGATATCCTCGCCAATATTATATGTTCCATTTCCATCCGGATCAGGAATATAAATACCATCACCGTCTGCATCCAGGTAAGGAGCGCCATATTGCCAGGGCCATTCCATCCAATCTAATCGGTACTGCTCTCTTATCGCGTTTTCATTTCTTTCAAACTCGTTATCCTGCAATTCAGAAAAAAGCGATCCGTTTTCCCAGTCGGGACGAACTCTGAAAATTCGATTCAGGGGATCGTTTAATGCCTGGCTGGTTCCATCTTCCATTATTCTTCCCGGAACCATACTGGAGAAATACTCTGAACCTCCAAACTTTATCTGCCCTCCTCCTTCTTTACCGCCAAAAATAAAACCCGATTCATAAACACAATATTTCCCCGAACCTTTCGGGAATTCAAAAGCACTATTATTTCCCTCGCGATCAGCTCGCCCATCCTGATAAATCGGCGTGGAGATATTGTTGATATTGAAATGTGTAACTCTGGGGATGTCATTAGAGAATGATTCTTTAAATAGCTGAGACGGTTTCTCCTGAGCCATAATAGACCAGCAGACACCAGACCAACAGAAGCCAGACAGAAAGACTATTAGAAAAACATTTTCTTTAAAATTCATTATATCACCTTTTTTTAGATGCCGGATCAGGGTCCGGCATGACAGTCATTTGTCATCCCGAACTCGTTTCGGGATCTCAATACCAATCCGGAATTATTTTTTCAGGAATAATCGCCAGTTTCAAAATCTTTGTTTCGCCTAATTCTGGCATTTCAATGTAGGCTATATATATTCCGCCGGGTACCAGGGTGTTATGTTCGTTCATCAAATCCCACCGCTGGAACTGCCCCGGCTCACTCTTGAAAATTGTTTTTACCAATTGCCCGGCAAGGTTGAATATTCTTATTGTTGCCTTTTCCGGTAAGTGAGTGAATGTTACGTATCGCTGATACTTGTTCAGTTCGTTGGGGTTTGCTCCGTAGTAGGGATTTGGGAAGACATTTATTTTTTTGATATCAGGTCCTTCGTTCTCACCGACTGTTACCGTGATGTAGGTTGGTTCGCTTTCAAAAGAATGCTGCCCAGCCCAGGGAGATTCACTAAAGTTGTAGTTCGTGATGGCATAATAGTACTCGCTTCCCAGATGCAATTTGCAATTATTTAAGTAATCCTTCTCAACTTCCAATTCGTTTTCTATTCCCCAATCGTTGCCTTCCCTTGCAACTCGCAAAACAAACTGATCACATTCGAAATTTTCATCAAGTACTACTTTTACTCCATCAATCTTATCAAAGGTTTTAATTTTTATCCCTTCTTCCAAGGGCGCTGCCGAATATGGTAGTTGAAAAACATTGTACCCTTGAAATTCGTAACCGTCTTTGGGATAGTATTGACTTTCTTCACTCCACTTTAGTACCATTCCATTATCGCCACTTGTACCTTGAAAATTATTAATTGCGTAAGGCTTCGGGAATTCGAAATTATTCTTCGCAAATACTTGCACTAACTTTGTGTTCTCTTTTAACAAAGCCACTGCCTCAATATTATTTATTCCTGTTGTTCCACCAGCAGCCAACTGTGCAACTAATATTTCCAGAGTATCGCCGGCTTCACACTCAACCGGGCCTGAACCAATGGTGAATCGTCTATCTGTAGGTCCCTTAATAATACCATCAACATATCCCAACCCTGATACAGGATCACCGCTCAATGGATATCTTGTTGAGCCTCCACCTATCTCCTCGGGCACAGGAAAATATTCTCCCGTTGAAGGAATTTTGCCTTGAAGTAAATTATAATAATATAGGGAACTTATTCTGTAATCATCAATTAAACCGAATGGATTTGAATTCTCATTCACATGATAACTAAATGATTGCATACCAAGATGATTTGGGAAATACAATGACCTTTTTGAATTACTTCGATCATCAATGGATGGCCCCTTTAATATACATATTCCAGCGGAGGGTGAATTACTACCATAAACCCCATCTTCATTGTCACTGTTGTACGCGAACCCCAATTGCAATAATGTATCGCAACCAACGAAATCATCTCCGGCAATACCCACATCAGGATCAGCCCATATGCCCAGGTATAATTGTTTAATGGTCGAGTCTGATTTATTAATTATTTTATACCTCTTAAAAATAGTATTGGCTAAATAGCCGCCTCTCTTATATCCCCAGATAGTAACCTGCATTTCAACGGCATCTTCACGTACCTCAAATAAAGTAAAAGCCTGAGTGGAATCACTTCCATTGGCAACATACCATATTGTCTGATCTGCATCAGGATATCCTGGGATATCAATACTGGAATCATAATAACCATCCAAGTTAACATCGCGGTAAGGAGCACCAAATTCTGCCGGCCAATTAGTTTTATCATAAGAGTATTGGTCTATAACCATTTGCGTTGAAACATTTATTTCCTTCGATTCATACATATTCGATTGAGAATTCGCCTCGGGTCGGACACGGTAAATTTTTGTTGGTTCTACAGTAATGCCAAAATCATTTATCCTGCCTTGAACCAGGGAGGTAGTAAACATTGAACCTCCCATCGAAATGCCATAGTGGAATCTACCAGCCCAAATTAAACCTGTTTTATAAAAACAGTATTCATCATTCCCCTTGGGATATTCAAAACCTGCTGTTCCTCTGAAGTTTCCATTAAAATCTGCCTGTCCATCGTTCAAAAGAAAAGTAGAAATGTTGTTTACATTAAACTTTGTCCACGTTTTTCCAAATTCATCAATAGACTGTGAGTTGACAGACAGATAGAAGCCAGATAACAAGACTAACAGAAAAACATTTTTTTTAGATTTCATTATATCACCTTTTTTAGATGCCGGATCAGGGTCCGGCATGACAGTCATTTGTCATCCCGAACTCGTTTCGGGATCTCAATACCAGTCAGGGATTATTCTTTCAGGAATAATCGCCAATTTCAAAATCTTTGTTTCGCCCAATTGCGGCATTTCAATATATGTAATGTAAATGCCACCTGGGACAAGGATGTTAAATTCGTTCATCAAATCCCACCTTTGGAATTGTCCTGCTTCACTTTTGTAAATTGTCTTTACCAGTTGCCCGGCAAGGTTGAAAATCTTTATTGTTGCCTGTTCTGGCAGGTGACTGAATGTCACGTATCTTTGATACTTGTTTAGTTCGTTAGGGTTAGCGCCGTAATATGGATTAGGGAAGACGTTTGTTTTTTCAATGTCAGATACCGCGTTCTCACCCATGGTTACCGTTACATAAGTTGGGTCTGATTCAAAAGAGTGCTGCCCAGCCCAGGGAGATTCACTATAATTGTAACTAGTGATTGTGTAGTAGTATTCGCTGCCAGGATGCAGCTCAGTATTCCTTAGGTAATCTTTTTCGATATGCAGTTCGTGCTCAATTCCCCAATCATTGCCAGCTTGAGTAATACTAGTTACTTTATTCCCGCCTTCGAAATGATCTTCTTTAATTACTCTAACACCGTCAATCTTGTCAAATGTTTTTATTTTAATTCCTTCTTCCAGCTGAGCTCCGGATCGCGGTAGTTGATAGATATTGTAGCCCTGAAACTCGTATCCACCTTGTGAATAACCTTCAGCTTCATTACTCCATTTTAATTCTATTTTTTTACTGAGGCTGGTGTATTCAAATTTAACGGTTAATTGTGGTTTTGGAAATTTAAGTCCATTATTAGCAAATATCTGTGCCTGCTTTGCGTAATCTTTTAATATGGTGATTGCTTCATAATTATTAACACCACGTGAGCCACCTGCTGCAATTTGAGCGAAGGTGATCTTATAAGTTTCATTCGGGTTCAGTTGATATGGACCGATTGACATCATATACCTCCTATCGCCTGCTGGAAAGAGTATACCATCAATATATCCTTCTCCGCTTACAGGATCGCCGCTTAGGGGAAATCTTGTAACTCCCCCACCTAATATTTCAGGTATCGGAAATGGTATCCCAGTACTAGGTATTAAACCTTTTAGTGCATTATAGTGATAGAGAGTACCTGTGTTATAATTATCCCAGTCATCACCATAGCTATAGGGTTTAAAATAAAAGAAAGATGTCATTTTGATTTCCTCGCCTGGGTGAGCAAGAAAGACATGCCCTGATGCTGGAGGGTTCTCACCATAATTACTATCATTTACATCAGCATTATAAGCAAAACCCAAATTCAGTAGAGTATCACAACCAATAAAATCGTCCCCTGCATTTCCAATATCAGGATCACACCAAATACCAAAATAGAGATCCGTATATTTTTTATCATTCTTGTTAGTTATGATATATTCTTTAAATATCGTGCTAGTAAGGTATTGTGCAAAACTGTAACCCCAAACCGTTACACGCATTTCAAAACTGGTGGGAGGTGAACCGTAAAACTGTCTGGCCTTATCATCATCAGCATTGTTCGCTATAAAAAAAATTGTTTGAGCTGAGCCTGGTTTCCCTGGAATATCCTCACCAAAATCATAAGATCCATTCCCATCCGGATTGGGATCATATATGCCATTTTGGTTGGCATCAAGATACGCTGCACCATCCCGCCAAGGCCATTCCAGCCAATCAAGTTTATATTGATCTCTAATTTGGTCTTCATCCCCTCCATTTTCTTCATCACGAATTTCTGATATCATAGATCCAAACTCCCAATCCGGGCGCACTCTATACATCCTACTTTCCTCCGGATCCTGCCCAACCTTGCCTTGAACCAGTCCGGTTGCAAATGTAGTACCACCAATTCTAACAAGTCCGCCATCCTCTCTACCACCCCATAGCAGACCGGACTGGTAAACGGCATATTTATTCGAACCCTTAGGAAATTCAAACCCTGAGTTTCCGCCATTAACATCCGCTTTTCCGTCACCATAGATGTAGGTTGAGATATTGTTTATGTTGAACCTGTACATCGAGGGTTCGGCCTGGATTGAGTTGGTTTTATTGAGGTTTGGCAAATTTTTCGTCTGGGCAAAGCCGATAGAAGACAATGATGACCCGAGTATCCAAAAAACGAATATTGTTAGGATATAAAATTTCGAATTTACCATTAACTCCTCCTTTAACTACTTAAATTGCTGTTTATAAATCTAAGCAGTTTCAGTAAAGAAGCAATGACCCAATTATGGCATTTTTGGTTTAAAATAAAAAAGAGCCGTTGGGAGCGGCTCTTAAAAGGGTTGCCCGTGGTTGGGAAAACCAGGGCATAAACTAAGGGAAATTAAACCAACCTTTTTTAATAAGGAACAGAACATCGCTATTTATTATGAAAATAACGTGCCAAGAATATAATTGATTTTTTTAATAAAACAAAACAATTGTTTTATTAAAACGCAATCCCTGCACGTTTGGCGAAAATTTTTCGCGACTCTTTAAGTCTAAACTACACATTTAGCTGTTCCCCTTCACTACGCGCGATTGTTACAGCGCCGCAGCTATCACTCCAAACATTAACGGTTGTGCGGCACATATCAAGTATTCTGTCCACTGCTAAAATCAACCCTAATCCTTCCAAAGGCAAACCTACAGCAGTAAGGATTATAGAAATCATTACCAGTCCGGCCATTGGTATACCAGCCGCACCAATTGAAGCCAGTAATGCTGTGGCAACAACTAATACCTGCTGAAGAAAACCAAGTTCAATGCCATAAGCCTGGGCTATGAACATGGCAGCAACGCACTCGTAAAGAGCCGTACCATCCATATTAACCGTCGCGCCCAAAGGCAGTGTAAAGGATGTAATCTTATTTGATACCCCGGAGTTCTCCTCAACAGCTGTCATTGTAAGGGGTAAGGTAGCATTTGAAGATGAAGTTGAAAATGCAGTAAGGAGTGGTGTTGTCATTGCTTTCAAATGCTTCCAGGGATCAACCTTTGCAACAAATTTTAGAATAAGGGGAAGCGTTACAAAAGCATGAAGTGACAAGCCTGCAAGAACGGCAATCATGTAAATTCCGAGTCTCCTCATAATATCCAGAAGCGCGTATGTATCACCCGCCTGCTCGGCAACAACCACGGCAACTATACCAAGAACACCAAGCGGCGTAAACTTGATAACGAACATGGTAATCTTCATCATCACTTCGAAAGAGCCGTTAAAGAAGTCCGTGAGGAGAACGTTATATTTCTCATCAACCCTCGTAATAAAATAACCGAAGATAATAGCGAAAAAGATTATTGAGAGCATTTGCCCCTCGGTAAAGGCAACAAAAATGTTTGTTGGAATGATATTCATAAGGGTATCACCAAACGACTCACGGGCGACTGCAAGCCCTTCAACTTCTTTGATGAATCCAAGATCTGCCCCTACGCCCGGCTGCAGCAAGTTCACAAAGAATAATCCGGCAAGAATTGCCAGAATACTTGTAGAAACGTAGTAGAGCATGGTTTTAAAACCCAGGCGTCCAAGATTACTTCCCGTTCCAATATTTGTAACTCCCGATATAATGGATGTCAAAATCAGAGGAACAATTACCATTCGTAGTCCGTGTAAAAAAACAGTTCCCATCCATTCAACATAGGAAACATATTCTGTGAGGTAGAGACCGTAAAGAACACCAACAAACAGCATGATTAATATTTGCCAGTGGAGCGCTATTTTTTTCAACATACCTGATCCAAATGATTATTGGAATTTTGCGAGAATTTCATCACAGATTGCATATCCCTTTGGAGTAAAACAAATCCTGCCCCCGGAATGTGTGATCAAATCATTTTCGGTTAGTAAGTTAATGAATTCTGAATTTATTTCAAGCCATTCGTGTCCAAACTTTTCTGTAAGACTAAGTGTGCTCAAACCATTACTACGCATAGCAAGCATAACATATTCTTCAAGCATTTGTTCTTTTGTTAAAATTTCTTCTGATATTGCCGCATGGTTATTGGCTTCAACCAGATTAATATAATGCTTTAGTGAAGATGCATTTTTCCATCTCACACCATTAAGAAAAGAATGAGAGGACGTTCCAAAAGAAAGATAATCTTTATAATGCCAGTAGGCGTTATTGTGAACCGACTCAAAACCTGGTTTGCAGAAGTTAGAAACCTCGTACTGTTGGAATCCATGCTCAGCAAGAAAGCTTATTGTTGTCTCATAAAGGTCAGCATCGTAATCTTTATCCTGGAGTTCGACTTTCCCATCTAAAACCATTTTGTTAAGTATTGTTCCATTCTCCAAAATCAAACTGTAGGGGGAAATATGAGTTATGGGAAGCGCCATAGCTTTCTTTAGATTATCACGCCACATTTCTTTTGTCTGCCCCGGCAGATTGAAAATGAGATCAATACTGATATTGTCAAATCCAATTTTTGAGGCATTCTCCACTGTTCTGATTGCCGTTTCCGGATCGTGAATGCGCGTCATGAAATCAAGCTCAGCCTTGTGGAAGGATTGAATACCAATACTAATGCGGTTAATGCCTGCTTTCTTAAAATCAATTAGTTTTTGCTCATCCACGGTTCCGGGATTTGTCTCCAGGGTAATTTCAGCATCCGCCAGAACGCTAAACTTTGACTTCAGAGAATTCAATATCTCTGCAATGTATTCGGGTGCCATTAGAGATGGAGTTCCACCACCGAAGAAGATTGAAATAATTTCACGATCCGTTGAATGCAATTCAGCATAATGCTCGATTTCTTTTAATAGAGCTTCTTTGTATGCTGAGATGTTATCGGATGTAATAATGGAATAGAAATCACAATAAATGCACTTGTGATCACAAAACGGAATATGAACGTAGATAGCTGTTTCTTTCAAGATAGTACCAATCTAAACAAAAAGGCAGCGCTAAAAATACACTTTAATCAAAAAGTATTTCCTGCACTGCCTTTTAATTAATTTTATAATCCAAATGAAATGGCGCCACTTACAGTTTTTGTTTTTGCCATCTTATAGTCAACACTTAGATTGATGAATAACAGGTTAATAGAAGCACCAAGAGTTACGCCTGCTTTATTCTCACCTTCAAGCTCAAAACCAATTCTGGCAGTTTCTGTAATACCGCCTGGTCCGCTAAATGCATAATCGTATGCCACTTCAGTATTAGAGGTTTCCATCGTAAGACCAACGTATGGTGTTATAGAAATACCAGCGCCAAACGTCTTGCTGGCATAAACACCGTATTGCGTTGCAGTACTTTTGAATATTGAACCAACTTCCATTGTCTGAGTGAAAAATCCAATTCCTAAATCAATTGGAAGCGGGTCATTGAACCAAACCTCAGGGTTGTGCAGAATACCAAACCCGAAAAATTTGAACTTGCCAAGATCCTGAACATCCATTTCAGGGAACCAACGGAAAGAAGCTTGTGTGCCCATAAAAGTACCAATATCAATCTGAGCTGCAACTGAAGGGAGTACAGGTAATTCGTTGAGGTACCCTTTCACATCTTCCATAATTAAATCGTACTCAGTAAAGTTTTCACCATTAATAACCTGACCGGGAAAAGTAATATGTAAAGGAGTATCTCCATCACCAATAATTGTTGGTCCACTGAAATGTACTTCCCAGTTATTGTTGGCCTGCATATAACTTTTCAGAGTAGAAAATTCCTGCGAGCCGGGTGTTAACCCTGCTGCATTCTGGAGAAGTAAGTCCATTTGATCATCGGTAAAACTAAACAGACCTGAGGTACTAAGTACTTTTTGGTCATCTGTAAAGAAAGACCCTACACCAATTATCCTTAACTTAATATCAAAGCCAAGCTTTGTGGCTTTTGGCGCACCTGAAAACCATCCGGAATTTAAGTTTGACCCAAAAGAAGTAACAATAGGAGCCACATAAGCTGCACCCGCGGTGGAAGATAAGTTACCCAGAGTCTCTGCCAGACCTTGTGATTGCGCCTGCACCAAAGTAGTTGACAAAAGAAAACTTACAACTAATACGACAACAGCAAATAAGTTTTTTTGCATTTAAAATTCCTCCTTCATTAGGGAAATAATATATATTAATTTTTGGAAAATATTAGTTCACGAGCACTATTTAAACCGGCTTCGGTAATTTCCTCACCACTCAACAATTTTGCTACTTCTATAACACGTTCCTCGTCATTAAGTTTCTTAACACGTGTTACAACCCGGTTTTCGCTTTCTGTTTTTACGATGGAATAATGAGAATCAGATAAACCAGCTATCTGAGGAAGATGAGTAATAACAACTAACTGGTGGTATCTGGATAATTCTTTTAGTGAATTCCCGACTTTCTGCGCGATCCGGCCGCTAACGCCAATATCAATTTCGTCAAATATAAGAACGGGCAGTTTGTCATTTTTTGCAAGTATCGTTTTTAGTGCCAGCATAATTCTTGAAACCTCACCACCCGAGGCAACCTTAACAAGAGGCTTTGTATCTTCCCCCTTATTAGCTGCAATAAAAAACTCCACTTTGTTAATTCCGATTTTACTGTATTTGTATTTTTTGCCTTCGAGAACAAGAAAGTTCTTATCATTGTCTTTTAATTCAAGAGGTGTAATTTTAACTTCAAAATCCGCTGACTCAAAGCCAAGATATTTTAGCGCCCCTATTATTTCATTTTTCAGACTAAGAGATTTAGTTAAACGCACTTCGCTTAATTTATGGGCAAGAGCTCCGCATGTTACTCTTAGTGTATTAATTTCCTTTTCGAGATTAGTAATTTTCCCGGTAAAATTTTGGGCGTCATCAAATTCCTTTCCAATTTTTTCCCGTAGTTCACAAACTGCCTCTATGGAACCACCATAACGTTTCTTAATCATATTCAAAGAACCGAGTCTTTCGCGCACTTCCTCTAACCTTTGCGGATCAAGATCAATTTTATCTCGGTATGATCTTATAAAGTCAGCCAGATCATTTATTATAGAGATTGCGCTTTTGGCATCATCAACTTTTTCACTTAAATTGTTATCAATTTCAGAAAGCTGAATTAACGAATTTTTAAGCTGCCCCATAATATCATTAGCACTGTTTTCGGCTTCATAAAGTCCCTGATAAATTTCTTCGCTCAATTGAATAAGACTTTCAGCATTATCAAGAACATTCACTTCTCTCAGTAATTCTTCCTCTTCACCAATCACGGGAGAAACCTCGTCAATTTCCTTCATCTGAAATTCAATGATTTCCTTCCGGTCCTTAAGATCATCCTCTCGTTTAAGTAAACTGTTCAGTTCCTGAATTTTAGAATTAAGCTGAGCTATTTCTTTTTGATAATCTTTAAGTAGCTCCTCATTCCCGGCAAATTCATCAAGCATATCAACGTGCAGTTCCTGGCGAAGCAGTGACTGGTGCTCGTGCTGCCCGTGCATGTCCACAAGTAACTGACCGATCTCACTAATCAAATTAAGGGTTACGGGAGTGTCATTAAGAAAACATCTATTGGAACCTTTTACGGAAATTTCGCGACGGATAATCAGTTCTTCTGATGAGTCAAGATCATTTTCTTTTAAGAGGAGATCAACCTTTTTATTTTTGGACACGTCAAAGATTCCCTCAACAACTGCTTTCTTTGATCCCTTTCTTACCACTTCCGTATTTGCCCTATCTCCCAGCAGAAGACCGAGGGCACCAACAAGTATTGATTTACCTGCACCGGTTTCGCCCGTCAGGATATTCAATCCCCTACCGAATTCAACGGTAAGGTGATCTATTAAAGCATAATCTTTTATTAAGAGAGATTTTAACATTTTGCGCCCAAATGATACTCTAAACTTAATAAACAAAAGAATGATTTGACAATTTAAAACAAAGTTTGCTTTATTTCGAGCATAAGTTTGACATTTTTAGAATAAGAGTCTATATTTCCACTCCTGAAATGAAAAAAATGTTCTTAATATAAATTTTATATCGCGGGGTGGAGCAATTGGTAGCTCGTCGGGCTCATAACCCGAAGGTTTCAGGTTCAAGTCCTGACCCCGCTACAAAGAAAAAAACCTCATCATTCTTTTGATGGGGTTTTTTTGTTTGTATTGCTCAGTGTAAGTAATTCCGTCCTGCTTGCCCGCCGAAACGTTTCAAAATTTCATCTTAAAAACTTTTTCAAGGAAAGGTTGGCGGGACCCCGCTACTACTAAAGCCTGATCAATTTTTTGATCAGGCTTTTTTTTGTCTAATTGTCCTTCTGGCTTCACAGATTCCTGACTAAAGCGATTCCAATCCAAGAAGTCTGTGAAAAAGAAAACCCTCATCAATTTAATGATAAGGGTTTTGTCTGTAAGACTATTTCAAGATATTCCAACTATATGGAATCAATAATCGCATTCAGTGTAGCACTCGGCCGCATAGCTTTTTCCGTCAATTCCGTATCAGGCATATAATAACCACCAATATCAACCGGGCTTCCCTGAGCGGCAAGTAACTCCTCAACTATTTTTGCTTCATTTATATCAAGCTCATTTGCTGCCTTAGCAAATCTATCCTTCATTTCAGAATCTTTATCCTGCTTAGCAAGTGCTTTTGCCCAATAGAGTGCAAGATAGAATGAGCTGCCGCGGTTATCAATTTCACCAACTTTGCGGGAAGGATAACGCTCATTCTCAAGGTACTGCCCTATTGCCTCGTCAAGAGTTTCGGCTAAAATGGTTGCTTTAATATTACCAGACTTTTCAGCTATCATTTCAAGCGAAGGGACAATTGCACAATACTCGCCGAGTGAATCCCAACGTAAATGTCCTTCCTTTAATAACTGCTGAACATGTTTAGGTGCTGAGCCGCCGGCTCCGGTCTCAAATAATCCCCCGCCATTTAGCAGTGGAACAATCGATAACATCCTGGCGCTTGTTCCAAGTTCAAGAATCGGGAAAAGATCCGTAAGGTAATCACGCAGCACGTTGCCTGTAACGGATATAGTGTTTAATCCTTTGCGCGTTCTATCAAGCGTGAACCTCATGGCGTCATCAGGTTTCATAATTTTAATTTCAAGTCCTGAAGTGTCATGTTCAGGAAGATATGCCTTAACCTTCTTTATCATCTCACGATCGTGACCTCTTTCATCATCCAACCAGAATATTGTTGGTGTGTTAGTAGCTCTTGCTCTTCTAACAGCCAGCCCAACCCAGTCTTTTATAGGATCATCTTTTGCCTGGCACATTCTGAAAATGTCACCGGTTTCAACACTCTGTTCAAGAATCGTTTTTCCGTTAGCATCAACAACCCGAATAACTCCATCACCCGCAGCCTGAAATGTTTTATCGTGCGAGCCATACTCTTCAGCCTTTTGAGCCATTAAACCAACATTAGATACAGCACCCATGGTAGCCGGGTCGAACTGACCATTTGCCTTAGCGTCTTCCATAGTAACTTTATATATGGTTGCGTAACATCTATCAGGAATCATTGCAATTGTGTCTTGCAGTTCATCCTTCTTGTTCCACATTTTACCACCGTCACGAACCACGTTCGGCATGGAGGCATCAATAATTACATCGTTAGAAACATGAAGGTTGGTTTTACCAAGACGCGAATCGACCATGGCCAATTCTGGTTGAGTTTCATAAACTTTATTTATGTCAGCTTCAATTTCAGCTTTCTTGTCAGCAGGCAGTTTGTTCAGTTTTTCAAGAACATCCAAAAGTCCATTATTAATATTGGCGCCAATCTCTTTCAGAGTATCAGCGTGTTTATCGAGTGCTTCCTTAAAGTAGACTGAAACAGAATGACCGAACATGATTGGATCAGAGATCTTCATCATGGTTGCTTTTAAGTGCAAAGATAGAAGTAGTCCATCTTTTTTAGCGGCTTCAATCTGTTCCGCGTAAAACTTTCTTAAGGCAGCTACATTCATTACCGATGTATCAATCACCTCGCCTTTCAGGAGGGCTAAGTTTTCTTTAAGCTTAGTAACATTACCTGCAGCATCTGTAAATTCAATATTAACTTTTGTCGCATCTGCCATTGTAGTGGAATTTTCACTTCCATAAAAATCTTTTTCTGTCATATGAGCAACACGCGCTTTGGAGCCTGCTTCTGGCCATGGTTTCATCATTTTGTGCGGGTGTTTCTGAGCATACTTTTTAACCGAAACCGCAGCTCTTCTATCGGCATTGCCTTCACGTAATACAGGATTTACTGCTGACCCAAGAACTTTAGCAAATCTTTTTTGAAGTGCTTTTTCCTCCTCAGTCTTCGGTTCTTCAGGATAATCCGGAATATCATATCCCTTTGCCTGTAATTCCTTAATTGCTGCCTGAAGCTGAGAAATTGATGCGCTAATGTTAGGAAGCTTGATAATGTTTGCTTCGGGTGTTTTAGCAAGGTCACCTAATTCAGCAAGGTAATCCGGTATTTTTTGATCATTAGTAAGCTTATCAGGAAAATTAGAAATAATCCTGCCGGATAATGAAATATCCCTGGTTTCAACATCTATTCCTGTTCCTTTAGTAAATGCTTTAACAACGGGGAGCAAACAATAGGTTGCCAAGGCTGGTGCCTCGTCAATTTTTGTCCAAATAATTTTGTAGTCTGTCATGGCTAAACCTTGTAATTTATTAAACTATTATGAAATGCAGTATTTTTGTTAGATGCGTCCATAGACACTTTTGATTCTGAAATTAAGCAACTTACTAATCAATTAAAAGAGCCTAAAAGACAACTATTGATTATTTATTGTCAACTTTGAATAATCAGCAATAATATTATCCATAATTTTATTTATCCTCTTGTCAACGACCTGTCTCGTTACATCCTCTTCATACCATTTTACTATTTCCTTTACCCCAACCTCAAAATTAATTTCAGCCCTAAAATCAGTCACCAGAGCTTTGATTTTAGAATTATCAAAAATCATACTGTGGGTTTTATCACCCAAAAGACTTTCCCCAATCTTTTTATCGTATTTTGCTATAACTTCTGAGGGGACATGGACCAAATTCGGCTCTACATTTAACTCTCTGGCAAATAGTTTATAAATATTATCCCACGAAAGCCATTCATCCGAAGTGATATGATATGCCTGATTAATTGTTTCGGTCTTTCCTAAAATGCCAACCAGCCCTTTTGCAAAATCTCGATGATGAGTGAGGGTCCAAACAGATGAGCCATCGCCATGAACAACAACTGGTAATCCTTTCTTCATCCTATACAATGCTGTATACCAGCCAATAAGCGGAACCAGGGTTTTGTCGTAGGTGTGCGAAGGCCGCACAATTGTATAAGGGAACTGTGTTAAGCTGAATTCATTACGCAAAATATCTTCGCAGGCAATTTTTTTCTGAGCGTATTCCGAGAAAGGATTATGCAATGGAGTGGTCTCCTTGACAGGCAGTTTCTCCGGAGGGGTCTGATAGGCTGAGGCAGAACTAATAAATACAAATTGTTTAGTCTTCCCTCTGAAGAGTTGGATGTCATTTAGAATATGATCCGGTTCAAATGCTATCCAGTCAACCACTGCATCAAAACTAAATCCATCAAGAGCTAACTCAGTTTCATTAACATTTCTAATATCTCCAATTATATTTTTTACACCATTAACTTTTCTTAATTTACAACTTTTGCCTCTGTTCAAATGATAAAGTTCAATTCCACTAGAAACAGCCTGTTCCGAAGCCGCCGAACTGATCACTCCGGTTCCGCCAATGAATAACACCTTCAATTCAAACCTCCTGAATTAAAAAACTCCAATTATTTTGTCTTAGACATAAAAACAATTTACAAAGATTTTAAACTGGCTATCCTTTTTCAATAGATAAACATTCTGCAAAAATTTTGAATTCCATGTTTTTACTCACCAAAAATAAAAGAATCAAAATATAAGATCCCTTTTCACCTCAAGCTCTAACCACTTTTCTAATTTTTCAAAAACCAGATCTTGCTGCTCTTTTGGTAAATTACGGATCCTTGTTTTATGATCACCATCCTTCTTAACAATTTTTAGAGCATTTGTGTGCGAGGAGACATCAACAGCAGTTGCCGACCAGGCATCAAGTTCACCATAAATATAGATTATATTATTTCCATGCGTTTGAATCCAGCTATTTATATCATTTACAGTTTTAGAGTTGAAAACAAGCTCAACATCTCTATAAGGAAATGACATTTCACTTCCTACATCTTTTGTAATTGATTTAAGCAGATCTTTGAATGGCGCGATTTTAAATCCGTAGTATCCCATCTCGGTATTAGCCTGATACTGAAATGACGAGTATTTCTCCATGTCAGCATCCGCAAATAGTTCCATTGATGAAACTTCAACCACATGATCAAATATTTCCTTTATGGATGCCGAATTATCAGGAATCTTTGAGCAGTCTCCGTCCCACTGCCAGAAGGAGAAACTGTATTCCAATACCATGTATTCAAAAGCTGTTTCAAAATCATTATAGGTGAAGACTAATCCTTTATTATCAGCATATTTCTTAAGAATTGGTAAAATCGCAGATCTGTTGCTAAGTACTGACCTCTGAAATTCGATAATCTTTTTACGGCATTCCCGGGTACCTGCCTTATTCTCAAGATAATCATATAACCTTGGATCTTCCTTTGCCAGATTTAAGGGCGCCACATAAGGAACTGAAACCACAACATCATTTGGGAAGAATTTCCGGTAGAAAATTGTCGTTTGTCCCCCTTTACTGATTCCGCTGCTTACCCATTTGTTATGATAGAAATTCTTAAATAATTCCGTTATCCGATGAAGATCATTTGCCGCCTGCTCAATTGTAAGGTATTTCCACTCCATAGAGTCAGGTTTCGACTCACCAAAAAAGCGGTGTTCAACAAAGAGTTGATTGGCATCAAGGTATCTTGCAATTTCTCTCGTGTAGTTTCTCCCAACATCATATCCATTAGTAATTATTGCCATAGGGTTTGCTTCGTTCAGATGAGAAAGGTAGGCTTTTTGTGTGAATTTCTTTCCATTAGGATTATTATGATCCAGCGGCTGCTCAATCATAATTTTATAAGTGGATTGAAATATAGAGTCTCCTCCAATTTCTTCGAAAGTAATACCAGGCGTCGACTCTAAAAACTCAATTATCGTTTTTGGTTTTTCCGAACACCCGATACTCCCAAAAAAGGAAATCATTAGTATTGTTGAGAGTGAGAATATTTTTATTTTTTGAGACATAACATTCCTTCCTTCTATCATTTCAATAACATCTAAAATAACTTTCATGGAAAACAAATGCTATCATAATGGGGATGACGAGTACAAATAAGTTGCTATGATGAAAAACCTTACCTTTTTAACCTTTCCTGAATCAGTCCACCTACATGAATAGGGTGTTTTTAGATAATAACGGAACATGCTGAAGAACCCGGCGTCTTAATCCTTGAAACAAAGAAACACGCTCTTAAAAATTCTGATATGGACTAAATAAATAATCTGTTCATTTATATCCTGGGGGGGATATCATGAAAACTCAATTATTTTTTGTAACCGCTATTTTCACATTATTTTTGTTGCTTTCCGGTTTAGCTTCTGCCAACACTTTAGATAGCCCGGCAAAAGAGAAGGTGGAATCAAATCTTCTGGTTGGCGTTCAGTCTTCCAATGAAGGTTTGAAAATCAGCTCGGCCTTTTACCTTGGTGAGATTAAATCTGAGAAAGGTGTAAATCACCTAATGAAGATATTGCGCGAAGATTCAAATCCAGGCGCTAGATTAATGGCGGCTCTTTCACTTATTAAGATTGAAGATCCGCAGGGATTGTATCTTGTAAAAAGAACCGCTCAGTTTAATAGCGAGGAAAGAGTTAGAAGAATGAGTGACAAACTGTACTATGCTTATTTAATTAATAAGTATGTTGAAGAAAATCCAAAAGAAGCTCCATCATTTGCAGTCTTAAAAAAATAAATAGTTCTATTCTCCTTTAGTTAGTTAAAAACCCGGTTGCGCATATCAGCCGGGTTTTTTATTTCAACTTATTTTTTATAATTCGAAGATCCCCTGGAACCACCACTACTGCTTCTTCTGCGTGGGCCTGAACTATTCCCTTTACTGTAACTCCCGCTTCGTGGTGCAGTATGCTTCTTTACCAAATGCTTTGCAGGTATCGGCTCAAGTAAATTTTCTTCGGGGTACGAGCATTGTATTTTTTTACCAAGATATTCTTCAAGCTTACCCAGTTCATGCGAATCATCTTCATCAGCAAAATTTATTGAAATTCCTGAAGCGCCTGCACGACCTGTACGCCCAATCCTATGAACATATTCTTCTACATCCTGCGGCATGTTATAATTAATTACGTGCGAAATCGCCTCAACATGAATACCGCGTGAAGCTACATCGGTTGCCACTAAAACCCGCACATTTCCTTCACGAAACTTTTCCAATCTTCTTATACGCTGTTTTTGCTCAACATCGCCTGTTAATAGGGTGCAGCTAATTCCATATTGCTCAAAAGTCTCTTTTAGTTTTTTTGCTTCATGCCTGCGGTTTACAAAAACCAGAACACGTTCCAAATTTTTATGCATGATAATGTTATATAGAAGCGTTGGTTTTTCCTCAACTGTTGTTATGTATGTGATCTGTTCCACGGTATCAACAGCAACATCGTCAGGTTTTACAGATACTTCAAACGCTTGTCTTGTCCAGGATTCGGCAAGTCGAGTAACATCCGTGCCCATAGTTGCTGTGAAAAACATCGTTTGTCTTTTTGCCTTTTGGGGCAGATTATATACAATTTTTTTAACATCGGGTATAAAACCCATATTTAACATTCTATCAGCTTCATCAATAATAAAGATTTCCACTTTGCCTAAATCAACAAGTTTCTTCTGGATAAAATCTATCAAACGCCCCGGTGTACAAATAAGAAGATCACAAACTTCATGTTTTAAAATTCTCATTTGCTTGTTATAGTCAACACCGCCAAGAAGGGATAGAATTTCGCAAGGCACATATTTCCCAAGCCCCCTGGCATCCTTCTCAATCTGCAAGACCAGTTCGCGGGTTGGTGCAAGAATTAGTGCACGCGGAGTGCCATGCGGGCGCTTTTTCTCAATTGGATTTTTAAGAAAATGACTGAGTATGGTAACAAGAAAGGCTGCAGTTTTTCCGGTGCCGGTCTGTGCCTGGGCTGTAACATCTTCACCCATCAATGACCTGGGTAAAGTTTCAGCCTGTACTTGAGTACAATACTTGAATTCAAGATCATATATTGCATGTAGAATCTCTTCCGGCATTTCAAAATCATGAAACCTTGTTTTGCCATCTTCAACAGGAACCTTAAAAAGAGAACTATCCCAAGGCTCTTGAATTACAGATGGTTTTGGGCTTTCACGCTTTGTTTCCTTCCGAATAGGTTTGTCAGCTTTTGAAACTGTCTCTTTGGTATTTGATTGAATTTTCTTCTTTTCTTCATCAAGCTTTTCATGACGCAATCTATATTCCTCAGGAGTTTCCCTCTTTCGCTGATCTCTGGGAAGATGGGAACCACTTCGCTTTCTCTGCGGATATGATTTATATTTATTAGGTGATGTATTAAGCTCATTAGCTTGTTTTACAACCGGAGGCGCCGATACTTTTTTTGATCTCCCCCCAACAATAGTTTTCAATTTGTTTACAATATTTTTGAACAATTTTGGCTTCTGTTTAGTGGATAGCTTCTGAATTAGAGTGCTAAATATACGAAGTAATTCAATAGGAGATAGGCAATCGTATAAAATAAAAACAACTCTTTTGTATTAATAATTTCTTAATTCAACAATATATCCGTAAAAATAGAAATATTTTTGCTGCCCATTTATGTCATATTGTATCTTACCTGCCTTCGAAAATCAACAGTATTTAGCTCTTCTACCTGCATGAAATGGGCATTTTAGGATATCTGCACTTATTTCACGGAACAACCTCCCAATACCGGCGTCTTAAGTATTGAAACAAAGAAACACGTTCTTAAAAATTCTGATATGGACTAAATACAATTTATTCATTTATATCCTGGGGGGGATATCATGAAAACTCAATTATTATTTATTATCGCCTTTTTTACTTTCTTCATATTGTTTAACGACTCAACAATCGCAAGCGGTCTGGATAAAGGCTCAAAAGAATCTGTTGAATCAAATTTGATTGTCGGTGTTCAGTCTTCCAACGAGGGTTTGAAAATCAGCTCGGCATTTTATCTTGGCGAAATAAAATCTGTTAAAGGTGTTAACCACCTGATGAAAATATTACGCGAAGATTCAAATCCAGGCGCAAGGTTAATGGCAGCTCTTTCACTTATTAAGATTGAAGATCCGCAGGGATTGTATCTTGTAAAAAGAACGGCTCAGTTTAATAGCGAGGAAAGAGTTAGAAGAATGAGTGACAAATTCTACTACGCGTATTTAATTAACAAATACATGGAAGAAAATCCTAAAGAAGCTCCATTATTCGCAGGGTTAATAAAATAAATTGTTCTATTCTCCTTTAGTTACTAAAAACCCGGCTGCGCATATCAGTCGGGTTTTTATTGTTAATTAAAAACGTAAAATTGTTCACTTTCGAGTAGAACCTTTTCGTTAAAAGGGTTTATTACTTTAATTAAATAATGATGCGACGTGTAGGGCAAATCCATCGGGACTGTCCAAGTCAATTTACCCGTGTTGGGCACGCCATCGGCAATGGTCATTATAAATTCTGATTTTTTGTAAAGTAAAATATCAACCTTTTCAATCCTTGTAAAAGGTACCCACAAAATTTCGTTTGTCGTTCCCATATCCCATCTCGAACCAAATACCGGCGCTGTTATTTCAAAATTCACCGGATCAACGAATAGATATGATTGATCGGGATCAGAAATTCCATTGTCCCGACATCCCAGCAGTAAAGAACCAAGAATTAGAATAAATGGTAATTTACTGAAAACTAGCTGTTTCATTCGTATCGCCTCTGTTTTGTGATTGTATATAAAACTCATCCCCCACGTAAAGAGTATTTACTACCAGACAATTGGAGAGGATATCATGAAGTGCCTGCTTCTTTTCGGTAAAAGCGGCTATTATATACCCTATCATAAATATAAGTCCGGATAATATTTTTCCAAAATATCTTCCTGAAGCTCTGCCAAAACTAATTCTTTCTCCACTCATATCTACAACCTTAAGACTCATTAAGACTTTACCTAAGGTTGCCTGTCTCTTGGAAGACTCCATGAGTGCATAGTAAAGCCAATCAATTAACATTGAAAACAAACTTACAACTATGATAAATTTGATTATGGTGAAGAAAGGGATATCGCCAAAAGAATCAATTCCGATTGTTACGAATTCTTTCTGGTATTCATTTTGATATTCGTAAAATATACTGGCTGCCAAATAAATCCATAAAGGAATTAAGATAATTGTACGGGCGAAACCAAGAATAAGTTGATCAATTAAATGAGCGGCAAATCTTTTCCAAAATCCTGCATATTTTTCGAACATAGTTTTAATCTTAATCTTAGTGGGAATGATATGATAATATATAAATTATTTTCCGAGAAGCAAATTGTCGATTAGTAAATTATTCCAGAATAATTGCTGAGCCAACTACAGGGGAATATAATTTTACCTTTTTCGATTGTTTCAATAGTTCATGTCCAATCCAATCGCGGGAAGATTCTTCACCATGAACCAGCACAATATTTCTTGCCTTCAGTTTTGAACCTAATAACACAATTTCCTCCCGCTTACTGTGGGAAGTAAAATCAAACTTTTTTACCAGAGCCTTATTAATAATCGTGGAATCCAACATTGTAATTTCGTCGCCTTGAGTCAAGTTTGAAACCCGGTAACCTGGTGTTTCGGGATCCATATACCCAACAACTGCAATGCCATAGTTATTTTGTCGCACCCAATAATTTGCTAATTCAAATGAAACAGTATTTTTTAAAAGCATTCCGCTTGATGCTAGTACAATCCCCGGACTGCGTTTTATTTCACTGTAAAAGTGTGGAAAAAGGATTGGTTTTTGAGGGATTGATTTAATTTCAAAATCTGGCATGTTCCGTTTTACTTTATACTTGTGCAGATCGTAAATATGAGAGATCTTTTTACCCAAACCAGCAGTATAGATTTCTGCACGAATCAGTTTTCCCTTGTACATCATGTTTGAAATCACGGTGAGAATTTCCTGCATTTTACCAAGAGAAAATACAGGGATGAGTACACTCCCTCCAGAAATAGTAATATCATTGATAAATTTCGCCAATCTTTTACTTTCATCTTCCCAGGAAGGAAGCGTAGTTGATTCTGTTGAGCCATATGTGGTTTCTGTGATTAGAGTATCGATTTCAATTTTAGGGAATTCAGCACCGGACATTATTGCCTGAGGAGATAAGTTAATGTCACCAGTGAAAAATATTTTATGCCCCTCTGATTCGATGAAAATGGAAGCGGAACCCAGGATATGACCTGCATCTTTGAAAATAACAGAAATACCTCTTTCACCATCATGAAGCAGCCCCTTTATAATAAAGTTTTCATCATAAGAGTAATCCTGTATTGATTGAATTAAAAAGCTTACTTCCCCATGGGTATATGGCTTTATACCGGATTCGGAATCCAATTGCTTACCGATTATAGAGACTGCGTTATGAAGAGTGAGATTAAGTATTTCTTTGGTTTGCGGTGTTGTGTAAATCTTAACATGAGGAAATTTTTTGATAAGGAAAGGAAGAGCACCAACATGATCCTGATGAGCATGAGATATTAAAACAGCATCCAGAGGCTCAAAATCAAGGAGTGAAAAATCGGGAATTGAATCCAGTCCTGTTTTTCTGGGATGAATCCCACAATCAATCAAAATGCCTGTACCGGATATATTCAGGTAATAACAACTGGCGCCGATATCATCAGCGCCTCCGAGTGGTATAAATTTTATCATTAAACGAGACTAGTGAAATTCGTATTTGAATTCCATCTTAAATATCATATTCTCTTCTAAATCATATCTAATTTTATTCAGCAACAATCCATCATCATCGTAAGAATATACAAATTTATGCTGCCTTGATTCAGTACTGAACAGCTCCTCGTTTATAACATTTCCTCTCTCATCATAAGTCATAACAACTTTATAATAAGGAGCTACAATTTCTGTAATGTTACCAAAGTCATCATGAACATAATAAACAGACATCACCCCAACGTTAGGTTCAGTTTTATGGCTGGCAATTTTATATCCGAGACTATCATAAACAACCTTCTCAACAATGGATACATCATGATTACTATCCTCAACAATTCTCTCAACCATCAGTGAATCCTGATATGTCATTATTTGATATGTTGTTCTTTTAATGTCAACAGAATCAATTTCCTCGATACCTGTATTTCTTCCTTGTTCATCATATGTTCTGCTTTTAGAAAGAAGAACCCTTCCATCTGCATCGCAACTGCTCATATTTTGCAACAGTCCATCATCGCTATAAGTATAAATAAATCTGTAATCAACGTATCCTTTTGAGGAATATTTTATATGCTCTACCTTTTCGCCCTTTTTATTAAAGGAAATTTCTTCAACAAGTTTACCACCCGTTTCTTTTCCATCCTGATAAAAATATGAGTAAGCGTATCTTTTAGAAACACCAAAATACTTTGCTTTGTTGTATTCCCTTTCGACTCCTTCAACATTTTTATCTGTTCGGGTAATTTTTGCTTCAGAGGGTAATTTTGGCTGTGTTTTATCATTCTGACTACATGCGGTAATGAGAATGATGCTAAATAATATTAATATGCTAAAAAAACCTCTTATTCCTTTTTTCGTACTCATTAAAGCCACCTGTATTGGTTATAGTTATTAAATGATTTTTGAGTTCTTTAACAAATTGATCAGTTATTTGTTTCGTCAGGGTGTCGTTTCGCTCTCAACATCACTGTTACCATTTATTCTGATTCTATCCCTGTATAATCTTCCAATTTCAGCGCCGATAATAAATAATACCGATGAATAGAAAATCCAAAAAGCAACCACGGCAATAAGGATAAAGGCACCATAAATTTTATTATGAAGTAAGAAATCAAATACATAATACCCAAAAAGAGATCTGGCAGCCTCCCAAAGAACTGTTGCCCATAGCGCTGCAACAAGCGGAACTCTTTTTTGAAGATTCTCATACGGAATAAGGTAATAACTAAAGAAAAATATACCGTAAATAATGAGAAGGGATATTACGGAAAAAAGAAAATCTGTTAACTGGTTAACTCTAAAAAATGCGAGAAACTCAAGCTGATCGGCAAACTCAAGTAATATATTAACTGAGGGCAAAATAAATGTTGAGAGTAAAACAAAAACAATTACTATGAAAACACCTACAATATCCCGTAAAAACGCAACCAGAACATTCTTCTCTTCCCGAACACCAAAAATAAAATTAAGAACTGTCCTTAATCCACTAAATAGCCAGGTTGCTGTGAATAACAACCCAAAAGTACCAAGATAACCGGCAATACTTTTAAATTGAATGACATCGGGTATTCGGTTAAGTATAAAGCTTTTTGTGTAGGTCGCAAAATCAGGATAAGGTATTACTGTATCAATAAGCTGATTTACCTGGCCTTCCACAGTTTCCACATTAATGATATTACCCAGAACATAAAAAAGCAGAAGTACAAGAGGGATCATGCTTATAAAAACAGAAAAAGCTATCCCCGCAGCATAAAGAAATATATGGTGATTGTCGAATGATCTGAAAAGCCCGCCAAAGTAGTAACTTAGAAAATCGAGAAATCGTCTAAGTCGGTTTGCGGAAATAATATTATTTAGAAGACGCAGCAGTTTAAAACGTGACAT
Source organism: Bacteroidota bacterium (assembly GCA_018818065.1). Classification (GTDB taxonomy): domain Bacteria; phylum Bacteroidota; class Ignavibacteria; order Ignavibacteriales; family Melioribacteraceae; genus JAHISV01. The sequence continues at coordinate 951,814 of JAHISV010000005.1, read as the reverse complement.
TCATCTTCCCAATAATTAATAATTTTTTTCTAAATATTACCATAAGATAATAGCACAGAACCAAACTCTGTTATGAAACTTATGCTTTTTTCCTCTCTCCGAGTTCTAATCAGGTTCTAAATATACAATTTTTCACAATTATATAGTTAGTTGAAAGCAAATGTTTTTTAAATCATCAATTTTTTCCTTTGTGCTGCAGGAAAATGCGTTTAACGAACTAAAATCCATACTTGATTTCATTGTTGGTGCAATTGGTTAAGCCCTTATTTAAATTGAATTTCACCCCAAACATTTCTATTTTCCAATCGTCATAAGAGAATAAAATAGTTACATTCTCTATCGAAATACGATAAGTCTGGAGCAGCATGAAAAGCCTTAAAAAAGAGATAGCCTGGATCGCATTTGGTCTGATATTCTCACTTGGGATAATCCTACTTTATAGTAGCAATCAATATGATTCCTTAAAAATGCAAATTGACCGGGATGCTGCTATAAAAATCGCAACAGATTTTTTGGCAACTCAGGACGTTCCAACCGAAAATTATTACACAGAGTGTTATGTTAGAGCGAACAATGTAAATAATAGGTATTACCTTAATTCACTTGGTAGCGAAAAATACAAAAACCTTATAAATAGTGAAGAATTACCCGTTCATGGGTGGAGAGTATTTTTACATGAGAATCTATTTAGGGATGAACCACAAACAAATTATATAGTTGATTTAACCTATTCGGGTAAGCTTCAAAGATTTCAGAGGACAATACCTGACACCATAGATATCCAAACTGTTACTCAGGAAGAGTCAAGAGCAATAGCCGAAGATTTCCTGGAGAATACTGTTGGATTTGATTTAGCTGATTTCGATCTGGTTTCTTCTAATGTGGCATCGTTTAAAAACAGGAGCGACTTCACATTTAGATGGGAGACTGACTACCAATCGCCCCAAGGGATTTTAGTACTGGAAGCAACTATTCAGGGAAATATTCCGGGTGCTTTCAATTTAGAATTTGAACCTGGGCAAGCTACGTTTAGCCAGTTCGAGATCACTGAAACTTTGTTAAATACTTTGTCGATTGTATTTGTTTTCTTCCTTACTCAATTTGCCATCTATTTCTTCATTAAGAAATATCATCAGGGGGAGGTCTGGCTAAAAATTGGGCGTAATATTTTTATTGTTTTTTATCTAATTCAGTTTCTTCTCTTAATCAATTTGTGGCCGGAACTTGGCAGAGGTGTTGGTCTTGGCAATGTAAATATTCTCCTAACCAAAATTGTAATTTTTGTTCTCTATGCGCTCATTTTGTATCTTTTACTAAGTTTACTGGTATTTAGCAGCTGGGCTGTTGGCGAATCCTACGCTAGGGAACTTTGGCCTAAAAAGCTTCACGGAATAGATGCTTTTTTCAAGGGCAAGTTCTTCACTCTAAAATCCGGCGAAGCAGTTATTCGTGGTTTTGTCTTTGCGCTTGGTTTAGTTTTTCTTTTCAATATAACAGAGTGGCTTTTAAATTCAGACACTAACAATCTTTTTATTTCGTACAATGAGGATCTGGATATATTTTCCGGCATCTACCCGGCAGTTTCCGTTATTTTAGGATCTCTTGAGAAATCATTTTTAACTGCTATTGTTCTCGGATTCTTCGTTATTAACAGCTCATACCAAAAATGGCAAAAGAAATGGCTATCAATTATAATAACCGGATTAGTAACAATGCTATGCGGTGTAATAGCTGTATCACCTCCTTCTCTATCGGTTTTACCAATTGATTTACTTTTACTTTTTACATTTGGATGTTTTTACGCCTATTTATTCTTCCTTTTCGATTTGCTAACTCTTTTCAGCATGCTATTTAATGTGAGTTTGTTATCAGGGGCATTGGTACTGTACTCTTCCGACACATCCTTTTTTGATTATAATTTAGTTGCAGTTGCAGTTTTTATTTTAGTATCGCCTGCAATTTATTTTATTAGTCTTGTTAAACGGGATGAATTTGTAATGGAGAGTTTTGGTATGCCCTCTCATGTAGCCAGAATATCAGAGAGAGAGAGACTAAAGAAGGAAATGGAGATTGCCGCGAAAGTACAATTGAGTTTGTTGCCAAAAGAAAACCCATTGCTGGCAGGCTATGATATAGCGGGACTCAGTATTCCGGCCATTGAAGCCGGGGGTGATTACTACGATTTTGTAAAGCTGGACAGGAACCGGATAGGAATTGCTATTGGTGATGTTTCCGGTAAAGGTGTTGGCGCCGCCATTTATATGACTCTTACCAAAGGAATTTTACAAGCCCACGCTGAAGAAAATGTATCTCCTGCAGTTGTACTCAGCAAGGTTAATAAACTTCTCTACAAGACTATCGAAAAGAATTCATTCGTGAGCATGTACTATTCAATTCTCGATATGGAAAATCATTCCATAAATTATGCGCGGGCTGGTCACAATCCGGCTATTTTCTGCAGTTGCGATGGTGGTGCGCCATATTTTCTTTCCAGTAAAGGAATTGCGCTGGGACTTGAAGAAGGTGAAAAATTCAACCAGACCCTACGAGAGGCTGAGAAGAAACTTGAACCGGGTGATATGATAATTTTTTACACTGATGGTTTTACCGAAGCAATGAACGAGAATCTTCAGCAATTTGGGGAGCAGCGTCTTCTTGACTTAATAGAGTCTAACAAAAGAAAGACCGCCAACGAATTAGTTGATACTATAGTAAAGAATGTTAATAAATTTATTGACGTTTTCCCCCAACATGATGATATGACTATTGTAGTGGTGAAAAGAACATGAAAAAATGAGAAAACAAATCTCACAAAACCAGCTAATATCAGCATATTATTAAACTAGTATTTTCATTAGATTTCTCTTCGTTTCATATTTTTGTTGTTTTTTTGTTACTCGTTTGTTACTTTGCAAAAAGAAACAAATAAGAAGAGATCCAAATGAAAGTTACAATTAGAAAAAAGAAACTTTCCAACGGCGACCATTCACTCTATCTTGACGTTTACAAACATGGTAAAAGGAAATATGAATTCCTCAATCTGAGATTAACTAAAGATAAGCTACTAAACAAAGAAACACTCCAACTTGCAGAAAGTATTAAAGCAAAAAGAATAATTGAACTGCAGAATAATGAACATGGCTTCATATCGCATCATAAGAAGAAAGCTAATTTTGTTGATTATTTTCAAAAATTAAAGGATGAAAGACCTGCCGATAGAAGTAGCTGGTATAGTACAAATGAGAAATTAAAAACATACACTAATGGATACATTCAATTTGCAGATATAGATGAAGAGTGGGTTAAAGCTTTTCAAAGCTTTTTATTAAGTGAAGTTTCGCAGCACACAGCTTTCCATTATTATTCGAATATTAAATATGCCTTTAACAGAGCGGTAAAGGAAAAAATAATATCCAGCAATCCCTGCGCTTTGGTGGATAACATTCAAAAACCAGATGTTCAGAGAGTCTACCTGGAGCTGGATGAAATTAAAAAGCTCGCTTCAACTCCTTGTTCAAACCCTGAAATCAAAAGAGCATTTTTGTTCAGCTGCTTTACTGGATTAAGAATAAGTGATGTTTATGCTCTGACATGGGGGAACATAAAAAGTGATGTCATTGAATACAGGCAAAAGAAAACTACAAGAATGGAATATTTGCCACTATCAGGAACAGCACAAGAATTATTGAAACAACAAAAACCTGAAAACATATTACCTATGCCGGATATTAAAGTATTTAGGCTACCAACTAAATCACCAATGCTGCAGACAATTAAAACTTGGGTTAAGAAAGCCAAAATTGATAAAAATGTATCTTTTCATACAGCAAGGCACACCTTTGCAACATTGTCACTCACCCAAGGGGCCGATATTTATACCGTTTCCAAACTACTTGGACATAAAGATATTTCTACGACACAGAAATATGCACGCATCGTAGATGAAGTTAAACGACTAGCTGTTGATAATTTACCATTGATTGAAATTAAGTGAGGTGAACAAATGCTGAGATTTAATGATTTGGAAGTTCCAATAAAGGATAAACCAATTGAAATTCTGCACGATAGAATAATTTTACTCTGCGAGGAAATGGAAAAAAATGGGATTGATGATGTACTTCTTTCACAAATAGAAGAATCCATATTAAAAATTGATCAACATGATTTTGCAATACATTACATGAGATTACTGGTTGTTGCATTGTCAACATTCCCGTCGAAATTCTTAAAAAGATTAAAACTTTCCCAAAAGATTGTTCGAGAGATAAATTACCATTCTTATTACCACATTATGAACACGTGGTGGAGTCAATTTACAAATAGAGTGGAAAAATTATTAACGTTTAGTCCAAATTATGAAGAGAATAGTGATATTGATGAAGAATGGAGTGCTTTTTCGTCTTCGTTCCGAGAATTATTTAATGACTCATTTTTTAAATCATTCTACGAATGTGATCATACTGAGATTATAACATTTGATGAAATAGTTGAAGTATCACGAAAAAAATACGAAGGGCTCTTTCTTCTAACCCAGCGTCAAAGTTATAAGTTCGAACCAAACAAAAAATACACGGATGAAATGTTCGAATTCACAACTGACCTTATCAATTTTGGACTTGTAGAGAAAGATGCCTATAAAAAAACGTTAATTGAATTCGGATATGATGTTCTTAAATTCGATTCATATAGGCAAATATATAAGCTAAACCTTAAGGAAGAGTGAAAGTAAACTTTCACTTTTCCGAAAGTAAACTTGCTTTTCAAGAGTTCTTTTTCAGGTTACCTTTGCTAATAAGAAAACAACTTAGAGGCAAAGATGAATAAGAAATTAGAACAAAGAATAACGACTCAACACTCTCCTATTGAAAATAACTTTGAAAAACCGCTCACACTTATTGAAGCAGCAGCTTTCATAGGCGTATCCAAATCATGTCTTTACAAGATGACTCATAAGAATCAAATCACTTACTATAAACCAAATGGTAAAATGATTTACTTCACACGGGAAGAACTTACCAATTGGGTACTAAGGAACCGTATTCAGACAAAGGATGAGTTGGAAGCCAGGGCTGTCGAACATGTTACTAATAACAAGTAGTAGGATAGGACAAAAAATGTCCTCACCCAACATGTTTGATACCATTAAATTTATTATTGAAGGTTGCTCACTCTCGGACTACCCGAGTTTGGGAAATAAGAGAGGTAGGATAAACTTAATCACAGAAGAAGTGTATTCTCAGTATTCTTTTCACAATAATTTCTGCTTACGAAATACCAAAAAAGGGATCACTGTTTCGGGAAGTCTGAATAAGTATTATCATGGTAATAATCTTAAAATCATTCAGCCGGATGAAATAGAGATTGCGGTTAACGCAATCATTGATAATCTGGATCTTCATGGTGTCCCTCTCATATTAAGAAGGATTGATATTGGAGTAAATGTCCCACTGGACCACCCGGTCGAACTTTACACTTCAAATTTACTGGAATTACCCAGGTACGATTGGAATGCTTACAACAACTACCAGACCGTGAGTTTTAGGACAAATCGTGTGACAGTTCAATTCTACGACAAACTTGCTGAGATGAAGAAAAAGAGAGAACAGATTAATGTGGAAGACAGGAATATTCTGCGATTTGAAATTCAGTACAAGAACAGACTAAAGCAGGAATATGAATTTGAACCTACTATCCGCAGTTTGTGCGATCCTAACTTCATAAATCAGAACCTAGAAAAATTATTCGACACCTACATGAAGATCAGGAAAACAAATATTCTTCAAACAAATAGCTTCGAAAGTAAAACAAAAAAAGACTTTATGGATTCAATTTTTCTTTCCGGGCTTAAGAGTAGAGGTGCAGAAAGTTGGTTGAATGAGCTAGAACTAATTTCAGATAATTGGCCGGATAAACAAAAGAGTCGTGCGAAATCAAAAATTCTTGATACAGTAAATCAATTTGGTACTCAAAAGAATTCTACGCTTATGGAAGAGTTAGATGACAAAATAAATGAAGCAATTAATAACTACGGGAAATAAGGAGTATGTCATGGAGAAGGCTAATTTAACACCCTTAAAATCAATTAGAAAACATTGCCTGGATTGTTCAGGAGGAAGCCCTAAGAACGTGAGGGAGTGTGAGATACAGGACTGCCCACTATTTGGTTTTAGATTTGGAAAAAATGCAAGACGCAAGGGGCTGAAAAAGTCGTTTGATGGTGCAACCCATAGTTAGGGCTAGACTTATCAAGTTATGATGAATATCGCATGCTGTAACGCTTTAAAATTGCAAATTGGCTTATTCCTGAACCCTTCTCAATTGTATTATTTACTTTGTCCCTAACTAAAAATGCAACAGCTTTTAGTGAGAGTTTTCTTACACTATAAAAAGGAGTGTGGATTATTAAGAATCCTCAATTTCTTAGTTTTTTGGGTAAGCGATAGTGAGCGATTTTTGATTTTTCGAGGTGCAAAAACAGTCCATTTTCTTGCGTTTTTGACATAAATAACATGAAATAACGTAGATTTTAACATAAACTCAGGGAAAAACCAGAAAATCGACGATTAAACATTGCGGTTTTGACACTAATTCGCACTTTTCAAATTTATAACGCGATAATAACACGAATTGCGGGTGGATTTGCGTGAGATTTACTCGAAAATATTAGCTGATAGGTATATTTTTTTCCTTTAATAATACAGTCAGATATTTAATTATCACAAAAGCTATAGTGAATGAAACAATATTAAGAATGTAGGGATTAACTGTGTTACTTAAAAAATTGTCGAAAGAATAGTCTATTAATAGATTAATGGTACTACTTAGAAGTATACTGGCAATTGTTGCTGCAATGGTCTCCTTTTCGTATAAAATCAAAGAGTAAAATACATTGATGACAAGTAAAAAAGCAAATAACAAGATTAGAGGGAATAAAAAAAGATCTAATAAAGATGAGAATGATAGTTCATTCAGAAAAGTAAACAATTCCCTTATCTTTTCATATTTAGCTCCAGCAAGGAACCCAAAATCTTTCGAATCGAGGATATAATATAGAGTTTTATAATTCTCTTCAAAAAATAACTGTATAGACTTTGTAGCATAACCACCTAGCCTGAAAAAAACTATATATACCATATAAAATCCACCAACAATCTGAAAAAGCGTTAGAAATATTGCTTTTATTCCAATTGATGCGTGGTAAAACAATAGTCTAGTCCCAATTTCCAGTCCATATAGTCTTTTCACGACGTATAAATAGTTTTTGTGACTTCCATAAACCTGGTTACACACTAGTATAAAAAATACTATGTATACACTTTGTCTAACTTGTTCAATAGAAAAAGAATCAAGATTTAGAAAGAAAATCAAGAAGATCAAAAGTATGCATATCGTATAACTGATTATGTAAAATGTTCGCTGTTTGTTAACATTCTTTTTAAAGCCCTTTCCAAATATAGAATTATATCCAGAAATCTGATCCTCATCCTTAACAGTTATTCTTTTAACTAAATCACTGGTTCGATGATTTATAATTGCAAATAAAGGTTGAAGAATGTTGTAAGTGATAATTAGTAATGATGATCTAATAAAAATAATTAAAAATAAACTAGCCAGATGATCGAAGTAACGATTATAAATTATGCCTACAAGAAATTGATTATCCGGAAAAACATTTTCTATACCAGAGTTTATGAATTCGTAATACCGATAAAATAATGTACATATTAAAACAAAAATTAATAATATGAATACAAAATTTGTCGAGTGGATGTAAAACCTAAAGGCTTTTTTTCTACTTTCAACTACTTGTTTCTTAAAGCCATGTTTTTTTTTAATTAAGTAGATTCCTTTTAATTTTTTGATAATTTTGTTTAGCATTTGTTCCTTTTACTTTAGTAAATTAGTCAGCGTTAACCACCTAAAATACCATCTCTAGTCACCCCTAAGAAAGTCAATCCAAAACTTATTACTAATTCTTATTCCCCCACATACAAATACTTCTGGAAATCAATAAAAAGATTTCTAATGTCTGGTATACTCCCAAGTCTCTCTGAGGCATCACTTATTGAGTGATACTTTAACTCCAATAACCCTGGCAGCTTATCCTGGTCAAGTTCTTCAACGCCTGTCTGGATGTACTTGGAGAGTACAAAATCCAAAAACTCTTTCTGCTCATTGTCCAAAGTGGCAAAGATACTCTTCTGGGCAGCTGCTACTCTCAGTTCTCTTGAAATGGGTTTTACAGCATAGGCGATAAACTCAAGTACATCAAATAGATCACTCTTATCAGCATCTATTAACTTTTGTAGAGTGGTCAGTTCATCTATTCCAAATCCCGCATCAGCAAGTTTGTCTAACAAGACTTTACGTGTTATCGGGTTTGCCCAGATAAAACGCAGCTCATCCTCGCTCTTGAATAGATCAGGTAAACTGCCATAGAGACTCTGTAAAAACTCCTCTACAGTGAGCTGCTCTCCGTTCGGTCCCCAAAACGTAGATTCTACGGTATGCTCAATTTCGAGCTCTTTTCCCTCTCCTAATTTTATCTTAACCTTCTTTATGCAAACACAGGGATATTGCCCGCACTTCTGGCAAGCAGGTGGAGGCTCTTTGATACACCAACAGGGAGGAATCTTTCCACAGTCAGGACAAGGTTTAGGAGGCTCATACTCACATTCGCAGGGGTACTTACCGCACTTGAAACAGGGCTCAGGTTCAACCGGCTCACCATCCCATTCCGGATCCTTAAATCTTTCGCTCGCATTTACAAAATCGTAAATGGTGAAAAAGTTTTTACCGTCAAATAATCTTGTCCCTCTACCGACAATCTGCTTGAACTCTACAATACTATTTACCGGACGCATCAGTACAATATTTCTGATATTCCGGGCATCAACGCCTGTGGATAATTTTTGGGATGTGGTTAGTATTGTCGGTATCGTTTTCTCATTATCCTGAAATTCTCTTAAATACTGTTCACCCAATTCACCATCATTGGCTGTAACTCTAACACAATAATTTGGTTCATTGCTCTTCTTAAACTGATTAATCAAATCTCTAACGGCAGCTGCATGATCTTGCGTTGCACAGAAGATAATCGTTTTTTCATTCTGGTTTATCGAGTCCAAAAATAGTCTTACACGTTTTTCCTCTCTTGCCTTAATCTCTATAATCCTGTTAAAATCACTTTCAGTGTATGTTTTCCCCTCTTCAATTTCTCCCTCAATAATTTTATCATCAGATTCATAGGTATATTCATCAAGCGAGGTTTTTATACGCTTTACCTTAAATGGTGTTAAGAAGCCGTCGTTAATGCCCTCCTTAAGGGAATAAATATAGACAGGATCACCAAAGTATTCGTAGGTATCAACATTCTCCGTTCTCTTAGGCGTAGCTGTTAAACCAATTTGAACAGCAGGTGAAAAATAATTCATTATTTCACGCCAGGTACTTTCGTTGTTTGCACCACCACGATGACACTCATCAATAATAATGAAATCGAAAAAGTCCTTTGGATATTCTCCGAAGTAAGGAGTATCATTTGGACCGCTCATAAAGGTCTGAAATATGGTAAAGAAAATAGAACCGTTAGTTGGAACGCTTCCCTTCTTTTTAATTTCATGTGGTCTTATACGAACCAGAGCATCTTCAGGAAATGAGGAGAAGACATTAAACGCCTGATCTGCGAGAATATTTCTATCTGCTAAAAAGAGAATTCGTGGTCTTCGTTTTCCATCATACTGTAAATTCCATCTGGAGTGAAACAACTTCCAGGCTATCTGAAAGGCAATAAAGGTTTTACCCGTACCGGTGGCAAGAGTTAGCAATATTCTCGGTTTTTTTTCTGATACGGCATCAAGAACTTTTTCTATAGCAATATCCTGATAAAACCTGCCACCCATGGTACCCCCTTTATCTTCAAAGGGGACAGAATTATATTTATCCTGCCATTCGTTCTGTTCCGGGAATACTTCGTTCCATAATTCCAAAGGCTCGTGAAAATTTTCTACTGATGCCTCAAGAGCAGTATCCATATTGATGTAATAAATCTCTTTTCCGTTGGCGGCATAAGTATGATCAAGTCCAAGCTTTTCTGCATAATTTTTTGCCTGGGCAACACCTTCACCAACTTCTTGTTCATCACTTTTTGCCTCAACCACAGCAAGCTTTCTGCTCTTGTATGCCAGGACATAATCAGCTATCAGGGCTTTACCCCTTCCGCCGCTCGCTTTTATTTTACCTTGAGTAATTGTGTACTCACGATGAACCTTAACATCGGGGTTAGCTTTACTATCCCAGCCATTTTCTTTTAGCTTAGGATCAATTAGTTCTGCTCTGGTTTCGGCTTCGTTCATATAGCTTCTATATTTTTTGTAGTATTTAATTCCCCATTAAAAGCTTTTTGCAATATACTTTTCTTCAATTCTTCCAGATCATTTATTTTTTGTTGATATATGTCTTCAAGTTTTTTTGTTTCAAAACGCAGAGCGTCGAGTTTTTGGACAAGTGTTTGTTGCACTGATAGTACAGGAATCGGGATTGGAATTTTATTTAGCATTGTTTGATTTAATTTTGGTTGTGCCATTCCACTTACAAAATCATCTAGTTTTATAGAATTGAGATACAGCTCAACAAATTTTTGAGTTACAATATTTTTAAATTTCAGAACGTGAGCATGATTGTTCACCCAGGTCTTACCGCTAATTGAAAAAGCAATTGGGTAAGTTCTTGCTAAAAGATTCGCCCCATCTTCAGAAATGCAAAGTAAATCTTCATCAAATAAATAATCTGCTACATAATCAACTATTCCAGAGGCTCCATAATAAGGGATTGTCCCCTTGTTCCTTACATTTTTTGTTATTGGAACTCTCTTGCTATCCAAATTTTCCGATATTTGATTCAAAGTTTTCTCTTCCCAACCCTCACCTTCTTGCCCTGAGCGTGTCGAAGGGTCAAAGATGGATTGCAAATAACTCTTAAAAAGTTCTTTGGCATTTTTAAGGTTTTGCTCAGCATTGGCTTTTGCCTTTACGATAGCAGCAAAGGCTTTATCTAAAATGGCTACGATGCGTTGTTGCTCGGAGAGTGGAGGGAGTGGGATATTTGTATTTCGAATTTTAATTTGTGATATATTTGGTTGTGCTCCTCCAATTGCTTGTGCAACTAATTCTTCTTTTATTGAAAGAAAGTAGTAAAATAAATACTCGGGAATAGTTTGTTCATTTGGAAGAATACCGCAAACCGCTTGATTTGTACAAGCCTCAAATTTTAGAATACCAACTTGCCCAGCGGTTGCTCCATACATTGCGACTAAAACTGTATTTATTGGAAATAACTTTGCTGATGAGTTTTTTAATCCTTTTTCTGTAATAAAATTTTTTGCCTGAAAAACTTCTCCTTGCCCCACTTCACCACTCATCAACCAAGGAATAGTTCCTCCCTGATAAAAATCTTTATGGGCTTTCAATGGAGTTCCACCAGCACCAGTGTCACAAACATCACCCAACCTTTTTATTTCCCAACCTTTAGGCAACTGATTTTGTCGAATGGTCATACCAGATCCAAAATTGAGTTTAGGATATCTGCGCTTTCTTCATCAAGAGCTTTTATCGCATCCAAGATTTCCTCTGGTTGACGTAAAGCGGTTTCTTCTTTTTTATTGGGGTTTTTAACGCTAAGATCGAAAGTCACCGGGTCAACATCAGCTATTTTAACTGACCAGCTGTTTTCGCTATTTGCTTTTGTACTTTGCAGCTTTACAAATTCTGCTAAATCATTTTCATTTAGCGAGTTAGTCTTGCCAAGGTTTCTATCCAGGTTTAATTGATAATACCAGACTTTTCTGGTCGCGCTTCCTTTCTCAAAAAATAGAACTACTGTCTTAACACCAGCCCCCTGAAAGGTACCGCCTGGTAAATCGAGGACAGTATGTAAATTGCAGCTCTCCAGCAGCAGTTTTCGCAAACTCACCGAGGCATTATCTGTATTACTTAAAAACGTGTTTTTGATAACAATACCAGCTTTACCACCGGCTCTTAGTATCTTAATAAAATGCTGCAAAAAGAGAAAAGCTGTCTCACCAGTTTTTATATTAAAGTTTTGTTTTACTTCATCCCGTTCCTTGCCCCCAAATGGAGGGTTTGCCAATACTATATCATACCTGTCTTTTTCCTGAATGTCGGCAATATTTTCTGCCAGTGTATTAGCATGAACTATGTTTGGCGCTTCAACCCCATGAAGTATCATATTCATTGTGCCTATAATGTAGGCTAAGGATTTCTTTTCCTTACCATAAAATGTTTTTGTTTGCAGAACATTATTCTGTGATGTTGAACGTTGTTTATTATGCTCCTGAAGGTATTCAAAAGCCTCGCACAAAAAACCGGCTGAACCAACCGCACCATCGTAAATGGTTTGTCCAAGTTCAGGCGCAACAACTTTTACAATAGTTTTTATGAGTGGACGTGGAGTATAATACTCGCCACCATTTCGCCCAGCACTCCCCATGTTTTTAATTTTGTCTTCGTACAGATGACTCATTTCATGCTTTTCAGCATGTGTCTGAAAACGCAACTGGTCAATTAAATCGATTGCCCCGCGTAGAGTATAGCCACTCTGTATTTTATTTTTAAGCTCGTTAAATATCTCTCCAACTTTATACTCAAGTGTATCAGGCGAAGATGCAGAAGTTTTGAATTTCTTTAGATATGGTATTAATTGTAGATCAACAAAATCTTTAAGATCATCCCCGGTAAGAGCTTTATTAATATCGATTTTACCATCTCCATTTTTAGGCGCCGCCCAAACATCCCATCTGTATTCATCATCAATCAGATACTCATATTCCTTCCCAACCAGCTCAGCTTTAGATTTCCGTTCCTTTTCTAAATCGTCAAGGTACTTTAGAAACAGAATCCAGGACGTCTGCTCAACATAATCCAACTCATTGGAGCAACCAGCGTCTTTATGTAAAATGTCATCAATATTTTTAAAGGTTTGTTCGAACATTATTGGGTTCCATCCAGATTAGAGAAATATTTAGTTGTTTTGTTAATTAGTTATTAAAGATAAGTTTTTGGATCATGATATTCCTTATCATTTCGAATTACCAATCCTTATTTGGAAGTCAGCTAAAAGCGCTTGTTATGTCGTTCGTCGAACCACGTACGCGGTTGGCTCAATCTCCCACCCATCTATTGCTGATGGATCACGGTATTCCAATTCACCACCTTCGCAAACAGGGTTGTCGCCACGACTCGCAAAGCGAATTCCACTTACTATCGCAAGAGCAGTTCTCTGATTGTCGTCCAAGTGCAACCGAACTTCATTGGCAGTCATCAAGACAGCATCGGCGTTAGCACTTGTAGTTCCCTTGACCTCAACTTTGGTCACGAAGTCACCCTTGCTCGCACTATAGTCGTATGATTGGGTAGACGACATATCCTTTACAGTATAGCCAAGTCCTTTAAGGTATTTGCTTGTCACCTCCATGGCGTGGATTTCGACCGCTCGCCTTTCTTTAGCGCTGAGTCCGTAACCCTGGCGTGAAACCGCATTTTTTTTCCGCGGATTAACTACTGACTCAATCTCAATTTTTGAAATCTCAGCCGAGCTTAGATCTTCAAGGTCGCTATATGATTTATAAAGAACGGCCAGTATATCTAACCCGGAATCGATTGACGCTAGAAACTTTTCGTCAGACAGATCGGAAATGAAATGAGTCTGACAAAATGCTGTAGCCTTCTCAAATGATTTTGGCAACGGCAATTCTGAGCCAATCTCTATAGTATCGGTAAATCTAGAATAATCGATTTTTGCCTTTTTCGCTGTGGCACGCGCCCAGTCGACTTTCCTTTGAATCTCTTCATTCGAATTTGGAATCAAGTCCCCTTTGTCACTATCCCAAGTTGTCGATGCACACCCTACACATACAAAGCACCGCGACCCGTCTACGGAGAAGTGAATAACCAAATAGAAACCAGTAGTTGCCGAGGGCGACAGTTCTCTAGAAAATATTCGAACCCAGGGCGCAGGTGTCTTTCGCCCGATCCCGTCACGCCCCTCAATATCAGTGCTGTCACCGAACTCACTTAGCCTCTCACAGAACCTCTCACGGAAACCAGCCAATTGCGAGGGAAGTGTATCTCGTATAAGGCGCCCCCTTTTTTGCATGGGTTCCGTATTTTCGCTTGAATATTGCGGCTGAAAACTTGCGATTTCTCTAATCGTTCCGGATAGCATTTAATTTCCTTTTTTTTCAAATAAACATAACGCTGATTTATGTTAAAACACAACCAAATTACTTTCTCTAATTATTTATTTAGAGAAAGTATCATCTGTTTTTGCTGTCAAAGCAGCTATGTTAATTTTTTTTAAGGGTGATTTACGTCCTATTGACTTTATACTTGTTAAAGAAGCTATGCATTAATTATTGTCTCCCATTTGTTCTCATACTTTAAAAGACAATCTTTGACTTGGCTTTCCTTGTTATGCAGCTGGGTTACTCCTAACTGTTTGTTGTTTCCTTTTTCCTTCATGACCTCAGATTTTGACATGATGAAAAACCTTGATTTACCTTCTCCTTCAAAGATAACTACTACTAAGAAATCGTAATCTTTTTCAATACGGGCGATAGAATTATTTGTTGCCTTATTGTGTAGTTCAGTCGATTTTACTTGGATTCTGACAACTTTATCTTTTCTTAAAATAGACGTAAGGTCAAAGTCTGGTTGATTAATATTTATAGCTTGATAGGTTTCAATGTCTCTTTCTAAGAGGCATGCTAAAACTCTATATTCTCCATATTTGCCAATTGATTTCATTATACTATTCCATGCTGTTTAAGATGCCTGACGTTGTCGCTTTTCACCCGCACGCCCATAACACCAATGCTTAACTGACAACGAATATTTATAATGTGTAGCCGCCATTAACTTTCCGCACAATGGCGGCGACCTAACTTACTTACATAAACTACGCTGAACAAAATGCCGAACGAAAAAACTAAACCTTAAAATTACACTTCACTCAAACCGTTTCGCCTGCCCGCCGTACTTTTTGGCGGGGTCTGCTTGTAAAGCTGGTTATATTTCCACAATCATTTAATTCTATCAATATGAATTTTCTTATTCAGTATTGGATGAACTACAACTGAATAAGTTTGACCAGTGAAAAAATTAGATTCGTTTATTGGTGATATTTCAATCGATCTATAAAAATAGGAGTGGTCTTTCTTAATTATTCCATAGTTCTTTTCAAAAAACAAAGGTAAATCATTTATAAAAAACTCATCCTTTGGAAGAGTATCCTTTGCTTCCTTATAATTGTCCCATAATATTTCATTTTTCAGTTCTTGTGGATCTTCCTTTAAGTAAAAGTTGAATAATTCAATCCATCTCTGTTTTTTTGATAACTCTATTTGATCAGCGAGAAAACTGAACTCATTGGGCCCAGCAACAACATTTCTAATATATTTATCAATGCTTTCGTTTAGATTGTTATTCTTTTTTAATCTATCATTTATAATGTCTTTATCAAACTTTAGTTTTGTATGCAACTTATCAAATGTATTTTCATCAATTTTATCAACATTGTCTTTAACAAAAGAAGTTAATTCAAATTCCATTTCATCCATTTTATGTAGGAGAGAATTGTAATCGATTTCCAAATTGGCTAAGACTGATTCTTTAAGTAATTCTATAAACTCATCGTTATCAAGACTAGAAATCATAAAATGTAATAAATTAGTTTTGCTTGATTTAATTAGCTCATTAAGAAAAGCAAATGGTTGAATAGGAAAAGGTTTAGCTGAGAAAATATCGGTAATCAACATGTGCTCACCATTATTTGGAGCATTTCCATGAAAATCGTTCCATAACTTATAGGCATAATTATTTACATTAACATCAAGGTTTTGTTTTAGGAAATAATAAATCTGGAAGAATAGTTTATAATAATTAGGATCATAAAGCTTGGATTTTATAATATTGGCTATTTCTATTCTTTTTTCTGTGGGTAGATTATATGCTCTAGTTATATTGACATTGAATATTCTTTCCTCTTCGGAGCTTAATCCATCAATAATTTCACGATAATTAATATTCTCAATGACCTCTTTAATTTCTAATGGGGAATTAATGAAGTCATTAAATCTAGTTTTTGCCTCTTCGACATCCGTTTTTGATTTTTCAAGATGTTTGTCTATCTCACGCTTTGATAAGCTAAAGGATATGATACTGTATATACCAATGAAAAATAAAAGAGCAGTAATGATACCACCAGCCCAGCTTGCAATTGATAAATAGTTGTTTGAAGTAGAAACTAAGGCGTCTACAGATTCAAGTCTTATTTCATTTTCTTTAATTTTATCAACTATTTTGCTCAACACAATATCAAGACTATCAATATGCTTTTTAATAGCAAGTTGCTCTTGCTCAATAGACTTCAATTTTTCATTTTGAATTTTGGGAGTTGCGATTATACTCGCAGATATAAAAAATAATAATGCAATATATTTCATAACACTCCTTGGAAATATAACGGCGATACAACTAAACCACTGCCACAGGGTTTACGTCTCCATATTTTATGATTTGCTGATTATGTTATTTAGTTACTTCCCAACTCATGAAAACAAAACCAAGCTGAACTGCAAACCTGCCCGCCGTCTTGTTGGGCGGTTGTTACGACCGGCTGAAGCAGTCGTGTTTGAGTTGTTGGTTATACAAACATTACTTCCAATCAGAAATTATTTTCTTTGCAATTTCTTCCTTGGGTATTTTCCCATCTTTATATTCTTGATATAGTGCCAGACCCCTTTCATTCATTTTAAAGAAAGCACGAGGGACTTTAAAGAATTCAAATAAATATGCTCTTGTTTCCTCAACTAGTTGAATAAAAGAATTCCACCATTCTTGATCTTGAACGTTTTCACTAGGTTTCTTAAAGTTGTGCAGGTAGTTACCAAGTTTACCATAATATGTATTAAGTTTATTTAAATCCGGGATTTGCATTTGAAAATCAGCACCAATAGTTGTTAAGTAGAAATTAGTGTATTCAAGTTTTTTGTCAAATTCTGGTTCAGCTTCAAGGATAGCATTAGTCAAATTTTTAATTCTGTATTCTTTCATATATTGTTCGATTTTTTCATCATCTGTATTCATAATTACAAGGTATTCAAATAAAAACCTTTCAATACAGATTCTCAATTCAAGTGAAGCATAGAATAAATAACTACCATCTGGGAAGTTAAATGCTTTGTCAAGACAAATTACAGCACGATTATAGTGCATCGAGGCATCAATTGGGTGATGAAAATTATAATTTCTCGGCATAAAGTTTAATTTTTTTTTTCATTGTTAATTATTATATCGTTCTTCTCTTCTTTCTCATTCATTTCGTTTTGAAAATCTTTTCGATCCGTATGACTACGGATTATAAAATCAACACAGATAGCAACTAAAACTAAACCAATAACCCATAAAGATTTTTGAATTATTGATCCGTCTAATGAATCTTCCAATAAAAGCATTAATGCAAATATTGAAGGAAGGACGATTAGGACAACGTGTGAAATTGAACGGTATTGGATTGCTTTTGACAAATATTGTTTTAAGGATGTAGAATTGTCCCATTGAGGTGCATATTCATTAATTGAATGTAAAAATGGCTCTAACTCAAAGACTAAATACCTCGCTAAACAACCAATCACAGAGTTGTGCTGGCTAATTATTAGTGAACAGCCAAACGATAAATATGGTATTATATAAAGGATATCTTTGTTTTCACTTATACGAAGTGAAATACTAAATATTACACCAATAGCACCCAAAAAAATAACAACTACATTATCGCGTAATTTGATTCTTTCAATTAGTTCTAGTCTTGCACTCGAAAAATTGTTTCTGGCGGTATCTCCTTGGCTCATTATTTCAATACCTTTTTTGTTTGTATGACGGTGTTGCCAATAAGCCGTCGTCCAGAGCGACAATGCCTTACTAACAACGATTGTTTATAATTAGTAGCCGCACTAATTTTATCCACGAGTGCGGCGACGCTGCTTATCTTTCACAAACTACTTAGAACAAAAAGCCGAACGTATAAGTCAAACTTTATAATTTGTACTAACACCAAGCCGTATCGGCAGGCGGTTTGATGGGCTTGTTATGTGTTGACCCAATCATTAACATTTCTTTTTATAATACTAATGCCAATTTAATTTCCCGTTTTTACCAATTGAATCCAGCTTGCGTATTTTAAAAGATTTAAAGGAGGCATTTTCGAAATCGAAATCTGCGCATGCCATTTCGGATGCTGTTTTAAAAGTTATTTTAGAGGAAAGATTTTTGTCATAAAGCGCAATGTTGTCCCCTTTGAATTTCATAGCAACACTTGGATAAACAACTCCATCAAATTTTTTGTTAGCATGTTGGGAAGCAATTTGATCATTCATTTTTTTCAATCTCATAACATACCAAACACTAAATTTGTAATCGTTAGTGGTTAGAATTTTGCTTTTTGAAAACTCGTCACAAAAAAATTCTAGTATTAAATCGCTCACATCTAATGTTTTTGATTTGATTGTTCCTTTCGCACGAATAAAGTCTGAATTGTTTTTTTTGAATTCTGTGATGTCTTTTCTCCACTCCATAACATTTTTACTATAGTAAATAGGGGAAATATGTAAGTCTTTCATAGTTACCCACTCACTGACAGTCGTAATACCAATCTCACGTTTAGGATTAGACGAGTATTTTATATTTTGTAGAACTTCACCACAAGATAATTCAAAATTATCAGCACAATAAAAAACAGCATCATTGGGGCGATTTGCTCTTCCAAAATCACTGACTTTAAGTCTTGGTATTAATCCAAGTTGGGAAATATTTTCAAAGCTTATATCATTTTCGTTTACTCTTGCTCGAAATAAAGTCTGCCCTTTTGGTATTGTTCCAGTGGCAAATGGAATCGTTTTAAGACCATTATCGATCATTTCGCCCAGCTCATCTAAACTAATTTTTGATAAATCAAGGTCTCTTAATTTAGAAATGAAATTAATTGCCTCTTTTAAAGTGGGAAATTGATTCTCAAATCTCGTTATATTAAATGCATCCATAATCATAGTACACGTATCTGGCTTATCATGTGTATTTAATATAATCTAAAAAACACTCTACGAGATTAAAAACCTTTATTGACACTATAAGCATAAAAACAATTATGAAAGCGACAATTAGTAATTGTACTGAAAAATTAGGTGTACGTAATCTCGCTGCCCAAGGTATTTTTATACTTTCTTGTAGAGGTCCTAAAAAAGCCTCACCATCGATTAATCTCTTGCCATTTGTAAAAAATAAACCAGTAACTGGTTCTGATTTAACAGCCTCAGTTAAATGTAAAAGATAAAGAGTGTGATTATATCGGAATGAAGCCCACCAAGGATATGTTAGAATTAATCCAAGAATTGCACCACCAAAGACCCAATTTTCTGAAGACCCAGACTTGTCACTGATTGAAGCAATAGCAGCAAGCAGTACAGTTTCAGTCAAAAGAAATGCACCAAAAACCAACCAGGTTAATTGAACGTAATATTCAACTAGAGAAATTGCTCGATCGTATTGTCTCTGAATATTTTCATCAGACTTAATCCAGTTTGTATTGATTTTTGATAAATCATTATTGGATTTTGAATCGGATGCCATAATACCTCCGCAATTAAACACATAACTTTAGATACTCGATTCGGTATAACAACTAATATCAGCTGCCGACTAAATAAATCTGGCATTTGTGGTTGGCTTTAGAGATGTGAATAAAACACCACCTTCTAAGAATGGCTTAATATAACATTTTAACATTAAAAAAGATATACGTATAAGTACCATAAAATGTTTAATATTACATCTTAAGCATTGTTGACACAGTGGACTTTACAAATGTTAGTTCCGTCCCTATATTATAAATTATGAAACGACAGAACTACTGTATGGACTTCAATCTTGCTACGACTTTTCCAAACAAACAAAGAATCACAGGATTTGAAGGAGGAGTTGTTTATGGAGCTCTGAAAGATGGGAAATTCTTCCTTATAGTTGATTCAAGAACCTTGGCAGACTTTCTGGAAGATGATTATGACATAAAAGATCGACTCATTACGGTCTATGAGTTTGATAATGAAGATGAATTTAACTCTCATATAAAAAAGTGGAAAGATCGTTATGAACAAAGAAATCACAGATTTTAAAAAGAAGTGTTACAATAATTACCTTAGCGATATCAATAGGGAGTTAAAAATATTTCCAGAACCTTACCTCTTTCCGGATGGTAATCCAATCCAACCAGTTCTGCCACTCGCAAAAGAACCTTGTGAAGTCATGCTAATTGGAGCATTCCCTTCTGCCAGGTTTGAGCAGAGAGAAAAAGCTGGTTTGGTACCAATTGGAAATAATCTCTCTCCTTTCGCTGAAGAACACTATTTTGATGGGAGACAGGTCCGCAATCAAGAATCAAGAAAACAACTAGAAGATAATTATTTTCCAAAACTCGGCATTGACCCCAAAACAATCTGGATTACTGATCTTGTAAGAGTTTACCTTTATCCAGATCCTCATGTTAATAATTGTCAAAAGTTGTATCCAACGAAAGAATTTATTAACACACACAAACATTTTAAGAAAATTGCTCATTCACAAAGCAATATGAAGTGGATCATAGAGGAGATCAAACTCTGCAGCCCAAGCCTAATTATTACTCTCGGAGAGGTACCGGCAAAGGCTTTTACAAAGAGCATAAGAGACAATGAAGAGTTGCTTAATGGAGAGATCAGAACAATTCAGCTTGATAAAGAATACCGGATTAGTCACTTGCCACATCCAGAGATTGGAAGGCGGGATGGTGCGTGGAAATCACGAACCCACAATTCGTTAAGAAGGTTAAAGAAGGAGATGACTTGAAAGCGTTGCAATTACTAATTTTTTCCGTTTTCAGGTAAAAATAGGCTATTTTTTAACAATTTTGTTACCTATTTGTTACTCAGCTGATCTTGCAGAACCCTAACACATTGTATTTCAATCACTTACGTTGCTAATTGGCTTATAAAAATGATGATATGACGATAGTCGTTGTGAAGAGAACTTAGCAGGAAGATCCCCGCAATTTAAACTGTTTATCTGTGACGCTCTTTATGTGAATTACATCACAAAAATATATTTGATTTATTAGCAATAACATGTTACCTTAAGTCACTGTTGCAGTGACAAAATTCGGGCGCTATTTTAAAATATTTTATCCCTTTCTTAAATGAAAGAATGAAGGACTTACTAAAATGAAGTATTCATTTTATTTCCTTTTATTCGCCTTATCTTCATCAATATTTTACTCTCAGGATATAACCGCGCCCAGTCTTTCGGGCTTTTCTTTTTCACCTTCGTCCTTAAAAATAACCGGTTCAAACTTAACAGTGAGTTTCTCTGTAAGTGCAGAGGATGATTCAAGTGGAATAGATAAAATTAATGTGAGTTTTTCGTCACTTGCCGGAGGTGGAGAAAAATCTGCCCAGATAAAAAAAATCAACAGCACTTCTGCAACTGTTTCAGATGAAATTAATTTTGGGAAAAACCCGGTTCTTGGAGAGTGGGCAGCTTCCGTTACAATTATTGATAATGACCGTAATGAAATTTCCTATTCGGCATCTGATCTGCAAAACATAGGAATTGATGCAATCTTAAGTATTGTATCCGAATCTGATGAAACTCCACCTGAACTGACAGAATTTTCCTTCTCTCCTTCCGCTTTTGATTTAGTTAGTGGTAATAGCGAAATTTCTTTTGCAATCTCTGCAAGTGATAACTTGAGTGGAATTGATGAGGTCTCCGTGAGTTTTTCACCCTCCGGAAATGGTGGAAGCAAGACTGAAACCATAAGAAAGATTAATGGAGCGTCTAATACATTCTCCGGTACAATTGATCTGGGAAATAATCCTTCCGAGGGTGAATGGTATGCTAGCGTGTCTTTAAAAGACGTTGAAGGAAATTCAATCACCTACTCTACAAATGATCTGGCGGATTCAGGTTTTGATAATACACTTACTGTTTTTTCAACAGTAGATTCAACACCACCTGAATTAACTGGCTTTTCCTTTTCACCCGCAGCAATAGATGTCAGTCAAAGTCAGCACGAAATAGGTTTTTCAATCAGTTGTATCGATGATATAAGTGGAATAGATGAGATTGTATTGGAGTTTTCCCCGGAGGGAAATGGTGGAAGCAAAACAGAATCCTATAAAAGAATAAACGGGGGATATTCCTCCATTACTGGCAGTATGGATTTTGGTAATAACCCTAAAGAAGGTATTTGGCACGCCTCAATTTCCCTAAAGGATGTTGAAGGAAATTCAACAATTTATTCTGCCCTGGACTTAGAAACATTAAATTACAACTCTACACTTGAAATCTTTACCACGGAAGATATTACACCACCCGTTTTGCAAAGCTTTTCTTTTTCTCCGGATTCTCTTGATCTATCCGGTAGTGATTTGTCTGTTCTTTTCGATCTAAGGGCGACTGATGATTTAAGCGGCATCAGTAAAATTAACCTTTCCTTTGAACCAATTTCCAATGGTGGTGGTGAAGCTGTCCGATTTGATAAAATTAACAGCACTAGTTTTCAGATTACGGATATATTTACCTTTAAGAAAAGCAGTAAGGAAGGAATTTGGAGAGCAAGCATTGAAATTGAAGACAATGAGAAGAATAAGATCACATACACAGCAGATGATCTGGAGGACCTCGGGATTTCTTCTACACTTTTTCTAAGGACTTCTGCTGACATCACTCCTCCTGTACTAGTTGACTTTTATTTCTCACCAGATTCGATTTTTGTCGGAGAAAATGATATCATAGTTTCCTATACAATTTCGGCTACTGATGACCTAAGTGGTATAGATGAAATTAATATAATATTTAATCCTGAGGAGAATGGCGGAAACCAATCCCTTAAAATCAAGAAAATTGACACTATCAATTTTAGTCAGTCCGGAGAAATTGAATTTAACAGAAATTCAAAAACCGGCAACTGGTTCGTCAGCTTGGAATTATCCGATAATTCAAAAAATCAAATCGTCTATTCTGCAGAAGAGCTTGCTTCTCTTGGATTCAGTTCAAAACTTATTATTGGTAGTCAAAAATATTTAGATCTAACTTTCCCCAATGGCGGAGAAATCATTGAGAAAAACAATCCTATGGATGTTGAATGGGAGTGTGAAGGAATTGATGAAATAAATATTGAACTTTCTTTAGATAATGGATTTTCCTGGATGACTATTGCCTCCAACATAAACGCACAAAGAAAGAGATATAACTGGTCTGTTGCAGTGGATCCTTCAGAAAATGCTTTAGTTAAAATCAGCGAAGTAAATAATGAGGTATTGTTTGATGTTAGTGACAGTCCTTTGAGAATTGCATATTCAGTTACTGACATTGATTACGAGGAGGATTTAGCTCTTAATTACAGGCTGGAGCAGAATTATCCTAATCCATTTAATCCTTCTACTGTTATAAATTACTCACTAAAAAACGAAGACTTTGTTGTTATATCCGTATATAACTCTTTGGGTGAAATAGTTAATATAATTGTAAGTGAATCAAAAAGAGCCGGCAATTATTCGATAGATTTTAATGCTTCCCACCTTCCAAGCGGAGTCTACTATTATTCAATTATTACAAAAGAATTCAAACTATCAAGAAAAATGTTGTACCTGAAATAAAACTACCGACTTCATATCTGAGCATTAAAGAATCTGCATTCTAGTTTTTCAATTGTTGCCCCAGTGCCTGCAATCGTAAATTCAGCATGGAATAGTTATTTTACAATTATCGTCTGTGTTTTCTCGAACTGATTACTGCAAACCTTATTGAGACTTCTGTCAAGTTTTTTGTTTTGCAAACAATACTTCCATCAAAGCCCTTTTTAACTAGTCAATTGAAATTGGCACGTAGTAACCACCGCTGGAAATAAATTCAACATATTCCAAATGTTCTTTTAAGACGTTCAGTAATTGAGCCTCGTCCTTTTTTAAAGATATAATTTTCAACTGACTTGAATTATCATCCGATATATCCAGATCAACAAAATCAAGAGGATTGTTATAAACATTTTCCATCATATTCCGAAAAGATAAGGAAAAACAGTTTCTAATCAACCGATAGGGAGTAATACAATACCAGCTTTCATGATTGGCATTTAAGTCAAATTCATTTTCACTATTTACAATTTTATTCCCCATCTCTTCTTCAGCAAAACGAAAAATGAGAAGTCTTATAGTTTTTTGATCATAACCCTCCCAGTGAGGATAATAGCCCAGATATATTTGCCGAAGTGAATTCTTGTCAAAAGATTTAATATCGTTGTATACGTTTATTTCATTATCATCCAATTCATCAGATTCAGGTTTGATCTTGTAGGGTTCTGTTAAATTAAAGATCTTGTTAAAATTCTTTTTCCAAGTCTGCCTTAGAGAAGTATGCGTTACCATGCTATCAATATCATCTGAATAGGAATAAACTTCTGAAAAATTATTAAAAAGAAGACCCATCGTACTTTTAATGTCTTTATCAGTACAGCCTAGTTTCGAGTTAAAGAAATCAAAATTTTCGTGAACAATAAGCTTATTATTTTCTCCTGCTTTTAGAAGAACAAAAAATGGCAAATTAAAGTCAGCCGCTCCAATTTTATTTTCATTTTTCCAATCCCAAAAATCTTCCGAATAATTTTTTCCGAAAAAGTCCTTGCCGTTATCAATTTCGAACAGAATAAGCTTCTCCAGACTTTGTTCGTTCTCAATTTTAATTTGACCATATATTCCATAATTTCCTATTACGCAAAATGCTACAAGTAGGCTATAAATAATTCTCATTTTTTATTCTCTATTTTAAATAGGTAATTTGTATTATCACTTAAATAAACCTTAATACTGTAAAAATCCTCATTAACTGCATCAAATAATTGGTCAAATCTTAATTTAACTTCATTCCGATAAACCTTGATATCTTCGTTATCCTTCGTCGAAATCTTAGTAATGGTAATTGGCTTTTGTTCCCCCATCACATACTTGAAATATTCATTATCGATGGAACCACGAACCGTGAATAAAACTTCGTGAGTTTTCCTTATGGAGTATTCAAATTCAAATACGTTCGAATTTGAGTTAAGTAAAACCTCCTTGTTGGCAAAAAATATCTTTAAATCGGAATTCCCTTTTGGAATCGGTAATACTCTTATCTGGTACCTTTTAGGACTCTCGTCAGGGCTGAATTGAATATATTGCCATGAATTATCCTGATTTAAAAAGTATGTACATGTATCTGTAGTTGAAAGAGGTCCACTATATGCCTTAATTACTCTTCTCAGTCCATTAAAGAATATTGCTCCTTTTTCAATAACAACATTATCGTCGAAGACAACAAAGTTAAGATTCGACTTATACTCGTCAAATCCTTTTTCACTCACTACTATATCATAATTACCTGGTTTAAGGTTTGGGAAAGAAATTCTTTCTCCAACTTTATAAAATTGCTGAGACAACAATGGAGTTTTTCTTCCATTATTAATCTGCATTATTTTAATTGAGTCCGGGATAAGTTTCCCCAAAACCCGATGAACTGTAATTTCTTTAGGCTCGTTTTGGTAAAAGTAATTTTTATTTAAGCGATATTTACCTTGCGCGAAAGAATAGCCCTGAGGATCTATGGATAAATTTACTTCTTCAAAAGTTTTGTGTAACAGTTTTTCGAAAAGATTTGTGAATATTATTATTGCAACAAAAGGTTGAGGGTATTCATCACTTTCTATATCCCAACCAAGCTTTTTGGGTGAAATAGATTTAGTCTCTATCCAACCTTTTTCATCGTCGAAATCTTTTAATTGGTAAATAAAGCAGCTATCCCCGAAAAATTGCTTAAAGGACTGTGTAATGAACTTAATATCAGGGAAGGTTTTTTTTACAATTTCATTATTCTTTTCAATTTTTTCGTAAAGTATATTTAGTCGTTTATAAATACCCGGTTTATCATTCACCGAATCTTTCCAAAACATTCTCAGTAGACCTAAATTTGCATTAAAATTTTCAAATTTATCACCTAGCTCTTCTCTGATTTGAATTATAGAGTTTTCATCTCTGAAAAAATTATCCAGGTTATGAATTGCAATGTTGACGTCTTCAATCCTCTCCTGAGCCCAGGCATTATTATCTTTACTTATTATTATACCCTTTTCTACGACATAGTAGGAGACAAATAGTATATACACGATTAGCATGTAATAAAAACGAACTTTTAAAGTATTTTTATTCACTTTTTAACTCAATGCTTTTTTAAGGGATTCCAGAAAAGAATCAATCTTGTTTTTAAGGTTCAGTATTATTCTGGTATTTTCCCTTATGTCATCATTGTTGGCTATCTTGCTATCTTTAATCACGGCAATCAGCTCTTTAACATTTTCTTTCAAAACTTCATTGTTCTTTTGATCAGCAGTTTTAATTTCTCTAATTAATTCTTGCAGCTCCAGGGCTAGAGAATCAAAGTTATGTGAGATCTCCCTGGTATTTTCAGAACTGAGGCTGGAAATATTCGGCAGGATTCTGTTGAAATTTTTATTTAGATCATTTAATCCATTTACAACAGGTTCAATGTCTATAACCTGAGTAACTCCATTTCCATTTTTAGTTTGCGGTTCATTAACGATAAACATGAGAAAGAGTACAATGCCTTCCGTCAATAATCCGTAGAATATTATACTAAGCCCAATACCTTCATCAAAATCAACAATTTCGGGAAGGATTTTTGCCGCGGCACCAAACATTACTATTATCCCACCAAGATATACACTTTTATTTGGAAGTAAATCTTCAAGGATATACCTGAATATTTTTATCTCTTTCTTACTTACACCAAGTTTTTTTTGTGCGGACCACCAAGAAAAATAACCTCCTATAATTAGAACAAGGCAGATACTAAGTATGATGAATCCAATGTCACCTAACGATAACGGCATTATCTACTCCACTTCTCATTTTACAATCCTGAATCCAATAGTTATATCACGATGCAATGCGCTTATTTTCAATCTAATATCATTACGGAGAAAATATAGCGCGTCTTTATAACTTCCACCTCTGGTGACCTTAAATGCTTTTAATAAATCTGTATGAAAATTGAGATCATTTCTCTGCGCGTATATTATATCAAGATCTTTCGTGTAATCATTGTATATCCACTCACTTACATTGCCCGCTAAATGGTATAGTTCATTGTCTTGTAGAAAAGTATCATCTTCTACAAAATTCAGCTTCTTCTTTCTACTGAAGGAGGCCTTAAATGTCTTTTTACAGACTGGATCATATTCTCCAAGAACGTCTCCGTCCCATGGATAATCCACATCTTCTCTAAATTCTTTGTTCTTTCTATGACGACAGGCTGTTTCGTGCTCAAGATCAGTTGGAAGACTACAGTCATAAAAAAGGGCAAAGATCATTGCAGATGCCCAATCTATTCCTGAAACAGGAAGGTCTAAATCGTCTTGATCGTCTTCAATAGTATTGCTGTAAAAAGTTCTTAATAATTGGGTCCTGTCGCCATCATCCGGATCGTAGGGCAATAAGTATAACCATAAAAGCAATTCATTTTTTCTGTATTGGCTAGTATCCTGACTTGCGTTCCAGAGTATATCCTTTGCTTCTTCTAAAAACCTTTTACCATCACTGGTTGTATTAAACTCCCCACCGGTCTGGAACCCATCAAGGCTGAGATAGTTTTTACCACTTTCATTAAAGAAAGATATTCCTAAAATGGGAGGAGATTCTTTGCTTTGTTTTTTACCCGGAGAATGAGAAATAGTATAATAGGTTTCACCAATCATTATGGTGTCACCTACGTTCCTAATAAAAACATCAAGAAAATTCTTGATTTGCTTGTTGCTTTGGAATGTATTGCCCCTACTCTCTAATGAAGTCATAAAACTATTCGAATCAATTAGTTCTGCTAAATCCAACAAAAATTCCTGGTACTGCCTAATTGAGACCTCTGTTATTCCAATATTGAAACTCTCAGAGAGTTTTTCAGTTTCACCTGCTATCATAGTAGAAACTACAAGATTCTTAATCAGGGAGTTCTGGTTAATTTCCGAAAACGAATTAGATCTTCCATACTTATATGGTTCATTGGAATGATTAATTTCCAGAAAATCATAACCCCTGGGTTGGCAGATAACAAATAGGTTAAACAGAAAAAATATGTATAAATATTTCACTGAAACTCCATTAAATAATAGTAAAAACAGACAATTTCTTCATTTGAGTTGACAGGAAAGGATATCGTATGAAAAAAAAATTAACGAAATATACCATAACAATATTTATATATCAATTTTTATATGGCTCAGTAAAGAAATTCGGATAATATATAGTAATTATTAAGCACTAATAGGTTTTTCTCTCATAAATTGGGACTTATAATTTAAGCTAAACAAGAAAATTTTTAATATAAAAGAAGGCTAAGCAATTGTTTTTATACTTAGTAAATCTGCGTTGGGGAACACCTGGAGGTACCTCGTCTTGCAGCTCAGCAGGGCAAAATTTAATTGAATTCCTTTAGTAAAATGTAATTCAGAATACAGCTCTACTAATTGCGAAGAGAACTTAATTTTTCAAATATTCTTCCCAAATTTTGTAAAGCTCAAAAGTTGCCCTGACATCATCAGCGCAATAGACTCCAATTTCTTTTGTTTTGCCGGCCTTGAATAGTTCTTTAACTTCCATGCCGGTAATCCCCTTACCTTTTGGTGATTCTATTCCGAAAGCATGGCAGTAAAAGTCGAGATTGAATTTCCTCGTAACACCGTAATAAGTAAACTGTTCCAGCAAGTCCAGGTGAGATTTTGTATCGAATCTGTTACCCAGAAGGTTTTTTGTGGGTTTAATCTTTTTCATGGCGGAACGCATATATAGAAATGGTAAATCGAAAGTGCGTCCCTTAAAAGTTATTATCCGTTTGGATTGCTTAACATAATGCCAGAATGACTTCAACATAGTTTCTTCAGTTGCCATCTTGTATTTTATCTTCTTCTCCTCAATTAAGAGGTTTTCATCCTTATCGCTGTTACAAAGGACAAAGGTCCGGCCACTATCAATATTAAGGAAAGCAATTGTCACGAGCTCAGCGGTAAAAGGATAAAGACTCAGGTAACGTTTTGCGTCATCCATCTTTTCGGCCTTTACAGTTTCATCACATTCTTTCTCAGCAGCTCTGAGAAGATATTCCTGTTGGGATTCAGCTAGACTCTCCAGCTCAACACCACAAGTTTCAATGTCAACTATCAGTTCCAATTTTATACCTCATCTGTTAGAGTTGCTTCTAAAATAACATAATTATTCAAAACCTCAAGGTGTTTATTGAACACAAACTCTTAGTCTAAAATGTACTTGGCTTATTTAATGTGATTCCGTAGTTTTTAAAAAGATGTTTGGAACCTTTTAGCATAATTAAGCCTTTATATTGTTATCATATCTAAACGTTAATACAGAAATAAAAACTTACGGAGAGCTTTATGAAAGTAAATGAATACGTCGACGCTTCAACTTTTGAAAAAGAGGGCAAAAAAGACTACTACGACAGACACACACCATTTGTGCATTGCGAAGCAAACGCCAAAAAGGGAGAACCCTTTAAGGTAAAAGTGAAGATGGGAAATGAGTATATGCATCCTGATGATTTTGATCATTTCATCTCTTACATGCAATTGTATAATGGCGAAAAGATGCTGGGTCAGGCCAACTTTGAATCAGGTGCCTTTGGTAATGCACCAGCTCATGCTGAAGTTGATTTTTATGTGGTACCTGCCAAGAACATGAAATTGCAGGCTACATCATATTGTACAAAACATGGTTTCTGGCAAAGCAAGGAAGTTGAAGTGGCGGTAAGCGAGTAAAAAATTTGAAGGCTGTCGAAAGACAGCCTTCTTAATTTTATTTAATCTCACCAATAATTTTTATTGCCTTCTTAACATCCTCCAACGAGACATCCATGTGGAAGACTACTCTCACCCGGTGTTTATCAAAAGCGCTTAATCGAACACCCTTCTCTTCACACTTTTGAGCAAATTCTTCAGCCAGCATTATGGTATCGAACATAACGATGTTAGTCTCAACACCTTCCAGGTCACAGGTAATTCCCTCAATTTCCTGCATGGCTTCGGCAAAGAATTTCGCCTTATCATGATCATCTTTCAGTCTTTCCACATTGTTCTTTACGGCATATAGTCCGGCTGCGGCAATAATTCCTACCTGACGCATTCCCCCGCCCCATGCTTTGCGGACTCTGATAGCTGAATTGATAAAATCTTTTTTACCGGCTATAATAGATCCAATCGGCGCACCTAGTCCTTTTGAGAGACAAACAGAAACCGAGTCAAACAACCTTACATACTCAGCCATACTGACACCTGTAGCGACAGAAGCATGCCACAACCTGGCGCCATCCATATGGTATTTCAAATTATATTTTTTTGCCACTGCATGAATATTAGCAATGGTAGTAAGATTATAAATTGTACCGCCCGCACGATTATGGGTGTTCTCAATTTCAATCACTTTTGACTGAGGCATGTAATAGGCATTTGGTCGAACAATTGATTCCACCTGCTCGGCGGTCATGATTCCATACTTCCCTTCAATAGTGTTCACCTGTATTCCGCTAAGAGCTGAGAGTGATCCTGATTCATAATGAAGAATATGGGCGTTAGCGTCACATATTACTTCATCACCGGGCTGTGTGTGGATGTTAAGGCAAATCTGGTTGCCCATAACACCACTGGGAACATAAAGAGCTGCTTCTTTACCAAGCAGATTTTTCATGTATTCTTCCAGCTCATTTACTGTTGGATCTTCTTTGTAAACATCATCACCAACTTCTGCTTCGAACATAGCTTTACGCATCTCTTTAGAGGGCTTTGTAACTGTATCACTTCTCAAATCAATAATACTCATGATGTTTTCCTTACACGATTTACTTTATCAATAATTTTTCTATAGGTAAAAACGATAATCAACAAAATTGAAACAAGGTACGAAAACCTTATAACAAGCATAGGATATTTTGTAAAGAAAGTTAAGTCATTTTCTAATACCACATCCACAACCAGCAAATCCCTTGTATACATTTTTGTTTCCTTAATTGTATAACCGAGTGGATTAATCAGACAACTTATTCCTCCGTTTGCTGCTCTAACAACCGAGCGTCTGTTTTCAATTGCACGCAGGACAGATATTTCCTTATGCTGATAGGGACCGCTGGAATCGCCATACCAGCTGTCGTTTGTAACTACTGCAATTAATTGCGCACCGCGCTGAACGAACCGTGCTATAAAATCAGCGTAGATAGATTCAATGCAAATAACACCAGCGGTTGGAATATATTCAACCAGCCCCGGGTTCTCTTTATCTACAATATGAGGCACTTGAAAAACGACCGTATCCTTCCCAACGTTCCAGCTGGATATCCCAACATTCCATTTGAAGAAATCACCAAGTATAGGTATCACATCGATAAATGGTACGCGCTCGCCAAATGGCACCAGCATTATTTTTCCATAGCGTTCAACTCTCTCAATGTTGGGGTCGAAGAGAAGAACAGAGTTGTAGGATGTATAGAGAGCTTTAGAGTTCCGAACCGGTTTGGCATCCTCAGGCGCTATAGCATGGTCGAAATAAAAATTCGCGTGGGGCATACCCGTTAGAACAGGCACATGATTTATCCTGGTGAAGGTTTTCAATTTATTCACATCACCATCATAATTGCCTGAAAGAAAATAAGTGGGCAGAGCAGTTTCCGGCCAAACAATAAGCTCAGCTCCATCATCAACCGCTTCCGCTGAAAGCTCCAGATACTGATTTAGTTGATCACTTAAGTTTCCCGCATCCCACTTTTTCCAGGGATTAAAGTTTGGTTGAATGAGCCCAACACGAATAGTTTTATCATTCAGGGAAAACGTGTTCAGTTTTATATTGCCCCATATTATAGGAAGGACGATGAAAAGAATCACCGGGATAAGAATTTTATAATTTATTTTCCTATTCTCTTTATATTCAATAAAAAGAAGGAATACGAATACATTGATAAGAACAACCAATAAGGTTATTCCATGCGCCCCGATAAATTCTGCGATCTGAATGAATGACTTAAAGTATGCCAGTCCATGACCGAATGCCAGCCAGGGGAATTTGAGATCCGTAATGCTATAGACATATTCATTTGTTACCCAGAACATTGGGACAAAGAAGTAAATCCATTTCTTGTTCCAGAGTTTCTTGGCAAAATAAAATAACGTTGATGGGATAAGGAAAAGAATCGGATTGAAAAATAAAATAGCCACTCCGGAAATCATAAGGAATGGATCTGTATCAGGCTGCCAGCTGCCAACCCAGTAAAGCGTAATAATGGAGAAGACGAGTCCGAACAAATATGTAATCCGGTTAATTTCGCCAAGTCCACTCCTGCGATTCCATACAATGAAAAGCGGCACCAAAGCAGCAAACATAAAAAAGTATAGCGGTATTGGTGGAAATGATATTGCCAGAAGAATACCGGAAAGAACTGCAAGAGCCCAATCGCTGCGCAATCTCTTTTTTTCTTCAGGGGATGTATAGGCTTTTCCTAGTTTGAATAATTTCACTGATTTACTTTTTCCTTTTTATGAAATATCGTACAGTAAAAAACAGAGCGACAATTACAGTTAGAATGATTATCATTTTGGAATAGGTTGAAAGATAATAGTCTATTAACTCAACATTATTACCAAGCCACATTCCTAAACGGACAATAATCACATTCCACAAAAACGCGCTTATAGTAGCAAGGATAAAAGTTCTCCATACATTTAACTCGCTTACACCGGCAAAGAAACTTATCACGGATCGCGTTCCGGGAAGAAACCTGTTAGCTAAAATTAATTTATAACCATATTTTCCAAACCAAGCATCAGTTTTTTGTATGGATTCTGCATCAAGAAACGATAATTTGCCGGCACGTAAAACTCTTTCACTTAGGAAAAACCCAAGATAATACATGGCGATAAAACCAAGAGAACTGGCAATACTCGTAAGAATCAGTACTGGTATAAATCCCAGACTTGTTGATGCAATTAGTGAAGCTCCAACAATAACTATAAGGTCACTTGGAGAGGGCGGAAAGATATTCTCGATGAAAGCAAAGAAAAAAAGGACAACATAAATCCATTCGGGATTAAGGTTTCCCATGTATAGTAAAATTTCCTCTAACATTATTTGTCGCTTAGTATGAGTAAAACAGTTGAGTAGACTTTAACACCTTCGCCTTTGCCAACAAATCCCATCTTTTCTGAACGGGTCGCTTTCACAGAAACCTGGTCAAAATTAATACAAAGAATATTAGAGATGTTTGTTTGCATAGCTTCAATATGCGTAGCCATTTTAGGGTTTTCTATAACAATTGTGGAATCAATATTTCCAACTGAATAGCCTTCACTTTTAATCAGTTCGCCAACTTCTTTTAACAATAACCTGCTATCAATTCCCTTGTATTTCGGATCAGTATCAGGAAAGTGTTTGCCAATATCGCCAAGCGCCAGGGTACCAAGCATTGCATCACAAATTGCGTGAAGCAAAGCATCTGCATCCGAATGACCAAGCAATCCTTTATCAAAAGGAATTTCCACTCCTCCAAGGATTAACTTCCTGCCCTCGACCAGCTGATGAACATCATAACCGAATCCCACTCTGAATGGTAATTTCAATAGTCTATCTCAAATGTTGAAAATTCGTTTGTCACTTCTTTCCGATGCACATTAAAACCTCTAACATGGGCGTGGCTGGGACCAATTCTGATTTTCTTGCACAGTTCTTCAACTTTAGCTTTTTCGCCCTCGGCAATTGTAAAGACTTCGCCGGTAAAAAGATTTTTTGTTATTCCTTTTAATCCGAGCGCAGTTGCCTGACTATAAACAAAGTACCGGAAGCCAACCCCCTGCACCAGTCCGGTTACAATTATTTCTGCCCTGATGTATTCTTTAGCCATTTTCTTTCTTCAGACTTTCGTAAACTTCCGAGAATATGAGTCCGGCAAATATTAAAACACAGCCCACGTAACCAAAATTACTTATTTTTTCGCTGATTAAAAAGAACGCGAAGAGAGCAGCAAAAATTGGCTCAAACGAATAAATTATACCTGCTTTGGTTGGAGTTACTTCTTTTTGCATTTTGGTCTGAATAGCTGTTGTTATTATAGTAGCAAAGACAGACGTATAGATAAGCGCGCCAATCAAATTAGGAGTGAAGTGCATGTATACTTTTTCAATTCCGCCTATAGTAAAAAAATATGCCGCCAGGAAACCCAATGCCGATGTTGTAACTATTTGGAGAGAGAGTAGAACCCAAAATTCAAACTTCGAAGAAAGGATATCCAGATAGACAACATACAGAGCAAAGAAAAGTGCGCAAATGAGCGTGAGAATTTCTCCTACTCCAAAATTTTCCGTTAAATCCGAAATGAAATTTGTGATTGAACTCCCCCCGGATGCCAAAAACATTATCCCTATAAAAACCAATCCAGCCCCCAGAATTGCACCTTTTGTGGGCTTCTTTTTCTTAATAAAATATTGTAGAAATGGAATCATTACTACAACTGAACCGGTTATAAAACCGGATTTTGTTGCCGAAGTAAACTTTAAGCCGGTAGTTTGTGCCGCAAAACTAATAAACAAAATCATCCCAAGGAATAATCCCGCTTTAACAGAATCTTTTGTAAAGAGTTTATACTTCAAAAAAAAGACCGGCGCAAGCAGCAAACCGGCGATACCAAATCTGATGGCGATGAACATCATGGCTGATGTATCATCCAGGGCTGATTTAATAATTACAAATGTAGCCCCCCACAATATCGTTACGACTAAAAGTGCCGACTCGGCAAAATACTTCTTGAATTTTCCGGAAAGTAAATCAATCATTATCTGTAGAATATCCAAAATTTCTTAAATACTTTTCCTCACTTCTCCACTTGGCTCTTACCTTAACCCGCAGCTCGAGATAGACTTCACGCTGTAGAAATTCCTCGATAGCTTCTCGCGAATATTTCCCCAGTCTTTTAATCGTTTCTCCACCCTTGCCAATGATAATGGGTTTTTGAGACTCCCTTTCCACGTAGATAAAAGCGGAAATATAATCCTTATTATTCTCGCGTTCCTTGAACTCTTCTATCCCCACTTCACAGCTATAAGGTACTTCATCGCTATAGATGGCAAATATTTTCCCGCGAATTATCTCTTCCACAAAAAATCTTTCAGGATCTTCAGCAATCTGGTCATCCGGGTAAAACTTTGGATGTTCGGGCAGGCGGTCAACCACTTCTTGAATAATTCGTTCAGTGTTAAAATTCTTAAGGGCAGAAATTGGGATAACAGTTTCCAGTCCGGTAGTTTCCATGAAACTTTTCATTATGGCTTCAACTTCTTTTTCATTAGAAAGATCAATTTTATTAATCAATAAAATCATCTTACCGGAATAATTCTTCAACACACCCATTATCTTGTCGTCTTTAGCCAGTTTGGAACCGTCTCTATCCTCGGAGATATCTACCAGCAACAGGATAACGTCACCATCGCGTACAGAACGGTTGACATATTCCATCATCTTTTCCTGAAGCAAATACTGTGGATTAAGAATCCCCGGGGTATCAAGAAATACTATCTGGTAATCTTCTTTGGACAATATTCCTAATATGCGTTTTCTTGTTGTTTGAGCTTTACTGGTGACAATTGAAAGTTTTTCGCCCATTAAAGCATTCATTAGGGTCGATTTGCCAGCGTTTGGCTTGCCTATAATCGTAACGTATCCAGCCTTGGTTTTCATTGGTTGCCTTATATTCATGCATTATTTTGAAAACCAATATAGATATTGGGCTTATGAATGGCAATGGAAGCAGTTGCAGTGTCTTTAAGCTTTATG
The DNA here is from genome assembly GCA_018818065.1 of Bacteroidota bacterium. Taxonomy (GTDB): domain Bacteria; phylum Bacteroidota; class Ignavibacteria; order Ignavibacteriales; family Melioribacteraceae; genus JAHISV01. Next base: position 915,792 of record JAHISV010000005.1, on the reverse strand, counting down.
TCCGAAATTCTCTAAACTCTTTCTGAATTCCTTATGGGTATGAACCATAAAATATAATCCGATTAAGAGAAATAGTGAAATCATCCCGCTAATAAAAAGAATATTATCACTCATTAAAAAAGCTCTAACAGGTTCAACATTCTCTATAATTTTATTCTTAACATCCTCGTATAAAACAGTGGATGCGCTATCAGTCATATCAATTTTTACAAGTTCTGATATTGCGAAACCCAATACAACGAAAATACAGAGGGAGAAGAAAGAAACAACACCAATAAATAAAGTATTGACCTGTTTTGTTCTTTTCGAGCCAACACTCATTCTAGCCATAACTCTGTCTGTAAAGTTTTCAGGCGCAGGGATTGGTTCCATTTTTTTTAATATCTGATGAGTCAATCTCAATGCTTTCAATCTGTCAATTGCATCAGGATCATCATTAAGAGAATGATTCAGTTCATTCAATTCCATGGAATCGAGCTCACCATCAATATATTTATTCAAAATTTCATCGGTTATGTTTTTCATAATATTTCCTCGTGATAGTTGTGCTTAATCAACATATCTCGTAATGCGGTTCTTGATCTGTGCAAAATTACTTTTGTATTTACTAATGATAGATCGAGAACCTGACTAATTTCATTAAGTGACATTCCGTCTATATAAAATAAAATAATTACCAGAGCATTCCTAGGGGGTAATTCATCAACAAGTCTCAATGTATATAGTTCAGAATTCTCAGTATTAGAGTAAATTTCATTGTCGTTTGTTCCAAGATCAAAATGATCTTCTATGGAGGACATTCCCAATTCAATTTGGCGTTTTTTACTAGCCAGGGCGCTCAATGCAGTATTATAGACAATCTTATAAAACCAGGTTGAAAATTTAGCGTCCTGCCTGAATGATGCCAGAGAATTGTATGCCTTCAAAAAACAATCCTGCAAGGTTTCCTCGGCATCCATTTCGTTCTTTAACATCCTGCGTAGAAGAGAGAATGCTTTATCCTTATATCTGTCAATTAAGAGGGCAAAATCACTATCGTTCCCCCGCTTAATCGATTCTATAATCTCTATGTCGGTTAATTTTTTCATTCAGTGTTTTAGACAGGAATATTCTCCAGAGGTTACAAAATTTGTCAGGAATAAATTTTGTAACCTTTTCTACCAGACTGCCAGTCCTAAGTAGTGACGAAACTAAGATATTACAATTGAATCCGGAATTCAAGATTATTAAAATAAGTTGTAACCTTTTAATAGAAGTTTGGTCTAAATTTATAAATCAATTATAGGAGTCAGTCATGTTAGTTGGAATATTAGTCCCGATAACATTTTTCTTGGTAACTGGGTTAGTATGGGTTTCATATATATTCTTCCGTTCCAAAGAAAAACAAATGATGATAGAAAAAGGAATGTCATACGAGCAAATGGTAGAATTTATCAAGCAGCGTAAAAATCCCTATACTTTACTGAAACTTGGTATAATATCAATCTTTTTCGGATTGGGTTTAGGAATTGGATTATTCCTTGAAGACGCTCATTATTCTGAAGGTTGGATTCCCTTATTACTATTCGTTAGTGTAGGGCTGGGTATGGTTGTTGCCTTTGTTGTTACTAAAAAGTATGAAATGGAAGACGACAAAATCAAATAGAATCATTTAACTCGATTTAAAAAAGCCCCCCGCAAAATGCGGGGGGCTTTTATTGTTTAATCAAGTTCGTTGTCTTCGAGGTATCTTTGTGCATCTAAAGCCGCCATACAACCGCTGCCGGCGGCAGTAATCGCCTGACGATAATGTTTATCAGTAACATCACCTGCAGCAAATACGCCTTCAATATTAGTTTTAGTAGTACCCGGTTGAACCAACAAATAGCCGGTTTCATCCTTATCCAACTGATCACCAAAAACATCTGTATTTGGTTTATGTCCAATAGCCATAAAGATTCCATCAGCTTTTACTTCTGTAACAGTACCATCAACAGTATTTTCTAAAAGCGCACCGGTAACCAATTTCTTTCCATTTTCATCCGTGCCCAATATTTCTTTAATGGTGTGATTTGTCATGAAAGTTATTTTCGGATTCTTTTCAGCTCTATCCTGCATAATTTTAGAAGATCTGAAACCTTCTCTTCTATGAACAAGTACTACTTCACTGGCAAATTTGGTCAGGTAAGTAGCTTCTTCCATGGCTGTATCACCGCCGCCAACTACAAGAACTTTTAAACCTCTGTAAAAGAATGCATCGCATGTAGCGCAGGCAGAAACACCAAAACCCATAAACTTCGATTCACTTTCAATTCCTAATAATTTTGCTGAAGCGCCAGTTGAAATAATAACAGTATCTGCTGTGTAATCCTGACCATTAGCTTTCACCTTAAATGGCTTTGCCGAAAAGTCTACTTCCTCAACAACTTTGTACTCACATTTTGCACCAAATCTTGTTGCCTGCTTTCTCATAACGTCCATCAATTCAGGACCCTGAATTCCTTCTTCAAATCCCGGATAATTCTCGACTTCAGTTGTGATTGTTAACTGACCGCCAGGCTGCATTCCTTCAAACACGACTGGGCTCAGATTTGCTCTGGCCGTATATAAAGCTGCTGTTAAACCGGCCGGACCCGATCCGACAATAATTACTTTGTGATGATTTTCTGACATAATTTTCTCCAAATTTTATAATTCCGTAACAATAAATCATTTATTCTATGCAGGTATGATTCACAAAAAATAGTAAAGATTCAAATGAATTCTTATACTTTATTACTATTTCTCAAAAACTCCGCATTCCGTTTCATACCTTTCAATCTGGCTCTGTTAATCGGACTGGAAATATACTCTTTTCGGAATTCACTATTTGTCATCTGAGTGACGTCTTCAAGGTTTAATTCAATATTTGTGGAATCCTGAAACTCCGCCGATGCTGTTTCTCGTCCGAATTTATTGTTCCATGGGCAAACATCCTGACAAATATCACATCCAAAAATCCAGCCATCAAACTTCCCCTTGAACTCTGCCGGTATTTCTCCACGGTTTTCTATAGTAAGGTTTGATATACATTTTGAGGCATCTAGAACATATTCTTCGACTAGCGCACCCGTTGGACAAGCATCAAGACAAGCCGTGCAAGACCCGCATAAATCAGTTTGTGGTATTGCCGGTTCAAACTCCATATCAGTAATTATTGTAGCGATAAAGAACCAACTGCCAATTTCCCGTGAGATTACATTTGTATGTTTACCTAGCCAGCCATTACCGGCGCGAACCGCCCATACCTTATCCATAACAGGACCTGTATCAACATAGGATGCAATCTGAACTTCTGGATTCAGTTTTTTCAATTCCTCAGAAAATTCTTCTAATTTCTTCCAAATAACAAAATGATAATCGGTTCCCCAGGCGTAACGTGAGACTTTGCCAAAAGCCGGATCCCCTGAATACTCGCCATTCTTGTAATAGTTCAATCCAAGGGAAATTACGCTTTTTGCGCCGTCCAATATTTTCGTCACATCCTCGCGTTTTTCGATATTACGTTCCATGTAATCCATAGCATGATTGTAGCCCTTTGAGAGCCAGGTTTTCAATCTTCTCACCTCTTCGTCTAATGGTTCCGCAACTGCAAAACCGATCAGATCGAATTCGAGTGATTTGGCTATTTTAATTACATCTTCGTTCGAAATTAACATGGGAATGAATTACCAGTTTAGTTCTTTCGTAAATACTTTTACGTATATATCGTCGTCTATAATCTTCACTTCGTACGAGTTAATACCACGCTGACCTCCGGGAATAATTCCCGTCTCAAGATTAAATTCCCATCCGTGAGCCGGACATACAACACAACCATCTTCAATAAATCCATCGTACATTAATGCCGCATGCTGATGAGGACAAATATTGCTGAGGGCATAAACCTTTCCCTCTACTAGAAATACAGCCACATCAACTTCATTAACAATAAATCGTCTGCCTTCCTTTTCTTTTAACCCGGATAATTTGCAGACTTTCTGAAAATCGTATTCCATTAAATGATCTCTGTAAATTTATCTTTTGCTCTGAAACCTTTTTCTGTTTCTGTAATTGTTGCAACCGGCGTAAATGGATCATGCTGGAAAAACAGCCTCCATTCTTCTTCAAAAGCTTTCTTCAAAGTGATTTTTTTTGCCTTAATGGTTTCCATAGGCATAATATCGTAAGCCATAACATACGGAATTGGAATATGTGATGAGAATGGCATCATATCACCAGTGTGAAATAGCGTTTGATTACCATCCGAAATTTTTACAATCTGTTGATAAAATGTATGTCCGTGATCAAGAATAAGTTCAATCTCATCATCAAATTGTGTTGCCCCATCAACTCCATGAAGAACACCATGCTCGGCGAGTGGTAAAAACCGGTCACGGATAAAACTTGCCTTATCTTTATCGGCAGGACTTAACGCCCATTCCAGATGTTTAACCTGCACATGATAAGTGGCGTTGGGGAATGTGGGGACAAACTTACCATTTTCCATCATCAGAGATCCACCAACATGATCAAAATGAAGGTGAGTAAGAATAACATCTGTAATCTCATTTCGGCTGACACCTGCTTTGGTCAATGAATCCTCAAGACTAAAAACAGAGTGATCAACTCTGTAAATATCTTCGAACTTTTCATCCCATGACTGGCCGACTCCCGTATCAATAAGAATAATTTTTGAGTCAGATTTTAAGAGTAAAAGCTGAGTAGCCAGTTCAACCCGGTTTCTTTCATCTGCAGGATTTGTTTTGCTCCAAAGCGCTTTGGGAACAACTCCAAACATAGCCCCGCCATCCAGTCCAATAGAACCTTCTCTTATAATCGATACTTCATATTTGCCAATTTTCAAATCTCACTCCAAAACAGTAGTAACTATTCTCTAAAAACATAAACCCATCTCAAGGGATGGGTTTATGCCAAAATATCCAAAATAATTGACTATCTGCCAAGACTATCTAGGTGATCCTTTTTGGCTAATAGTGCGTCGTTATCTTCAACATGTTTCGGATCAGGCACGCAGCAATCAACCGGGCAAACAGCGGCACATTGAGGTTCATCGTGAAAACCAACACATTCGGTGCACTTATCAGGAACAATATAGAAAAGATCTTCGGCAAAGAAACCAGTTGCGCCAGATGGAGCAGGGTCGTTTTCGCCATATGTCTTGTCAGCCATATTCCAATCTACTCCACCTTCGTAGATAGCGGTATTGGGGCACTCAGGTTCACAAGCACCACAGTTAATGCATTCGTCTGTTATCATTATAGCCATGATAAACTCCTCATTTCTTAAGGTTAGTTTGAAAAAAATCTATTTTGAACAGTAATTCTTCAGTCAATTTCACACTACTTCTAAATTGAGCCTCTTCAATTTGCAAAATTATTTTAGCAACTTCATCAACAATCTTCCTTACATCAACCGAATAATGACTTGGTAAATATTTTTTTAGTTTTCTTTTTGCCTTCATAAATTGACTATGGGCAGCCGTATAGTTACAGTGTGAAAAATGATAAGCTCCAACTGCAACCTGAATCATCCCTTGAAAAAACAACTTATCAGTTCCATTTGTTTCCATCCAAATTTCTTCAAAGTAGTCATGGGCTTCAAAATAGAAAGAATTATTAAAAAGATTTACACCTTCAGTAATATCCGGGGATGCATTATTCATGTAGAACCATAAAATCAAATATCAAAACACTACCATTTTTTTTGAACCATATCTCCATCAAAATATTTTTCCGCGCCCCTTCCTCTTACAGGTCCGCCATCCTCTCTTAGTCCTTCGTAAACACCGTATTGATCGTCTTTTTCACCAAGAAATCCTGTCGCCCTGTAAAAGACATAATTATATCGCTTTCTACCAATTAATGCACGAATTAAAAAAAGAGTTCCTAAACCTCTGCCTCTTTTCATAAAAAACATCATGAAAAGAAATATCCAAAGAAGGATATTTATAAGCGCCTCATAGTCGCCAGATTGCGAACCAATAATAGTTTTGTCTTTCAGAACGGGTCTATAACTATTATCAAGAATTTGGGTTATCGCAATCAACCCAAGACGAATTCCATCGTAATATTTTTTGTCCTGAAAGTAAGGAACAATCTTGTTTCTGATAATAGATGACTGAACGGCCGCGTTAAAAGTATCTTCAAATCTAATAGCTACTTCAATTCGAAAAACATTATCAGATTTAGCAATGAATAAAAGAATTCCGTCGTTGTACTCTTTCCCGCCAAGTCCGCTTTGGTTTGCCACCTCCCAGGTATAACGATAAATAGGGATATTTCCAATTGAATCAACCATCAGAAAAGCAACTTGTGTACCTGAGTTATCTTCAAATTCTTTTAATAAGTTTCCAAGATCAGCTAGTTGCTCATAGTCAAGTGTATTTGTTAAATCAGTGGCATAACTGGTTAAAACAGGAAACTGCGGCTGTGGATAAACCGCAGTTACTGAAATAAAAAAAATGATAGATAAAATTAATTTCATCTATTAGCAGGTTCCAATTTAATTGGTAAGACTTCGTGTTGGTGCAGGGAATCTTCCGCCACGTCCCATAAATGTTGAACAATTTATATTGCGGACACTCATTATCGGAGCTTTACCAAGTAAACCACCATAATCAACAGAATCGCCGACTTTTTTCCCGTAAGCAGGAATAATTCTAACCGCTGTTGTTTTATCGTTTATAATACCAATGGCAGCTTCATCGGCAATAACACCGGCAATAGTCGCGGCAGTGGTATCACCCGGAACAGCGATCATGTCAAGCCCAACGGAGCATACACAGGTCATGGCTTCAAGCTTTTCAATACAAAGGCTGCCATTTTCAACCGCACGAATCATACCCTGATCTTCAGAGACCGGAATAAAAGCACCACTCATACCACCCACATTAGTAGATGCCATCAGCCCGGCTTTTTTTACAGAATCATTTAGCAGAGCAAGCGCTGCTGTTGTGCCAGGTCCGCCTATGTCTGCAAGTCCCATAGCCATTAAAATGTCACCAATACTATCACCTTCAGCAGGTGTAGGTGCTAAAGATACATCCACAATACCAAAAGGTATTCCGTGCTGCTCGGCAACTTTACGACCAAGTAATTCACCGGCTCGTGTAATCTTGAAAACTGTTCTTTTAATAACATCTGCTAAATGATTCATATCGCAACTGCCGGCCGCTTTAATGGCATCCAGTACAACGCCGGGTCCACTTATACCCACGTTAAGAACTACTTCAGGCTCACTAATTCCATGAAAAGCTCCCGCAACAAAAGGGTTATCTTCAACAGCGTTAGCAAAACAAACAAATTTAGCACAGCCAATTGAATCCTGATCTTTAGTCATTTCGGCCGTCTTTTTAATTGCCTCAGCAACAAGATTAATGGCGTCAATGTTAATACCAGCTTTTGTAGAAGCAACATTCACACTGGAACAAATTCTTTTTGTCTCGGAAAGAGTGTATGGAATAGATTTTAATAGCTCAAGCTCCCCATTAGTAAAGCCCTTTTGAACAAGAGCCGAGTAACCAGCCAGATAATCAATTCCAATTTCTGCGGCGGCTTTATCAAGAGTTTTAGCTACTTCAACAAAATCTTCCCATTTAAAGGCATCCAGTGGAATTGACAGAGGGGTTATTGAGATTCTTTTGTTGGCTATGGAAATTCCATATCGCTTTTCAACTTCCTGAGCATATTTTACATGATTACTACCGTACTTAAGAATCTTATCATACATCTTTTGTTTGGTAACTTCTATATTTCTGTCAACACAGTCTCGCAAGCTGATGCCCATTGTGACTGTACGGATATCAAAGTGCTCAATTTCCGTCATTTTTATTGTTTCAAGAATTTCTTCAAATTCGAAAGGCATATTTACTCCCGTATATAGTATGTAGTATTCAGTATTTAGACAAAATAATCTGATTTATACTACATCTAGTTTTTTTATATAGACCGTTAATAGTTTTCCAATTTCTACAAGTAAATCTGACAAATCATTTACAACACAATAATTTAGATCTCTAGAAAGGATCAGATAGTATCTGCTTTCCTCCAATGATCCTTGAGCAATATTCAGAAATTTAATTTTATCTTTATTGCTTCTTTTTTTAAACCCCTCGGCAATATTAGCAGGTATTGATACAGCAGCACGTCTCATTTGTGAAGATAATCCGTATACTTCCGATTTAGGGAAGGTAGATGTTAATTCGTAAATAAGAAGAACAAATTTGTGTGCTTTTTGCCAGGCAATTGACTCCGTAAAATTTTTAATTTTATCCATCCATTCGCCTTTTCATTTTTAATAAACTACTCTTTCTTTTCTACCTACTAATTTACTACCTACTATTCACTAGATCCTATGCATCTGTCTGAAAATCTCTTCATGTTGAAGATAAATCTTGATTTTAAGAGCCTCGGCAATCTTGTTCATCTTTTCCTGAATCTCACTCATGTTTTTGCTCGAACCTGAAATATCAACGATAACAATTAATGTGTAAAAGTCATCCATCAATTTTTGCGATATATCCTGCAAGTCACATCCACATTCGCTTAATTCTGTTGTAATTTTTGCAACGACACCCGTTTGATTCAAGCCAAAAGATGTTAAAATTAGCCTGCCTTGATTTGATGAAGTTGATTTAGAAAAATCTGGTTGTGTATCCAATTTACTAACTGCTCTGCTAACAGCTTTTTTAACCAGTTCAGGTGTGGCGTCGTCTCCCATTTCGTTAATTGCCGTAAGTGTAATACGCCTGATTTCGTCTTCTGATAATTTCACGGTTTTAGTCCCTTATAACTATTTTTTAAATATCTGTATGCCTGGTTTACTATTTCAGTGTTTTTTTGTACTGCAAATTTTTCGGCATTTTGATTATTGCCTCTGTAAAAACGTAACCACAATAAGTTACCTACCATCAACCCGTCAAATACTCTCTCTTCCACAAATGCATTTACAGTAGTATATCCACAAAGAACATTCCAACCAAGTGACATTAATCCTGAAAGATAATTACCTGTATAAAACTGCCCTGATCCGGGAAGAATATATGATAATATTTGTGCCAAAGTTACTGAATATTTATCATTATTGACACTTTCGCAAAATATTTTAAGCTCATGATCAATCTTGATTTTCCCAAATTCAAGAGCCGCTAAATCCCACTTATCTTGGAACATAAACGTCCAGCCCCGCCAGTAGGAAAGGTCATTTTCACTGTAGTTAATATCTTTGGCTAACTCGTTTAGATATTGGTGAGCCTTATCGGTATCTCTTCGAAGAATATTAATTTTAACTATTTCTTCTTTCGCTGTTATTTTCTCTTTGTCGGTACCAGCCTTAAGAAGAGACTTAGCGAAAGCTTTTAGGGCGTTATCCAATAAAGAGCCATATTTATAGGCTAAACCTATTTTGAAATTAGCAATAAATGTGTAGTCATTCCTATTGTCAAAATATTCCAGTCTGCTATATTCAGTAACAGCGTTAAAATAATCTCCGGCTGCAAATAAACTATCTGCCAAATGTTTTTGTCTTTCCAGCATTCCAGCATAGAGTGTGGAACATAAAAGAATCGATATAAAAATACTTTTTTTCATTTAGATTAAAAACTAGGCATTCGGCGAATAAATTTAAACGAAATTTTTTCGTATTAAGCGAAACATTTTCACATCCAAATGGTAAATGTTTCAATTAGATGCTTTAAACTAATATAAATACTTGGCATAAATATTGCATTAATTATTTAAATCTGAACAAATGTTCACATTCCACGGACATCAACAAAACTGACCAACAAGTTTGAGGAGCAATAATGAACATGAAAACATTATTTACGGCAATTACGATACTTTTGATATCAACAAAAGTGTTTAGTTATGATGATTTACGTATATCTAATCCACAAGGCTGGTGGTGGGGGGAACAGGGCACCATCGAAAAAGCTGTTGTTTCAATTAAGCCAAGTGGCGTTTATGTTGAATACGGTGTTTATTTAACAATCTCTGCCCAAAACTCCGGTTTTAGTGACACTGATCAACTGGAAATTATTTTCGATTTTGAACTACCAAAGGAGGCAATCGTTAACGATCTCTGGTTGTGGGTAGGCGAAGATATTATGAAAGCTGAGCTCTATGACAAGTGGACAGCTTCAACTATCTACGAGGGAATTGTAAACCGTCGCCAGGATCCGGCTATATTGTTTAAGGAAAGTGAAACGCACTACAAACTGCGCGTTTATCCACTCTTAAAAACCGAATCCAGAAAAATTAAACTTACTTATCTGGTGCCGGCTGAGTGGCATTCAAAGTCGGTTACATATTCGTTACCGACAAATATCTTAAATACTTCCCGCTATCCACTGGAAAAAATTGACCTCGTTTTTTGGTCTGATGGTTCTTTTAATAATCCAACCATTATCGAGTATCCTGAGGCTGATTTTGGAACCGAGCAAGAATCTGATTTGGGAAAATACTATGAAATTAATGACCTGGATTATGATAAAAATAGAAATCTCACTTTATCCGTAAACTCACCACTCGACGATGGAGTATTTATATCCAACTATGACGATATGGGAGAAGGTATTTACCAGATCGCATTATTGCCTTCGCAGTTTGTTGATGTTCAAGCACGTAAAAAAGTTGCTGTTCTTATTGATTATGATGCTTCAAAAACAACTGTAACTCCTTCTTCGATAATCAGTAACCTTGAAATAATGCTTCAGAATTATCTCTCGGATTCAGACTCATTCAATGTTTTCTTTTCCGGGTTGACCGGGAAAAAACTATCCGACCGCTGGCTAAATGCTTCTGCAGAAAGTATTGATTTACTTGCCGAATATTATAATGACCAGGGAATAAATACCTATAGTAATATAGCCAGCACAATCGGTACAGCGCTAGAATTTATTAATGAAAATGGTGAGTCAGGCAGCATTGTATTAATTTCAAGTTCTGAACAAATAGCAGATTATAGTGTTGCCAATGGTCTTATAGATGATATTCTTGAAACAATGCTAACGGACGTTCCCTTCCAGATTGTTGACATAACTAATAGAAACTATTCATACCACTATATCGGGAATAACAATTACAGAGGGAACGAGTATTTGTACATTAACCTAAGCAGGCAAACCTCAGGCAATTATTTTAGTATGTGGGAGGGGAATTCTTTCTCGGATAACATTTCAGATGCTTTCAGCAGTCTGCAAGGCTTTATAACAGCATTTGATATGTTTACCTCACTTGAGCTAGGATTTTGTTACAACAGATTTGATATTACTGACAACAGTTTGATTTACCTTAACAAACCGGTTATCCAGGTAGGGAAATATATTGGAACATTCCCATTTGAACTTAACCTTTCAGGGCAGTTCAAAAATTCTATTTTCAATGTTGCCCGCTCTGTTGATGAATCAGCAAGTATAGTCGGAAGCGAAAAATACAAGCAGATATGGGCAGGCAATTACCTGAAATATTTGGAGAAGGCACAACCCACAAACAGCGTCACTTCAGAGATAGTAGAGATTAGTCTTGCTAATAATATTCTATCTCTTTATTCTGCCTTCCTGGCACTGGAACCAAGCGACACAACAAAACCCTGCTGGGATTGTTTTGATGAAACAAACATGGTTGACATAGAAGATGAAATTGAAGAAGTCGTGGCGGATACTCTTGTACAGGCATATCCAAATCCATTTAATGGAGAGGTAAACATCAAAATCACTCTTCCCCAGTCATTTACAAATGACAACGTTTCCCTGATTATCTACAATATGCTTGGACAGGAAGTTTTCAAATTTGATCCTGAAGAATACAATAATAAGAGCGTATTGAATTTGAGATGGAATGGAAAAAATATGTCAGGGCAGTCAGTATCAAGTGGTATTTATTTCTTTAGTATGAGCACTCCTAAATCCACAAAATCTTTAAAACTGATTATGCTTAAGTAATACCCATGATCTCCGAAAGGCTCCGCTACCCCATGCGGAGCTTTTCATTTTCAAACAATTGTGTAATAATAACCGGTATGACGCATTCTTTTCAGTACGAGCGAAAAAATTTCGCAACAATTTTTAATAAAACGGCTAAAATTCCCCTAAAAATGAACGATTATATATTGGTACAATAATTGTGATTATTGCTTAAAAATGGAGCATAAAATGTCTACAAAACTTTTGAATTTGGCCTGGTTGATAGCGATGGCAATTACCTATGGGATTTTATTTTTCTAGTTACTCGCATCCCAAAAGGAATTCATTCCCTCAATCCATTTAGTCAGATTTCATAATCATTTAAATAAGCCATGCTTTGGAATAAAGTAATTTACCTGTTTCAGGTATGCGTCTATTTTATTATCAAAATCAATTTTAATTCCCGCGTTAAATATGTCAGCAGCTGCAATTGACCCATAAATGTTGCCGGCATAAAAATATGCAGCAAGTCCTGTAAAAAGCCAGGCTCTAAAATCATGCTCTGCTCTGAAATTGTCATAAGCTAGGAACGATAAGACACCTGTCACTAAAAAACCTGTTAGCCCGTCAGTAATATTGTCAGTGTAGACCTTCCCCAAACCTGGAATAACAGCAGATAACAATGCAGCAGTTGTAAGGCTTTTGTAACCGGGATTTAATTTTTCGTGATAGAATTTAGCCGCATCTTCCTTGTAACGCAAATCAAAGGGTTTAATAAACTGTAGGGAATCAGATGGTAGAAAACCACCCGATAAATTTGAAAGGTTTCTTAAGGATTCCACATTAGAAATTGAAGATTCCGAAAGTATTTTGCTTTCATCAACAAAAGCGCTGTATTCTTCCCTGGAAAGGAGAAAAAAATTATTTTTACAGTATTCCAGGATTGATTGTTCACCAAAACTATCAGAGAAAAAGAGTCCTCTGAAATAGTCATTTGAGACATCATACTCACCAATAGTCTGATAAGCAAAGGCTATCTTGAATTGAAGAGTATCATTCCTTTCATGTTGCATCACAACAAGAAATTCATCAATGGCTCTGATATAATCCTTCTGCTCAAAAAGATGATTCCCGAACAGCAGTCTATTCTGAGGTGAGAATAATCCGTTTTCAGTCTGTGCGTTAATTAATAAACCGTTAAGAATAAGGCTAAGCGGGAGCACTAAAATTAATTTTCTGAAATTCAATTTACTTCCCGGGATATATTGGTCTTTGGTTCCAGCAGTTTTTCCCCTGGTTTTAAGGTATAGTTCGTTACCGGGTCATAAAATCTTCCCGAGGAATGAATATGATAATGCTCTATACTTTTAAACATGTTCAGATCCCGGGTAAACCTATCCGCGAACATTAAAGCCCCTTGCAACAGATTAGTTTCTTTTACTGATTGTACAAGAAAAGTGGAACAGGAAGGTGTAAAGGGGCAGTTATCTCCATCCAAATCCGAGAATAAAAAATAATATGTGTTTTTTAATCCGGATATTAAAAACATTGAAAAGTCCGATTTGTCAAATTCGTAGCTTTTACCTGAAATCTGTGGAATCTCGTAACTAATCTCTTTTGCATCCCACCGTTCCCAATCTACCTGTCCGGAAACGCTAATAGACATTAGAATGAGGAGACACATAATTTTCATAATTTATCCAAATCAATCTTAAGCCGCTTCATCATACATTTTAACTCAAGCTGTCTGTAAATAGCATTCTTGCATAAATTTGCGCCGTTAGGCCAATATAAATCACCTGACTTTTCATTAATATAGACTTTTGCGAATTCATCAGGGTCTTTGATAAAATCATAAACGAAATCATTCCGTAAGTGTTGAAGGGAAATATCCCCTTCAACACCGTCAGAATAACGAACAAATAATTTATATTCCCCTGCTATTTTAACTTCAACGGGATTTATCATAGTATTATAAAATTACTCCTTTGCTAATTCTCGTGCAATTACCATTTTTTGTATTTCTGTGGTACCCTCATAAATTTCAGTAACTTTTGCATCTCTAAGAAATCTTTCAACAATATATTCCCTAACATAACCATAACCACCGTGTATTTGAATAGCTTCCAAAGCATTTTCGACAGCCACTTTGGATGCAAGAGATTTAGCCATTGCAGATTCCTTAACGTGCTTTTTGCCAGTATCTTTCGCCGCGGCAGCTTGCAATGTAATCAACTTTGCCGCCTGGGTGTTAATGGCCATATCCGCCAATTTAATCTGAATTGCCTGGTGATTAATGATCTCTGTGCCAAAAGCCTTTCTTTCTTTTGCATATTTCAAAGCTGCATCCAAAGCACCTTCAGCAATACCAACTGCTTGCGCGGCTATACCAATGCGTCCTCCATTAAGAGTTTCCATGGCGAAGTTAAAGCCCTTACCAACTTCCCAGATAATATTTTCTTCAGGCACCTTACAATTAGTAAAAGTTAACGAACAAGTATCAGAGCTCTTTATACCAAGCTTATCTTCTTTTACACCATGATCAAAACCGGGAGTACCCTTTTCAATAAGAAACGCTGTAACCCCCTTATGTCTTTTCTCACTATCTGTCTGAGTTGTAACAAGAAAATAGTCAGCAGATTGGCCATTTGAGATCCAGTTTTTTATACCGTTGATAACCCAATGATCCCCCTCTTTAACAGCTGAGGTCATCTGATGGGTTGCATCGCTTCCGGCTTCAGGCTCAGACAAAGCAAAAGCTCCTAGCTTCTCTCCCCTTGCCAATGGTTTCAGGTATTTCTCCTTCAAATAGTCAGATCCATATTTTTGTAATCCATAACAAACCAGAGAGTTATTAACTGACATGATTACTCCGACACTTGCATCAACTTTGCTAAGTTCAATCATAGCTAAGACATAACTGACAGTGTCCATCCCCGCCCCATCATATTCGGGCGAGACCATCATACCCATAAAACCAAGTTCACCAAGTTTTTTTACAATCTCGGTAGGAAACTCGGCGTTTTTGTCTCTTTCAACAGCAGTTGGTGCTATTTCAGCCAGTGCAAAGTCTTTTGCGGTCTGCTGAATCATTAGTTGTTCTTCTGTAAAATCAAAATTCATTACTTACTCCAAATTAGTTAAGTGAGTAAAACGGAAATAATCAATCTTTTTTAGAATGATATTGTCTACACAAGTGGAATTGATTATTCCATATAATTGTTTAATCCAATGATTAGAATATACCATATTTCTTATATTAGTGTCTATGAATAAAACCGATAATCTTAAATTCGTTAAAAATTTTTCTGAAGAGGAACTGATTGAATATTTCAGTTCAATAAATGAAAAACCCTACCGTGCAAAACAATTGTATGATTGGCTTTATGTTAAGGAAAGTCTCGACTTTGATGAAATGCTAAATTTTTCAAAATCACTGCGCGAGCATCTGAAAGATAATTTTGAGATTACAACTGTCAAACAGAAGGAAGTTCAACATTCTTCCAGCGGAACCAAAAAACTTCTTCTGGAAACTTATGACAACAAGTTTATTGAATCAGTAATTATCCCTGACGGCGAAAGAGTAACTCTTTGTTTATCAACTCAGGTTGGCTGCCCTCTGGATTGCAAATTTTGTGCTACGGGATTAATGGGTTACAAAAGAAATTTAACTCCGGGTGAAATTGTCGATCAGTACATTCATTCCAAAAGTATTGGCAGTAAGATTACAAACATCGTTTACATGGGAATGGGCGAACCTCTGCTCAATTTCAAGAACACTCTTGAATCCTTAAGAATCTTTACTGATACCAGACTAGAGACACTTAGCAGAAACAGGATAACAGTCTCAACTTCAGGAATTACGCCAAAAATAATTGAACTTGCTGATAGTGGATTGCGTGTCCAGTTAGCTCTATCACTTCACTCCACGTTTGAAGATATTCGAAGCAAGATAATGCCAATTAATGTGAAGTATGATTTGAAAAGTGTACTTATTGCGGTGGAATACTATTTGAAGATGACCGATACTAAAATCACTTATGAATATACAATGTTGAAAGACCTTAACGACAGGGATGAAGATATAAAATCATTAACAAAGCTATGTAAAAGAATGCCATCCAAGATAAACATCATTCCCTTTAATAGTATTAAACATATGAGCCCCGGCGGATTATCAGCCGAACTTGAACCAACATCACGAAATAAACTGATGCTATTCGCAGATAAACTAAGAAATAATGGGATAACTGTAATGGTTCGTGAAACTCAAGGCGACGATATCGCCGCCGCATGCGGGCAGTTGGCAGTTAAATCTCTCTGATCCTAAAAACCACAACCAGATTTCAGACATCGCTTTTATTCATGGTTTCTTGGACTTAACCTCGGATACTTATTGGTGATCAAACGATTAGCCAGAGGTATAAGAGTCAGTTGTAAAATAATTCCTGGAAATCCCTTAAAAGTCATTGCCAATGGGAAAGCATAACTTTCATAGCCAAGCCAATCGAGTCCAATACTTACAAAGAAAAAGTATATAATTCTGCCACCAAAAATAGCTATAGCCAGAGTTAAAAAAATATCTGCTTTCTTCCAGATGTATAAACCCCAGATGATCAGTACACCAACACTTAACTCAAGCAGCATTAAAAGCAAAATCGGGGGAACGATTGGCGGCATTCCTGTTATTAGAAATGATATTGTAGGAGTTAACAGAGCGACTAATATAGAATACTTTAAGGATAGAAACAGAGCTGCCAAATAGACAGGTAAAAACATTGGTAAAAATATAGACCCCAGCCCAAGCAAATGAAACAATTGTGGCAATACAATGCCAATGGCTATGAATAATGCTGTTAAAGGAAGTTGTCTTAATTCTTTTTCACTCATTTTAACCTTTTATATGGAAAAATTTAGTCCAAGCACAAAATATCTGCCCGGAGCAGGATAGTCAGTTAAAGTCAGGTATTCCCTGTCCAAAATATTAAAAACTCTTAAAGAAAGATCGTAACCAAAAATTGAATATCCAACCGATGTATTTAGCAAATGATAATCCGGCAATCTTCCCTGAGAATTATTCCCGGTAAACAAATCCTGAACATATTTGCCAAATAGTGAAAATTGAAGTCCGTCAAAATTAAATTCTATCATGTATTTTAATTGATGTTTTGGATTGAAGGCTGAGAGTTCACCGGAATCGAGATAACTGTAGGAAAACTGAGCAGATAATTTTTCATTGAATTGATAAGTTGTTGTTGCTTCAATCCCATTTTGAATTGCATTGCCGCTATTCTGAAATTTAATTGGAGGAGGTCCATCAGGATTGAAAACAGGAAGAATAATATTCTCAACATTATTCCTGTAGTAACTAAATCTGATGGAGCCTCTGTTCAAAACAAAATACTCAAACCCGAACTCCAGGCTTTCCACACTTTCCTCGTCCAGATTTTCATTTGATGTCGGGAATAAATACAAATCCCGAATAGTGGGAATTCTATATCCTGTCTGATAATTTGCAAATAATCTTATTGAGTAGTGAGGAGAAAATGCAATGCCAGCCATAGGACTTAATTTTGTTATTCCAAGGGAATGATGCTGCACTCTAAGACCCGACTTTAAACTAAGTTCAGGCACGGGAGTATAGACCGCCAGTCCGTAAGCCCCATAAGTAGTTAAACCATATTCTGAATTTGAAGTGACATTTTTTCCGCCGTACTTAATGTATTCTCCACCAGCCGCAATATTGACTTTTTCGTTAAGGGCGTATTGCTGATAGATGGAAGCGCCATAAGTGAAATCTTCTGATTTGAAGTTATCGTAAAATTTATGACTCCCCATGTTGACGTACAACTGAGTTGAGCCGGTTATTTTTTCACTATGGTTCCTTAGAATCAAATCGCCCATTCCACGATTTATTATACCGTAAGTGCCCAAATTCGCGGCGTCATTAATTCTTGCAGGGTCATCGAACCTGTAAGGGACATACCTGACATTAGCCGACAAAGCGAAAACATCATTTATCTTCTGTTCCACACTCCCGTTAATCTGTGTTGACTGGAATGAAGTCTGGGCTATATGTCCCTGAGAACTCTTCTTATTTAATGAAATCGATATACCGGTGTCATTAAATTTCTGAGCATACTTTATTCCCCATCCATAAGTACCATGACTGCCGCCTTCTAATTTAATATTCAGGGGATGGGAATAATCATTCTTCAATTTCAGATTCACAACACCGCCCATGGCATTACTTCCGAAGACAGTTGATGATGGACCTGATAAAACCTCAACACTTTCAATGTCATCCATTCCGTAAACGTCCGGCAGTGGATGCCCAAATACACCCATGAAGTCAGGGTGACCATTAATGAGAACGAGCACACCCGTGTTTGGTTTGCCGCCTAGTCCTCTCAATTGTATTCCGCCGCCGCCATCAGTTCCAACACCATATCCCATAATTTTCTTTTCAAGAATGAATGCGGAAGGTAAAAAAAGGTCAAGAACTTGTAAGGCAGAATGGCTGGTAAATTTTTGTATGGTTTGTTCGTTAAAGAAAACCCTTGTATTGGTTTCATGTTTCAGAGGTATCTGATAACGATCTGCTACAACTACCACTGTATCCGATAGTTCGTAATAATTTGAGTTGTAAGTTTGCGCGATCAGTGTGCTGAAAACAGATATAATAATATATGTAAGCACAGTATAAATATATTTCATGTTCCCCCGATTCCTGGAAAAGTCCAAATCCCAGTTTATTGCTGACTTCGGACAGTGAAAATAATTGAGGCAAATATAATGGATTTTTGGGACAACTATTTGGTTTGCAGTGATAGAGGGAGTTCAAGATTGTGGGCTTCCAAAAAGTCCTTATTTTTTAATATCTTTTCGCTCAAATCAATATCAACTATTCTTCCCTTAGCCAGAAGAATCACACGTTGGCATGTTTCAAGTGCTAAATCCAGGTCATGTGTGGTCACTACTATAGTTTTTTCATCATTCTCTTTCATCCAATTAATTATCAGTCGTCTGTGGTATGGATCCAGATTAGCACTCGGTTCATCAAATACCAGTATTTCCGGACTCATCGAAAGTACCGTTGCAAGCGATACTAATTTCTTTTCACCATAACTGAGCTCGTTGATATATTTTTCTTCAGAACCGGTGAGGCCAACCATCGTTAAAGCACCCCTTACCTGCTCACTTACCTCATTATCTGTAAGTCCCATGTTTAATGGTCCGAACGCAACATCATCATAAACAGTCGGACAAAATAATTGCTCTTCAGGATTTTGGAAAACAACTCCAACCATTGCTCGTATGGCAGCGCTATTTTTCTGCGAAATAATCTGCCCGTTAATAGAAATTTTACCTTCAGCTTTCCGAATTCCATTAAAAAGACTTACGAGTGTTGATTTACCTGCCGCGTTGGGACCAATGATCGCAATTTTTTCTTTCGAATGGATTGTGAATGAAATCTCATCAAGCACCTTCTTGTTATCAGAATAACTATACGAGACGTTCTCAAATTTTATTATTGGATCCATATATTACACCGCCAATAAAAGACAAATGAATAATAAAAAAATCATCAGGTTGATTGAATCTCTTCTCGCCCACATCAATTGATTTTTTGAAGTTATCTTCCCTGCAAAACCTCTTGAGTAGAGAGAATTAAATATTCGCTCATTTTTTTCAAATAAATCCATAAAGATTGTTGCCAAAAAACTTATAATATATTTCAGGAACATAAGTTTTGGCATTTTGATCTGCCGGGATCTAAAAGCCCTTCCTCTCTCAAGCACATCTTTTTGAAACATAGCAATAAACCTATTAACCAAAAACAAAATGGACAATAGTTTATCAGGTACCTTGATAGATTGCAAAGAACTTACTAAATCCAATATGGAAGTAGTTGCTGCAAAAAAATTGGCAAACAATAACAGAGAAAACATTTTGGCGATCAACGAGGCAAAGTTAAAGAGCCCTGTCTTAAAAACGGAAAATCCCAGAATCGTCACCAGTGAATCGCCAGTCCCTTTGAAGGGCACCAAAAACGTAATCACAAATATCATTGGAGAAAAAAGCAGAGCCTTTTTAATTATTTTCTTTCTGAATTTTGATAAACTTATAAATAGAAATAGTCCCATTAATACAAAAATATTCTTCATACAATCATTCAGAGGGATAAACAAAACCGTACCTATCAGCATGAACAAAATGATAAGTTTTGCCAGGGGATGCACACCATCGACAATTCCATAATTTTCATTTCTGCTTTTATTGCTCATCTTGTTCTTTAATCCAGACTTCTCTGAAAGAATTGCAGTTAATTTGTAAGCGAAAATATAGATAATTAATGAAACATAAAATTTTACATTTTCGAGGGCATAATTATTTCACACTTGTTTTCATTAATATGATTTAGCATTTTTGCGACATTATGTATCGGGGGAAGAACTTGAAAATATCAGCAAACAAAATTTTACTCATCTGGGCTCTCGCCACATTTATCGCATTATTTTTTGTCGGTCAATCTTATTTTTACGTTCTAACCGTAGGAAAAGAAATCGAAATATTAGATAGCCTTATTTGGGAGTTAGGATACTATTACACCTGGGCACTCCTTTTATTTGGAATAATTCCCATTGCCAATAACTACCTCCTTGAGTTTAAGAACATCTATAGAAATTTACCGATTCATATTATTTCCGGTATTGTTTTTGCCATTCTTCACAGGGGTATTTCCTTTATTACCTACTTATCCCTTGTTAAGCCTGGGAAATTAGTAGAAGGAATGCCAATATGGTTCAATCCAAAAATTGTTGGTGGTTCGTTCAATAGTTTTATTAACTACTTTGTAATAATTGGGGTTTATTACGGGGTTTCATACTACAAAAAATTCAGAGAACAAAAACTGCATTCCAGCCAGTTAGAGACTCAACTTGCCAATGCTCAGTTACAGGCGTTACGTATGCAGCTGCAGCCACATTTTCTGTTTAACACACTTCATGCAATTTCATCACTCATGGATGAAAACGTTCAAAAAGCAAGGCATACACTTACCTTGCTTAGTCAACTGCTTAGGCAGTCACTGGATAATATTGGGAAGCAATTCATTACTCTTCGCGAAGAATTGGAATTCTTAAAAAACTACCTGGAAATAGAACAGACGCGTTTTCAGGAGAGACTGACAGTTAGTTTCGAAATTGAGGATGATACACTTGACTTGAAGATTCCCAACCTGTTGTTACAACCGATTGTAGAAAATGCTGTAAAACATGGTGTTGCTCCTAAAGCTGAAGGAGGCTCAATTCTGATAAAAAGTTGGACGGCAGATGATCGGTTATTTCTCGCAGTAAAAGATGATGGAAACGGTTGTAAAGAAATTAAGAACAAGGGAATAGGACTCGCCAATGTTGAGGATAGGTTGCAAAAATTGTATGGCGAAAAATCTTCATTCGAGATGAAAAATGGTGAGGGTTTTGAAGTGACGATTTCCATTTCTATTGAGTCGATGGATATCTCTTAATGAAAACGATAAAGACATTAATTATTGATGACGAAAAATTAGCACGGAACAGAATTTTACATTTGTTAGCCAGCATCCCTGAATTCGAGATCATCGGCGAATGTAAAAATGGAATAGAAGCTGTTGAGTGTATTAACGGCTTAAATCCTGATCTTATTTTTCTTGATGTCCAGATGCCGGAGTTGGATGGTTTTAGCGTATTAAGAAAGCTAAAGGCGAATATTTGCCCGATTATTATTTTTGTAACTGCCTATGATAAGTATGCACTAAAAGCATTTGATGTACATGCTGTCGATTACCTGCTGAAACCATTCGATGACAGCAGATTTCTTACTGCGCTTGAACACGCTAAAGAGCATCTTGCAAAAAACTCCAGAATAGACTTACAAAATAAAATCAATCTCCTTATGAATGAGTTGGGCGAAAGTCTACCGGGAAGTGATGAAAAAGAGTACCTTGATAGAATAATGATAAAATCAGCCGGGAAAATTAGCTTTGTAAAAACTGACCACATTATCAGAATTAAATCCGCAGGTAAGTATGTTAGTATATTAACCCAAGAGGGTGAAAACCTTATTCGCCAGACCATGAATGAAATCGAAGCTAAATTGGATCCGAAGAAATTTATTAGAATTCACAGAACTGCCATTATAAATTTTGATTTCATTAAAGAAATGCAAAACTGGTACAGGGGCGAATACGTTATTCTTCTTACAAATAATGAAAAATTTACTACCAGTTCCTCCTACAGGAAAAACATCGAAGAACTAATTTCTATACTCGCGTAAAAGTCATTCCCGTTTCAAGCACATCCATACCATAATTAGGTAATTTCACGACATAAATGTTTCCATCACCCACCCCAAGGTATTATTTTGCACTTGTAAAAAATCAATAAACGTGATCGGGGGGAAACAATGAAAATATTTTTTGTGGCAATTCTAACCATAACAATTAACCTAACCGCAGGTGGGCTAAAGGTAAAAGAGATCGATAAAAGAATAATGGATCATCTCTTTAATGGGGAGACTGAACTTGCCGACTCACTTATAGAATCACAAATCAAGATCACTAATAATAAATTAAAATATTATTCAATAAAACTGCCCGTGCTTTTCTACTCCCGCTATCTTTCAAATACACCTCAGACTCGAGAATCAACATTAGAGCAGATTGAAAAGTATGGTCAGCTGGCAATTGCAGCAAGTGAAAGTATGGGAGAATCCGTAGAAAAGAATTTTTACCTGGGAACCTGTTACGGATACCTAAGCAGAGTTTATGGTATGAGGCAGGAATACTGGAACGCATTCTGGGCAGCTAAAGATTGTATAAATTACCTTGAAGGTGTACTTGAGGATGATCCTGATTACTACGATGCCTACATGGGATTAGCAGTGATAGAATATTACACGGGAACAAGGTTGACAGGCTTCATGGGTACTGTTGCTTGGCTCACCGGGATGTCGGGTGACCGAATCCTCGGCATGCAATATTTTCACAACGTCTATGAGAAAGGATCTCTCTTTAATACAGAAGCGCATTTTGCCTTAGCAACCCTCTACAGATTCATGGAACCAGATCCGGCAAAAGCCATGGAATTGATGGATTCATTCCTTCTTAAATACCCCAAAAATATTTTCATTTCAAATAACCGACAGAGAATGGAAGTTCAATTAGTAATCGAGCAAAAAGGAATTCAAGAACTTATTGCCGAGAAAGACAGCCTAAAAGCAAAGTACAATCTTGCTGATGCTTCCGTGTTGAATACAATTGGGTATCAACTGGTTGGAGAAGAAAAGTACGATGATGCTCTTTCACTATTCAAATTAAATATCGAGCTCTTCCCCTCTATTGCTAACTGTTACGATAGCCTTGCTGAATGTTTTATGACTACAGGCAATTATGTTGAATCGATTAAATACTACAAAATTGCGATTGATAAATTAGCCAAAGATGAAACCTTAAACGAAGATGGGCGAAATACATTTAGAGAACGAATAAAAGAACAACTGAAAGAACTTGAATCCTTAGTGAACTCCTAAGCAACTCCCAAATAAATACCAGTTCTTGAAGCCGTCTTTAGGGGACGGCTTTTATTTAAAAAATTATAATTCTTCTAAGTGGGGAAGTAATTAATAAGTTTAAAAATGAAGTATTGAATCCAATAAACTCTGAGAAAAAATAAATAAGAGACATAGAGAATTTCCTCTGCATGTATTATAACAACAAGGAAAGAATATGAAAGCAATTCAACTAATTATAATAATTCTGTGCTTATGGAGTTCCGCACTTTCACAAAATAATGAAGACGTTATTATTGCAAAAAAAATAGTCCTCCATTCAACCGTAATGGATGAAGAAAGAACAATATTCGTTTCTACGCCATCAAATTATGAATCCACAAATGTGTCATATCCGGTATTCTATGTACTGGATGGTGATGAAGGTTCAATTCATTATACATCAGGATTGGTAGCAGATTTAGCTACTCGTGCCCTTTGTCCTGAAATGATCATAGTTGCCATTGCCAATACTGACCGATTTAGGGATATGACACCAACAGTATATGATCGTAATCCAAACATACCATCTGGTGGAGCTGACAAATTTTTAAAATGTATTGAAACCGAAATAATTTCATTTATTGAAAATAATTATCGGACTCTCCCCTACAGGCTGATTTCCGGTCATTCGGCATCAGGTATTTTGGTTACACATGCTTTTCTCTCACATACTAAGCTATTTAATAGCTACATAGGAGTCAGTCCAAGTTTATGGTGGGATTCCAATCTATTCAGTAAAGTATTGGATGAGAATATTCTGAAAGTAGATTCAAAACACCGGCATTTTTATTTCAGCATCGGCTCGAAAGAGACTAATCATAATTTGGATGGTGCTCTGGAATTTTATCAGACGATGCTAAGAAAAAATCCAAAGCAATTACAATGGAAATTTGACACTATTAAAGGTGAAGATCATGGAAGTCAAAAAACGATTGCTTTGTACAACGGGCTACGGTTTATTTATGAAGATTGGAAATATGATTATCAAAAAGTAGGTGAAGAAGGTCTACCATACATAACCAGCTTTTATGAAAGCAAGTCAGCTAAATACGGCTATGAAATTAAGCCATCTGAAGAGCAAATGAATAATTTTGGATATGCTCTGAAACGTACAGGAAAGCTTGACGAGGCGATAGAAATCTTTAAGATGAATGCTGAAAACAATCCTCGATCACCGAATGCACATGACAGTTTGGCAGAAACATATTTAGAAGCTGGCTTAGTTGAACAATCGATCAATCATTACAAACAAGCCATAGAATATGGATCGGCCATCAATGACCTGAATCTTAATATTTACAAAAGTGGTCTTGAAAAGGCAAAAGAGGAACAGAAAAAAAATGAAAACATATAATTTCAAATTCTTATAAGTGGGGGCTTCATGAAAAAACTTCTATTTCTAGTGCTAGTATTATCGTACACAATTAATGGTGGCGGATTAAAATCAAGCGAATTGGATCAGAAAATAATTTCTCATCTCTTTAACGGTGAATGTGAAATTGCTGATTCCTTATTGGAAATTAATCTGAATAATGATCCAAATAATCCAAAGTATTTATTCCTCAAAGCTCACTATTGGTTTTACGCAAGATACTTTAGTGAGATTAATTATTCCCGAGATTCTGTGCTAACTTTAATTGAAACATATTCTCAAAAAGCTATTGACGCGGGGTTGAGGTTAAAACCAACTTTAGAAAATAGATTTTATATGGGTTCATCTTATGGGTTTCTTAGTCGTGTTAATGGTATGCGTCAGGACTATTGGAACGCCTTTTGGGCAGCCAAGGACTGCCGTAATTATCTGGAATCCGTATTAGATGATGATCCGGAATTTTATGATGCATATATGGGTCTTGGTGTAATTGAATATTATGCCGGCAAAAACATAGATGGATTCCTGGGTGCAATTGCCTGGCTTGTTGGTATGGCGGGTGATGCTGACCTTGGATTAAAATATTTTCAAAATGTTTATGAAAAAGGAACACTTCTTAAAACTGAAGCCCGGTTTGCATTGCCAATTCTAACCGCCTATTTAGAGCAAGATACTGATCGCTCAATACCAATGTACGACCAGTTTTTATCTCAGCACCCCGAAAACAGAATGATGAAAAGTATGAGAATACGGCTTCAAATTTATGAAGAAATATTGGCCGGCAATCTGAATAGAATAACAGCAACAAAAGATTCTCTGGCTAATCAATATAGAGTCACCAATGCCTATGTTCTTGCCGGAACAGCACGAAGTTTATTGAAAAAAGAAATGGAAGATGAAGCTATTAAAACATTACTTCTGAATATTGAGCTATTTCCTGACGATGCCTATAGTTATTCCAGTTTAGGTGATGCCTATGTAACTCTAAACAAGGCACAAGATGCCAAAAAGTATTTTGAGCTGGCCCTGGAAAAACTACCTGAAAATGAAATCGAATCAGGATCCTATCAAGAAAGGTTACGAGATGAAGTCATAGAAAAAATTGAATCTCTATAATCAAAATCGTTAATTATTTGTTTGTTATCACAGCCGTCTTTTTGGGGGCGGCTTTATTATTGCTCCTTCTCAAATATCAACTATAGTGGAGTATAAACTA
Organism: Bacteroidota bacterium; assembly: GCA_018818065.1. Taxonomy (GTDB): domain Bacteria; phylum Bacteroidota; class Ignavibacteria; order Ignavibacteriales; family Melioribacteraceae; genus JAHISV01. The sequence goes on along the minus strand of JAHISV010000005.1, from coordinate 889,689 downwards.
ATATTTACTCAATCACTCCGTTGTTATATGTAAGTACATGTTCCCATTTTGCTGAGTCTGCCTCAGGAACAACTTTCCAGAAGAAGTATTTCCCGTTGTCTCTGTCGCCTGCAGCGTTAAAGATTATATTGCCTGTAACACCGTTAAGACTTGCACATGTCGAAATAAGGTTTTCTTTAATTTCAGATAGTGACGCATCTTCACCAACTGCATCCATCACTTTCGCCGCGGCAATTAATGCGTCGTAAGCAACCAGTGCAAATTGACTCGGAGTACGATCTATCATTGATGTGAGGCGTTCCGTCAAAACAATTGATTCTGCTGTAGAGGTTGATCCGAAAATAGGAGAGGTGAATTCAACAGTTTTCGCAAAAGCAGTTCCGTTCGGATAGTAAGTAAAAAGTTCATTTGAATTTACATATCCGTCACATCCGTACCATTTTACTAAACCAAGTGTACTATCTTCGTAAGCTAGTTCAAGAAGCAACGAACCGACATCGAGACTTATCATCTGAATAGCTGTGGTTGAAGTGTTGGCGCCGGAAAGAAAATCACTAACCATTTCACTCAGTCCCGCGAGATATTCTCTTAATTCCGATTCGCGTGCGCCTATATATGACACTTGCCCGATAAATGTTCCACCTTTGGCTTCAAACTTTTCTTTCATAAGTGAGGTTAAGGAGTGACTCCATCTATTATCAAGATAAAACAAGGCTAAATTTCTTATACCTTGCTGCCACATAACCTCAACAGTTGCCTCGGCCATTTGGGAGTCATCCGGTACAGCTCTATAGATGTTGTCCCCGGCGACTGCCAGTTCCGGCATGGTGCTGCTGGGGCTTATCACAATATTGTTCGAAGAATTTATCTGGTCTTTTATTCCAACCACTTCCATACTTGTTGAAGGTCCTATTGTAATTCGAATATCTTGTGAAATAAATGATTCCATGTGTAATTTAGCCGTGGTGGAATCAGTTTTGGTATCAGCATAGACTAGATTTATTCTTGTGGCTTTATTTTCACTTTCAAATACACTATTAATATCCGTTACAGCGAAGTTAAGGGCGGCAAGAATTTCTACGCCTCCTGAAGCAAAGTCGCCCGACTGAGGAATTAAAGCGCCGATAGATATTTCATTCAACTCTATTGTTTCATTCCCGGAATCAGAACATCCGTAGGATAATAAAAATGTAATCAACAAACACAAAACTGCAATATTCCTGAACATTATTCTTTCTCCGCTTCTGTTTATCAGTTTTCAAGTTCCAAACGGGCCTTTTTGGGATGCACACGAGGCGCATACTCAATATCACCTTTTTTAGCAAGTGCTTTCCCGGTCCATGGTCCCGCATCGTGTTCTCCGAGTACTCCCTGTTCCAGCCATGCAGTAATCCTGCTGACACGCCGCGGGTATTCATAGTAAACGAAACCTCCCTCCATATTAAGACTGGACTCATCATTGAATTTCAAATTATAAACAATGTGTCCTCTGCTCCAGCCTGAATCGAGAGCCATAACAGTTAGTTCTTCGTATATCGGATCATACATCGCGGTGCATGATCCCTCAAATACAAATGAACCTGATTGATACCACAGGTGCCCAGTATACGAGGTAATATTGTTTCTTACTCTGTTTACATTCAGACAAATTTCCCAGCGATCAATATCCAAAACAACGACATCGTAAGCCGCGCGGTTCGGATTTATGGTTATTTTTTGAAGCGGTCCGTTATCTGATTGTTCAATAATGGGTTCACTAACATTCGCTGGTCCTTCCGTATCACGATCGAGTGTGCATGAAACGACAAGTAGTGTAATCACAAGTGAAAAAATAAAAAGTAATCTTAAGTTTTTCATCTTATATACTCCGTTTGATGTTATGTTAATCCCCTTAACTTCTGAATAAGGCAAGTTTTGTACGTAACCTTATTCTCGCAGATTGTTAACCAGATATATTTTATGCAATACAATTGGTGTTCGAAAATTTATTGAGACCCTGGAGTATTAATAACAGGAAATATTTTCATTTTGGTGTAAGTCCTTGTTGGTAAGATAATATTTTTTTATAAAAAAAAGGCTGTCATGTTGTTTGAAAATTCAAATATTTATGTTTTTGAAATCTGTTATCTGCTATTCATTGCAGCCGTCTATTTGGACGGCTTTCTTATTTCCTCTTTGCCCATTATAATTTATATTGGTATGTAAACCTATCAACAATAATACGGGTGTTTTATGAATAACTTTCTAATTAGACGCGCGGATAAAAAAGACATTGAAACCCTTGTCAACTTTAATGAAGCAATGGCCATTGAGACTGAGAATAAAATACTGGATATACCAACGCTTACCAACGGCGTTACTCGATTATTACAGAATCCTGAAAATGGATTTTACTTACTGGCTGAGGTAGATGGTGAGGTTTGTGCCTCACTTATGATTACTACAGAATGGAGTGACTGGCGTGATGGAATATTCTGGTGGGTTCAAAGTGTTTTTGTTGTGCCTGCTCAGAGAAGAAAGGGACTCTATTCAATGATGTATAATCATGTTAAAGAATTGGCCAACGCTAACCCGGATGTTTGCGGTTTCCGGTTATATGTTGATAAAGAAAACGCTCCGGCTCAAAGCACATATGAAAAGTGCGGAATGGAGAAAACCAATTACCTGCTGTATGAAGAAATTACAAGAAAATAAGATTCCGGAGATGCCATGAAAAGAAGAGATTTTTTTAAGTTAGGCGGAATGCTTGCTGCCGCATCAACTTTGCATGCAAATCCGATTTCTCTATTAAAATCCTCCCCTGTTCAAAAACCAAATAGTGGAGTAAACTTTCTTGGTGAAGGATTGGATCTCACTCCTGCAGATTTCGTAGAAATACTTATGAGAATGGTCGAGGAGGGGAAAATAAAACCTGACTACTATTCAAATGGTGGAATTGTTGAAGAATTGGAAGAGAAATTTGCAAAGCATCTTGGCAAAGAGTGTGCTGTCTTCTTCCCAACAGGTACTCTGGCAAATCAAATTGCTATAAGAAAATTAGCGCTCGGAAAGAAAAGAGCCATAGTACAAGCTGAGAGTCATATTTATAACGACTGTGGTGATTGCGTTCAAACGCTTAGTAATATTAATCTTGTTCCGCTTGGTGCAGAACAAGCTTCATTTACTCTTGCTGAAGTTGAAGCAGTTATAAAGAAAACTGCAAGTGGTAGAGTGAAAGCACCCATTGGTGTCATTTCCATCGAGTCTCCGGTGCGCAGAAAAACAGGAGAAGTTTTTGGCTTTGAAGAGATTAAAAGAATTTCGGATTACGCCAGAGCAAATGATATAAAGATGCACATGGATGGCGCCCGATTGTTCGCTGAAGCAGGACATACCGGTAGGAAACCATCAGACTATTCACCTTACTTCGATACAATATATACTTCCCTTTATAAATGTTTTAGTTCCGGGTCAGGCGCAATGCTTGCCGGCACAAAGGAATTTTGTGAGGACCTGTATCATACACGCCGCATGTTCGGTGGCGGGCTTCCAAATGTATGGCCCTTTGCCGCAATAGCAATCAATTACGTTGATAACTATATTGAAGAATACAAAGCCGCCAGAATTAAGGCAGAAGTATTATTTGAGTATTTGAACAAGAACACAGATTTAACAATCACACATATTCCTAATGGAACAAACCTCTATCAAGTGAGAGCCAACGAGGGAGACCTTACTGAAATCGCAATAAAATTAAGTAAGCAGAATGTATTAATGCGATCTCCACGAGCCGGAAGCAACGAGACCCTGCTCGCTATTAATCCCTCGCTTAATAATATGACGAGTGAAAAGTTAAAAGAGGTTTTCGCTTATGCATTAAAGCATTAATAAATCTGAGCAAGATTTGTGAAGATGTCTTCTTACAAATTCATTATAATATCACCGGTGATTATTTCATTGGGGTTTTTTTATGAGTTTCAAAAACGAACATGCAGAAATCATTGACTGGCTTTTAGATGGTGACCCTTCCGTAGTCTATCAAACAAACCGCGATCTTCTCGGGAAATCCGAAAAATCATTAGCGGCAGATCGAAAGAAAATTGCAGGAAGCGGATGGGGCAAGAAATTATTGGATTTTCAGGATGATGATGGGAAATGGTCAGGAGGATTCTACACACCAAAATGGACCTCAACAACATACACACTTTGTCTACTCCGTCGGCTGGGACTTGAACCAAAACACCCTAAGGCAATAAAGGCCTGCAAATTATTAGCGGAGAATGGAATCAACGAAGGGGGTGGAATCGGTTATGGTTGGCCCACGTACCCACGAGGCGAAACCTGCGTTACGGGAATGACACTGGCATTTTTTGCCTATTTTCAACTTAAAGAAAAACGATTGGCTGAAATAGTGAAATATCTCCTTAAAGAACAAATGCCGGACGGCGGTTGGAACTGTCGAAGACATCGTGATAACACTTCTCATAGCTCGTTTCACACAACCATAAATGTCCTGGAGGGATTGCTTCAATACCGAACCAGTATAAAAGATGATAATGATATTCAGGCTGCCCAGGAAAAAGCACATGAGTTCCTGCTTCAACATAGACTTTATAAATCCCATAGAACCGGGGAGATAGTCCATAATACAATGACACGTTTCTCCTTCCCACCCAGATGGAAGTATGACATAATGAGAGTTTTGGATTATTTCCAAATGGCAAATGTGCCATACGACGAAAGAATGAATGATGCGTTAACAATTGTGACAAATAAGATGAAAGATGGTAAGTGGCCCCTTCAGCAAAAGCATTCCGGCACAGTTTTTTTCGATCTTGAACAAACAGGTAAGCCAAGTAGAATAAATACACTACGAGCGCTCAGAATTCTTAAAAAATATGAAATCAACATGCCCTTAAAAATATTGGCATAATAAGCCTAATATGGATATTATTACAGGTGAAAAATTTGATGTAGGGGACGGTCTGGGATCGTCCCCTACATTTATGATAAACAGTTTAGGAATAAGATGAAATCTACTTTAACAACATTGACCATTGTTCTCTTTTTTTCAATAAACCTTTTCGCTCAGGAAATTGATCCGGGCGAGTATAAAATTGAAAAAAGTCAACTAGAAGAAAAAAAAGCTGAATTATTGAGTGAAAAGGAATCCCTTGAACAGGAATTCATTTCAATGCGCCGTAAAATTGAAGAGCTGGAAGCTTCCATTAATGTTGCCTGGCCAGCGTACCTTAACAAGAAATATGGAAAAATAGATGGTGGTAATCTTGCTATGGGAAGAATCTGGAAAGGAATGACGAAAGAAATGATGATGGATATTTGGGGGCAACCAGACAAGCAACATACAGACCGATTCAGTTATGGTGTTTTCACGCAATTATATTATGGTAAAATCACCTACTTTTTTAAGAATGGAAAAATGACTGATTGGGAAGAGGTAGAATAGATTATTAGAACCCAGATATTAGATATTAGACAAAAACATTAGGTTTTTATACTGGGCGAATTGAATTCGCCCTTTTTTTTGATTTGTTATCTTTCTCTAACATCTAAATTCTAACCGTCTTTGAGTCTAAATAAAAACCCCAGCCAGCACTTTGCCAACTGGGGTTCATCAACGATTATAGGGGATTTGGGGGAGTTTTACTAATTAGTTTACATGAATGTCTAATTTTTTTGGTTTTGCGTCTTCTGCTTTTGGAATGGTAATCGTTAACTGACCATCCTTAAAATTCGCTTCAATTTTTTCAACAACAACTTTTTCCGGAACTCTGAAAGATCTGAAGTATCTACCAAAACTTCTTTCAACTCTGTGGAATGTTTTGCCTTTTTCTTCACTTTCATTCTTTCTTTCACCACTGATTGTTAGTTGACCGTCAATATATTCCAGTTTAAGATCTTTCTTTTCAACGCCTGGTAAATCAGCATGTACAAAGTAATTGTTGTCATCTTCAGCTATATCAGTTAATGGTGACCATACAGCATTTTCGTATTCATCATTTGATTCTTCATTGCCAAATCTGTTGAATACACCATTCCATACACGGTTAAGTTCTCTTTCAATGTTGCGAACTTCTTTTGCGGGGTTAAATCTTACTAGTGTCATTTTAATTCTCCTTTATTTTGTTAAACCTGTTTGTTAAGGTTGATTATGTTTGCTTATATTAATCCAAACTACGTGCCAAATTGATTTTGGTTAATTTTCGCCACTTTTTAAAATTGCCAAACATTGAGCCAGTCACTTTGGCTTAACATGTGTCATATACGTAGTTTTTATCTGACAGATATCAAGCCATAATGTCGCACACAACGAAAGACATTTATTCCGATTTTCATTGTAACATTTTGAACTGCCTCCTAGTCTTTAAAGATAATAGGAAATCAAAACCAGGGGAAGAATGCTAAAAAACTACATCAGAATCGCCTTTAGAAGCTTAATCAGGCAAAAATTCTACACTTTCTTAAATGTTGCGGGTCTCGCTATTGGTATGGCATGTACTATTCTAATACTCTTATTCATTTTCGATGAGTTGAACTACGACACTTACAATGCGAATGCGGAAAACATACATCGCGTATATGTTGACGGATCATTTGGCGGCAAAGAGTTTACAGGAACATATAATCCCGCTCCACTAGCCAAAACATTAGTAGCAGATTACCCTGAGGTATTATCAGCCACCCGATTCAGAATGCAGGGAAATTTTATGGTTCGGTACGGGGATAAAAATCTAAAGGAAACAAATCTTGTCTATACTGATACTGAAACTTTCGAGATATTTTCATTTCCATTTATAAGCGGTGATCCATCTACTGCTCTTGATGATCCAAATACTATAGTTATTACGGAAACTATAGCAAAAAAATATTTTGGAAACGAAGACCCATTGGGAAAAACTGTTATTCTTGATAATAAGGATGGTTACGAAATTACTGGTGTGATAAAAGATCTCCCCAAAAACTCTCATTTTAACTTTGATATCTATATAACGCTGGAAAGCTATGAAGATTCAAAAAGCGATATGTGGCTTAGTCAGAATTATCAGACCTACCTTCTTCTGGCAGATGGCGCCAACCCAAAACATCTTGAAGAGAAATTCCCAGCTTTGCTCGAAAAATATTTTGATCCTCAATTACAGCGGGCAATGGGTGCTACACTCAAAGACCTTCAGTCAAAAGGGGGGCGTTACAATATGCTGATGCAACCACTTAAGGATATTCACCTCTATTCACATATGTCTGGCGAAATGGGGGTTAACGGGGACATTAAGTATGTATATATTTTTGGTGCGGTGGCTCTCTTCATTCTACTCATAGCCTGTATAAACTTCATGAATCTTTCAACAGCCAGGTCCTCTAACAGAGCAAAAGAAGTGGGCATAAGGAAAGTGCTGGGTTCCTTTAAGAAGCAATTAATTGCTCAGTTTCTAACCGAATCCATGGTTATAAGTATTGCTGCTTTTCTGATGTCCGTAGGAATTGTATTTCTTGCTCTCCCCTACTTTAACCAACTTACACTGAAATCATTTAGCGGAGTGGAATTGCTTAATCCTGTCATGATATTTTCCATGTTTGCCATTTCACTTTTAGTCGGTTTTTTAGCTGGCAGCTATCCGGCGTTTTTCATTTCAGCATTTCAACCGGTAGCTGTTCTTAAAGGAGAGATTCGTAAGGGAGCGAAAAGTGGATGGTTAAGAAGCACTCTGGTTGTATTCCAGTTCGCTACATCAATAATACTTATTGTAGGCACTATTGTTGTCTATACTCAACTACAATATATCCAGAATAAAAAAGTTGGGTATGATAAAGATCAGGTAGTATTAATTAAAGACACATGGCTCATGGATAACGTTAACGGTTTTAAGGAAGAGTTAAAGCAACACCCAAATATTATTAATACCACAGCCAGCAGTTTTTTGCCCATTGAATCAAACAGAAGCTCAACGGTGTTTTTTAAGGAAGGTGAGGTACTTACAAGTGAAACTACTTCTATTCAGATATGGAGAATAGACGTTGATTATGTTTCTACACTTGGGATGGAAATAGTAAAAGGAAGAAATTTTTCGGAAGAATTTGCCTCCGATTCAAACGCCATAATGATTACAGAATCATGTGTTAAACAATATGGACTTGGCGAAAATCCTATTGGAAAAAGACTTGGAACCATTGATATTGATGATGATGGCAACCAAAAGTATATCTATTTTAATATTGTTGGAGTTGTAAAAGATTTCAATTTTGAATCCCTCCACCATGAAATTACGCCTGTACTTTTTCGTTTAGAAAAAAGTACTTCTATGGTGAGCGCTAAAATTATGGCTGAGAATGTTCCTTCTACATTAGAATTTATTGAAGCCAAATGGAATGAATTTGCCCCCGGACAACCTTTTGAATACTCATTTATGAATGAGGATTTCAATAACACTTATAAAGCCGAACAACGAATTGGCAATATCTTTACAGTGTTTTCGGGGTTAGCGATATTCATTGGCTGCCTGGGTCTGTTAGGTTTAGCAGCTTTCACTGCTGAGCAGCGCACAAAGGAAATTGGAATACGTAAAACTTTGGGTGCAACCATTTCCGGAATTGTATTATTGCTGTTAAGAGAGTTTGGAATCCTGCTGGTGGTTTCATTCGTTGTTGCAGCTCCAATAGCATATTTCACTATGAATTCATGGCTGGAAGATTTTGTCTATAGAATTGATTTAGGAATTTTACCATTTGTGTTAGCAGGGCTTTTCGCTTTCATTGTTGCGATTGTTACTGTTAGTTTTCATGCAATCAAGGCGGCCAGTTCCAATCCTGTTGATTCATTAAAATTTGAATAACTTTCTCCAAAAGTGCTTCCCCTGAAGCCACAAAAAAGACCAGCTTAAATCTTAGTAAGCTGGTCTTTTTTTACATAGAAATAATTTAAAGGCAAATACTAAATCAAATGTTTCTGTTCAAAAGGCTCGACTGTGCCAAGGGCAGGAGAACATGCCGATCCCTCACAAAATCAAATTCAAGATTTAGAACCTGTCCGACAGGCGGGTTCATAATTAAAAGCTTTCGCAATTCTATTCATTGCGAAGCGATTCAACCGGATTTAAGTTAGCCGCCTTAAATGTGTGATAGCTGATTGTAAGTATAGCTACCACTAGTGCCACAATAGCAGACCCAATAAATAAGAGAGGATCCATGTCGGTTCTGTAGACAAAGGAATCCAGCCAACTGTTCATTGCTAAATAAGCTATGGGGGCAGCCAGTACACTTGATATTATTACCAGTAGGGCAAAGTCTTTGGAAAGCATATACATAATACCGGAGACAGTAGCTCCAAGTACTTTCCTCATTCCTATTTCTTTTGTTTTTTGTTCGCCTGTATAAGCAGCTAATCCAAACAAGCCCAGACACGCGATCAAAATTGCAAGCCAGGTGAAGTTAGCTACGAGAGCAGCAAACTTTCTATCATTTTCAAAAAGCTGCGCGAATGATTCATCAAAGAAGGTATATTCAAAGGGATAGGATGGATAAACCTCCTTCCATAATTTTTCTATCTGACCTAAAGAGGATGAAACATCCGCAGCGCTGGTTTTAATAGAAAGCATTCTGGAAGCATTCGGCACATAATTGATGATGAGGGGTTCAATCTTGTGTTGCATGTTTTCAAAGTGAAAGTCTTTGATAACGCCAACAATGGTTAAAGATGGACGCCTTTCAAAATTAAATTTCTTACCTATAGGGTCATCCCAACCTAGTTCTCGGGCAGCGGATTCGTTAATCATAACCGATTCCTGTTCATCAGCCGGAAATTCTTTGGAGAACGCTCTGCCTTTTGCCAATTCCATTCCTACAGTATTAAAGAAGTTATCATCAACCCACATTACGCTGCATACCCATGTTTCGTCCGCATTGTAGCCGTCTGGTCTAATACCCCCCCATCTTGCCATTCCGTTACCAGGCATAGTTGAGGACGCTCCCACACTTTTAACACTGCTAATATTTCTTAATTCATTCTTAAAAGTTTCCGCCTGATTTTGCAGAACCTGATTATCCAAAGCTATATTAATAACCTGTTCTGGTTGAAACCCAAGGTTTTTATTTTGGATATACTCAAGCTGGTTGTACGCAATTGAAGTACCAATAATCATTGCAATTGAAGCCGTAAATTGGGTCACAACCAATACTCTGCGAAGCCATATTCCGCTTTTGCTCGTTCCAAAACTTCCCCGCAATATTGTAATGGGCTTGAATCCTGAAAGAACGAACGCCGGGTAAATGCCGGACAATAATCCCAAAAGAGTAATTGATCCGACCAAGCCAAGCAGTAAATTCGTATTTGTAAAAAAATAAAGAATGAAGCTGCCTTTAATTGGCAGTCCTAGCATCGGTGCGAATGCTTCTACGAGTAACAATCCTATTATCAAAGAAGCAAAACAGAGTATCACCGATTCGAGAAGGAACTGTAAAATCATCTGACCTCTTGCTGCGCCAACAACCTTTCGCAAGCCAACTTCCTTAGCTCGGTTAGTTGATCTGGCTGTAGCCAGGTTCATAAAATTGAATGCGGCTATTATAATAATAAAGAAAGCTACAATGATAAGAGTGTATACGTAGTCTATATCAGTTTTAAATTGATTGTGACCATCATAGAGAATCCCTGATGAATGAAGGTGTGCATCAAGAAATGGTTGTAGCTGCTGACCAAAAGTACCCCATTCAACATGTTCACGCAAAAGCGGCATTAAGGCATTCTGCACCTTTTCCGCAGAGGCGGGGCTATCAAGTAAAACATAGGTCGGCATTCCAATACGCCCCCAGGATTCCAGTTGACGCGCAAGGTTAGAATCTGCTTCAGTTGGCACCAAGGAGAGAAGCACATCCATTTGAAGATGAGAATTTGCAGGAACATCCTTCATAATGCCTGTTACTTCATAGACATCTTCATTGTTTAATTCAATAGTTTTTCCAATGGGGTTCTCACTTCCAAAAAGTTTTTCTTTCCATGATTCTGTCAGCACTGCTTTACGAGGTTCACTCAGTACTCTTTCGGGGTCTCCTTGAATAAGTTCAAAATCGAATACGGAAAACAAGGACGAAGTCGTGTAGACTAAATCCTTTGTATAAAATGACTGATCCCCTATAGTAATAAGCTCTCTTCCGGAATCTCTGTATCTTACCTGCTCAACAACTTCAGGTAACTCCTCCTTTAAGGCTGGCCCCATGGCCATGAAATTTATTCCGGCAAGGTTTTCACTGACACCAAGATTATTATCTTCCAGCAAAACCCTGTAAATACGGTCAGCCTTTGAGTGGAATTTATCAAATGAGAATTCGAAACTGACATAGAGGAAGATTAAGATACTTGAAAAGATAGCTATTCCTAATCCGAGTATATTAATAATGGATGTGCTTTTATTCTTCCAAAGATTTCTAAAAGCTATTTTAAGGTAATTGTTTAACATGAATACCCCCTTTGTTTATTAGAACTAGTAAACGTTCCCAGATAAGAATTATTGTATAAAATAGAAATATTTTCTCCATTAGACTATTCAAAACCCATAAATATCCCTTCGTTAACATTTTTTAACAAAAATTGAGTAGTGGCAAGATCAAAACTAAAATATTTAATAAATATCTCACTCCTATCGTTGATAATCACTTAGTGCCGTTGTATTTTGCATACATTATTGAACTTACCGGAAAGACTATTCTTATGGCAAATATTATTGCAATTGTGTGGGATTACGATGGAACTCTTGTCGATACACGTCAAAAAAACCTTAGTGTAAACCGAAGAATTATTTCACAGATAACTGGAATTCCTGCTGATGTTTTTTCATCGCTCCGATCCCTGGCAAATTACGATGTTGTTCAGAAAGAAATGACCAACTGGCAGGATCTCTATCAAAAAAATTACGGTATGAACCACGACCAAACGGTTAGAGCAGGACAACTTTGGAGCGAGTATCAAAAAGAAGATGACACTGATACTCCAATTTATTTTGGTATAAAAGAAGTTGTAGAATCGCTTAGGCATCTTCCGCAAGGCATCTTTTCTCAAAATTCTAAATCTCAGATTGAAAATGTTCTTAACAAGAATAAATTGTCAAATTCTTTCAATTCAATTATTGGATATCAGGAACTTGAGCATGGTCATCAGAAACCGGAACCCCATGGATTACTGGAATCCGTTAAAAACCTCACCTCTAATGAATGTGGCATAGTATTGTTCATTGGTGATCATGTTACAGATTTCAAGTGTGCAATTAATGCAAATAGTTATTATTTCAAAAATCATATACGAATAACCGTAAAAACAATTGGTGTTAATTATACACCTGATGCTGATCCTTCTTCCTGGGAAGTTCGTCCCGATTTTATTGCAGATAGACCATTGGACATTCTTGAAATCGCGGGTAATCTTGAAAGAGAGTCTAATGATTAAATCCAGAATTTCAATTAACCCAACTCCACCTTTCAGCTTTAAGAATACAATTTATTCTCATGGATGGGCAGCTCTCAGACCTAATGTTTATGATAAAGAATCAAATAAATTCACACGAATCGAATTACTCGACTCAAGGAAGGTTGTAAAACTTACTTTGACAGGAACAGATGATTATCAGAAGCCTATTGTAAATATTTATATAGAAAGTGAAACTGAGCTACTTGCTTCAGAAAAGAAAGAGATAAAAGACAAAGTAAGGTATATGTTAAGAATTGATGAAGACCTGACCCCTTTTTATAAATTGTGCAATAAAAAAGGTGGGGAGTGGAAAGAACTGACAAAGGGTCTTGGCAGATTACTACGCGGCACTTCTCTTTTTGAAGATATTGTAAAAATTATTTGTACAACAAATGTTCAATGGAGCGGCACAAAGGGAATGGCTGATCGCCTTTGCGAATTTTATGGGGAGCCATTGCCAAGCGACAAGAGTTTGCGGGCATTCCCGACGCCGGAAAAGATCGCCAGATCCAATTTAAAGATGTTTGATAAAAAAGTCCGGATGGGCTACCGCAGCGAATATGTTCATTTACTTGCAAGACAAATCATCAAGGGTGACCTCGATCTCAACAAATTTTTTGACAAGTCTACTCCAACACCTGACCTTAAGAAGGATCTCTTGAAAATTAAAGGTATTGGCTCTTATGCCTCGGCATTACTTTTGATGATGCTGGAGCGTTATGATGAAATAGCTGTGGATACTGTTTTCAGAGAGTTTATGAAACAAAAATATTACCCCGAGTTGTACCCTTCCGACAAAGAGTCAATGAAAATTTACGATGAGTGGAAGAAATGGAAATTTCTAGCATACTGGTTCGACTTGTGGCAATTTCATCGGGAGAATGTTTAAGACTGCCATTTCAAATTTCAGACAACCCAGTCCACGACTAACAGGGAATATACTATTTCAAACGATTCGAAAAGAATGTATATTGTTACACTTTTATAATTAATAAGAATTCATATGCAAGAAAATATTGTTAGGTACAAGGAGAAAGTGGATGGACTGTTGGACGACAAATTCTATTCGCATGTAAATAAATTCCTTGATGAACGAATTAATTATTTTGTTTCTCTTAAGAATCTATCTCATTCCTGGAGTAAATCCGTTGATGGAATTCTTGAGAATGATGATTGGTGGGCAGCAACCTCGGAATTTTATGACAACATTGAAAATCTTTTACAGAAAGAAAGATACCTGATGGCAAATTCTGGTTTTATTGCTAATCTCGATCAGTTTGTTTTAGCAACAAATAATCTTTTCAAGGTACAGGAAAGCGATGTTCCCTCCAAAGCAGAGTTAAAAAAAGATAAAGAAGTAAATAAAACATTCAGGGATAACCTGCTCTACTACCATATTAATAATAGGTTTCTAGAATCCCTCTTAACCGATTTTGAAGATCTTCTCTCTAAAATAGGCAAGCAATATTTGGAATGTTATGACCTGGTACTTGAATTCAATAATACTACTTTAAATCCTGAACTAGCCCTCTCCCAAAGATCCGTTAAAGCAATTACATTCATTAACGAAAAACTACTTGAATTAGAGGAATCGACAAAACTTTTAAAGTCCAATTTCCCAACTACTATTAGCAATATATTCGAGGATCTTGAGAAATACCTCACCAATAAACCAGATGAAAAATTTAAAACTGAGATCCTACTTGAGAAACTATCCTTTAAGGAAGTTAAAAAAAGTGATATAGAATTTGATGATAATTGGAGAGAATTTAAACAGAACTTTGACAATTATTTTTTGGCATTATTTGATACTACTGAATTTCTGGAGGACATACTTTGGTTCAACGCCAGATTAAGAAATGAATATTTTTTAGTGTTAAAGAAATTTTTCGAAACAGAAAAGTATCTTGAGGAAAATGTTTTCAGTCAACTTGATAATCTAATAAGTAATTCCAGAGTGAAAATAGAAAACAGTACTAATGAAAACTTGTCGTTGACTATTGGTGAAAATAAATCTTTTCTTTTGTCTAAAATAACAACAGAGTTAATTGTTGATTTTGTTGACCATTTTTCTATTGATGACTTTTCATTAAAAATAAAAAGCTTTATTGAAGTTGTAGAGAACAATCTTTCGGAATTTTGTAAAGATTATTCCTTCATAAAAGAGGAAGATATTGTTTTCAGGTTAAAGACTAAGGATGTTACAAAGTTTTCCCCAAAAGAATTAATAACGCCTATTGTGATTAACAGGCTTAAACAAGAACTTGAATCAATCACCAGTAACATCAATAATGACCTCATTAAATTGAACACTGACATAATCGCATATTCTGACATGGTTGAGTTCAATCTGGAAACTGCCGAATCACTTTATAATGAGAACATTGAATTAGCCGATGAATCCCGACAATTAGCAGTTGAGGGCTTGGTAAGGGCTAAACTAAGCAACGAGGATTTTACTAAAAGATTCAGAAAGGTTGGCGATCAATTTGAAAAACTCTTTATCAATGCAAGTGAAAAAGCTCTCGGAAATCTTACCGATTTCATAGATATTGATAAGCTTCTTTCAATTCGAATTCAGGCTTCAAAAGATAAAGTGATTCAGAATCTTAAAGATAAGTTCTGGGAGATCTTTAGTTTAATAAAAGTATTTGTTGTGAAAGACGTTAAGATATTTTTGAAGAAGTACGGGAGTTTTAGAAAAAAAATAATAGCACTCTCAAGCAGGGTAGGACTTACATCTGAAGGGTTGGGGTTATCCGAAGAATTATCAAAGTATCTTTTACAGGTTTCATCAACTCTAAGTAAACTACCATATATTTATAGAAAAATATTCGAGAATGAACCGGTTTTAAAGGAAGATTTATTCTTAGGACGCAGAGATGAAATTGCCAAATTCACTTGGGCATTCAGAAGATGGAATAGTAGCATACCCACTTCCATACTAATTGTGGGTGAAAAAGGAAGTGGTACTTCCTCTATGATAAATATAGCCCTAAGAAGAATTTTTTCAGATTTTGTTGTTTTAAGAAAAAAATTAGAGTCAACTGTATATAAAAGTGATGACTTACTGACTGAGCTAAAAAGTCTTTTCGAACTGCCCGATGTAAATAGTATTGATGAATTAATTGAAAGCATTAATTCATATAAATTGGGAAAAATTGTTGTCATTGAGAACATTGAGGATTACTTTTTAAAAATTGTTAATGGATTTGATGGGATCAAAAATCTTCTGAGGATAATCTCTGAGACAAATGAAAAGATTTTCTGGATCGCAACCTGCAACATCTATACCTGGAAATATTTAAATGCTACTCTGAATATAAATGATAGTTTTACTTCTGTTATAAAGTTAGCTGAACTATCTCGGGATGATATCCGGGATATTATAATGAAGAGACATAAGATTAGTGGATACAAGTTAAAATTTTCACTTTCGGACGAACTGGCTCGTAACTCATCCTTCAACAAAAAAAACGAAGAGGAAAAACAAAAGATATTAGGGGATGAATTCTTTGAAAAAATAAGAGAGCTTTCTCCTAATAACATTGCTATCTCACTATTTTTATGGTTGAGATCAATAAGTGATTTCAAAGATAATGAGATTTTGATAAATACAAATATGCACAGAGATTTTTCTTTTTTGCAATTATTACGTCCACAAAAACTGCATTCATTAGCCGGGATGATTATTAACGATGGACTCACGGTAGAAGAGCACTCTCTTATTTTTAATGTCACGCATAATGCCAGCAAATCACTATTGATGTCCTTAGAAGATAGTGGTATTATATTTCAGACTAAAACTAAGTACAAAATAAACTTCCAGTTGTATCAGCCAATTATTAATCTTCTAAAAAACAAAAACATTTTACATTAGGATATATAACGTGAAGAGCTTAAAAAAATATAGATATTACTTATTGTTTATAAGTGCATTTATTATCTCGTCAAACATTCATGTTGCCCAGACCATTGATAGTACGAATGTTGTTGTAGACTCCATGAAAACCGCAACAACAGTAACCGATAGTCTAAAAACCGAAGACACCCCTTCGGAAAGTATGAAGTTAATCGAGAGCATAGTTCCTGACGAAGCCATCACAAATAAGCTGTCTGATGTCTTTTCTCCCGCTAAAATTATTTGGGCTATAATTTTTCTTCTTATAAGTTTTTTTGTCATCAAATTTATTAATAAGATTTTATCCCTAATTTCAGAGAAGAGTGCCAGATATAGAATAACACTAAAAGGATTCATACCTATTGTAAGAATTGTTGCCTGGACAGCTGCTTTATCCATTGTGATAATAGTAATATTCGCCCCGCCTATTGAGTCTCTGGTTGTTGTTACTGGCTCCCTGGGTTTAGCCGTTGGTTTCGCCTCACAAGATATATTAAAGAATATTTTCGGCGGTATTATGATAATTTTCGATCGTAGTTTTCAGGTCGGGGATAAGATTGAAATTGGGGAGTATTACGGTGAAGTGTTAAATATTGGACTGCGTTCCACAAGAATAGTTACTGCTGATGATTCTGTTGTCAGTGTTCCGAATGGAGATTTAATTTCGAAAGCCTTATCCAACTCAAATTCAGGGGAAGCCAATTGCCAGGTAGTTGCAGAAATTTATTTGCCACCATATATTGATACAGCAAAAGTCAGGGATATTGCAATCCAATCTGCGCAAGTCTCCAGATATGTTTATTTAAATAAGCCAATCGCGGTTATATTCAAAAACGAAGTAAATTATGGCAAGCCCTACTTAAAAATGAGATTAAAAGCCTATGTACTTGATATCCGATATGAATTCGCTTTTATGAGTGATATGACAGAAATAACCATGAGAGAGTTGATGAAGCACGAGCTTGTAACTAAGGAAGAGTTAGCTGGTAATTTCAGACAGCCATGATATTGTTGTTATTCATTCCGCACTTCTTTATTGTTGACTAATTTCAACGTTAAATTAATATAAAGAAGCAGGTTCCCCATAACCATGTAAAATCAAAGAAGTCATTCTACTTGCGCTTAATTGTCAACTCCAATCATAAATAAATCTACTTACATGTTTTCTTTCTAACGTTAGCTGCCCAAAATTACACTATTGTAATATCTGGAAAGAACTTTTATTTCTGAATATTGTTTACATTCTAGAATAATTCTGAGGCAAATGTGATTTTATCCGACAAAAAAATACTTGAAGAAATAGAATCAGGAAAAATTAAAATCGAACCATTCGACAGAGAAGCACTCGGTACAAATAGTTACGATGTTAAACTCGGGAAATGGCTTGCTGTTTATACTTCCGAAATACTGGATGCAAGAGTCCACAATAAAATTGAGAGATTTGAAATTCCTAAAGATGGATATATACTTCTTCCATCTAAGCTTTATCTTGGAGTAACTGAAGAATATACAGAAACATTTGACTATGTCCCTTTCCTGGAGGGAAAATCGAGCGTGGGGAGATTAGGCATCGATATACATGCCACCGCTGGCAAGGGTGACGCCGGCTTTTGTAACACTTGGACTCTTGAAATATCTGTTAAACAGCCAGTAAGAATTTATGCGAGAATGCCGATTGGGCAATTAATCTACTTCAAAATGGATGGTGAAGCTATTAACCCTTATAATAAGAAAAAGAACGCTAAGTATAATGAAAGAACTATATACCCCGTTGAATCAATGATGTTTAAAAATTTTTAGAGAAACAGATTAAAATTATGAATTAAATAACTTTTCATTTAGTAATTATTTACTTAGAATAAGCTCAACAACTCTTTCGTAATTTATCAAAAATCTGAGAAACTATGCGCACAGTTGAAATTCTTCAAGTTATTGGGGCGTTAGTTGGTTCTTTCGCTTCAATTGCTATTTCCATGGAAAACTTTGTTATTAAATACTTTCAAAAAGAAAATGCCATTAGTTCTGAGACTGCCACCAAAATGCCAGATTATACTAAAATAAAAAAGTGGCGAACTGATCGACTTATAATTCATGGGGTTCTAAAGTGTACAAAATCTAATAAATATTTTTATGATAATACCGCAAGAACCACTCTGAGAAAAAAAAGATTAATGATTGTTATTCCGTCAGTATTAATATTTATTGGAATTGTCTTGCTGTTACACCTTATTTAACCAATAACACCTATTAATGAATAAGAGTATAGAAACAGTTTCTCTTGATGAAATGTTAATTTCCCATTGATACTACATTACAGGTCACAGTTTTCGTTACCCCATCTATCATCTGAATTATGTCCATTATTGTCGCCCCAATTGAAGCGAAATCAGAGTCCTGAAGAATGACTATCATATCATAAGGGCCCATAAGTGCATCCACTTGATAAACATTATCCAAATTTTGAAGTGCTCTAAAAACTGATTTAGCTTTCCCCATCTTAACGTTTATTAATACATAGGCTGTGGCACTCATAAATTCTCCTATTTAATTATTATCGTTTAAAATCAATCCTCAAAAGGGAAAAAATCAACAGGGAGTATTTTAATAACAAATCTCAATCCCAAATTGGTTCTAATATTCAGAGCAATTTTCCCTGCCAATGATTAGATTTAAATGGAGTGAGAATAATCTATTGTTGGATTTAACAAAAAAAAATTGAATCAGGTGAGTAAATTGAAGACTATTGAAATTTTCCAACTACTTTTAGCCATTGTCATTATTGTTGAAGCAACGGCTCTCACCATTGGTATGGCAATTATAAAAAAGAATAAAAAGTGGCTTACGGTAAGAAACATAATAATTTTAATTGTGGATTTAATCACGGGTGGGATTTTATTATGGATTTCGATTAACTCCCTTTCAAATTATTCTTCAGTGCTAACAGAAATATATATTGCTATTATTGCATCACACATATATAGACTTGCTGAAGATTTCCTGCCAAGAGAAGTGAAGTTCTGCTTTAATAAACCACTTGTTATCATAAATTACATAAAGCTATTTGCGGCACTTATTATTGCAACAATAATATTCGTTTTGTGATTTTAGCATTTTTCGCTATTTTATGTGAAACAACTGAAAAGACCTCCAATGATCATCGACAATTAAGCAAGCCAAATAACGCTCGTAGGTTTTAATACTTTATATGCCATTATCTTAGTCAGATATTTAACTTGGAGGACAGAATGTACTATCCTATATATTTTCTGCTTATCATCTTTGCAATCTCAACTATAGCACAAACATCTTCCAGTTCTTTGCTTGAAGAAGAACTTTCTTACAGTATTGGTGACATAAGTATTTCCGGAACACTTACACTTCCAAATCGTAAAACTCATCATCCTGCAATTATATTAATCTCAGGCGGATATCCGGATAATCGTGACGCTGAAATTATGGGGTTCAAACCTTTTAGAATATTAGCAGAGGAGTTTGCCTCGGCTGGCTACGCTGTTTTTCGATTTGATGACCGAAGTATAGGGAAATCTACTGGTGAACACCCTTGGCAGTATACAGTTTATGAACTTGCGGACGATATATTAGGAGCAATAGATGAATTGAAAAAACATCCCAATATTGACTCGTCCAAAATTGGATTATGCGGACACAGCTTTGGAGCTATCATTTCCCCTTACCTAAAAAGTAAAGCGCCCGAAATTAATTTTATAATCTCAATAGCAGGCTATGCCACCACATTTGAGACCCAATGGTTAGAGTATAGAAGGCATACACTTGAATTGTCAGCAATTCCTGAAAGTGAAATTCAGGGAATAGTTAATCATGACCAATTGATGATGGCCATCTCGCGTGATAAAAACGAGAGAGGAAGGGTCAGTAGTAACCTTAAAAAACTTGCACTAAGTGAATACAATAATCTTTCTCCTGAAGACAAGCTAATATTTCCCACCTACGATTCTTATAAATTCAATAGTTATTACGGGGCCTTCAGCGAAATGATAAATACGGACTTTGCTCAATCACTATTGGACTATTACCCGGTTGACTATTACTCCTCGCTGGATTGTCCAATTCTCTTCGTTCTGGCCGAAAAAGATGATTCAGTTCCAATCGACTATCATAAACCATTAATTGAAGAAGCAATATCAGGTATGCCATATGCAACTATCGTGACAATACCCGAAGCCAATCATTATATGACTTATGATTATAGTACTGAGATGAAATTTGTTGATGGATTCGTTTCCACACTTAAAGATTGGTTAACAGCTTTGAAGGAATGATCTTTTCATTCCTTCAAAATATTATTTTCCAGTGTACATTTTCCAAATAGCATCAGCGTATGCAATCACTCCATGAACATAGTCATCGCTATGATTGTAACTATAGATAGCTTTTTTTCGCTGTTTATAAGGCCAGCCGTATTTTCCATATTCACGTAAATAGTTCGCCACGCTATATATAGCGTCCGGCCATGAAAACAGATCCACGTCACCATCTTTATCGCCATCTATTGCAAGGTCTAGCCTATAAGGCATAAATTGTGTATACCCGATTGCGCCGCCCCAGGACCCCTTCTGCTCAAGTGGATCATAGTTGTATAGCTTCGCGTACCTTAACAGTGCTGTCAGGGCTCTCACCGCGCTGTTGCGTAAGGCGGCGAATCTTTCCTTTTGTTTCTGGGGTGTGTCGGTATACTCATTTGGATACTCTTCTCCTTTAGCTATCATCTGTTGAATCGCATATTCCTGAGCATCTTCAAGGTAAAGCAACTGTCCCATAAAAATATTGAAAACGTAATTTTTGCCAGTAAACTCACCTAGTCCGGATTCCCACATTAAAATTGAAACTATATCTTTTCTGGAAACGCCATATTCCCTTTCAACAGCAGCAAGAATAGTCTTATATTCCTTAAGGAATTCAACACCAGCAATAATTCGCTTCTCTTTGAGAAAAACATCCTTATAGCTCTTATGTTCTTGTTTTTGGTTATATCTGCTTTTAGGCGTAGCATATCTAATAAGTTCTTTCGAATATATTTCCTGAGCAGATGGTCTTTTTAAATAATTAATAAATTCTTCTTTTGAAACGGGAAGACCATCCCCACTATCACTGGAAAGTTTTTCAATTAATTTCTTAATTGATTCATTAGCCGGTTGTCCCTCATCCGTAAATACAGTGGAATAATTCACTTTCCACGATTCTATGTCAGGATTTAGCACTTTGTTTTGTGGAAAAATAAGACCTGCAATAGATATTACAACGGTTAGTACGAAAGTAATTTTATTTATCATTAACTGATTCTCTTTGGTTTGAATGAGTACTCAATTGCTATGTAAAGAAAAAGATTCTAAACGACTAAAGCAAGGTCATATAGAATACTTCTTCAAAAATCGGAAAAAAATATTCTTTTTTAATAAGTCTGGCTAACTTTGTAGAATAAGAGTAGTGAATATCGATTATGGTTCCAAAGGACGAGAGACCATGATACCGGTCTGAATTTTATTTCGTTTAACATATTCGGCAAGACTTGCTTCGGTAATTTGAACCTTTTTACCAACATTCGGGGCATGTAGCAAATGAATTCTTCCATCATTCATCCGAATCGCAATTCCTGTATGAGCTATATCAAGTCCGTTAATATTTGTGGTAATTCCTATTATATCCCCACTCATTATGCCTTTTTCGTATTTCTCAATTTTTTCCTGTGGTATAAAGAAATAATCACGGGCTGAAATGTCTTTTTCAATTGCTGCTATGAAGTAAACAATTTCACTATTGTTTTTAAGCTGCTTGTACGAATCTGGATGAGTACTCATAAAATCAACCTTATTGGAATAGCATTCGCCACCCAGGTCTTCAGTAACGTCCTTTGCAATTCCACGCGAATCCATCTCAAAAATCCAATCAGAGAAATAATGCAGTCTGGATGGATACCCAGCTATTTTCCCATTCCTGTATCTAACATTCTGCAACTCACTCTGGTAATCATCAAATGTCATCCTCTCGGATTTTATCAATCTGGATATGACCAGACTTGATTCAAGAAAAGTATAACAATCCAATCCCGTTAGATGTATTGATAATTTTTCATCGCCTTCACTTTCAAGGCTGTGAGCTTCGTAGTCAACTCCTAAAAACGACTTTGCAATTTCTACTATTATGGTATGTATATCCTCTTCTGTCAGGTTTTGTGAAATGCCCAGCTGAAACTTCGATTCACAAACATCAACATCAGCCTGGGTGTATACCTGGGCAACCATCGATGAAAACAAAAACAATATAGCAAGTATACTTTTCATTAGAATGGAAGATCCCTTTCAGAAACGGCTTCTGTTGGAGCTGAGCTAATTTGTTTTTGATCATCCTGATATGGCAAAGCCGGGTTTTCAAATCTTGCATATTCCTTAATAAATCTTAAGGGTATATCACCGGTAGGACCATTACGTTGTTTGGCAATAATTAGTTCGGCATATCCCTCTGTCGATTCACCATCGGGTAATTGAGTAATACCATAAACCTCAGGTCTGGTTAGAAACAACACAACATCGGCATCCTGCTCAATTGAACCGGACTCTCTAAGATCTGATAGCATAGGTTTTTTATCGTGCCTTGCTTCAACAGCACGGTTTAACTGAGCCAGAGCAATTACAGGAATGTTCAATTCTTTTGCAAGAGCTTTCAGTGAACTGGAGATGGAAGATATTTCACGTTCTCTACTTTCCATCCTGGAACTGGAGGTCATAAGCTGCAAATAATCTATAATAATAAGACCAATATTTTTTTCTGCCTTAAGTCTTCTACATTTGGCTCTTATTTGAAGAACATTTTGCGCGGGAGTATCATCAATATAGATGGGCGCTTTACTCAGATTATGAATAGTCTTGCTAATCTTTGCCCCTTCTTCCGGCCTAAATTTACCGGTACGTATACTGTGAGCATTTATTTTAGATTCAGCAGAAATCAAACGTGTTGCCAACTGAATTGTTGACATTTCAAGACTGAAAAATGCAATAGCAGTATTATGTGCAACAGCCGTATTCCGCGCTAATGATAATGCAAAGGCTGTTTTACCCATCGAAGGACGAGCTGCTATTATAAGCAAATCAGATTTTTGTAAACCACCGAGCATTTCGTCCAGTTGATAATAATCTGTCTGAACAGCAAAGGTTGAGATTTTTTTGGAATGTATAGCCTCAATATACTCCATAGCGTCTTTAACAGCTTTATCCAAAGAGACGTATGATTCTTTTAAACCTTCCTCAGCAATTTTAAATATTTCAGCTTCAGCAGCATCAAGTATTTCAAAAACATCCTCTTTAGCATCATATGCCTTATGAGCCATTTGAAGCGAGGTGGTTATTATTGAACGGAGGATCCATTTTTCAAGAACAACTCTTGCATGATATTCAATGTTTGCGGCAGAACTAATATCCTGAGTTAATTTACTAAGATACGCCGCTCCACCCGAAGCTTCTGCCTTACCCTGTTTACTCAATTCTTCGTATACTGAAATTGTATCTATCGGTTCATTCGAATCAAAAAGAGAACACATAGTTTCATAAATAACCTGATTTTTCTTATCAAAAAAACATTCAGGCTTTAAGATTTCAAGAGCTTTAGGTACAGCCTCATTTTCCAAAAGCATAGCACCAAGAACTTCCCTTTCTACTTCAACTGCAGAAGGCGGCTGCTTTGTAGCTTGCCTTAATTTTTCAATGTCAACTTTATATTCAGGCTGTTGTCTAGGCATATTATTTTCCGTTTAGCTCATCTACTAATTTTTTGAATTTTTGAACATCCTCCCAACAACCGCGTTTCCAGCTTGGATTTCGCAAGAGTGCTGCTGGATGATAAGTTGCCATCACTTTAATTCCTTTAAATTCATGAACTTCTTCGCGAATTTTACCGAGTGCTACATTTTTATTTAATAATGTAGTAGCAGCTATTCTTCCTAAGCATAATATAGCTTTGGGCTTAATAATTTCTATTTGCTTTTCTAAATATTTCTGACAAATTACCATCTCCTCAGGTAAAGGATCCCGATTATTTGGAGGACGGCATTTTAGAATATTGGCAATATAAACATCTTCTCTTTCAAAGTTAATGGCTTTGAGAATATCATTTAGAAGTTTACCGGCTTTACCAACAAAAGGCTCACCTAGTTTATCCTCATCAGCACCCGGGGCTTCGCCAATTAACATCGCATCGGCGTTGGGGTTTCCAACTCCAAAAACAAATTTGTTTCTGGTATTCCCTAAAGAACATTTTTTACAATTATGAATTTTACTATATAAATCTTCCAGGTCTGTAGAACATTCAAAGTCTTCACTAATAGTTCCAGTACTCTCCTTTACAACGATATTTTCTTCTGATGGTTTATATTGGAGAACCGGCTCATGAATGATCTTAGGAACGGGTTTTATGTGTCCAAGAAGATCATCTCCAAATACATCCTGCTGATCTTTTAATGCTTCCGCAATTTTTCGCATTATTTCTTCCTTCACACCAGACCTGAACTAACTATTTCCGAAAGTATATTATTTGCCGTTTGAAATTTGCTGAGGATGGGGTACTCTTTTATATTCCCAGTCCTGCTAATTATGCTCACTTTATTTGTCGGATGTTCAAATGCGGCGCCTTCATCCTTAAGGGAATTTAGAACTATTAAATCCAAATTCTTCTTCTTCAGTTTACTGCTTGCATTCTCAATTTCATTATTGGTTTCAAGTGCAAATCCAATAACAATCTTCCCTTCTTTTTTTATCGAAGCAAGTATATCCTCAGTCTCAGTGAGCGGTATATTCTGAAAATCAGATTCTTTTTTAATTTTTTTATCTGCAACCGTTAGGGGTTTGTAATCAGCAACAGCGGCTGACATAATCAAAATTTGATTCTCAGATATTTTGCTTTCAATTGCAAGTTTCATTTCAGCTGCAGAACGAATATTAATTTTACTGATCTCCGGGTAACACTTTTCGTGTGAAGGTCCGGAAATAAGAGTAACTTCTGCTCCTCTGATATAAGCAGCTTTTGCCAATTCGTAACCCATCTTACCAGATGATCTGTTTCCAATATAACGCACGGGGTCAATATCTTCAAATGTTGGACCTGCACTGATAAGTATTTTTTTACCGGACAAATCAGGTGTAAAACCGGAAATAATCGATTCGGCAAAATCTATAATTTTATCCACTTCAGCCATTCTGCCAGGACCTGATAACCCACTTGCCAAAAATCCTTCTTCAGCTTCGCAAATATGATAACCCAGTTCAATCAGCTTCCCTAAATTCTGCAAATGGGTTCTGTGTTTATACATATCCATGTCAGCAGCCGGGGCAACCAGCAGAGGACACCGAAGCGCATGCACAACCGCTGTAAGGGCGTTATCTGCAAATCCATTTGATATTTTTGCCACCGTGTTTATAGTGGCAGGTGCAATTATCATTAGATCTGCCCAAATTCCGTATTCGATATGCCAAGGGTTAACTTTTAGGTTTTCATCCTGAGATTTAGGAAACATATTAAGAATTACTTCATTTCCGGAAAGAGTAGATAGTGTAAGGGGAGTAATAAATTCTTTGGCGGCTGGGGTCATAATAACCCTTACTTCAGCGCCCCTGCTAACCAGGCTTCTTATAATAAGGCAGGACTTATAGGCGGCAATGCCGCCTGTAACTCCAACTATAATTCTTTTCCCTTTAAGAACGTCGGGAATCATAAGACTAATCTTCTTTGTATCTGTAGCTGATCTCATTGTTCATCAACTCTTGCAAAGCCATTAGATGTGGTTTGGGTTTTTTTTCAAACTCAACCGATATCCTCAACTGATCAGGATTCTCTTTCTCTTCAAATTCATCTTCTCTGCCGGCAAGAATTGTATTTAATAATGTGTTGAACTCCAGTTTATTATCGTCATTAATAATTCTGGCGCGTTTTGAGGCAACAATAACCGCTTCGTAAATATTTGCAGTGTTTTGTTCAACAACTTTAATATCAACAGGTGTGAGTCGCATAAGTTACTCCTTATTTATATTCTTTTTCGATTAATTCTTCTACTTCTTTTTTAGCTTTTTCAAGAACATCATTTATAACAACAACATCAAATTTATCTTTATATTCTAATTCCATCTCAGATCTTTCAATACGTTTCTGCAAATCTTCATCAGTTTCCGTATTTCGGCTTATTAATCTTTGTTTTAAGTCTTCTTTACTTGGCGGAGCAATAAAAACGAGTATAGCCTCCGGGTAGACTTTTTTAATGCTAACAGCTCCTTTAACATCAATATCAAAAATAACTGATTTTCCGTTTGTAAGATTATCATCTATGAATGATTTTAGAGTACCGTAATAATATCCATAAAATTTCTCCCACTCAACAAACTCATTATCATCTCTTTTCTTCTTGAATTCATCTTCAGTAAGAAAAAAATAATCAACTCCGTGAGTTTCTATATCTCTTTTTTTCCGTGTAGTGGCGGAAACGGAGAATACCAACTCAGGAAATGTTTTTCTGATATGCTTGACTATAGTGGTTTTTCCTGCACCACTAGGAGCAGCAACAACGAATAATTTGCCTTTTCTATTCAATATTCTGTATCTGCTCTCTCATTTTTTCAAGTTCTTCTTTTATAAAAATACCATGCTGAGAAACTTCCGTTGATACACTTTTGCTATTAATGGTATTTGCTTCTCTATTCATTTCCTGCGAAATAAAATTCAACTTACGTCCAACTTCATCAGAGTTTTCCAGAGTATCCAAAAACATTTTAATGTGACTCTTAAGTCTTACACATTCTTCAGTAACATCATAACGTTCTGATAAGAGCGCCAATTCTGCGTTCAATCTATCCGGATTATCAATAATATCGTTAACAAGTTTTTTAGCTCTTTCTTTAAGCTTCTCAAAGTACTCTACAATACTTTCAGGAGCAACGGCTTCAATTTTTTTAACAGTTTCTTCAATATTAAGGGTACGGGTTTTTAGATCAATTGCCAGTTCTGTTCCTTCCTGGTTTCTCATATTTTCCAGATCATCAACAGCATCAAGCACAGCTTTTTCAAGGTGAATATAGTCATCTTCCTCATCGAGCAGAGTATCCGCAAAAATAGTCTGCTGAAAATTAAGAATTTCACTTAGCTTCAATTCTTCACTAATATTCGCCGATTTCTTAATTTCCTCAACAAGCTTCACAACCTCAGCAAGACCTTCTTTATCTAAAGGCGGAGTTTTACTAACTCCTCCATCTCTTATGATAAAAACAGAAAGGTAAACTTTTCCTCTTTTAATTCTTTTTTTAACTTTTTCTCTGATGTCGAACTCTTTGGAGGAAAAATTTTTCGGGAGTTTAATGGACAAATCCAAAAATCTGTTGTTAAAGCTCTTTACTTCCGCTTCGATCGTGAATTCACCGACTTGAACACTGCCCTTACCAAAACCGGTCATGCTAGAAATCATATAATTCCCTTAAAATGAGACCTTAAAAGTACTCAATTTTTTCGTGGCAATCAAAAGTTATCTTCTTATAAGAGAATAAGTTAGAAGGCCTCTCCAATTCCAAGGTGGAATTGGAATACTTCGCTAAAGGACTTTTGGAACATCGCTCTTCTATCCAGTGGATCATATAACTTAAATCCAAAGTCCAACCTCACAGGTACAATTTCAGAATAATATCGTAATCCAAATCCTATGGCAACGGCAGTATTTTTATAGGCAAAATCTTTTGGGGAATCCCAAACATTACCATAATCAATAAAAAAAGCTGAGCCAAGAGCACCAAGAAGCCTGATTCTGGCTTCAATCGTTCCCTCGATCATAAAAAATCCACCTGGTATAACGCCCCTGGCAAAAATCGCTTCAATTTCGTCGCTGGTAGGATTTTCTGGTAAAGATGATATATCCAGTGGTGGAACAAGTTCTCTTGTATTCCAGCCTCTAATCGAATTGCTACCACCGGCATAAAACTTTTGGTTTAAGGGAATTTCATACTTTGATCCACGATAAGCTCGTATAAGACCAGTTCGTATTTTTGCGGCCAAAACTATTTTGTCACTTATGGAAACAGGAATATAGTACGCTGAAGAAGCGATAATACGATAATAAAGCGGGTCATTAAAATTAAATTTTGTCAATTTGCTAAAAACATATCCCAAAAAATTGCCATCCTCAAGTGATAACGAGAAATTATAACCACTGGTTGGGAATAAAAAATCATCAGTTTTATTTGTAGTAAGACCAACACCAAGGATAGCATTAATATTTTCACTAGTGTTCGAAATTGGTCTTATTTGGCTCGTATCGCGCCCTGCTGCCAAAAAGGCATCTATAAATTTTTTCCTATTATCCTCCAGATAAGATTCTCGAAAAATATATTTCGAGTTTTCCAGATTAAAATAACCGGAGAATGAATTGAAATAAACATAGGAGGGAAGCTCAAAATTAACTCCAAACTTAAAACCATACAAAATTGCATTCCACTCATCTCTTCGTTTTTGAAGAGTGTAATAAGTTTCTAGTTTGGTGTCGACCGGTAATCCAAATAAGAAGGGCTGCTCCATAATAAGACGGGCATCAGCACTACCAATGATATTGGTGTCGCTTAATGATGGTTTTGTCAAAAATTCCCAAATTTGCTGAGAGGCAATTGACAAATTGATGGTGGCTTTGCGTGCGCTGCCAAAAAAATTCTTTTTGGTAAAACCAAGTCTGAACCCAAGGTTGAATTCGTTTTCTTCATCATTCACATAAATTTCAGGTGAAAATTCATGAATTCTTCCAACCTCTGTACTAATTCCAATTGGTATAGTGTTATTTATTGTGTCAGCTATTAACGCTGTAACCAAAGCTGAAGTAAATAAATTAGTGCGATAAAGACGGATTTGACCTCTTCTCATATTAGCATAACTATACGGTTTTCCAGGACTAATGCCTACAATATCTTTTATTAGTTCACTATCAACATTATCGCTTCCAACCCCGGTTTTTTGCACTCTAATATCACTAACCGTAAATTTTTCACCTGGCGAAAATGTTACTTCAACATCTGCTCGATTCTTAAGAGTGTCAATGTAAACAATTGGGCTTTCGTTATTTGAAAATGCAAATCCATTATTACGAAGATAAAGTGTTACATTTTGTAAATTCCGCTCAACTTCAGCATTTGAATAAACTTCCGATGTATCCAACTCGGTTATTTTATTAATTTCAAGCCGGTATCCGGAATCAAGTTGATCGAGTCCATACATCCAAAAGTTTCTGAAAACAACCGGGTCTCCCTCTTTAATATGAAATTCCAACTTTGCCTCAGATTCAGGGGCATCCAGAAAATATTTTGCATCAATTTCATGCTCGAAATAACCGCGGGATTCGTAATAAGATTTAAGAGCAGCAATATCGTTGGATATTAATAGTGAATCAAAGTAAATAGCTCCCTCACCAAAGCCAGTAAAGCTGTTAAAAAATTGTGATATCCAGCCCGGTGACTCCTGAGAGGAAATAACAATCTTAAGTTCTTCAGATGGAATTGCATCATTTCCGATAAATTCAACCGAAATCAATTCATATTGATTCTCATTCTGCGCCTTGATACCTATTGTGAGAAGCTGCATAAAAAGGGAAAATATTAGTACTCTTATTATCAGAAGATCCACCCGGATTAATTTTTTATTTCTACATTCGTCCCAATTTGGACTACTGTGTGTAATTCATCAATACTGGAATTACTAACGGCAATAGAACCATTGGTCCAATTGAAATTGAAGGGAAGGTTTTTAAAAATTATATCGTATTCGCCAATTCCATGAATCCCAATCCCGGAACCAAGTTTTGAATCAGCACAGGGTTTCCCATCAGTTACAATTGATTTCATTATTTTATTGAAATCAGACCTATTAATATAGCCGTTTTTTAAAGCTTCTGCCGCATCTCTTTCATTTGGATAATTTAATTGCAGGTATTTATGATAAACAGAATTATCATCTTTAGAACACACCTGATACTTACCAGTAGGAGTTACGTGATCATCGATGGATGTTTTTAATGGTGCCCTGCTTTTTCCGAAAACAGCACGATAAGTCTTTACAAGAATTTCATCAGAATATAGCTCAAGAGCATGGTTTTTTCTATCAACAATAATGGAAATGTTTTCAAGTTTACTAATCCCCTTCATCTGCATTGCTTCCTGCAGAGATACTTCCCTTAAATTAAGGATTGTACCATAAGAAATTACACCAGCGAAAAAAAGCAACATACTTGCAAAGGTATATACACTATTTCGGAGAATCTGTAAACTATTTGGCAGCTTTTCCGACATTTCTTGACCATTAACCATATGGGGGATTTTGTTGCTAGTAATATAATAAAGAAGTCTCCTTCTTAAAACACTTTAGTCATTAGACAGGGATGAGCAAGTTTATGTTACAAAAGGCGGGTTTCCCCGCCTTTTAATTTATTTCTCTTCAGCTTCTACAACAGCAATTGCTGTCATATTAATTATATCTTCAACTGATGCACCACGTTGCAGAACATGAACTGGTTTGTTCATACCAACTAATATTGGACCTATAACCGTAGCGTCAGTCAAGCGTTCGAACAATTTATAAGCAATATTGCCTGCAGAAAGATTTGGGAATATGAGGACGTTTGCACCACCTTTAATTGCACAGAACGGAAATTCCTTTTCTACAATTTCGGGCACAACTGCTGTATCAGCCTGCATTTCGCCATCAATAACTATGTCCGGGCGTTTTGCTCTAACCCATCTAACAGCTTCCTGAACCTTTTGTGAATACTCATTTTGAGCACTTCCAAAGTTGGAGAATGACAACATAGCTACCTTTGGATCGATTTCGAATTTCTTAACAGCATCTGCAACCACAATAGCTATCTCAGAAAGAGTTTCAGCATCAGGGTCAAAATTAACAGTTGTATCTGCAAAGAAGTATACTTTATTTTTAATCATTACTATATAAACACCGGCTACAACTTTGCCCCCTTTTTTCTTTCCAACTGCTTGTAAAGCAGGTCGAATCATGGCAGGATAATGTTGTGTTAATCCGCCAATCACAGCATCGGCATCACCTTCACACAACATCATCGAGGCATAGTAATTTGGCTCTTTCATTATTTTTACAGCCTCGTCCATTGTTACTCCCTTCCGCTGTCTTTTTGCATAAAATGCTTGAGCGTAGGCTTCACATCTTTCACATGTTTCAGGATCCTTAATTTCAAATTTGGCAAGGTCAAAATTGAGCTCATTAATCCGTGCTTCAATTTTTTCTTTGTTACCAATGAGTATCGGCGAGCCAAGTCCATCACTGGCAACTGCGTTGGCAGCACGAATTATTTTTTCTTCATTGCCTTCAGGATAAACAATTTTTTTAGGAGACTTACGGGCTTTATGAGACATCAACTGAACAATCCTATTAGAGAATCCTAATCTTTCCTGAAGTTCTTCTTCATAAGCGTGCCAGTCTTCAATTGGTTTTTGTGCAACACCTGTTTCCATGGCAGCGCGTGCAACAGCAGGTGCAACTTTCCATAATACACGAGGATCAAATGGTTTAGGAATAATATAATCAGCCCCAAATGAAAAATCAGATCCACCATAAGCGCCTATTACTACATCAGGTACTTTTTCTTTTGCCAGTTCTGAGAGGGCTTTAGTTGCTGCCATTTTCATTTCTTCATTAATACAGGTTGCTCTAACATCAAGCGCACCACGGAAAATGAACGGGAAGCCAAGAACATTATTAACCTGGTTAGGGAAATCGCTACGCCCTGTTGCCATAATAAGATCTTCACGAGCCTCTTTCGCATCCCAGTAAAGTATTTCAGGATCAGGGTTAGCCATTGCAAAGATTATTGGGCTATCCCCCATTGACTTAACCATGTCTTTAGAAACAACATTTCCTTTTGAGAGACCAACAAATACATCAGCACCAACCATTGCCGATACGAGGGAATCGTACTTATTCTCGTTGGCATACATCATCTTATATTTGTTAAGATCAGTTCTGTCTTTGTGAATCAATCCTGTTGAGTCAAACATGAAGATATTTTCCCGTTTAACGCCCGCTAATAAATACATATTGCAGCAGGCAATAGCGGATGCACCAGCACCGGAAACAACCAAACGGATTTCAGCAAGATTCTTTTTGGCAACTTCAGCTGCGTTAATAAGTGCGGCACATGATATAATAGCCGTTCCATGTTGATCGTCATGGAAAATAGGAATATTAGAAATCTTTTTTAATTCTTCTTCAATTTCAAAACATTCCGGCGCCTTTATATCTTCAAGGTTAATACCGCCAAATGTTGGTTCCATCATCTTAACAGCTCTGATGATTTCTTTGGAATCTAATGAATCCAGCTCAATGTCAAAGACATCTATGTCGGCAAATCTCTTGAATAATACACCTTTACCTTCCATAACAGGTTTGCCGGCACCGGCGCCGATTGCGCCCAGCCCTAAAACAGCTGTTCCATTTGATACAACCGCGACCAGGTTGCCTTTTGCTGTATACTTAAAAATATCGTCTGGATTTTTTTCGATTTCAAGACAAGGCTCTGCAACACCAGGCGTGTATGCAAGAGATAAATCTCTTGAAGTAAAACAAGGTTTTGTGGCAACGACTTCAATCTTGCCAGGTCTTCCTTCACTATGATATTTTAGTGCTTCTTCCTTTGTAACGCTCATACATTTTTTCCTTAATTTTAAAGGATAACATTAGTTAGTAGAGTTATTTGAAAAAACGGCTTTTGTATGAAAATCAAATTACAAACTTTTTTTAAAACAAAAAAGCCGTTCCTTAAGGAACGGCTTTAAATTGCAAAATAAATTCTAAAAACTATACTTCCATTATTTCATCTTCTTTATGCTTAATCAGTTCATCAATTTTTTTTGTATGCTCATTGGTAAGTTCCTGCACTTCATCTTCTGCATCATGCCTTAAGTCTTCGGAAAGCTCTTTGTCTTTTTCCAATTTTTTTAAATGATCATTTGCATCGCGACGAATGTTACGGATAGCAATCTTGGCATCTTCACCAAACTTTTTAACAAGCTTAACATATTCTCTGCGTCTTTCTTCATTTAACGGAGGAATTGGAACACGAATATTTGTTCCGTCGTTACCCGGATTAAAGCCAAGATTTGAGGCAAGAATGGCTTTTTCTATATTACTTACCTGACTCCTATCCCAGGGAGTAATGCTAAGAGTATGAACATCTAAAACCGAGACGTTACCGACCTGGCTAAGCGGAGTGAGCGTGCCATAATAATCGACTTTAATTCCATCCAAAAGAGCTGTGGTGGCTTTTCCTGTTCTGATTTTAGAAATTTCATGTCTGAACGCTTCAATAGATTTGTCCATGCGCTCAATGGTATCACTAATAACTGGATTCATAAACACCTCAGAATTTATTATTAACCTTTATCTTCTTCAAAATCACCTACAGAAGTACCTATGTTTCCCTCGGTAACTAACTTTAACAGGTTATTTTTCTTACCCATATTAAAAACAATAATGGGCAAATTATTCTCTTTACAGAGACTTATTGCCGTTAAATCCATAACACGTAAGTTATTCTTTAGAACATCAATATAAGATATTTCGGTAAAAAATGAAGCATTTGGATTTTTTTCAGGATCAGAGTCAAAAACTCCGTCAACTCTGGTACCTTTAATTATTGCATCGGCTTCAATTTCAACAGCTCTTAAAGATGCAGCAGTATCAGTACTAAAATACGGATGCCCCGTACCGGCACCGAAAATTACAACTCTACCTTTTTCCAAATGCCTTATTGCTCGTCTGCGGATATATGACTCGGCAATTGCTTCCATTTTAATGGCAGACATTAATCTTGTATATAAACCTGCATTTTCACAGGCATTTTGAAGCGCAAGAGAATTGATCATTGTTGCAAGCATACCCATCTGATCACCGGTAACCCTATCCAAACCCTGTTCTTCGGCATTTAAGCCGCGATAGATATTTCCTCCACCGATTACTAAGCCAACCTCAACACCAAGATCGTGTATTTTTTTAATCTCACTGGCAAAAAAAGAAAGCATTTCCGGATCAATGCCACCATTCAAATTGCCCATCAACGATTCGCCGCTGAGTTTTAGCACTATTCTTTTATATTTCAATTCATTGGACATAACTTTCCCCAATATAAGAAAATAATAAAAAAAAGGTCTTATTAGAAATAAGACCTTTTTAATTTAATTATTTATTCTCATCACTTAGATGGAATCGGTGGAACAGAACGATTTTTGCTTCCGCCTCGTTCGCCGCATTAAATTCGCTGACAATATCACCAATTTTCTTTGAATTATCTTTAACAAATACTTGCTCAGATAAACAATTCTCCTGGTAAAATTTATTCATTTTTCCATCAGCAATCTTTTCAAGAATCTGCTCCGGCTTACCTTCTTTGCGGGCAACTTCTTTATAAATGTCAATTTCTTTAACAATAACTTCGCTTGGAACATCATCTCTGTATACAGTTAAAGGTTTCATTGCAGCAATTTGCATTGCAACATCTTTCATAGACGTAGTAAATTCTGCTGCTTTATCGGCAGGTACATTATCTATTTTAAGAAGAACACCTAATTTTGAACCATGATGAATATAATCAACTAAAATACCGTTTTCAGTACTTTCAAGTGCAAAACGTGATATTTCAATTTTTTCCCCAACTTTGCCAACAGCTGATGTTAGTTCATCAGCAACTTTTTTACCATTACTTTCGGCTGCTAATAAACCCTCAATATCTGCAGGTTTAACATCAACAATCGTATCTAGTATAAAATTAGCAAATTCAATAAAATCTTTGCTCTTGGCAACAAAATCAGTTTCACAATTAACTTCAACAATAGCTGCGTTTTTGTCATCATTAAATAATTTTGTAAGAACAATGCCTTCACTTGCTGTTCTTTCAGCTCTTTTTGCAGCAACGGAAGCACCTTTTTTTCTTAACACTTCAACTGCTTTTTCAAAATTACCTTCAGCTTCGCCCAAGGCTTTTTTACAGTCCATCATTCCGGCACCAGTTTTGTCTCTTAACTCCTTAACCTGTTGTGCTGTAATTGCCATTTTTTAAATCCTTATATTTTTTTCTATTCTTCTCTAATAATTATTCAGCTGATTTTTCTTCTTTCTTCACTTCAGTTTTAGGCTCAGCTTCTTTTGTTTCTTCAGGCTTGGCATCAACTACTGGAGCAGCAACAACTTCATCATTCTCAGCTTTTTTACCTTTGTTATCAAATTTAACTTTTCTAACTCTGCCTTTTTTCTCTTCACCTTTATCAGCTTTTTCTTTTCTTTCGCGCTCTTTTTCAGCAACTTCGTGAGCTTTTACTTCCTTAGCTTTTTCATTGCCTTCAATAACTACATCAGCAACCGCTTTCATAATAACTTCAATAGTTCTTGAAGCATCGTCGTTTGCCGGAATTAGATAATCAATATCATCTGGATCGCAGTTAGTGTCCACAATTGCAAAAACAGGAATATTTAATCTCATTGCCTCGCGAACAGCAATAAATTCTTTTCTAATATCAACAATAAAAAGCGCACCAGGTAGTCTGTTCATGTTTTCGACACCATCAAGAACTTTTCTTAATTTATCTCTTTCTCTTGAAAGAAAAAGAATCTCTTTCTTTGTTATTTTTTCGAAAGTGCCATCACTTTCCATTTTATCAATATTTTGAAGTCTTTTTACACTTTTACGAATTGTCTGGAAGTTTGTAAGCATTCCACCCAACCAACGTTCACTTACCCAGTTAGCATCGCATCTTTTAGCTTCAGAAGCAATTACACTTTTTGCCTGCTTCTTCGTACCAACAAACATAGGTCTCTTACCTTGAGACACAATATTATAAAGAGCCTGCGTAGCAACATCAATTGATTTTTGGGTTTTCTTTAAATCGATAATATGAATACCATTCTTCTCCATGAAGATGTATGGTTTCATTTTTGGGTTCCAACGACGGGTAAGGTGTCCGAAGTGCGCACCAGCTTCAATAAGCTTGGTTATTTCAACTCTAGCCATTTTTTCTCCTGTTTATCTTCTACTTTCATCAACTTTGCCTTTGATCCATTTTTTGACAGGACACAGGGGGCAAATCCGAAAGTATGAATGATGTAATTAAAACAAGGGCGCCAAAATGGCACCCATTTATTAAACTAAAAACAAATTCAAATCTAAGTAAATATAAAATACTATCTTTTAGAGAACTGGAATCTTTTTCTAGCTTTTGGCTGTCCGTATTTCTTACGCTCAACCATTCTTGGATCTCTACGAAGCAAGTGTTCCGGTTTAAAAATTGCTCTAAACTCTGGGTTTATATCAACTAATGCTCTTGCAATACCTAGTCTTACGGCTTCAGCTTGTCCAGATACACCACCACCATTACAATTTGCATAAATGTCATATTTACCAAGTGTTTCAGTCATCTTAAAAGGAAGAAGTACATCTTCTCTATGGTCTTTGAGAGGGAAATAGTTTTCGAACTCTCTTTTGTTGACTGTAACTTTACCTGATCCGGCTCTCAAATATACTCTGGCCGTAGCATTTTTTCTTCTTCCAACAAATATTTTGTCAGTCATTCAAATTCCTCTTAAAAACTTAAAGGTTCAGGTTTTTGTGCGCTATGAGGATGATCAACACCCGCATATACTTTTAATTTTTTAATTAATTGTCTGCCAAGTCTGTTTTTTGGTAACATACCTTTAACAGCTCTATGTATAATTGCCTCAGGTTTTTTTTCCATCATTTCGGCATAAGATCTAATTCTAACACCACCAGGATAACCTGAATGAGAGAAATATTCTTTTTGCATATCCCTTTTACCAGTCAATTTAATTTTGTCGGCGTTAACAACAACAACAAAATCACCTGTATCCATATTAGGAGTAAATACCGCTTTATGCTTTCCCCTGATTACTCTGGCGATCTCTGATGCTAATCTACCAAGAACTTTATCTTGGGCGTCAACAACAAACCACTTAACGTCGGCATCTTCAGTCTTAATAAACCTTGTAATTTTTTCCTGCTTCACAGCGCAATCCTCCAAAAACAAATATTATTTTAACAAAGATAACAAATATATTTCTCAATAGACTAAATGTCAAGGAATAGCGAAACTAATTTTTAAGTCACTTGTTTGCATTATAAGTCATTTAAGTTCAACCGATACTGATTTTCTTCATAAAAAACTCAAAAATCTACTTTTTTATATATGCAAGAATCGTTTCAGGGTGTTTATCCGTTATTATTAAAAACCCATTTTCGTACCTGACGAGACCTTCCCAGTTTCTACTTTTGTTATTTTTATCCAGTTCCAGATAAATGGGAGGAGTTTTTGTCCTCTTTAAATCATTACCTAAAAATTCAAATTCTAATAATCTCTCAATAGATTTCGAATTTTTATGTGTTTTCCCAACTCCGTATTTTATAAATTCAGCATCTTCGTCCGGTAAAAGATCATTGCCATCTTCTTCCCACATATAATTTATTATCCAAAATCTGCCGAGGCTGTCCGGATCTGTGGCATCAGTTATTCTGTATTCTATATTTGCAAGTCTGCCCCGGGAAATTTCATTAAGTTCTGTATTAAAAGTATGGATATATGGTTCGGAATTAACATTTGCTCCATTCGCCTCATATATGGTAATTATTTCCTTACCATTCCTCAAAATTGCCTCGTCTGAGAGATTACTAATATCGGTTTGACTTTCAATTTTCTTCATCTTATCCGGATAGAGTTCGATACTCTCAAGATCACCTACTACTTTGCCTTTCAAAATATATGCATATGTGTCAAAAAACTCTCCACATTCAATAGTTAAGTAAACATCATCACCTAAAAAGGTTATTGCTTCAAACCCAGAGCCTATTGATAGCAGGTCGGGATCCAATCCGTTGAAATTAACATCAACCTTAACTGGTTTTAAGGGCGCTTTATTTTGTGATTGTAAAAATGTATCAATTTTGGATTTTGAAATTTTAAAAAACGCACCTTCGAATTTTGAGCCGTAATTATCAGGATATTGTGGAAGAAGTACTAAATAATCATTATACCAGCTTAGTCCTGAAATTTCGGAGTTTCTGGAGCTAACCTCCCCATCCAAAAAAACCTGAATAACTTCTGATTCTTCGACTACCTTGTAACTCTCTCTGCTCAATGTCTCATAATTCTTGCAGCCAGTCACTTGAAATATTAAGAAAACACAACTGAGATAAAACATATTATTCATACGTTACATTTTCCTGTCGTTTTGTATTAACATTAAGTTGGAAAATATCCGGTCTCGAATAATGACCATCACTATCAAGTGCCATTCTTCCTTCAATAATCTTTATTTTATCCAAATCAGCAAAAATTATATCCGATTTATCATAAATTGGATCCACAAGATAGCAGGAATCGGGACCAATTATAGCACTTCCACCTCTCAATAACAAATCTTTTTCATCGCCCGGAATGTCCTCAAGCAGCTGAATTCCTTCATTTTGAGGATCAACAGATTTTACTCCTTCCAGACAATCTCGCTTGGTAATTATTGACCCTGCGGCTAAAACAAAACATTGCCCTTCGAACGCGTATTGCCTGCTTGCTATTTGGTGCAGATCTTTTACAAATGGCCACTGGGCAACATGAACAATTTCTTTTTTTGCGTGCATCGCCGCCCTTAGCAGAGGCATCCAGTGCTCCCAGCAAATCATACCACCCACATTGCCGTATGTTGTTTCCAATACATCGAGGGTGCTGCCATCTCCCCTTCCCCACAATAACCGCTCCGTATATGTGGGAATCAATTTTCTGCGGATTTTATAGTTTTCACCATCTGAAGAGACAAATAGTATAGAGTTAAAAAGTGTCCCTTTAGCCCGCTCGTTTATGCCAAGTATAAGATCAACCTTATTATCTTTTGCAATTTTTAAAAACTTTTGCAAGAATGGACCCGGTATTTCAGGAGAATTTTCGAAGAGTAATCTAAAGAGAGCTTTGGCAGGAGGGTAATCCCACAGAGAAGCCTTCGGCGAATAATCCAGCCAAAGTGGATAACCCGGAAACCATGTTTCAGGAAATGCGATAACATTCACCCTGCTTTCCGCTGCTTTGCAAATTAAGGACTCAGCCTTTTTAATAGTCTCTTTTAAATTCAGGAAAACAGGTGAATCCTGAATAATAGCCGCTTTAATCAAGATTAATTCTCATTTTTAATTTTCTAATCCAAGCATTTCAGAAATCTGTTTCCAGGCTTTCTGCCTGCCGCGTTCAAACTTACCAATATTATCTTCTTTGTTTTCAACTATCATGGCTCTAAGCCCGCCGGATTGTTCCTTTAAAGCAGAATAAACGTCTACAAATTTCATTAAAGCGTTATAATCATCTCCGAATATGAGCTTGCTCGAAAGCATTTCGTCATATTTCTGGATGGTCATGGCAATCATTTCGGATAATTCATCTGTTAGCTGAAGTGCAAATTCATTATTATATACACCTGAGGCGTAACTATCTGCAATATTACCCAAAGATAAGTATGTCAGGTACATATTTTGCCCGCTAAATGCACCTACTGCCTCAAGTAACATTTCCTCTTTTGTAATTTTCTGTGCATTGCTTGACGAAAACAAAATGAAAAATATCGACAACATCATTAAAATCTTTTTCATGTATATAAACTCCGTGTGTGACTAATTAATTACTCTTTGATAAAATTAACACTAATTCAGACAATTTGAAAGAGAGTCAGTTCAACTTTACCGGAAGCCGACCCCGATAATTATTATATTTGTAGCATTATATTATTTAATTAGTTTTGAGTTCCAATTTACAGGAGATTTAATTGAAAATTTTAGTTACAGGCGGATCTGGCTTTTTAGGTATTAACCTGATAAGATACTTACTTGAAAGAAATCATGAAGTGGTTTCATTGGATATTATTGACTTTGACTACCCTGACGTGAAGGGTAAAATAGAGGAGATAAAAGGGGATATAAGAGATCTTGATATTGTTGAAAAATCGGTTAAGGACATTGATATTGTTGTGCATACTGCTGCCGCCCTTCCTCTTTATAAGGCTGAAGAGATATTCACTACAGATGTAGAAGGCACTAGAAATTTACTGGAAGCCTCTTTTCGAAACGGAGTGAAAAGATTCATCCATGTATCATCCACGGCTGTCTATGGTATTCCGGATCATCACCCTCTTTACGAAAGTGACCTGCTTGACGGAGTTGGACCCTACGGCGAGGCAAAAATTATGGCTGAAGAAGAATGTATGAAATTCAGAAGAAAGGGAAAGTGTGTCCCAATTATTCGTCCAAAATCATTCATTGGCCCTGAACGACTAGGAGTATTTGCTCTCTTTTACGATTGGGCAAAAGATGGGAAAAATTTCCCCATGATCGGTTCCGGCAATAACAGATATCAGCTTCTGGATGTTGAAGATTTATGTGATTCAATTTATGCCTGTATTGAACTTGATGAAAAAACAGTAAACGATACGTTTAATATAGGAGCTAAAGAATTCACAACCATGAAGGAGGACTACCAGGCTGTTCTTGATTGCGCCGGGCACGGAAGACGAATTGTTGGACTCCCCGAAAAACCGATAATCCTTACACTAAAATTTCTCGAAGCTCTTAGACTATCCCCGCTATATAAGTGGGTGTATGAAACAGCATCTAAAGACTCGTTTGTGTCTATTGAAAAGGCTGAGGAAAAACTAGGCTACAAACCAAAATTTTCAAATAAAGACGCTTTAGTAAGAAATTACAAATGGTACCTCGAAAACCTAAGCAACTTTGAGAATAAATCCGGGGTTTCTCATAGAGTACCATGGAAACAAGGAATTTTGAAATTGGCAAAAATGTTTTTTTAATATAAACCAAATAACAAAGAGGAAAAAATGGCAGAAAAAAAAGACTTTCTGAAGGACACAATTCAACATTTTGACATTAAAGAACACAATGTTGTTAAGCTAGTTGATTCTATGGAAAAAATGGCTTTTTCAGCACGTGATTTGAACAGAGCGGCAAGAATTTATGATATGATGTTGAAAGATGATGGTTGCGCTGTAATATTAACCCTGGCCGGCAGTCTTTTCAGCGCTGGGTTAAAGCGTGTTGTTTACGATTTAGTATCAAACAATATGGTTGACGCTATCGTATCAACAGGAGCGATAATGGTTGATCAGGACTTTTTTGAGGCTCTCGGATATAAGCATTATATAGGTACACCATTCAGCGATGATAACCAATTACGTGAATTGGCCATTGATCGTATTTATGATACATTTATTGATGAAGATGAGCTACGCATCTGTGATGACACAACCGCAGCCATTTTCGATTCACTTGAACCTCGCCCTTACTCCTCACGCGAACTGCTTTGGGAATTTGGGAAATATCTGGATGAAAAAGGCGGGCCAAAAGTTGACGACAGTGTAATCTATGCGGCTTATAAAAACAATGTGCCGATTTTCGTTCCAGCTTTTTCAGATTGCTCAGCCGGATTTGGGATTGTAATGCATCAGCATAAAAACCCTGAAAAACACTTATCATTTGACTCAGGAAAAGATTTCCTTGAGTTAACACAAATAAAACTGAACAATGCCGAATCAGGTATTTTTATGATTGGCGGTGGCGTACCAAAAAACTTTACACAGGATATTGTTGTGGCTGCGGAAATACTTCAAGAAAATGCCTCGATGCATAAGTACGCAATTCAAATTACAGTAGCTGATGAGCGCGATGGAGCCCTCTCAGGCTCGACTCTTAAAGAAGCCAGCTCATGGGGCAAAGTTGAGACTACCTACGAGCAGATGGTCTACAGCGAAGCGACAATAGCCATGCCGTTGGTTGCCGGTTATGCTTATCACAAAGGAGCCTGGAAGAATAGAAAAAAATATGAGTTTCAGAAATTGTTTCTAAAATAATTGCAGATTTCTCGTTAACAAGTTGTAAGAACAACTTATAAAAAAGCCCGGCATCGGTTAACCGATCCGGGCTTATTCTTTTTCTAATGTCTTGCGTCTATATGCTAAATACTACTTCAGCATTATCATCTTCTTAGTCTGTACAAAATCTTTAGTCTCAATTGAATAGAAGTAAATACCGCTTGAAACTTTGTGCCCGGCCATATCTTTACCATTCCAGGTTGTGTTATATGTACCTGCAGATAATTCTTCATTTACCAATGTAGCAATTTGTCTGCCCAAGGCGTCATAAACATGTAACTTAACATTACTATGCTCGGGTATTGAGTAAGTAATATTGGTTGTTGGATTAAACGGGTTCGGATAATTTTGATTAAGATTGAACGCCTGTGGTAACAATTCAATTACTTCTGTGCCGGATGCGGTTCCAATATGGGCATAAGCTCTTATCAATAAATTCCAGCAGCCAATTGTATTGTCATTATCATCTGTAAACGAACGCCAAAACCAGTTATTATTCGCAGGAGCAATTAGAAACGATGAAGTATGCCAATAAGTTGTATGAGTTGAATCACGTTCAGCAGCAACATCAACAGTG
Source organism: Bacteroidota bacterium (assembly GCA_018818065.1). Classification (GTDB taxonomy): domain Bacteria; phylum Bacteroidota; class Ignavibacteria; order Ignavibacteriales; family Melioribacteraceae; genus JAHISV01. Next base: position 846,771 of record JAHISV010000005.1, on the reverse strand, counting down.
CCTTCGTAATCAAAAGATACAACAAAAGGAACCTCAGCACTGAGATTTTTTGATGTAATATCTACTGTACTCCAAATCTCGCTGCCAGTCTTTGTAGCAGTAAAACCTTTGGAAATTAATTTATCACCAAGTGGTGTTGGGCGCATATCGCCTGTGTATGTATGCAGATTGCCTTTCATATCCCCAACCTGGGAAAGAACTACCTTAATCGAATCTATTGTTCCACCTGGAACAGCATCAAACCAAACGGCTTCAATGTCTCCGTCATCTCTGCTAAGTCCACTTGAATGACTAACACCATGTTCATAAGATAATTCAACATTTGTTACACCGGTTGATGTTCCTGAAAAAGTATATTCAACTTCCACCGGTGTTAATGAGTTTGCAGCAGTATTCATAATGATAAATTGTAGTTTATCATAAGTAACACCAAAATCAGGGAAATTCATATCTGTATCAACAGGAACAACAACAACTTCATTAGCTCCTCCAAAATCCTTGATAGCAACAATGTCCGTGTAGCCTACTGAAAATGGATTTACGTAATGGAAATTTGCCGTTAGATTTTCACCGTTAACAAATGTCATATGTTTGGAGCCTTTTTGATTTATTCCAGCGCTACCGGAAAAAGTTGTCGCGAATAATTGCTGCCCCTCAACAGTCGGTACATTGTAATCATATCCCCATCTGGGGTCAACGGATTTGTCATTTACTGCGTTGGCAATAAACCAATCCAGAGTAATATCCTTTATTCTTCTTTCAGTCGGAGTATCAAGAGTAGCCAAGGCTGATTCCATGGCAATAAATCCAACTTGCGGCACTTGCTGTGGAGTTTGAGCGGTGATAAATTTAGTAAGTAAATCGCCGCCAAATTGTTCATAATAATACAACATATACCTGAAGGCACGCTGATAATCTTTTAACACATCATCTCCATCACGCCAGGTATTTAACGCGATATTTGTCTCCAGAACATAATCCTCCGTTCCTCTTCCTTCATAACCACAGAGTATTGTAGAGACTTCAGAACATCCTTCATTAAAAAAAGTTTCCTGACCACTATCACCCAGCATAGTATGATGCGCATCCTGAACCATGTGCTGGAACTCATGAGCTGTTGTTCCCATTCCATTTTCCAAACCACTAGGAGTACTTAAATTAGCCTGAACACAGTCGAGATAAAAAATCTCTGCCTGATTACTGTATGGTCTGTCAACATCATTCGGAAATTCATTGTAAGATGAATTATATCCTGCGATATATGCGCCACCATTGTCTTCTTCCCTGATATCTAAAAGAAAGAGTATAATTCTTGGATCATTATCTGTATCAAATGGTTCACCAAAAGTTTCAGTTACAACCTCATATATGCCTTTTGCCGGATCAGCTGGTGTAGAATCACTAAACGCTGCTGCAATTGCCTCAGAAGTAGCGCGACTAACTCTGCTGCCAATTTTTGAAGTCTCAACAAAAACATAGCACCATTCACCTATAGCTTCGCAAGTTGCATGAACCTTAGTCCAGGCATCAGGACCAGCGCTAGTAGCAATATCCATGTTACGTGTCCACCAGGAATTTGTGTCACCAACTGCAAATCCCCAGGCTTCAGTTTTTCTTAGTTTCATATCATCAAAAAGCTTTGGATTCTTCTCAAGCGATTTTGTTATCATTTGTCTTGTTTCTTCCATCATCCTTTCGTTTACATCAATAGTTTTTCTTTTTGTTGATGTCTTCACTGCGTCGTGTTTCACTGCGTAAGAACTACTTTGTGCTATACCCGTATTAATAAATGCCAGGGTGATTATAGCAAGTAATAATTGTTTCATTGATAACTCCTTATTTATTAATTAGCTCCCTTGTGCTCTACTAAACTCGCTTTCTTTACCAAAAGTATTTTTTTGTTTAATTCCTCTTTCACTCCTGAATATTCAAGAATAAAATTTCCACCCGGATACTTCAAAAGCAATTCTTTCACTTCCCCCTCACATTCTATGTAATATGCTTCATTATTATCTGTAGTTAGTGTTAGTCTTGCAAATGGTTCGTGCCCTGTCATTATAACTCTACCAGTCTTGGTTCCACTTGATTCAACCTCGCCTGAACAGGCGCTCAACGAAACAAAAAGTGCAATTAGTGAAAATAAGAATAGGTTAAACACATACTTTTTCATAACAGTTTCCTTTGCTAAAAAATTAAATGTTAGAATAAAAAAAAAAAAGTGCAATAGCAAAATACCTTTCCAATAAAATTGATTGGCATCAATCTCAAAAGAAAAAGTCTAATAAATTAAAAATAATTTTTAACCATAAAAAAAAACAGATTACTTGAATATCCTGATATTTTTTCGATGATAAAGTATATATTTAAACAAACTTACTCATTATTTTTGAGATCACTTAAATATTGTTTCTAGATTCAAATTTTTCACTTACAAAACATAGTCAAATTGAATATTTAATTCGAATACAGATCATGAACATTTTAATGAAAATATTCTTCTTCACAATTTTTACCTCCACTTTAATTTTGAGTCAGCAATTCTCATTTCGAAATTATACAGTTGAAGAAGGGCTGATCCAATCCCAGGTAATTAATATGATTCAGGATCCCGCTGGTTATCTTTGGTTTGCCACCCGCGGAGGAATAAGTAAGTTTGATGGACTTTCATTTGAAAATTTTACTGAAGAAGACGGACTAGTAGACAATAGATGCACTTCCATAATATTAGATTCTGATAATAATATTTGGATAGGCACATTAGGTGGTATTACAAAAATCAATTCATTCATTTTAAAGGGATCGGCTATCTCGAATAGCCTGGGCGGAGAACGAATACTCGCATTGTGTGAATTTGACAATGCTATTTGGTGCGGCGGTGAAAGTGGATTATTCAAAATAACCGATAAAGGAATAATTCATTATGATATGAAGAGTGGCTTAACAGATAATACAGTAAGAAATTTTTTACTATATAAGAGTAAGATGTTGATTGCCACTGACAAAGGAATTACGACCTATGAAGACGGTAAGTTCTCAACCTTTAGCGTTAACACTACTGTAGATAATCTCCAGATAAATCATCTTCTCTATGATAATCAAAACCGGCTGTGGATTTCTACTTCCAACGGACTTTTTCTAAGCTCCCCCGATAAAATTGAAAAATTCACAAAAAGAAACGGACTTTCTTATGATGTTGTCAATAGATCTTTGGAAGACTCTAATGGCGATATTTGGATCGGCACTGACGATGGTGTATCAAGATATAAAGGTGATGGATTTATCAATTACGATGAACGCGATGGTCTGTCGTTGAGCCGAATTACTTCTATTCTGGAAGATAAAGAAGGAAATATTTGGTTCAGCACCTATGGTGGCGGAGTAAATAAATACGAGCAGAGCATTTTTGAGAACGTTTCTACTAAAGATGGTCTTCCAAATAATCTGGTGTGGGCTGTTAATGAATATCCGAAAGGAACAATGTGGTTTGGAACAGAAAAAGGTTTATCGAGATTGCGAGAGGGGAGTTACAAAAATTATGATCTCATAGATGGTTTAAGTGATAATAGAATTGGTGTAATATTTCCTGAAGCAAATGGTGATATATGGATTGGAACTGATCGTGGCGGTTTTTGCAAATTTACTGATAATACTTTTATTTGTTATACTACACAGCAAGGTCTTGTTAGCAACGCAGTTTATGCACTTGAAAAAGACGACCAGGGGAACCTATGGATCGGTACCAGAGAAGGTTTGAGCAAATTTGATGGAGATAGTTTTACAAATTTCAGTATGAAAGACGGACTCCTCAATGATAGAGTTAACTCCCTTTATATCGACGGAAATAATACAATCTGGATTGGCACCGATGCCGGATTAAATTACATAAAGGATGGGCTGATAGTTGACTTCCATAAAGAATACGATCTGGATTACTATTCTGTTATGAGTATTAAACCTGACAAAAAAGGAAACATCTGGTTCGATACTTATGATTCTGGAATAGTAAGATTTGAACCAGGCAAAGCAAAGGGGGAGGCTGTTACTTTTATCCCTTCAACTCGCGGACTTGAAGACTCGGAAATTTATTTTATCGAATTTGACTCGTCGGAAGATCTTTGGGTAGGCACAAACCATGGGGTCTCAAAACTTGACGTTAAACTATTCGATAAAACCGGAGAGGTAAAATTCACAAATTATGGAAAAGCTGAGGGATTCGTTGGTATTGAGTGTAATCAGAATGCTGCGTTCCTCGACTCCAAAAACAATATGTGGTTCGGTACTATTTATGGTGCTAACAAGTACAATCCCACCGCAGATAAACATAACTCTTCACCGCCAAGCACACATATTAAGGGTATAAGACTATACTTTGAGGATGTTGACTGGAAAGCTTACAATGAAGATATCGTTCTGGAAGGAGGATTGCCAAAAACTTTAAACCTTCCATACAACGATAATCATATAACATTTGACTATGTTGGTATTAGCTTAAGGCTGCCGGAAAAAGTAGCATACAAATGCAAACTGGAAGGCTTTGATAAAGACTGGACACCAGTTACAACCGACAATTCAATTACTTATGCAAATTTGCCTTATGGTGATTATACATTTTTATTGTTGGCAGCTAATAGCAATGATCAATGGAATACAGAACCAACCACCTTCAGTTTTACTGTTGAACCTCCATTCTGGTTGACAACTACCTTTATTCTGCTGTGTGTATTAATAACAATACTTAGTATATATACCTTTATTACAATTAGAACAAAAAAAATTGAAGGAACAAGGACAAGTACTTGAAAATCTTGTAAGTGAAAGGTCAACTCAGTTAGTTGAGAAAGCGAAAGAGTTGCAGATTGTAAACAATAAATTAACGGAATTAAATATTCACCTTAGGGAATCGGAAGACAGCCTGAAAAAGTTAAATGCAAGCAAGGATAAATTTTTCTCGATTATTGCCCACGATCTTAAAAGTCCATTTAATTCTTTGCTGGGATTTTCAAAACTGTTGGCAGAAAACATGAGTGAATACTCCCGGGAAGAAATAAATGATTCGATTATCTCCGTAAACAATTCGGCAAAAAAGGTCTACAATCTTTTAGAAAACCTGCTAACATGGTCCAGAATCCAGATTGGTGGAATGAATTTTCATGCTGAAAATGTTGACCTAAAAGAATTAGTGCAGGAATCAATTGCACTCCTGGAAGATATCGCAATTCAGAAAAACATTACCATAATTGATACGGTTAAGAGTAATACTATAGCCCGCATAGACAAGAACATGATTGATACTGTATTAAGAAACCTTTTGGCAAATGCGCTTAAATTTTCAAATCTCTCGGGTAAGATAATTATAAGTGCGCATCAGGAAAATGAAATAGTGAAAATCTGCGTAGAAGATAACGGTGTAGGAATTGCTTCCGAAGATATTTCGAAATTATTCAGAATAGACATTCACCATACAACCGAAGGAACTCAGAACGAGAGAGGCACTGGTGTTGGACTGGTTTTATGTAAGGAGTTAGTTGAAAAAAATAATGGTGAAATTTGGGTTGAAAGTGAGCCGGGTAAAGGGAGTAAATTTTTCTTCACGGTTAATAAACCAGAGCATGTTCCAGAGTTAAATTAGCTCGTTGATGAATTTTCGCTATCAAAACTAAATCGTGCGAACACGTCATCTTCTGTTCCCAGAAGATCTTTAAGTGTCAATCCTTTCGTAACACTATCAACCGCGTCTTGAATTACCCGCCATAATGATCTGATGGAACAGTCTGTAGAATTTGAACAAATACCATTTACCCCCGAGTGAGTCTGGCAAAACTCGTCATCGTAAAGCTTGCCCCCAAGCGAATGAAGAACATCACCAATTTTTATTTCCTCCGGCATGCGAGTAAGAGCATACCCGCCGGTATGCCCTCTTTCGCTATCTAAAAATCCACCGATTCTTAATTGCCTTAAAGTCTTAGCCACAGTATGCTGCGAAATACCTTCCCGCTTACTGATATCGGGTATTGTCAGTCCCTCTTTAATTCCATAGAATCTCCCTATGGAAATAAGACATCTTAATGCATACTCTTCTTGTGCGCTAAACTTCATTTTGTTCCTTAAGAATCTATTTTAATTTTTATTCAATGGTATTTTCGATCCACATTCCTTGGCATGGACTAACTCTTTGTATGCTTCTGGTGAAATTGAAGGACCTGCATTTGTACAATGCTCTTCGAAAACAGCAGTTAAAATTTCAGCCACTTCATCAGCGCTTCTGCCTTCAATATGGTGTCTTGGTAAAAAGAATTGCACCTCGCCATTTTTAATAAGTGCCATGCAAGGAGATGAAGGCGGAAACTGTCCAAGATAATTATTCCTTGCCGCGGCTACCGCATCCTTATCCTGACCCGCAAATACAGTTAGGGATTCATCCGGAATAATTTTGTTCTGTAAAGCCTCTGTTGCTCCCGGGCGTGCACTTCCGGCAGCACATCCACATACTGAATTAATAACAACAAGCCTAACTTTATCGTCCAGTTTACTTAATTTATCGTCAACACTTTCAGCAGTTAACAATTCTTCAAACCCTGCATATACCAGTTCATCTCTCATTGGTTGTACTGATTCAGGATCGTAGATAGGAGAATTTTGATTTATTTGAAACATGTGCTTCCTTTCTTAGTTTTATAAAAAACCTAACATCAATTTTGCTTCTTCCGACATTTTATCTTTGTCCCATGGCGGATCAAAAACAAGATCTAATTTCACACTTTTAACGCCCTTCACATTCTGAACCTTCTCTTTTACTTCGTTGGGCATTGACTCAGCCACCGGGCAGTTTGGCGCCGTAAGTGTCATAATAATTTGAACGTTTGCTTCATCATCAATATTAATCTCGTAGATTAAACCCAACTCCCAGATATCAACAGGAATTTCAGGATCGTAAACAGATTTCATTACTTTAGTTATGGTCTCTTTTAATATCTCTTTTTCAGTCATTTCAACACTCTATTTGAACAATTTAATTACTTTATTAAGACCCTCTGCTAGTAAATCAACTTCTTCCAGTGTATTATAAAAAGCAAAAGAAGCACGTGCAGTTGCAGAGACGTTATATCGCTGCATAATGGGCTGTGTACAATGATGTCCGGTACGAATAGCAATTCCATCGGTGTCAATTATTGTACCGATATCGTAGGGATGAATGCCATCCACAACAAAGGAGACAACAGCGGACTTGTGTTTGGCAGTACCAATAATTCTTAATCCGTCAATCATGCTCAATTTTTCTGTCGCGTAATTTAAAAGATTTTCTTCATGACGTAGAATGTCCATAGGGTCAAACTGGTTTAGGTAATCAATAGCAGCCCCTAATCCTATACCGCCAGCAATATGTGGCGTTCCGGCTTCGAACTTGTGAGGCAGATCAGCAAAAGTAGATCCCTCAAAACTTACGGTACGTATCATATCGCCACCGCCCTGATATGGTGGAAGCTTATCTAAATATTTCGTCTTACCGTATAATACACCAATGCCCGTCGGAGCAAACATCTTGTGTCCTGAGAACACATAAAAATCAGCATCGAGCTCCTGAACATCTACCCTCATATGCGGCACAGCCTGCGCACCATCAAGCAGGACAGGTATGTTATGGGCATGAGCATATTTTATTATTTCTTTAACAGGATTAATAGTCCCGAGAGAGTTTGAAACATGAACAACGGATACGAGTTTAGTTTTTTCATTTATTAATTTTTTATAGGCTTCAAGATCCAGTTCGCCTTCATCCGTAATAGGTATGACTTTTAAATTGACATTTTTACGACCACCCATAATTTGCCATGGAATTATATTAGCATGATGTTCCATATGGGATACAATAATTTCATCGCCATCTTTAAAATATCCGCTCCGGCACATTGTGGTAGCCAAAAGATTAATGGCTTCAGTAGCTCCTCGTACATAGATAATCTCAGAAGCACTCATAGCGTTAATAAATTCCTTAATCTTCAATCGGGCTTTTTCATAAGACTCTGTTGCCAGTTCGCTAAGAAAGTGCAAACCCCTGTGGATATTAGCGTTTTCGTAATTGTAATAGTGATTTGTCCTGTCAATTACGGCGCGTGGTTTTTGTGTCGTCGCGGCATTATCGAGATAGACCAATGGTTTGCCATTAACTTTACGGGAAAGAATTGGGAATTCGCTCCGGATTTTTTCCACATCAAAAACATTCTTTTCGCCGGTTGCAACCGGACTTTTTATCTGCAGGGTTTCACTCATTCTAGATCTCTACTCTTTGTAAGTGTTCGAAGATTAAGCGATTTATTTGATCACGCAATTCTGTTATCTTAATTTTTTCAAAAACATCGCTTACAAATGCACGAATAAGCATTGACTTTGCAATGTCTGATGGTACACCGCGAGAGCGGATATAAAAATATGCCTGATCATCCAAATGCCCAACAGTTGCACCATGCGAACATTTAACATCGTCGGCAAAGATTTCCAGTTGTGGTTTGGTATCAATTCTCGAGTGGTCTGAAAGCAGAACTGTTTTGTTTGACTGATATGCCAGGGTTTTCTGAGCATCTTCTCTTACCATCACCTTGCCATTAAAAACCCCGCGTGATTTACCATCAAGAATACCTTTGTAAAGTTCATTGCTTACACAATTAGGTTTAGCATGATCTATAAATGTATGGTTGTCAACATGCTGGTCATTATTCCCCAGATACAAACCAAAAAGGTTACATTCGATATGTTCGCCGTCAAGAGTAGAATTTACATCATTCCTTACAATTGAGCCCCCAAAGGAGAGTGAGTAGTGGCTGAAAACACTGGTTTCATCCTGATGAACATCCATTTTTTCCACGTGATAAGATTCGCTGCCTTCGTTCTGAATTTTGTACAGATCAATTATCGAATTTTTACCCGCATACACTTCCGTAATGATATTCGTGAAATATTTATCGCTATCAATTGGCTGATAATTAGCAATAACACTTACTTGAGCTGACTCCTCAGCAATAATCAAATTCCTTGGCTGAATCAACACATCATCAGTTTTGCTACCACCCAGGAATAATACCTGGATTGGTTTTTCAACAATTTTTCCTGCAGGCACATAAATGAAAGCGCCATCCAGGGCGAATGCCCCGTTAAGTGCATTAAATGAATTTTCAGTTGCACTCAACTTGGTAATTTTATTTTCCACAAGTTCAGGTATGATGTGCAGCACTTTTTCCAGACTGTCGACTAATACCCCTTCAGGCAGGCAATCCAGTTTAGAAAAGGCAGGTTCAAATTGTCCGTTAACAAAAACCATCACATTGCAGTCGAACTGCTTATATAATTTCTTATCAACCAGCTGACGTGTAACTTCTACTTTCTCTGCAAGTACTGCCGGACGAAAATTGTGTTTAAATATTGGTCTGACATTTGTGTATTTCCATTCTTCATTTTTCATATTAGGAAGTTCAAACTCGTCAAACTTCTTAAGGGACTCTACTCTGTATTTCTGCATGAATGATTTTGAATGACCGTTCAGTCGTTTTTCGAATTTCACGAACTGATCTTTATACCATTCTTTTAATTCTTTATTTTCAGTACCCATCCTTAAAAACTCCTTCAATTAAATATTGGTAACCAGATTGGTCAGGCAGTTTCGAGCTCGCCATTCTTAAGCCAATCATATCCTTTCTCTTCCAATTCCAACGCAAGATTTTTATCGCCGGATTTAATTATCTGTCCTTTGTAAAGAACATGAACAAAATCCGGTACTATATAATCAAGTAATCGTTGGTAGTGAGTTACCATTATTACACCATTGTTTTCGCTGCGGAAAACATTTACACCTTTTGAAACAATTTTTAACGCATCAATATCAAGTCCTGAATCAGTTTCATCCAGTAGAGCCAAAGCAGGATTTAACATTAACATTTGGAGAATTTCGTTACGTTTCTTCTCTCCACCGGAAAACCCCGAGTTAACAGATCTGCTCACTAATGAATTATCCATTTCAAGAATTTTAGCCTTTTCTTTTATAAGAGCTAAAAAGTCTTTTGCCGAAATTTCTTCCTCTCCCTTATACTTTCTGATCTCATCAATAGCAGTTTTTAGAAAGACTGAGTTTGAAATTCCAGGTATTTCAATTGGGTACTGAAATGCCAGGAACATCCCTTCACGGGCTCTGTCCTCAGGAGACATTTCTAATAAGTCCTTGCCATTAAAAATAACTTCGCCGTCGGTTACCTCGTAACCTTCGTGTCCTGCAAGAACATTTGCCAAAGTACTTTTACCGGAACCATTCGGTCCCATTATAGCATGAACTTCTCCTTTATTAACTTCAAGGTTGATACCATTAAGAATCTTTTTCCCATCAACGGTAGCATGTAAATTTTTTATTTGTATCATTTTGTTTCCTATCTAATTTTCAAACTTTTCAATATTCGAGTAACTATTACAACGATCTATCCAACTGAGCCTTCAAGGCTGATAGCAAGAAGCTTCTGTGCTTCTACGGCAAACTCCATTGGTAATTCATTAAAAACTTCCTTACAAAAACCATTTACAATAAGATTAATTGCATCCTCTGTTGAGATGCCTCTTTGGTTTAGATAAAATATTTGGTCTTCACCAACTTTTGAGGTCGTTGCTTCATGCTCCACCTGTGCTGACTGGTTTTCAATTTCGAGGTAAGGGAATGTGTGAGCCCCACACCTGTCGCCCATCAGCATCGAATCACACTGAGAGAAGTTTCTGGAGTTATCAGCATTCTTACCAATCTTAACCAAGCCACGGTAAGAATTCTGACTCTTACCGGCTGAAATGCCCTTGGAAATAATAGTTGATTTTGTGTTCTTGCCAAGGTGAATCATTTTTGTTCCGGTATCAGCCTGCTGATGATGATTTGTAACAGCAACGGAATAAAACTCACCAACAGAGTTATCACCTTTCAGAATACAACCGGGATACTTCCAGGTAACAGCAGAGCCTGTTTCAACCTGAGTCCAGGAAATTTTAGAATTAGTATGGCACACGCCTCGTTTTGTTACAAAGTTGTAAATACCACCTTTGCCTTCTTTATCTCCAGGGTACCAGTTCTGAACTGTTGAATATTTAATCTCAGCGTTATCCATCGAAATCAGCTCAACAACAGCAGCATGAAGTTGATTTTCATCTCTCATGGGGGCTGTGCAGCCTTCCAGATAGCTTACATAACTCTCTTCATCAGCAATCAGAAGTGTTCTTTCAAACTGACCGGTTTCAGAGGCGTTAATCCTAAAGTAGGTTGATAATTCCATGGGGCATCTGACACCCTTGGGGATATAAACAAATGAACCATCGCTAAAAACAGCTGAATTTAGTGCCGCATAATAATTATCCGTATAGGGCACAACTGACCCAATATATTTTTTAACTAATTCAGGATGATTCTTTATTGCATCAGAGATTGAACAAAAAATTATGCCCTTCTCATTAAGAGTTTCCTTAAATGTAGTTGCCACAGAAACCGAATCGAATACGACATCCATAGCCACACCTGTTAATTTTTTCTGTTCATCCATAGGAATGCCCAGCTTTTCGAATGTTTTCAGCAATTCCGGGTCAACCTGGTCAAGACTTTCAAGTTCAGGTTTTTTCTTTGGGGCTGAATAATATTTAATATCCTGGAAATCAACATCAGGATATTTAACATTAGGCCACTTCGGTTCTTTCATCGTCAGCCAATGTTTAAATGCCTTCAGTCTCCATTCGGTCATCCATTCAGGTTCATTTTTCTTATTCGAAATAAATCTAATAATATCTTCATTTAGTCCTTTTGGAGCCTCATCTGCATCGATATCAGTTATAAATCCCCATTTATATTCGGATTGCGTTAAATCCTCAACAACCTTCATATCATCACTCATTTATACTTCCTCAATTTTTGATACGAAAAAATATTCAATCTGGAAAAAAAAGTCAAGATTAAAAACACAAGTTTGATGTTAAAAGGTTCATTTAGGATTCTATTTTTTCTAGTGTAGGTTTTTAGGAGGTTTAATTGCCCAAAACAGCGAATTCTAGGAGAGTTCACCCCTGCTATGGTTAATGCCAAAGAGCATGATTCCTGTGGAGACAGAGACATTCAGTGACTGGAGCTTCCCTTTCATAGGTATTTTTACAAGAAAGTCACAATTTTCTGCAACCTGGCGGCGGATGCCTTTCTCTTCATTTCCCATCACAAGTGCGATTGGGGAATTATAATCGACCTCCGTATAACTTTTATCCGTGTCAAGTGAGGTACCCACAATCCAAAAACCAGCTTTTTGAAGATCCTTGATTGTATTGTTTAGATTAATTGCCATTGCCACTTTAATATGAGAAACGGCACCCGCGGAGGTTTTCTCAACTGTCTCATTAATTGTAGCGCTATTATGAGTAGTAATAAAAACACCGTCCACGCCTGAACATTCTGCTGTACGCAAAATGGCACCTAAATTGTGAGGATCCTGGATTTGGTCCAAAAGAAGAATCAGCGGGTTTTTTCTCTTCGATGCCTCATTTATTATTTCATCGTAAGAAGAAAATTCATAATCAGATATTACAGCAATAACTCCCTGAGAAGTTTGCCCCTTTTCAAGCGCTCTGAATTTAGGAGGTGAAAGTTGAGTGACCTTAATACCAGCTCTTTTAGCTGCACTGGTAATCCTGTCAATTATGTCACCCTTCTGTCCAAAAGAAATTATTACCTGGGAAATTTCCTGATCGGTCTTCAGTGCTTCTAGTACGGGTTTTCTTCCAAATACATATTTCATCTATCACTTCTCAAACTTTTTTCCAAATATAAGTCTTATGACTCTCAAGAAAAACATTTATAATTCCTTTACGGAGAAAAAACAAGAATGCAATTGATTTATCCACTTTCATAATAATTTAAGCTTCCGTAAATTTTAGATGCCAATATCTGCTTATAAAAATGGTTGTTATATGGAATGTAAAAAAGAAAGAAATCTTTCCAACTGCAATTGCAGCTATGAACCTTGTTCTCGTAAAGGAATTTGCTGTGATTGTATTTCTTACCATCTTCGGGCGCGCCAGTTGCCAGCGTGTTGTTTCCCTGATAATGTTGAAAAAACTTACGACAGATCTTTTGAAAAATTTGCACAACTTGTTGATGCCGGACAAGTTTAAACTAAAGGAGTAATGATGCCGCAAATAACACTTGAGTATTCTTCAAATATAAGCAGCGAAGTAAATTTTAAAAACATGCTGCTTGAGATTCATAGAAATGTCTCTCAAATAATTAATTGCGATATATTAAACTGTAAAAGTCGGGTAACAAAACTTGACAGCTTTTTGATTGGAGAGGGGGATTTAAATAACGCGATGATCCACCTGGCAGTCGCGATACTTGACGGGCGCACCGAAGAAGTGAAAACGGAGCTTGGTGAAAAAATTCTATCAATTTTAGAGGCATACTTTGCAGGTGTTTCCGGGTTGAAAATTCAGATTACCGTTGAAGTGAAGGATCTACAAAGAAAATTTTACTTTAAGAAAAAAATGGACACTTGAAAAATAATTCAGAACAAACAATTTGGAGAGAACATGACAACCAAAAATCAAATTGAACATTTTCTGAAACAAAAAGACATTGCGATTGCAGGAGTTTCGAGAGACGGGAAAAACATTGGTAACGCAATATTTAAAGAGTTGAAAGGAAAGGATTATAATCTTTTTCAGATAAATCCTAATGCGGATGAAATTAACGGCGAAGTCTGCTACAGATCTTTTCAATCAATTCAGGAAAATGTATCTGCAGTAATTATGACTGTTAAACCTGAACAGTCATTACAGGTTGTTAAAGACGCACACGCAAAGGGGATAAAAAACATCTGGATGCAATTGGGATCGGGATCAGAGGAAGCAATAAAATTTTGCCAGGAAAATGATATTAACTATATATCCAACGAATGCATTTTCATGTTCGCCGAGCCTGTGGAATCGATTCATAAATTCCACAAATGGGTTTGGAAGTTGATCGGGAAACTACCAAAAAATTAGTTATTCCTCCGGGAATTCGTTTAATTCTTCATCAACAGAAAAATCACAAAAGTGGCGGTTATTTTTCTTCTCAGGTATAAACTCTTCAAGAAGTTCAATCTCCTTGTTGTAAATATTTAGTTTATACCTGCCGCTGTTAATGCTGCCATCTTGTTTAACAATATTTATTACAAATTCACCAACCAGTTCTTCAAGAATTATATCCTTTTTAGCTGTTTGAATGCCCGGGACTATATTTGTTTCTGCTTTCAAACCCATTAGAATAATGAATAATTGGTCCTTTTCCCTTAGCACTTCAGTAGAGACTTCGTAAGCAAAACTGGTAAATTCAACGGCGGTTTCAACCCTGAAGACGACAAATTGTTGATGAAGCGCCTGATCGTAGGTGAAAAATGCCTTACAATAATACTCCAACTTGTCAGGTTTTTTTTGTGGAATTGCAGCTATTGCTGCTTCAGCTTTCTTTTTCCTTGTCTTAGGAATTTTTGGCAAATCGAATGGTTTTTTAAGAGGCAATTTTTAACCTGTAATTTTTTTGATAATGTCAGTTGTAGCATCTATTTTGAATGTGAATTGCTCACCATTGCTCATATCTTTTAATACAGTTTCGCCTCTTTCATACTCTTCACCACCAACAATCATTACAAATCTGGAATTTATCTTGTTGGCTTCTCTCATCTGAGCTTTAAAACTTCTATGGTTATAATCGTATTCAACTATTAAATTATTTCGTCTAATCTTAATTGCGTTATCAATAACAACATTGTACAAACTTTTATCCAGCCTTGCAATGTACAAATCGGATTCATATTCTTTTGGCTCAAAACTTTTTTCATTTTCACATGCAAGAAGAATTCTCTCCATACCCGCAGCGAATCCAACACCTGGAATCTCCTCCCCGCCAATTTCTTTAGAGAGCAAATTGTATCTGCCGCCACCGCAAAGCGCGCTTTGTGACCCGACACTGGTACTGACAATTTCAAAAGCCGTATGAGTATAGTAATCCAATCCTCGAACCAGCTTTGGATCAACCTCGAAAATTACATTCGCGCTGGTAAGAATTTCTTTTACCAGTTTAAAATGCTCAAGACTTTCCTCGTCAAGGTGTTCAATTAGAAGGGGCGCTTCTGCCATTATTTTTTGGTCGTTTTCAGCTTTACTATCGAATATTCTCATAACATTTGTTTCGTAACG
Source organism: Bacteroidota bacterium (assembly GCA_018818065.1). Classification (GTDB taxonomy): domain Bacteria; phylum Bacteroidota; class Ignavibacteria; order Ignavibacteriales; family Melioribacteraceae; genus JAHISV01. The sequence continues at coordinate 831,543 of JAHISV010000005.1, read as the reverse complement.
CTTTCTGCTTTCTTCCGATAATAGCTCAACTTTATCAGAAAGATATTCCCTCAACAACTTTTTATATTCTTCTCTCGACTCAGGAAGTCCAAGAGAATTTATTTTTACCGTAAGATTTTTAAGACCAAGTTTTGTGATGATGTCATAAGCCATAATGATCATTTCCGCATCAAGTGCGGGGTCATTACTTCCAATACCCTCAGCGCCAAACTGATGGAACTGACGGAATCTTCCGGCCTGGGGTCTCTCCTGGCGGAACATTGGACCAAAATAATATAACTTGTTCAAGCCTTGTTGCTTATGGAGTGAATGTTCAATAACAGATCTTACAACGGAGGCTGTCATTTCAGGTCGTAACGTAACACTTGTTTCGCTGCGGTCGATAAATGTGTACATCTCTTTGCTTACAATATCAGTGGACTCACCTATGCCTCTGGCAAAAAGAGCTGTTTCTTCAAAAATCGGCGTTCTGATTTCTTTATAATTAAAATTAGAAAATACGTTTCTCACTGTCTCTTCCAAAGCGTGCCATTTAGGCATATCAACAGGAAGAATATCTTTTGTTCCGGTAATTGCTTTAATCATTATACCCTGCGATTGGTTTTAATTATTATCCAGATAGTTCTTTTCTTCTTCAGCAAAGATCTCGTATATCTCTTCCGAATCCTTTGCATTAGCAAGAGCTTCACGGAAAGCATCCTTACTCATCATTCTGGAAATTCTACTTAGTAGTTTAATGTGTGGACCAACCATGTTCTCCTTTCCAATAATTAAAAACACCAGATTCACCGGCTGCTCATCCAGAGCTTCAAATTCAATGGGTTTGAGGAGTCTGCCAAATGCAACAAGTATTTCTCTTGTTGCCAAAGTCTTGGCATGTGGTATTGCAAATCCTTTACCAACACCCGTAGACATTATTTTTTCTCTTTCAATAACAGAGGTTCTGATTTTTTCTAAATCAATAACTCTGTCATCTCCTTTATAAAGGTCAACCAGTTCGTTAATGACGTCTTCTTTAGTTTTTCCTTTAAGCTCTGAGATAATCTTATCGGTAGTAAGTAGGTCTCTAATCTTCATTTTGAAATTCTTCTAAAATTATAAAAATATTTTGTAACTATGAAATTTAAGAAAGGATGATCATACTAGCAATTTAATGAGATAGATAAACGACATTTGTGTCAAGTTAATGAAGAAAATGACCTGAGAAATTGGTATTACTAAAAAAAGACCAATATGGTTTTTTATATTCTCCAATATTTACTAATTTTCTCCTGCTAATACAATTACACACTAATCAAAAAATTTACCAATAAAAATTAGAATAATATGGATAAGCTATTACTTTTAGGTGCCGAGGCAATTGCCCAGGGTGCTATTGATGGAGGGATGTCTGGTATTTATGCTTACCCCGGTACACCTTCAACTGAAATAACAGAGTACGTTCAAAAGTCCAAATTGGCAAAACAACTTAATATTCACAGTAATTGGTCGGCTAACGAGAAAACAGCTATGGAAGCCGGACTGGGAATGTCCTATGCCGGCAAACGTGCCATGGTTTGTATGAAGCATGTGGGGCTTAACGTTGCCGCTGATGCTTTCATGAATTCAGCAATTACTGGTGTTAACGGCGGACTGATAATTACAGTTGCCGATGATCCTTCCATGCATTCATCCCAAAACGAACAGGATTCACGCTTCTATGGTAAATTTGCCATGATACCTGTTCTTGAGCCTTCTAATCAGCAGGAAGCCTATGAAATGGCAAGAAAAGGATTTGAACTGTCAGAAAAATTTAGAACTCCAGTAATGATCAGAATAACAACAAGATTATCTCACTCCCGTTACGGTGTTGAAAGAAGTGAAATGCTTCCTCAAAGAGATGGCTCTCTTCCCGAAGATCCGAGACAATTTGTATTACTCCCTGCCATAGCCAGGAAAAGATACAAGATGCTTCTGGACAATCAGGAACCTTTTGTTGAAGAATCTGAAAACACTTCCTATAACCAATATTTTGATGCGGATGACAAATCGATTGGTATAATTGCCTGCGGGCTTGCATACAATTACCTTATTGAGAATTTCCCGGGTAATAAGTGCACTCATCCATTATTAAAAATTGGGCAATATCCACTTCCAAAGAAAATGGTTGACAGATTAAATAAGGAATGTGACAAGCTTCTTATTCTTGAAGACGGATACCCGATTGTTGAAGAATCACTAAAGGGATTTTTTAACAATGGGAAAGAAATTAAAGGACGCCTTGATGGTACCCTGCCAAGAGACGGCGAGTTGAACCCGACATTGGTAGCAAAGGCTTTGGGGTTGGAAGCAAAGTCAGGGAAAGATGTTCCCTCTGTCGTTTCCAACAGACCGCCTGAACTTTGCAGCGGCTGTAGTCATAAAGATGTATATGAAGCACTTAACTTCTCAATTTCAAAACATGGTGAGAAACGTGTATTTTCAGATATTGGCTGTTATACACTGGGTGCTCTTCCACCATTCAATGCTATTAACTCTTGTGTTGATATGGGTGCCTCCATCACAATGGCAATTGGAGCCTCAGATGCCGGTTTAATACCAGCCGTAGCAGTTATAGGAGACTCAACATTCACTCACTCGGGAATGACAGGTCTGCTTGATGCGGTAAATAAAAAATCGCCTATCACAGTAATAATTTCAGATAACTCCACTGTTGGGATGACTGGCGGGCAGTTATCATCAGCAACCGGTAAACTCCATAAAATTTGCGAAGGACTTGGGGTTGAACCTGAGCACATCAGACTGGTTGAGCCTTTAAAGAAAAACCATGACGAATTGGTTAACATCCTTAATGAAGAGCTTGAATACAAAGGAGTCTCAGTTATAATTGCGGAGCGCGAATGTATTCAAACATTAACACGCAGAAAGAAGCTGGAAAAAATTGAAAAGAAAAACTAATAAGAGATTATAAAATGAAAAAAGATATAATATTATCAGGAGTTGGCGGACAAGGAATATTGTCAGTTGCCGCGGTTATAGGTATGGCTGCCCTCGAAGGTAATCTTGATGTAAAACAGGCGGAAGTTCATGGAATGAGTCAGAGAGGCGGAGCTGTGCAGTCGCATTTAAGACTATCCAGCGAGAAAATTGCCTCCGATCTAATTCCCTATGGGCAGGCTGATATGATACTTTCCGTTGAACCCATGGAAGCCTTAAGATATTTGCCATTCCTTTCGGAAGATGGATGGATAATTACAAACACAACTCCCTTCAACAATATTACTGATTATCCTGAGATGGATAAGTTGATGGAAGAATTAAATGCCCAGAAAAATGTTGTGGCAATAAACGCTGAAGAGATTGCAAAAAGCATAGGCAATACACGGGCTAGCAATATTGTTATGGTTGGCGCTGCTTCTCCTTACCTTGATATTCCTTTTGAACATCTTGAGCGCGGAATACAAAAAATATTTGGCGGTAAAGGCGAAGCTGTTGTAAAGATGAATATTGACGCTCTAAAAGCAGGAAGAGAAAAAGCGGGAAAGAGCAATTCTTAACCCGCCTACCGGACGGGCAGATTTTTAATTCTTAATTTTGAATGAAAAAGAAAAGGCGATATCGCACCAGCGAATCGCCTTTTTTATTCACTATTCACCATTGACTATTGACTCTATTTTTTCAGAACTTCACTCACCGCTTCCGCAATTATTTTAACTCCTTTTGCAAGTTTATCTTCCGGAGTATGAGAATATGCTAACCTGAAAGAATTATTTTTAACTCCGTGCGGGTCAAATGTTTTACCAATTACAAAAACCGCCCCCTTGGGAATAGAGATTTTCAGGATATCCAAAGTGTCTATGTGTTCCGGTAAAGTTATCCAGATATAAAAACCCCCTTTTGGCACGACCCACTTTGCCTCTTCGGGCATGAACTCATTAAGAGCGTCGTTCATTATTTTCATTCTGCGCGCGTAAATTTCTCTTAGTCCTGCCACGTAAGGTTCAAGTTTGCCCTGCCTGAGGAATTGGTCGGCTATCACCTGCGTGAAGGTTGAAGAACAGGCATCCATTGATTGTTTAGCTAACTGTGCTTTATCAATTATTTGTGGCGAGGCAAGCAGCCAGCCTAAACGCATTCCGGGTCCGAGTATTTTGGAAAATGAACCGGTGTAGCAGATTGGAAACTTATCCTGCTTCACATTCATCATTGGTGTTAGCAAATCCTTGTCTGCTTCATCAAAGTAGAGTTCGCTGTATGGATCGTCCTCTATCATTACCAGATTCTTATCCATCATAAAATTCATTAGCTGTGCTTTTCTTTCCTTGCTATAGATAATACCAGCCGGGTTATGAAAGTAAGGTGAAAGATAGAGCATTTTTGCGTTGTGCTTAACTTTCTCGTAGGCTTCTTCCAGTTTCTCAATTATAATTCCGTCTGCATCCATAGGCACACCTTCAATATTTGCCTGATAGGATTTGAAAGCAGAGGTCCCCCCAATAAAACAAGGATCTTCCGTAATTACCGTTTCACCGGGGTTAACAAAAAGTTTTGTAATAATGTTGATAGCCTGCAATGATCCGGTTGTGATAATCAGATCATTCTCTTCAACCGGCATTCCCTTCTTGCCAAGATATTCTTTAACTGATTCCAGTAAGGGCGGGTAACCGGAAGTTGGTCCGTATTGAAAACCAACTTTTTTTAAATTCTCATCCATTGTATTATAAATCTGATCAACTTCCTGGATTGGGAAGAGATCGTTATTCGGCATACCTCCCGCAAAAGATATGATGTTCGGATCAGTTGCGAGTTTCATCAGGTCGCGTATTTCCGAGGTACGCATTTCCTGAACTGATTGGGAAAACTGAACCATATTATTCTCCTTAAACTTTATTATGAGGATTCACCTCTTAGTTCTCTTTTACCCTTTAAAATATGGAATTAGATGTATACCAGACAAGTAAATCGTTTTTTATTTTGGATGGTTTTTTGGTGTCAGCTAGCGCTTACATATTTGCACATACTGCAATGGTGTTACCGCACTATTGCAGATTCTTTTAGTTTTTTTTAGATATTACTAATATAAGTTTACAATATCACAAAATCAGTATAAATCTCTTTTGTCGATCAACATCTAAAAAGATTTTCACATCTAAATTAACGAAAAAAGGTTAAACCGTTAAAACGTTTTCGCAATCTTTTCTATTCATTTTAGCCCACGACTTAAGTCGTGGGCTTATAGCAAAACAAAACCATTGGAACCGTTTTAACGGTTTATACAACTTTGGGAAAATAAAATTCGATAATTTATATAAATCTCAAAAAAATGACTCCAGTGTCTTAAATCGTTTTGTTAAGAAAGTTATAAGTCCTATTTTGGTTGTTATAAATTTTTTACGACTTGAGAGATAAAAGTAAAAAATGGTAAATAACTAATCCAATTCAAGTATAGGATGTGAAAATAATGAGTGGCTGTAATTCAGAATCGCAACTCGATTTTGCGGTAAGATTTGGCGGCGAAGGTGGAGAAGGTGCTATAAGTGCCGGCGAACTATTCGCGCAAGTTGCTGCAAGAACGGAGTACCATGTATTCACGTACATTACATACCCTGCCGAAATTAAAGGTGGGTTTTCAATGATCCAGATACGTGTTCGCGATTGTACTATCCATTCCATGGGTAGCACGGTTGATTACCTTGTTGTCTTTAATCAACAAGCTTACGATAGCACTATTAAGGACCTAAAAGTTGGTGGAATGATTATCTACGATCCTGACACTGTAACTGTAGATAAGGAACTTGATGCCTCGTTTTATCCGATTCCGCTTTCAAAAATAACAAATGACATTACAGGTGGAAACCTTGGCAAGAACGTTGTTGCCCTTGGTGCGCTTGGCAACTTGTTTAATATCGACAAAGAAGTATTAGAAAAACTTATTAATGACAGGTACAGCGAAAAAGGTGAGGCTGTTATCGCTAATAACCTGAAAGCATTAAATGCCGGTTACGAAGCCGGTGAACAGAATAGTTGGGAAAGAAAATTCACCTTAACTACAAAAGGCGGCGGTAAACCTCAGTATATGATGATATCCGGTAACGAAGCAGTTGCCCTAGGCGCACTTGCAGCCGGTTGTAAATTTGTTGCTGGTTACCCTATTACACCTGCTACTCCTATTTTTGAAACCCTTACTAAACTTTTACCAAAAGTTGGCGGCAGAGCAATTCAGTTAGAAGATGAAATTGCCTCAATATCAGCCTGTATCGGTGCAAGTTTCGCGGGTGAAAAAGCAATTTCGCCAACTTCGGGACCAGGTCTTCAGTTAATGGGTGAGCAGTTAAACCTTGCTTCCATGCTCGAATTACCTATGGTTATTGTTGACGTTCAGCGTGGCGGACCAAGTACGGGTCTTCCAACAAAAACCGAACAATCAGATCTTAAATTTGCTATTTACGGAACTGCCGGTGAAGCGCCAAGAATTATTATTGCTCCTTCATCTGTAGAAGATTGTTTTTATCAAACTATCAGAGCTTTCAATCTTTCTGAAAGATACCAAATGCCAGTTATTCTATTAACCGATCAATCAATTGGTTACAGAAAGGCAACTGTGAAAATTCCTGATCTGTCAAATATGATTGTAGCTGATTCTACAACTCCAATTATAGATATTCCAATACCAAGTGCAGAAAAAGTGGTTCTTGCTAACAGAATTCCTCCAACTGCTGAACAAATGTTGGAATACAAACGCTTTCTCGACACTCCTGATGGAGTATCTCCTATATCGTTACCTGGTACTCCGGGTGCACAATACTTGAGCTCGGGATTAGAGCATGATGAAAATGGTAAAGCAGATTATACTCCTGAAATGCATGTTAAGATGATGAGAAAACGTTTTAGGAAATTAACCGATCTTTCAAAAGCTCTTGAAACAAATCCCGTAGAGTGGGAAGGATCTGCTAACGCTACATTTGGTGTTATTGGCTGGGGTTCTACTCAGGGCGCCATTCGTGAAGCCAGGTTAATGGCAGAAGAAAACGGAATATTCTTCCGTCACCTTCATCCAAAAGTAATCTCTCCGCTTCCTGAAAAACAGATCAGAGAGTTCCTTACCGGATTGAAACATTATGTTGTTATTGAAGAAAACTATACCGGTCAGTTTGCCCATTTTATTAAGGGTAAATTTGGTATCCGACCTATTGAAATTCATAAATACGAAGGTATACCATTTACAGCTGATGAAATTTATAACGGAATTTTAAAAGTAGCGAGGATAGCTGATGAAGAGAACATTACAAGACTATAAGAGTGTTATCACTCCGGTCTGGTGTCCAGGCTGTGGCGACTATGGAATCCTGAGTGCTTTGCAAAAAGCATTGCTGGAACTCGATATACCACCTGAAAAAATCGCTACCGTTTCTGGTATTGGCTGTTCAGGTAGATTTTCACACTTTATGAATACATATTCTTTACATGGCACACATGGACGTGCGGTTCCAACGGCAATTGGCGTTAAAGCAGCTAATCCGGATATGACCGTTTTCGCCGTTGGCGGCGATGGCGACGGACTTGGTATTGGCGGTGGTCACATTTCGCATGCAGCGCGTAAGAATGTGGATATGACATACATACTAATTGACAATAGAATATATGGTTTAACCAAGGGGCAGTCTTCACCAACATCACCTTTAGACAAGAGAACCAAGACTTCTCCTTATGGTGTTTACGAATCTCCTCTTTCTCCAATGCCAATATTCCTTGCATATGATATTTCTTACATAGCTTTAGGGAACAGTACTAACCCTAAAGAAATGCAGGACATTATTGTGAAAGCCGTTCAACATAAAGGTATGTCGATGGTATATATTATGGCTTCGTGCAGAACCTTCCCAATGCTTGAGCCAAAGGGAATGAAGTCAATGTTTGAAGCATTGCCGGATGATTATGATAAAACAAATAAATTAGCGGCAATGGAAAAAGCATATTCAACCGAACCTATTTATACTGGTGTTTATTACCAGGTTGAAAAACCATCTCTTGAGGATAATCTTTTAACACAAATTCGAATAGCTAATAGGAAACGTCCTGAAGGCGAAGTAACACCTTTAGAGGAAGTACTTCAAAGTTATGCATAATACAGTTCCAGTTTAGATGAAAAAGCTCTTCAGCCCAAGGCTGAGGAGCTTTTTTTTATCCGGAATCAGGAATCCACTAAAAATTTATTTTTATATTGTACTTACACTTTAGTTAACTAAGGTTTTTCATGAAGCCAAGTCAATCCTTCAGTTCCATTTATCTGTTTATCGCTATATATGTTCTGTTTGCATCGTGCAAATCTCCGTTTGAAGAAATTACATCGGGAGTTATACATAAGGGAATAATCAACCCTGTCACTCCTTCCGGGAATACGCTTACTTCTGAATTTGCCTATTCAGTTCCGCCTGATTACTCTGCTTCAAAAAAATATCCGCTGGTAGTGGCTTTGCATGGATATGGGAGCAGTTCAGAGGCCTTTCACGAAATCTGGAAACCAGCGACCGATTCATTGGGTATGCTTCTTCTCACTCCGCAGGCTGAGAAACAAACTCCCGAAGGTATCGGTTACACTTGGGGCGACAACACTGAAATGCTGGTTTTATCTACCATAGATTTCGCTATGAAGAAATTGAATGTTAATACAGATGAGATTTACCTTGTTGGATTCTCGATGGGCGGCGGATATGCCTATCAGATAGCAACAAATCACAGCTCGGCTTTTAAAGGATTTGCCTCAATATGCGCACCCTACGATGAAAGCTGGATTGGTCAATACCCTCTTCTAAGAGTGAATGCAAAAGCCTACATAAGTCATGGCGAATATGAAGAGCGGTTTGCCGAGGGGGCTATTCGAGCGGTTAAAGAATTTACTTCGCGTGGTTATAAAACTAAATATGTTATTTATGCCGAAACAGGGCATACACTGCCTAAGCCTATAATTAATGAACTAATTACTATCCTCAACTATTTACACAACGATTAGTTCAGTTTATCATGATGGGAAAAGAATGAATAAAAAAGCAATTTTCTTCGACAATGATGGCGTTCTCGTTGACACGGAAAAGTATTATTTCCAGGCCACTAAAGAAATACTTTCCGAAGTTGGTATTCACATAACCAGGGATGACTTCATCAAGTACTTCCTGAAGCAATCAAAGGGAGCCTGGCATTTGGTAAAAGCCAAAGGTTATTCGGATTCTGCTATTGCTAATCTGCGTGAAAGAAGAAATGAACTATATAATGAGCTTTTAAAGAAAGAAAATTTGATTATTCCCGGAGTCGAAAAAACGATCAAAACGCTGGCCAAAGATTTTAAGCTTGCTATAGTAACCAGCAGCAGGGCAGATCACTTCAATACCATCCACCAATCCACAAATATTCTTTCATATTTTAATTTCATTCTTACGAGAGAAGATTACAAAAATTCCAAACCGGATCCGGAGCCGTACTTATTAGCTCATCAAAAATCGGGATTAACAAAGAATGAATGTATAATTGTTGAAGACTCTGAAAGAGGGTTAGAAGCTGCTAAAGCCGCTAATATCGATTGTATTGCCATTCCAACTGAGCTTACTGAGTCGTGCGAATTCGACGGAGCAATTGTCCGGCTAAACTCTATCATTGAATTACTCGACTATCTGTTATAGGGACAATTTCCTTTGGAATTTTTGCTAGTTAATTAAGAATTGAATCACGGAATTTTAACCATATGAAGCTAAAAGAAAGCATTATTATAGATAGAGCTATTGAAATCGTTTGGGATCATGTACAAGATCCTTATTATATGAAGAAGTGGAATCCCCGAGTCAAAAATATAATTCCTCTGCCGGAAACCTTTCCGGGAATTGGATATAAATTCAAAACAGAGTATGAGATGATGGGCAGTCCCGATTTATTCAATGCGGAAATCATTGAGTACAAAAAACCTAAAAGCATTCTAATCAGGTATAAAAACACAACGGGAAAATTTCCCGGTTATATTTTGGAAAAATTTGAATTGAAAGAGACAAATAACGGTACGCTATTATCACGATACATTGACTTTAGCAAATCCGGACTAAACCTTAGTCTGCGTTTATTATTGTATTTACTTGGCATCCTAGGACGTCCTATCGGTAATAAATATTTATCAAGACTTAAAAAACTAGTTGAATGTTAATAAACCACTAAAAAACTGTTTAACTCTTATCTTCTTGAAAGTTTGCTAATTCTTTTCTATCCTGTAAATTAATTTTCATATCTAAAGTTAATCCGGGTTCAGATGAGGATTCAGATAGACGACATACTTAATGTAAGATCTTTTAGAACGGACGATTACATTCCACTTGCAAAACGTGCGAACAATGAAAAAGTAGCAATAAATCTGCGGGACGCTTTTCCCAATCCTTACACACAACAAGACGCCAAAGAGTGGATAGAACTTGCAACAAGTTCCAGCCCGGAGACACACTTTGCTATAACAAATAATAATGAATGCATCGGGTGTATTGGTCTTACTTTGCAAGAGGATATTTTTAGCCATTCTGCTGAAATTGGGTTTTGGATAGGTGAAGATTTTTGGGGAAAGGGTATTGCTACTCTTGCAGCCAAAGCTTTAATTAATTATGGATTTATTGAGTTATCGCTGGACAGAATATTCGCCTACGTATATTCAAGCAATATTGGATCAATTAGAGTGCTTGAAAAATGTGGATTGAATTACGAAGGAAAGATGGTTAGGGGCGCAATAAAACAGGGGCTTTACATCGACCTATTGCAATACGCGGTTTTAAATCAACAGACATCTAAATGAAAAACAAAATTTTAACTCGCATATTGAACAAAAGTGGATTATCAGAAACGTTTGATAAGTTGACAAACAATCTTTCCGGCACTGATCTCCAGTCCTTATTAATGAATGTGTTTCAAAGAAGAGTGCAAAATCTGACGCCCCGCGAAGTATTGAATAATTTTAAGAGTAACAGATTTGTAAAAAAGGCACCCCTCCCCCAAAAAGTAATATTGGATTTTGACAGACTGTTAATTTCTCTTTTGCCAGATAATTTTGAATCTATTGAGATATCCCCAATCACCCCTCTGGGCTCAACATCAGTCTTTGCCAGAGTAAATCAAAACAATTCAGTGTCAACTGTTCGTAATACCGAAGTAGTTTCCGACGCTACAAATGTTCTGGCGATGGAGTGCGCCCTAAGGAGAGAAGAATTTCTTGCAGCAAATCCAAAAGACGCATCCTCCGTAAACTTGGCTACTAGTCATCGTGTTGTAAGGGCTCAAAAATTTGAGGGGCCAGTTTCCTTTGCTCATTTTCGTCTCTTTGCTCTTACCTCTGCCGGTAGAGATTCCGGAAGTCTCGTTTTTGAAATGGAATCATTATGGAGTCATATATCATATTACCTAAATCTTTTTGCTAAACTTAAAATAAAAGGTTATCCGTTCGGCAAGGTCAGTTGCAAATTAACTTTCATTGATGGCGCCGCCAAAGAGACAATTGAAAAAAGTATTGCATCAAAGATCCGTGAATTCTTCCCGGAAGTTTTATTGGAACTCTGCAATAATAAAGAAGTAACTTTCGAGTACTACAAGACAATCCGATTTCAAATATCTACTGCAGATGCTAGTGAGAAAAATTTATTGATAGTTGATGGTGGTTTTACAGATTGGAATGAGAAACTGCTTTCGAATAAGAAAGAAAGATTACTAATAAGTGGAATGGGATCTGAACGATTCCTTTTTTGCTTTGCCCCAAAGGATAGTTAGAGCGGAACGAAATACTGCACTAACCTTTATGGTTGTTTTGGAATAGTGAAATTAACTTTACACCCTTTTCCCTGGGTGGAAGTTACATTAACAGTTCCCCCATTTTGTTCAACAAAATCTTTAACCAAAATTAATCCAAGACCGCTTCCCTGCTCTTTATTTGTTCCTTCGGTTGAAAAATGAGTATCAAAGTCAAATAATTTGACAATACTTTCAGCACTAATTCCCATGCCATCATCAATAACAAAAACACTGATCTCGTTTTCCTTTTCTTCTGCCTTAACTTCTATAATTCCACCCATCGGAGTAAATTTAAATGAATTGCTTATTAGGTTCCTAACAACAGTTCTTAGCATGTTTTTGTCAGCAAAACACTCCAGATCTTTATTAATACTGTTGACGACTGTCATCCTCTTTGCTTTAGCTGCTCCCTGAAAAAGAGATTCTATTTCGTCAACAATTTCATATAAGTTTACAACCTCAGGATTAAGACGTACTTCCTCCACTTGAGAAGCAGTCCAATTCAGAAGGTTGTCCAACAAAAAGTATAAGTTATGTAATGACGTACCAAGTTCATCAATAATGTTTTTTTTCTCTTCGTCGTCTATATAATCATACTCGTCTTGAATATAATCGGTATATCCTAACAGGGCATTAAACGGATTTCTAAGTTCGTGAGCTAAAATTCTAAAAAATTTGTCTTTTGTGAAATTCAATTCTTTAAGCAAAGAATTTGCTTTTGACTTGGCTCTGTACCTTCCATAAAAAACAACACCAAGTAAAATTACAAGAATACCAATTATCTGCAACAACCATAGCCTATTTGCTTTTTCATTAAGAAGCTGGGTAAGTATCCTGTTTTCACTTTCCTTCTTCTCCATTACATGAGCTGTTTCTAAATCGGCTATTGTGTTGGTTATTTGCTGACCAAATACACTCTCATTTAAATTGTTATATTTTTCCAGGTAAAGAACAGCTTTGTCAAGGTTTCTTTGAGTAGCATATAATCTGCCAAGATACTGATATGTTTCAAGTTCTTGTTGCGTGAAGCCTGCCTCAATTGATTGATTAACTACATTAATAAAAAGAGATTCAGCTTTGCCGAGGTCATTAATAGACATATAAATTTGGCCAAGCGAAAGTTCGTTTTTTACCACACCATATCGTGCGCTCATTTCTTTATTTAAGGATAGGGCCAACGATAAGAATTCCATCGCCCGGTTATAATTTTTCAACTGCTTATAAATTTCGGCTTTTCCTGTATATACTTCGGCTATCCCTCTTTTATTATTCATCGCCTGATGAGTTTCCAGAATTTCATCATATATTTCAAGAGCTTTGCGATATTCTTCCATGGCAAGATACACCTGAGCCATATTTGCTTTGGTGGAAGCTTCGGCATCTTTATCACCCAACTCATGTCTTATCTCAGCGCTTTTTTTCAAATAGAGTAATGACTTTTCAAAACTCAATTGAGTACTGTAAATTCTTCCGAGGTTAAGATTGGCATAACCTATACCACGTTCATCTCCGACAGCCTCAAATACTTTTAAGGCATTAAAGGCATATTCGATAGCGCTAGAATACTCGCCCTTTAACAAATATACTCTGCATAAATTATTATAAGTAAACCCTATTTGAATAGAATCGTTTAACTCACTTGCAATTTCAAATGCCTGACTGAAATAATTAACAGCTGTATTTAATCTCCCTAAATTTCTATATCCAACACCCACATAGTTTTTTGACTCGCTTATCAGTTTTTTGTAGTTCGACATCTCTGCTAATTCTATAGCATACATTCCTAAATCGATCACATAATATGGATCCTGATCCCGATAAGTCCAACAAAGCTCATTGAGATAATGGATTTTTTCTTCTGGGGAATAATTACTGATTGTACTTTTTACTGAGTCTGGTAGGTTTTGAGAAATTGTTGATCCCCAAAAGCAAAATATTAGGGCAAAATATTTTAGTAAAGTCATCATTTCCATTTATTGAGTGATTACAAGGACAATTAAATTTACGGGAAATTCTATTATTTGCCAAACAGATTAATCGCAATAATTTAGTAATCTCTGGATGGAAAGCACAAGCTACTAATGCATTCTTTGTCGATTAAATATTAAAGCAACCATACATATCGTAAGAGCTACGATATTCAACCTGCAAAATCACTTTTATAACACTGGGGTAGTAAATTACCTTGCATCTTCCTGCAGTTATTACGATTTTTCATACAATCCCCGTACCCCACCAATTTACTGAAAGGGTATAAAATTGTTATATGCCATAAAATTTATCGTATCTGTTCTCATAATTCACGCAGTCCTTTTTTCGCAGAAATCCAAGCATTATGAGGATATATACAACGAAATAATCAACCAGATATCTGACGAAAAGTATTCAGCCGACATTTCCGGATTAACATTGAAAAGAAATGCAGCAACCTTTTATCTGACATCCGGAAAGTTGTTTTTAACTTCCCCGCTTCAAGGCTATGTTAGAGGTGCTGTATTCTATGGCGAGGGAAAAGTCACACTCACTACTAACAACAAAATGGATCAGGATCAACTTGAACGTTATACACAAAAACGCAGCTTTAGCGAAAACATTGAAACTGTATTTTTTATGTTCACTGATTCAACCTACGAGGAACTGAGAAGTAAACTTACATTTAAACCTGACAGCGATACAAAGGAGGCGAATGGAATAGCAGAGGAAAGTCTCCTCTATCTTTATAATGAATCAACAAAGATTATTAACCCCGATCTTTTTAAGTCAATAATTGAAAACCGGAATGATGGGTTTTTTCATTCTCAATTCAGAACTACTGAAAACGAACTTTTTTCCTTCCAGATAAATCCATACCAAGAAGAGGAGATCCTGTTTCATAAAGGTTACTCATATATTAATCATAAACTTTACGACACTATTATAAGAACTGAAAGTAGTGATGACAGATTGAACAGACAGATAAAAAATGATCAATTTATCCGCACCGATAAATATTCTATAGAGGTAAAAATAGATAGAAATAAGAATTTTTCAGCTACATCAACTTTGACTTTCCAATCCAGAATTAAAGAACAAGAATGGTTACCCTTCAATTTGTATGATGATTTGGAAATTGATTCTGTAAAATTTGCCGGGTCAAACATCCAATTCTTTAAGGAGGATAGCAGTCCGATTCTTTGGATCAATTTCCCTCATCCCCTGGGAAAATGGCACAAATACGATTTAGCTTTTTACTACCATGGTGATTTATTTACATACAACACCAAGGGCTGGATAAAAATCAAATCATCTGGCAGATGGTTTCCAAAATATGGAACACGGAACTATGCCGAGTATGACATGACTTTTAAATATCCCTCTGAACTAACACTGGTAGCCGTTGGAACCAATACAGAAGAGAGAGAAGAAGATGGCTATAAAATTGCCCGCTGGGAGAGTAAAATGAAAATTCGTAATGCTTCTTTCAACATAGGAAGTTTTAAGGAATATACAGTTAAGGAGGAGGGTATACCGGAAGTGAAAGTATACCATTCCAAATATGGACATCGGGGAAGTTTAGCTAATGCGGAAGTTGTTGTTGGAAAAGATATAAAGAGCAGCCTGCGCTTCTTCACTGAAAAATTTGGAAAGTTAGATAGTAAACTAATAAGAGCAAGCGAGATTCCTTTCTACCACGGGGAAGCCTTTCCTGGATTTATACATCTTTCATTTACAACATTTCAAAATACAGATTATTATGGAATTGACCAGATATTTAGAGCGCATGAAGTGGCGCATCAATGGTGGGCAATTGATCTTGACTTTGAAACTTATCATGACCAATGGTTAAGCGAAGCATTTGCGGAATATTCGGGACTGTTATATTTAGAAGAACAATCCGGTTTGGAAAAAGTGCTTGCCTATTTAAATGATTACAAGGATAAAATTTTGTATAACCGGAAGTATCTACTTGGTGATGGGCAAGAAGCCGGACCCATTTACATGGGGTACACAACTTCGGGAAGAAACACCCGCGGCGACTATGACTTAATAATTTACAAAAAAGGCGCCTGGGTTTTACATATGCTTAAAATGATGATGATTGATTTACATACTTTAGACGACACGCCTTTCACTTATTTATTGAAGGATTTTTTTATAAGCTTTCAGGGGGGTATGGCAAATACTAACGATTTCCTTAAAATAGTAGAAAAGCATTTTAATAACGATATGCGGTGGTTTTTTGATCAATGGATTTATGGCACTTATATACCTGAAATTGAATTCACTCACAAGACCGTATGGAATGATGACCACTATACCGTAAAATTTAAAACTAAAATTACAGACACCCCCCCAAATTATAAAGCATATCCTATTATTCGGGTTATTGATGAAAAGAATAAAACCATGAGATTCAGAGTTCCTATAAATGACGGCAAAACAGAATTTGAATTACAAATAGGCTCCGACGCGCCTAATGAAATAGAATTTAATGTGTTAAATTCCCTTCTTTGTGAGCAGGATAATGTGGATTGGGAGGATATTGATTGATCACATATAAGGTGCTATATAAAATATTTATTCCTGGCAAATTCCCATTTTTAGCTCATGCCAGCTAATTATAAAAAAAATCGCTAAGTCCCATCATTATTAAGCAAATTTACTCTATTTCTTTTATCTTTGATAAAATTAATAATTGCGGAAAGTATGGGCTATCTAATAAAAAACATGACAGTTGACGATCTGGATTTTGCTGCAAAATGTACTGCAGGAGAAGGCTGGATAACTGAAACCATGGAAGACTTTGAAAATTTTCTCGCATTTGATCCCTCCGGATGTTTTATTGCAGAGCACAATAATAAGCAAGCTGGCATTTGCATTGCTACATCATATGGTGAAAATGGATTTATCGGTGAGCTTATTGTAAGTCCAGGTCATCGTGGGAATGGTATAGGAACAGCATTAATTTGCGAGGCAATTGACTATCTAAAAGAAAATGGAGCCCTTAGTATTTATCTTGATGGAGACCTTCCGGCAGTTCCGATGTATGAAAAACTTGGATTCAAGAAAATTTGTAAATCACTTCGGTTTACTGGTAGAGTAACCGGGCGCCCTCATATTAACATACAAACTGTCACAGAGAAGGATTTAGCTGAAATATTTAAATTGGATGTTGCTCTCTTTGGTGCTGAACGCACTTATTTTTTGGAACGTAAGTTTAAAAATCACCCGACTTTATGCAAAGTAGTTAGAGTAGACAACAAGATTAAAGGATATTTATTCGCTAAAAATAACAGCAGTGTAATTTCTGTTGGACCATGGGTTGTGCTTGATAGAAAAATTAATCCAATTAGTATGATTGAGGTTTTAGCTTACGAACTTGGTAATGTTAATTTTAGGATTGGTGTCTTAGAAAGTAACAGCGTTGCTGCAAAACTGCTTAGATCACTGGAAAAAATGAATGAAGGAGATTATTCAATTAGGATGGTTCTTGGAGAAAACAGTTTGCTCGGGATGAATGAGTCAATATACGGATTAGGTTCACCTGCCAAGGGATAATATTTCTTCTTGAAGAAAACGATTCAAATTTTAATCACAATTTGTTAAATTGCAACCTCAAGTTATTAATCTGATTCTATAACATACGGCATTTATAATGAAAAGTGTGTTTCCTTTTAGCGTAGCGGTATCTCTTCTACTCTTCTCCTTTCTACTTACAAATTGCGACAACAGAGAAATTGCATCTTTGGTATTAACTAATGGCAAAGTGATAACTGTTGATGGTAATTTCTCAATTCATGAAGCGGTAGCGGTAAAAGGATCGAGAATAATATCCGTTGGATCTAATCAGGACATTAATAGATATATAAACCAGTCAACAAAAGTTATTGATTTACAAGGCAAGACAGTTTTACCTGGTCTCATTGATACTCAAGGGCATATGCTGCAACTGGGGAACGCCTTAACCTACCTCGATATTCATAGCACTACATCATATGAAGAAATTGTTAAAATAGTAAAAGAGCGCGTAAAAATAACGCCTCCCGGAGCCTGGATAATTGGCGGAAGATGGGATCAGAACAAGTGGGAGATAAAAGATTTCCCAAATCATTCTGAATTATCAAAGATATCTCCGGAAAATCCAGTCTTTCTTCTTAGAGTTGATGGTTATGCTGCATTAGTGAATGAAAAAGCAATGAACTTATCGGGAATAAGCCCTGATACAAAAACGCCATTCGGTGGTTCCATAATTCATGACAAATACAATAACCCCACAGGTGTGCTCATTAATAGGGCTATGACTATTGTAAAGAATATAATCCCCGGTGAAACGGATCAGGCATTTAAGGAAAAAGTCAGGAAAGGTATTAGAAACTGTTTGAAAAATGGACTGACTTCATGGCATGAAATAGGAATAAGCCCATATCATGTCTCATTGATAAAACAGTTAATAGATGATAATCAACTTGACATGCGAACAGTTACTTTCTTAGGTGAACAGGAAGACCCGGTACTTGAAGTCGATCTTGAAAATTACTTCGCCCAATTTAAAATAGATAATTATGGCGATAATTTTCTCTCCGTTAAAGGTATCCAGTTACATTTCGATGGAGCTCTCGGGTCACGAGGTGCTGCTCTTTTTAGCCCTTATAATGATGACCGAGATAATATTGGTCTTATAAGAATTCCTCCGGATTACATTTATAGAATGGCTTCCGCGGCATTAAAGCTAAAAATGGTTTTAAATACCTCATGCATAGGCACTCGGGGCAATCAACTATGCCTTGATGAGTATGAAAAGGCCCTGAAAAAAAATCCTGTTAAAGATCACAGACTTAGAATAACGCACGCGCAGGTTCTTCTCGAAAAGGATATCCCGAGATTTAAAAAATTGGGAGTTATTCCCGCAATGCAACCGATACATGCTACATCTGATATGGGATTTGCAGAAGCCAGGATTGGTAGTGACAGAATTAAAGGAGCATATGCCTGGCGATCTATACTAAATACCGGATCAAAAATTGCTTGTGGTTCCGATTTCCCGGTCGAAACAAATGATCCCTTCGCAAGCATGTATGCGGCAATTACAAGAAAAGACGTGTCTGGTAATCCGCCAAATGGATGGTATTCAGAACAGTGCATGACATTGGAAGAAGTAATAAAAGGCTACACAATATGGGCAGCCTATAGTGTTTTTCAGGATAATATTCTTGGCTCTATTGAAGTTGGTAAACTTGCAGATTTCACTATCATTAATAAATATCTATTAGCTATCCCACCGGAAGAGCTCCTGGACACGAAGGTAATGTATACAATTGTTGGCGGAGTAATTAAATACTCAAGCGAACAGTAAAATTACTTGTCTGGCTTTTTAGTAAATTTAACCCATCGAAAAAAACATTTGAGGATATGATGAAAGTTATTGTTGATTTAACAGTAGTCCCGATAGGCGTCGGTGTATCTGTTTCGAAATATATTGTGGCTTGTCAGAAAGTAATTGAAGATGCCGGATTGAAAAGTCAGTTGCATTCATATGGCACGAACATCGAAGGTGAATGGGACGATGTATTTGCAGTCGTAAAAAAATGCCATGAAATTGTTCATGAGATGGGCGCCCCAAGAATATCTACAATGATTAAGGCGGGAACCAGAATTGACCGTAATCAAACGATGGAAGATAAGGTTGCAAGTGTTGAAGAAAAGATGAAGAATTAATTACCGGGATAATGAGCATGATTTCAAATATAGCAAAGTTAAGCCACCAGGAGATTTCTGAAAACAGAAGCACGCTGGATAGCTTGGATCAAGTCAATAAGCTGCCTGTTTATGTACTTCTTGATAGCATTCGAAGCAGCTACAATGTTGGTTCTATCTTCAGAACCTCCGATGGTGCGATGGTCAATAAACTATATTTATGTGGCTATACTCCTCACCCTCCCCATAAGGAGGTTTTAAAAACTGCTTTAGGATCCCACGAGAGTGTTGAATGGGAGTTTGTTAAAAATCCTGTTGAGCTGGTAAAAAGATTAAAGGCAGACGGAGTTAAAATTTGCGCTCTTGAACAAACCGATAAGAGTTTTCCTTACTACGAAATGAAGAGCTCAAATTTTCCGCTATGTCTAATTGTAGGGAATGAGATTTCCGGTGTATCACAGGATTTAATTGATCTTTGCGACTTTGCAGTTGATATTCCTCAATATGGGATAAAACAATCACTAAATGTTGCTGTTGCCTACGGAATAACAATCTTTGAATTGAGAAAAATACATACTACTTAAGTTAGACTGAAATGGAAAAATAGGTTTCTCCGTTATCCTTGGTGTGAATCATCAATAAATTAGCACGAACCATTTTAATAAGTGTTCTTGAAGCACGTCTACCTGAGATGTTTGCTATTTCATTCAAGGTCTTTACATTTATCGTATCATTATCTTCCAAATAACTAAAAACAATCTTTTCGTTTTTACCAATTTCGTAGTTTTTTAGCTTTGAACCCGACTCACTGGCTTGTAAAAGTTTAATCATCTCTTTGCTGGCATGAACGCTATTTTCACTCACACGAATAAAAACCTGAGCAGTTCTAATATCAAGGTCTTCTTTATAATCTTGAATGCGATGCGGTTTAATTTTTGATTCCGGGATTTCTGCAAGGATAATATCACGCTCGTCAATTTCGAAATGCTGTATTTTCAGATCAATAGGCGGGACACAATATTCTTGTGCCGTTTTATTTAGTAGCTCTACATCTCCTTTTTCATTATCCAAACCATATAAAGAATGGTCATCATCAATGCCGAGGATAATATAGCCCCCTTTTGTGTTTGCAAGGGCAATCATTTCTTTAGCAATTTTCTCAAATGAAGAAAACCTTTGTTTGAATTCAACTCTAAGATTTTCTCCATTCCTAATAATATCAAGGAGTTTTTTTTTGTTCATGACAATTTTGTTGAAAAATAATAAAAGCCAGTCATATTTAATTTCAGCCTATAACCAGACTTTAACTATGGTTTTTCAGCTTCACTCTCTTTCTCCGGCAAAATTACTGAAGGAATACTATCTCTTCCGGAAGGATTATTTATCTCTATTTCATGATCAAGTAAAGCCTTCTTTTCTCCCTCAGATTTTTCAAGCTCTTTCATTTGCAGAATCTCTTCAACAACTTTCGCATTATTGAATCTAGAGCTATCAAGTCTACTCGTTGAATCAGGAAGATTGACTTTTAAGGAGTCATTAAAGTTTTTTTTCATATTTGACGGTTCAATCCCACTCTTTTTCTTTATGGGAGTATCATCTTCTTCTTCAATATGCCTAACTCTTTGGTCTTTAAGTTTAGCATCGCTTTTTAACTTTTCTTCATCCCTCAACTGCTTCAGTTTCTCAATTTCTAACGCATTATTAAATCGTGTACTATCAAGATTACTCGTTGTGGTTGGAACTGTAACATTCAAGGAATCTGGCACCACAGAATTTTGTAGGTTTGTCCCTGCTTTAATATTGAGGGAATCTTTGACAACAACTTTCTTTTCAGCAGTATAAACCCCCAATTTACCGTTGATGTCTTTAGCATATTTTGATGAGCCATACATTTCAGCAAGAGATGCATAAACAGAAGCAGCGGAATCAAGTAACATCATTTCATTTTCGAGTATAAAACCAATTGTGTACAATGCTTTTGGTGCATATTCGGAAGAAGGGTGCAAATTTACAATCTCATAAAAACCAGCAATGGCACTATCTCTTTCGGAGTTGTAATAAAGATCTTCGGCAGCAACATATAAATCCTCAGATGGATCGAAACTATTTTCCTCCTCAATAAGCCCGAGTTTTTTAGCGGCTTCAATGTATACGGTACTTAATGAATACTCATCGTAAATTACCTGAAACAGACTATCCGCTTCAGAATCTCTGCCTAAAGTTTGGTATAATGATCCCAAAGCAAATAACGCATTTGGATACAATCTTTGGGTTGAATCTCCCCTCACAATTTTTAAATAATATGCTTCAGCTGAATCCGGTACTTCAAAATCAGTAAAAAACAGGTTCCCCAGCTCAAGTTCTTTTTGCGAAATTAGAGATTTAAGTGAATCGGGAGCCAGTCTATTAATAGGCGGTTCTGGAACTTCGACCAAACCCTCGGGAAGTTCATCCCCACGTAATCGATCACGTGCGCTCAATCCCCGTGAATTGGCAACTGGAGTCTGGGGCGTATTCCGTCTGGCAGCAACAGTTGTCGCTTGCCCCACTGTTTCCTCATTTTGGCCAATCCCACTCACCTGATCAGTATTCATTCCCAGATTAGTAGGTATTCTATTTGGGTTATTGGCTTCTTCCTCTAGTCTTTTCTCTTCCAAATAGTCGTTTAATCTAACCAAATACTCTGCATGCGCAATAGAATCCTTAACATATTCTTCTGGATTCATAGAGTAATAATATCTTTTATTATTGTTATTGTACTGACTTTTAAGGAAAAAATATCTGTCGAAAATTTCCATTTTTGTTTTGGCAGAATCCTTGTATTCAATTGGCGCAGGTGATATTGTTGCAAGTTTATAATAGAATTTTGCGCTGTCATAATTGACAAGTTTAAATTCCCATAATTTTCCAAGACTGTAATCAGCAATACCGATGGCCTCACTTTGTGAATAGGAGGAATCAACCACAATAAAAATATTTTTTGCTTCTTCAATCCTGTTCAATTTGTAATAGTTTAGTCCCATTTCAAGCTGAATGAAATCTAGGTTGTCTTCAAACTTATCTTCATTAAATAAATCTTGTAAAATTTCCAAACTCGCTTCATTTCTACCAATATCATAGTTTACACGAGCGGCTTGAATTTGACTATCCAATTCAAGCTCGAAAGAGGGTGAGTAATCATTAACTAAATTATATGACTTAAGCGCGCTTTCGTAGTTTTCCATTTTAACGTAAAGATCACCAAGCTTAAAGAGCGTTTCAGAAATTAATCTGTCATCATTAGTAGCTGCAATTAATTCATTACACATAGCTATGGCATTATTATATTCCTCTCTGTATATCCAGTAAGAAATTTGCCTTATAGAAGCTTCATTAAAAATTACATCATCTTCTGCCAGAAGTGCTTTCTCTTTTACTGAGCTAAGAATTTCCAGTCCCTCATCAAACTCTCTCATCTGTAGTTTACTTTTTCCCAGCCAAAGCTCGGCTTCCAAGGTAAGTGAATTTTCCTCCTGAGAAAGTAATTCCAAAAACTTTCTTATTGCTCTTGAATATGACTCCTGGTAATAGAAAGCTTTTCCAATCATGAACAGTGCGTCGTCTACGAATGAAGATTGCGAATTGAATTGCAATATATTCGAGCATTTTTCTATAACCTTGGTAAGATTTGTATTTGCGGTAGGTGGAACTTTCTCTTCCCGGAATTGAAAAATATCTCTGGGTTGAGCTTCAATTTCAAGTTCAGCTTTTTCTAAAAATACTTTGGTGTTGTAATAAAGATTAAAATAAGTTGTAAAATCTGTCCAGACTCCACATCCAGTTATTAACATCCCAATAAAAAGAACTAACACAATTCTTCTCGAATAGAAAGATTGATTCTTCATGAAACCTTCAATTTTATGAGTTATAGTGCTTCCGGACCAGATTCATCTGTTCGAATTCTTATTACATCTTCAACATTGTAGATGAATATTTTTCCATCACCAACTTGTCCGGTCTTTGCAGTTCGTAGAATTGCGTCAATAACTTTCTCTGCCTCAGATTGTTGAACAACTACTTCAATTTTTATTTTGGGTATGAATTCTATTTGATATTCATTTCCGCGATATGTTTCTTTATGTCCTTTTTGTCTACCATAACCCCGAACTTCACTAATTGTAAGTCCTTTTATACCTTCTTCTAACAATGCTTCTTTTACATCATCCAATTTAAAGGGTCTTATTATTGCTTCTATTTTTTTCATCTCAACCCCCTATTCACCTTTACCGTGGCATTGTTTGTACTTTTTACCACTACCACAATGGCAAGGATCATTTCTGCCTATCTTTTTTTCAACCTTTATCGGCTGTTGTTTTCCTCTGCGGGCACCTTCATCATCGCCATGCCGCAGACCAAGATTAGTAGCGCTATCTTTTGAAGTCGTCATACGGGTTGTCTGCACACCTCTTGTCCTGACTTCATCAGGAGCCTGAGGGAAAAACTTATAACAAAACGAGACTACCTCATCTCTGATTTCCTCAAGCAAAGTTACAAACAGATTGAAAGCTTCCCCTTTGTACTCTAGTAATGGATCTTTCTGCCCGTAAGCACGAAGTCCAATACCCTCTTTCAAATCATCCATTTCTCTAAGATGCTCTTTCCATTTATTATCAATAACACTTAGAACAGCGTATCTTTCAAGTCTTGCCATCAGTTCGGAACCAATCATCTCTTCTTTTCTTTTATAGAATTCAGCAGCGGCATCCATTATTTTCTGTTTGCAGCCTTCATACCCAATTTTTTCAAATGTTTCAGGATCTAACTTCACATCTATGAGAAGACTCTTCAATAAATCATCGTGCAATTGATCAAGCAATGCGTCATCGAAGTATTTGTCTAAAATACTATCAACGTATTCATCAAGATATTGAAAAACTTCACCTTTAAGACGTTCACCTTCAAGTGCCTGTTTTCTTTTTGAATAGATAACCTCACGCTGCTGGTTCATTACGTTATCATATTCCAACAGTCTTTTTCTGATGGCAAAGTTGTTTTCTTCAACTTTCTTCTGAGCTCTCCCAACTGATTTGGAAATCATAGGATGCTCGATTACTTCCCCTTCTTCAAGTCCCATTCGGCTCATAACAGAGGAAATCCGGTCGCTGCCAAATAGCCTCATCAAATCATCTTCCAGGGAAAGGTAAAATTTTGATACACCGGGATCACCCTGACGTCCGGCACGACCACGCAGCTGTCTGTCTATACGACGAGACTCGTGACGCTCTGTGCCCAATATATAAAGACCTCCGCGATCAACTACCCCGGCACCAAGTTTTATATCAGTACCACGACCAGCCATATTGGTTGCTATTGTTACGGCTCCCGGCTGACCCGCATGAGCTACAATTTCCGCTTCCCTTTTATGCTGCTTGGCATTCAATACATTATGCTGCACACCCTGGCGCTGTAACATTCGGCTTAGCGTCTCAGAAACCTCAACACTGGTAGTCCCAACCAGAACAGGTCGCTTTTCTTCTTTTAATTCTTTTACTTTTTCTACAATAGCATTAAGCTTTTCTCTTCTGGTTTTAAATATTGCATCTTCCTGATCATCCCTGGCAATTGGTACATTTGTAGGAATAACCGCTACCTGAAGCTTATAAATTTCATCAAATTCACCTTCCTCGGTTTCAGCAGTACCCGTCATACCGGCAATTTTTTTGTATAATCGGAAATAGTTCTGCAAGGTAATTGTAGCCATTGTCTGGGTATCACGCTCAACTTTTACGTTTTCTTTCGCTTCAATTGCCTGATGTAATCCGTCAGAATATCTTCTGCCCGGCAAAACACGACCTGTGAATTCATCCACAATGGCAACCTTACCTTCTTCCGTGATAACATATTCAACATCTTTTTCAAAAAGCGTATAAGCCTTTAGAAGCTGATTCAAAGTATGAATTCTGTCACTACGTTCACCATACACGTGATAAAGTGCATCTTTCCTTTTTACAATTTCTGCGTCAGATAATCCCTCTTCCTTTTCAAGCTTGCTTATCTCAGTACCAAGGTCCGGCAAAACGAAATAATCCTTACCTTCAACCGAACCAACGGCAAGCTCTTCTCTTCCTTTTTCCGTCAAATCTAAAGAATTTTGCCTTTCGTCAATGGCAAAATATAATTCTTCATCAATCTCCGGCATCCGCTTGCCGCTTTCTCTAAGATATTCAAGCTCTGTTGATTGTAATAATTTTTTTGTTTCAGGATCACTTAAAACTTTCATCAACCTCTTGTTTTTAGGAAATCCTCTGAATGCCCTCAGCAGTGCAACACCAGCCTTATTACGATCCTGCCCATCTTCTGCTTTAAGAAGAGTTTCAACTTCTTGTACGAGACTGGCAATAAGAGCTGCCTGTTTCCTGAATAATCTTTCAACTTTAGGCTTCATGTCATCAAATTTGTGTTCTGTATTGCCAACGGGGCCTGAAATAATCAATGGTGTCCTTGCTTCATCAATTAGAACTGAATCAACCTCATCCACAATTGTATAGTTATGACCACGCTGTACACAATTCTCTTTTGAAACAGCCATATTATCACGCAAATAATCAAAGCCAAACTCGTTATTAGTGCCATACGTGATGTCTCTGGCATATATATCTTTTCTCGTCTCAGGATCCATGGTGTTTAAAATACAGCCAACCGAAATGCCATGAAATTTGAATATCTGACCCATCCACTCACTATCACGTTGTGCCAGATAATCATTTACGGTAATTACGTGTACACCACGCCCTGTAAGCGCGTTTAGGTACATTGGTAGTGTAGCAACAAGGGTTTTACCCTCACCAGTTGCCATCTCCGCTATTTTACCCTCATGCAGGATAATGCCACCCAGAAGCTGCACATCATAGGGTACCATTTGCCATTCAATTTTATTCCCGGCAGCTTCCCATGATGTTCCGCAGAGTCTTCTACAGGTTGATTTTACCACACCGAATGCCTCTGGTAAAATTTCTTTAAGGATCTCAACGTATTCCTCATCCAGATCTTTTTCAAGATCTTCGAGATCATCGTACAGTTTTAATTTATCGCCATCAAAATCATCCGAGCAGAGTTGTTTTTTGATCTCTTCAATATTTTCTCTTGTCTCACGGGTATGCTCCTGAATTCTCTCTTTTAACCTCGCAGTAACTTCCCGCAATTGATCATCATCCAGCTTTTCATATTCATCAAAATGAACATTGATTTGTTCAACTGTTGACCAGTATTCTTTTAGTAATTTTTTATTCTTATCACCGAAGATCTTTTTAAGTAAATTTTCTAACATTAATTTCCTCTGTTTTTCGCAATTAGAAAGTTAAAGAATGACCTTTTGAAATGCAATGAAGGTAATTTTTAATGAAGTTTCTATCATTTTTTAACTCAAAACGTTCTCTATTTTGTTTCATTTTGTAGTTCTATTAAATTTACGATATTACTTATAAACTATTTCAAGAAAGTTATAAATCCCATTTTTCTTTTTGTTTCAATATATTGACCTCTAATTCAATTTATTATGCACAAAACGGGTAATCTGAGCTTCGAATACAAAATCGAATGAATAATTCTGAAAAAATATTATTGGAAGATCTGGAAAATTTTCTCTTTCTGGAATCCAGAGAGTATCTTCGACCTGAGCAAATAGAACACTTGATTAGCTTGTTTTCGGAAGAAGTCTGCCGATATGCAATATCCCGCACTACTATTACTAATTTACGAAGAATAATAAGCTCACTAATTAATAAGTATTCTTTTTTTAAAGATGTGATAAAATACAATCACCATATCGAGGTGATTGTGGCTATCTCATTAAATAGCAATTACATGACTGATATTGTAGTCAAAAGCCCTGAGTTCTT
This sequence comes from Bacteroidota bacterium, assembly GCA_018818065.1. Classification (GTDB taxonomy): domain Bacteria; phylum Bacteroidota; class Ignavibacteria; order Ignavibacteriales; family Melioribacteraceae; genus JAHISV01. Next base: position 804,208 of record JAHISV010000005.1, on the reverse strand, counting down.
GTATCAGCTCTTTGATCAGGAATACCTACAGAAAGAATTTGAAATAAATTCCTTGTCCCTTGAAATAAAAAAAAATCTTCTGCTTTTCAAATCCTTTGACGCCAAAGTACATTATCTAAGATTTTTGAAAAGACGATACACCTTAAAGATTGGGGTTTATGATATACTCGGTTTTGGTCAATTTAAGAAAGTAGCTCATCAGATATCCATACTTGCACAATCAATTGGCAGCCAGTTATTTAGCGTTTGCTTTGCACATGTATGTCAACGGCACAAAATAGACAAAATCGAAGCCAAATACGCTGCAATATCACTTGGGAAACTAGCCGGGGACGAGCTCAACTATTCTTCTGATATTGACTTAATGTTCATATATTCATCGAATTATTCTATCAACGAAATCAGGCAACAGGATTTTCACGAATTGTTCTCGGAAGCAATTCAACTGTTTGCTTCTACCTCAAATGATGTTGTTGATGGCGGCTTTATATACAGGGTTGATCTCAGACTAAGGCCGGATGGCGGGCACTCTCCTCTTTCCCGGTCTCTTAACGATACGATTTTTTACTACGAGACACGTGGCGAAGCATGGGAAAAACAGATGTTGATCAAGTCTAATTATTTTTGTGGCGACCATGAATTGTTTGCGGAATTTTCATCCAGAATAGCTCCTTTTGTCTATCCAAAATCATTGTTCACTTCACCTAAAAAAAGAATTGCTGAGATGAGATGGAGTATTGAGAGATCAGTAACCAGTAGAGTAGATATTAAAAAATCAGCGGGCGGAATTAGAGACATTGAATTCCTCGTTCAAATGCTTCAACTAATAAATGGTGGCAGATTAAAGGAAATTCGTACGCCCAATACTCTTGAAGCCATTGCGAGACTTAAAAATCATTTATTTCTTGAACAGAAAGAGGCCAACCTGCTTGAAGAGAATTATGTTTTTTTTAGAAAAGTCGAACATTTCCTCCAGTTAATGAATAACATACAAACCCACCTTCTACCAGCTGATGAAGAGGCCAATAAGCATTTAGCAAGTTTCATGGGTCTCGAAAACTCAAGTCAATTTGATATGGCTATTGAAAAACGAATGACCGAAACCAGAAATCTTTTTAACAGGTATTTTGAAGATGATGAGAACGAGCCTCCGGACCCCATACCGGCAATTAATTTCAATAACCTGCAACGGGCAGAAAAGAACATCAAATATTTAAGAACCGGCACCGGATTAATTTCCAATAAAGAATTTGGTAATAGAACAATCGAGCTTTTTAAGAAAATTGAATATAGTATTTTTAGTTATCTGAGCACCAGTAAAAATCCGGATCTGGTATTGGAAAACATGCACTCGATAATCAAAAATTCCGGCTTCCCGTCTGTTTGGTACAGGGAACTGCAGAAGAAAGAACTATTGCTTGATGTTCTGGTGCTATGTGAGTTTTCGGCAAGATTTGTAAACCTTATTGTCAACAAACCATATCTGGCTGAACTAATTTTTGACGGAGTTATTTATCAAAAGGATCTTTCAGATCAATACTATGATATGAGTCTTAAAAAAATTCATTTTATTCTCTCCATTCAACTAGCTCTTAAAATGATTTCACAAAGGAAATTTTCAATAATTCTTGCAAATTTCCTGAAAGTGAAAATAAAAAAGAAGAGCGATGAATTATTTGAATGTGATGAATATTTTATTGCAGCGTTGGGATCATTCGGATGCGAGGAAATGGTCTTCTCGTCCGACATTGATATTGTAATTATTGTAAACGAATTTAGTGATTTTCAAAAGACTCAACTTTCCGGTCAGGCATTCATCAATGAATTAAACGATAGACTGGCCCCCTTTAAAGTCGACTTAAAGTTACGACCTGAAGGCAAAAACTCTTCACTGATTTCCGATATTGCAAATTACAAACGGTATCTTAATGATAGAGCCGAGTTGTGGGAATTTCAATCGCTTGCAAAATTAAAATTCATCTGTGGCTCTCAAATACTTTTTGATGAATTTGCCGAATTAGTGATTAGTAAATACAGAATTAAAAGTATTGAAAGAATAGTTATAAAGATGAGGGATATGTACTCCCGGATTATTAAGGAGAAATCGAGCTCACTGGCTAAGTCCTTCGATATTAAGTACACACACGGTGCATTGTTAACAGTGGAATTTTTAATTGATTTATTAATCATGAAGAATCCCGAATATTATAGATCTTTTTTGGGTTTAAGCTATCATGATAAGTTGGAGCACTTTTCAGGTAAAAACACTGAAGGCACTTTAATAAGGCAGCTGAGTGAAAATTATTCCAGACTAAAACAAATTGAGATCGACTTTCAAAACATTCTTAATCTTAACAGATCAATCCTGCCAATTGCAAATGAACAAACTGATTTGTTAAATTCCTACTTACATAAAGGGTCGGATAGCAACATAAATAGTGAATTAAGCAAATTGATAAAATCAAACTCAGACATTTTTGATAAATTATGGAATTGAAGTGAAAAATTTCATTAACAGATTCCCAGCTCAAATAGCTTCAATTATTTCATTTATAGTGTACCTGTTTACAATCGCGCCATCGGTTATTCAGATAGACTCCGGAGAGCTGGCAACTGCCCAGGCAACTCTTGGAATTTGCCACCCGACAGGATACCCCCTGTTTACAATACTTGGATACCTGTGGCTTCAATTGCCCTTGCCATTCACGTCGATATTTATGTCGAATTTGCTCTCTGCCATTTGGTGCTCGGCTTCTATATATTTCTTTGTAGCAACTCTTATAATTCTTTTTGATTTTGAAGAAGCAGTTCCTGAGCTTAAGCTGAACAAAAAAGTAAAAGCTAATCTCCCTGCTTTAAAACGACTTGAGAAATATGAGAAAAGTTTGCTGGCAATTTTGGGCGGACTTTTTCTCTCACTCACTCAAACATTCTGGTTTCAAAGCACATCAGTTGAGGTTTATTCGCTCCATGTATTAATTCTGGCAATTCTCATATTCATACTGGCTAAAATTCATTCTGCAGATAGTCGCAACTCTCATAAAAAATATTGGCTTTATCTGGCTGCTATTTTGGCTCTGGGATTCAGTAATCATCTTACTACAGTCCTTATCCTTCCCGGAATTGCCTTTTTGTTTTTCTACAAAAACAGATTTAGGAAAGAATCATTTTTTCTTCTCATAGAAATGTTATTAATATTCTTTCCTACGCTGATACTGATTTATTCGTATTTGCCTATACGGGCATCCTTAAACCCGGCGCTAAATTGGGGAAACCCTGAATCATTGAGTTCTTTCTGGAGACATTTTTCCGGTGCACAATACAGTACATGGATATTTTCATCATTTGATGCGGCTAAAGAACAGCTGACATATTTTATTTCCAACCTGCCAAACGAGTTTTCAATCCCCGGGCTGCTCTTAATTCTTATCGGATTGATATTCTTTTTAAAAACAAATCGAATCTTTTCCTCATTTATTATTATCTGTTCTATTATTACGGTAGGCTATTCAATAAATTATGATATTAATGATATCGATTCTTACTTCCTGCTGGCATATATCTCAGCAGGTTTTTTTGCTGCCTTTGGTTTTTACTACCTCTACATAAAACTCTTTGATAAGTTTAACAAGATTGTGATTTCGACCCTATTGTTTCTTATTGTCTTTTTTGTTGGATGGAATAATTTCGCAAATGTATCTCAGAGGGACAATTACATTTTTGAGGACTACACGAAGGCAATATTGGAAAGTGTTGAAGATGAATCTATAATATTCTCATATCAGTGGGATTACTTTCTTGCAGCCAGTTATTATTATCAATACGTGGAATCCGTTAAGAAAAACGTTAGTGTAATTGATAAAGAATTGTTGCGCCGTTCATGGTACTATAATCAGATGAATACTAACTACCCGGACATAATACTCAATCGGCAGGATAATATTTCAAAGTTCCTGGGAGCACTACACCCTTTTGAACATGGAGAAAAATTTGATTCTCAAGCCCTTGAAAAATATTACAGGGCTATTATGACAGGCCTTGTAAGTGACAATATTGAATCACACAATTTCTATCTTGGAGTAGAATTGGTCACAAATGAATTAAGGAGTGGAGAATTTAGTCTGCCCGAAGGGTACATTGTTGTTCCACATAACTTACTCTTTAAGGTAGTCAAAGGCGCAGAATATGCCCCGGCGCCTGACCCGGATTTCATTTTTAGAAATTCTGATGTAGTTAACAAGTATACCGATTTTATAAAGAACACAATCTTTAGTATGCTTACTTACAGGGCATTATACGAACTATCATTTAATAAAGCAGATCGTGTAAGATTATATGTAAATAAAATAAAGGAGATGTTCCCGGGTAAGTTGTTACATAAAGATTTGCAAATGTTTAGCGGGTGATTGTAGTTTTTATTTCATGCCCTTCATTTATTATTTTAAATCGGGCAGGTTGTTGAACCATGGAGCGCCTGGTGAAATATATATTTGTGATGTTCAGGTCATTTTGTGAGATAGTGGAACCTGAAGCCCGCTCAGATGCTATTCTGTCCATTGCAAGTTGATTTTGTAGTTTTAAATTTCTGTCTTTCAATAATTTTTTATACTCAACAAGATCAATACCCTTCTGCTCATTTCTCTTGTTTGACTTCCTAAAATATTTAGGAAATACAGTATTAATCACAATAACCAAAACCAGCAAACCAGATCCGTACAGGATATAATCAGATATGATGTTAATTAGCTCCAAAGCATCCTACATTTAGTTTACAAACCATTAGTTAGCACTTCAAGTATTGTGCCATTTTGTTGTTAGAAAACAGTCGTTTTTTTACTTCTGTTTTGTCTCAAAACGAGAAACATCTATCTTATGGCTCCATTAGAAACGTTTTTCTTAGGGAAGATGATCAAAGAATTTTATAAATTCTGAAAGAATTTTAGAATTTGAGGAGAAAAATTTATGAAGAGTAAAGATATTATTGAGAAATTGGAACTTGTTAGTCATCCCGAGGGCGGATATTATAAAGAAGTTTATAGATCTGAAGAATCAATTTCGCATAGTGCTTTGCCGCCCCGTTTTAAGGGTGAGAGAAAATTTAGTACGAGTATCTACTTTATGCTTGAAGAGGAGCAAATTTCTCATCTCCATAGATTAAAATCTGATGAAATATGGTATTATCACTCTGGTTCATCTTTTATCATCCATAAATTTGACCAAATCAGAGGATATACAAAACGAATTCTTGGGTGTAAAATAGATGAAGGTGAGGATTTTCAAATTGTTATTCCTCATGGTGCCTGGTTTGCATCTGAGCTGTTAGACAAGTCAACTTATGGATTGGTTAGCTGTGTGGTATCACCCGGGTTCGATTTTAATGATTTTGAACTCGCCGAAGCAGGTAAATTAAGCAGTACTTTCCCTGAACAAATTGAGCTTCTAAAAAAATTGACATTGAGGTGAGAGCAAAATGATTGATAAGAGAATAGAAATAATTCAAGGGGACATAACCTTATTGCAAACTGACGCAATTGTAAATGCCGCAAACTCTACTCTGCTTGGAGGCGGGGGTGTTGATGGTGCTATTCATCGTGCAGCGGGTTCCGAACTTTTGATTGAATGCAAAACGTTAAATGGATGTCTAACCGGCGAGGCAAAAATCACAGGAGGATATAATCTCCCCGCTAGGCATGTTGTACATACTGTTGGTCCCATATGGAGTGGTGGAAACAAGAATGAAGATATATTGTTGAAAAACTGTTATAATAACTCGATGCTGATAGCTGCTGCGCACGGCTTAAAATCAATAGCCTTTCCTTCAATAAGTACAGGGGTTTATGGTTTTCCATTCGAACGGGCCTGCCGAATAGCATTAATCACCGTAGGTGAATATCTTAAATTAGAACCGCAGTTCGAAAAGGTTATCTTTTGCGCGTTCAGCAAATCAGATTACGAAAAATTTCTGAGCATATTTCAAGAGTTAAATTCAGTTAAGTGAGGAATAGAATTGCAACTCCGGCTACGGCCATAAATGCTCCAACAATTGACATGTTAGATAACTCTTCCTTATAGTAGAATTTAACCAGAGGCAACATAATAATAGGAACAGTAGCCATTAAAGTAGAGGCGATACCGACATAAGTATATGAAATTGCAATAAGACTCCCTGTAATACCCAAAAATGGTCCAATAACCGAACCAATGGCAGTGTAAATCAAACCCTTTCGGTTATTAAAAAGAATCTTAAAAGGTCTTTTAGCGCTCTTAATAAAAAAAGTGACGGGATATAAAACTATAATAGAAGGAACAATTCTGATAAGCGTAGCAACAAAACCATTTACCTCGGATTCATTAAAAGCATACTTCGCAAAAATTAAACCAACAGCCTGCCCTACAGCGCCCAGAATACCGTATGTTAAGCCAGCTTTATGAATTGATCTTGTTCCCTTTTCTTTGCGCTGCAATACAACTATAGCAACACCAATCGTAGTAGTTGCAATGCCGATTACGGCAAAGAGCGAGATAACTTCACCAAGAAAAACGAAAGCAAGAAATGTTGAAATGGCCGGCACCATTGCCATTAGCAACATACTAAGCCGGGCACCTATTTCCTTAAAGGCCCGGAAGAGAAATCCATCACCAAAGACTAATCCAATTAACCCGCTAAGTGATAAATAGTAAATCTGATTCCAGGATAATCCTGTATCAAGGTTAAACAGAAGAATAGTTATTGTTAAATAAATGGCAGCAAAGACCATTCGTGTAATGTTAACAACCAGGGATCCAACCCTTATTGATGCTTCTGTAAAAGCAATGGATGTACCAGCCCACAAAAACGCTGTAACAACAGCTGCAATTTCACCTATGAATGGCATTTGAATTCCCCGATATAAAAGAAACCCCCGCATAAGCGAGGGTTAAAATAAAGCGCAAATATAATGAATGTGTACTAAAGTGTGAAATACATTTTGTATTCAAAAGGATGAGGCATTGTTGCAATAGATTTGATCTCTTCCTGCTTTATCTTTGTCCATTGGTCGAGCAACTCATCATTAAAAATACCATTGTACCTGAGGAAGTCATTATCCTTCCCCAATTCATCAAGAGCTTCCTGCAAACTGCGTGGTAGGAAATCAATCTTATCTGCCATTGATTCATCCAAAATGTTCTTATCAAATGGTCCATAACCTTCAGCAATTGGATCTATTTTATTTATCACACCATCTATACCAGCAAGAGTCATGGCTGCCAGGCAAAGGTATGGATTAGCAGTTGCATCCGGTGGTCTGAATTCAAATCTGGTTTCATCAGGATTATTTACATATTTGGGAATACGTATTGCACTTGCGCGATTACCCATTCCGTATGTTAATGCAACCGGTGCCTCAAAACCTGGGACTAATCTTTTAAAAGAGTTTGTGCTTGGGTTTGTAAAAGCTGCCAATGCCGGGGCATGTTTAAGCATACCGCCAATAAAGTAGAGACCCAATTGGTTCATATTACCATATGCACCCTTCTTGTAGAAGGCATTCTTACCATTCTTAGTAAGGAATAAATGCAAGTGCATTCCATTGCCAGCCTGCTGATACATTGGTTTTGGCATGAACGTAACGTGCAGGTTGTGCTTCCTTGCCAGATTAAAAAGGATATACTTGCCAGTTATAATATGGTCGGCAGTTTGCAAACTTGGATGGAAATATGTTTCAATTTCCTGCTGTCCTCTTTCACCAACTTCATGATGATGGTATTTTACATTAATTCCAAGACTTTGGAATATCTTACATGCTTCATCTCTAAAGTCATCATATAAATCAAATGGATTAGCAGCATGATACGCACGTTTGTAAAATTCTTCTTCGTGCTGAACTTCATAATAAGAAGCAGAAGTTCTGGTGTCATATGCAACATCACTAAAAATGTAAAACTCAAACTCGGGGCCCCACATGCACGTGTCGGCACCAGTAGTTTTTTTCAGAAGTGCTTCAGTATTTTTAATAATTAAACGTCCATCCTGACCAAACTGAGTGCGAGCCTTGTCCGTCAGAAAAATATTTGAATAAAAACTTAGTGTAGGAGCATCGCGGAAAGGATCAATAACTGCTGTATCAAGATCCGGAACCATAATCATATCACTATTTTCTACTTTTCTAAAACCATAACTGGATCCATCAAATCCCACACCATCGTGCATTAACTGCTTCATAATGTTCTCATGAACCGGTAAGGAAATATGATGAAGTCTTCCTGTTAAATCGATAGCTTTAAGATCAATAACCTCTATGTTATTTTTCTTAATAAGGTTATTCACCTTAGTAAGCTTATTTTCAGCCATTGTACCCTCATACAATATGTTGAAAGAAATTTTTTAAGACAAAAAAAGCGCCTGACTACAGACGCTTTCAATGTAAATTTATCATTTTAAGAGTTACTTGTCAACTTTTGCAATTTATAGCGGATATTCCAGGAAAAACTGCTGTTGTGTCAAGCTCTTCTTCAATCCTTAATAACTGATTATACTTGGCAATTCTGTCACTACGGCAAGCTGAACCAGTTTTTATTTGTCCGGCGTTTGTAGCAACTGCAATGTCAGCAATAGTTGAATCTTCAGTTTCACCACTTCTATGGCTAATAACTGTTGTGTATCCGGCTTTCTTCGCCATTTCAATAGCATCCAAAGTTTCGGTCAAGGTACCAATCTGATTTACTTTAATCAGGATTGAGTTAGCTGTATCGTTTTCAATACCGCGGGCAAGTTTTTCAGTATTTGTTACAAATAAATCATCACCAACGATTTGAATTTTGCTGCCCAGCGCGGAGGTAAGATTTTTCCAGCCTTCCCAGTCGTTTTCATCCAATCCATCTTCAATAGAAATAATTGGATATTGATTAACCAGCTTTGAGTAAATTTCAATCATCTGATCAGACGTTTTTTCTGACTTATCCGATTTGAAGAAAATATACTTCCCTTTTTCTTTATCAAACATTTCGGAAGAAGCAACATCAAGCGCCAGACTAATATCTACACCTGGCTTGTAACCAGCGTTTGTTATGGCTTGAAGAATTAAATCAATTGTTTCTTCGTTCGATTTTAGATTTGGCGCGAAACCACCTTCGTCGCCGACGGATGTACTATAACCTTTTGCTTTAAGCACTGCCTTAAGATGATGAAATGTTTCAGTTCCCATTCTTAAAGCCTCGGCGAAAGACTCGGCACCAACCGGCATTACCATAAACTCTTGAAAATCAACAGTATTATCGGCGTGGCTGCCACCGTTTAGAATGTTCATCATTGGAACAGGTAAAATTTTTGCGTTAACACCCCCAATGTAACGATATAATGGTAGGCCAAGGGCTTCGGCAGCTGCTCTGGCACAGGCTAATGAAACGCCAAGTATCGCGTTCGCTCCTAACACAGATTTGTTTGGTGTTCCGTCCAGTTCACATAAAAAGTTGTCAATAGCAACCTGATCTGATGCGTCAAAGTCAACTAACTCGTCCGCTATTTTTTCATTAACATTTTCAACAGCATTTAAAACTCCCTTGCCCAGATATCTGGTTTTATCGCCGTCACGTAATTCAACAGCTTCATGTTCACCAGTAGATGCGCCACTAGGTACAGCGGCTCTCCCAATGATACCTGATTCTAAAAGAACTTCAACCTCTATGGTTGGATTTCCCCTTGAATCAAGGATCTCTCTTCCTAAAACATCAACGATCGACGTCATAAATTTCTCCTTAGTTGTGTTAAATCTGAATACGAAAGGTATTAAATCGTACCTGCAATTTCAATTTAATATACTTGCAATAGTATGATTAGTAAGTTAAATTTAGAGACTTAAGAGTGGATTATCGGATTAAGCTGGGAATCTAAATCAAGATTGCCTTTTATTAATCAATATATACGACTTCAAAAACCACTATAGTAAATAGTAATAGGGCGACGTAAATTTGGAAAAAATTAAACTTTTTGTCAAAATTTACGACAATACACTGTAAAATAGCGACTAATCTAAGACTCTCTTATGATTGTCTTCACTAAAGTCTTTCGGGAAAAATATGGACTTTGCAAAAGTAATAGTAAAATCGAATAAGAAGGAAGTTGATAAAATCAAAGAGCTTCTTAAAAAGCTCAAAGACCATAATCCCAATATGGTAATGAGTGCTTTAAGATATGGCGAACTTGGTGGAGAATTGCTTGTCAGTTTCAATATAGATCATGGTCATCACGAATTGGTTTTGAGTAAGTTGATGTTAAATAGTATGGATGTTTGGCCTCATGATAATGACACAAAAGAATTGATGGATAAGATCAAGAAAACTCAAGTAACAGGTATGGCATCGTTAAACCGGGGTTCTGGTTGGGATGATTTAAGAAAGAAAAATGCTGATGAGGCTCCTGAAGAAACCGGGCAAAGACTTGAAAAACTGGTGCAAGCCGGAAAATATGAAGAAGTTATTAAGTTGGCTAAAGATTTCAGGAATAAAGCAATAGCTGATTTGGCTAAGGAAAGATTACCTGATGCAGTTTCTATAGCTGTTGACAGATTGGCGGCTCTCGCGTTAACCAAAAAATATGAAGCAGATAAAGTTATAAAAACATTGTTGTCTATCGGTTCAGATCAAACCATTAATTCCTTAGGGAAACCTGAATTATCTGAAAAAGCAGGGATGGCAGCCATTAGTATTTGCGATAATTACAAAGATTTTACCTGGGACTTGATGAAAATCATTACCGATAATAAACAAAGTAAGGTCGTAAATCTAAGAGCAGCTGCAAGATTTTCTGCAAAGATATTCGAAGATCCAGAGACTTATAATGTAGAGCTGGAAAATGCTGCGAAAAATGTAAACGTCAGATGGCTTCAAATTAATTATGATGTGGTAGAACATATTCTTTCTAGTGACGAAAAAGCTCACATCGATAAATTGATTGACTTTGTGAGAGGCCGCAGAGCCTGATTTCTGTGTTTTTACACCAATCATTTTTATTATATTTATGATCAATTTTTACCCCCATGTAATTCCTGATCCAGTAAATGCTATGATTGGAATGGAATAAGCATGAAAAACATTATTTTGTTTGAATAGCTTCTTTAGTAATCGAGCTATTTTTATTAGCCCTGGTAGCTCAGCAGGATAGAGCAACGGTTTCCTAAACCGTAGGTCGGAGGTTCGAATCCTCTCCAGGGTACTTTTATTCCTCACCCGGGTTACCAAGCCCGTGTTCATCAAATAGCTTTTTATATTTTCGATCCACATCATTTCTTATTTTATCCAGCTTTTCAATAAAATTTTTAAGTGAAATATTTCCACCATTGGCAAATAGATAATCTGAAAACAATTTCAGATAAATTAAATTCAGGGTTGATATTTTGGTAAATGATACGCTTGTCTTGTTGCTCAAAGAATCGAGTATAGTTTCTTCATCCGGTCGTAATACCTCTTCCTCATCTAATCGCGAAAAGTCATCTATATTATCCTCAATTTGAACTCTGTTGATCCATTCATTCCCTAAATTCATTAATAAGGCAATAATTTGCTTAATTTGCTCATCACGATTTTTTCGAATTCGCTCAGACTGGATGCTTTCAAGTAGTAAATCGTCCGCCCGTATTTTAAAGTCTTCCAGCATAGTTAAAAGGTCAGGTGAACCACCGGTACTTTTAGCGGACACCAAAAGATCTTTAAAATTAGTGCTGAATGCTATTTCTGAATCTGAGAATATTTTACTACCGGTTAGAAATTCAAGTATTTTTTTTTTTGAGTCGGGATACTTACGTTCCAAAAATTCGAGTGTAAATTTAAGGTCATCTCCCCCCTCTGATGGAGAATCAATTAAACTAATTAGATAAGATTTCAATCTTAACAGAATCAAAGAAGTATTATTATTCAAACTCACCTCATCAAGTAGTTTTAATATGATCTGAAAATTAATAATATCTTTCTTTAAAACCTTTGTTACTAATAAATCTCGCTTAAAATTATACAAAAAGTGAACTATTTTGCCTGTTTTTTACTTAACAATTTATATCTATTAGAAAATTTTCTTCTTGAGATATTATAAATTTTGGAATAACTTAATCGTTGGACAACAAAAAATGAGTATAATTTAACATTCGTACTCAAATGGTGTACTTACAACGGGCGCAAACAAAACAAAATATATTTTTCATTCAATTAATGGGAGTTAGTATGTTTAAAAAAGCTACTACTTTTTTATGTATTTTCATGTTTTTTTTAGTTTTTTCACCAACGAAAATTCAGGCACAGTTTAATGACTATGGCTGGAAAATTGGTGGACAAGTGCATGGGATTATCACTTCAAATGACTTTGCCCTGGATAATGGTATCGAATTAGGCTTCCTGGCAAGAGCTTTAGCTCGTTTTGAGCTAAATAGCCCACTTGATTTAGAAATTGGTGCTGGATTTGGCAAAATGAACGGTAAAGATAACAATGAGAACTCTTACTCTGCAAATCTAATCCCAATAGACGTCAGGTTACTTTTTTCACCTGTAGAGTCTGATGATTGGAATCCATACTTATATGGCGGTATTGGTTTACTTAGCTATTCCGCTGACGTAAAATCATCTCTGGGTGGCGCTGCTTCCCCTCAACCTGTAGAGGAAGATGGAATTACTGCTGTTATTCCTTTTGGACTTGGCGCAGAATTTAAACTAAGCGATGAGCTATTATTAGATGTTGCTGCCGGCATTAATTATTCTTTTGCTGACGATCTAAACTATTATGCAAAAGGTGACTTTAATGATGCTTACTGGAACTTTGGTTTAGGATTATTATTTGCCCCGGAAAATCCAAATGCTGACAACGATAATGACGGGTTAACAAATGCAGAAGAAAAAGAACTTGGCACTGACCCTAATAATGCCGACACAGATGGTGATGGTTTAAGGGATGGCGAAGAATTTAAAACCTTTAAAACTGATCCGTTAAATGCCGATAGTGATAAAGACGGATTGAACGATTACGACGAAGTTAAGAAACACAAAACAAATCCTAACATGATGGATACAGACAATGACGGATTAAATGATTATGATGAGTTAATGAAGCATAAAACTGATCCAAATGTTCCTGATACTGATGGTGATGGTCTTAACGACGGCGACGAAGTTAACAAGTATAAAACAAGCCCATTCAAAACCGACACTGATATGGACGGACTTGAAGATGGCGAAGAAGTTATGAAGTATACTACTGACCCACTAAATGCTGATACAGATGGTGGAACCGTTCAGGATGGTCAGGAAGTTAAAAACGGAACTAACCCAAAAGACGCAAGTGATGATGTTCCAAAAATGGAAATAGTTTTTGAAATTGATAACATACTTTTCGATTTTGACAAAGCTATTGTTACAAGTGCCGGAGCTGAAATTCTTGACGAAGTTGCTTCAATTATGGAAACGAATGAAGAAGTTACTATTAAGCTCATCGGTCATACTTGTGATATCGGGTCAAAAGCTTATAACATGAAACTTTCTGAAAAACGTGCAAAAGCTGCTCACAATTATCTTGTTAAGAAAGGTGTTGATGAAGCAAAAATAGCTGTTGAGTGGGTTGGCGAAGATAGCCCGCTTGTACCAAACAACAGTAAAGCAAACAGAATGAAAAACAGAAGTGTTGAAGTTAAAAGAACTGATAGCATGTAGGATTTTCTGACTGATTAATTATTCAATTAACCCCGTATCCTTGTTTGGATGCGGGGTTTTTATTTGTTTAGTTACAACTCTTCAATTATTAATTCAATATCTATCAACCTGATTTAACATGAGAGCAAGTCTGTTAATGTGAGCAATCAGTTTTGGGCTATTGTGGTCTGACCTCAGAAAAGTGATCTCTGTTTGAATCACAATTTCAGTTTAATTGAAAGTTTTGTTCTACACCGAAGATTCTTAAAAACGTCATTAAAAAAAGGTAAGGCACAATAATCTATAAAAAATTTTACAGGATTTATTGTGCCTTTTTAAGTAGGTATATAATTATATTATTCCTTCAGCACGGTTATTCCATACTTATCAGCATCATGAGGCGGGGAATCATTCCAGTCTCTGTACGAGTGAGAACCATCAGTTTCATAACAAAGTTTGTACGTCCCTGCTTCCAGTTCAATTACTTCATTAGCCTTCCTGTTCTTCTTTGCACCGCCGGCATGCTCAGTATTAGCATAAGTCATTTCCCAGACTATTTTTCCATTATCATCTTTCTCAATCCACCCAAAATCAAACATTTCCCCTCTGCTCCGTCTTGAATAACCGTCTCGCGACTCACCTTCGCCAATTGCTATTATACGAACTTTAGTACGTTGCTTAAGTGTAAATTTCGTTTTTTCATACTCATCATCTCTCACACGAATGATTTCAGCAATAACTTTTTCTGAGTGGAAGTCCTTCTCATCGTATAAAACGACACTGCTTCTATCCGATTCCTTTACAGGGAGGATGCTTATTCCCCATTTCTCTTTATCATAAGGCGCGGATGAATTCCAGTCTCTATATGAATGAGAGCCATCGGTAACATAGTAAACTATATAATTGCCTGGCTTAAATGTTACAACCTCATCAACCATTCTGTTTTTTTCGTCGCCACCTGCATGGTCAGATTTACGCCATGTCATTTCCCAAACTATTTCTCTTGTTTCTGCATTTGTGATCCAGCCATAGTCTGCCATCGTTTTACGATTACCAGCCTCCCCAAGGCATAATATTCTAAGATCTACAGTTGACTTAATTTTCATTCCTTGAGATAAATACTCATCATCACGAGCTTTTGTTAAGTCAACTATTGGTTCCGTTTCACTTACTTTTACACTCTTTTTGAAATATTTCATATCCTCATCATTTTTTACCCAAATTGAGATACCCCAAAATTGTGGATCGGAAGGAGGCATTACATTCCACTCTCTAAACGAGTGGGAGTCATCCGTAACATAATGAACAGTATAGGTTCCTTTTTTTAAGGTAATTTCATCATCGATTAAAACATTTTTCGAGCCACCGCCAGCGTGATCCCCGGCACGTGGTTCCATTTCCCATACTTTTCTATGATTAATTTCGTCATATATCCAGCCAACATCGTAGGCGGAACTTCTTCGACCTTCGCCAAGCGCATAGATAGTAACTACTACATCTTTTTCTAGAGTGAAGCTTGCTTTTTCGTATTCATCGTCGCCCATTCTTATAAAAGAAACGATTGCATCCTTAGACATTTTATCAACAACTTTTCTTCCGTCGTTGGCTTTGAATACACCGGATGGGCCAGAAACAGTCATGCTTAACTCTCCCTTAGCCCTTCTATTACGCTTGCTCTTTTTTGATCCGAAAATTTCACTGAGGACATCTCCAAAATTCCAGTTATTATCATCACGATCGTACATTCCTGTATAATAAACCTCGTAATCTCCAGCTTTCAACTGTAACTTTTCATCAAATTGAAAGTTACCATCTCTTCGTTTTCTTCTGGAATTCTTATTGTCTTCAATCAGGCTCCATACAACCTCACGGCTCTGGCTATCCAATATCCAACCATAAAATAGTAGGTCGTCATCCCATTCATCATAATACCCTCCCTCACCTTTAATAGTTACCTGGGTATCGGTAGAGAGAGTAAAACCCTTAAAATCGACTTCACCCCAGCCAATATCACCTACCTGAACTGAATTGCCCTGAGCTGAAATTAATACACTCATCCCCATCAAAAGAGTAAGGAAGAAAAATCGATTCGCATTTGTAATGATGAAGTTTTTCATAATCCACCTATTAATTTATTTATAACTCTGCCGGATTAGACGTACCAGAGTTCTATTTAGTTGCCATTATAAATGATTTTTTAAATAGACTGTTTTCTTGGAAAGTGTCGTTCAATATTTAAGAATTGTACAATAACGGGCTCAAATTGAATGATATCTTTTTTATTGTTCAATTAATGTACATAACATTATATTTAGTTTTGGCATTTATTTATTACCTATCGCGGGATTTTCCATGAAAAAATATTTTTTATTACTTTTTGCTCTCTTCGTAAATATTTTTATTATATCTGCACAGAATAAAACTGAACTTCAATTTGATGATTTTATAAGTGACTGCTCCAATCTTGAATGGCCATATCCTGATTCAAGTGTTACTATTAAAATTATGCAGCCGTTGGATCATAATAATCCTGATGGACCTAAGTATCCTCAATATATTCACATAAAACATAAGGATTTTAGTAAACCTGTTGTATTGCATGACAGAGGTTACTATGCCAGACCAAACAGAACTCATGAACTCACTAAGATTCTTCAGTGCAACCAGGTTGAAATTGAACATAGATTCTTTTCACCCTCGGCACCTGAAGAACCAATTGACTGGTCAAAACTTGATATTGAGCAGGCGGCTGAGGATCAGCACAGAATAGCCATTGCTTTGAAGAAAATATATGGTGGGAAATGGATTAATACCGGCGGAAGTAAAGGAGGTCAGGCAGCACTTTTCCACGAATATTTCTTCCCTGATGATAACGACGTAACTGTAGCTTATGTAGCTCCAATTAACCGCGATATGGAAGATAAGAGAATACCTGAATACCTTGCAGATAGCATTTCAACTAAAGAGAATAGATTGAGAATGCTGACCTATCAAAGAGAGTTATTAAAAAGACGAGACGAAATAATACCAATGCTGAGAAGAGAAATTGAAGATAATAAATACGAACTGGTTGCGGATATAAACACCTGTTTTGAACACTCGGTATTTGAGATGTCCTTCGGCTGGTGGCAATACAAAGGTGAGGATATTGAGGAGATACCGCTCCCTGGTGCAACGGCTGAGGAACTTTACAAGCCTTTTAAGGGAAATATCGGTTTCTTCACCAAAGGTGCAAAAAAACGTGTAGCCCCCTTTAATTATCAGGCCTATACAGAAATCGGCTTCTATGACTATGATACGAGACCATTCAAAGATTTATTGATAGCTGTTAAAAATGATTTCGCATCAAACAAACCCTACTTTTACGATCCTTACTGGAGTGACCCTTTTGATGCTGCCCAAATCAGGGAAGTTCATGATTGGCTTACTAATGAAGCGAAAGAGGTAATTTATATCTATGGCGAAAACGACCCGTGGACAGCAACCGGCATTTGGCCAAGTGGTAAAACCAACTCTTTTAGAATGACACTGAAAGATGGAAATCATGGAGCATCAATCCTTAAATTTAAGGGCGAGGAGAGAGAGAAGATACTGAAAGCTCTTGAAAAATGGCTCGACTTAAAGATTGACCGGGAATTTATTGAGACCTTGTAATTGAAAGAGTGCTACGGCACTCTTTCTTTTTATTGGATTGCAAGAATGTTTTTTAGCTCCTCAAAGGGAATTGCAATTTCCGTTGTTCCTAGTGCATATGGAGCAATTTCATAAGAATTAAAGAAAAACTTAAGACTGGAATCTGTAAGACAAAAATTCTCATTCAAAATAAATGCATTGTCTTCAAACCAGAAACCTGCTTCAGCAAAACTCTCATCTGCATTCATCTCTCTTTTTTCTCTGAATTTCTTCTCTGCAATTTTTGTCAGCTCAGAATAGGCACCATCTAGAATAATATCCTTAAGCGCCAGCACCTTGTTTGTTACAAGATTGTAATTATAAAAAGTTGTGGTATAATTTGGATGAGCTCCTCCTGCAAAGGAATACTCATAGAATAAAAACGTAAGATACTTTCCATCGTTACGGATAACTTTTACTTCCCTTGTTAAACCCCATCGGATAAAATAATCAGTAAAATCAGCCAATATTCCTTTGTAATCATTCACGAAATTATTATATAGATCATCAGAAGTCATGTTATCTCCTTCATCCATACCAGCATTCAGTATTAGTTTTGTAACGGTAGACTGCACAGTTGGCAATATCACAACTCCATCCCGATTTTCAAATACAGGATACTCAAGTTTAACAGTCGCGCATGGCGCCTCTTCACTATCACAATCACCATATGCCTTTTCAAAAATAACTGTTTCGTACTTTAAAGGGATGCTGCTTTTCTCAAGGAAGCTGAAAAGCCCCTGATCGTTCCCACTGAAATATCGATAGGCAATAAACCCAATTACCAGTATTAACAGAAAGATTAAAAACTTTTTCATTGTTTTCTCCACTCGTCTTAAATAGCGTCATCCACTTAAAAAATAAATTACTAAACTAGTCGTTAGTTATCTACAAGATAGTATTGCACTGTTGTTACTACTCTTATTACTTTTCTTTCCGGTGAATTCATATCTCTATTATCAATTGAGAATAATCCCTGTGTTGCATTACGTATTTTACCAACTTCACTGCCGGAATCCATTGCAAATTTTTCGGCTGCCATCCTGGCATTTTTGGTCGCTTCTTCTATCATCGAAGGTTTAATTTCGTTTAAGGCAGTATAGATAAACTCCGTGGGGAATTCCCAATTCTGCGCCATTACAACACCCTTCCCTATTAATGCTCCTGACTTTTCCATACTGGTCTTAACAAGGCTTACTTTATCTGATCGAACTGTTACAGTAGATTGAGCTCTGTACCTGAATTGCTGCACTCTGTTACTATAACCATCTGCTTCATTATCAAAAATTTTGGGTGCCGCGTAGGAAACACTTTTTTCTTCGAAGCCGGACTTTAACAAAAATTCTTTAATTATTACTCGGTTCTCCTCTACCTGCCCCTGGATATCAGACAAACCATTGGACATTACATTGAATGTTATCGGCCAGATTGCAAGGTCAGCATCAGCCTCTTTTTCTGCAAGACCTTTTACAGTTACATACCTGTCAGCCAGTTTCGACTCAACAAAACCCCCTCCTATGGCGTAACCGGCTAACGCAATTCCTATACTTAAGATGGCAGTTAAAACAACATACTTTGCAAAATCATTTTTATTCATAATTAAGTCCCTTAACTGTTAATGAGATTATATCAGTTGCGATTAGAGATGTAAAATGTCTACGAGCCTTGTTTATTAATATAATTCCAAAGCAAATTGATACGAAGGAATATAAAAAAAATGCCCGGTAAATACAGGATAATATAAAACTATTTGCTTATGCAATAATTCTGAATATTCTATTCTTTCGAAAAATTACAGTGGTATCCCTGCGCCGATAAACGGAATGAAAATCTGATTTGTAAAACCTGTCAGGAATGGAGAGTTAAAGCCTGCGATAATTTCCACATTTGTCGAATTAAAAATTTCTGCAATGTAACCTACTTCTGCACCAGCATAAGCAGCGAAAGCGAAGTATTTCCCCGCTGCAAAAAGAGAAAACCCGATATGCACACCCAAAAAGAACCTGTCATCTATTCTTATTTCCGGACCAACCTGAGCGTAAGGAATAACTGCACCAATAGTAAAACCTGATTGATGAAGAAAATTAATCCCGCCTTCAAACCCAACCCCAATATCATAACCTGACAAATCAAAAGGATTTACATTAGATTTTTTGTAGCATAAATTTCCATATAAACCGGGGTATTCAGAATTGTTAACTGTTCCTACGTCATAGTAACCAATTGTGCATTTGGTTCGACTAACAAGATCTTTATAACTCTCTGGATTTAACTGATACCCCTGAGCTAAAAGTCGACTAGCGCTGAAAGCAATTGCAAGTAATAGTAGTTTTTTGATCATGCTGCCTAACAAATTTTAAATTTAAGAAATTACTTACTTAAATTTTGCCACTCATCTTTCAGAATTGCATATTGACATTCATCACCCCACTCACCTTTGAACCAGATATTCTTAATAAAATGCCCTTCCTTTCTCATGCCCATGCTTTCCATAAGTTTTTGCGAAGGTAGATTCTTCGCATCTGTAATCCCTACTATTCTATGTACATCCAAATTTTCGAATGCGTAGTCGATCATTGCCGAAATGGATTCTTTGGCAATACCTCTGCCCTGATAATCAGGTGACAATGTGCAACCGATTTCCGCAATGCGCGGCTCATCTTTTGTAAGTTTAATTGAACAATCACCAATCAACTTATCATCTTCTTTGTGTATTATTGCCCATGAGCACCAATCGCCCGGAATGCCCGGGATATTGTCTTTATAGATATTAATATAGTTTACCGCATCCTCTTCTTTGTAAGGCTCCCATCCCTGATAAGTTGCAACTTCAGGAATTGAACGGTAATATAAAAAATCATCCACATCGCTCATTTTAATATTTCTTAATAATAGCCTGTCCGATTCTAATACAACTTTATCATTATTCATTATTTTTTTCTCCGCCTGTAAGCTCATCAAGAACCAGTTTGGCATTTTTGTTTTCTGGATTAAGCTCAAGAGCTCTTTTGTAATTTTTAATTGTCAGTTCTCTGTTGCCTGTTATATAATATGCTTCACCTAGACTGTCATACACGTTGGGCGAATCAGGAAAGGTATTAACATTTAGTTCAAACAGGCTGATCGCAATTTTAGTATTCGACCAGAAATAGAGATACTTGTAAGCCAGTTCGTTTATTCTTTCCTCATCAGCTAATTTGTTATCAAGGTATGTATTCTGTACATTCATAAAAAAATCAATAGCAGATTCAATACCATTAACAGTTATTCGTTCAGAAAACGCCTCAAATTCCGGACCCCGGTCAACACCCTTCTTTGAGATTACCTCGTATAATATTTCCGAATCTGGATCTTTAAAATTGAGTAAAGAAAGTGAAGAATCCATTCCCTTCAAATAGTAGTCAAAAAATGCAAGAGTCTTATTGCATACAGTCATGTATGTACTCGGGAAAATGCTCTCTGCACTTGACCAGTAACCTGGAACATTCTCCTGAATTCCGAAAAGAGAATAAGAGGTAAAATTAACATGAGGAGCCGTATCGAAAAGAACAAGGTAGCTGTCGCCGCTAATCTTCTGTTCGTATAATGATGTTTCCTTATTCGTGCTCAGTTCTGCATAATAGCTTGAGGCTCTTGTCATATGCATCCAGGGAATTGAAAATGAGGCGGGATTATAATTAGGAGAGCTTCCTGGCAGACCCGAAGAGTGAGGAAATACTATTCCCGCATCTGTCGTTACAAAAGCCTTTATGCTATTGTTCCTCATGCACATGGTCAAGGCGGACATTCCCCCCATGTCAAAACCAATGGCGCCAACCTTTTCTCTATCAACATTGTCAAGCTGCAGAGAATATGAGAGCAAATACTCCAGGTCTCTGACTTGTGCTTCCAGATCAACATTATTTAGCCTTACGAGACGTGAGTTAGAGCCCAGCAATGGACATGTAATAACCACATAACCATGACTTGCAAGGTACTCGCACAAAACAATATGTGTAAGCGGGGATTCATAATAAAGCCCCTGTCCAAATATTATTAAGGGAAATTTTCTTTCTTGTTTGAGGGGATTCAGTGTTGATATAAGTTCTTTGGAAACAAACTCCGCCCAACTAGTATCGGACAATCCTCTTGCCAGTGGTAGTTCATTCATCTCGCTTCTGGAATTGACATTAAAGTCAGCAGAAACAGGATTAAAATCCTCGTAGGCATACTTAGCGAAATCACCGATAGTAAGTGGAGAATTCTCGTTTTTTTCTGCAGGATACCAGAGATAAGCACGCAAATCACGTGAGTTGCTAGTATTATAACTTCTGGAATAATCACTTAGTGTTAACAACTTAAAACCAGTGGAATACTCTCCATATTTCAGCCCGGTAGTAAGTAAATCTGTTTGAAAGGGAAATATTTCACTTAAGACAATAAAAAAAAGAAATGCCATCCTGATTAAAGAGTACATAGTTTACCTCATAATATTAAGCACCATACCTAACACGGGGGTTGAATTAGGATTTTGCAGGAGATAAAAATAGTGGTTTTTCATTTCTTTGTAAAACTATTTTAATCGAAGATTATTAATTGCCCTTTCTGGCAAAATCAAGTAAATCAGAGACAATAAAACTGTAATCCAACATTTCTTTCGTTTTGCTGTTATTGATTACTTTATAATCTCCCTTGTCACTTCTTTCAAACTCAGGCGGAACCAGCCCAATTCGCTTTGCTGCTGCCGTGTAGAATTCTTTTTTTGTTGGATGAGTGTCGGCACAAGAATTAAAAACCTCTCCCCAAACTCCCTTCTGAAGTATACTGGTAAGAATACCAAGGCAGTCATCCCTATGAATTAAATTCACGGGCGCAAACGGATCGCTGATTTTTCTTCGCCCGGCTAAAAACATGCCCGGATCTCTCTCATAACCAATAAGACCGCCGAATCTTACAATGGTAAATTTTGTGTTCTTCATATTTTTCAGTTCAGCTTCCATCTCAAATAATTTGCCATTCAATGTTGTCTGCAAGTTTAATCCAAAACTTTCAACAACCTCACCGCAATAATTTGGATATACCGAAGTTGAACTGACAAATAACAACTGGCTGACCGGAGACTCATCAACAAGATGAATAAGTTCTCTAAACTCTTTCTGCTCGCTGCTTATACTGCTGGGCGGAATATTAAGAATGAGAATCTCGGATTCGAGGAAATTATTAATATCCCCCTCAATACTGCTTTCCACCAATTTTATTTTGAATGGTTCTATACCTTTTTTCTTAAGCAACTTTAATTTGTCATCAGAAGTAGTAGAGCCCTTTACTTGATATTTTTTTTCTGCAAGAGCTTCTGCAAGAGGTAATCCCAACCAACCGCAGCCCATTATGCTAACAGTTTTCATAACGTACACATCCTTTCTCTAATATCTTATTCTTACCATGGAATGAAATCTTCATTCATCAGGTCGTACAATTTACATGGTGTATTTGCATCAATTTTAGTAACCCATTCATAAAGCTTCAATGCTGCTGCTTCAGGAGTTGTATCAGCGTCCGGAGGAGCGACCCACGTTTTCAGTTTACCCGGATGAACCGGAATTACACGAATCCCTTCTTTTGAAAATTCCTCATCCATTAAGACACTTAACATGTTAAGCGCGCACTTTGAAACTTTGTAAGGGAGAGCCCGCGCAAATGGTTCGGAACTATTGAACTCAATTGATCCCCTTCGGGAAGATACATTAATAATATTTGCATGACCAGCTTTTATTAAAAATTGGTAAGCAGCTTTACTAACGTTCCAGATACCCGAGACATTTACTTTGAAATGATCTTCAAGTATTTCACTGGTAATATTGAGTGCGCCCTCCACTTTCTTAACATAACCAGCATTGTTAATGAGTAGTTCAAGAGTATCGCATTGCTCAGATAATACCTTAGTTACTTTATCAATAAGGTCGTCATCCCTCAAATCCGCAAGAATCGGGAAACAAGAGGGATTTATTTCTTTTAATCCACTTAGTGCCGATTCATCTCTTATGAGGGGAAACACTTTCCATCCTTTATCAGAATATAACTGAAACAAGGCTTTCCCAAATCCCTGATTGGCACCTGTAATTAGAATCGTTTTCATAAAAATCCAAACACTTAATAAACTAAAAGAAGATAGAGAATCACTCTGAATAATGAAATATTAAAATAATGTATGAACATAAAGAAGTAAAACTCTATTATTTGGCTATTACTTGCAAAGAAATAGATTTCTTTTAATTTAACTTTCCAGATATTGACACTGATAACTAAAGATCAGAACCAGGATACTAACTTCAATCATACAAGAGAATACAAAGACAGCCTCTACTTCGCTTGCTAATAACTAGCCCCAAAAACTATTGTTTATTATTTTTAAAGAAATAATCCAATTTCAAGACCAGGCTTGAACTAATACCCTTGTTCCATAGTTTTTCATTCGGATTAAAGGGAATATTTACTATCCCGTCAAGTCGTATTCGGTAATTCTCTGTAACCGATACATTTAGCCCTAGTCCAATATCGCCGGTAATTATTATGTAAAAATTGTCCTCCGTGGGTGGCCCATAATAGTAATCGCTATCTACCTTGTTTTGCCATATTAAGTGACTGGAGATACCCCCGACAAAGTTTATTGAAAAAGGAAACTGCTTTAGTGTTTTTTGCGGAAATAAAACAAAACGAGAACCAAGATGAATTCCACTATAAGAATGATTAACTAATTGATCCGTCCAATGCTTATACTCTCCAAACTCGCTCCACGCCCCCAGATAACATTCCCATTCAAGGTAATCCTCGTAAAATAATCCGCCCAAGCTTATCTCAGGATAATAGGCAAACTCCTCGTCATATGTATAAGAGAGCTGCTGATTTTTAATAAGACCAAAACCGACTGATAATTTTGAGAAAGTTATTTGTGAAAATACACTCTGAGGTTGCAGGATTAATACAGCAAACAAAAAAATTACGAGATACCTGTACATACATTTCCTCCTGGATGATAGTAGAAAAATTAGAAAAGGTAAATAAATGTATAGGCTATTCTCTTTTTAATTAATTATGATGTAATCAATTATGGGCTTGTCTACTTATGCACTGACATATCCATATTCATTGGCGTTACTGAGACGATCTTGTCAACTGCCAAGGCATATATGTCCGATTCTTTATCAAGATTATCCATGATAGGCTTTATTTTTACCTTAGCATCACCCAGTCTGCTTTCGAGTGAAGGATTCTCAATTTCGGCCGTAAAATAATGCTGATCAGCAAGTTTTGTATATCGCCATTCCGTTTCGGTTGTTGCCTCGGCAGGTACGTCAATTTTGAGAACCTTAACCCCTTCGCAGATGCCATCTTTTAATATTCTTTCTGAATATAACTTCAAAAAATGTTTGGCTGCACTCCAGTCAACTTCACCATAAACAAAATGATGTTCTATCTCAGTCTGCAATGATACAGCGATTGCTGGAGTTCCTTGCGAGGCGCCCTGGAATGCTGCCCCAACTGTACCTGATAACATCGAGTCCCAGCCAAGATTTTCACCATAATTTATTCCCGAAATAATCAAATCCGGTTGCCTCTCAAAAAACAATACATTATAAGCGTGTTGAACAGCCATTGCAGGAGAGGCATTAATATGATAAGCGGATACACGGGTTTCGCCAATTTGAAAGTCTAAAGGTTTTAAATACTCATCCTTTGCACCGTAAAGGGCGCGGCTCATGGCAGTCTGCTGAGTGGAAGGAGCAACAACTATTATCTCCCCGAGATCGATTACCGCCTCTACAGCTGCGCGTAAACCAGGGGAATCAATTCCGTCATCATTGGTTATAAGTATAAATCTTTCCGGCATTTTTAGTCCATCTCCGTAAATGAGAGATCAAAGTAATAAATTCCTACAAAAGATTCATAGGTAAGATTAATCTGAGGGATAGATTAAGATATTTGATACTAAATTTTAGATGTTAGCTATTAAAGGTAGGGATAATGTATCTCCAGGAGAGAAGAATAATATTAACTCATAATTACGGAGCCAGCCTTTCAGTTGTCCAGATGCCATCTTCCTGTAGAGTATACTTGAACCGATCATGGAGGCGGTTAGGTCTTCCCTGCCAGAATTCAATGGTTTTAGGCACGATACGATAACCTCCCCAAAAATCGGGAAGTGGGACTTCCTTATCCATAAACTTTCTTTTCATCTCTTCTAACTTCATTTCGAGTAATGAGCGGGAGGTGATAACTGAACTTTGATGTGAAATCCAGGCGCCTAACTGACTGCCTCTTGGCCGCGTAGCAAAATACTTTAATGACTCACCAGTTGATACCTTCTCTGCAGGACCTGTTATAATAACCTGTCTTTCAAGATCAAGCCAGGGGAAAACGGCTGATACATTCGGATTCTCTTCAATCTGTTTCGACTTTACACTTTCGTAATTTGTAAAGAAAACGAAGCCTTTTCTGTCGAACATTTTCAGAAGGACCGTTCTTACAGTAACCAGGTAATTTTTGGATGATGTGGCAAGACACATGGCGTTTGGTTCATTAACTTCCGTATCAACAGCCTGCTTAAACCAAAACTCAAATTGTTCGAAAGGGTCTTTATTCAGATCTTCTTCTGTAAGTCCCCCCTGTGTATAATTTTTTCGTAATTCGCCTAAATCCATGTTTGTCTTCCAATAATTGGTCAGTAAATATACTCATAATATTGTAGAGAGGAATCAAACAGAGATAACTGTAAGATTTCTATGATAAATTGCATCACAGTTTCAAAAACCGCTAGTGCGCATTGCTTAGGTTAAAAACTATAATTATCACCCAGGTTCATCCGCATAAAATTCCCTTTCCATTCCTCTTCAAATAACTCAATTGCCCTGCTGCCTGTACAATGAGAGGGGGCAATCTTCTCTACACCCAACTCTACAAATTGATTGGATATTTTCATCACTTCATCATCACCAAGCTGGTTTAGATGAAATCCGCCCGTGACAAACTTAACAACCTTGCCTGGGAACATAGATTTGGCTTTTTTAACTATTTCAATAATTCCCGCGTGCGAGCAGCCTGTGATTATATAAAGCCCACCTTCCTTGTTTATAATCATAGATTGTTCAGTAAATATAATCTCGCGGTAGGTAACTTCCATCTCGCCAGTAGACCAGATATTAGGGAGTATTTCTTTAGCCTCAACTATACCTTCAATGGTCATTCTTGGATACTGTTCCAATATCGATTTTGCTGACTTTGCCGGAGCATACACTTTTGCTATTCCCTTTGAGGCGCCCATGGCAGTTGGTATTCCGTATACATGATCCCAATGATTGTGGCTGATAAAAACAGCTTTCATCTTTTTGTAATCAATTTTTAGTTTTTCGAGGTTGTCACCCAGATTAACATAATCGCCACCGGTATCAAAAAGTAAGGCGTCATCACCAAATTCGAGCCAGGCAGAAAAACCAAAACCTGTTGATAATCCTTTGGTTGTATCCCCTGGAATATTATTATAAACAATGGTGATTTTATAATCGATTGGATTATTCTGAGCCATCTTGTTACCACAAATAATAGTTAGAAAAATAACAAACGGAAAAATAAATTTGAATACACACATAATTCCCCCCGAAATTATTCTGAAACAACTGTGATAAATATACTCAGAGTTTGAAAAAACACCCCGGATAAAGACTAAAATCTTTACTCCCACTTCATTCAAATGACTTTCTAAAACTCTCAAACTCATCCTTCAAATTGCCGTACAACTCCTCAAGGGAATTCACTTTCTCTTCCAGTTCGGCAACACGATCTTCCAGCTTTGGCTGCTTAACCTGCTCAGACTGTTTCTCCGGTTCACCGCAAAATAAATGCGTATACCTGTTTTCTCTTCCTGAATCTTTA
The DNA here is from genome assembly GCA_018818065.1 of Bacteroidota bacterium. Taxonomy (GTDB): domain Bacteria; phylum Bacteroidota; class Ignavibacteria; order Ignavibacteriales; family Melioribacteraceae; genus JAHISV01. The sequence continues at coordinate 776,983 of JAHISV010000005.1, read as the reverse complement.
GGCAGCTTTACAACAAAAGCTCCCTCTTCCCTGTTGATCAGTTCATCAAGTGTTTGTTCAGTCTCGGCTAAGTCCTTAAATTCATAAATCCTGTAACTACGGCTTTTTATCTCACCAATTGTCTGTGCGCCTCTTAAGAACAAGACACAGATAACTGCAGTTTGCTGCTTTGTCAAATTATAGAATTCGCTGAATATCTCTCCGTATTTTGGCACCCTCTGGTCAGGTCCTGTTATTTTGGTAATCAGGGTCTTCTCTCTCAATTGCTGAATGATAGTTTCAACAAGAGTGTCATCGTAACTTACAACAGGATTACGGCTGGATTTCTGGTTGCAGGCATTGGTTAGTGAATTGACCGTCATTGGATAGTATTCTGGCGTCGCGTGTTCTTTTTCAATCAATGACCCGATGAGCCTTACTTCTTCACAAGATAATAATTCCATTATTCCATCCGTTTGTATAATTTATTAAGGAAGATAAACCGAAGTGTCGAAAGTTTCAAATAGATATTAATGAAGAAATTGCTCATTATAATCGAGCTCAAGTTATTTAAGTCCCAGACTCTTCTTCTCCATCAAAAGTCTCTTTGCTTCCTCAGCACGTCTTTCTCTCGTCTCTTCTTTTTTGGCGCTGGCAATCCAGCCGATATATTCCTTTTTTTTTGAAGTTGTTAAGGAGTCGAAGAAATTCCTGATCTTTTTATTCGAATTTAAAACCTTCTCAAGCTCAGCGGGCATTTCAAAAACCCTTGTTGATTCGATAACTTTATCCCAGCAGCCGTTCTTTTTGGCTGTCTCAATTATCTCCAGACCGGGTTTTGCCATTCTGCCATTTTTTATAAGAGCCTTAACCCGCTTCTTATTCAACTCTGACCAATCGCTCTTCGCGTTTCTTGGAGTAAATTTCTGCATGTAGGTTTCATCATCAATTCTTTTTACCGTGCTGTCAATCCAGCCATAACATAAGGCTTCTTCAACAGCATCATCGTATGGAATGCGGGGCTTGCCTGTATGCTTTTTGTAATAGATAAGCCATACTTCTTTTTCCTTAGAGTAGTTTTCCTGAAGCCACTCCCGCCACTCTTCCCTGTTTTTTACGTACAGTCTTTTATTCATGTCTGCTTCTTTTTTTATGAAGTAAAGATAAAATTAATTCATGCCTCAAAAATAAGATCAACTTTGTCTTTCAGGTTAGCTATCACTGCTTCATTATCCTCAGCCGTAAAACCAAATCGCCACCATTTATTCTCCCGGAAAACAAGAAATATCTTTTCCCGCTTATGTCTACTGTTGTCAACATTAAACCAGCTCTTAAAATCCCCCGAACCGGAAAATCTGTACTTTCCGTTTAAAAGGGTCGGGGTTAAGATTTTAATGAAACTGATTTCAGTAAAAAGCACTTTGCGATGCCAAAGCACTGGGAAGAAATTCTTCAAGAGAATTCCGTCTTCCTGTATTTCAATTATCTTGTCAGAATATAATATTTCACTCATCACGGATATGATCCTGTTTATTAAAAACTATTTACCAGCAGCAAATTTTATTTTCATGTCACTTCTATACCTGAATAAAAAGTAACCAATTATTAGAATAAGCAGAACAGTCAAAACGACAGACTCTTCCGGCCCAAACTTACTTCCCACTACCATATTGTAACTATTATAATCAAGTTTTAATACCGGGTTAGGGTATGTTTGCCCGCTTACCGGATAATTAAAAAACCAGAGGAAGAAATTCCAGCCAAAATGAAAACCTGTTGGTATCCAGAGATTATTAAAATGCAGACAAATTATTGCCAGAAACACACCCGCGAGAAAAATATTGGCGAAACCAAGGAACGAGGCATTCGGTCTTAAAAAATGTGCCGCACTAAATAGTAATGAACTTACCAGCACAGCTGTAATTTTATTGAAATGATGTTCAAGGGTTTTAAGAATATACCCCCGAAAAATAAGTTCTTCATAAGTAACAACGGCAATAAGCCCAAAGATAAGAACAAGGAAATAAATAAGAATTTTTGCCATGGGGCCGAAGTTAAAAGAGAGTTCAATGTTCCCGGCTACCGAATTGATAAAAGTAAAGACAATTATCAAAACAGCCGCAATTACAGTTCCAAGAGAAAATAATTTTGCATAATTATCAAAGGTAAACCGAACATAGTCCCACTTCTTTTTATCAAAGTATTTTAGAAAAAGATAACAAACTACCACCGCGGATAGTAAGGAAATTATACAATTGGAAATAAACCAGGGCTCATTTAATCCGCGCCCGTCAAGGTGTGACCAATATTCTTTTGATATTGAGCTTAGGGGAATGAGGAGAATTCTTTGCAGTAATAAATTCAGGAATAGAAACAATAATATTTTGATAGCACCCAAACCCATCGATTTTAGACTATAATTATTTGTCATTTTCAGTATCCGGTTTTGTTATAGAATACTCAACCCTTTCCAATGGCTCCTGCCAGCCTGCACTATTTGTTAAAACCTTATTCCCCTTATTCCCCTTATTCCTTACAACTTAGAGTTTAAAATTAACACCAAGAGTAAAGGCGCTGTATGTAGCTTTGCTGCTGAAGATATCATAATGTTTTGAATTAATATGATTGTTTATTTTGTATGAAAATACAAGGGTTAGATTTTCCGTTATCCGGCATGATAATCCTGCTCCGGCGCCAATGCCAATTAAGTTTTCCGTCACTTCTACTTTTGTATTTGTATCAGCTTCGTAAGCAGTTACAACTCCGCTTACCGGATCAACTACCTTATTAACTTCATAAGAACTAAAGCTTAAATGAGAATAGCCTGCTTCCAGAGTTATAAAAAAGTTAAATAGCGAGCTTTCGTGAACATTGACCCGACTTCCAATATATAGCGGTATTAATGTGTGGTCATCAGAAGAAGCTGCCCGGAATAATGTTTCATTTTGTTTTTCAGACCAATCTTCCCTGAAAGTGACGTAAAATTTATCCCATGAGGAATAACCCGTGTAGAAATAGAATTGAATGTCATCAGTAAACTGATAATTATACTGAATATGAGCATTTAACCCGTTCGAGGAACTGCCCGGAAGTACTATTCCCCCGCTGAACTCCAGTGAGTTTGATGATTGAGCTAAAACACTATTTGAGAAAAGAACAGAAATTACTAGTAACGATACGAACAAATACTTTTTCATTTTGCAACCTCATTAATTATGATTAGTGATACCAGGTATCAATTAATCATCTGCCTCCAATATACTTTTTATAATATCTTTGCCAGCATTCTAACCACTGCTGGCTTTAAGAATGTTTATACTAGTTTCTAATTCCACTCTATTCAATACTGATATCATCGAACCAAACCTTGCCGCCATTATTGAATGGAGCAGCCAGACCAAGGCGTATAAAAATATAAGTCGTATTTTCCGGAGGTGTAAAATTTATCCTCACTTCAGTCCAGCCATTAGTGCCTGTCAATGTATACTCATTTGTAAGACCTGAAGTACCTAAATATCCACGATTGGAATCCAGAAACTGAACAAGAATAAAAGGTGGCCAGTTAAGATTCAAGGTCTTTATCCATCCCCTTAATTCATAGTCCTGACCTGCCACAAATGGGCTGTAAGATTTAAGCCAGTTATATGCAATGGTATCAGTGAGTGGATGATCATCCGATATCTGAATAGACACCGAGTATCTGCCGGAATGCGCCTCTTCTGTCCCCCGATTAAATATCACATAGTTTTGTGTTCTGGCAATTATTGTAGGGTACCAGTCTGCCTCCTTGTTGTACTGACTCGTGGTATTTTCGAAGCCTCCGTTAAAATCATAAAGAACAGGTTCGATTAGTCCATCCTCGGAACAGGAAAACATTAGTGATAGGAAAAGCAGTAGGGTCAACTGCATAAGGGAATGCTTCATTTTACACCTCTTATTAATTATTAGTAATGAGCAATTAGTATAGCCTAAGCTATAGCTTTAAGAATCAGTAATAATTAACTCGATATTATTCCCTTATGATAAGTGCATATTAAAATTTTATTCTGCTTGTATATGTGGGCTGAGACACCCGGCGTTAGAGATTGAAACTATCTCTAAGAAGTAGTACTAATATAAAATATTTCTATTTAAGTGCAAACGAGAAAACGAGATACCATTTAATGCTACTACAGTATGGTAAATAACCAGCCAGCGCCATCATTTTGGCAGGGTTGTCCAGATTACTTTGTTTAATATTGGTACCACTTGATTATTTGAGTAATTCAAACAGTTCTAGAAATACTGCTTACTAAACTATTTCTTCTTGACAGTATTTACACTTTTTTGCCTCCGAAGGAACAATTGAAAAGCAGCTCTTACACTTTTTCCCGGATGTTAAACACAGAATTATTCCAATTGGGCCAGTCAGCATTCCTAAAATAAACCAACCTATGGTTGATCCACCTATCTTCTCAGCTAAAAACAGACAACAAATTCCAGATAATAGACTTACAATAATATAGAATTGATAATTTTGAAATAACTCCAATGTATTCTCCGCCAATATTGGTTAATTCTAAATAAGAGTTTTCAGCAACAAAATTTAGTTTCCCATTGCTGCTCCGAATTGATCCCTATAAGACAATGCTCCACTTACAACGAACTTATCCGCCGTTTTACCCGACTTCTTTTTGAGGGACTTGTTGTCCGGTACGGTCGGTCCTGATGCTCCAATTATACAGTATATCAAAATGAAAAAATCAATCCAATTCTCAGGCTCAATTCCCTTGAATTAGCCGAGAAATTATTTACTTCACTTGTTGTTGGACTAAGACCGGTAGTTTGTTCATTTATAATGCCAATGAATGAACGATTCCAACCATCGGTCGTAGTTATACTATAATTCACACGAGAAAAAGAATAAATGATTTCACCAAAAACACTTATGTTATCGGTGATTTTAAGTTCATAACCCAATAAAAAATCTAAGAACATTCTATTAATATCCTGATACTCACTCATGCTACTTTGATGATAATTTTCTAAAATGTTTAATTCTCTGCTTGATTCAGAATCAATTTCACCAAAATCATATTTCATCCCGGCGCCACCATAAAACTTCGAGTTTGAAAATTTGTAAATATCATGCAAATAATAGAGCGAACATCCAATTCTATAACTGGAGCGAGAATCTTCCCATTCATTGTACTGAACATTCATTTGTTGAGAGCTACTCTTACTTTCCCTATCATTACTGTTATTGGAAAAATAATATAAAGAGGTCCGGATGCTGGAATTCTCATTTAAAACAAAATCATAACCAATGTTGTACATAAGAGGAAGAAAAACAGAAACTGTAACTCCGCTTGATGAGTTATATAAATTGTCAGTATTATCGGTTTGACTATAACTAATTGTGCATAGAAGAATGGTTATACCTAGCATTTTTGTGAATTTCATATTTCCTCCATTGTATGATGTTGTTGCAATTAAATATATAAATAACAGTCAACGGCTGTCTTGTTGGACGGGTTACATTGCACGGGCGGCAACAACTAATGCACATAAACTACTTAGAACAAAATGCCGAATAGCCTGCCCCGCATCTTTTTACAGGGAGTTGCTTTTTATAAGCAAATTAAAACAATGCTATCAAAGAAATATCAAATCCATAAACAACATCACTTTTTACAAAACTTATACTTGGAGAAAGAACTAAAAGTTTCGATATTAGGAAGGAAAGAGTTCCCGTCGTTGTAAAGTCTGGATAAAAAGTTTCTTCAGAAATCTGGGAAACATCAAAATTCACAGTTGGAAACAAATCAAGATCGTTGAATAATATTATTTTTTTATAAAAATTGATGCCTGCCGAATAACTATCATAATAAACGTTAGTTGAAAACGCTAAAGTCAAAAATGAATCAATCCCTTCTCTTCCTAACCTGATATTTACATAACCAGTGTTGTTATAGACAATAAAATCTTTCGTTCCAAAGTACTTTTTATTTCGAGTAATTTTTACCTGATTCTTAACATAACCTATGTCAAAGTTACTATTTATAATTGCTCCAAAACCATAACCCAAACTTGACAGATCTTCTAAAAAAGCAACGCTCCCATTATATGACAAACCGAAGCCATCATTTTCAAGATACATTGATTGAGCAAAACTTGAACTTGTAATTAGAAAAACAAATCCAATTAAATATTTTTTGTATAGACTCATATTTGCTCTTCCTTATAACGGTGTTGTCGAAATCCGACAGTCCAGAACGACAATGCCGAATAAAAAGTCAATGCCAATAATTATTTAATAGAACACTTGCCCGCCTCAGCAGGGTTTGTGAGGAAAAGACTCTTAGTCTTTATCAAATAATCAGTTATGATATGAAAACTATTCTTTTGGGGAAAATTTCTTGATTAAATAGTCCAAAATCTTCGTTATTCCCCCCAGCCCAAATAAGGTTGTAAAAAAACTAGCTGTTGTTATAGAATTTATATTGTCACTAATAAATATTTTAAGTGCTCCAAACAAATAAATTAGATATTGCACTGGTTCTGAATCCGCGGGGGTGTTTGCTGGAGGAGAAGATATTTGGCACCAAAATATTACGACTATTATCGAAAAGAAAAATATTATCTGAGATATATAAATTCTTAATATTGTATAGCCTTTTGACAGTAACAAATACATAACTATAAATGGGGTAATCGAGAATATAATTACTACACTAGTTCTTATAATATTTCCAATAAAGGACCAGAAAAAGTCCGGTTTAGGGAAATTAAGAATAGAATAAATGAGAAGTGACAATACACTCAAAGATATTAAAACAAAAGCCCCGACAACTGTTGAAATATTCTCAATTTTCTTCTTCCCCAGTCCGTCCAAGCTCATTGTGAATAAATTAGGTTCGATTTTTTCCAAGATTATTTCTGTATGTATTTTATTCTCAAGAATTTTATATGACCAGTCAAGAATTTTATTTTTTGTAAGTTTTTTGACATCCTCTTTTGTCGTTTCTAAAGTTAGAACCAGCCCTTTTTCAAGCTCAATATCAACACTTGAATTAATAGTAAAAGTATCCCAATTATTATTTTTTTCTTTGAAGTCAGTCAAATAATTCATTTCAACCTCCAACAATATTAAAATCCTAACTGCGTTGCCGATAAACTGCCCAACACGACAATACTTACATAACAACGATTATTTATAATTAGTAGTCGCACTAACTTTATTCGCAAGTGCGGCGACCTTACCTTACTTTTACAAACTACGTAGAACAAAATGCTGCACAAAAAATAAAACTAAAATTTTGTCCTTATCGAAAACCGTTTCGGCGGTCGGTCTTGAGCGGCTGGTTATGGCGCAGGCTCCTCATCTGGTGGATTACCAAAATAATTTTCGTTCGATTCCTTAACTATTGAAACCAATTTATTATACATTGCTTGTCTAGCTGGATTACTCTCTGGATTGAAATCACATAAAATATGTTTCGAGATTGCTAGAGTTAACTCTATGAATAATAGGCAATAAGATAATGTTTGTTTTAAAGGTTCTATGATAGCATCAGTCGGTTTATTTTGATTTACAACTCGATGCATAAAAAATTCTTTCAAATTTGGCGATGGGTGAGTAAGCATACAAGTAAACCTATATAAATGATAGTACTTCAATCTAAGATCACCCATTCTCTCTGCGAACGGAGGTGCAGACTTAAATTTACTATTCAAGTTATCTCGATCAACAAGTAATTGTGGAAATGCTTCCTTTTCGCCATCAATAGCTTCTCTATGTTTATGTATTAGAGGTTTACTTAAATTTGGTTTATCACCCTCAATTTCCCTTTCCATTAAATTAATTTCTTTCTCAAAATTATAATATGGATCAGCTTCTAGCGTTAACACCCTATCAATAACTTCTTCTCGTGTTTCACATTTAGTAGCCCAATTAAGGTTGAAAAAGATTTCAATAATATTTCTTGCTAGAATAAAGCAGTCCGTGACGTAATTATTTTTCAACAATGTGGAAATGGATAAGCAATGTTGAGCACACATATTTATGCTTGTAATTGCAAATATTTCTACTGATTGCATTTCTTCATTGAACTGAATACCTTTAATCGTTTCACCAAAATCCAGACAAATTGAAGAAGTGTCTTCAAAATATTTTATATACTTTTGCATAATTTCTTGCGCTATAACGGCGTGGTTTTTAAGCCGCCGCCCAACACAGCAATGCAGCTTTGAAAACCAATGCCGATAATTTATTAATTACTTCGTTTACTTTACTACATTCAAAGAGCAACTAACTTTTACAACGAAACTTTTTAATTGAACAAATACCGAACAGTCTAAAGCGGTCGGCTTGGAAAACTTGTTAGGCAGATGTTAAATAAAATGAGGCCGATCATTATAAGATCAACCCCAATCATAACTTAATATCATTTGTCGTTATTTCATTAAAATCATTTTCTTCGATTTAAAGAAGCTTGGTGTCTGGATTGTATAAATATACATACCACTAGAAAGATTACTTGCGTTTAGATTGACTTGATGTGATCCAGCCTCAATAATTCCATCAACTAATGAAGCAACCTCCATACCAAGAGTATTGAATACTTTTATTGTAACATGTTCTGAAAGTGGCAGAGAATAAGTTATTGTAGTAGTTGGATTAAAGGGATTCGGATGATTACCCAATTTAATTTCTAAATTATTCTCTTCTTGAGAGAATTCTGCGGATGCTTTAGATAATGAATTTACTATTTCTGTGAATTCTTTGTTATTACTATTAAATGAACTAGATGGTGGTAAATCACTTTCACTATATTCTACGAATATACTATTTGAAGTGACAGTTGTGTTTGTATTATCCGTAACTAAGCATCTTACATATAAATCTCTTGGATCAGAGGGACTTCCGGTCAAGGATAGGTAATCTTCGTTTAGACCGACAGTGACCCATTGGTTTGATGGAAGTGCAAATATTATTATATCATCTTTATCCTTTTTGTCTTTCTTATCTTTTTTAAATTTTTCTATCAGCAATAGTGAATAAATATTATCAACTTTCTTTACTTGCCACTGATAATCAAATGGTGAGACTCCATCCTCAGTAGAACTAATACCCCAGTAGGCTGGTTTATTTTTTATTATTATACGACTACCGTCTATTGTAGCATTAGAGATTGGGTCAGGAAGAAAGCCAGTTTCTCGGGCAAACCAATACAATAAACCAGCTGTAGCACGTATTGCTAATGGTTGGAGCTTATCATGCATTGAACTACAGTTTGTCCAATTGATTTGAGAAGGTAATTGTGGTAAATCACCTACCACAACATATTCGCTAATACCTGGACAACTAGCATCATAAAGAAAATCCCCATACGTTTTGCCTGTTCCATAGTGGTCCGTAATTTGATTCAAAAAATACATTAAATAAGCAAGAGGATGGCCCCAATTTTGTTGATAAGGGTCAATAAATGTATCACCATTTGTATAGATTTCATTGGCTGTCCATTGATGGAAACTAGAGGCATTGGTTTCATAATAATCTTGATACATACCGTTTGTTCCAGCATGTGATACGCATTGAACATGAGCTGGTACAGACATATCTTGTAGCAGATGTACCATTCTACCAAGTATTTCATATACCCATTCTTTGTAGAATGGTGCGATGTAGCAATCGGCTGGTAACCAAACCTCACCAGCAAAATATTGAACAGATTCGAACAATAGGGAGTTGTTGCAGTAATTAGCGAGATTATCTCTAACACCAATATCCCACCATAAGCCGTATATTGTTCCACAACCTGAATGTGCAGTTGGTGTGTTATATACTAACCTTAAATCATACATGCCCATATAATACTTCATCAATTTTTGATAGGCATTTTCAGGTATATTAAATGACCAATAAATGCCTGAAGCATAATCCGATAAACCTACACCAGAATTATAACCGGCATCCGCATCCCAAAAGTGAGTAATTGAAGTAAATGACTGCCTTTTATTTTCAGCAGTTTCAAGAAAGATTGAATACAATTCAGGAGTAACAGATTGATTGAATTCTGGTTGCCTTCCTACTCCGTAGTGGTATAAAATATCATATTCATCTTCAATCCAAGCGCCAGATACAACTTTTCCATCACCCATAGATTTCAGATTTTGATTACTATTTGTCTGGGCGTATCCTATGTAATTTGCCATCTCAGTATACTGTAACTCAGGAAATGATTTGAGTAAGAGTTGCCACGCTTCTCGAGTAATATACTGATGCATTGGTTGTTCATGGCAGAATGAAGTTGAGCTGAACATGATAATTAAGAGAATAATTATTGTTTTTTTCATAATTGCACTCCTTAGAAATTGAGAATTAGATTGACTTTTATTGATGGAGAAAAGAATGGATCGAAGTGTGATGAAACAAAAGTAGCAAAACCTATCTGATATCCAATGTTTATGGATTCACTTGTAATATCTTCGCGTCCAATACATAACTCTGTGGAACCTTCTTTTCTTAATAATCCATTACTATCATTGTATTGATAATAACCAGCACTGAGTGAGACCATATTAAGAAATCTTAAGAAGTCCTTATTAAAATGTTTTGCTAATCTAAAGCCATAAGTCTGAGATCCGAAATAGATGCCAGGATCTCTTTTTTTGTTATTAAATAGATTACCGTTGACAGCTATACTCCACTGCTCATTCAATTGAAATCCTAACCCAACATGGACTATATTTGGGAAACCAATGCCAGTTTCAAGAAATACATTTCTAGTTTGAATTTGTGTATTCTCATCCTGAGCATTTAGTGAGAATGTGCACATTATTGCTAGTACGAAAAGCAGATGAATTTTATTCATTATCTCTCCTATTTGTTAAAGCATTGATGAGAATTTTATTACTTTCGTTCATATTGTTATCAGATTGAATTCGCTTAATGAATTTTATTATTTCACTTTTATAGAGTTCTATTTCATCAATTGATATTTGCAAATATTTTTATAACTACACATTGGCCCATTAATAAAATTATATATCTAATTAATTTTTCATATGTCATTTTCTGCCTAACTATATATTATACAGATGTCCCGCGTTATTTAATTTTGTCTATTACCATAAAACAGTTATCTACATATAGAAAAAAAGATGCTTTCTTGTATAACATTAGCCAACCGCTCTTTTACAGTACAAGACAAGTTGTTGTAAAGAGTAAAAATTTTACTATAGCTATTATTGTGGGTTGAAGTACCCGGCGTTAGGAATTGCGAAGCATCCTAAGAATGTGGGTTCAATATAATAATTTTCCTTTAAATTACTAATAATATTGCGATTTGATAGTTTAGATGGTTTGATGGATTTTTTCATTTGTTGGATCTTAGATTCCGGAACGGAGTCCGGAATGACAGTCTTATCACGATTCACGATTCACAATTCACAATTCACAATTCACAATTCACGATTCACGATTCACAATTCACGATTCACAATTCACGGTTCACGGTTCACGATTCACGTTTCACGTTTCACAATTTTAAATTAATTAACCATCAGTTTTCCCTCATCAAACCGCAAAATAATTCCACCTTTTAAATCATTTCAGCATCCCATTTTTTTTATTGTTATCTTCATATTAGTCAATAACAACGGGGTTATAATGAAAATCAAGAGAATTGAACTGCATCATGTTAAACTGGAATTAGTCTCCCCTTTTGTCACTTCAATGGGTGTTGAATACGATGAAGAACACATCATAATAAGAGTAGATGCAGATGGTGTTACCGGCTGGGGCGAATCGGTGGCGGAGGGTACTCCATTCTATTCTTACGAAACTGTGCAGACAGCATGGCATATACTTAAGGATTTTCTCATACCGAATATTCTGGGCAAAGATCTAAAAAATGTTGATGAAGCAATTGAATTGTGGTCAAGAGTCCGTGGACACAGAATGGCAAAAGCCGGATTGGAAGCCGCCCTGTGGGATGCCTTTGCAAAAAAAGAAGGGGTTTCTCTTTCAAACATTCTTGGCGGAGTACTAAAGAAAATTGACGTGGGTGTAAGTATTGGCATTCAGGAATCATCCGCGATTCTAATTAGCAAAGTGGAGAGCTATCTAAAAGAAGGCTACCAGAGAATTAAAATAAAAATCGCGCCGGGCAGAGATTTACAATTTGTTTCAGCCTTAAGAAAAGAATTCCCCGATATCATGCTGCAAGTAGACGCAAATTCCGCTTACACGCTTGATGATATAAACATCTTCCGCGAAATGGAGCAGTACAATTTATCACTGATAGAACAGCCGCTTGGTTATGATGACATTTATGCCCACTCCAAGATGCAGAAGGAACTTAAAACCCCACTCTGTCTGGATGAAAGCATTCATTCCCTTGCCGATACGCAAGCCGCCATTGAACTGGGGAGCTGCAAAATAATTAACATAAAACCGGGACGTGTTGGCGGGTTTACGGAATCAAAACTGATTCATGATTATTGTCAGGTTCAGAATATCCCCGTGTGGCACGGCGGGATGCTCGAATCTGGTGTTGGACGGGCAGGTAATGTTGCGCTGGCTTCACTCAGCAATTTTATTTTGCCCGGTGATATTTCCGCCAGTAAAAAATATTACAAGGAAGACATTGTTTCACCTGTCTTCGAGATCAATCCTGACGGAACAATGGACGTCCCGACTAAACCAGGAATAGGTGTGGAAGTAGTGGAAGACAGACTTCGCAGAGTTACGGTACACCATGAAATTTTTAAGTAAGTCAGTGCCAATGATTGCACAATTTTATTTGAGAAATATTTTACTGGATATTACCATGAGCAAATTTATTATTCACCGTTCAGCCCTATTAATCTTAGCCGGTCTTTTACTCTTCTCGGGCTGCAATTCAAAAACAGCAAATGGACCAGCCGACCTTGTTTTAAGAAACGGGTTTATTTACACTGTGGACAGTCTTTCAACTAAAGTAGAAGCAGTTGCAATTAAAGGCTCAGAGTTTATTTATGTCGGCAGCAATTCAGGAGTTGAGGATTATATAGGGAAGGATACAAAAGTAATTGATCTGGAGAATAAGCTTGTTCTCCCAGGTTTTATTGATAGTCATTGCCACACTGTTAGCGCCTACAAACAATTTTACGAATTAAATCTCTACGGATTAACATCTGTAAAAGCCATACAGGAGCAGATTAAGAAATTTCGTTCCGCTAATCCTGATCTGAAATACTTAAAAGGAAGAGGCTGGAGCAATACGAATTTCCCGAAAACCGGACCGGACAAAAAGATACTTGATGAAATAGTTAGGGATATCCCTGTTGCACTCTCTTCGGAAGACGGACATAGTAAATGGGTCAATTCAAAAACACTGGAGTTGGCTGGTATCACGAGGAGCACTAAGAGTCCGGCCGGCGGAGTTATAGAACATGACCCAATCACGGGCGAACCAACGGGCACACTGAGAGAAAACGCCGCGGATCTTGTAGCGGATATTTTTTCTGATTACAGTGTCACGCAGTTAATTATGGGGCTTGAAGCTTATCAGAAAATGGCGCTCGCCTTCGGTATTACCACTGCCCATGACGCGTATCTCGATTCATGGAGTAATGAAATTACAGCGTATGATTCGCTGGAACGAAGCAATCAGTTATCAATGAGAATTCGTGCTTCTTTATATGTTGACCCCGAAAAAGGATTGGAGCAGATTGAACCGCTGATAAAAGAAAGAGCAAGAAACAAAGGTGAATTATTCCAGACGCCCGCGGCAAAAATATTTGTTGATGGCGTGGTTGAGGGAAGCACTGCTTATCTAAAAGAGCCGTATAAACATCTGCCGAACTCAAGGGGAGAATTCCTGTGGGATATGGATAAACTGAATGCGATGTGTGCTGAGCTGAATAAGAACGGATTCCAAATCCACGTACACTCAATTGGTGATGCTGCTACAGCAAAAACATTAGATGCATTCGCCTATTCAATGGATAAGAACGGAAAACATGATTTCCGTAACATGATAACACATCTGCAATTGGTTTCGCCGGAAGATATTATCCGCTTTCACGACCTGGGTGTAGTCGCCCTTCCTCAGCCTTACTGGTTTACAAAGGACCAGTATTATTATATTATCCAGGTGCCTTATCTTGGACAAAAACGTGCTGATGAAGAATATCCCATGGGAAGCTTTTTTAAGGCAGGAGTTGTTTCTGCCTCATCCAGTGATTACCCTGTAACAGTGCCATGCAATCCATTAATCGCTATACAGACTGGTATTACACGTTTATTACCAGGTGTAACTGATTCAACAGAAATTCTCTTCCCTCAGGAAAGAGTAACTCTTGAAGAAATGATTCGGAGTTTTACAATAAACGGAGCCTACGCAAATTTCCAGGAGAATGTTACCGGATCGATAGAGAAGGGTAAATCTGCCGATTTGATCGTGCTTGATAAAAACTTATTCGATATTCCCGTTGATCAAATAAATGCAGCCAGAGTTTTGCGAACCATTTTCATGGGCAAAGAAGTATTCTTGTTCAGTTCTGAATCAAACTAAGAATACTATTCTGACACCCAATTAAAATACTTTTCTTAAGCTGCTATTCTCGTTACTTACCAACTCTGAGTATCGGATAAAGCTCATTTTGCCGAACCAGATATTCATAACCTTTATAAGTGGCAAGTCCGATCATCGATTTAGGTTCAAGAGCCTGAGTTATAAAGGTCCCTTTTAATTGCCGGGTCGGAAGAAAAAGATATTCCGAAAGATTAATTTTCTCATTTACATTCCTTTCCTCAAGGGAAGGATTAATCACAATATCACCCTCGAAGTCGATTGAATCAATTCCGGTGATGAAATATTGAATTAGTTTATAATCTTCTTCTTTTTCAATGTCAGCCGATTTAAGATTATGTCTTTTCGTCCAGGCGGCCAACACCATATCGTTTTTAGGGATAAGATATCCAAGAGGTTTTTTAACATCATACAATGAATTCACCACCGGGCGATAATCTTTAACAGTAACAACTGTATCTTTATTCGTTTGTGTAGAAAGAAGAGTTAAACTTAGCTCATCCCCATTTGCAATATGCTCCATCTGGATAGCGACAGGATCATCACTTTCTCCATTTATTAATTTAGATCGCTCATCAGCAACCATTTTTTTAATTGCTTCACTATTCTCATAAACAAATTGGAGCAGACCTTTCATCCCTGCACACTGCCCTTCCGCACGACGGGCTATACCATCAATTGACTCTACTCCGTTTTTACCTTCCATTATCAAAGAAAAAGAACCAAAGGAGCCGAAGCTTTGTCTGCCGTCATTTATATCAAAAGTGCTGTGGCGAATTCTCTCAACTGTTGGAGGACCACCAATGATATATTCCTGAAAAGTGAAATCTCTTTCATTCATATATTTTTGAATAAAAGGAAGAAAAGATTTTTTGGAAAACTCTCTGATTGCCTGTGAAGTATTTGGATTTGTAAGTGAGCCGAATTGCTCATCAAAATTTTTAATTGCCCCAAAATTAGTCCAACTCTCCGAGTAAGGATAATACTCGTGTACATCCATAGTAACTTCCGGCAGGTACAAATCGAACAATTTATGCAGAGCCGCCGTTTCAGGAGCTGTCAGAATAAGATGATTTCTGTTCAGATCCAGATCCATCCCGTTCCTTCTTTTATCGGCATCAGCTCCATCCGGATTAACCTGAGGAACGATCAGCAGATCAATTTTATCTAAGAGGTAATCGAGTTTACCTTCTGCAATTTCCTTTATCAGAAAAAGCGCTCCTTCTTTGCCAGACTGCTCATTACCATGCTGCTGCGCAAACAGAAGAACCTTCACCTTTGAAGTGTCAGTGCCATACTCATCAGTCGAGACAAAAACAGCGGGGATGTCTCTCCCTTCAGTAGTCCTGCCAATAATTGCAGTTTTAAGTTCCCCTTTGTTTGCACTTACTTCATCCAGAAAGGAACACATATCCTTATTGTTGGATAGTTCTGTGAAATTGGATTTTTCAAGAGGGGTTTGAATTTGCGAACAAGCCGCAGTTAAAAAAGTTAATAAAACAACCAGGTAAAGCGCGACGGTATTTAATAAAGTTTTCATTTTAACAGAACCAGTTTTTTTGATTGTATATTGTTTCCTGTAGAGAATCGGTATAGATAAACCCCGCTTGAAAGTCCGCTGCCGTCAAACTCTACTTCGTATTTACCGGCAGGCTGATATTCACTTACCAATTTGATTACTTCCCTGCCAAGCAGATCATACACACCCAGCTCAGCCATGTCAGCTTTCGTAATCTCATATTTTATCTTTGTCCTTGGATTAAACGGGTTTGGATAATTATCATAGAGAAAATAGGTGTGATCAGATTCTGAATTATCTTCAAGTTCAATTGATGTCAGCAACAAACCATTCTCAAGGGAGTATTTCTTTTTTTCAGTAGATATTGTATAACGTAAATTATTCATTGAAACAACCTGTCTTGCTTTATAGTTGCTGCTGTATTTGTAAGTCGATGAATCAATAATAGTAGTTCCCCTCGCATCAACAAGCATTAGAGGCATAGAACCATAAGCCTCAATGGTAAAGTCACCTGAATTAATAAAAGCATAGTCAGATGAATTTAGATACAAACCAATTCGTTTTTGATTATGCATCATCCCCCATAAAAGCGCTGCGGAGCGATTTTCATAATAATCTGAATCGTCAAAGATCATGGGTTCAAAAATAAAATCAGAAAATACATTGAGGCCAAAAGCATTATTCATTAATCCCTTTAAGGCAGCGTCGGGATTGCTATCTGTATTATTTGTAAAATTCTCACCGGTAAGTTTGCCATTACTCCCTAAGAAGTAGAATGCTGCACCCGCTTTACTTCTACTATTCAGAGCCTTACCGACAATCGAAATTGTATCGCTCAGAGTTCTCATTTCAACAAGGTTATCTCCAGCAAGAAGAAATTTAGTCCTTTCACTTATTCTATCGGCAATTTCCTGATCATCAAGAAGAGAACCTGAAATGCCAATCAACTCATAGCTTTGTACGTTTTGACTCAGATAATCGGTTACCTCGCTGAATGTTTGACTGCCTGTGGAATTATATAAAACGCCAACAATATCATCCGGTGTAAAAAACTCACCAAAACTTGCCGCAATATTTTGACTTATGTTATTTGATCCCGTAACCATGAAGTCAGTGAGTGGATTAGAAATTGGCTGAATGAAATTAACACTTTTTGCGCTCTCTGGACTTGAATGAATTTCCCTGTTAGAAATGTCATACTGAAAACCGGCGGTGAGTTGATCACACTTCAAATTCTCAATCGTATAGTCCGGCGGATTGTATGTTACAATAGTGTACTGATCAATTTGATAAAATGAAACTGCCCCGCTCCCCATAACCGTCGCAATACCGTCTGGTTCAATACAGAGTGCTGTCATATCATCAACAGCAATTCCCAGAACATTTTCAGAAGTTGTTTCGTAAAGATTAAAAACAAAGGGTATTACTCTGCCCCATCTACCACGTTGTATAACGTGGGTATCAAATACTACATCGGGCAACAAATTCAAGAAATCATTTTCAAAAGTGATTTTGGAGTAGAAGGGATTAAGGAGAGATTCCTTAGGGTAAGCAGATCCGTATTTTGCCGAGAAGGCATATTCACCAAGTACCATAGCGCCGGCACTCGTTCCGGAAATAACTCCACCATTCTCATAAACATACCTTATAGCATCTTCGGTTTTCGTCCCTTTCCAATAGGATATATATTTCCACTGGTCACCACCTTTAATAAAAACCGCACCAGCAGATATTATTTCATCGTAAGTGGTCTGCAGATCAGCAGTAGTTCTATCGCCAATCTTATAATTGTAAACCTCCGTTGCGCCAAATGATTTGAAATAGTTAACCATCCAGTCACTTTGATCGGAGTAGGATAGAATCAGCAATTTATTATTACTGCTGTGCTCAACAATCCAGCTATATGGTTCATCGCTCCAATCATTGTAGTTCTCGCTTCCTCCGCCAATTGCACAAAGATACCCCTGAGCGGAAAGAAGGGAATGAGAAAAGAGAATGAGAATTATTTGCATAATTCTCATTCCATTTAGTAATTGTTTATTTATTTTGAGCGGGTTGTTTATCAGAACGTCATCCCCAAGGAAATTCTATGAACACTTGGTAAAATATCATAGAGTGAATAAGCATAATCGAAGAAAACTACATTACCAGCAACCGGCAGGTTTACACCGGCACCAAAGGTAAAATCTTCGTCATCATAATTATATTTGTATCCGCCGCGAAGGAACAAACGGTCAAAGAAGGTGAACTCAGTTCCAAAATTTACCCGCTCTCTGTTGTCATTCGGATGAACAGCATCAATAGCAGATCTTATTTTAAGGAAGGTTGAATTATAAAGATCAATTGCAATTCCCACCTGGAAACAGAGAGGAAGCGGATAATCATCCGTCATTAATCTTGCCGGGGTCAGTCGGTTTAATGGAATATTGCTGTTGATATCATGAGTCACATTAAGATCTTCACCATCGAATCTTAAATCCGGACCAAAATTGCTCATCCTCATAGCAATGGTAAGATTTTGGAAATCGAGTCTGTATTTGGTGCCGACGTCGAAGGCAACACCGCTTGCAGTTTCATTCCATATTCTCTGACTAACATACTTCATGGTAAGACCAACAGTAAACCTGTCTGTCAGATTTTTGGCATAGGTTAATCCAACCGCCAAATCCTGTGCATCGAAAAATCTTCCCGTTCCATTTGGATTATTTTCGTTAGTGACTTCCATTTTGTCCATGGAAAACACGAGGACGCTAACAGCTATAGAACCCACGTCTTCGAAGTTGATGGCAAAAGCAGCCGCGTTAAGATCGAACATTTCAAAATAACGCATATACGAAAAATGAGCCGCTTTATTCTTTATATTCCCTATACCAGCAGGATTCCAAAAAACAGAAGTAATGTCATCACTTAAACCCACAAATGCTCCACCAAGTGCAGTAGCTCTGGCCCCGACAGGAATCTCAAGAAATTGAGCACCCGAGGCACCCAGATTGGGATTTTGCCCGAACACGCACGTAGTAAGTAGCATTCCGATAATTATTGGTAAAAACTTTTTCATCGCTGATTTCCTAATACTATTTTTATTTGATGATTGCGAATCTGCTTAAATACTCCGTTCCTTCTGCCCTGACAACATAGATATAAATACCAGGAGCAATTTCTCTGCCGCCCTCGGCTCTTAAATCCCAGGTTTCAGTTCCACCCGATGAGCTGTGATAAAGGGTCTTAACCAAATCAGCATCAATAGAAAATATGTGAATAGTGCATTCATTAGGCAGATTGACAAATTGAATCTGTCGCAAAGGTTCTCTTCTCAACTCTCCAAACTCAGGTTCATATAAGGAAGAAACTACATAAGGATTAGGAACGACCCTGATATTGTTGATATTCTCTTTAATTTCGTTACTGTCGATATATGAATTTTCAATTCCAAAATTGTATTTATCCTGTAAAGTAATTTGAAGAGGAAGAATTGTAATTACGGAAAATATATTTCCTGCTGATGGAGCACTATTGCCGTTAAAATCTATTGATCCGCGCAATCCATCGAAGTAAAAACTATCCAGATTGTAGAGAGTATCAAATTCCGCAAGTGTTGTCTGCTCGGAATCGCGAATTACAACTTTTACGAATTTTTCTCCTGTTGAGTTTTCCCCTGAACCTTCTGTTGATATGAAATAAGTATTAGCACTAACAAGGGTTTCGTCATCAACGGAAAATTCTATGTCAACCGGATCAGTTCCCGCTATTCTTGAAACATCCTGAATTATATCAGGTGCCGATAACGAGAACAACACGCCGTCATCAGTAGCAAGCGTCTGATTAATATCAAAGCCTCTGAATGGCATTGCTGTTTCTGAATTGTTCCTCACCACAGTAGCGGCAAATTTAATAGTTATATAATCACCAGGTTGAGGCAGTAAATCCGGGTCAGCGTTAGGGTCAGGATTGTAGACAACAAATTGAAGACCGGCAGATACATTATACCTACCGCCCGATACGAAGTTTCTTGGATATCTGTCGACGTATTCACCTGTCGAGAGATCTATTATTGTAATTTGATTCCCAGTCAGGAACTGAATACCGTACGACACTGGATAAGTCTTGCTGGAATCTCTTATAATAACATCTACGAGCGTATTTAAATTTCCTTTCTCTTTTTTAGTAATGTAATCAAAACTGAGTTCATAGTGATTACCACCAAGAGTGCTATTATCGGTTGGTGTAACTGTAAGTTTATAATTCGAATTACCCGACCCAGAATGAGATACATCACCTGTTGAAACTGGCACATAACCAATAGCCGCAGATTGCGGATACATTGAAACAAGGTTAATGACACCAGTGCTGCTGCCTTTTGGACTTTCGAGACTTGCAATTGATGAGTCCCCTCTGTCAAAAGCTGTAACGGAATACCAGTATTCAAAACCATTTGTTACATCTTCATCTACGTAGCTATATTTAAGAGCAGTATCAAAACCACTGAAATTGAGTAGATCACAATCCAATAATTTTGACCACGTTACACCCTTATCCCGACTACGGTACAAACGATATCCTTCGAAATCATATTCACCTGAAAAATTATCCAGAGAGTTCTCTGATCTATCGTCCCAATAAAGAGTTACTTTTTCATCACCGGCAACACCGGTAAGTGCAGGAGCCGCAGGTGGTTTACTGATTTCAAAATTAAAAGCCATTACCTTCTTGGCTGATTCCAGAGTATTATAAATTTCAGTTTTATCCCACCCGGCAAGAATCGCAGTAATAAATGTTAAGGTATCACCCGGGTTTAAATTATAAGGACCAGAGCTTAGGGTTGCAAGAATATCCAATCCGCTTTCCGGTTGAGTAGCAGGATCATCATAATGAATATTTGCATTACTGCCAAGATGGAAGTACCGGTCACCAAATTCTGAATTATACAAATACTCCTTACTAGCCATTATACCGTACTGAACAGAATCGATATCCTGATCATCATAGTAAAGATTATAGTGCATATCGGTCATGCCAAGTTCAACACCATTTACACTTGGAGTCTTAAGAAAGGCAACACCAAAATGCCCGGTTTTGCCACCTGGCCACTCGGAAGACAAGCCATCGTCATGAAAATAAGCAAAATTCTCTTCCTGATCGAAGCCGACAAAATCGTCATCATATTCAGCATCGCCGCCGCTGATATTTCCAATGTCCATATCAGAGTACATGGCGAAAAAAAGATCACTAAGATTTTCGTTACCATTGTTAATGACGTCGAACTTGTAGAAAATTATGTCCTGAGCAAATTTTACGCCGTATGTATAACCGGTTTGGTTAACCTGTATTCCAAGAATTCGTTTTGTGTTATTGCTGTCGCTGTAAGCGCAAAAACTATCCTGATCTGATTTAATAACAGGATTACCGTTGGCGTCCTTTATCGGCCATCCATTAACTGGATGCCAGGTTTGCGGATTATCGCTCAAGGCAACGCTGGAGATTTCCGGATTGTGGAATCCACCAACAGCCTCCCATTCTTCATTAGTAGTGTACCTGCCCTGGATTACATTACCAGGAATACCAACCATGGGATTTATTCTGTATATGTAATGCATTGTACTGTTAATAGGCCATTCGCCGGATGGACCCTGAGTAACCCTTCGTGGATAAAGTTTACCCCTGTTTTCAAAAAACAAACCTATATTACTTCCGTTATGCGTACCACCGGCTCGATCGGTTATACCCTCCGTTTTTTGAAGAGGAGAATCCTGATCTTTATCCTTGCTCTTATCCTGCCCGTTTGAAACAAGTAAGAAGCCAAGCAGCATTATTAAATATAAAAACCGTTTTTTCATTTTCGTCCCAATGAATTAAAATTCACTTAATGTTTTGTCTGTTGCAGAAATAATTCTTCATGGCTACCACCAAAAATTAAAACTTTGAAAGAAGATTATTCCTGACAATATTCTGATTACAATTTCACTAAAATCTTATTCCAATCCCTAGCCTTACTGATCTTGGAGGACCGAAGTTTGACGGATCTCTCAAATAGTCTATTGAGCTATCTCCGGAAAATGATATTTCAGGATCACCCGTGTCAGGGTATACATAGAGAATATTTCTGTGGTTTGTAAGATTTAGTACTTCACAGAAAATCCGGGTATTATAGTTAGAGAATAATTTAAATTCTTTACCGAATTCAAGATCAATGGTATAAACAGATGGCATCCTCAATGAATTACTGATAACAAAACCAATATCTCTGCCGCCCGGTGTATATGGATAACCGGAACTTGCTTTTAAGATGACGCTAAAATCCATATTCTCAAAAATCTTCTCTCCTAAAATCTCCGGACCTTCATCCTCCGGTATAGAGAATGTACCACTCGCATTAACAACATGGGTTTTATCCCAGTCCAGATAATAGAGTAGCGTTGATTCACTCGTACCGGGATATTGTTCGGTCTCAGAAGAGGCACTTCCCTTTACAACGGAGAAGGTGTAGGTTAAACCACCGGAAAAATACTTGCTGCTTCTTGCGTCAACGTTAATTTCAAAACCTTTTGTATTTGTGTAATCTTCGTTAACATAAAGAGTATATCCAATATAACGTCCATCAACATAAGGGAAATAGTAACGAGTACCGATTTTCCCAGTCTCATCCTTATAATAAGCTGTTACATGCATAGCGACTCTTTCGCTGAACTGATGAGATACTCCAACTTCATAAGAAATAGTTCTCATTGCATCCAGGTTCGGCTGACCCATAAGGGGTTCGCGCACATGAAGATCGTACTGACTATTTTCAAAGAAATATTGATAATCCGGGTTTTGGAAAAAGTGTCCATAGGAAAAGTGAAGTTTCGTATTTTCAGAAATCGGATGAGCGATGCCAACACGCGGACTTATCTGATATCTTGGTTTTACCTCGACAAGTGAATTTGGATCGAGTGGATTATTCCTGAAAATCACGTTTGCGTTTACATAATCGAAACGAAGTCCGAGATTAATGACAAGGAAAGGAAATTCGATCTTGTCCTGAATATATCCAGAGGCCTCGAAAGGACTTGTATTATAATTGTTCACGTAAGGATAATCTCTCTTGGGGTCATAGATATTCCAATACTTCAGCCAGTGTTTCTTATACTGGAAACCTGCCTTAACTTCGTTCGTCTTATCTATCTGCCAGACAACATCACCTTTTACTTCAGCAGTTACAGTTCTGCTGTCAGTTAAAGATGGTGGATCAGAACGGGAAAAGAATTCAAATCCATTTCCAATATCTGTAAAATACTGCCGATCAGATTCAGAATTATACTGCGAAGTATCCTTATCAATACCTGAGTAATATCCCTGATTAAAATATGAGAACCTCAAATCATAAAATAAATTATTAGCTACAGAATGAGTTATAGCCAGGGTGGTCTGATAACTGTCACTCCTGCTTCTTAAATATTGTTCGGGAATATACCTATAAGAATGACTGTAATTTTGACGGCTGGACTTACTTCCTCTGTTGGAAAGAGTAAACTTCAGCCCCTTAATTCCTGCATAAGAAAGTTTTCCAAAAAAGCTCTGTGATTTATCATAACCGAATGGCAGATAATTTCCATTTCTGTCATTTTCCAGAGCCACAAAAAATTTAAGATCGTTAGTAAAAAGCGGGCCGCTGATGTTTCCATTTATTCTCATTTCATGGAAGTCAGAATAATCTGTAAGTCCAAATTCGCTTGTACGCATTTCAACACGCCCGGTAATTTTATCACCGCCTTCACGAGTTACAATATTCACGACACCGCTAAGTGAGTTTCCATATTCTGCGTTAAAGGTCCCGCTTAGCAGGCTCATCTCCTGAATTGCATCATTACTTAATGCAGTTGCCAATCCACCCAAAAGAGGATCCTGGACATACATACCGTCGATGAGATAAGCTACTTCATTTGAGCGCCCGCCACGAACATGAAGATTTTTCCCGCTGCCAACAACGCCAGCCTGCAATTGCAGAAGCTGAGAAAAGTCAGAAACAGGTAATTCTTCAATTTCATCTCTTGTCATAACCGCAATACTGCTGGTCAAATCTTTTTGTATCATTTTCGCTTCAGCTCTTACGACAACATCTTCAAGTTGAACACTTGTTGCTTCAAGACTTAGAGATATATTAGTAGTCCTGTCTACAACTATTTGAACATTATCAACAATAGTGCTTTTATATCCAATAGAGCTGATCTTAACACTATAGATTCCCGGGCGGATATTAAGAATTACATAGTTGCCGTCGAAATCTGTTGCAGCGCCCAGGTTCGTTCCGAGGAAAATAATGTTTGCTCCAAACAGTGGTTCATCTGTGGAAGCATCTGTGATTTTGCCGGATAGTTTACCTGTTGTTCCGGCATTAAGACTTACTGTTACAAAGATTAATAGTATAAAAAAATTTTTCACTTGGTAACTCCCCAATGTGTAATTGTTGAGCATATTAATAAATTACATCGTCTTGTCTTTTTGTAACGATGTTTGAATCTTCCAGCATTTTTTTTGCATTAGCTTTGTTCTTTAAGGCACAACCAGTAGCGATAGCGTTAATTACAACTGATATGGCAGAGAAAGAATTTGTATAAAGCATATTCTCAGTTTTGATGGTTAAATGAACATCAGAATAAAATGAAATTGGAGAAGCATTTTTATCCGTAAGAGAAATCACTTTAATCTTTTTTTCTTTTGCATATTTAGCCGCCTCAATTGTTTCTTTTGAATATGGAGGAAAAGAAAGAGCTATAACCAAATCGTTTTCATTCAGGTAAAGCATTTGTTCCATAAATGATGAGTGATCATGCTTAAAAACACTTGAATCAACTGCTACCTGGCGTAATTGATATGCAAGCACGTCAGAGAGTAAATAGGAAATGCCTAAACCCATTGTAAATACTCTTTTCGAATCCACAATAAGTTTTAATGCTTTCTTAAAGCTTGCTCTGTCTAATTGATTCAAGGTGTCATTAATATTCTTTATATCCTGATTGGCAACATTAGTAAGTGTATCACCACTAAAACCTTTTGTGTCGAGTAGTGAGAAGATTTCTTTCTTCTCAATATCGTTTTGGAGAGTATTAGCAATTTCGCCTCTCATTTCCAGAAAACCGGAAAAACCAATTCTTTGAGCGAAGCGGACAATGGAGGCAACACTTAATTTGGTTGCCTCCGAGACATTGTTCACACTTAAAAATGGTATTCGGTCAAAATTATCAATAAAGAATTCCGCTAATCTTTTTTGATTCTTTGGCATGCTTTCGTAATGACTATGTATCCGGTCTTTTATTTCTTTGTATCTACTCATAATTTTACTTCATTAGGGTTATTTTTTTTACATCATTAAATTGACCAGCTGATAATTCAACAAAATAAATTCCGCTTGACAAGTCACTGCCATTAAAGTCAACTGTATATTCGCCAACTGACATTTCTTCGTTAATAAGATTTGCAACTACCTGCCCGAGAGTATTATAGACTCTCAAATTCACCAAACCGCTTTCAGGTATGGAGAAATTGATTTTCGTCGTCGGATTAAAAGGATTAGGATAGTTTTGAGATAACTGATAAGAAGTTGGCACTTCAATATTTTCAACAGAGGTAAATGTACTGTTATATTTTGTTTGGGCTTCTGCCAATAAGCTCAAAACATCGTCCTGTGTTGTGCCGACTGCTGCACCGAGATAAAATACAAATGAAGCACCGCTTGCTATTGTAACAGAGGGAAGTCCAAATATCAAAAGTGCACCATCAACATCTGCTAAACCCGATTGGTCTATATTACCTGGTGTAAGCCAGTTACTTAAATTTGTATCTCCAACCCAGTAATCCGCCACCCAGCTTTCAATTGCTAAAGATGAGAGGTCGTGAGATAATACTTTTGACCCTGATTGTTTAGTTGCCCCGGGAGTTTTGATAATTGCTGCTTGTTGATCAGGTATATATGTAGTAGTATCGCTGCCATATAAACCATCAAGTTCGCAAATAAACTCGTATCCCGGAATGGCAGTAAGAGCAGTGGCTTCATTATTGGTAATGGTGTATTTTACGATAAAGTATGATTTACCGGTCCAGGCGTACAGATTCAAATCGACTCGTACGTTAGGAGGAAGATTTGAATAAGTATTATTGTAGGAACCGAAAACTTCAAAATCGGCAAAATTTGAGGCTGATACCAAAGTAGAAGGAGATTCATTCTCCATATCGTTTTGATAATCGAACACCTGGTTAGGCCGACCAAGTACAAGTGGAGATATTCGTTCAACCTGCTTAGTTGCACCGCCGGTATCGTAGGCTCTTATCCTGCCATAATCATTGACGATGATGTCGAGAGCAGAATTATCAAATTCCGCCTGAGCAAAAAGCATGCTTGGCAATAATAGTAATGCCAGCAGAGAAAGATTTGCAAATTTTAGATGTTTTTTCATGACGCCTCCCTAAGTTGTTTAAATTAATTATTTATCTACCATTGAAGGAAATACGGTGGAATCAGTAATAAAAGAGCTACCAGCATAAGTATTATCTGCAGCGGTAATACCCATCTAGCCCATTTGCCCCAGGGAACACGTGCCATGGTAAGTGCTCCTATTGTAACCCCTGAAGTTGGAATGATTATATTTGTTAATTCACCAAGTTGAAAAGCCAGAATTGAAGTCTGCCTTGTAACGCCCACAAGATCTGCTAGTGGCGCCATTATTGGCATAGTCAATGCTGCCTGACCTGAACCGGAATGGACAAAGAAATTTATTATAGCCTGGATGATAAACATTTTTTGAGAAGCGTAAATTGGAGATGATGACTCTATAATTGGGGAAAGCGAATAAAGCATTGTGTCAATTATTTGTCCGTCACGAGCAAGAACAAGAGTAGCCCGTGCCAATGCGATTATAAATGCCGTTCCAACCAGGTCTTTTGCCCCTTCAATAAACCCTTTAATTATCTCTTCACTTTTTAAGCCGCCAATTAAACCGACTACTATGCCCATAACAAAAAAGAGCGCGGCTATCTCTTCAATATACCAGCCAAATTCGATTACACCAACAACAAGCATTATCAGTGAGCCGATAAATGTTAAGAGAACCAGCTTGTGACGAGGAGAAAATTTCGTTTCTTCACTATTATCTTCAAAAACCTCACTTTTTCTTCTTTCCAGATCTTCCTCATACATCGGACTAATAGTTGGATCCTTTTTTAATTTCCTTTCATAGTAAACAAGGAAGAGAACAGCAAATAGATTTATTATAAACCAGACGACTAATCTGTATCCTATACCGGAAAAGATGGGAACACCGGTTAATCCCTGGGCAATGCCCACGTTAAATGGATTAAGAAAAGCACTGGCGAAACCGACATGAGCCCCAACAAGTGGAATAGCAACGCCTATTATTGAATCATACCCTAAAGCAAGACTTATTGGAACGAAGATAAGAACGAAGGGAATAATTTCTTCATTCATCCCGAAGGTCGCCCCGGCTAGTGAAAACAAAGTGACAAGCACAGGAAGAAACATTACCCGCATAGTTTTGGATGTTTTATATGCGCGAGCAAGTTTTCTGATAAGGGCGTTTATTGCATCGGTCTGTTGCAGAACAAAAAAGGCCCCGCCAACAATTAAAACAAAACCAATTATAAGAGCCGCTTCATCAAATCCCTTTATTGGAGAACTGAAAAGATCGCCTATACCCTGCGGATTTTTTTCAATATAATGGAATGAACCGGGCACCACAACTTCTGTCCCGTTAATCAATTCTCTATCATATCTTCCACCAGGAATAAACCAGGTGGAGGCAGCAATAAGAATAAGAATACTGAAAATAAGCAGATAAGTATTAGGTACCTTTAATCTGAATTTTCGTTTTTTTGAGGTATCTTTCATTTAATCACACATTTTTGTTTTAGGTTATATTTTTCACCGGATTGTAAAATGTCCAGTTTTATGCCGCTGGCTGATAACAAACCTTCTTTATTAGTTCTAATGTCTTTTGCATCAGTAGCGTTAAAAATAAGAACAGTACGTTCCCCGGCTACTTCAAAGGTTGAATCGGGATTTACTATTATGGCGGTTGATTCGTCAATGCCGATACCAAGTAGATTCGGATGCTCCAGTACAACCGAAATTAACCGGTTAAGTCTCTTTCTTAGGACAAAATGCTGATCAATGATGCCCGTTTTCACAAAGCCGAAACCTTCGGTTGTTTTAATATTACCTTTTTGAATGGCTATAAAGAAATCCTCTTTATCTTTATTGATTAACTCATCTCCCGTAATCATGACCTCACTCATTATGGCTGCTCCTGCACTTGTACCGCCAACTACTCCGCCCTCATTATAAACCTTCTTTATTTTTTCAAGTAGTTTCGTTCCCAGCAGAGCAGCTGTTAATCGCGCTTGATCCCCGCCAGAAAAGAAAACCGCTTTCACATTTTCCATCTTTAATAAGTTACTATCAACATCCGCTGTTATATTGTCACAATAAATAAAATCAACATTTTTGCAGCCAAGTTTTATGAACTCTTCTTTTTGCTCCTGTGCTACTTCAAGAGGAACAGAACTGGCCATGGGAATTATTACAATTTTCGAATCATAGTCTCCAACCAGCTCAAAATATTTATTCATAAGTTCAGGAGAACGATCTCCACCGCCGATAATAAAAAGATGTCCCTTGCTATTTTCTGAACCAGCCAGTATTTGAGCAGCGATTAATAATAATATTGATAAACTTTTTGACATTTTTTTCATATCACTTCCTTACCAATTCTAGTGCAATATTAAATGTGTTCTCTAAATCTTCCAGATAAATGTATTCATCGTTAGCATGGGGATTCTGAGCACCAATTCCAATGTTAACAGCTTCAATGCCACGTGCGTTATAAGAGTTTGCGTCACTGCCCCCTGCTGATATAACAGCCTCAGGAACAAGTCCTACTTTTTCGATGGCAGAGCTGATTTTTTTATAAGTATAACTTGAATCAGAAATATTGAAAGGTTTAAAATCCCAGAACCAGTCGAATTGTATTTTCCCACCAAGGTTAGAGGCCGATGTTTCAAATCGTTTCTTTAGATTAAGCAAGTTTTTCTCCGCTTCATCAGGATTCACAGATCTGAATTCTCCTTCGAGATATAAGGATTCGGGGACTACATTAACACCGCTACCTCCACTAATCCTGCCAATATTAAAGGTCGATTCAGGAGTAAGCCTTCCGAATTTAACATCCCTTAAGGCATCTACCGCTATTTCAAGGGAGTTAACTCCCTTTTCCGGAGCAATACCTGAATGAGCTGCCTTCCCTATAACTTTAAGGTTAAAACTCGCAGCGCCATAGGATGAATTAATAAATTTGCCTGGTCTGTACTGGGAGTCAAAAACGAATCCGTATTTAATTGATTCATCCAGCTCAATGTTTGCGGATCCAGCGAGGGTAGTTTCCTCGCAGGTTAAAAATCCCAGAGTAAAATTCTCAACAGAAATATTCTCTTCTATGATTTTTTCAGCCAGATAAAGAAGAACTGCAATTCCCATCCGGTTATCTGCCCCCAGAATTGTTGTGCCATCTGAAGTTATTTTATCGGTCTCAATAATCGGTTTAACATTTTGAGTGGAGCGTGCTGTATCCATATGGGAGGAAAGAATCATATTCCCTCCTGTTCCGACCTTGCAAACAATATTACCCGTATTACTTGAAGTTGATGACGCTGAGCCATCTTCATATGGATTAAGCCCAATATTGCCAAGAAAAGTTTTTACGTATTCTGCAACCGGTTTTTCTTCACCGGAAAGAGCTTCTATTTTAATTAATTCGAGAAATATTTCAGTTAGTCTTTGATGTGCCATGTATATTTTATTACATTTAGTAAGTGTATTGTAATTTTAGTTACACAATACAAAAAAAAGATCCGCTTGTCAAGAAAAGTTTTTAGTATTAAATAAATTTTTCTTGTCCTGAAGTTCTTTCGTTATTTTTCTGAATAAATTCGAATATGGCAGCAAAGTGTAAAACAAGGGGTTAAGAGACAAATGAAGACTCTACTGCATGTTCTAAAATAACTTTACTGTCTATTAACAGGTTTACCGTAATTGGCGATTTAGGGTTGATTACTAATAGTAATGAGTAAAGCAATATGTGCCAAATTTGGAAGTGCTTTTAATAATTGCAGGCACTTCCAATTTGACAAAAAAGAAAATATTTTCCGCAACGCCTCATTAAACCGGTAGGCATCAGAAAAATCAAAAACCACTACCGTCAGGAATACCATCGCCAGCATTCGGAGCCGGACCTCTTCCATCAACCACTCCGCATGGAGCATCGATACCGCTGCCATCTGATACTCCGTCACCTGAGTTTGGTGCCGGACCAGTAGAAATTGCAACTGCTATTGCCATTAATGCTGCAAGAACAAGAACGGTTACATTGTTCATAGAATCCTCCACTTTATGTTTGAAAATACATCAGAAGTTTTTCTGCCTCTAAAAAATAAGGCCGACTATAAAAGGAATGCACTTAGAGTAGTTGTCTGCGTGCATATCCACATCCGGAATGAAAGAGTTTTTTTGCAGGTGAGATGAAAGTAGGTGATTATTGTTTTTATATCAATGATTTATGGCACAAAATTGCATTCCCAGTTAAAAATGATAACATTTTGCTAGTATATAGCAACCATAAAAACTATTTGTGAAGAAATAAGTAACAATTGACAAAACTGAAAAAAAATTAATACCTATAAGACAAAATCAAATTACCATAAATGACAGTGTAGACAGTTGACAAATGATCATCAACGAAGGCGCAACCAAATGACCTCTCTCCGTTTTTCGAACTTAGATTACACTGAGGAACGCAGCGCCGAGCAAGCCAATTACAATTGACTTCTGAAGGCAATTTTAAGAAAATTTGTAACCATTGTTTTTATCTCTTACTCACTTCGTAGACTATTAATTGGATTTGTTAATGCTGCCTTTGTTGCCTGAAAACTGACAACCAGCAAGGCAATACCCAACACGGCGAGACCGGAGATTAAAAATACTCCAAGGCCCAAACTTGTTTTATAAGCAAAATCCTGCAACCAACTATCCATATAATAATACGCCAGCGGCCATGCGATGATGTTTGCTGCCAGGATCAGAAAGGCAAATTCTTTTAACATGATAGTTACAATGTTCCCTACACTGGAACCAAGCACCTTTCGAATACCAATCTCTTTAGTTTTTTCCTCCGCGGCGAACGAAACTAATCCAATCAAACCTAGGCATGCAATAACCAGTGCAAGTCCGGAAAACAAACTTAAGATTGAACCCTGCTTCTGCTCATTTTTATACAACTTATCATATCTTTCATCGAGGAACGAATAATCAAAAGCAATATTTGAGCAGCTTTCTTCCCACGAAGATTTAATTGTTTCAATTGCTTCATTTGTATTTCTATTCCCAATATTAACAGACATAAATGCATAGCTGCGGTTTGTATGTGGTCCGAAGTGAAATACCATCGGCGTTATTTCATTATGCAGTGATTCAAAATGAATGTCTTTTGTAACACCAATAATTTTTAATTCCTGCCTGGAATCTGAAATATATTCACCTAAAGCATCGTAGGGAGAAGCCCAGCCAAACTGTCTGACTGCAGTCTCATTAATAATACATGCAGAGGAGTCAGAAATAAAGTCTTTACTGAAATTTCTTCCGGCTGCCATTGAGATTTTGTAAGTATCAATAAATTTGTAATCAATAACATTGTTACGACAATTAATTTCATTCTCCTTTACTTTATTGCTTTTGGCAACTTTGAAATCTTGACCCGCCCATAAAACATGGGTAGGATACAGGTACGAAATCGCGCAATCTGTTTCATCAAAATTTTTTGCAAGATTACTTTCCAGAGCACTTACCTGATTGGAAGTTGCGCGTAAAAGGTTAAGAATTACCATTTTGCCTTTTTCATATCCGACATTGATTTCTGACATGTATGAATTCTGCCTGCTAATCACACCAATTGAAACAATAAGAGAGATTGTTATAACAAATTGAAGTGAAACAAAAAACCTTCGCGTCCATAATCCTTTACCTGACGATTTGAAGGATCCCTTAAGTATTGTTGTAGGCTGAAATTTAGAGAGCACTATTGCCGGATAAGCCCCGGCAGCCAACCCCGTAAATACTAGAACACTCAACATGATCAGATATGAAAACATATCTGCATTTATTAGTGATAATTCTTTTTCGGTAAAATTACTGAACCAGGGCATCACACAAATTATTATTGTTATTGAAAGAATAAATGAAACAAATGTTACTACTATTGCCTCAGCAAAAAACTGCCTGACAATTTGAGTTTTCGAAGCCCCGCACACCTTGCGTAATCCAATCTCTTTTGCCCTGTGAAGCGCTCTTGCTGTGGATAAATTTGTAAAATTAATGCAGGCTAATCCTAGTATAAGTAATGCGACAACCATAAAAATATATAATTGATCTCCGCTGCCATTTTCTGCCATTTCGATTGTATAGTTCGAATTAAGATGAATACTTGCCAGAGGCTGAAAATGAAAATCTTTCAGTTGACTACCTGAAAGGCCATCAACCGGTTCGACATGCCTGTCGATAAATGAACTCATCTCACTATCAATTTTGTCTTTGGTTACCGCCAGATTAATCTTACAATATGTGTGAAAAGCATACCACCCCCAATTTTCTGTTAATGTCAGCATGCTGTAAGATGATTCGCTCGACAGAACGAAATCATACCTAAAATGGGAATTGCCGGGAACATCTTTTACAACTCCGGTTACAATTGCATTATATCTTCCATCCAAATTCAGCAGTTCTCCCGTAGGATCGGTGTTCCCAAAATATTTTCGCGATATTGATTCCGTGATTACTATTTTATTCGGCCCGGTCAGGGCACCGGAAGCATTTCCGAATATGAATTCTGTTTGAAAGATGTTAAAAAAATCTTTTTCGGCACGATAGACATTATTTTCAGAGTAGGATGCCTCTTTGTACTTTACCTGAGTAGCACAATAAGGACTCATGATTCGGACCATATATTCAATATCTTCAGGATAATCATTCATAAGATGGTAGGCCACAGCAGGTGGTGCAGTAGCACTAAAAATCTGTTTACCATTAGGTCCCATATGTTCATAGGCAATTCGATATACTTTATCATAGTCTGGATAAAATTTATCATAGCTTAATTCATCCTGAACCCAGAACATTATAAGTATTGTACACACCATCCCTACTGACAATCCGAAAATGTTGATAAAGGAATAGATTTTGTGTTTCATAATATTTCTAAGTGCGATTTTCAAATAATTATTAAACATTGTTATACTCCATAAAATATTATCGGCAAAAAAATCGGGGATGAGTCTTACAACACATTTAAAGTACCATAAAACAGCTCTTAGCTTTCCTTCGTCATTATATATAGTGACGTATACTTCTTCCAGATCTCCCAATAGTGATTCATGTTCGGTATTTTGAGTAAATATTTTTAGCAAATATCGAAGGAATCCAGGTATTTTAATATTAGCCTTCACTTAAACTAAGCCCTTTGAATACTTATCCCACATTATGTCATTTATTTTTCTATACTCATTAAGAGTTTTTAAGCCTCTATCTGTCAGCGTGTATATCTTTTTCCTTCGTCCTCCCCGCACAGCCGTAGACTCTCCATATTCAGATTCTATTAAGCCGCGTTTTTCAAGTCTTGTTAGAGGAACATGAACAGCAGTAAGGAGCATCTTCATTTTCAATACGCTCGAAAGATGATCCTGAATTGATACAAGGTAAGCCTCCTCTTCGAGGTTGATAATTGCTAAAAGAATTAATTCTTCTTTTCTGGTTAAGGATTCCATCTGATCTCCATTGAATTAGGGCATTTCTTACACAAATTGTGGAAGATATAATTTTGACGCCCTACATGTTTATTTGTTCCACAAAACATGTAACAAATAATTAGACCATCATATCAAAGGAAGGTTGTATTGTAGGAAGGGGTGTAAAAATTCACACATCAAAAATCCTGGTGACTAAGGACCAAAGTAATTGACCAGAGACAGACATTAAGCCAAAAACTGCAAGGCCCATCTAACATCCGATAACCTTCGCAGGGTTTAACAAAACCAGCTCTTTGTCATGCTGAACTTGTTTCAGCATCTGACTTTATAGTGTTTTCAGTCTCTGAGACAAGCTCAGAGTGACAGTTTTAGTTTCTACAACAGGCTTACTTAGGATAAAATAATAATCAAACAACAATTAATATCCACTCGATAGGCTTTCAATATCCATACATGCCAAACAACTACTAACCAATTTCCAATCACAACAAATGACGGCGCAGCCAAATGACCAATTCCATTTTTCAATTGACCAATCACTATTGATTTTTTCACTCACACTTTAGAGAGTCAACCGGATTGCTGTACGCTGCCCGCAAAGCAAGTGAACCAACCGTAATAAATGCAATTGACAAGGCCAGTACACCGGCAATAATAAACAGGATGAATGAAACACTGGTTGCATAGGCAAAATTTTGAAGCCATTGCTGCATAGTGAAATACGCAATAGGCCAGGCAATAATATTTGCCAGTCCGATAAGTAATAAAAACTCCTTACTTATTATCATAACAATACCAGAGACTGTAGCCCCAAGAACTTTTCGGATACCTATTTCCTTAATTCTTCGTTCAACCATAAATGCCGACAAGCCAAATAAACCGAGGCAGGCTATAAATAATCCAAGCAAAGTAGAGATTCTGAATAGCGAGCCCATTTGCATTTCCTGCTTGTACTGGTTGTCAAATTCAGTATCGAGGAAAAAATACTCGAAGGCCATTTCAGGAAAGATTTCTTTCCATTTTCCTTCTACAAATGCCATAGTTTTTTGAATGTTAGCAGTATTAAGATTCAGAGTTATGTATCGATATGCCCAACCTCCAATTATCGTATACATCGGCTCAACTTCAGATTGCAATCCACTTACATGAAAATCCTTTACAACACCAATTAGAGGAAGACCCCTTCTCCAGTATTGTTGCTCCATGGCTTCCTCTACGGAATTAAAACCAAAAGCTTTTACTGCTGCTTCGTTGAATACCACATTTCCAAATACTGTATCAGCTCCCATCTCTTTCATGTGATGTCTGCCAGCAACCATTTCCAATCCGTATACTTCATAAAAGTCATGATCATGACTGATAAAGGCCATTGACAAACCAGTTTCTGCCTCCCTGTTATTAACATATATTCTGGTACTGGAAAATTCCCTGCCGGGTAAATGAGAGGATGCAGTTGCCCCGGTTATATCGCTTGAACTTTTAAACACGTTTTTTGCTGTTTCGTAATCATCTCGCATTTCTCCTGTTTCCGGAAGAACTAAAACTAATTTCTGTTCTTCATCAAATCCAAGGTCAGAGTTCATCATATAATCAATCTGCTGAAAAATAATTAGAGTGCTGACAATAAGGATAATTGAGATAGAAAATTGTGTGACCACCAATATTTTTCTGAACATTGCTCCTTTACCGGTTGAGAGTTTTAAGCCTTTTAATATATAAGCCGGATTAAAGGAGGAGATAAATAATGCCGGGTAGGTACCGGCTAATAACCCGACTGTTAATGCCAACATTAAAAAGACAAGAATAACAGATGGATTGATAAATTCGCCCAGACTAAAATTGAAACCGGTAAGCTGATTAAATCCCTGCAATGATATTGCAACAATTATTGACGCAATAATGGATGAAATAAAAACAATAAGAATAGACTCGAACAAAAATTGCTGGAAGAGCTGATTTCTGTAAGCCCCAATCGCCTTTCGTATTCCGACCTCATTCGTTCTATTGCTTGAACGGGCAGTAGAGAGATTAATAAAATTCATGCATGCGATAAATAGAATTAATGCGCCTACACCAAAAAATATAAAGAGGTATAGCTGATTCCCGGGTGTTTCAAATTCAAAATCAAGGTGAGAATATAAATGGATATCAGCAATTGGTTGAAGCCAATATGATATTTCAATACCCGCCTGATTGAAAGCCCCGGCATACTTCTGTGCATAATTGCTAATCTTGTTTTCAAATTCTTTTGCATTAATTCCTTTTGCCAGTTTTACATATGTGAAGCAGGTAGCCGTCGGCCAGTCGGTATACCACCAAATCTCTTCCATAGTTTTTAATGAGAGAAGAATATTAAAATTAATGTGAGAATTAGCAGTTACATCCTTTATAATTGCCGTTACTTCAAAATACTTTTCATCAATCAAGAGTTTTTTACCAATTGGGTTTGCTACACCAAAATATTTATTGGCAACAGATTCAGTTATCACAGCAGTTTCCGGTCTGCTTAAACCATGCCTCGAATCGCCGCGTACGAATTCGACACTGTAAATTTCTAAAAATTCGGAATCAGTGTAATTTACTCCTTCTGAAAAAACAAGGTCCTCATACTTAACACTTTTCTCTTCGGTTACAGCCATTCTGCCGGCATTTTCCACTTCGGGGAAATTGGCTATAAGTTCCGGCCCCAGAGGCGCTGTATTTATTGCCCATTTGGCCACGCGAGTAGCTGAGGTCTTGCTCATGGGAATGCGATAAATACTTTCATAGTCCTTATGGAAAGTGTCGTAACTCATTTCATGGCTTATATACAAATAGATAAATACACAGCAGGCAAAGCCAACTGCTAAACCCATGATGTTTATAAATGAATAGAGCTTATTTTTTAATAAGTTTCTAACAGCTATAAGTGAATAATTACCAAACATAATTTTCCCCCAAAACAGTAAATTATTTATTAAGTGCGGTATTGATCTAAGTACCTGTTTCCAGTACCACAATTTTGCTTTCTTTTTTCCTTTGTCTTCAAATAGTTGTTCATAAAGCTCTTCAATGTCGCCAAGGGCATCCGGCTGCCGACTACTAAGAGAAAACTTTTTCAATAACCATGTAGCAAATCTTGGTGGTATGTTCCTTTTAGTTCTCATGCCAGGTGTGGAATTCCATCTGTAAGTTCGCTGCGAACACGTTGATGTTCACGCAAGGCTGCGTTGCCCTTCTTTGTTAATTTATAGAGTCGCTTACTCCTGCCACCACGCTCAGCTGTCGGGTTGGTTATTTCACTTTGGATCATATCATTCTTCTCCAACCTGTAAAGTGGGTCATAAATTGCGCCGATTGACCATTCCTTGCCGGTCACCTTTGTAAGGTGTTTCATCATGGTTGCGCCATAGGCATTACTGCCAAGGGCAAGTATTGTCAACATCAGTATTTCATCATTTCCGTTAAGTGTACTCATGTTTCACCTATTTGTTTCGAATTCCGTAATATATAGACGTAAGAAAATCCGATTAGTTTCGGATACCGTAAGATATATATCGTCCTGCAAAAATCAAATTTTATTTTGAACTAATAAATCGACAGGTCGTCTCCTATTCTGTTGATATTCAAAAATATTTTACCAACTTTTCCATCTATATATTATTTCGATATAAAACTCCGGGGGCTTGTTGTTTATTTGTATTTCAAAATATTCCATTCTACTTTGTCTATCCGTGTTATTGTGTAACTCATCTCTTGTTGCACAGGAATTACAAGTAATAGATTTTGCGCCTCCAGAAGTTGGAATTATTAAAACAGAATCCGCTCCTGTTATTGATGGAAATTTTGATGACCCGGCATGGAGTAATATCATACCCTTATCAGACTTTATCCAGCGTGAGCCTGACAACGGGATTCCCGTTTCTGAAAGAACGGTTGTAAAAGTGATGTTTGATGATGACAATCTCTATTTCGCCTTCGCGTGTTACGACCATACGCCAAATGAGATTGTTGCAACTGAAATGCGGCGTGATCAGTCACTGCTCGATAACGATGCCGTGGAAATATTTCTCGATACTTATCACGATCACCGTAACGCATTCTATTTTAGTACAAACGCACTTGGCGCCCAAAGGGATGGTGTTCTAACTTCCAACACGGATGACATGGCACAGAACTGGGACTGGAACGGAATCTGGGAATGCGCCTCCACTATTACAGATGTAGGATGGAATGCTGAAGTAAGAATTCCCTTTAAGACCCTGCGCTTTGGTGATGAAAAAGAACTTACCTGGGGAATGAACCTTTCACGAATCATTCCACGCAAACGTGAAGAGGCATACTGGTCATTTATTTCTCGCGACCTTGGCTATTGGGGAAGATCCAGAATTGATGTATTCGGACATGTATCGGGAATATCGGGGATTTCTCAACCGGAAAAATTGCAGATAAAACCTTTTATACTTGCCGGATTAAAGAGAGATTTTGAAGAAAGAGAACCATACGAGAAAGTGCTGGAAGTTGGCGGCGATGTAAAATATTTATTAACCTCGAACATTACTCTGGATCTCACGGTAAATACAGACTTTGCGCAGGTCGAGGCTGATCAGGAGCAGGTAAACCTGTCACGCTTCGAATTATTCTTCCCTGAAAAACGGGAGTTCTTCCTTGAGGGCGCTTCCACCTTTGATTTTGCTGAACGAATTTACAGCCCAATTATCCCGGCAACCCGTTTATTTTTCAGCAGACGAATCGGACTCTCGGAGGATAATGAGATTGTGCCCATAATTGGCGGCATAAAGATGACTGGCAAATCCGGAAGCTATGGGTTAGGCCTGATGAGCATCTTTACGGATAGAACTTCCTACATCAACGAAGATGATGAAGATGTTTATATTCCACAATCCAACTATACAGTCGCGCGTGTTAAACATGATCTCTTTGAACAATCATACATTGGAGTAATAGCTCTAAACAAGGAATCTCTTGAGGATGCTTCTTATAACAGAACATTTGGAATAGACGCTAACATATACCTGACGAATAATTTTCAGTTCAGCGGAATGGTTGCTAAAACATCATCACCAGACATGGAGGGAAATGATTTCGCTTATTACGGTGACTTGCTCTATCAGGATGATTTCTTTAATGCCATGCTCTCGCAAAACAGTATAGAGGAAAATTTTAATCCTGAGATGGGATTTGTCCCCCGCGAGAATGTAAGGAAGTCTCAATTGAATCTGGGAATTAGTCCACGACCAGATTTCCTGGATATCAGACAAACCACCCTTTTTACAGACCTCACATATTTCACTGATCAGGGTGGGAACACTGAATCAAAGATGTTTTACAATGGTGCCTGGGCACTGTTCAATAATGGTTCGCAGATGATTCTGATACATGCGCATAATTACGAACGACTTACTGAAGAATTTGAAATACATGATGATATGTTCATTCCTATTGGCTCTTACAAGTTCAATTCATTTTACGGGGAGTACAATTCGGATAATAGTAAAACTCTTTCTGGTAAATTTTCGATAACTGCCGGTGAGTTTTATAGTGGAGATATTTTTGGTTATACAGTTGGTGCGAACCTGAAACTAAGCTCAAACTTTGCTATGAATCTGGAGTACAATCACAATAATGTTAATCTGGCTGAAGGAAGTTTTAACACAGATTTACTGGGCGCCAGATTTATTTATACCTTCTCACCAAAAATGTTCGCAAAAGCATTTGTTCAGTGGAATAGTGACAGAGAGGTAATAATAGGCAACTTTTTGTTCAACCTCATCCACACACCCGGGAGTGATTTGTACTTTGTTTACAATGAGGAACTGAGCACTGAGACCGGAACACTGAGATCGCTAAACAGAACTATCCTTCTGAAGATGACATATTTGTTTAGTATTTAGTCAATTTATAAGCATTGCAAGTCTATCGGATATTAAACTTGTTAATCACCTTAAATAGGGATATTTTTGTACCAGCTTAAAAATCTTCTTTTGTAATACATCTCACAATTCGTTCCATCATTTTTAAGCCCGCGGCTGACGTTTCTTAACTGATCTGTTTACTGCTATTTCTAAGAAGACATAGAATTTTATATTATAATATCAGGAGTATATATGAACATATACGTGGGAAACCTTACGCCGGAAGTAAGTGATAGTGACCTTGAAGAAGCATTTACCCCATTTGGTAAGGTAAAAGAAGCAAAAGTTGTAAGAGACATGTTTACCCAAGAATCAAAAGGTTTCGGTTTCGTGGAAATGTTCAGCCAAAACGAAGGCAATGCGGCTATCGAGCAACTAAATGTAACTGAATTAAAAGGAAAAGTAATAATAGTTAATAAAGCAAGACCAGAAAGAAAAAAAGGCGGACGTGGTAGAAGATAACTTCCTTCTCCTCTTTAGTTTAGATTTTATCTAAAGAGGAGGACTTACCTTAAACACCTGTACAAACAATTATTAGAATTAGCTGAACTTGATTCCCACCTAAAATTGTTGTTTCTTTGCCGGTTAAATTTTTAAAATGTTAGGAATAAAATGAAAGAGATTAGAAATATTGCAATAATTGCCCATGTCGATCATGGGAAGACAACGCTGGTTGATCAGATTTTGAGACAATGTGATGTGTTCCGCAAAAACCAGGTTGTGCGTGAAAGGTTTCTTGATTCAAATGATCTTGAGCGTGAACGCGGGATTACCATCCTCTCAAAAAATATAAGCATCCCTTATAAAGACACTAAAATAAATATTATTGATACACCCGGTCATGCCGACTTTGGCGGCGAAGTGGAGCGTGTACTTAAAATGGCGGACAGTGTTTTACTGCTTGTTGATTCATTTGAAGGCCCAATGCCCCAAACACGTTTCGTCTTATCAAAAGCTTTACAGCTGAAATTAAGACCCATGGTTATTATCAATAAAATTGACAGACCGGATAACCGTCCGGATGAAGTTTTGGATGAGGTCTATGACCTTTTTATTGAACTTGAAGCAAAAGACGAACAGCTGGACTTCCCTGTTATTTACGCCAGCGGTCGTGATGGCTGGGCTATAAAGGAACTTGAGGATGAAAGAAAAGATCTCACTCCTTTATTGGATGCAATTCTTGAACATCTTCCGGAGCCAAAAGTTAATGAGGGTCCTCTTCAAATTCAGGTTACAACATTAGATTATAACGATTATGTCGGTCGTATTGGTATTGGAAGAGTCTTTAGAGGTAATATAAATATTAACGAAAGATTTTCAGTTGTTAAACGGGACGGTTCAATTAAAGAGACCAAGCTGAAGCAATTATTCGTTTTCGATGGTTTGGTACGTACAGAAGTTGAAGAAGTACAATGTGGAGATATTTGCGCAATGGTTGGTGTTGATGACATCGATATTGGAGATACAATTACTCACCTGGAACATCCGGAGCCTTTACCCATAATTGCCATTGATGAGCCAACTATAAGTATGACATTCACTGTTAATAATTCTCCCTTATACGGCAAAGAGGGAAAATTTGTCACTTCCCGCCATCTTTATGACAGATTACAGAAAGAATTGCAATCAAACGTAGCCTTAAGAGTTGAAGATACGGGTTCACCCGACACTCACAAAGTGTCTGGTCGTGGCGTTTTACACTTGTCAATTTTATTGGAGAATATGCGCCGTGAGGGATACGAATTACAGGTCGGTGAACCGAGAGTAATATATAAAGAAATTGATGGTAAGAAAGCTGAGCCAATTGAGGAATTAACTGTTGATGTTCCACCAGCATTCGCTGGCAAAGTAATTGAAATTGTTAGCGAGCGAAAAGGTATGATGGTCACCATGGAAATGAAAGGTGCCATGCAGAAACTTGAGTTTCATATTCCATCACGTGGAATTATGGGATTGCGTAACCGCCTGTTAACTGCTACCCAAGGCGAGGCTATTGTGCATCACAGATTTTATCAGTATGAATTTTTCAAAGGAT
Source organism: Bacteroidota bacterium (assembly GCA_018818065.1). GTDB lineage: Bacteria > Bacteroidota > Ignavibacteria > Ignavibacteriales > Melioribacteraceae > JAHISV01. The sequence goes on along the minus strand of JAHISV010000005.1, from coordinate 735,136 downwards.
CGATAACTGGTAAAAATAACGGTGTTCTGATTTCCATGACTGACGGACCTTCCACCGCATATGCAATTGACTCACTTCAGGATAGAGGTAAGTTCTTCATTGATCCCGGCGTATACTGCTATAAGGGACAAATTGTGGGTGAGCATAATAAAGATATTGATATTGAAGTAAACGTACAGCGTGGTAAAAAACTGAGCAACATGCGTTCTTCGGGTGCGGATAAAGCTGTCAGGATAGTACCGGCACTTAAATTCACCTTAGAAGAAGCACTGGAGTATATAAACGAAGATGAGTATGTTGAAGTTACACCGGAATCCATCAGACTTAGAAAAATACATCTTGATCCCAATGACAGGAAGAAATTAAGCATGGGGAAAAAGGTTTAGTAGATTTGAATAAAAAAAGCCGTACTTTCCCGCTCAGCGGGAATCAGTACGGCTTTTTTGTTATTTCTTATAAAATCTTCTTTTGTTCTACGCTATTCATCTTTTTCCTTCTCCGCAGTACATACAATACAATTTGAATAACAACCATCACAAGGATAATAATATACAACCAGAAAAATGATGGCGGAGGGAAAAGCACTTCTTTCCACTGGGCTATTTTTGCTTCGATATCAATTTTGTGTGCTTTGTTTATCAATCCGTTGTCAATCAGGAATGGGAACCACTTCGGTTGAACAATTTTGTAATAAACTCCATCTGTAAAAATGTCAAAGGTCTTTTTAGATTCCTCGTCTTTCTTTAATCCAAAATTGTCAATCTCACTGTCAATAAATGAGATAACACTTTCCTTAAATTGATCGCCATCTTCGAATGACAGAAGGACTATTTCTCTATCCAGAAAAACTATACGTAACTTATCCCAAATCTTAAGGTCAATTTGTATGTTCCACTTGTCAAACAGACCATCAATATAAGCAAGCTCTTTCATACCTTCTTTTCTTGATAGATAAACATCTGCAAGTTTGGTTCCTAACTGCCCCCATGCTTTATGAAAATCAATATATTGACTTCTCATCTTGGTAAAATCTTCAATTGTCATCTGCGTTACTTCAAGATAATCCACATTATCCGAAATAACTCTTTCTATATTATAGAAAAGACTCCTATTTTCAATGTCTCCAATAATGGTTTGCTTTTCAGCTTCGTTCAATGTAGTTGGGGCTCTAATAAAGCCTGTTAAAAGAGTATCTATCATACCTCTTACAAGTAAGTCTCTTTTTTCAATATTATATTTCAGTTGGCTGTTAAGCTTTCGTAGCTCTGATATTGTAGCAGCATCTTTTTCCGCACCAATACTCAAATCCTGTATTTCAGATATTAGCTGCGAGTTTTCAGTACTTAAAATTGTGATACGATCTTTTAATTCAAAAACTTTTTCGTCCAAAGTAGCAATCTGTATCGCATCGAATCTTCGCTTAATAACCTGTTCTTTTATGGAAATGAAGTAGTTCTCAAAAGTGTCAGGATATAAGGCTTTGTTCAATAAATCCTTATAAACTGAATAACTCACCTCAAGAGAATCAATCTCTCTTTCAAGAGAATTATAGTCCCCTATCGAGGAGGCTTCTGCAATCTCTTGTTGCAATTTTTCATACACACTCTTAAAATTTTCAACCCTCTCGTAATCCGATTGAGCAAAAACCATAGAACCGGTTGTTATCAAAAAAACAAATAAAGTTTTAAGCCTCATTATTTACTCCGCTATGCCATCTTTAGATAAGAGATATTTATTGTTACCGTTTAATAATTCAATGTATGGAGAACGCTGATTAAATGCCGGTTTGGTAAGTGTACCGCTTTCTGGTATTTTAATAATCGTCTCAAGTTTCATGCCCCCTTCAACTTCATAGAAGAGATAGATATTCTTAAAACCAGAAGCTGCGATATAATAATACCCTAAATAATCGCGAATAATGCGTACTTCACAATTTGCCATTTCAACATAGCTACCATATTCAGCAAAAAACATTTCCTTCAAATTAACCGTAAAAGTGTGCCGCCCGTCAGTTACGACACCATCTGAATCTGCTTTCAGAACCGATTCAAGAGGCCAGGCATAATCCGCCGGTTTAAGAACAATAGAAGAACATCCCCAAAAAATCATCAGGGAAAGAACTAAAAGTCTGAGTGTAGTCATATTTAACTCCAGATATAAAACGTTAATCTAACTTAAGAAATTTGTAGCATTTATTGTAGGCAGAAATATGAATTTTTATAAAGAATTAGACTGAAGTTTGTTCCGGGTTTAAAAAGAAAATAAAGAGTGCGATCACTAATGGTCGCACCTATTTAATTTTTCTTTTATCTCAAGTATTCCTGAACTATACCTGATATTATTTCCATGGATATGAGATCACCTTTGGTTCCGTTGGTCATGATTACAATCGCGAGCCCTTTATTCGGCCAGCCTATCAACCAACTTGTCATGCCAGGCAAATTATGTCCTGGATGTGCAAAGGCAAAATCATCACCTTCACCGAACATGAGAACACCTAACCCTTCAGTTAAGGGAACCCCAAAAATTCGGGGATCGATATCATGCTGAGGACTAAATAACTCCTTTGCCGTTTCCTGATTAAGTATTTTTTCAGATTTGCCCTGAAACGCTTTCATTATCTCAGAAGAAAACAGAGCAAGATCATTGGTAGTAGTTGTTAAACCCGCATGCGCAAACGCAGAAAGATTCATTGAAGGTTCGCAGGAAACACCATCAGCATCGTGAGGTTTTACTTCCCTTGATAGCAAAGCAATGTTTATAGGGTATTTGAAAGAGCTTGAATTCATCCCGAGAGGTTCGAAGATTACTTCATTGGCAATTTTTTCAAACGGCTTTCCGAACTGATCTTCCAGCATGAGTTGCACCAAATCATACCCTACATTTGAGTACTGCCATATTGAACCGGGTATAGTGTCAGGAATAGCTGGTTTATTCAGTGCCGGCAATTCTCCCTTGAGAACCTGCAATAAGGTTGGATATCCAAGACTGTCATCATAATTGAAATTAGTTGTTGGGAGCCCAGCCGTGTGGGTTAATACTCTTCTCAAAGTAACTTTTTCATTTTTTGTGTATTCACTTTCTGGTATTTGCCAGGATTTTAAGTAGACATTTAAATTTTCGTCCAGGTCAAAGGACCCCTCCTGAACAAAGTGAAGCGCAAGTACGGCTGTGAGAAATTTGCTCGTTGAAGCTGCCTCAAATATGCTTTCGTTCGAGACTTTTTTACCTGTATTTACATCAGTTACGCCATAGGCTTTAGACCATTCAACTGAATTTTTGCTAATTACTGAGATTCCAACACCAGGAATCATGTAAGTTTTCATTCTATCCAATATGTTTAGTGGATTAGCCAGTTGAGCACTATCCGGCATGAACATGCCGCCCGGGGACCTGAACTCAAGTAGTCCATTTTCTATTTTCTTAATTCTCCCCTCAATCTCAGCTGAAAAATCCTGTCCAAAACTTGTCATTAATATTGCTGTGAACATAAATATAAATACTATTGATTTCATAGGTTCCCCATGATTCGTGAATGGTTAAAATATTCTTTGTCTCGCACCAAATAAAGTTCTTTAATTTGATGAGAATTTCTGTCATTTTTGAGAGGATATTTAGGGATAAGGTTACACTTGAACCATCCTACATATGTAGTGTTTTTCAATATTTTATTTAACGGTTTTAATTTATGATTGATATTGCTCATTTTATTCTTTTTCTTGCACTTGGGGCCGGTCTGGTTTCAATATATATCGCTTCTCAATTATATAAACAGAATAAGTTGAAATGCATTTTGTATTACATTTTTGTTTTAGTTGGGTTTAACCTCATTACCTTTGCTCATACAGTAGAAACTTTCATAAAATCCAGTACAGCCAATGATGACTATACTTCCATAATGAAAGCGTTTTTTGCCATAGTAATGATCATTCTCCCTACAATAAGAATTCTTTCGGCTTATTTACTGATTTCAATTTTTCATCAACTTCTTGAAAAACAAACTCCCAAATGGGTTCAGTACTTTTTTTATATATTTTTGTCCACTTTTCTTTTGGCGCAGATCAGCTATCTGGTTAGTCCGGTGTTACAGTTAAAGATTCAGTATTTATCTTCGATGAGTGTACATTTTGTCTTTTTTTCAGCACTCTTCATCTCACTAATATTTTTTATTTCCACAGCGGGAAAGATTGAAAACAAAAAGAGAAAATCCGCCCTGCAATGGTTTGGAGTATTCTTTCTTTCATATATTACATTACAATTACTACATCGTGTTGGCGACTATTCAGGAATACTTGGACTGAATGTTCAAATGATTATCATAAGTTGTCTGGTTTTTACTTTCTACATTACACAAGTATTATTTATGAACAAATTCTTTAACTATTATAACTCACCAGGTATTAAAGAATCAGCAATAGATTTTTCAATTCTTGCCAGCAAGTTTGGAATTACAAACCGGGAAAAAGATATTATAAAGCTGGTGTGTGAAGGTAAAACTAATAAGGAAATTGGAGAAGAATTATTTATCACATCAATTACAGTAAGAGATCACTTGTCGAATATTTTCAGAAAGACGAATGTTAAAAGAAGAGTACAACTTGCTAATCTATTTCGAGTTAATCTTTCAAGAAAAGATAAGACTTAAACACAAATTTTAATGAAAGCCGATCCGATAAGATCGGCTTTAAAACTAAAGGGACAAAACTATTCTTTTATATAAGAACAGCAATAATCAGCAACGCCTTCAATCTTTAGTTTGAAAGATGAATTTGCCTTTACTTCGTAAGCTTCGCCTTCCTTAAATGTCTTCCATTCAGTTTCACCTGGTAGTAAAACAGTCATTTCGCCGCCTAGTACTTCCATAATTTCTTTATCACCGGTTCCAAATTCATATTCACCGGGATTCATAATACCCAATGTTTTTTTCGTTCCATCTTCAAACTGCACCGTTCTGCTTGTTACTTTTCCATCAAAGTAAACATTTGCTTTTTTTACTATTGTTACGTTTTTAAATTCTGGCATGATTTACCTTTTTTATTTTACAAAAACAAAAAACTGTAATGAAAATTTAGACAAAAAAACTATGGGACGAAATAAAACCATATTATTATTTTAAATAAGATCAATTAAGTCATAGTTCTTGTAAACATTGGTTACTCTTCCCTTCTTATAAAGGGAAATAATTTATAAACACTAAGAGATATTAGGGCAAGAAGCAGCGAATTTACCAGTAGAGTAAATGGTTCGCTTGTATATTCGGCTATCAAACCGATAAAAAGCGCACCGATTGGCATTAGTCCAAAAAAAGTAAAGCTATAAATGCCCATTACCCTCCCGCGTAATTTATCATCCACGTGGTTCTGAATTATAACATTTGCCATATTATAGATAAACATATTTGAAGCTCCCATTGGAATAAGGATTAGCAAAGAAAGTGGGAGCCATCTTGAAAAGGAAAAACCAAAAAGCAAAACAGGAAAAAGCAGAGTTCCGAGAGTGAGTAATTTACCCTTAAAACGAAAACGTCCGAAAGAGGCCAGCATTAAAGCTCCAAGTAAAGCTCCCAAACCACGAGCTGATTGAAGATAACCGTTTGTTGTAACATCGCCATTTAATACAGTAACGGCCCAGGCTGGAATCAGAGTGGCAAAAGAAATACCAAAAAGACTTGTTGCTGTAACAAGCACCATGATAATTCTTATCACTTTATGACGGAATACATATAAGAGCCCCTCTTTCAAATCATGTAAGGGTGAATTATTATGGATTTGTTTTATGAATGGAACCAGTTTCATTTTACCAAGCGCGTAAATAACAGCTAAAAAACTTATTCCGTTTAATAAGAAACATATTTCCGCGCCAAAACCGGCGTAGATTAAACCACCTGCAGCCGGACCAACAAAGGTGGCGGAATTGAACATGGTTGAATTTAGAGCAATGGCGTTTGTAAGATCTTCTTTATCAACAAGCTCATAAACAAAAGAGTGGCGTGCCGGAGCGTAAAAAGCATTTGCCGCACCTGTTCCAAATGCGAGGACTAATATATGCCAGGGCATCACCAGATCAAAAAAAGTGAGCGCAGCAAGAATAAATGCAAATATCATCATCGCTGCCTGTGTAATTATTAGCAGCTTTCTTCGGGAAATTCTGTCCGCAATAACTCCGCCGTACAACATCAAAATCCACGATGGAAGACCGGTAGCAAAACCAACGTAACCAAGATAGGCGGGTGATTGAGTTAGTTCGTAAATTAAAAAACCCTGTGCGGTTGTTTGAAGCCATGTACCAAAAAGTGATACAATTTGTCCCTGGAACCATAATTTGTAATTGGGATACTTCAAAGCAGTGAAAGCCTGCTTCCAGTTCATCAGTCCTTTTAAACGGGAGATAAAGTTTTTAGGAAGTGTTCCTTCAACCGGGGGAAGATTAATATGTCCGTTATTATTATTTGATCCATTCATCAATAAAAGTCATAAACTCTTTATCTAATATAACCGGAATTCATTAAAAATGGATATAACTTTTAAATAGTTTTCATTTGGAGGGATACTTGATAATCTATATGAAAGAAAAACTCAGGGTATGTAATTCCGAATATCCGAATTTTCAATTTTGCCAAGTATCGGTTTAACATGATCAAGAAGATAGTTTGACCGAACATCACTTAATTGTTGGCGTTTGATTTCCTCCAGCAAAATCCCGCTGATTGCTTCTATCATTTCTACTTTTCTGTTGTAATATTCAGTTAAATTTCCGCTAGTAGGCAACATTATTAGTTCCCTGAGACTTACGTGAAGTTTTACGCCTAGAATCGGTAAATAATATAAAGCTCTGTGACTCCATTTGTAAAAAGGTGCGAAACGCCAGTTCAGTAAGAATGCTATCTTTATTACTGAATTAACAAATATGGATTCAGCATGATCAGCCGCTACAACTTCCCCCCTGTTAATGCACCTCAAGTAATTATACTGTCCTTCCCGCGCTGCTTTTATACAATTATCTGCAATCTTTTTAAGCCTTACATCGGGCGGATAGAACTCAAGAAGCTTTTCCCTAACAAAAGAAAACTCGCCAAATTCATCATGAAATATTCTGCCATTCGTGCAAGCAGACAGGCTCTCTTCCGGAATTGAGATCCATTCATACCATTCTTCGGGAAGGTCTTTTAGTTTTGTAAATTTTTCATAAAACGCATAAGTTTCGAGCACACCAATTCTTCCCCTGGCTTGCTCTGTATTGATTCGCTGTGGAATTCCGGCATATGTAGGAGGAAGAAGATTGTATTCTCTTTGAATTAATGGACCAATTTCCGAGTAGTCTTCGGAGTTGAGCCAGATACAGAATCCAGGTCCCCAATCGTGGTCTCTCGATTGCTCATCATCAAAGCCAAAACATTCCGAACCCTCCCCGACCAGTCCGATAGCTACTCTTGAAAGATAATCAGGAAATTTGCTTTTGATCATCGGCAAGCCAAAAAACTTGTAATATCTTTCGGCGACCAAAAGACCTTTCATCAGCATCCCCGACAGGTATTGTTTTGCCAAAAAACTTTAGCCTTTTCCTGAGATTCTTTATCTGCTACTGAATCATATCCAAGCTTCCTGAATAAATTGTTATATCTCTCCTCAACAATATTAATTCCATCTTTCTCATATTCCAATAAGGCGTTATAGTAGAGCTGCAATGTCAAATCGGAATAGGTCTCCAATTCGCATTTAGTATATTTTCCAAATCCTTCCTTATTACTTCCGAAAGTTGTTGGATATTTTTCAGCTACTTCTTTCATGCAATTAACTTCTACAGATGCAATTTTTTGAATCAGTGGATTTGTACTCAACGGTGAGATTTTTTCTTCCATACGGGCATATTTTTCAGTCATTAGATTACGACCGAATTCTTTAGCAGTTTTAAGATTTAGTAAAATTGACTGTAAAAGAGTTTCATCAAAAACTGAGTAACTCATCCATCTCATTAGCCTGAAGGTTTTTTCATCTTCCTGACAAGTGTTTTTTTCGGAAGCTTTAACCGAACTGAACATTGTCCATTCAATATCAAGGATTTCGCCGATGACTTTATCGATTTTATTTTTTTCTTCCAATTTAACCTCAGTGAGTAATTAATAGTATGAGTCCCGGGCAAAGTAAACCAAGGGTGAATTGTTATTAAATTTAACACAATGTTCTAGGGATAAAAAACATTTTCAACCTTTTATGGGATAGGTTTTGTGTTAAAATAATACTTACAATCCCAGGGACTCAGTACACAAACATTGTAAAAATCCGCAGATTATATTTTTATCATAAACTCTATGCGAGCCCAATTATAACCATCAGCTCCATCAAAGTAGTAATCGCCCGGCTCGAAATGTTCCCACAATAAATGCCCGGAAACATTTTCATTGAGAGTGTACGACATTTTTCCAATTATAAGATCGCCTCTTGTACCTCCCGTACCGCCGGGGAAACCACCCACAGGGGCATCCTGAGGAGCGAGCATATGATGAAAGTCGAAACCAAGTTTTACATTTTCAGTTACATTAAAATTAGCTTTGGCAAAAATTGAGGCAAAGTTAGACCAATAAGCAACCTTACCTTTGTTTTCAACAATGAGAGTATAGATATATGATTCACTCCATTTTGGCCAACGGCTGAATAATGGATCCCAGGCTTCTACAGCCTCGGTTTCCGAATCATCACCGCTTAAGTAAATTCCACCAAGTGATATATCAACAGGCAAGTAGGATTTTCCCCCCTTCGTTTTATAAGTTAAATAGACATACCCACCTAGAGCCGCGCGATCAAAATCACCGCAGTCACCAAGCTGGTATGCTGCTTCACCAGTAAAACTAAGTTGCTCGGCAACAGGTGTATTTACTCTTGCTCCAATAGTGTGGATATTTGACTCCAGAGGATGAGTATCAGTATCTTTAATACTCTTAAAGATATAGTAGCCCTGAAGATCAAGTTTATCAAACTTGCCAAAATAATAAGCCCCGATACCTGTTTCCGGCTGCTCAATAAGTTTTTGTTCAAAGTCATTAATAACAGGAAGAATATCATCCGTCTCTGGCTGGTACGATCCGAATAAAGTAAGGTTGTGGTTATTGCTTAATTTAAGATCGGCACGCAGGGCGTTAAAATAAATTGAGCGTGATCCATCAAGAGGGTGCCCATCCATAACGACAAATCCTTCACCAAGCATAATGTTCTGACGACCCAGTGTTATGGCGCCCCAACTATCCTTATACTTAGCATACAATTGATCAATAAAGAATTCGTTTATATCAAACTCCTTAGGTGGAGTAAAATATGAACGAAATTCATTTGTTACCTTCAAGGTCAGTTCCCACTGATCATTTGGCATCCACGAACCAAATACATTTGTCCTGATTCTGGAAAATGAGTTGCCGGCGTTGGCCGCCTCGGATAAAGTGATTGCATTATCCCATGAAACCAGCCTGAAGCGTTCTACAAAACCAAACTTAAAGGTTTCACTCTGTGCAAACAGAGTAAATGATACGATATATATCGAGATTATAATTGTTAGTATTTTTTTCATCATTACACCTTAAGATTAACTCGATTATTAAAAGGGTGTTTCATAACCAACAAAACAAACAAGTCCTTCTTCTTCAATAATTTTCTTGATGGAGAGCATATGTTCCTCCGTTGGCGGGTGTTGTTCAGCAAATCTATACACCTGTCCTACCTGTCTGTATTTGGATTCTCCCAATCTATGGAAAGGAAGAATATTTATTACCTCAAGGTCAATACTTTTGATAAATTTTGCTGTCTCTCTGATATTTTCTTCCGAATCATTATAACCCGGAATAATTGGGATGCGCGGAACAATGAATCCTTCCCAGTTTTCTTTCTCAGCAAGTGTTTTGATATTATTTAAGATAAGCTCGTTACCAACCCCTGTAACTTCTTTATGTTTATTAGAATCCATATGTTTGATATCCGTAAATACCCAGTCAACATAATTCATGGCTTCCATAAAATACTCGGTGGAAAAACATGAGGTAGTTTCTATCGCAACGTGTATGTAAGCCTTCTTACATTCTTTAAGTAGAGACAATATAAAATTACGCTGCATCAAAGGTTCGCCGCCGCTGAATGATACACCACCCTTGCTTCCCCAGAAATGCCTGTGCCTATTAAAAGTTCTCATCATCTCAGGTATTGTATAATATTTTCCACTTAACTCAGTAGCCTCTTTCAGGCACGCTTCAACACATTCGTGAGTTGTGCATTTGTCACAATATTTTCTATCGTGATGTAATTTTCCATCAACTACAGTGATTGCATTATGTGGGCAGGCAGCAATACATTTGCCGCATTTTTCACACTTCGATTCCTTATACATCATTACCGGTTGGTGAAACAATCCTTCAGGATTACAACACCATATACAATCAAGCGGGCAACCGGCCAAAAATACAGTCGTCCTTGTTCCAGGTCCATCATGCACCGAGTGCCCCTGTATATCAAAGATTAGTCCTTTCAATTCTTCCTTTACGACACCAACAGGCTGTACATTTATCTCAGTTACTTCTAAGTCTTCTTTCATAATAATCCTCCGGATTCTATTCGGACTTATCCCGAATAGTTCAATACATGTAATTCTCACATGAGTTTTAAATTACCCTCCCCTATTATGGAGAGGGTTGGAGAGATAAGGCACTATCTGTAGAACAATACAATCAATAAAAAAAACTTACTTGTGCTTTGCCACCAAAGGAAGAGTTGAAGCTAAAACCATTGCCAAAACAAAGGAACCTAAGGCATAGTAAATTGAATAGGTATAGCTTCCTGAAATATCCTTTAATAAGCCGCCTATAAAAGAACCCATAAAAGGACCAATTCCCATAACAATAAGAGTTGCCAAACCCCATATTTTGCCTAAGGTTTTTCTTCCGTAAATTGCACCGGTATAACCAACTACACCACCGGGTACAATAGCCCAATAAATTGCAAAAATAAAGCAGGCTACATAAGCCCAGGTAATTGATGCTGAAGAGGCCAATAGGAATATGCATGCTAATACACCTGTTAATGGACCGATGATAAGCATAATTTTTCTTCCTTTTGCCTCATGACCTACTTTTTGCACAACCTTATCTGCGACAACACCAAGAATTGGCATAGAGAATATTCCAATAAGCCCTATCATAGCATATGTATTAACAGCCTCTCCTCTATCCCATCCAAGATCGGCTGTCCAGTAACTTACCACTTGTGTCCAGATCAAAAACTCACCCATCATTGCAGCAAGGAAAGTAATGATTGCTGCCCATATCGGGTAAATTGAAAATGCTTCTTTTGTGCCCCAGTTATATTCAGAGATTGCGTTGCTACCTGCTGTAGCAGGTAATTCACCAAAAGCTTTCATACCATAATTTTCTGGAGATTTTTTTGCTAATAAAACAGCCAGCACTAGTGCTACAAACATTATAATGGCAAGAATTACCATTGCGCTACGCCATGCATCCGGACCACCATCTTCTAGTGCGCCTTTTGTTACGAAGGCTAATACTAGCTGAGCCATAGGAGCACCTGCAAATGCAATACCCCACATAGTTGCGTAAGATTTACCAACATACCATTTGCGAACTGAAACCGTAGAAGTAACCCATAACATACCTGTAGCAACACCGGCTATTAAACCAAATGTAAATAAATATGCAAGATGGCTATGCACCATACTTGTTAACCAAAAGCCTAATGCCCCAAAAATTGATGCTATTGCATAGACAGGTTTAGTACCCCATTTATCCAGTATCATGCCGGCAAAGAATGCTGTGATAGCATAGAAGACCATCATCATTGAGTAACCAAGAGTTACTTGCGCTTGTGTCCAACCCAGGTCTGCGCTCATTGGGCCTTTTAGAATGGCGAAAGTTGCTCGATAACCGAACAGACAGAAAACCGCAAGCCATGAAGCTGCAACAACTGACCAGCCATACATTTTTGCTTTACTGTTATCCATTTCCTTTTCCTTAATAGAATTAACAAACTTTTATTTTAATAAAAAGAAGGGGCACATAATGCGCCCCTTCACAATACTTCTATTTATTTGACTTCCTTATACATATCACATGTTATGGCAACCATATCAGGATATGCAAAGAATTTTGGTTCGCTCATTGAGCCTTCGCAAACTCCCATCTGCTCGCCGTCAGCCTTGAAGTTAGCACAGTTTTTACATTTAGGCATAACTTCGTAACCTTTAGGGGCTTCTTTATCTGCCATTACAGTTTCACCTGTTAAATGGTCTATTCCTTTTGTTACATCTATAGGAACATAATTACGGCTGTCTCTATATAATAATTTTTCCATTTTTACACTCCTTCGTATTCTGTTCTTGCAATTAGTTCGTCTTGTACTGATTTACCAATTTCAACCCAGTATTGAGTAAAGCCGGCAACACGTACCATTAAATCCCTGTAATTTTCAGGGTGTTCCTGAGCATCCTTTAGCATTTTTGAATCCACAATATTATACTGAATATGGAATCCGCCCTTACGCATATAAGCTCTTGTAAGATCAAGTAATTTCTTCGAACCTTCAATACCTTTTATTGCTGTTGGGTGAATTTTAATATTCAATTGTGAGTTCTGCGATTTTGAATGATCCCAAATTGACGCTGAGTTCAATAAAGCGTAAGGACCATTTCTGTCTGTGCCTGGGAATGCTGACATCGAAGCATCTGCATAAGTTGTGCCCGATAAACGTCCATCAGCAGTAGCCAATGTTGCAGAACCCATTGCACCGTGTGTAGAAACAGATATCTGACAAGGATACATTTTAAGTCCGTAAAGTGATTCGTAATGTGTTGCATCTTCACAGAAGAAATTTTCCCAGTCGAGTAAAATCTGATCAGCATATTTATCATCGTTACCATATTTAGGTGCTTGAAGAACTTTGAAGTGAAGTTTTTCCCATTTACCGGAATCACTATCTTTTCTTTCCTGATCGGCTAATGAGAACGAGTTAACTTCGCGAGCATCTTTGAAACCGAAATTATCAACGATAGCTGCTTTCATTTCTTCTAAAGTTACTTCTTTGTCGTCATAAACAATTTTTTTCAATGCTGCCATCGAGTTAACAAGTGTTATTGTACCAGCACTTTCAACGTTAAATGTACCATTGAATCTATAGCCCAATTCATTGATCAGATGACCATTGTCCAGACAATCAGGTTTCAGCAAGGAGTTCAAAACAGCCATGTTGTTTTTTCTCCAAATATCATGCTGAATGTTGTTTGTCCAGGCAAGAACTTCGCATGTTTTCTGCCAGTATAATTTGAACTGATCCCAAACTTCGTCATAGGTTTCCAATTTTCTGTTATGGGCTTCATATACTTTTTCTTTTGTTCTTGGATCAACACCATTAAAAAGAACCAATTCAAGAACTTTTGGCATAGCGATAAAGTGAACGCCAACACTTGTAGGCTGACCGGCTCCACCAGGAATATCATATTCTTTACCGTTCAAGTGCAATGTTTTCCATACACATGCTGAAGTTTCTAAGCATCCGCCAATTGCCCATGATCTTACATCTTCAAGTGTCATCCCTTCCGCACCGTATTGCTTCATCAAAAATTCCTGAGCAACAGGTGTATTCATGAAGGCAGGATATCCTGCGCCGCTCTTAATAACTTCCATGGCTAATATTAAAAAGTCTTCCGGAAGTTTTTCGTCGTAAAGAAGAGCAATGGTTGATTGAGGCATAGCATTATTTGCTGCGGCTTCCAGAATTAAGTATTCAAGACGATTAACAGCGGATTGACCAAATTTGTCAAGACCACCTACGGACAATGTGTTGAATGTATTGCCAGAGAGAACACCACCGACAACACCTGTTGAAGCGAAGCAGTCAATTGATGTTTTAACAACTCTGTCAAGTTCCAGCAATTCTAAAGCTTCATCCTCAGTCAATCTGCCTGCTTCTATATCCTGTTCAAAATATGGATAAAGAATCTGACCAATTCTACCAGGTGACATTCCAGAAATTGCATCTTCATTCAAGACGCCCAGATGTAAGGTCTCAATCATCTGGAAAGCTTCAATAAAAGTTCTTGGAGGATTATGTTCAATCCATTCAAGTCTTTCGGCAATACCTTTATATTCTGCTTTTTGTTTTGCGTCTTTCGTAATGCTCTCTAATCTACGAGCTTCTTTTGCATAGTTATTAATCCATTTCTGCATACCTTCAATCATAAAAATAACAGCTTCGTAGTTGTAAAGTCTGTTCATTCCAACCATTCCGTCACCATCAGCTTTACCGGCAACTTTGGCTTTCATTTCATTGGCCATTTTTATGATACCATCGAAACCATATTCGAGAGGATAATAATAGTTAATTACTTCGCGTCCCTGTGGTAAAGTGAACCCTGAATCGAACATGCATATAATGCTTCTCATTATCTGTTCTTTAGTTTTATATTCAGGAACCATTTTTTCGTACTTGTTGCCAAGATCATCAACTGATTTGCCATACCACATTTTAGCAAGTTTTAAAAGCGCTGGAATTTCTTCCTGACGCATACCAAATTTACCGGCAATGGAAACTACTTTACCAAAACTCTTGGTAACATTACCGCCGCCAGATCCAAACTTCGAATGTTCATCCACTGAAGCTGATCCTCTTTTTAAGGCTTCCTGATAAAATTCATCTTCGTGAGCCATGTAAAAACCTTCTGATAACCAAGGCATAGGAAAAGAACCACGGAAATAGGATGCTTTATGCATCACTAATAATTCTCCCGGGTAGAAAGTAGGAGTAAGGTGAGCAAATGCAGACTTTAAAGCTTTTGCCCGACGCACAACAGGTATTTCGCAATCATGCTGCATATACTCGCGAGTGTACCAGTAGGTAAACTCATTGTTAGCTGATGACAATGTATCCATAAAAATGTCTTTCAGCTTTTTAACTCTTGGATGCGGCTCTCTTTTGATCTCTCGATCAGTCAATTGATCGGGTGCTTTGCCACCAGATTGCAGATCCATCGAAATCCCGGCATCACTCAGAACTTCTTTTAATTTCTTTGCCATAAAATAACCTCCGTTAGGGATTAGTAATTAAATCATAGACTCTTATCAAAATGTTGCATTGTTACTCTATTTGATAAGAACGAATAGCCATTTATTATGCCAAATCTATTTTTGTTAATATTTTTCTCATAAGTGTTTTAATAACAATCTGTTACAGGGAGATCGTTTTTTAACAACATTTTCCATTTAAAAAGTGTCCACAATTGTGACACTTTTTTCTTGCAAACTTGCGCCAGTTAGCCCTCTACATGCAAAGAATGGAGTGTTTTAGATAAAAAAATCAACAATTAGTCCAGAGCTTATAATCTGTATCCATACGTGACATATTCAAAAATGTCTGTATATATTTCAAATTTAAATCCTTTCTAAAATTTTTTATTTATTTTTCATTTATTACAAAAATATGCGTTAGCAATACATTTCATCCGTTTTATCTTGCAATAATCTCCAGGGTTCGTAATATTAGTGAGCGAATAAGTGTACACAGAAGTGACACTTATTTTAAGGGTATCAAGATTAAGGAGATATTATTGTGGTAACTGATCAATCACTCATTCAGTCAGATCCGGTTTTTCTTAAAAACATTCTCGAAATCACACTTCAGGGCCTGCAAGTAGTAGATAAGAAAGGAATCATAATATTTGTCAATGAAAGCTATGAAGAAATACACAAGGTTAAACGAGAAGATATTATTGGGAAACATGTAACTGATGTAATTGAAAATACAAGAATGCATATTGTGGCTCAGACCGGCGTTAGAGAAAAAGATCAATTGCAGGAAATCCGGGGGAAGGAATTCGTAGTCAGCCGTATCCCTATTTTTGCAATGGGAGAATGTGTTGGTGCTGTTGGATTCATTCGGTTTCAATACACGGATGAAGTGAAAAACCTGACGAAAAAAGTTGAAAAACTTGAAAAAGAATTGAAGCACGCCAGTAATAAAATTGAACTTAATATTGACACAAAATTTGGTTTTAATGATATTGTTGCCATCGCACAATCAAGCCTAAACGTTAAGGAGGTTGCAAAACGCGCAGCCACATCGGATTCAACAGTATTGCTTCTGGGCGAAAGTGGTGTGGGTAAAGAGGTCTATGCGCAAAGTATTCATAATCTGAGCATGAGAAACAAAGGCCCATTCATACGGATGAATTGTTCTGCAATACAGGAAAGTCTCTTCGAATCAGAATTATTTGGATACCAGGAAGGAGCCTTTACAGGAGCAAAAAAAGGGGGCAAAAAAGGCAAGTTCGAATTGGCCAATAACGGGACAATTTTTCTTGATGAAATTGGCGACATGCCTCTTCAGATTCAGGCTAAACTTTTACGCGTTATTCAGGAACGCGAGATTGACAGGCTTGGTGATGAAAAGACAATTGATATTGATGTACGAATAATTGCAGCAACAAACCAAAATCTGGATCAGCTGGTTGATGAGGGAAAGTTCAGAAAAGACCTTTACTACAGGTTGAATGTTATTCCAATCGTAATACCCCCCTTAAGAGAGCGAATACTTGACTTGCCAAAACTCGTTCAGGTTTTCTGGGAAAGACTTCAAAAAAAACGAGGTGTCTATTATAAAACCCTGGATTACAGCGCTCTTGTAGCACTAGAAGAACATTCCTGGCCTGGTAATATAAGAGAATTAAATAATGTGCTTGAACGAGCCATGGCAGTTGTTGTTCAGGATACCATTACCGATAGCCACATTAACACAATTATTCTAGGGCAAAAAGCGAGAAAGGAAGAATATTGTGTCAAGAACAATTGCAAACTTAGCGAGATCGTTGAGAATACTGAGCGGGGTGCTATAAGTATGGCACTTGTAAGAGCCAACAACAATAAATCCCAGGCAGCAAAATTTCTTGGTATATCCCGCGCATTGTTATATAAAAAACTTCACTATTATGGGATGGAATAAGACAACTTTCCTACAGATTTATAGTGTATTTTTTGATTATGAAATTATTACTTATAGAAGATAATATAAAACTCCAAACCGAGTTAACTAACTTTCTTAAAGAGGAAGGTTACCTTACTGAAACAGCAAACGATTTTCGATCCGGAATTGAGAAAATACATCTCTATAAATATGACCTCGTTATTGTGGATATCGGACTTCCTGATGGAAGCGGTTTTGATATCATCAGATCCCTTAAAAGCAATAATAACAATTGCGGCATTCTCATCATATCCGCAAAAAATGCCATACAGGATAAAGTAAATGGTTTGGAACTGGGAGCAGATGATTATATAACTAAACCATTTCATATTGCGGAATTTAATGCCCGCATAAAATCAATACTTAGAAGAAAAAATTTTGACGGGAACCAATCCATTGGATTCCAAGAGCTGAACATTGATCTGAATTCGACGGAAGTCAAAGTGGGTAAAAATATTCTTGCATTGACCAAAAAAGAGTATGAACTTCTACTTTACCTACTCTATAATAAAGACCGTATTTTAACAAAAGAAAGTATTGCTGAGCATCTTTGGGGTGATCACATCGATTCTGCGGATAGTTTTGACTTTATTTATAGCCACATAAAAAACCTAAGAAGGAAAATTATCACTGCCGGTGGAAATGATTATATTAAATCGGTTTATGGTATGGGTTACAAATTGACTTCCAATGGTGGGACTGCGAATTAATGAAACGGACTTATAAACTTTTAACAAAAAGCACTCTCGTTTATCTGGTCATTACCTTTCTGGTATTTCTTCTTAGTGCACAAATTTTGCAGCATTTTCTTGAAAAATATATTGATGATGAACTTGAGTTCCGGTTCAACAGGTGGGAGAGAAGAATTACACACCACATTAGTGAAGAAAATGATCTGCAAGAAATTCTTGGAAATGATAGAATACAATTGCTTTCCTCGGTTCCCCTGCCCGGCAGCTATCCTGTTTATGTTGACACACTATTACACAATGATGAAATGGATGCACTTGAGCCCTGGAGAATAAAGAAAATAGTTGTTGAAAAAGAGCAGCATTTTTTGGAAGTAACAATGAAAACCGGGATGAATGAACTTGTATTCCTTCGTGGTGCTGTTTACAATACTCTGTTTCCTGCCTTTATTCTTTTAGCTCTCATTGTTGTGCTCAGTAATCGTTTCATGTCAGGCTATTTGCTAAAACCATTTAATAAAATTTTATCGTACATGGAGACATACTCCGTAGGTGAAAAACTTGAATCAGTAAAGACAAACACTTCTGAGTTCAGAAGTATGCAGGAGCTTTTTCATAATATGATTTCCAGGATAGAAGAAGATTATAAAAACCTGAAAGAATACACCGAGAACATGTCACATGAATTGCAAACCCCTCTTAGTGTACTTCGCAGAAAGATAGAACTGCTTCTTGGTAATGAAAAAATTATGGATAGTGAACCTGAAACAATTAAAACACTTTATGAAGAAGTAAACCATATTTCAAATCTGGGGACTTCCCTAAATCTCCTTACAAAAATAGAGAACAAGGAGTTTTTGAATTTACAGAGAGTAAAGACTAAAAACGTAATAGAGAATCACCTTGCTAAAATTAATGAAGTGGCCGAGCTAAAATCTTTGACAATAAATTCTGACTTGTCAGATTCTCATGAGCTGACAATCGATCCAATTCTTTTTGATATACTTTTGACAAACCTGGTAAAGAATGCGCTTAAGTACTCTGATCTGAATACTACAATTACATTAGCCTCCTCCCGGGATGAGCTGGTGATTAGTAATTATGGCAAATCCCTTAATGTAAAGCCTGAACTTATTTTTGAAAGGTTCTATACAAGTGAAAGCAGCAGTAATTCTCTCGGGCTTGGACTTTCAATTGTTAAGAAAATTTGTGAATTAAATTCAATTTCCATTGAATATAGTTATGAGAAGGAACAGCACTATTTCAGATTAAGGCAATAAACCACAAAAATTTTCTCAATCCATTTTACATTCCAGCCATTGGTGTGTCAAATAGTTAATATTTTATTCCCCTTAACAGAATCTCTACAGAATTAAAAATTATTTTTAGAATGATTAATTATTTATTGAGGACGCAATGCTGAAAACTACTCTTTTACTATTTTCTTTTCTTTTAGTTACAAGTGCAACCTTCTCTCAGCCATCACGCGGTGGTGGATTTGGCGGAACAATATCCGGGACTGTTATAGACAACGACGATAGCAAACCCTTAGAATATACAAATGTTGTTTTATTCAAGTCAGAAACTAAAGAAATGTTTACAGGAACTGTTTCGGATCCTTCCGGCAGATTTAATTTAGAAAAAATACTTCCCGGCTCTTACTATCTTGAGATTAAATACATTGGTTACGAAATGACTCTTATTGAATCATTGAAAATTGGGCGAAACAGCAGGAATATTGATATCGGGACGGTAAAACTGAATAAAGCCGCTTATGATGTGGGTGAAGTAGAAGTAGTTGCAGAGCAATCTTTTGTAGAATATAAAATTGATAAGAAAGTCATCAATGTTTCTAAACAGGCAACCTCACTTTCCGGTACAGCTATTGACGCTTTGCAAATTTCTCCTTCTGTTAGAGTTGATATAGATGGCACAGTTAGCTTGCGTGGGAGTACAAGTTTTACCTTACTTATTGACAGCAAACCAACTGTTCTTGATGCAAGCTCAGCTTTGGAACAAATTCCTGCCAGTGCAATTGAAAATATTGAAATAATAACAAACCCCTCAGCCAAATATGATCCGGATGGTACGAGCGGTATTATAAATGTTATATTGAAAAAGAATGAACTATCCGGCTTATCCGGTATGGTAAATCTTAATGGCGGCACTTACGATAATTATGGAGGAGATGCAAAGTTTGAATACCGCCACAATGGATTGACAACTAGTTTTGGAATTAACTACGCTAGTAGAAACAGACCTGGCAGCTCAACTTCGTACCGTGAAACAACTTCTAACAATATTATTAGTTCACTTAATTCGGATGGGAGCAGAGAACGAGGTGGTAATATGTTTGGGCTTCAGGGGGGTATTTCTTTCGATTTTACCGATTCGGATAATGTCTCAGCAAGCATTGACTATGGCAGGCGCGATTTCGGCTCCACATCAGGGTTGATTTATGAAGAATGGTCATCTCTTAATCCTATTCATCTCTTTTACTCTAGTGAAGAAGATAATTCCATGGAGGGTGATTTTTACAGAGGCAATCTTAACTTTACTCATAAATTTCCCGGCGTTGATCATAAGCTTTATCTTGAACTGAATTATAGTTACAGAGATATGGATCATTTAAGCAACAACGACCTTTTCGATGATAATAATGTTCTAACAGATTCCAAAAAATATATTGAGGGCGGCCCTGGTAGAAACCTAAGGATAAAGGCTGAGTATAAACTTCCTCTTAATGAAAAAGACTATATAGAAACCGGTTATCAGGGTAGGTTGGATTACGATGATGAATTTAACAACAATTATCAATTTAACCCCGCTACCGATGAGTATGATTTTCTTAACCTTTATAGCCATGATAGTAAAAGCAAAGATAACATACATGCTCTTTTCTTTACTTACGCAGCCCAACCAGGTGCCTTTGGTTACCAACTAGGTTTACGTGGTGAATATACTGACAGGAATATTGAACTGGTCGGGGAGAATCAAAATTTTCGTGTAGACAGAACAGACCTTTTCCCTACCGTGCATACGTCTTATTCCTTTGATGATACTTTTCAACTAATGGCGAGTTATTCCCGCAGAATAGAAAGACCACGTGGATATTACCTTGAACCATTTTTTACTTTTGAAGATGCATATAACGTTCGGACCGGGAATCCTGATCTGGAACCCGAATTTATAAACTCATTTGAATTGGGAATGCAAAAACACTTTGAGATGGCAACAATCTCCCTGGAAAGTTACTATCGCAATACCGTTAATAAAATAGAACGTGTACGAAGTGTATATTCCGAAAATGTTATGCTTCAGACTTTTGCAAATGTCGGTGAGAGCCATGCTCTGGGCATAGAAATGATGCTCACATTAAACCCGGTTAAGTTCTGGAATTTAAATTTGACTGGTGATTTATATGACTACAAAGAAGAAGGAAATCTGCTCGGTTTGGATTACTCATCTACTAGTTTTAATTATTCATTCAGGATGAATAATCGATTGATGTTTACTAAAACAATTGGGGCTCAACTTGATTTTCATTATGATAGTCCCTCAGTTAGTGCCCAGGGTAAACACGACGGACATTTTTCGATGAACGCTGCTGCTACATACCAGATAATTCCTAAAGTGTTAACCGCCATTCTACAGATAAGAGATGTTTTCAGCACCATGAAATTCAAGTCCGATTCGTATGGACCAGGGTTCTATAATATAACAGAAAGAGAGAGAAAATCTCCTATGATTTCTCTTACCGTCCGTTACAGCATAAATAACTATCAGCAGGAAAGAATGCAAGAAAGAAACGGTGCTGATGATGGTGGAGGAGATAGCGAGGAAGGTTTGAATTAGGATTTAAATTTTATGTGGGACGACCAGAATCGTCCCACAAAGAAATAACATAATCTATATTATTGATTTGATCACTATAGTTTTATCCCTAAAGGTAATTTCATCCTTAACCTTTGCTTTATTAAGCGCCTGGCCTATGGGAGCAGCAAGTGAAATTGCTTTAAAGCATTCTTTTTCAACCATTATCTCGCCAGCGCTTATTGCTAAAAAATAATTGCCAATGTTGGTTGTAACAACACATCCCGGTTGTACCTCATTATACTCTTTTTTTATATCAATTTGGCTAAGCACTTTTTTAAGTTTGATTGATTCAATCAACTGAGTCGCGTACTTTTCTTCCTCAAGATGCATCATTGCCCTGGTTGTCTCGTACTTATCTCCGGCACTGCTTTTAGTTTCCTCATTAGCGGCATCCTGTGCATCCTTAATAGCCTGGGTTTCCGATTCAATTTTTTCGTCAACATAATCCATGCAATGTTGAAACAGTACTTTCTTCAGACCTAAGGTTAGTTTAACTGCCATGTTCCACCGCCATACAAGTGAAAAAAAGTGGACGAAATATAGCAAATAGTAAAGAATCAAAGGAATAAATTATTATGGAAATATCACATCCTGAAAGAAAAATTCCGGGAAATATTTATGGCTATTATTGTGTAAAATCAGACAAGATAGAGAAGTGAAAAATTCAAACTTTCACTTCTCTCATAGTAATGAAATGAAAAATAATACTATAAATAAAATTTACATCAGCCTCTGTTTTCATTAAATCCACACATCATTTTCAGCGGTAAGTTCACCACCAGCATCCCCGGTATTAACAATTCCACGAGGTTCAATTAACATAACATGGCATTCCGAATCAGTAAAAGGTTTGTGTTCAACTCCTTTTGGTACAATGTACATTTCCCCTTCTTCAATTGTAACCTTACCGTCACGGAATTCAATGTTCATTTTTCCTTTAAGTACTAAAAAGGTCTCGTCAGTATTTACATGTTTATGCCAAACAAAATCGCCGGCAAACTTAACAACTTTGAATTGGTAATCATTCATTTCCCCTATCACTTTTGGTGCCCATAGATCGTCAAATTTTTCAAGCTTTTTCTGAAAATTAATTGACTTGTAGTTCATTTAACCTCCGTCGGTAAATTTCAATTTTTCTAGTTCGGTTTTGAAAGCTAAGGACCGTTCATCAATTGCCCGGGAAACAGCAAGTACTCCCATTAAATGATCATACTCATGCTGCAACAATTCCGACAAGTCGTTTTCTAAATCTAATTCTTTATCATCCCAGTTTAAATCTTTGTATTTAATTTTGCATCGCTTATGTCGTTCGACTTTAACAAGAAGTCGCGGAAAACTCATACAATCATCCCACAATTTAATTCGTTCTTCACTAAAGTCAAACAAAACGGGATTTATAAATGTTACTGGTTCGTTGATAAACATATATATAATTTGCTTAAAAATGCCTATCTGCGGAGCTGCAATTGCCCGACCGACTCCGTACCTTTTCCTAAAATTTATCATCGTATCGTGCAAATCGGTAACTGTGTTCCTAATAGCATCCCGTTCTTCTTCCGATACTATTTCACTTATTCTATATAAATCGGGATTTCCAAGCTGCAATATTGGTTTAACTGACATATGCTTTCCATAGTAAACTAATTTGATTTAATTAAAATCCATTCTTCCTGAGGTTTGGACATGTACTCTGCACCCGTCTCTGTAACAACTGCCATTTCTTCAACTGAGATAGTTTTTTCTGTACCATCCTCTCTAACCCATTTATAAAAACCATCATAGGCAAATGTCTGACCCTCCCGGAGTAGACGCGCCGAGTTACCCACAGGTTTATCAGAATATGCAGCTCCGCCAAGTGAAGGGCCTGCATCATGAGCCCAATAACCAACCGGATGTCCGGTTCCCCACATTACACTCATAGAGCCGTTTTTTTCCATCCACTCCCGTTGAATTTTGTCGATCGCCCATCCTGTAACGCCAGGTTTCATTGCCTCCAGAACTTTTCTATGTCCCTCCTTTGCAAATTCAAAATACTTTTTAATTTCTTTAGGAGGTTCGGTCTCGCCAGGCTTCAGTACATAAGCAAACCTTTGTATATCACTACACCATGTATCATAAATCATTATCCCAAAATCAAGCTGGATTATGTCTCCAGGCTGTATTACTTTTTCCGTTGAGTGGGAGTGACCTCTGTCGGGACCGGAGTTCACACTCGGGTTTTGATCTGGTGCCCAGGCATCAGAAACATTTATTTCTGACATACGCCCTTTTATGTATTTCGCAACATCAGAGTCTTTTGTTTTACCGGGAATCACCATTTTGTAGGCATCAACTTCAATCTGCGCAGTTATTTCTGCTGCCCTTTTCATTAATTTAATTTCATCAGGTAATTTGACAGATAACCACTCCATTACAAGGTCAAAGGAAGAAACCAGCCGATGTTTATATTTTGAACCAAGAGCCTCTGACAAGTATTCTTTCTGCGTGTATGAAAGTCCATCGGCAATTCCGTAGTCCGATGTATTTATCGCAATTTTCTCCGGGTCATATTTTGAAACAATGTCCAATATTTTTCCACCTATGGGTGAACCTCTCTCAATAACAACCACCTCATCATGCAAGTTAACTTCTTTTAGTGATGTAGCCTCTCCCATTGGGGAAATTGCAACAGATCTGACGCCTTCATCGTTACGAAAAAACAAAAAAGCAGCTGTGCCGCCAGCATTTTCACCACCAACAAATTTTGCTAAGGGGTCATTGTTATTTTCTCTACAGATTATTATCCAGGCATCAACTCCGGCTAATTTCATAGCATCTGGTAATAATTTTTGAATTCTCTCCTTTCGAATAGATTTCCATAGATTTGTATCTGCCGGGAATGGTTGTTCAATAATTTTTTCCTTACAGGATGCAATTAAGAGTAGAATAATCGTACCCAATAAAAGTTTTATTGATCTTTGAAATGAATATCTACCGCACATTGTATACCTGTCCGTTTATTAAATGATGATCATAATTTAATAAAAATATTCGAATCGCCAAATGCAGATACAACATAATAACGAGGAGAAGGGACTATTAAAGATTTGAGTAATCCATCCGATGAATTTCAACATTGCCAAAGGAATGTGTTGGTGTCTGGTTAGATTATACTATTCAGGAAGCCGCAAAGTTACTAGTCCGCATCTGATGCAGATTCAAAATAAATAGCATTACAGTCTATGATATAACCCAAAAATTAATGTTGAGGTTGCTTTAGCAAATTGAATTAAGAGTTCTTTTCTTGAGTTGAATAGAAATAATTGTATGGATTATTTTAATTACCCACTGGTATTTTCCCAAAGCATGCTTATTATTTTCCAATTATCAACATCTAGCAATAGTTGAATAAGATTAATACCTTTTTTCATATAGGTCTCGTTTCCGGTATTAATTTGAGCACTGTATTCGCTATATACGTTTGCAATATTACCATAAATATCAATGCGGTAATTAAATCCCCGCTCGTTAAAGTCCGAAGATAAAATTATCTTTTTCACTCTATTAATATACGATTCAATATTGTATGATATAGACCTCTCATTTACATTGTCTGAAAAAACGTAAGGAGTAAGAACTGCCCCTTCGCAAAAAAGCAAACGTAATTTATCCCATTCTCTTTCTTCACCAGCACTACCGGAGATAACTTCGTAGAATTCGTCAATTGTTGAGATGATTTTTTGTTCACTCGGCATAAGTCACTAACCCAAAAAGTATTTGAATATACAGGATAATCATGCTAACCTGTTATTAAGTATAAACACAATTCATAATAAAAATAAATTGAATGTTTTAAAAGAAAAATCATGTACTCAAGATGATTTTCTCTCTCTAATTTCATCTCACTAACCAAAGAGGATAACTTTACTTTTTCACATAGTGAATTTGAACAACACCATTTTTATAGGTTTCGCATTTAGCCAAAGAATAATCCAAGTCAAAATCCTTAGAGGAGTTAAACAACCTTATACCATCACCAAGTGTTGTTGGCATAATGGAAAGAATTATTTCATCAATTAAATTCATACTCATCGTCGAGGAAACGAGCCTCCCGCCCCCTACCAGCCAAACAACCTTGTGATTATTCTCTTCCAGGATTTTCATAACGCCTTCAAGGTCGTTGGGAATTAAAATGACATCTTCGTTGTCGGAAGAAGGTGAACTATTTGAAACTACATAAGTTGGTTTTCCCGCGTAAGGCCAATCAACGTCAAAGTTTAATATTTCCTTATAGGTATTGCTGCCCATTATAAGAGCATCAATATTTTCATAAAAGTCGTAATATCCGTAATCCTCTTCGGTTCCGGTAAATTTATCCAACCAGTCAACTTTACCATCCACCCGGGCAATGTAACCATCAATACTTGCTGCAATGTAAAGTACTATTTTCATTGTTATTCCCGCCTTATCTGAACGAATAGTATCGTGCTAAAACAGTAATATTCCCCTCTAAAACTTTCACATACAAATTATAACTGACTTGCCAAATAATCCATGTATATTTTTCAAATATCACAATTTACCTAGGTCACCCGTAAAAGCATTTAATTTGTCAATTAAGTAGTATATAATTGCTGTTACTATTCATTTATAGGTCGGGGAAACCACCATGATTACTAAAAGACTATTATATATACTCTCACTGGCATTTTTATTCGCTGCATGCGACAATTCAGCAGACAGTAATTTTGACATATACCAATGGGAGGAATCTACTGCTGTAGATCAGGGGATTCAGGCAGACAAGCTTGAGGCCGCCTTTTCCCGCGCTGAAATGATTGGTTCCATTGATGGATTAGTGATAGTAAAAAACGGGTACCTTATCAGGGAAGCATACTACAACGGATACAGTGAAACAAGGGATCACAACGTATACTCTGTAAGTAAAAGCTTTCTTTCTGCCATTGCAGGTATTGCCATTGAGCAAGGCTATTTAACTTTAGAGGACAAAATGATGGACTACTTCCCGGAATATGTCTATGATGGCATTGACCCACGGAAGTATGATGTAACTGTAGAACACCTGTTAACAATGCGCATGGGTATTGAAGGAGAATCGACCAATAATTATAGTGTTTATAATCATTTTTACTATACCAGTGATTGGATTAAAGCTGCCATTGAAGCTCCCCTGCAGAGCGATCCTGGGGAAAGAATGTTGTACAATACATTTGAAACACATTTGCTTTCAGCAATAATTAATAAAGCTACAGGAAGAAGTATACGAGACTTTGCTCAAGAGTTTTTATTTAATCCTATGGGAATATCCTTGGGTGATTGGCAAAGCCAAAACGGATATCATTTTGGCGGTAACACCATGCATTTTACTCCAAAAGAAATGGCCGTACTCGGTCAACTCTATTTAAACAAAGGACGAATAAACGATATACAAATAATTCCTGAGAGTTGGGTTGATTTAACTACCTCACCTTCCACGGCCTGGGGTCAGCAAGTATGGGGGCAGTTTCATGATTATAATTATGGATATTTATGGTGGGTTGGTAAAATTAATTTCGTGAATTGTTATATGGCTCTTGGTTATGGCGGACAGTATATAATTGTTTTTCCGGAAATGAATCTGATTGTGGCGGCAACCTCACAAGTTGCCCAGGAACCCGAAATTGCCGGGCAAAATGAACTTGCAGTGATAAACCTTGTAGCACAATATGTTTTACCGGCTGTTACAAGATAGATTTATTTGATGTGTCTTATCCTGAACATGATCATACTCTTGATCTTGATCATTTTTACAAAATAAATTCACAGTCAAGTGAGAGACAAAAAAACTGATCAGGATCAGGATCAGGATCAGGATCAAGAGCAAGAGCAAGATCATGAGCAAGATTGTCAATATCGCAAGTGTAAGTAGTTTTCAAAAAAGTATTAACTACATGCAATATCATTTGCGAAATATTTTTTTTCATCTATTCTTCGAAACATCAATATTCAGCACCACCGGAAAATGATCTGAAATATTATCATCAAACCATCTGAGAAAGCCATCATCATTTTCTTTAATTACATCAATATAATCTGCTTCCCCTAAAACCTCTTTTGCCCTATTTATTTCATCAAGTATTCCAGGCGAGGCAAAAAACCTGTCAAATCTCTGGCTAAGTTTATATTCGTGAATTGAACTAATTTCCCTGTCATAAAGGGGCTTGTACCCAATTGATTCGAGCGCGTCATCAACGTCTGATTCCCCTTCAAATAAATTTGTATCGCCTGCTATTAAAACATCGCTATCAATCTTTGAAACCTGAAGCCATTTTGCCAGTTCTGTGAAGTTAGCTCTTCGTTTTTCAGTGGCATCCGGAAAGGCTTTAAGATGAACATTAATAAAAATGAATTCGTAATCTGTATTAGGCAGCTTTGATTTGATGACAGCCAGATAGGGTCTTCTGATATAGTTAAACGAAGCGCCAGGTCGAATAGAACTATCGGCTACAACTTCCCATTCATTACTCTTGAATAAAAATGCCAGTCGCTGCTGTTTATTAACCTTATCAATTATGTACTTCCAGTCGCTCCCATCCGTCTTCTCATTCAAATCGGCAACTATAAGATCGAGGTAATAGCATTTAGGTTCTCCACCTACCGAATGAGTAGCTCCAATCTCCTGCAGGGCAAAGAGTGTAGCACCTGTTCCCCTGATGTAATTTCCATAATCAGAAACATTTTCAACAGCATCCAGTTGATTACCGGAATTGGTGCCCAGCCATTTCATGTTCCAGGTAGCAATCTTTCGAATTCCTTTCTCGACAGGTTGAGAGCAGGCAGAAACCATAAAAGCTATTAGCAAATAAATAAATAACCGCATTCCGACTCCTTCGCTATTCTAAGGCTTCTAATTGTTTTTCAAGAATTTCTTCACTGGTTATATTAAAAGTTTTCGTTTCATCTGTGATAAGTCCTCTCTCTTTTGCAATTGAGAAGAGAATCGATTGCCCTCTCTGCCATATTACGTCTGGTTTACTCAAATATAATTCGTCAGAAAATGCTTCGGAGGCATCTACAATTTCCCAATCCTCGTCCTTAAATTTTTGAATAAGGTCTCCAAGAAAAAGAGCCGAAGTAATATTGTTGTGTACCAACATGATATGAGGGATTTGTCTTGCAAACATGGAAAGAGCCAGGCTGTCATATTCAACAGCCAGGTTATAGAGGTGGTCAATATAAATCCTTTTATAAGCATCAACATCAATACTATCACCATTTGCCAGTCTTTGCCTGATTGTATTATTTATAAACCACTCTGTATTATCAACCGTTACGTACCCAATTTGATAATTATTTTCTGTTAACGTTTCCCTGAAGCCATCCCTTTTATCTATGGTATTTCCCTCACGCAGCATTGGAAATCTGTACAGCTTTCTAAAACTCTTATAAGATGAGAGAAGTGTGTCAGCCTTTAAGAAATCATTTTTATAATTCTCAATGCTAACGTTATCCGAATGATAGTTTTGATGCGAATAAGAATGGTTCGCAATCACGTGTCCCGCATTGTCCCATGCTGTAAGAACATTTCGTCCGGTTTCCGATTCTAACATACTGGCAGCAACAAAATAAGCTCCTTTTATATTATGTTCACTCAGATGATCAAGAACCATTCTATTCCCCTCTTCAGAATCGAACATAACATTTGAGCGTGGGTACCTGTCATCAAAAGTGAAGGCAATTTTGGGTTTTAATGATTGAGTATGTAGAGTGACTACAAAGAACAAGAGTGATATACCGAGTTGATACATTAGCATCCCAGACATTAATTTCGTGTCAATGAAGATATACTTGTTTGTTAAAACATTCAATCAGTCAGCTGATCATTAACTACTAATTTATAATTTCATTCTATAGTGAAGGGCGCCATACAGGATTAATTGCTGTTGCAGGTGCCTGGCTTAAAGTTACTCTTCTAACATCTGTTCCGTCAGTTTTCATGGTGTAAATTTCCCATTGGTGAAACTCATGTCTGTCTGATACAAAAACCAGTTTTAGTCCATCCGGCGACCATCTTGGGTTACTGTCAAAACTATCATTTTCGGTCAGAGCCCGCCTGTTGGTCCCATCAGAATTCATAATCTCAATTTCATGATTTGACATACTCCCCCAAAAGCTTGAAAAGACTATTTGTGAACCATCCGGAGAATATGTTGGACATTCTTCATTTTCAGAAGTATTCGTAATCTGCAGGATATCACTCCCATCAATATTACAGCTATATATGTCAGAATTACCCAATGAAATCGCGGAATATAATAAGCGAAGCCCATCGGGACTCCATCCGCCAACATTTCCTTTCACGCCAATATAATGCAGATTGCTTCCGTCACTGTTCATTACCCATATCTCTTCGCGAATTGTATCGTTAGGATAAATTCTCGTAAATGCAATTTGCGTTCCATCCGAAGACCAGCGAGGATCGTTATCCCAAACTCCCTCGGTATTTGTAAGTCTGGTAAGTTCTGATCCATTTGGATTAAACGTATGAATGGACCAGGTGGAGAAGTCTGTCTCAACATATCCTACACAGGCTATTTTTTGACCATCCGGAGACCAATCTTGATGATTTAATCCAATTGAAGCTTGAATCATCCTCACGTCATTCGTTCCAAATTCACTAATTTTATAAATCTGGTGTCTTCCTGAACCTCCAGGTTGACGACAGTAGGCAATAAGCCCAAATTCATTTCCCGCCGTTGGTTCATTTTGATTGTTGTCGTTGACTGGATTTGATGAATCACTGCAAAAAACCATTAGAAAAGAAAACAAAAACAATTGGCTCCAAATAACAAATCTCGTTTTCATAACTCCCCCCGGGTATTGTATTGAAGACTACATGATTTTTGCGATAGGACACAATAACTGAAGTATTGCTAGACTATCAGACTAAAAAGAGATTCGAATTGACTCTATTCCTCACGAACAATGTGTCCATTATGAATTACCATGCTAACATTTCTAAGCACATCAATATCAGTTAGCGGGTTTCCATTAATTATCAGCAAATCCGCAATCTTACCAACTTCAATTGTTCCAATCTCATTTTCCATTCCACAGACATAAGCAGCGTTTAATGTTGCCGCAACAATAATATCCATATTAGACATACCTGCCTCTTTCATCGATTGAATTTCTGTAAAGGGGAGACCACTATCGAATGAGGTATGGAAGCCAGCAAAATCCGTACCCAGGGCAACATTCCCACCCGCGTTAAAAAACTTCCTCAGATTTCTGATGGCAACCTGATCAAGATCAATAGAATAATATTCACTAACACCCTTCCATAGTTCCAGGGTCGGTGTCCAATAAATATTTGCCTCAACAATTTGCTGAACCAATTCATCCGTCATTGGTTCTGTTACCATATGGGCTATGTCATCTACTCCAGCAATTAATGCCATTTCTATATTATAATCGTGGGTAATATGAACGGAGGCGCGTAAATTATTTGAATGAGCGGTTGATACTATAATGTTAGCTATTTCCTGTGAAATCACATTCCATCTGCCCTGGCAATTATCTTCTATTGAAAATTTAATTATATCAACTCCACTGTTGATGTAATCCAGCACTCTGATTTCTGCAGATTCCGGAGTATCCACAAAGCTGCCGCCATATCCGCCCGAACAGGTGATTATAGGAGTTGATGAAACAAGACGAGCATTAAACGGGTTCTGATTATACCCATTTCTTTTTTCGATAAAATTTGCCTCCCCCAGAGGAGATAAATCTCTAACGGTTGTGACTCCCCCTCTGACCCAATTTTTTAATTGATTCTGATTGTAAGATCCATGAACATGTGCATTAATAAAACCGGGAAGAATTGTTTTCCCTTCCAGATCAAAAACGCGGGCACCATCTGGTAAAGAAATATCTGTAGAATTACTAACCATATGTATCTTATCACAAATTACTATAAGAGTAGCATGCTCAATTGCTTCACTACCAGTTCCATCAATAATCATTGCATTAGCAAAAACGAGAGTGTCTTCGGAAGTTGTAATAATTGGATTCTCTGAGTTACAGCCAAAAAACGAAAAGAGAAGGAATAAAGATGTGATAATTATGAAAGATATCATTGTTCTGATCATGGTTCCCCCAAAAACCATCTTCTAATTATAAAGATAAGGGGAAAGATTCAAGGGATTTTTGAATGCCCCTCAAATATAATCATGCTGTTATATTGGTTTTATTGGTTGTCGTATTATAGTTTTCAACTTTGTAGTTTCCACTTTTCGGCGATCATTATGATAAATTTCATGATGCTTGCGTTAAGTGAATATCCCTTTTCGAGCATCTATTTAGTGTGTAATTGTTCCAGAGTAGGTGCTTCATCATTATAAGAACCAGCTGGCATAATCTGGACTGATAATCCTTCATGGTATTTTTACAAATCAACCTTTTTAAAAACTTAACTCATGGGAAATTACTACCCCCATAAATTTTGAACTTCGAGACGCTAATTGTGAACAAAAAGTTTCACTAACTCAAATATTCAGAATCACAACAATAAGCCTAAGAAGAAGAAAGATGAAGGGATCAATTCCAGCTGACAATATCTACAATGCCTTAAATCACAATCAATTTAAATTAATGGTGTCCACTATTGATAAAAATAATTATATTGAGTCAAATTAGTTTGCAGGTATTGATGAATAAAACCTTCTAAGCATCTCAATTAATACATTTCGACTTTAACAGCATAAAATCATATAGATGATATAACCCAAAGAGGTTATGAAGAAAGTTAATTAGGTGCCTTCATTAATATATCTTAAATGTGAGCGAAAAATGTTCTTACAACCTAAAAGTAATGATCAATCATTTGTGAACTTTAGAATAAGAATTCATCAGTCTTTATTAAATAAGTTTTACCTCTTATTCTTTTTATTTGCTCCCCTTATCCACGCACAGACTGCATTTTCTGTTAATAACGATGGCGCTGATGACATTTGTTCCAGTGCTTGGCCAGCAGAAATACTTGGAAATTATATACAGAATGGAACCAATGATGGAAAGGCATGTTATGAAGGCCCGAACGGATATTGGTTATACCATGCAAATATGAATGTTGGCATCGGAGCCTCGTGGATTGTTGGTTATCCACTTGGTTCAACGGATGTAAATGGTGCAAATGTAAGGTTTTATTATCCAAGTTCTGCCTCAACGCCTCCAACCGGCGTGAATTACTCTAAAACTCCAAACGCATGTGGGAAAATGAAGGTAAGTAATGCGGGTGCTGTTCCCCCACCAACACCTACATTAAACAATCCGTACAGTGTTGGCGGAACATCGATGAGTTTGTCCTGGTCTCAATCAGCTGGCGCAACAGGCTATCATGTTTATGTCTCCACAAATAGTTCATTTACGGCAATGGTTTCAGGACTTAATCCGAAAGATGTTCCTAAATCTGGTGATGATCCTTATGCGCCAACATCCACATCATTGAGCAATTTAAGCAGAGGGACCACATACTACATAAGAGTAAAAGCGTACAGTGGCGCAGGAGAAAGTAGTAATTCAAATACGGTTTCAGCCACAACAATTCCCAATGCACCTACAGTGAATGATGCAACTTCAATTCTTGATATTTCATTCCAGGCTAATTGGTCTTCGGCCTCGGGAGCTACCTTCTATAAATTATATGTTTCAACTAATTCTAGTTTTTCATCTCATGTAACAGGATATAATGGATTAACAGTTAGCGGTTCTACTAGCCGGGATGTTTCTGATTTAACTCCCAGCACTCCATACTACTATCGGTTGAGAGCTGTTAACAATGCAGGTGAAAGCGGATACTCAAGCTATAAGTCCGTTACAACTGCGGCACCCATGCCAGAGATGGATATAACAGGAAATTCCACATCCATTGCCGATGGTGATTCATCACCCTCTTCCGGTGATGATACAAACTTTGGTAGTGCTGATGTTGCTTCCGGTTCAGTAGTGAAAACTTTTACTATCGCAAACTCCGGACTAGGTACTCTTAATTTAACAGGTAGTTCGCCCTATGTTACAATTACAGGTCATACCTCTGATTTTAGTTTAACTCAAAATCCATCAAATAGTATTTCCGGAAGTGGTGGAACTACCTTATTTAATATAACCTTCAATCCAACAACTACAGGCACAAGAACAGCAGTTATCAGTATAGCAAATGATGACAGCGATGAGAATCCTTATAATTTCACTGTACAGGGGACTGGTATTACACCAGAAATAAATGTAGTTGGAAACGGCAATAATATAACAGATGGTGATACTTCTCCTGCGTCTACAGACCATACTGATTTTGGGAGTGTATTTGTCTCCAGTGGAACAGTCGTGAGAACATTTACAATTCAAAATACGGGAACAGAGACTTTAAATTTAGGTGCAAATGCAGTTAGTTTGTCTGGGGATAATGCGGGTGACTACTCAGTTACAACGCAACCAGCAACAACAGTATCTATTGGTGAATCAACTACATTTCAAGTAACGTTTGACCCCACAGCAGCAGGAATAAGAACGGCAAGTATTTCGATTGCCAATAATGATAGTGATGAAAATCCTTATAATTTTAGTATTCAGGGAACAGGAACACTAAGCATATCAATTAATGACGTTACAGTAAGCGAAGATGAAGGAACAGCAACATTTACACTTACTTCATCACAAGTGTACTCTAGCAATATTACTGTTGATTATTCTTCAGCTAATAATACGGCTACAACTGGCGATAGTGATTATTCATCTACCAGTGGAACAGCAACAATAATTTCAGGCAGTCTGACAACTACCATAACCGTAGACATTACAAATGATAGCCATTTTGAGCCTTCTGAAAATTTTTATCTTAATATATCAAACGCCAGTTTTGGAAATATTTCGGATGCCCAAGGAATTGGAACAATCTCAAATGACGACAGTCAACCATCAGTAACATTAGGCTTAACCAATAGTCCAATGGCTGAGGATGGAGGAATAGCAACATTAACAGCAACACTATCCAATCGTACTTATCAGAATGTAACAGTTAATTTGGGATATACAGGCACAGCCACTGGTGGAGGAACCGATTACACTTCATCAGCTTCATTAACAGTTAACGCGGGTTCGCTATCAAATACACTAAATATAACCGGTGTTGACGATGACTTGTCAGAAGGAGATGAAACAGTTATTGTAGATATTAGTAGTGTAACTAACGGAACAGAAAGCGGGACACAACAGGTAACGGCAACAATAACAGATGATGATCTTGGCATAAGTGTAAATGATGTTACAATAAATGAAAATGAGGACTCAGCAGTTTTTACAATAACGCTAACACGCACACATTCAAGTGATATAACAATTGATTACGCAACTGAAAACAATACAGCAACAACAGCTGATTTTGATTATACGAGTACAATAGGAACAGCTACTGTTACATCAGGTCAATTAACCACAACAGTTTCAGTTCCGGTAATAAATGATACACATTATGAAGCTAGCGAAACTTTTTACGTAAATCTCTCGGATGCAAGTTATGGCGGTATAACCGATGCACAAGGTGTAGGAACAATTACAAATGAAGACAACCAACCCTCAGTAAGCTTAGGTTTATCCGGCAGTCCTTTGGCAGAGAATGACGGTGAAGCCACTATAACAGTAACCTTATCTAACCGTTCATATCAGAATGTAATAGTTGATCTTGATTATACTGGAGCTGCTGTCGGTGGAGGGACAGATTATACGTCAACCGCTTCAATAACAGTTAATGCAGGTTCGCTTTCAAATACAGCCACAATAAACGGTGAAGATGATTCAACCGATGAAGAGAATGAAACAGTAATTGTTAATATTGATAACGTAACAAATGGAACAGAAAACGGCACACAAGAAGTAACTGCCACAATTACAGATGATGATGATCCTCCGTCAATATCAGTAAATGATTCTTCGGTAACCGAGGGGGATGAATCATCCGTAAATCTCACTTTTGAAGTAGTGCTTTCTGCCGCAAGTGGCAAGACCATTACAGTTGATTATTCTACATCAGCCAACACAGCTACTGCTGGATCAGATTTCACAACAATATCAACATCAACCCTCACATTTAATGCTGGAGAAACAAGTAAGAATGTTAATGTTACTATACTCGGGGATCTGATTGACGAAGTAAATGAAACCTTAAATCTTGACCTCACAAACCCAACCAATGCCACAATATTAGACGCTCAAGGCACGGGTACTATAACTGATAATGATCCTCTGCCTGGTTTATCAGTTGACAACGTAATAGTTACAGAAGGCAACAGCGGGACAGTTGATGCAGCATTTACTGTTATACTTTCAGCTGTAAGTGGAAAAACAGTAACTGTTGATTATGAAACAGCTAACAACACGGCAATAAGTGGGAATGATTATATATCAAACACAAATACTCTTACATTTGAAGCAGGCGCAACAACCAAGACCATAACAGTGCAGATATCTGGAGATGTATTAGATGAAATTGATGAGACTTATTATGTCAATTTAAGCAATGCAGAAAATGCAACAATAAGTGATGCTCAGGGATTAGGAACAATCACCGATGATGACGGAGCTCCAACAGTTACACTAGCGCTAACTGATAGCCCCTTTGCAGAAAACGGAGGAACGGCAACAGTAACAGCAACGCTATCCGCAGAGTCGGGAAAGAATGTAACTATAGATCTCGAATTTTCAGGAACAGCAACAAACACAACCGATTACACAAGATCAAATGCCTCAATAACAATAAATGCCGGATTAACAACTGGAAGTATTACATTAACAGGAGTCGATGATTCAGATGACGATGATGATGAAACGATTATCATTGATATGAGTGGCGGAACAAATTGTTCGGAAAATGAAATACAGCAAGTAACCGCCACAATAACAGATGACGAAAATCCTGAGATTAGTTTAAATGGTAACGGAAATAATATCACAGATGGAGATACTATACCATCAGTAACTGATGGTACTGATTTTGGGAATACGGATTTAACAGCTGGTGATGTAACCCATACTTTCACAATAACAAATAGTGGAACTGGAGCGTTGCATTTGCTGGACTCAGCACCATTTATTACAATAACCGGACACACAAATGATTTTACTGTTTCATCAGCGCCGGCAACCCCAGTAGCAAAAAGCGGTGGAATAACAACGTTCGATATATACTTTAATCCGACTACTTCAGGCTTAAGAGAAGCCACGGTGACTATCGCCAACGATGATACAGATGAAAACCCTTTTATATTTAACATACAGGGAACCGGTGGTGCTTATCCCGAAATCAAAGTGGAATACAGTGGAGTGGAAATAGTCGATGGTGACGCAACACCAACCTCAGCAGAAGGGACAGATTTTGGACTGGATCATTTTAATGTATTGAATTACTCACCAATTCATACATTTAAGATAATTAACCTTGGATCGGGGGACTTAACACTTGGTGGAACACCAAAAGTAACCGTAGCGGGAACAGATTTTCATTTAGAACAGGATGCACCAGCAATTATTGCCGTTGGTGAAACTGCTGAGTTTAAAGTTAAGTTTGCTGCAACGTCAGTGGGTGCAATAAACGGAACTGTAAGCATAATGAATGACGATAGTGGAGAAAATCCATATGACTTTTCTATAACCGGAACCGGATATACGGGATCTCTAATGATAGTACAAGGTGGAAGCCCTCAACTTGATATTGAG
The DNA here is from genome assembly GCA_018818065.1 of Bacteroidota bacterium. Lineage (GTDB taxonomy): Bacteria > Bacteroidota > Ignavibacteria > Ignavibacteriales > Melioribacteraceae > JAHISV01. The sequence goes on along the minus strand of JAHISV010000005.1, from coordinate 697,824 downwards.
GATGGGGATACTACTCCTCGGACAGAAGACTATACCGCCTATGGAAGAACAACGATCGAGGGTGGAACAATTGATAAAATATTTGAAATAGTGAACTATGGCGCAAGCGCTTTGAATTTAACAGGAGGACCTATCGTTTCAATCAGCGGTGCTAATGCAGCAGATTTTACAGTTACTGATCAACCTTCAACACCGATTAGCTCAGGAAGTAATGATGTCTTTACAATAAGGTTCGATCCAAGCGCCTCGGAAACAAGAACGGCAACAGTAAGCATAGCCAATAATGACCCGAACAGAGATCCTTATACTTTTGTAATAGAAGGAGAAGGTGGTACACCTCCAACAGGACAAGATGAAACAATAACAATAAATGAAGACGAAATGCATACATTTGCAGAAAGTGAATTTACATTTAATGATCTGGACGGGGATTCCTTTGCAGGTATAATACTGGAGACAGTTCAATCAGCAGGGACTTTAACCTACGGAGGAGTAGATGTTGTAACCGGAACTGATTATACAGATATGTCACAATTTCAGTTTACTCCTCTATCTAATGAATACGCCACGCCATACGCTAACTTCACTTACAAGCTTAAAGATGACAAAGATGTTTATAGTAGTACAGAGTATACAATGACCATAAATGTGACGGAAGTAATTGATAACCCTGTTGTTGGAATAAACAGCGGCTGTAATGTAGATGAAGGTGGTGAGTTTACTTTTTCAGATAATGTCCTGAAAGCAAATGACAATGACGGACCAACCTACAGTTTGATATTTGTTGTTACACAAGGTCCAAATTACGGTACACTTAATATAAGTTCTGCATTGATGAAGGTAAGCGGAACTGAGAGCGGATCGTTTACTCAAAATGACATTGCGAACGGAAAGGTAAAGTATAAGCATAATGGGAATGAAGCTCCCGCTGATACATTCAAGTTCATTGTAAAAGATGACCAGGGAGGTGCGAGTACTGAAGAATCTTTTGTGATTACGATTAAGGGTATAAATGATCCCCCCTCACTATCAAATATAGAGTCTACAGAAATTAATTATATTGTGGGACAAGGATCCGTTAATGTTACATCTTCACTTGAAGTTAAAGATGAAGATAACCAAATATTAAAGAGTGCATCTGTATCAATTGGAAACTACATTAGCGGCAAAGATGTATTGACAGGAGGCAGCAGTGAAGGAATTTCTGCCTCGTTTAATACCAATTCAGGTGTGTTAAATCTATCTGGAAATGCGAGTTCCGAAGCATACCAGGAAGCACTACGTTCAGTTCGTTATCTCTGTCTGGATAATTATGAAGCGATCAATTCCAGCAAGAGCATTTCCTTCTTGGTATCCGATTCGTCTAAAAGTTCAATATCGGTAAGCCGCACAATTAATATCATGGTGCCCGATACTCAAACTGATAATATCTCGCCACCGATTAATGTAAGTTCAAGCTTCTTACCAAACGGAGACGTACTGATTACTTGGAGTGATCAGGCAGGTAATGAACTTGGATTTATAATCCTAAGAAAATGGAGAGGAACACCTAACCGGCTATGCAAAACAACAGAAAATTATGAAGTTATTGGAATGGTATCAGAAAATGTTGAGGAATTCATTGACTCGACAACTGTCGAGGGAGAAAAATATCAGTATAAGGTTGTGGCTTATAATTCAGAGGGACAAGCAAAAAGTGATTCGAGCCAATCAGAAATAAAAAATGCTCTCCTTCCACCATGTGATCTGGAAATCGTGCTAGATGTTAACAATTGCGCTTCACTTAAATGGGTAGATAACTCATCCATGGAAGACGGATTTATTGTTGAAAGAAAAACCGATGGTGAATTTATTGTAATAGATACACTTGCATCTAATCTTACTACATACTTGGATACTAGATTAGAAATAGGAATGGCCAACATTTATCGGGTTAAGGCATTTAACATGGATTCTGAGTCAGAGTATAGTGACACTGTTTCAGTAACATTAACACTAGTAGGTCTTGAACGTATGGAAGGAATCCCAACAGAGTATAACTTATTCCACAATTATCCAAATCCGTTCAACCCAAGTACTGTTATTCGTTACGGATTACCGGAACAGGCTAATGTAACTTTAAGAATATATGATATTCTCGGGCGCCAAATCGCCACACTTATTCAAGAATCCCAACCTGCTGGTTTTTACGAATATCAATGGAATGCTTCTGAGTATACCAGCGGTATCTATTTCTATTTATTGAATGCAGGACAAGGCTTCAGAGAAATTAAAAAAATGGTTCTTATTAAATAGTAGTAACCGTATAATAAAAATGGAGCAGGGGTAATTAACTTTGCATTAATTGGTCTTCGTTACAGGTTGGCGCAAAATAGTTTTTAGTCTAACCGCTTAAAATTTTCGGGGATCACATACATTTTTTTCATAATGTTTCGCGTTAAATTAATATCCGGTATCTGCTAACATTAAATGCGTAATCTTTGCAGTGTGGTTACTTCATGATCATAAAAACGGACATGTATTTTCAGGAGTGATAATCCTTCGTGCAGCTTTTCTACTCTTACTTTTTTACTGCAAATATTGATTTTTTAAAATGTGTTAATATATCAGAGTGAACAGGGATTAAAATTAATCCCTGTTCATAAATTTTCTATCTTAAATTATCTTTTGGAAAGTCTTCGTGCTGAGGCCAAGGTCTTGGATCTTCTTTTATAGTCTTAAGCAATTCTTCAACACCCTTCATTAACTGTGCATCTTTTCCCTGATACATTTCGTAGGGATCAAGATCAATTATAATATCGGGCGTAACGCCTTCATTCTCAACAACCCAACTTCCGTCTGTATCATAAATTCTGTAATCTGGCGCTGATAAGCCACCACCATCAATCATTGTGAGGAACATTGAAACTCCAACGAGACCTCCCCAGGATGTTGTGCCAATGACTGGTCCCATTCCAAACTTTCTGAATTCCCATGGAAGTGAATCGCCGCCTGAACCAGCCTGACGGTTTGTTAAACAAACCATGTGAGAGTTTACCGCATAATTAGGGACTATCTGATCATGTGAATAACGGCGTGTCCAGTAAGAATATGGTCTCTTATTTAATCTCTGCAAGAATATGGATGGGTCAAGTCCGCCGGCATTAAATCGCCCGTCCAGAATGATTCCTTTTTTGCGAGTCTGTCCCAGAAAATATTTCGGGAATTCACGAGCCGAGCCCTCGAAAGTATCCGGCATATGTATGTAGCCTATCTGTCCATTTGAAGCCTTATCAACAGCAAGTCGGTTGTTTTCTACCCAATCGAGATATCGCATATTTCTTTCGCCGCGTTCAGTTTTAACAACTATTTCCCGAGCACCTTTTTTTGTCGGCTTATCATTAATCAGCAAAGTCACCTGAGTATTTGCAAGGTTTTGGAAGTAGGAATAAATCTCTTTTTCAGCAGTGATTTCTTTCCCGTTAACAGCAAGTATAAAGTCGCCTTCTTTAACATTCATACCTGGTCTATCCAGCGGAGGATAAATTTTATCTGTCCATCCATTTACTCTTAGAATCTTCTTAAATCTGTATAGGTTATTATTCGCATCAACTTCATAATCTGCTCCAAGCATCCCCACATTTACATGTTCAGGATTACGGCGATAGTCACCACCAAATACGTAAGTATGTGAAGTGTTCAACTCACCTATTAGCTCACCAATAATATATTTTAAATCCGAGCGGCAGGATATTGAGGGAACAAGCGCTCCGTATTTCACTTTCATGGCATCCCAATCCAACTTGTGCATTCCGGGTTCGTAATAGAAGTCACGTTCCATTCTCCACGATTCGTTGAAAATCTGAGTCCACTCTTCAAGAGGATTTAACCACATCTTTAAGCCGGAAAGATTGAGATCATTTCCTTCAGAACCGTTTGCACTGGAAGAAAGAATACCGACTGATCTACCTTTCCTATAAACTATACTGGAACCATCAAAGGATAGTTTGTACTCACTAATTCCCCTGATAATTGATCTTTCATGCTCCGTATTGAAATCAAAAGCAAATAGATCCATTGAAGTTGGTAGACGGAATTCGAAAATATTATAATCTCCTTCATCCCCATTTGTGTAATAAAGAGAAGATTCGCATACCGATAAGTTTCTGTAATTACCACGAGGCAAAGGGAAAGCTTCCACTCTGTCGGCAATGCCATCAAAATCAATCGCGGCAGCAGTTTCATTCTTATCTGCTTTCTTCTCCGTTATTCCTTCTTCATCACTTTTAAGTGGGAATAAGGAAGAAGTTTCCTTCTGCAAATTAATTGAGTAAATACCGGCAGTTTTATTGTAAACCATTTCCCACTCAAATTCATCAAAAGTAGGATCGAAACTGCGCTTTGAAATAAAGAACAATCTTTTTCCATCTTTTGAAAAGACTGGATGAAAGTCATTAAACAATCCATCTGATACGTCATGAATCTTCATTTTTTTTAAATCGTAGATGTGCATCTGATAAACAAGGTTTTCATTCATCATTGAATAGACAATGTATTTGCTATCTGGTGACCAGTTATAATCGTAAACAGGTTTAACGTCAAGGCTCACATCAATATTCTCATACTCTGCCTTATCAACTCTTGTAATTTTCTTAGTTGATATATCAAGAATATACAGGGTAAGATTATTATCCGTAAAACCGATCATCTTGCTATTGGGTGACCAGCGCAGTGTGTGTCTGTAGCCATCCTTATGCTCTGTTAGTTTTACTGACTCCGTTTTGCCCTCTGGATCAGTGAGATAAATTTCATACTCTCCACTTTTATCAGAGATAGAAGCAATTGATTTTCCGTCAGGAGACCAGGCAGCGTCTTTGTCTCTTGCGCCGCTTGATTCAGTCAGATTTTTCGCTGTTCCATCAGCTTTAGGAATAGTAAAAATATCACCTCGTGCAACCACAAGAGCACGTTTCCCTGTCGGGGAAATATCAATTCCCTGAATCAGATCAGTTACATCAACTAAAGTGGGACGCACTTCAGGATTGTCAGCTTTTATTTCAATATCGATTCTCTTAGTTTCTTTTGAATTAATATCCAGTACCCATAATTCACCACCTTGCTCATAGATAATTTTATCCTTGCTATAATCGGGAAACCGTGCGTCATAATAATTATGATTTGTAATCTGTTCAGTCGCACCTGTTACAGGGTGTAGTGAAAAAACGTTTAACTGACCGGTTCTATCTGAGGTAAAATAAATTTTGTCTCCAATCCACATCGGGAATCTGTCAGTTCCTTCATAATCAGTTAATTTCTTTTCTGTGTTGGTTTCAAAATCGTACAAGTAAATATCCTGCTGCAAACCACCTTTATATCTTTTCCATGTGCGCCCTTCTCTTGCTACTTTATTATAAGCGATCTTTTTTCCATCAGGAGAAAAAGATGAGTTTGCGATATTATGGAAAAGCATTTTTTCAAGTCCGCTTCCATCAGGAGAGATTAAGTATAGTTGACTAAAACGAAAATGATCCCTGGATGAAATAAACATGATTTTATTCTTTGTCGGGTGCCATCCAACAACCTGATCTTCACTTGGGTGAAATGTTAATCGTGTAATTTCACCGCCATACTTGTTCATTACATAAACATCATCGTTTCCGTCATAATTACCCGTGAAGGCAATCATACTGCCATCAGGTGAAAATTTGGGATAACGTTCCTGTCCATCACTTATGGTCAATCTTGTTGCAACACCACCCGCAATAGGCGCAATCCAGATATCATCAGCATGAACGAAAACAACATCATTCTCATGAATATCCGGAAACCTCAACAGTGGTCTTTCTTCTGCAGATAAAAATCCCGTACTAATTATAATAATTATAGATAAGATGAGCGGAATATGAATTTTTCTTAGCATTTACTTTACTCCCCGATTAATTCTAGAACAATTTTCAAGTTGAAAACCCCTGTTTTTAACTTGCTCCAAGGAGGTCTTAAGCAATTGATGCAAAATCAAATTAAGACTTCATATCAAATTAGGGATATTTGCTGCGATTCAGAAATACATTTTAAAATTTAGCATAAAAAAACCCCGCCTTATAAGCAGGGTTTGATTACGTGAAATTGTTTTTTTTTATTCCGCTAATTGCTTTAGGAGTACCTCAACAGCTTTTTTCAATTGTTCATCTTTACCTTTTGATTTACTATCAGGTGCATTATAAACAATTTCCTGAGGTGTTGCGGCCACTTTTTCCATATCCTCACCAGTTGCTTTCACATACCAGGCTCGGAATGGAAGTCTTACTCTCGTGCCATCCATAAGTACTGTGCCACCTGTAGAAATAACCGCGCCAAATGTCGGAACACCGACAAGGGTGCCGATCCCCAGGGTCTTGTAAGCATGAGAAAAGATTTCTGCGTTAGAATAGCTGCTTTCGTTACAAAGAGCAACGGATGGCTTCATCCATGGATAATATGGAAGCCTTGGTGCATAAGGATAATACTCTGAGAATTTTTTATGTTCTTTTCCAATATCCTCTGCTGCTCCTCTGGGTATTGTATAAGCATGTTGTTTTGTGTTTAGGACTGTCATAAGATAATCAGTAGTCCAGCCGCCGCCATTATAACGAACGTCTATTACTATACCATCTTTACCTTCAGCGACCGCGGCGATTTCTCTTTCGAAGCGCTCAAAACTTTCCCAGCCCATCTCTTCGATGTGTAGGTACCCTAACTTGCCATTGGAATATTTATCAACAAGCTTTCGGTTTTCCTTAACCCACTCATTGTAAAGATTGTTGTTGATACTTCTGGCAGGTCTTATAACCACTTCGCGCACCTTTCCATCTTTGCCTTTAATTTCAAGCAGAGTCTTTTCATTAGAAGCATCAACAAAGTGTGAGTAAAAATTATCATTTTGTTTTATTTCACTGCCATTGACGGCAAATATTATATCGCCGACAAAAAGCTTGCTGTCTTCCCTGTCTGCAGGTGTATCGGGAATAACTCTTACGACTTCCACACCTTTCGCGTTTGGTATTAACTCAACACCAAGCAAGCCGGTTGTTTCTTTTTGAGTGTCTGCCCTGTCATCACCATACATGCCCATATGAGAAGAGTTGATCTCACCAAGCAGGTAGTTGAACATATCTCTGAAATCACGATTTGTTGAGGCGTTTATTGCCAAATCTCTATACTTGGCTTTCAATACTGACCAATCATTACCATGGAAATTTTTATCATAAAATCCATCACGAAGATATCTCCAGGCTTCGTCGAATATCTGTTCTTTTTCTTTTTTGTAATCAATAATCATTTTGGCTGCGACTGGTAAACCTTCCAGCTTAGAAGCCCCAACATCAAATTTGTTTAACGTTCCATCTGTTAGCATAAATAAATTTTTATACTCGTTATCAAATTTAAGTTGACTTGGATTTTTACCTCCTGAAGTGAGGGATTTGATTTCTGTTCCATCCCACTTAACGCTATAAAGGTCATCCTTTTTATCCGTATTGCTCTTTGCCGCAAAGTAAAAAGTCTTTCCATCCTTTGATATATTAAAAGCTCCTTCGTCACCGCTTAAAGAAGTAACCTGAGAAAGCCTTTCGTGAATATTATCAAAATCTATCACGATAGGTTCCACACTCGGCTCTTTTTTCTCGTCACCATCTTTCTTTTTATCTTTCTTAGGTTCTTCTTTATCATCGCTTTCATCCCAGTCCTGTTTTGTCTTCTGCCAGTCTTTTTTATTTAACCAGACAAACCAGATATCCGCCGTGCTGTTATTTCTTTCCGAAAGAAAGGCAAGTTTGGAACCATCAGCACTCCAGACTGGCATCATGTCACCACGAGGATGATAACTGACATTTACCGGTTTAGAATTACCATCAACACCCTGAATGTAAATCTCTTCGTTAAAATTGAGGTCTTCCAAGGAATAGGCAAGCCATTTGCTATCGGGGCTCCAGCAAACATTCCCCGGAGCATCCCATCCATCCAGCATTATTTTTTCATTCGAGAGACTGCCATCGGCCGATATATCAGAGACCACCAGTTTACCAATTCCAATTTCATAAGCCACTTTCTTTTTGTCAGGCGATATTATCGGCCAGGTTTCTTCGGCTTCATTTGTTGTTATCCTTACAATCTTATGTTTAAGCGACTTGAACAAATTTGTTTCCTTTGGATCTGCAGATTTAACCATATATAAATCAAATTGCCCCTCTCTGTCTGAAACGAAAACAATTGTTGTATCACTCAACCATTGCGCCATTTGATCGCGGTATGGGCTGTTACTAAGGTTAACTGTTTTGCTTTTTTCTTTATCATTTTCCGAAACAAACAACTCACCGCGTATTACAAAAGCTGAATATTTTCCATTCGGTGAAACAGCATATTCCGAAATGTCTTTTGAAAATGTTTTTCTTTCTGTTGGATCAAAACGATAATCTGCAGCAACTATTATATTAATCGGACTATCCATGCCAGTATCAGTATTTACAAAAAGCACATCAGAGTCTTTTTCAACAACAAGTTTACTGCCGTCATTCGACACATCAAAATATCTTACACCACCATCATATTTTGTAATTTGAACAGGTTCACCTAAAGCTTCACCTTTTTCGTCTACAGATAATTTCCAGACATTGTATCCGCCTGACTTACTGCTTATAAAAAATAACGTCCCCGAATCAGTCCAACGTGGAGAGAAGTCCTGTCCATCGTAAGAAGTTATTTGGTTATAGGACTTTGTCTCTGTATTGTAAGTCCATAAATCACGATTGGCTGATCCATGATAGTCTTCGCGCGATAAACGGCAAGGACCACGAACAAAAGCGAGTAATTTGCCATCGGGGGAAAGAACAGACTCATCTCCAACTGCATCAAGATATCTGACTGGCGTACCACCCATTTCCCCAATTGTATTAATTTCACCGTTCCATTCAACCTGAACAAATTCACGGTTTGTATCGAAGAATAAACTGCCATTGATTGCCCAGTCAGTCACCATGTCATTAGAAGAACGGTAGGTTAATCTGTTTGGGAAACCGCCGCTTTGCGGAATAGTGAAAATATCGAAATTACCAAAACGGTTACTTGAGAAAGCTATTGATTGTCCATCCGGACTCCAGACAGGATAACCGTCATAGCCCTCATGAATAGTCAATCGTATGGCCTCACCACCAGTTACAGGGACACTCCAAATGTCGCCCTGGAATGAAAATGCAAGTTCAGTACCATCTCCGTTTAATGCAGGATACCTTACCAATATTTTGTCTCCTGCGGAAATTGTTGTGGAAAGAAATGCCAAAATTAGAACTGAATGCAAGAATCTTTGAATCATTTATGAACCCCCTATTTAAGATTAGTGATAATAATCGATTTCATTAACAATATATGAAAATTAGGATTTAGATTGAAGTTTGGACGAGGGGAAAACCAAAATGTTCACCCCAAAATAATCAGTTGTTGAAAAGGAAGAATAACTTTGTCGGGGCTAAATTTAAATCAAATTGCGAGTTCATTTCAGATTCAAAATTTGCATGGCTGTTTCCATATCTGGTACAAATTCACTCTTTTCTGCTCTGACTTCAACATCAAACTTGGCAAATTTAAAGAGAGTGTCTTTTGCATTGCCAATAACACGAATAACTTTACCCGGCGAATACTGATTAATAATATCATGCCCTTTCTCTAATACTTCCATATATGCTGGATCAAAAATACGAAGTTCAGATATATCGTTAATAATAGAAAAGCCTGGTTTCATATCAGGTAAGGAGGCCATTAACTCAACTAAAAATTTCTTCCCGTCTTCAACAGAAACGACACCACTTAATTTTATAAAAACAACGTTATTCTCAAGATCAAGCCTGATTGAAGTCATACTAATTCACCTATTGGGATATTCAAAAAATACAATTTGTATTCTCTTTTTCATTTTTAACAACAATTTATTATGTATTCCATTTTTAAAAGGATTAACTAATTTGACAAAATTTTTCTGCCTTTTGTATAAACACGCCAAATGCCATTTCCATTCAATTAATATTTTGTCTTCTAAAAAAACTATTCAACTGACTCGCGAAAGCATGAGCATCTTTCTGATTGATTGGCGATGGACCTTTCGTCATTTCACCACTATCACGAATTTCCTGCATAAAATCCCGTATAGCAAGAGACTGTTTGATATTCTCTTCGTCAAAGAACTTGCCACGATGATCCATTGCGAATGCTTTTTTCGTTATTACACGATCCGCCAGTGGAATATCAGAGGTGATGACCAGATCACCTTTTTCAACCATCTCAACAATACGGTTATCTGCTTCATCCGCTCCCGAGTTGACAATGATGTATTCGATATGCTCAGAAGGACCAATATTAATCCGCTTGTTTGAAACAACAAAAGTTGGCAACGCCACACGTTCAATTGCCCGAAATATTATCGGCTTTAGTAGATTTGGAAAGGCGTCGCCATCTATGTAGAGTTTCATTGATATTTCCTATTGATCCGATTCTACTGTCTATAGCCTGCTAACATTAATTTAATAATAATTTCTTGGTCTCGATGGATTTATCACTTTCAAACCGAATGAAATTGATCCAAATTGAAATACTTCTGTTATGCAAATTATCAAATTACTCTAAACATATTTGCGATGCTAATCAATTAATGAAAATAATAAGTTGCCTTAAGCAAGGGATAGAGAAACCAATCACTATCATCGTCAAAGTTTCTCATTCCTCCAAGTTCCCAGGAGATATACTCGGATCGCATACGGAACCCAAGCGAAAGAAGACCATTTCCTTCAATTCCACGTTCGGCATTTTGCCCGTTTGAATATTCTAAAATCAGTGATGTATTTTCAGAAGGATCAATTCTGTAACCCAGCATGTATAAAAATGCTCTGGCGTCTGTGCGGACGGAAGTTGTATATGCCAAACTAGCGTGAAAACCATGAGCCGCCTGCCCAATACTAATGACGTTTCCTAAAATAAAAAAACTTCCTTCAGGAGTATATGAAAGATATGCCGCCAATTGGAAAACCTCCCCCCTGTAGTAATTCTGTTTAACTCCTATTGAAAGTGTTTCATAAAAGTCTTTCCTAAATGGAAAAATGGTGAATGCTCCCAAATGGGTTGTGGGTGTTAAAGCATAGGTGTAATTCAAAAGAAGAACTTCGTAATCAGTGAAGTAAGAAGTGTTAACCGGCATAGTGTATGCCGTAGGCATTAATAGAAGTTCGTGATCACCAACTTTGTAATCCTGGGCAAATAAAACGGAAGAAACTAAGATGAGAAATAAAATAAATGACTTTTTCATTAAATACTCCAGTAGTTAATAATTAATTAAGTTATTAGAGCAAAAAGAATACAATGTAAAACTACTGTAGATATTTAACGGACGGACTCCTCAGAAATTTTTCACAGACAATATTTGAATTCAACATCTACCATTTGCTTAAAACTTAGATGATACGTTTATTGAATTGCACCAATATCCTATATTTAAAATAGAAACACAAGTCAAAATTTCATATGATTTCAAAATTTTAACAGTGGGGGAATTCGCAGGTTGATTGGGTAAATCTGAGGAGAGTAGACAATTCTAATTTCAATTTTAGGCGAATTTTGCCATTAAACAATTTCGCTTTGATTCTTGACCTTCACTGATTACCCTTCGACATGCTCAGGACAGGCTTCTTCGGCGGAACTTGTACTGAGCGGAGTCCGAGGCACAGGGGACGAGCTTTTTCACTTTTAGGGTTTCCAAAGCTCCACCTTGTTGCCTTCGGGGTCAATGAACCAACCGAAGGTACCATACTCATGCCTCTCGATTTCGCCTGTAATTTGTCCACCACCTTCTTTTACCTGCTCAAGTGCTTCATCAACATCATCAACAACCAGGTTGATCATAAAATCTTTTTTTGAGGGATTAAAATAATCTGTGGTTAACTTGAAAGGAGATATAACACCAAACCATTTTTCAGGCAGCTGCTCTTTCTTGAATTCAGTACTTTTATATTCACCAAAATCCATTCCCAGCCATTTTGTGTACCACTCGATAAGTTTATCAGGGTCTTTCGACTTAAAAAATATTCCACCTATACCAAATACTTTTGCCATAATTTCTCTACTGATTTTGAAAAAGATAAAAACGTGTAGAAGCAGGATTTCTCCTGCCCTAAATTACCTTTTCATCATTATATAAAAGATATAACCATAGTAATCATGAAAGCTCCTGGAGATGTCAATCTCCCTTTGTGTAAATTCAATTAATTTCTGAGCTTCAGCATTGCCAGAATACTTTTCACGCATTAGAACCAGTCTCTTTTCAAGAGGGTCATAAAAATTAGTCAACCATGCATCGTAGGGGAGTTTAAAAGAATCCACCAAGTCAAATCCACAATTGTTAATAATACTTTTCTGAGTTTCTTCATCCAGCATATCAGGAACTTCAATATCCCAGAACTCCTGAAGTTCTTTCGGACGATGTTCTTCGAACCATGCAATCTCTGATACAACAATATATCCGCCTGGCTTCAAATATTGTTTCCACTCTCTAAGTCCATTTTCAAATCCTGCAATGTAGATAGCGCCTTCGGACCAGATGAGATCACAACTTTCATCCTCCAGATTTAAGTTATTCATATCACCAACTTCTGCCTTACAATTATCCAGTCCCTCAGATTTGATCGCTTCATTCAGACTGTTAATGAAAGGTGCATGATTATCAATGCCGGTAACGCTACCGAATGAGATTCTGGCAAGTTCCAAAGTCTGCATACCTGTTCCACATCCTATATCAACAATAATAGGATCAGGATCAAGAGCCGGGATTGTATGATATGCTTTTCTTGTATATTCGTCATCTCCAGGTCCCTGCCTGGGAAGTTCATCGAAAATATCATAGAATATTTTGTTCATTTCCACTCCTGATTATTTTTTCTTGCCTTTATTCATTATACGCCGGTAATCTTTTTGAATTGTAATCCACTTCTTTTTTTCTTCGATCGCTTTTCTAACATCTATCTTTGTTTCAAGAAAATTCAATTCTTTTCTTAATTTTAAATAATTTTCATAACGTTCATGATCAATTTCGCCATCGTCAATCGCTTTTTTTACTGCGCATCCGGTTTCGACTGTGTGTGAGCAATCATCGTATCTGCAACTATGCGCATACTCTTCAAACTCAAAATATGTCTTAGAAATTCCATTAACATCTTCCCATAATCCGAATTCCCGCATACCTGGTGTATCTATTATAATTCCGCCATTTGGTAATACCAACATTTGGCGCCGTGTCGTAGCATGTCGCCCCCTGGAATCTGCCTCGCGAATTTCCAGAGTTTTTAACACATCCTCCCCTATCAAGGAATTAATTAGTGTGGATTTTCCAACTCCTGAAGAACCAATGATTGTATAGGTCTTTCCTTGCAAAATATTTTTCTCAAGTTCTTCTAGTCCATTATTCTTAATCGAACTGAGTGGAAATATTTGTATTTCAGAAAATCGTACTTTTATCTCCGAGACAAGATTCTCAACATCATCACACAAGTCAGTCTTGCTAAGAATTATTGCCGGCATCGCACCACTATTATAGATAGCGGTAACCTGTCTTTCCATTCGGTTGAGGTTAAAGTTATCGTTCGCACTTTGCATTACAAATACGACATCAACATTCGCAGCAATCACCTGCTCTTCTGTTTTATTATCAACATTTTTTCTCGAAAGCTTAACCTGTCGTTTTAAAACATGATGTATGATGCCAAGTTCATCGAAGAGTGCGAGTGCCACCCAGTCACCAACTTTTGGCAACTCTGCTTTTACTTCTGTATTAAAAAGGAGGTTACCTGATATCTCCGCTATTACTTCGCCTGTTTCGGTAAATACTTCATAATTGTTTTTATTTTCCACGGCAATTCTGCCCGGAATTAAATCTTCTCTCTTAAGTTCTTTAAATGATTTCTCATAGAAACTATTATAGCCCAATAAATCTAATTTATTCAATTTAGATTTCTCCATTTCGTTAATTAATTTAGGTGATTGGATATAGTTATCCAAGGTGTTTTACAAAACTTTTAGAATGTTTTGGTAAAACAATCAGGCAATTATTACGGCGGCTATTTGATGTGTTAATATGTTAATAAAAAACCTCTATGGGGTATGAATTTTACAATAGCGAATCTATATTTTTTATTGTTGAAAGTAAAGCCATAAGGCAGGTTTAAAACCTGCCTTACAATATCAAAATTTTACACTCAAATCTTCATTAGTATATACACCTTTCTCAACAATTTTGTCTGACTCAAAAACATCCCACACACCCAGATTGTGAACTTGTTTCGTCATTTCGTATAACTGCATTGCACTGTTCGCATTAAAGATATAGAGAGCTTTCTCAGGGTTGAATGGATTTGCAAATGTTGCATATAATCCTTCATTGGCTTTCCCGTAAGTCTTACCCTTCCAAGAAAAAGAATTTTTCTTAAACTCAAGTCCTAGTTTTTCCGCAATTCTTCCCATCAGGGAATTATCTTCTATACCACCTAAAACTATTAAGTCATGTTTGGCTAATTCTTCTTCTGTCACTTCGCTATCTTTTTTGGTTGGTATCAGAATTTCTAGTCTTCTGTCACCAAGCTTTGTGCTGAAGCGTTGCGCTAAGGTGTTGTTGGCTTCAATCTGTCTCGAAGTCCCATAAACAATTATTGCATTGTGGTACTCATCATAAAGACTTCTGAATGAAAAGTAGTTCTTATATTCGTAAGGAATATCATTGCCAGAGTTAAAAGTTACTGACAAAGGTTTTGATTTAACTTCGAACGTTAGTGATATTTCTTCACCACTGACTGAGGCTAACTTAAGAACATTGCCGGATTCAGTTTCAATATTTACCGTTGTCATAAAATTGAAAGGATCATTCATTTGATTGACCTTTAGTGTTACAGTCCATGCTTCACCGGATTGTTCACTTGCAGCGGAAATATTAATTTTAGGAATGTCGTCACGCTCAATCCACTGTTCGAATAATTTTTCAAGGTCTTTGCCTGTAACTTTTTCAGCCAATCCAATTACGTCATCTGAAGATATGTTTTTATCCTTAAACGTGTCGTGGATCTTATTCATTACTCTTGAGAACATTTCATTTCCAAGTGTCAACCTCAATTGATGGAGAGCATAAACACCTTTAACACGAGGCATAATATAATTCTTATAACCATCGTATTGAGTTACTGCCTCAACCGGAACCATAGTTCCTTCACGGTTACTGACAAAGAGGTATCTGTTGTTAATATCTTTGAGTTCCTCTGACACATATTTTACAGCCTTTTGTATATCATCCGGCATGTGGCGTAGTATATCCCAATAAGCGGTAGTAGCACTTGCAAACCAGTTAACTTTATTGTTTTTCGGATAAACAGTGTTAAACCATAAATCTTTTTCATTATACTTATAGAGATCATCAACTTCATCAGTATTACATTCACACTGATCACAACTATTTATTAATTTTTCGTTTTGCTCTTTTATTTTCTTCAGTTCATTGGTAATGAACACCGGGCTGGCAACCGAGTATCCAAGCGATAATCTTGGAGTTGCTCCCGGTAAATCAGGAATCCATCTGGTTTCTTTCACAAACTTTTCACGAAGGGTTACTTTGCCGGAATGCGCAAGGAAGACCATGTTTTCAGCCATCTCTGATGTAGTGATTTTACCATCACAAGCGTGTGGTAAATTGATTGGAGATGTCGCCCACAAGTTAACACCTGCAATTGCATCAATGTTACCCTTCTGCTCGTCATAGAACTTATTAAAAGCTATATCTCTGTTCCATGGACTAAAAACCAAATCAAAAGGTCTGTTTTCTTTGTGAGGAATATATTCCTTCCGCACTTCCATATCCCTATTGTTATTATTGCTCCAGTAAAAATCTTTTGTGTCACCAAAAAACTTACCGCTTGTACTTCTCCACATTTTTGTATGATAGGTTCCAAGTAAAAAGATAGCAATCTCATCGGTTTTGGTGTCAGCCATCAACCAGTCGTTTGTGTACATACCGTTGTTACCGTCAGCCAATATTTGTGCCGCTTCATCAATATTGTTGGCGTATTGTGCAGCTTTACGGATTCTGTTGGACTGAGTTGAACCATCAGGATTGAATGGTGTCTGCGAAACTGTGGTTTCACCCATCATCAAGCCTTTGTCGTTAATATAAAAATCCGCACCCGAGTGGATTCCACCCGGATAAGTCTCATAAACTAACCTGTTCCCAGTTGATGGAACAACATCGCATATCACATTCCAGTGAGGGCCCGTATAACCACCCCACATGAAAATCTGACCGAAGACAATTCTGCCATCTTTCGTTGCGGATTTATTAGCAAGGAACGCGGAACACTTGTGAAATTTTTCAGGTATTTTCAATTCATCTTCAACGCTGAAAAAATTTATTCCGCTTAGAGGATTTGCCGTATTGCCCATCGCATCTTTGGCAGCATCAATATCAATAGCCGAATTAAGGGCCACGATATCGATTAAGTCGAGTTTTCTATCAAAGAGCTTTATGCCAGCGTAGTTAGCGCCAGAGGCAATGCCTTTCATCTCATTCAAATATTCTGTTTCGTATTTGCGTAACATGAAAGCATCCGCAACAAAACGAATTTCATTCCAACCAGATTCAGGATCAGCTTTGTTTTCCTGAATGGCTAACTTATTAATGTATTCAACCATTTCAGTACCAATTAGATACCCGTATTGGTAACCACGGTCGTATGGTTCCCCTTCTATATGCACATTTATCCATCCCCGGTCATCGTAACGATAAGCCTCACCAAACCATCTTACGGTTTCGCTGGGAATGTACTCGGATATATCATCAACTTTTTCCAGTTTTATATCATCAAACCATGCTGTTCCTTTTGCATTGCCGTTTTTGCCAAAATGGAGCTGTACTCTGTCTTTATCGTTGGTAGCAATAAAATATGTTTCAATCTTCTGCCAGTCCTTTGTTGCACCAACACTTGGCGATTGGTTTGTAAATGGAAAAGACTCCATGGATAAACAAGCTGCTACTGATGTTGGATATCTATTCTGTGGGTCAGAATAGGCTTCTTCAGTTTTAACAAGTCCGCTTAATTTGTAAAGATGACCAATTTGTAGTGTGACTATTTCCGATATTAGAGTAGTCTGACTGAGTTGTTCATTACTTATTTTTGCAGAATTTTTCTCCGATTTATCGATCTGAACAACTGCAATGTTATTTGATGACCAGTTCTTTAACCCATCCTCAAAACTGTTGTTTTTTACCTTTATTTCACTATTTGCCATCAAATTTGAAGATAAAATGAAAAGTGTAAAGATTAAAAGAAATTGCTTCATGAAACCCCCGAGTTTCGGATTATGAATATGTACCTGCAATTTAATAAAAATATCAAATCACTCATGAAATTTTTTTGCATTTAGAAAAAATATACTTATTTTACGGCATAAAACAATACAATATTGTCCTATTATCCAGATGTATTGTCCGTTTTTTCAGCTTTTGCTGTTTTACAATTTGTTTTGTATAAAAAATTTTGGGATGTGCCTCCCAAAATTTTTTATATTGTATGACAGTTATAATTATCAGCATTGTTGATAATTATAAATATCAACATATGGAGTCAGCATGGATTTAAATAAACTGGATGATAAGCCTATTTTCCCTATTCGTACTGCAGCGGAATTGCTAAAAATATCAATTCCGACCTTGAGATTATATGAAAAAGAAGGTTTAATCATTCCTCATAAGACGAATTCAAATCAACGAGCATATTCGAAACATGATCTGGAACGGATTGAATGTATTCGCAAATCCATAAAAAAATCTAAGATTAGCATTAACGGCATCAAGGCAATGCTTGCAATGATTCCCTGCTGGCAGATAATTGGATGTTCAGATCTTGATAGGGACAATTGTATAAGTTATTCAGATTCGTCAAAACCATGCTGGGCTCATAAACATGATAATGGTGTTTGTGCTACGAATGAATGCAGAGAATGTACTGTATACAAAGATTTTTCAGAATGTAGTAAAGTAAAAGAAACAATTCAAAATATTGGAAAATAAAATATGAATTCACTCTCAAGAAGAAGATTTTTAAAAATAACCGGCTTTTCAATTGGAGCTGCCGCCGCTGCAACCTCCTTAAACGGAGTTGTGAAGGGCGCGAATAAAATTCAGGATAAAACCGGACAATTGCCAAAAGGGATTCAAAAAATTCCTACTACTTGTGATATATGTTTCTGGCAGTGTGGAGCTATTGCATATTTACGCGATGGTAAATTATGGAAGATTGAAGGCAATCCTGATGACCCTTTAAGTAACGGTCGTTTATGCCCGCGTGGAACAGGCGGCATTGGTACAGTACCAGATACTGACAGACTTCGTGCCCCCATCATCCGTAAAGGTGAACGCGGGAATGAAAAATGGGTAGAAGTAACCTGGGGCGAAGCTCTTGATTACGTAGCAGCCAAAATGAAAAAAATTAAAACCGAGTATGGACCTGAATCTATGGCAATGTTTAGTCATGGAATTGGCGGAACATTCCTTAAACATATGGTTAAGGCTTATGGAAGCAAAAATATTGCAGCTCCTTCCTTTGCGCAGTGCCGCGGTCCTCGTGATGTCGGTTTTGAACTGACATTCGGTGATATAGTTGGATCACCGGAACGTGTGGATATTAAAAACTCCAAATGCCTTGTGCTGATTGGATCTCACCTTGGCGAAAACATGCACAATACGCAAGTGCAGGAATATGCTCATGCTATAGAAAATGGAATGACATCAATTGTTGTTGACCCAAGGTTTTCTGTAGCCGCCGGTAAGGCTAAACATTATCTGCCAATTAAGCCTGGTACTGATACTGCATTACTCCTTGCCTGGATGCACGTAATAGTAAAAGAAGGACTTTATGATAAAGAATATGTAACCAAGCACGGTTTTGGTTTTGAACAGTTTAAGGCGCATGTAAATCAGTATACTCCTGAATGGGCTTACCCGATTACAGGAATTGAGCCTGAACAAATAAGAGAATCTGCTCGTGAAATGGCAAAGCACGCACCGGCAACAATTATTCATCCCGGTCGTCATACAACCTGGTACGGTAATGACACTCAAAGACTGCGTTCAGTTGCTCTCTTGAATGCTTTGCTTGGAAGTTGGGGACGTAAAGGCGGATACTATTACCAGACAAAATTGGACATCCCGGCGTATCCATATCCCGAGTATCCTCATTCTGAAAAAAGTGCTGCCGATAATCCTGATGGAAAATATCCCTTTGCGTCATCAACTTTATCAACAGGTTTACGCGACGCAACAATTTCAGGCAATCCTTATCCTATAAAAGGATGGATGGTATATGCCACCAACCTGATGCAGTCACTACCTAACAGAGACGAAACCCTCAAAGCAATTCAGAATCTCGATTTGCTGGTTGTGGTTGATGTTGTTGGAAGTGAAATAGCCGGTTACGCGGATGTAGTTTTACCTGAATCAGTTTATCTTGAAAGATTTGACGACCTGAATACACCTATGTTCAAAGAACCATTTGTCACTTTCAGACAAAAAGTTGTCGACTCCCCTTCCGACCAAAAACCAAACTATTGGATTGCGAAGAAACTAGGAGAAAAACTTGGTCTTAAAAAATATTTCCCATGGAATGACATTGAGGATTATTTAAGAACAAGAGCAGAATCTGCAGGACTGGACTATGATGAGTTGAAAAGAACTGGTGTTGCAAAAGGTGTAAAAGTACCAATCAATGAAGAAGAAGGCGCTGAACAAGTCTTCTACACACCAAGTGGAAAAATTGAATTCTACTCCAGCCAATTAGCAGAAGCAGGATTCGATCCTATACCAACATTTGAAGCACCAGACGAAGCACCAGCCGGTTACTTCCGACTTCTTTACGGGAGAGCCCCGGTTCATACATTCAGTAAGACCCAATCGAATAAATTATTACGTGAACAAATGCCTGAGAACGAATTATGGGTAAATGTTAATGTGGCAAACAGAGTCGGGCTTAAAAATGGCGATTACATAAAATTAAAAAATCAGGATGGAACAATTAGTAACAAAATAAAAGTAAAGGCGACAGAACGAATCAGACCCGAAGTAGTTTACATGGTTCATGGATTCGGACAGAGGTCAAAAATGATGAAGAGTACATATATGAAAGGTGCAAGTGATTCATACCTTCTTTCGAAATATAATACTGACCCTCTAATGGGTGGAACTGGTCTTGGAAATAACTTCGTAACATTCGAGTGGGAGGTATAAGATGGCTAGATTCGGAATGGTAATAGATACGAAAAAATGCGTCGGCTGTCAGGATTGTGTGATTGCCTGCAAGACAGAAAATGACGTTCCTGATGGATGCAGCCGCGACTGGATTGTAACTGAAACTAACGGAAAATTTCCAAATCTTAACATGGAAATCAGAACAGAGAGATGTAACCATTGTGATAACCCTCCATGTGTATCCTGCTGCCCAACCGGCGCAAGTCATGTTCATGATGTTGGCAATGTTGTTTTAGTTACTCACGAAAAATGTATAGGCTGCAAAGCTTGTCATGAAGCATGCCCGTACGATGCAAGGTTTGTAAATCCTGCCGGTTACGCTGATAAATGTACCTTCTGCATTCACAGAACCGAAAAAGGCGAAGAGACAGCATGTCAAGCTGTTTGTCCTACTCACTGCATTTACTTCGGTGATTTGGATGACCCTAACAGTGAAGTAAGCATATTACTTAACTCACGCAAGAATCATAAACTGATTCCTGAAGCTGGTACTAAACCAAGAATTTTTTACTTAACCTAAGAGGAAATAATGTTGGAAATTACAACAACACGAAATAACCTTTTCATTGATCCGACAGTAACTGTCTGGGGATGGGAAATTCCGATTTACCTTTTCCTTGGTGGTATGGTTGCCGGTATGATGATAATTGCGGGTTACTTTATATTAAAAAGAAGAGACAAAGAAGAAAATTGTTCATGTCATTACTTGCCATGGATCAGTATTGCTCTATTAAGCCTTGGTATGTTTGCTCTCTTTTTAGATCTATCTCACAAGCTATATGTTTGGCGCTTGTATACAACATTTCAGATAACATCGCCAATGAGTTGGGGTGCGTGGATATTACTATTAGTATATCCTGCGTTAATTGCAAACGTACTAATAAGTCCTCCTAAATTTTTAACTGATAAGGTGCCTTTTGCAAAAACTCTATCAGGTAAAATAAAGGAGCATCCCTTTTTAATAAAAAATATCGGCGTTATGAACATGGTATTTGGTGGAATGCTTGGGATCTACACTGGTGTACTTCTGAGTACACTAGGCGCAAGACCATTGTGGAACACTTCAATTTTATGGGTTCTTTTTGTTGTTTCCGGTTTATCAACGGCGGCAGCCTTTGTTCATATGATTGCCAGGGATAAATACGAAAGAGAATTACTTGCGAAGGCTGACAATGGTTTCCTTATAATGGAATTGGTCGTACTGATTATGATGATAGTTGGTTTACTTACTTCTACGCAGGCACACATTGATGCGGCATACCTTATATTAAATGGCCCATATGCCGCGACCTTCTGGGTATTTGTTGTATTGATGGGAATTGTAATTCCACTAATCATACAATTATTAGCAGTTAACCATAAAATTAAACATACACCAATAGCACCAATACTTGTAATAGTTGGTGGATTAATTTTAAGATTCGTAATAGTCCAGGCTGGTCAGTACAGTCACTGGTTTAATGTACATTTTAAGTAACGGAGACAAAGAGAAATGTTAAATCTAAAAAAATATTTTGTTCATGATGACGATCATTCTGATCATAAATCACATGAACCAAAGCCTTATTCCAATCCCTACCTTGTTGGCTTCGGATTAGGATTAGTCCTTCTAGCGGCATTTATTATTATGGGTCGCGGCCTTGGTGCCTCAGGAGCTGTTACAACCTTAATTTCTGTTGGGCTTGATAAGGTTGCACACGAACATACAGCAAGCAATCACTTTTTCAGCAAGTATATCAGTGATGGAACATTTAATCCATTAAAGGATTGGCTGCTCTTTGAAGTTATTGGTGTATTATTTGGCGGTTTCCTATCCGGTATACTTGCGGGCAGAGTTAAATTTAAGACTGAAATGGGTCCGCGTACTACAGTTAAAAAACGATTCATCTTTGCCTTCATCGGTGGATCTCTGATGGGTATCGGCGCTAAATTTGCCCGTGGATGTACATCCGGTCAGGCGTTATCAGGCGGGGCATTGCTTAACTTTGGTAGCTGGGCATTTATGATTATGGTATTTGTTGGCGCGTATGCCATGGCTTATTTTGTAAGGAGACAGTGGACATGATATTACCCTTCTATAAATTTGGTTACTTCAACGATGAAGTTAGTTTAATTATTGCCGTCCTGATTGGGATTGGTTTCGGATTTACACTTGAGCGCGGCGGTTTTGGTAACTCCAGAATTCTTGCAGCTCAGTTTTACTTTACCAACATGCGGGTTTTTAAGGTGATGTTCACGGCTATTGTAACTGCAATGCTTGGTGTCTTTTATTTGTCTGTAATTGGTATTGTTGACCTCTCACTAGTTTATATAAGTGATACTTTCCTTCTACCTCAAATTGTCGGCGGTTTGCTGCTTGGTATAGGGTTTGTAATTGGGGGCTATTGCCCGGGAACATCGGTAGTTTCCGCTAGCACCGGGCGGTTCGATGGAATGGTTTACATTGCCGGCGTATTCTTTGGCGTCTTCGTCTTTGGCGAGATGTTTCCTCTCTTCGAAGATTTTTTCTATTCAACAAACATGGGCAAAGTAACCCTGCCTGGCTTATTAGACCTTCCATACGGAGTGGTTGTTTTTGCTGTTGTATTAATGGCTCTTGCCGGTTTTATTGGTGCAGAAAAAGTTGAAAAATACATGGCAACAAAAAAGGGAGCAAATTAAGATGAAAAAAATAATCGAAAAATTGAATATATCTCAGAAACTTGGTATAGCGGCATTTGCGCTTGGATTTTTGGGAATCTTTGCCGGCTCGCCATACAACACAACTTATGCAAAAGTTAATAAGCAGGAAATTGCCCTGGGTTCTTTCAATGGCTCTGATCTTGTTTCTGTTGAGGATTTGGCAGAATCGCTTGTTAAGGGTACAATGGATTACAGAATGATCGACCTGAGACCTGAAGAAGAATACACAGAGTATTTCATTCCTGGCTCTGAAAACATTCCTGTGAGCGATTTAAATTCTGCGGGACTTATGCGTAACGAGAAAATATTATTATATGATGAAGATAACTTAATATCTTCCCAAGCCTGGTTTTTATTGAGAGCTGATGAATTCAAAGGTGTTTACATTCTTAAAGGTGGAATAAAAGAATGGAAAGAAAAAATACTCTTCCCAAAACTTGCAGCAAATGCTTCACCTGAAGAAACAGCTGATTTTGAAAAAACTAAAGAAGTAAGCAAATTCTTTGGTGGTGTTCCTCAGGTTGGCGGTGAGGCAGTAGGCGAGTTGAAAATTGAAATGCCTAAAATGGCGGCTCCTGCCGGTGGATTAAAATCCAACAAGAAAAAGAAACGAGAGGGATGCTAGAAGTACAGTATTTAGTATCTAGTAGTTAGTATACAGAATAATTTTGAAGGGGCGAATCAGCTTTAAGCTATTCGCCCTTTTCATTTCAACTTTGTACGAAAATAAGTAGTTACCCTCCATATTTCCTCTCTAATTTCAAATCGTTACCCAACCAATAACACTCTGTCCTGGGATTAAGAAGTTGATAATATTATACACCTGAATCTGTTTGAGCATAGTCACATTTCTATTTAAAAATGCTAAGGATATTAAATTTATCGTCGGGAAATTCTATCAACGTCGGGCAAAGTCTTTGCTATTTTAATCAATTTTATTATCTTGAAATCTAATATTCCCCCACACACTGACACTGATTTTTATCTTTCTCAACAAATAAACGGACATGATATGAAACCAGAAAAGAACGCTTTCTGCCTTTTATTGATTAGCCTTATTGTTTTTGGGGGCAGTATAACATCAAATATTTTGGCTAACGATTTTGATGGCACCGGCGAAATCAGGCTGCAGGTTTATGATCACAGCACACAAAACCCATTATCTTTTGCAGTTGTTAATTTTACTAATCCTTCCACGGGACAAACAACAACATTGTTTACTGATTCAGATGGTCATGTCAGCTTCCCGGATGCTGATTCAGATGTGCATTACAACGTTGAAGTAATAAGGGAGGGATATTATAACATTGTCCTGCAAAATGTTAACGCGGGCAATGGCTCAACAAATAATTTACTGCTCAGCACAGGATTGAGAACAGAGGGAACCAGTGCCTTATATGGTTGGGTGCAAGACCAATACAACATGCGGGTTGCAGGCGCAAGTGTTGATATTACAGACGCAAATGAAAATCCGGTAGTTACTGTATACAGTAACTGTGACGGAGCTTTCTTTAAATCCGATTTGATGCCGAATTCGACTTATCACTACTGGGCAACTAAGAGCAACTTCGACTTCACCTATTCCAGCAGTGTTACAACTCAAGAGGGGAAAGCCGTTGGGGGGAAATTTCCTGTTACCAATAATTTAACAGGTGGCGGTCAATTAAAAACAAAAGTTGAAGTGCCTGATTCTTTTGGAGTATTCAAACCTGCGGCAAATGCAAAAGTCAGAGTCCTGAATTTCGGAACCGCCTATTCCGGTCCCGATGGGAATGTTACCATTAGTCATATTCCTGCAGGCAGTTATGATGTAATGGTTTCCAAACAAGGCTATGATACAGAAACTGAACCCACCTCCATCACCTCCGGTCAGTTATCTTCTCTTGAAATATTTCTGGGCAAAAAATTAACGGGAAATTTACTTGTACGAGTTAAGGTTGTTTCGTCCGACTCCCTCTATACATTAGAACCCCTGGCAGGAGCGGCTGTGACACAGGGTGGCGGTAATGAACTAAAAAGTGACAGCCAGGGCGAAGCTTTCTATGGGGGATTGATTCCTGGTTCCTATTCTGTTTCAATTTCTGCAAACCATTATAATACTACCAATGTAACTGCCACGGTTACTGAGGGTGAAACAACAATTGTGGATGTTATTCTCCGGTGGGCATTTCCAAATTCAGGCAACATAAATGGAGTTGTTTTAAATGCAGCTACTAATGATCCTATTGGTGGAGTCGATGTTAATATTAATGATGGTGAAACGGAGTTGTCAACAAACACCGGGGCAGATGGATCATACAGCATTGAAAATGTTCCACTGCAAAATGTATTTACACTGACTACTTCCAAAGAGGGATTTCATTCTACAGAATATAACAGAACAGTTTCAGTTGAAGATCAGACGACTACCGTTCAGGATATTCTTATGCAGCCCAAGGCACAGAACAAGGGAGCCGCCTGGCTTAGTCCCAGATATGCTGATCAATTAAATCATAAAACAACTGAGCTGAACGTAGCGGACTTTCAACTTTACGAATTAACAAATTCGGATTTGAGGAGCGAAGTTGACCCGGATAACTACGGAGCAGCTAAGAATGGGAATTCAGTTATCGTTAATAACCTTAATCCGGGCAGATATGAAATAACAATGTTAGATGATAAGAATTATACTTATAAATTTCGATTTACGGTAAGAGATTGTCACATGACGACCTTTAATGGATTAGCCACTGCTTATATTGATTCGGGATATGTTTTTGGTCTGTTTGGAAGAAGTAAATTCGGACCATCCGGCAGAAATTCATCCAATTCTAAAGTAAGGTGTTTTGGTACGGGTTGGAATAATTTGAATAAGCTAAGTAGCGATACACTTGAAGCTACGGTGACTTCAGACGGATTCTATTACATTTCCGATATAGAACCCGATAGGGATTACACCCTTGAAATGAGTTGTGAAGGTTACAACATTACGCGCTCGGTTGTACATACTAATGCTGATGGCTCTTCCAAAATGTTTGATCTGTTTCTCGCTCAGTCCGAAAACGGTAAAGGCGCCCTGGCAGGTTTTGTTGAAGGACTTTATTTCGACGAAGAATGCAAAATAGAAGTTATTAACACTACTGAAGCGTTCACCTATTCCGATGGAACATATGTAATCGAAAACCTTGCCCCTGGTGATTACTCGGTAGTCTTCCATAACGCTGATCAAAGTACTGAACCATATAACGTTTCGATCACTGCGGGAATAACTTCCATTATTCATGCCGATTTCCCAAGCAATTTTACCACAGGGCTTGAAGAAGATTTTGCAGAAATGTTACCAACCGACTTTAAACTTTACGGCGCTTATCCTAATCCCTTTAATCCTTCAACCCGGATTGAGTTCTCATTATCAAAATCAAGCATAATCAAAATTACAATTTTCGATATACTGGGCAGAGAGGTAAAAATTCTTTCGCAGGAATTTACTGAAGCAGGAAAACATTCTATTCAATGGAACGGAAGAAACAATTTCGGCAATGAAGTAAGCACTGGCACATATTTTTATAATATCAGCGTTGGTGAAAATTTTTATACGGGGAAATTGATGTTGCTGAAATAGTCATGAATAAAAAATTAACTTCTTATCGATTATTTTGGAACACTTTGTGAAGGATGTTAAGTGTTGAAGAATAAGATTAAGAAAAATTAAAAAACAATTAGGGCGGAATGATCTTCGCCCTTTTCTATTTTTTAAAAAAAGTCACTTTTTCTGTTCACCATTGCCAAATCACTGATTCTTTACTTCACCCCCAAATTGTATTGTGATCTGTATCGGATTCTCTTTTCTATTCAAATATTTCACTTTTTAGAATAGTATATTTTCCTTATTTTCTATCAAGATAATGTATTTCCAATTAATTTAATGCAAATATTCGGGAGCCATTTTTTAGATGCATTAAAAATTCCCCTCAGAATTAGTGAAGAATATAAATACATATAAGAAAAAGAGTAATCACCATAATTGTCTGTTAGAATAAATAATTGATAGTTGTATGCCCATTTATATCCAACATCCAACGACAGCATAGAGAATACAAATTTAATAAATAATTGATTTCTTAGATAAGGTCAGTAAATGAAACTATTAAATTTAACATCAGCCCTCATTTTCAGCATACTTTTTACAGGGATAGCACTTGCCCAGGAAACAACCCTTAAACTGCCAACCAATGACAACACCAGCAGTTTTAACATAACAAAGAATAATGGCACAAGTGTTTTGAAAGTTGACGGAAGCGGTAAAATGACAGGCGACGGAAGCGGACTTTCAAATGTAAAATCTGTTGTTGCTTACGCCCAGGGCAACCAGTCCGTCTACTTTCATGAAGGTATGATCCCTGGTTTGAATTTGTATGAAGCACAAAAAATGAGGGAAGTTACAATTTCCTGCCCGGGTCCGGGAATTATTTTTGCCTCGGCTTCCGGTTACTGTGACTGGGAAAGTAAAGACGAAGATCTGGTAAGAATTTGGCTTTATCCGCATCCAACTGTTATTCCTACAAGTAGTTGGCAAACTCCGGATTTCCATAATCTTCGGATTGTAAGTGATTACAAGTGTGCAGATTCTTCAGATCAATATACCTCGTGGTCAATTACAAAAACATACACGGTAAGCAGCGCTCAAAACTATACTGTATCAGTTTGTGCAGATAAGCCCTTTACTTCCTCAAAAGTATTGATAGGTGATGTTGTACTTCAACTTATGTACTTTCCTACCGGGGGTACCGGCAGTGCGAATTTTAAGATTGTTACCTCCAACAACCCTGAGGCAATTGACCCATCGTTACCAACTATGGAGCTTTTTTTATCTGACCAATCAACGGATGGTCAATCCGCCGAATATTTTTATGATACTTTAGATGGCTCGCCGGGTGGTAGAAAGTTGGGTTCAACTTTTGAAGAAAATGCCAACCGCGATCCAGGACAAAATTCTGAGGATAAGATTAAAGTCCTTGAAAATGAAATAGCAGAGTTAAATAGAAAACTGAATATGTTGATTGAAAAATTAAACCAAAATTAGTAATGAAACATTATAAAATATTATTCCAGTTTGGAATGCTTGTTAGTCTTACTGCTGTGCAGTTTGGGCAGGGTTTTACCATCAGCAATAATGCTGTGCTATCCTTAGGGTCGGCAACCTTAAGTCTATCAAGTAATTTTGAAAATAACGGTATCTTTAACCCGCAGAACGGAACCGTTGAATTCAGCGGACCGACCGGAAACCAGACCTACACCGACGCGACTCAGATAGCCCTGAACAACATGAGAGTTAACAAGGCATCGGGCGATGTTCTCATAAATAATGATATAACGATTAACGGCATGCTGACTTGCTTAGCCGGCGATCTTAATTTGAATGGTAAAACTATTTATCTTGGTCCGGCAGCTTTATTAAGTGAATCTGCCGGTGCAACTGTTAAGGGAACCTCGGGGCATATTGAAGCTACACGCGAAATTAACACGCCCAACGCTTTAAATGCCGCCGGACTGGGCTTTGAAATAACAAGCATAGCTAATTTGGGCAGCACAAAAATAATCCGCCGGCATATTGTACAGACAACAAACACTAACGGAAGCATACTTCGTTATTATGATGTTATTCCCACAACCAATACTGGACTAGACGCAACGCTTACGGTTTTCTATGACGGTGACGAACTTAATGGTCTTGACGAAAACGCACTTCAGCTTTTCCGATCCACAAATGCCGGAGGTTCATGGGTAAGGCAGGGCGGAATAGCGGACACGCCCAATAAAAAAATAACACTTACCAATGTAAATAGTTTGTCATTTTGGACACTTGGCAATAATCAAAGCATATACATATCAAATCCCGGTGCAAGTACCAGTTACGCCGAGGGAAGTTCTCTTGTAGTATTTCCTGCAGTTCTTTTAAGTGATCCGGATGATATGAACTGTGCAGGAGCAGAAATACAGATAACTAATAATTACATTTCTTCTGAAGACCGTTTATCATTTATAAATAAGAATGGAATTAACGGTACGTGGGATTTGGCTCTTGGCAAACTAACCTTAACAGGTATCGCCACGAAAGATACCTATGTTGACGCGGTAAGATCCGTTACATACATCAATGGATCAACAAACCCAACCGAATCGGTAAGAACTATTTCACTTACCGTTTCAGACGGTAATGTAAACAGTAACGTATTAACCAGAAACATTGAGGTAACCGAGGCGAACAATATACCCATTGTAAGATTTAACAGCGGAGTTGAAGTTGTTGAGGGTGGTAGTTTTATTTTCAGTGATGAAAACATAAAAGCAACCGACCCTGACGGTCCATCTTATTCAATTATATTTGATGTTGTTGAAGAGCCTCTCTATGGAGAATTGTCTTTTAATAATGCCCTTTTAAAAACAGGCGCTTCATTTACCTTTACACAGAACGATATTGCCAACGGAAAGCTAAAGTACACCCACCATGGTGGTGAAGCAGATACCGATTATTTTGTTTTCACATTAACAGATAACCGGGGCGGAATATCGAATCCGTTTACGCTTAATATTAGTATAAAAGGTGTAAACGACCCTCCTGCTGTTGAAGAATTGGCAAACATTGTGATGGAAGAGGACGAACCTTTTTTTCTAGGGCTCAGCTACTGGTACGAGTGTCTTAACGATCCTGACGACAACGATTCGACTTTGACATTCAGCATGAATTGCACAAGTGATAACGTTTGTCTGACTGCAATAAATGACACGTTGTATAAAATAACTTCCGAGGAGAACTATTTTGGTATTGATACTGTCTGGGTTATGTTCAATGATCCAACCGGAGATTCATGCCTTGTAAAAACAGCTCTTGTGATACAGGCGGTTAACGACTTACCGGAAATAAACGGTTTGCCTTCAGTAATTACTATTACCCGTGGAAAGGTTGAATCACTTGATCTACTAAAATTCATTGAAGACATTGAAACACCTGATAGTTTATTAAGAATCAGTTTTGAAATAAACTCTGACTCAATATTCGCCAGCTACAACGCGCGTCGTTGTATGTCGAATTTTATGTCCATGGGTTCCTTTCTTGGAAGCACAACATTGACAATAATTGTTGTTGATGAAGAGGGCGGCAGAACTAGTGCTACCACATACTTAAATGTTGTTTCAAATGTTACTGAACAAGAAGATCCGAACTATATACCGACAAAATTTGTGCTGCAACAAAATTATCCGAATCCATTTAACCCAAGTACAACCATTCGTTATGGCATACCCAGCAGCACAGATAATTTTTCCATACTACATGTACAATTAAAAGTTTATGACATCCTTGGCAACGAAGTGGCAACGCTTGTTAATCAGCCGCAAAGCCCCGGCTACTATGAATACAAATGGAACGGGATAAATAATTCGTCAGGGATATATTTCTATGTGCTTTCGGTTAATTCGGAGAGCAATAAATACCGCGAAGTAAAAAAAATGATATTAATAAAGTAGCTGATTGACTCTATGATTAAATACCTTACTAGCATAACTCTTCTGATTGTTTTTGTTTTCGCAGGTTCTGTGTTTGCACAATCGGTAATCTCTAATCTGGATGGAGATAGTGTGGGTTTTACCGAAGGCGGAGGCGCAGTAAAAATTGATAATGGAGCAGATGCATCTATTTCTGATGTTGACGTTGCCGGATATGATGGAGGGAACTTAACCGTTTCAGTAATCGGATCTACTGCGAACGATGACATATCAATAGTTGATGGCGCCGGAGTTACGCTTTCTGCGGGAATGACGAACGGCAGCACAGTTACAATTGCAGCAGTAATGATAGGTTCTATCGGAACAACGGGACAGGATGGCGCAAATCTGGTAATAAATTTAAATGCCTCCGCTACAGATGCAGAGATCAGCACTCTTTTGCAAAATATAAATTATTTCTATGATTCGAATGACCCACCGGGTTCTAGGACAGTTAGAGTTGTTGTAACAAACGGGGGAGCAACACCCAGCGACAATAATGATGTAATAGTGAATATAACAACGGTTAACGACCCACCGACTTTAACAGCAACCACAAGTACTCCGACATTCACCGAGGATGGCGCGGCTGTATCTCTTTATTCGGCAACTTCAATATCAACAGTTGAAAGCGGACAAACAATAACCGAACTGATACTTACCATCACAAATGTGAACAACGGCGCCGATGAGATTTTATCGATTGACGGAAGTGATGTTACCCTTATGAATGGTAACTCCCTTATTACAGTTACCAACAGCATGACTGTAACAGTTAGTGTTGTTGCTGCAACGGCAACGGTTACCATTTCAAAGGCTGGTGGGATCAGCGGAGCAGCAATACAGACACTTGTTGATGGAATAACTTACAGAAATGAGAATGATACACCAAATACAAGCAACCGTGTTGTAACTTTAACATCTGTAAAAGATAATGGCGGAACTAGTGACGGCGGAACTGATACAAGTGCTCTAAACACCGCTTCAACGATAACAGTGGTTGCTGCTAATGATGCGCCGGTTCTTGATAATACTGCCTCTCCTGCATTTACAGATATTTTTGAAGATCAGGAAAATCCTACTGATGGGTCAACCAACAACTCCTTACTCGTTTCCGACGTTATTGATATAGGCGGTACATATGACAATTATTACGATGCCGAGGGTGATTTACCCGGCATTGCTATTACAGATGTTAACTCAGGGTCTATATGGTACACTTTGAATGGCGGCACAAACTGGGCGGAGCTGACCGGTGTAATAAGTGAAACAAGTGCGCTTGTTCTTTTTGCCAACGCAAGGATATACTTTAAGCCAAATACGAACGTGAGCGGAATAATCGGTGATGCAGTAGTATTTAAAGCCTGGGACAGAACTTCAGGGGATGCAAACGGAGCATTAACCGTAAACACAACGATTGGCACTTCTTTTTCGACTGCAACTGACAATATTTCAATTAACATCACTGATATTAATGATGCGCCAGCACTAACTGCAACCGCCAATGACCCTACTTTTACAGAGGGCGATCCTGCAGTTGATCTTTTTTCGGGGGTTACTTTCTCTACAGTTGAGGCTGGTCAGAATGTTATTGAATTAATTTTCCGTCTCAACAATGTATCAAACAGTATGGATGAAATACTTAATATTGACGGAAGTGATGTGGGATTGGGGATTGGCGATTCCCTTACAACAACAAACAACAACATTCACGTGTTGGTTACTAACAGGGATACTTCGGATACTTGGACTTATGTTACCTTAATAGATACAATTTCAGGTGGCACAGGATTTTCCTCTGCTGTTGTTCAGGATATTATTGATAACATGACTTATAAAAATACAAGTACTGCCATAAAAACATCTGACCGTAAAATAGTTATTTATTCCGTGAAAGATGACGGTGGGAGAGCAAACGGCGGTGCCGATTCTACAGCATTTCTAGACAGCACCCTTGTGTCAATTATAGGCGTTAATGACGCTCCTGTATTAGATAACGGAAAGGCACCGGAATTTAATGGCGTCCCAGAGGACATAGGCGATCCGGTAAATGGATCAACAGTTTACTCAACCCTGGTTTCGGAAATTATTAATGTGGGCGGCGGCTTTGGCGGCGGTGATATAATAAATAATTTTTCCGACAATGATAATGATTCACCCGGCTTAGCCGTTACTGATGTAAATGTTCAGGGAACTCTCTGGTATTCACTCGACAACGGAACGGTTTGGACAGAGCTAACCGGAGTAGTAAGCGAAACAAGTGCACTCTTACTATTTGCCGACGACATTACAAGGTTGTATTATAAACCGGATAATGGAATTTCCGGTTTTGTTGAGGAAGCAATCAATTTTAAGGGATGGGATAGAACATCGGGAGGATCAAATGGCACAATCAGTGTGAACACTATACTTGGTTCCGCATTTTCAACCGCCAGTGATTCTGTTCAGATAACTGTGGCAGATATTAATTATCCTCCCACTTTAACAGCCACAGGAGATGATCCTGATTTTACAGAAGGCGGCGCTGCCGTTGATTTGTTTTCAACCATTACGGTTTCTACAGAAGAACCTGGTCAGAATATTTTGGAATTTACATTAACTATCCAAAATGTTGCGGACGGAAATAGCGAATACCTCTCTATCGATGGAAACTCTTTCACACTTACAAACAGCAACTCTCTTGTTACATCCGGCAATGGAATGACAATTGAGATAGTTTCTTCGGGTTCGACAGCAACTGTTAAGGTTTCGAAAGTTGGAGGAATTACTGCGGCGGTAACACAAAGTATTATTGATGGGATAACTTACCAAAACACCAGTAACAATCCCGGCTCAGTTGAAAGAGTTATCACAATAGTTTCACTTAAGGATGATGGCGGATCTGCTAACGGATCGGATACCGGTTCACCGGGTATAACCTCCATCATAAATGTTAAACCTATAAACGAACCCCCGGTTATTTCAAATCTTAGTGGGGATAATTCTTTTATCATTGCCGGCGGCTCAGCCTCGAACATAGATGTTGTATCAAGTGCAACAGTTACAAATCCCGACTCGCCTAACAGCGATGGCGGAAGTATTTCAATTGTTCAAACCTCTGGAACAACAAACGGATCATGGAAGGTTGACGGCGTAATTGTAAAATCCGGTTCTGATAGTGTTATTGACTCGGAAGAATCAATCTCAGTATACGGAATTATTGTTGGAACAGTAAACAACCCCGACAATGGACAGGCGGGGAATGATTTAATAATTACATTCGATGCGAATTCTACTTTAACCCGAATAGGGTATTTACTAAATAATTTAATGTATTCAGTCCCGGCAGGTGTTGGTGACAGAAATTTTACCTTAACTTTAGATGATGGGGATGGAAATCTCAATGGAGGCAATTCAGCGGACACTGCTTTACTAACTGTTACCGTAACTCAAAATCCACCAGTAATTTCAAATCTAAATGGTGATTCCCAGAACTATATAAGAGGTACCGCGTTACTTCTGGATAAAGGATCTAACGCTACGGTTAGTGATCAGGATTCACCAACCTTCAATTCAGGTAATCTAACGGTTTCTATTTCTTCCGGATTACAGGCAGCAGAGGACGACCTAGCGATTAATACTTCGGGTTCTGTTACATTAAGCGCAGGAATGATAAACGGAAGTGACGTTTTTATTGAAGCCGTTTTAGTTGGCACTATAACATCGGATGGTAAGAACGGAAATGACCTGGTTATTACTTTTAACGCTAACTCAACTTTGGCACGGGTTAATTCCTTGCTCAGGGAGCTTTCATATAAGAACACAAACTCCATTTCGCCCTCGCTAGCTACACGGTTTATAGATTTCAGTATTTGTGATGCTTCAGGAGTAGGATCTGCAACAAGTGAGATATCAAGGGTAGAAGTAGTATTAAACAGCACTCCAACTACTTCGGGGATTGCCAATGTTGAAGTTGACACAGGTGCCGAAAACACAGTTATTGACTTAACACTTTCCTTCGACGACGCTGATGACGGTTCTGCAGGACTAGATTACACAATAAAGAATATCTCAAACGCGGGGTTATTTACTTCTTTGTTTATATCCGGCACTACATTAGTTATTGATTACGGACTTTCCACAAACGGCTTATCGGATATCACTATCAGAGCAACAGATACAGGCGGTCTGTTTACAGAAACTACATTCAATGTTAAAGTCGGTTCAGGTATAAGCGTACCGGTTATTAACGTTAATACCGGCGGCTCACTCAGTGAAGGTGGAATTCTCACCTTAACAACTAGTTTATTATCTGCACACGATGCTAATAGTGATACATCTTCGCTTGTATATAATGTTACTCAATTGCCCAGGCATGGATTCTTAATTGTGAGTACAAGTCAATTATATAAATCTTCCATGGAAACACTTTCATTTTCTCACACAGATCTTCTGGAGGGAAATGTTCAATATATTCATGATGGAAGTGAGGCGGAGTCAGACAGCATAAAGTTTACTATTTCAGATGCTTACGGAAATACAAGTACGGAGAAAGTTTTCATTATAACCATAACAGGCAAAAACGATGCACCTACAGTTTCATCACTGGCTTCAATTAATATGTTCGAAGATATTCCTTATTCGATTAGCGTAATTGACTGGTATGATCAAATAACCGATCCTGACAATGCTGATTCCACATTATCATTTAGTATTTCCTGTAACAATGAAAATATATTTTTTAACTCTAATGATAATAAACACTACACAATAACAACCCTGGAAAATTATTTCGGGACTGCTCTTCTGCATGTAATAATCAGCGACGGCGAATTAACCTGTGAAACTGATATCAGTCTAACGATTGCAGCAGTTAATGATATACCCGAAATAAGCGGTTTACCAGCGGAACTTACCATTGCAAGCGGTTCAACCAAATCAATTGAGTTATGTTCATGCATAAGTGATGTCGAGTCGCCAGATAGTTTACTTATTCTAAGCTTCGAAATATCCCCCGATTCTGTTTATGTCAACTATAAAGCAAAATCAGGTGTTTTAACGCTGCTTCCGGTGGATTCATTTACAGGTAATGTAACACTGACAATTACAGTTACAGACGAACAGGGCGGCACGGCAAGTGGATTCATTATTATAACAGTTACATCTAACCCAACAGGAATGGAAAAGTCTGACGAAATACCAACTCAAATCACATTATATCAGAACTACCCGAATCCGTTTAATCCTTCGACAATAATCCGCTACGGCATTCCATCGTCCGTAGGGACAGGGCATGCCCTGTCCGCTACAAATGTTTCATTATATATATACGACATCCTCGGCAATCTTGTTGCCGCTCTGCAGGATGGTCCGCAATCACCCGGATATTACGACCGGACATGGAACGCAAGTAACGTTTCATCAGGAATTTACTTATGCGTGTTAAGAGCAGATAGCTATGTTGAAAGCCGCAAAATGATCTTATTAAAATAGATATCTGTAAGAATTGAGAAAAAAATGGGACGGATTAATATCCGCTTTTTTTCAATTCTTCCGGCTTCAAAGAAATTATCGACAAGAAAAATTTTTGTAGAGTAGCCAGAAATATAATCGGAATTATTTTATTCCCAGAAAAAAAAGTCTTTCAGATAATTTTATTGAAACAGTACCATTTAAAACAAATCAAGCAATATTTGCAGCATCGACTTTTTTGTCCCGACATTTCTTCATTTTTTACCTGACGCTAAGCGTTCTTTAGTCATTCATTAAAAATATCGTCCGTTTAATATGACCATCTCACCGCTTAATTAAAATATCACCTCCTGCCTTTTTATTTTATTATTATAAAACATCCATTTCACCGACAAAAAATAATAACTGATTCATGGAATATTATATATGACACTTTTGAGTAAGACCTTCCTGTTAATATATTTAATCACAACAACCATCTTTGCGCAAAATCAAACAGAAGTTTTATTCATCGGGAATAGTCTTACATATTCAAATAATTTACCGGGTATGTTGGTTGAACTTGCAAGCGCTGAGGGGAAAAATTTAGAAGTAGATACGTGGACGCTTCCAGGTGTTTCACTCCGTGCCCATGCTAATTCATCTGACATCTACACAAAAATAAATCAAAAACAGTGGGATTACGTTATACTGCAATCCGACGATATAACTGCCTTTGATGACATGTATAACATCGAGATAAATTGTATTAACAAACTTTTAGCTGGTATAAGAAGTAATCATAGTGAGTCAAAGGTCATTTACCAAATGGTTTTTGGATTAGAAGATGGAGTTGAAATTCCAAATGAGGGTAACTATTCATACGAAGAATATATGAACAAAATCTACACAGGTACACTTTACATTGCCAACCAGCTTAATCTTCAGATTGCACCGGTAGGCTGGGCATGGAAGACGGCAAGAGCTGAAAAAAACGATATAGTATTATTCGCCGCAGATGGAGCACACCCGGCTTTACGTGGTTCATATATAGGGGCATGTGTTTTCTACTCTACAATATTTGGAGAGAGGC
Source organism: Bacteroidota bacterium (assembly GCA_018818065.1). Lineage (GTDB taxonomy): Bacteria > Bacteroidota > Ignavibacteria > Ignavibacteriales > Melioribacteraceae > JAHISV01. The sequence goes on along the minus strand of JAHISV010000005.1, from coordinate 660,769 downwards.
TTTCAGAGAACACCTATCATAGTATGCTATCTGCTAAAGAGGCATATTACCTTCAAAATCTCGCTTCAGAAACTGTATTGAATGATTTAGTCACATGGAACCTTGTAACTTATATAAATATCCAAAAGACACTCCCGAATAAAATATTTCTGGATAACAACTACCCGAATCCGTTTAATCCATCGACTGTTATCCGTTACGGCATTCCATCGTCTGTAGGGACACGGCATGTTTCACCTGCCTCTGGCACGGCCCTGTCCGCTACAAATGTTTCATTATATATATACGACATCCTCGGCAACCTTGTAGCAACCTTGCAGGATGGTTCTCAATCACCCGGATATTACGAACGCACATGGAATGCGGGGAACGTGGCATCAGGGATATATCTGTATGTATTAAGAGCGGGAACTTACATTGAACGTCGCAAGATGATTCTGCTCAAGTAGCAAGCCGTTAGATTTTAGATATTAGAGATCTACAAGGGCGAATTAATTTTCGCTTTTTTTTTCTTTCTCCGTCTCTCCGCGAAAGAATCTTTTGACGGTAACGTTGAATTAACTGTTACAGTCACTGACGCGGATGGCGGAACAGATGAAACTGTAGTTACAATAACTGTTACTCCAGATCCGACAGGGATCAATGACTTGAACGGAATACCAACAGATTACGAGTTATCACAGAATTACCCGAATCCGTTTAATCCCTCAACTACCATTCGGTATGCTATTCCCAGTAATGTCATGCTGAACTCGTTTCAGCATCTAAACGGGCAGACTCCGGACCAAGCCCGGAGTGACAGTCCAATTGTGACGCTGAGGATCTTTGATTTACTAGGTAACCTCGTTTCCACTTTACAGGACGGCCCACAGTCACCAGGGTACTACGAACGCACATGGAATGCGGGGAATGTATCTTCTGGAATATATTTATACCTATTAAGAGCTGGTAGTTTTATTGAATCACGTAAGATGATTTTGTTAAAATAGACATAGCTGTAAGGAGGGTCTGAGACCCTCCTCTACAATTATTACGAGACTTTAATTTGAACTCACCAGATTATTTCAACAGAGCGTTCTACACAATTTGTATATTATTAGCCCTCACACTTTATGCCCCGGTAAACCTGCTTCAAACGTTAACTGAAACAAACATTAAAGGTAACTCAGAATTTGGCTATTCAGTCTCTACATCCGGCACAGAATATTCCTGATATTCTTATACTCTCATAATCGCCACAAATATGATGCTTTCAAAAAGAAACCTCTATTTGTTTCAAGATAATTTTCAGATTGGTAATATCTGTCGGTTCTCCATTCAGTTTTTTCATACATCGACCCGTAACCCAGGTACAGGACTGTGCCGGGGCTATAAGTATATGATAGCAGAAAATCCGTAAGCAGTGTTTTACGATAGTTGTTACTCTGAATAACACCCCTAAAATAAAGATGCCTGCTGAATTGATATGATGCCTTCAGGCGAAGTATCAAATAATCAAAAATTTTCTCTCCATTTGTTTCTTTGTAAAAATCCGAATAATTAACCGAAGCGCTTAGATTTATGTAGCTGAAAGGCTGAAATATTAATTCGCTATAAGCATAACGTTCTAAACCCTGGTAAGGATTATTATCATAGTATATTGCCTGCGCAATCTCAGAATCAAAAAGAAAGTATAGTTTTGAGGTTACCTGGGATTCAAGTCCAAAATGGATATAATTTCTCTTAAATTTATTACCGAGAAAAACCTCACTGTTATAGGCAACAAGAAAATGGCTGGAAATTCTATTGGCAAAGGTATTCCTTAGACAAAACTCAACTGTTTCTTCCCATAATCCGCTCAGATCATCTTTTCTTAACACAAGTTCAAGCACCGGTTTTACAGTTAGCAACATTTCGGATCGCGGATAAAATATTCTTCCGTATGTAGTGGAAAAACTCATCATGCCTGTTCTTTCAGGCAATCCAAGTTCAGGGTTGAAGGATGACGATATTTTTATAAATTCAGCGTAAAACAATTTTTCTCGTGTGTTTTCGTTGTACTTTACCTGTAAGGCATGCCCCTTGTTTTCTATAGAATTATTCTTATCGGAGGTATGTGAATAAGAACTTAAAAAAGCGACACCGCTCCCCTCTGAAGTGCTGATATAACCATCAAATGCCGCAACTCTGTTATTGTAATTGCTTAATTCTTTGGCGGTAAAAAGTCCCCCAATATAGCTGCTGCTACCCAGATCAGCTTTATATCGTAATATCCCAAAATCAGCCCGTTCATGATATTGACCCGGAGCTGATTGCAATTCATCTTTTACATATAGAGCCGATATGGAATGTCCCTCGGTAATTTTCCCCGTTAACTTAGCGCCATAAATTGGATTCACAATATTTCTCGTGTGAATAAGCCGCGGTCCAATTGCAGTTGTAAAGTTCTCACTCCCTTCAAGAAAAAACGGTCTTGCCTCGGGATAATACAACTGATAACGCAAGTTCACATCAATTTGTCCGGCATCGGCTTCTACCTGACTGAAATCAGGGTTATAAGTTGCGTCTAGAATCAAATCCTGCGTAATGCCGTATTTTCCCGTTAAGCTAATTTTGCCCCTGTTCTCGTTCTGAGTCATCACTCCCCTGTCATTCATTTCTTTGTGTGAATACGTCAGGGCTGGTAGTATTTCAACCAACTGGTTCACATTCAAGCTTTCATACACAACCGGCATTGTCTGCGTCAGCCAGTCAAGCCCTTTTTGCGGATCCATTGCGGGATACGTACCACATTCATTTTGCAAAACAAAGTTACGCTGCAAAAGAATTTTCATGACAAGAGAGTCCTTTTGAGGGAAACGTATGCTCTTCAGAGGGATTTTAATTTCTACTGTATATCCTTCACTGCTTAAAACGCTCTCACAATCCCAAAGTGCGTCGAACTGAAAATTTTGATTTGATCGGGTATCACGGCTGTCTGCCTGAATGCCATGGGGATTAACATAAAAGGAATACAGGCTTTGCTGGTCACCGAAAGAATCAAGTTTAATACAAACGAAATCATCCCCGGTTATTTCATCCCTTCCGGCGATAGAAGATTTAATCCCACCCCTTTCAGCACAGTTAAAAGCGAAATAAAGATTGTCGACATCATATGCCATATAACATTCTGTTAACGCGGAAAGATCTCTACCGAAATCAGGAGAATAAGTTTTGAAATCCTTTATTTTTAAAGCTGAGTTCCACATCGGTTCATCAATAATTCCGTCTATTTTGGGAGGCGATGAAATCTTAAGCGGATATAATACTTTTGGATATTCATCCGTATATCTTTCCGTGGCGCCGGTTTGGTTTTGAGCAGTGAGTAAATTACAGGTTATAAAGACAATCCCGGTTAAAACATAAAACAAAATCGAATTTTTCATTTTGTACTTTCCCAATTTCTTTGTCCTTAAGCTTTTATGAAAACAAGTGAATTTGAAAAAACTAAACGAAACATAAATTGCGGATACATCCGGCACAATCGGATATATGTACCGTTTATTAAAACAGTACATCTGTACCGGTTCTTAACATTGAAATAAAGGAATCAAAAGAAGTTTCTCTTTTGTTTTTGTGTAAATTATTGTCCGATTGCAATTATGAATGCCGGTTCTCTAATGTATGTTCATGCCCGGGTTTGTGTGGTTCTAAGATTTTGTGTATTTTTTCCAGTGAGGGATTATCTAATTCAGAATCAGCTTATCACATGACACATTTCTTAATAATAGTACAAATCTTAATTCTGGCAATCAGCGCCTCAATTAATTTTTACTTTTATCAGTTGTCAAGGTCTCAAAAAGAATCTATTTCCAGGGCGGTTTTGATATTCATAACATTTAACAATGTTGAAATCATCATTCAGCTTTGGGAAGATTATATTGACGCCAACCTTAATATTTCTTTATATCAGGGTGAGCTGCAGACAATAATATGGGGAATAAGTATTTATTTACTCTCTGTCTGCATTTTATATTCGTTCATTAACCTGGTCAGACTTGTCCTGGGGAAAAGAATTACTCCTGCGTTTAACAAGTTTTTTTCAACCGGGGCTGCTCTTTTCTGGATCATAATACTTGTTGTATCTTTAATCTACGGTCAGCATGTGGTATTAATAGATAATTCTTATATCCATTTTTGTACAACAAAAAGTAAATACTTAATCCCTTTTCTTTTAATTGTTATCACCGCAATATTTTATCTCTTCAATAATAGACCAGAAATGAGCAGAGAGAAAAGAAAGTCATTGAATTTTATTCTCTTTCAGTTCTTAGCCGGGTATTTGCTCTTCATTTTTTTCTCGATATTTAAAACAAAGTTTGAGATAGTCCCTTTATTGATAAGGTTTTACCTGAACATAGTTTTAGTCTGGTGGTTTACAATTTATTGTGTAAAAACAATTGTCCCGCTTCCCTCCCCAATCAGTTCGGAGCTGATTATTATTATCCAGGAAAAATTTGATCTATCGAAAAGGGAACAGGAAGTGCTTCACTTGATTCTACAGGGCAAAAACAATAAGGAAATTGAGGACAGTCTTTTTATCTCATCCAGTACCGTTAGAAATCATGTTTCAGCGATTTACAAAAAGATAGGCGTTAAACACCGTGGTCAACTCATAGATCTCATTCTTAAATTACAGGAGCAGAATTAACTCATTTCCTCTCTTCAACTTAATTATTCTCCTGCCTGTTTCCCTGCGATGGCAACTAAATCAATGACTTAAGACACGAATACAATCCTTGATGTAATATTATAACATTTCTTTCATCAGAAACATTATACCATCATCATGATGAGAGAAAAATGCTTGAGAACAATGATTCATTCTATTTCTATTGGTTGTTCGATTCTATCGCTTTCGATAAATCACATCCCGTGCATCCACCACATTTGTTTTTAGGGGACGCAGAATTTGCGTCCCCTACCTTTAAGCTCTTGGCAAAGTAAAAGACATTTATTAAAACTGTTCCACTTATTATCAAAAACACAAGTATATCCTGAATCATAATAAATCTTTCCTATAATAAACTGCCAATCTGATATGCGGCAAAAGCCACAAACCAGGCAATTACAGTTGTATAAATCATGGTAAAACTTGCCCACTTCCAGTTGGCTTCTTTTTTAATGGCGGCTATTACTGCCACGCAAGGGAAGTAAATAAGTATAAACAACATCAATGAGTAGGCAACCACCGGCGAGAAGACTCTTTTCCCAATTTGGGGGCCGCTTGTAAATACCTGTTGCTGTAATCTGGTTTTAAGATTTACTGAAGTCTCATCCGCTTCCATATCTGATTGATAAAGAACACCCATCGAACCAATCACAATTTCTTTAGCGGCAAGACCTGTAAGAATACTTACCCCAATCTTCCAATCCCACCCAAGAGGTTCAATCACAGGTACAATAAAATGTCCCATCTGCCCGATGTATGACTTCTCCATCCTTTCTGATTCTTTGTCAATTTCAATCTGTGATATTTGCTCTTCTTTAACTGAATCGCTCAGAGAATTATCTTTTGATATTCTTTCAACAACAGAGTTATAATCCTGTGAGTACTCCACATTTCTTGGAAAATATCCCAGAGCCCAGATGAGAATAGATGCGGTAAGTATTATCGTTCCCATCTTTGTAAGGTACTGCACGCTTTTCCCCCACATATGCACAAGCGTATTCCGTAAGGTTGGTATTCTGTAAGGGGGCAGTTCCATTACAAAAGGAACGTCTTCCTTTGCAAAGAAAATCTTTTTGAAAAACAATGCAACTAATACAGCCAGCATTATACCAATTAAATATACCGAGAGGAGCACCAGTCCCTGGTTAACGGGAAAAAATGCAGATATGAATAAAACGAAAACAGGTAAACGTGCACTGCATGACATAAAGGGAATAATGAGCATAGTAAGTATTCTATCCTTACGGTTTTCAAGTGTACGGGTAGCCATAACAGCAGGTACGTTGCAGCCGAATCCCATGATAAGAGGAATAAATGATTTGCCATGAAGTCCCATTTTATGCATGAGCTTATCCATTATAAAAGCGGCACGCGCCATATATCCGGTATCTTCCATCAGTGAAATGCAAAAGAAAAGTATCAGAATATTTGGTAGGAAAACTATAACGCCTCCTACTCCACCGATTATTCCATCGACCAAAAGATCGCGAAGTGAACCTTCCGGCATTATATTACTAACAAAACTTCCAAGCCCCGACACACCTGAATCAATCCACTCCATAGGATAGCTGCCAAGTGAAAACGTTAGTTGAAACATAGCCCAAAGGAAAAAAATGAAAACGGGAAACCCCAAAACTTTATGGGTGAGGATCTCATCAACTGATCGGCTTATTTTGCGGCTGCTAGCCGGTTTACGTTTGTATGTTTCTTTTAAGGCACCATGAATAAAACCGTATTTTGCATCCGCAATAATTGTTTCTGAAGTTTCTTTGTAATCCTTCTCCATGGTTTCAATTTCTCTTTCCGCCTGTAGAAGTATATCGCCCGTGTTAGCAAACTGACCCAACTGCTGAGCGAAATCTTTGTCATTCTCCAATAACTTAATTGCCGAGTAACGAGGATAATACTTCACACACAATGCAGCATTCTTTTTGATTTCGTCTCTCAGTCTCTTAATTGCCTCTTCCAGATCATTGCCATAATTGATGTGAATGTGCCTTGCATCGCTATCCCTGTTCTCATGTACGTCAATAACTTTACTGAAGAGTTCTTTTATCCCCTTTCCTTTTGAACCAATGGTGGGAATAATAGGAATACCAATTATTTTTCCCAGGTGCTCATAGTCAAATTTGTCCCCTTTCTTTTCAAGCTCATCATACATATTAAGAGCTATCACAACTTTAATATTCATATCAATTAGTTGTGAGGTAAGGTATAGGTTGCGCTCCAGATTCGAGGCATCAATTACATTCACAACAATATCCGGCAGGCTGTCGGATATATGTTTGCGGACAAAAAGTTCTTCGGGCGAGAATTCAGAAATAGAATAAGTGCCGGGAAGATCCGTAACATTTAGCTTGTAGCCATCCATTTTAAGGTGGGCTTCTTTTGTATCAACAGTAACGCCGCCATAATTACCAACACGTTCATGCTTGCCGGTAGCATAGTTAAAGAGAGTTGTTTTTCCACAATTAGGATTACCTACCAGAGCAATGTTGATCGTCTTGCTCTGCTCTTCTATTTTTCTAACAATTAAATTGTCTTCTGTTGTACCGCCGTAAAAAGTTTCAATTGAAGTATCATATTCATCCAGGCTAACAATTTCTATTAAGTTGGCTTCACTGCGGCGGAGTGAAACCCTGCTATCAAGAATTTCGTACTCTATAGGGTCCTGCAAAGGTGCGTTCTTAATTACATGTACAGTTTTCCCCTTTACAAATCCCATTTCAGTGATACGTTTATGGAATGCCCCGTGCCCGATTATTTTGGTAATAATTCCCTTTTCGCCATTCTTCAGACCACTAAGTTTTGCTGATAATTTAATCTCTGTCTGCATAATATTCCTAAAAATTTATTCCAAATCTTATTATTGCGGCAAAGGCATTATTTAAGGCTTCATCGGAGCTTGCCGGGTTAATTATGTACTGTACATCCGGCTGCAGAAATAAATTTTCAGTTACCGGTAATTTGTAATACATTTCAATTGTTGTTTCGTGACTTACAATTCCTTCTCTAAAACGAGCGTGTGCAAAGGCAAGTCCAAATTCGTCACTTCCATCTTTGCTGAATAATCCCGAATAGTGCATTCCACCACCCCAAAAAATACTATGCCGATTTATACTTCCGGGGCTTGCCGCGATTTGAGTAAACAGGCATATTTTTTCATTATCGCTCCCCTGCCATAGCTCCTGATTAAGAAGAAGATAGAATCCATAATTTTTATGAAAAATAGTTTCAGCAATTTCACTATTTTCATTTTGCAGCCTCAAATGAGAATGATAATAACTTCCGACTTTAATACTGCCAGTCAAGTCATTGAGTTCAGTATACAGTTGTAGTTCCGATATGATCAGCACACCGTCGTCATTCTTAATATCCCAGTTAAGGTTGTATGGATTATCCTCAAAATCTTCCGGTAAGCCATCAAATATTGCAGCCTGTATTGCCAAAGAGTTGTTAATCTCAAGCCTTCCGGATATTCCTAAAGCGGTTAATGGGAAAATAGGCACTGGAACGTTTTCCGAAATAACCGATGGGATACCAAATGAACTATTTAAAAATGATCCGGCGTTATCACAGGCAACATATTCTGAGTTCAAATCCTGCAGGCCAATAGTGATGTCAATGTTTTCAAGGCTGTGTTTATACCATAATTCCTGGATATAAATATTGTTGCCGGCCTCGATGTTAGAAGCGACTTGAAAATCACCAAACAATTTTTCTGTAGGTGTCGCACCATGCGTGGAAGCACCGTTTATAAAAATTTTTCCGTTTTTCCAAAGTCCAATTCTTTTTGTATCGAAGCCAATTTTTATGTTCGCCATTCCAAGATAAGCTGTTCCTGTTTGCCTGCCCCCATGCAGGTTTGAAACAAAATCACCGATGTAAGAAACTTCATGAGTGAATAATTCATTGTTGGTAGTGTCGAACATTTCTTCAGCCGTGCCATCATTCTTGGAAGAGAATTGTTGCCCCTGAGCTATAACTTGAAAAAAAAGGACAATCCCAAAAATCATTGCTGATCTATTCATTTTTATTACTCCGAATTTTAATTTAATTCCTGGAATAAAATTATAGATGTGGTTATCCCCTTTCAATCGCTATAAAAGGGGAATCTTTGCTGGTTTCATCCCTGATTATAGGGATAGAAGGGTAAAAAGCTTAGTTTTTGTAGTCTTCGATTTGTATAATTTTGTTTGAAATAGCATAGATGGTGAGCCCTGATTGACTCTTAATGCCGGTTTTCTGAGAGATGTTTTTACGGTGGCTAATAACAGTATGGATACTAATGAAAAGCTTATCGGCTATTTCTTTATTTGACATACCTCCAATGACCAGTTTGAGAACTTCAATTTCACGTTCGGATAAGTCATCCTGATCCAGGTATTGGCTTGGCGCGGCCGGATCATTTAAACGGTCAATCGATTCAATGATTTTTTCAACCGAATCGGTAATATGTATTGACTTATCAAAAAGTGAAATAAAATGTTGATCATAAAAGCTATAGATTAAGGCAACCCAGCATGCCTCGGGTCTTAATTTACGTAATGAGGCGAATTCTTTTTCCTTGTTCTGCACTTGTGCCGGATTAATGATAAGAATATCAAGCTCCTCTTCCCGAATATTTTTTTCCAATTCGCTAAAGCTGTCTATCCTGAAAAGATGAAAAAATTTACCGGACTTCAAAAGTAAATTAGAAAGGCCTTCGTATACAATTTGTGATGGTTCAAGAATGGCAATATTTACTTTATTCTTACTCAAAAGAGACTCTTTTCCAGTCTGTCAATAAATGGCATTAGAATGGTTTCTTCTATTGTGGAATGAATATTCAGGTCATGCTCAACTTCGAAGAGACCAAGAATAATTTTCCGGCGCAGCACTCGATCATTTTGAACAGGAACGTGTTTAAGGAGAAGCTCTTTAAGATCAGTAAGCTTCGATTCAATATCAGTGTGATGATCGCTGTATTCAGCAACTGAGAAATCCTGCTTAACCCGCTCAGCCTCAGCAGGTATCCGTCCGGCAAGTAGTTCCTTAAAATAAGGAAACGCAGTCGTGTTCTCGTAGGTAAGGTGTTCTTTAACTTCTTCAAAATACTCCTGAAAAAATTTATCAATAAGTTTTATCTCAGGCAAATCGTTTAGTTTATAAAGTTCCTGGATAAGATTGTGAATTTCAGGGTACTTTTCATTCTCGTAATAATTATGGGAGTTCTTCAGATAATTTATAACATCCTCAATATCATTATTGGAAAACTCTTCCCTGCCTAAAGGGTGGAATCCGTTGTAAAGATTAGCGAAGGAGAGAAAGACTTTTAGGCTTAATCTGTTATCGAAGCACACCTGGGCTATAGTTTTATCATGTACAATAAGATCGAGTCCAAAATGTTCTACAAGTAGCAGAATTGATGGGTTTTCAATAATCAAATCCGCCAGTTTCATTTCCGCGGTTATATATTTTCTGTTTGTCTGTATCATTACGTTTTTCCAGTAAATAGCACAAAATAGTCCCAATAAGTTCCCAAAGATAATGAAATGTTGACTTATGCAGAAGAATCAGTAATGGACCGAACGATTTTTCTGACTCGAACACCTAATAAACTAATTGTAATTAAGTTATCTGTATAGTAAAACTAAAGACCTGTGTTTATCAATTAATTTAGACCCCGCTTAACAATAACTAAATATAAATTTATTAGTAGATAAAAATCCCTAAACTCCCTTTATTTTTTAAAATATAATCCGATGATTCTAACTAGAAACTAAATTAGGAGGCACAATGCAAAGCATTAGCAAAACTTTTATCATATTTTCACTTTTTCTCCTATTCCTTTTTACTTCAAATATATTGGCACAAGAAGAACCCGGATTTACAATAGAAGCTGAATACCTTACTTTTGAGGAAATCATGGCACTTACTTCATCAGTAGCTTCAAAATCTGAAGAGGGCGTGGCAGATGCACCATCCTCGGTAATTGTATTTACACATAAAGAAATTGAAACCATGGGAATTTCTTCGCTGGAAGAATTACTAAATTTTGTCCCGGGATTTCAAACAACCAGAGATATTGAACAAGGAACCGCAAATCGCATTTCTGCCCGTGGTAGAAGTTCTGCCTTATCAGAATCTGTCTTGTTTTTATTAAACGGACAGAGATTAAATGATCTTTATACAGGGGGCGTTAGCCTTCTGAACAGAATGATTCCCGTTGAAAACATCAAACAGGTTGAAATTATCAGAGGACCCGGATCGGCACTTTATGGATCGAATGCTTTCCTGGGAGTAGTTGATATAAGAACATTTGATGATCTAAATTCGTTTGATGTGAAGTTCGGAACAGAAAATGTAAGAGAAGCCTCGGCAAATTTTGCCCACGAATATGGTGATGTGAAAATTGCAGGTTTTTTAAAGGCCTTTTCAGAAGAGGGATTTGAATATAATAATGTAACTGATATTTTCGGTAACGAGGGTGAAACAACTGATCCTGCAAAAGGAATGGACGCATATTTTACCATGAATTACAAATCACTTACGTTACATGCTCGACACATGGACAGAACTTTAAATGACTTTCTTACCTTTGGAGCTCTTGCCAATAATGTGAATAGTGAAAAAACAAAACAATCCTCGTTTGACGCAAAATTTTCAACGGAAGTTTCCGAGGATGTACGGCTGGAGTTTGCTTCAGGATACTCGCAGGACCAGTGGCTTACACAAGCCCTTCTAATACCGGCAGGAATCGAAATAGCACCTGGATTTGCACTAAGTGAAAACTTCGTCGGTGGACCTTTTCTGGAGAGTTACAATTTTAATTTAAATGTTGATGGATTTTTTAAGGTTTCTAAGACCAATCAACTGATTGCCGGTGCTTCCTTTGAAAAATCAGCAATCTCATCTGTTAAAAATTTAATGAACCATCACCCGATAGAACTTGAACCTCAGGGGAGAGTTGTTGAATTTGCCGATGCATCAACTACTTTTAATCGGGAAGAGAGTCGTAATATAGTTGGGTTATACTTACAGGATAAGCAGACAATAGGAGAATCCATTTCCCTAACAGCCGGAGTAAGATTTGACAATTACAATGACTTTGGAAGTTCATTTAACCCAAGGTTTGCATTTATATACTCTACCCCTTTCGACTCGAAAATTAAGTTCATGTATGGGAATGCCTTCAGAGCTCCAAACTTTCTTGAGTTATATGATAAGAATAATCCCGTAGATTTTGGTAATCCGGATTTGAAGGCTGAAACGGTACAAACAATTGAGGTGGCATATGCTCAATCATTTTCAGCGTTTCAGGGTACGGTAACCTATTTCAACAACAACATAAAAGACCAGATACTCCTGGATGCTCCGGTTGATAGCCCGGATAACCCTCTTGGCTCTGCAACATTTACAAACGGTGCCGACCTAAAAACAAATGGTTTGGAATTTGATTTTAGATTCTCACCTGCCGAGAACATACTTCTGGCAGCCACCTTTACACACTTAATGGACGCTGATTTATTATTAATGCCGGCAAATTTTGCCTCCTTCGCATTAAACGTAAATCTTAGTCCAATTAATATAAATGTGAACGGTATTTACAGAGATCAAATTGCAATTATGGCAAGTCAGGATGCATATTTTATTTTGAATACTGCTTTAAGCTATAATTTTTCTTCTCATGTTAAAGCACAATTTATTGTTAAGAATATTTTTGATGAAGAATACCATACCATTTCTCTTGTATTTCCAGATGGTGTAATTAATAAGGGTCGTTCCATAAAGCTCGGTTTTATTTTTGATATGTAGTCTATCTTCATGATAAGAGGAGGACTGAAAAGTCCTCCTTATTTTATTTTCATATTTTCCCGCTTGAAAATCACTTCATCGAAATTATAAGATATAAGACGAAAGAAGCCTTCCCTCTGGAATCAACTTATTATTACTGAAGGACTTAATGGGCGAGAATGCCATCCATATTTATATTCTGATTTCAAATAAATATTTACTCTTTTCACATTTGACATTTCGAGTTTGATATTTCACGTTTATACGATTTTCCTTATATTCAATCCATTATAAAGACTTTTCTTCTACTCCACATTGAATTTAACTTTCGGAATCTGTTATGAAATACTTGATTTACTTTACGATAATTAGTCTTATTACTTCATTACAATTATTTGCTCAGGCTGAAAAACTCCAGACTTTTTCTGAGATAAACAGTCTGGGCGATTCTGAATTCGGCAAATCAGTTTCTTCCGCCGGAGATGTGAATAATGATGGCTTTGATGATTTTATTGTTGGAGCACCAGCTTATAATTCAAAAGAAGGGCGGGCATATATATACCTGGGAGGATCAATTCTTAATAGTGGTGTAGATCTTACTCTTAGCGCGGAGGGGTTCTTTGATGAATTTGGCACGTCGGTTTCTTCAGCAGGTGACGTGAATAACGATGGATATGACGATGTAATTGTTGGAGCCCCCGGATACGAAAATAACAAAGGAAGAGCATACATTTATTTCGGATCTTCGCAGGGGAGCCTTAATGCTGACCCCGACATAATTCTTACTGGCGAGTATCAATGGGAGTTTTTAGGGTATTCTGTTTCCGGAGCTGGCGATGTTAATAACGACGGATACGATGACGTAATAGTTGGAGCATATGGCAATACCCTGAAAGGGACCGCATATATTTATTTTGGCGGAAGCAGTATGAATAGTATTGCTGATGTGAAAATGACCGGACTATCAGACTATGAAAAATTTGGATATTCTGTTTCATCAGCAGGTGATGTGAATAATGATGGTTACTCTGATGTAATTGTTGGAGCGCCAGGTTATAGCTCAAACACAGGCCGTGCATATATTTTTCTTGGAGCAAGCGGCACATCTATGAATAATGCTGCCGCCCTGACAATGACCGGGGAAAATACCGGGAACGAATTTGGCAACTCTGTTTCCTCTGCAGGATTCGTTAATAATGATAACTACTCCGATTTTATAATTGGAGCTGCTAAATACGAAAGCGCCAAAGGTCGGGCATACATTTATATGGGCGGAGCTTCGTTAAACAACATTGCAGATGTAGTAATAACTGGCGACAATGCAAATGATAACTTCGGCAGCCAGGTTTCATCTGCTGGCGATTTAAACAACGATGGGTTCACTGATATCATCATCGGAGCCGAATCGAACAATTTTGAAACTGGCTTTGCAAAAATATATTATGGTGCCACTGGGGTCACTATGGATAATATTTCCGATGGAACACTTACAGGGGAAAACACATATGATAAATTTTCAGTTTCAGTTTCATCAGCGGGCGACTTAAATAACGATGGATTTGATGACATAATTGTCGGGGCTTCAAATTATAGTAAGGGACTTGGGAAAACCTATATTTATAAAGGTGCATCAACCTTCGATATAAATGTTGGTCTTACAATTACAGGAGATGCTGGATTTGGGAATCAGTTCGGGACTTCGATTTCTGGCGCAGGAGATATAAACAACGATGGTATTGATGATATAATTATTGGCGCTCCAAAATACAATAATTATACAGGACGTGCATATATCTACTTTGGTTCAAACAGCTCAACACCCAATAATAACGTGGACCTTGTACTAACCGGCGAATCAGAGGAAAGTTATTTTGGTTATTCTGTAGCCACAGCAGGAGATGTAAATAATGATGGTTATGACGATGTGATAGTTGGAGCATATAATTACAATACGGGCAGAGGAAGAGCATATATTTATTACGGTGGGTCTTCAATGAACAGCAATGCAGATGTAACTTTAACCGGTACGGGTATTGGTGACTTTTTTGGTAAATCTGTTTCCCCGGCTGGTGATGTAAACAATGATGGCTATGACGACGTAATAGTTGGCGCATATGGATATAGTGGGAATACCGGACGTGCATATATTTATTACGGTGGGTCATCTATGAATAGTACAGTCGATGTGACACTAACGGGAGAGTCAACTGCTATTCGTTTTGGAACATCTGTCTCTTCCGCCGGAGATGTGAATAATGATAATTTTGATGATGTTATTGTTGGCGCAGAGGGATACAGTAATTTTAAAGGACGCGCTTATCTGTTCTTCGGGGGCAGTTCAATGAACACTATCGCGGATGTAACAATGACCGGAGAAAACTCATCCGACTATTTCGGAATGACTGTTTCAGGAGCGGGCGATATAAACAATGATGCATACCACGATGTTATGGTCACCAGCAGTAATTATAATGCTGACAAAGGCAGAGTATACATTTACCTTGGTGCCCCAAGCAACACAATGAATAATATTGCTGATATTATCCTCACCGGGGAAAGCGGCACATACTTTGGCACTTCCCTTTCTGATAGTGATGATTTGAATAATGATGGAGTTGGTGATTTACTTATTGGCACGGGCTTTTACAATTCTTTGAACGAGTATGCCTATGCTTATTTCGGAGAGTCAGGATCATTAATGAATTCCAGTCCGGATATAAGTATGGGAACTGAACTTCAAGGAGCCAAGTTTGGCAGATCTGTTGCCTATGTTGGTGACTTTAATAATGACACTCAACCCGACTTTATGGTTGGTGCTCCAAACTACCCGGGCAATGGGCAGGTATTCCTCTACACAATGCCTCCACTTATAATAAGTGATGATTTTGCCATCTCCATTCTACAAAACGAAACCTACACGTTTTCTGTTGAAGACTTTGCATTTAATGACCCTGCCTATGGAACTCCCCAAGGAATTAATATAACCTCTCTTGAAACAAATGGTTTTCTTCTTTACGATGGCAACGATGTTATTAAAGATGTTTATTATCCGGATCTTGACAAACTCTTATTCATACCTGTCCCTAACGACACCGGCTCAAACTACGCTTCATTCAGGTTTAAAGCCAAAAATAGTTTCGATATTTTTGGTAACGAAGGCACAGTCACTATAAATGTAACAGGATATAATACGCCACCATTGGCTGGCAGTAACTCATTTACAATTGATGAGGATACCCAAAAGACTTTTAGCACATCCGAATTCAACTACACAGATAAAGAAAACAGCCCAATGCAGCAAATTCAGATTACGGCATTCCCACAAAAAGGCACCTTATATAATGATAAGAATAAAGATGGAATTATAACCAATAGTGAGTTAATCTTTCAGGATGGAGTGATTACCAAAGCTGATCTAGATAACAGACAATTAAAATTCAAACCTGACCAAAATGGTTTTGGTGCGCCTTACACGCTATTCAATTTTAAGGTTCACGATGGAACAGAATATAGTACCTCTTACTATTCAATAACAATAAATGTTGAACAGGTAAATGACCCTCCTGCCGGCATTAACAATAGCGTTACAATTGCCCGGTCAGCACCTTATATTTTTTCGGTTTCTGATTTCACATTTATTGATGTTGACGGGCACACATTTGCAGGAATTCAGATAACACAAACAGAATCGGCAGGCGATTTAAGATACAATGGGGCTGCCGTGGCAACAAACACAATATGCGACGATGTAAGAAAATTAATGTTTACACCTGAACCGGATAAAACAGGTTCCCCATATGCCACTTTCAAATTCAAAGTAAAAGATAGCAGTAACGAGTTCTCCACCGCTCAATATAACATGAACATTAATGTATCTGCGTCCATCAACCAGGCGCCCTATATATACATAAACAGGGGCATTTCGGTAACCGAAGGAGGAACATATACATTATCCAATTCCATTCTTAAAGCCAACGACCCTGATGGCTCCGATTATTCTGTAACTTATAATATTGTTCATAGCCCTGCTTACGGCACCTTAAGCAAAGGCAGTTTCCTCATGAAAACTGACAGGATAGAAGTTTCATCCTTTACACAGGAAGATCTTGCTAATAATAGAGTTACATATACTCATAATGGTTCTGAAGTAACATACGATAAATTCATTTTTACTCTGGAGGATGAAGACGGAGCAACTTCCCAGGAATATGATTTTAATATTACAATCGTTGGAACTAATGAACCACCGGTAATAGCGCAACTACCTTCCATACAACTTATGGAAGACGAAACCTATACTCTCGATTTAACCACATGGTATAGTTTTATATCCGATGCTGAAACTCCCGACCATTTACTAATTTACGATCTTTCAATTGAAGAACCTGCTATTAGTATTTCTCCGGTTTATAATAATATCTGTACAATTGTTCCTGATGCGAACTATTTTGGGAATGCATTCCTCAATGTCACTATTAGTGACGGTGAATTCAGCAGTTCTCAACTAGTTCCTGTTAATGTTGAGAGTATAAATGATCTGCCGGTTATTACAGGCATTCCGGATCAATCTATAACAATTGAACCCGGAACAAGCCGGACTCTTTTATTAAACATTGAGGATGTGGAAACGCCTAAAAACCTGTTGGCAATAGGTTTCATTGCGAAACCTGATTCATTACAGGCTGATTATAATCGGGACACAAATATACTTACACTATCAGCCAGATACGGTTTTTCAGGATGGGCGGAACTAACAGTTTTCGTTCTGGATAAGGACCTTGGGTTTACCAGCGAGATACTATCTGTTTATGTTCAGCCTAGTTCGACAGGCATAGACGACGATAATGGAATTCCGACAAACATTCAGTTATCACAAAACTACCCGAATCCATTCAACCCTTCGACTATTATCCGTTATCAAATACCCGTAGTCGATGCACTTAGCTGTGTCGAAGTGCTGGTTTCGCTAAAAGTGTACGACCTCCTCGGCAACGAAGTAGCCAACTTGCAGAATGGCCCTCAGTCACCTGGTTACTACGAACGAACATGGAACGCGGGGGACAGGTCATCTGGCATCTATATTTATATACTTAGAGCAGGTAATTTTTCAGTTTCTAAAAAAATGGTTCTGCTAAGATAATTTTTCCATCACACGCGCGTATTATTAAAGCTCTGCCAAATTTTTATTTATCTAAAATCATTATTTATTATATTAAACGTATAATTTTCCTGGGGGGGATCATATGAAAAGATTTATTTCTTTTATTCTATTAGCAACATTGCTTATTTCCTGCGACACAACTACTGGTTTTGAAGAAGAACCAACAACCATTTCAAAAGCCAACGAATCTCTGTTTACAATATCTGAAAGAGCGAGATATATGGAAGATGCTTATACGCTTGCTCTCAGGGATATGAGAGCAAACGATCCTGAATATCTCGAAAAAACAGAAATTGATGAATCTCTGGTAAACAATTATTATAATGCACTCTTACACCTGGCATCAGACGAGGGAATTAAAAATGATGCTTCCTGCAATTTTCTCACCTTTCATTGTGCGGATATTGCCAACAGAGCTATTGAAATATCTGCCGATTCTTCAGTTACATGGTTTAAACAGATTTATCTAAACATTCAAAGTGAAGAGGCTCAAGAACTGAATAGAATACTCAGTGAATATCAACTTGAACACTATTACTTCAGAGATGTCGAGCATATCTATCACTGGGCAGTCAAAAGCAAGGGAGTTTACAACCTTGATGCAGTTGCACATAAAATCAATGACATCGAAGGATTATCAGCAGATGCATGGTTAACTTCAAGTAAGTGGCATGGGCTAAATGCCGAAAGCAAAGAGGGACTTATTCAATTCACACGCTGGGACGGCGTCGGAGATTGTCTCTCAGGGTGCCCTCAACATGCATGGCATTTTAGTGTTCACTTTGATGGTAGTGTTGATTTCATTGGTGAGGAAGGATCTCCTATCGAATAGATATCTATTACTGTAATAGCATAAAAATAAAATCCAAGAAACTTATTCCCAAGAATTATGTTTTAATAACAACTGATTTGTTACAATTTGTAACAAATCAGTTGTTATTTTCAGGGAACGATTCCACTTAGGATCTGTCTAATCGATTAAAATTAAGGTAAGTATGAGAGGCCCGGCATTATTTCTTCTTTTTTTCAATATTTTAGTTTTGTCCATAGACTTCTATACTTATCGTGGATTAAAAAAAATAATTGCCACCTTTAGCGTACAGAATAAAAAACGTTCTAAAATATTTTTTTGGACACTAACCGGGCTCATAATTTCGGGCATGTTTATTTTTGTTTTATTTTCCAGCCAAAATCATCCTTCAGGCGACATGTACTTTTTCCATATAGTCAGCGGTATTTTTATTCTTATCTATGTACCAAAACTCGTTTTTATGCTCTTCAATCTTCTGGATGATTTGGCGTTACTGGCAAAATGGCTGATGCCCCTTATTCCACGCCAGAAAAAAGAATTAAACAAAAATAATAAGTCTATTTCCAGGCGTCAGTTTATTATAAGGACAGGTGCTATACTTGCCGGTGTTGATTTACTGGCATTTGCTTATGGTATAGCATGGGGTCGGTTTAATTTTACTATCCGTAAGGAAATAATTAAATCGTCAAAAATCCCAAAAGAATTTGAGGGATTAAAAATTGTGCAGCTTTCAGATTTGCATATTGGAAGTTTTGTGAAGAGTAAAGAAAAAATAAGCGAGGCAGTTAAAATCGTTAATGACCAAAATCCTGATATAATTCTTTTTACGGGTGATTTTGTTAACAATATTTCATCGGAAATTGACCCATTTATTGAAATTCTGAGCGGCTTAAAAGCAAAGCATGGGAAATATTCTATCCTTGGTAATCATGATTATGGCAATTATATTACCTGGGAATCCGATGAGGCGAAGAGAGAGAATCTTGAGAAACTAATTCTGCATCAACAAAACCTTGGATTCGATCTTCTGATGAATGAGTCCAGAGAGATTTTACTAGGGGATAGTTTGATTGAATTGGTTGGAGTGGAAAACTGGGGACTAAAACCCTTTCCGCAGTATGGCGATTTGAATAAGGCAATGGCATTAACCAAACCCGATACGTTCAAAATTTTGTTATCACACGACCCCACGCATTGGGATGAGCAAGTATTGGGTCAGACCAATATCGATTTAACTCTTTCCGGACATACACATGGGGCGCAGATGGGTGTAGAACTTGGCAATTTCAGGTGGAGCCCCGTTAATCTTAGATATAAACGCTGGGGTGGAATGTATGAAGAGGGCGAACAAAAACTTTATGTAAATACCGGGATTGGATTTATCGGATTCCCCGGCAGGGTGGGAATGCCCCCTGAAATTACTGTGCTTGAACTTAGATCAATTTAATCACTCCGGGGTTCACTTTCCCATAGGAGTAATTGAAAAAATAAATCAGATATAAATCGCTTGAAGCCTCTTATTCCTTTCATCCTATTTTTATCCCAATTCTCTTTCGTAAGTGATTTCATAGTTGGAATAAGATCCAGAATATCTTTTACCTCATCTGAATACATATTCTTTTTTTTCAACAAATATTTTTGTACAACTTTTACAATAAGTGGCGAAATAAGAGTAAACCAAAGCAGGGTGATTAAAATAGCTCTCCCCAACATATAAAGCACATTATAACTGTTATCTTTTTGCAAAGAGGGATCAAATAGAGGTACAACTGCCATTATAACAAACACGAATAAAAGAATAATGCCGGATTTCTTTCGCCACCATTGTTTTTTTGATTTTCTTGCCCCGTTATTAACAAAAGTTGTTAGTGCTAAATGTTTTTCATTCGAAGACTGTTCCGAAATTTTATTCAATATCATTTTAGGTGCTTTAATTGATTGAAAACCAACATAAATTCCAGCCAAAATATGTACAGCAACATAAGCAAGTACAATTATCAGGCTGTAATTTATATTTCCATTAACCAAATTGTCAAAACCAAATTTATCAAGAATATACTGAATATAAATATTTATGGAATCCCAGAATGTAAACCCAAAATAAATTGTTAGTCCAATAAACTTCTGCAATGAAGATTGTATTTGCGAAATTATAGAATGAACAATAATAGTTATACTGTTATAACTGAAAACCCGGTAGAGCAGGAAACCTGTAACCCCCTGGAATCCAACCGCAAAGTAGGCCGTTAAAGGAGTATAAGGACTAATAATAAACTTCACTAAAATAACGAGCATTGTTGACCGAAGTAATATTCGTTTGTTTTTTGAGAAGTAAGATATCAGGGAAATTAATATTACTGCATTTCCACCGATAAACATTCCCCTGAAAGGAAATTTTACAAGATGTAAAAACCCACCAAAGGCGGCCTCGCTAAACCCCCAAAGTGTAACGAATCTATTTAACAGCTTTTCACTGTTGATATTTCCTCTATGTCCGTTCATCATGCAAATTGTTATTTCTTTTAATGAGATATCCTGTTCTTTTATCCTCTAAAACATTTTATTACAGGCATACTAGAACCCGCAAGTTACAAATTGATGAGACTACAATTTACGATAATTTAATTTGTGGTTAACCCCAGTTCTCTTTAAATGGCAGTAAAGTTTAAGTTCATTTTTATCAGCTCATTGCACAATATATAATTTAAACAAAAAAAGCCTGCATGGGAAAATGCAGGCTTCTATTTTTTTGGCAGCTTAATTCGTTCGCCCTTTCGACTCGGACCATTGTCCTATTGCGGATACAACGGCTTCCATGGCGCCTATGATACAGTCTCTTTCACATGGATCAATTATCTTAAGAATCTCTTTATGCACCTGTAAATGGCACTCATCAAGGTTTTTAATAAATGGTTTACATTTTGCGGTTATATCAACAAGAACATTTCTCTTGTCAGATGGGTCAAGATGTCTCGTAACAAAGCCCTTGTTTTCAAGTGAAGTTAAAATATGTGTTATCCGCCCGGGTGATAAATTCAATTCTTTGCCAAGTGACTTAATGGACAATTGAGACGTATTAGAGAATAGTTTTAAACATCTGAACTCTGCAGGAGTCAGGTTAAACATTGCTGCTAAATAAGCATCTTTTTCCAAACAGACTTTTGAAAGTCTGCAGGTTAATTCAGCCATTGATTTGGCTAATTCTTCAGTTGTCATTTGCATTGTAGTTGTGATCTTTGCCTTCCTAAAAGATTTTCAGGAGTAAATTTAGTCATATAATCTAAATTGGACAAGTGTATCTGCAAATAATATTAGTTCGTTTGCATAGTATTTTTTTTGCAATTTTTACTATTTTCCACATAATTATTCCGAGGATTCTGATTGAACTTTGAAAAAACTTTTATTGATGGTCTGCTAATCATAAATCCCGATATTTTTGAAGATGATCGGGGTTATTTTTACGAATCTTTCAACAAGAAAAGATACAATGAATTAGGTAATGTTGAATTTGTTCAGGACAATATTTCAAAATCTCAGTATGGCACTTTGCGTGGTTTACATTATCAAGTGGGTGAAAATTCCCAGGGCAAACTCTGTTCAGTTCTTAAAGGAAAGGTAATTGACGTGGCAGTTGATATCCGACATGGTTCACCAACATTTGGGAAACATTTGGCGGTTGAGCTTTCTGACGAGAATAAGAAACAACTTTGGATACCTCCTGGCTTTGCACATGGTTTTTCAGTTCTATCAGATGATGCCATTTTTTCCTACAAATGTTCCACTTTTTACAGTAAGATTGACGAACGTTGCATAATTTATAATGACCCGGAATTAAATATTGACTGGCAAATAACTATGCCGATATTATCCGGGAAAGATTTACTTGGTATTAAATTTGACGAAATTGAACAGGACTTCATTTACTAGAAGTCCTATAAATAGAAAGTATTTTTGTAATCAGCTGTTTAGAATTTTTTCGTAGTAGTTTATATATTGCGGAACAATCATACTTGTTTCAAAAGTATCGACAGCACGAATTCTTGAGTTTTCAGCAAACTTGAGGTATTTCTTTTCATTATGCAATAAATCGACAGCGTACTTAGCCATTCGGTCAACATCCCCAATTTCAGCAATATAACCTGTTTCATTGTGCAATACCAATTCTGGTATTCCGCCAACACTCGAACTTATTACCGGTTTTCCACATGCCATTGCCTCAAGAGCTGATAATCCAAAACTTTCAGATTGAGAGGGAAGCAGGAAGATATCCGCAGTGCTTAATATCTCACCTAATCCATCCTGTTTACCAAGAAAAATCACATCCTGACTAATATTTAAATCACGCGCCAATCTTTCACAGTCAGACCGCTCAGGTCCATCACCGATCAAAACAAGTTTGGCTGGTATCTCTTCTCTAACTTTCGCCAAAACATGAATTGTATCCTGCACACGTTTTACCTTTCTGAAGTTTGATGTATGCATAAGAATCTTTTCACCATTAGGCGCAACATGCTCCTTAAATTTTCGATTACAAACCGGCTTAAAAATCTCTGTATCGATAAAATTGTGAATTACTTCAATATCTTTTTCAATATGGTAATTTGTAATTGTCTTCTCTTTAAGATAACGGGAAACAGCTGTAACACCATCACTCTGTTCTATACTGAATTTCACAAGGGGTAGAAATGAAGGCTCCAGACCAACGAGCGTAATATCTGTTCCATGGAGTGTAGTTATAAGTTTTAAGTCGCGATTATTCTTTTTTAATACCTCTTTTGCAAGATATCCGCTTACTGCGTGAGGAATTGCGTAATGAACATGAAGAATGTCTAAATTTTCATATTCTGCCACTTCCATCATTTTTGATGCTAGTGACAAACTATATAGCGAATGCTCAAAGAGTGGATAATTACTCATTTCCACTTCATGGAAAAATACGTTCTCAGTAAAATGACTCAGTCTATGTGGCATTGCGTAACTGATAAAGTGTATCTGATGCCCCAATATTGCCAGCGCCTTACCAAGTTCTGTAGCTACAACTCCGCTACCGCCATATGTCGGGTAACATGTTATTCCAATTTTCATGAGGCTCCATAAATTAATTAACTGCAAGAAATAATAGGGGTGACTGAAATTTAACCATTTTTTTACTCGTGAGTTCGATAAATTTGGTGTAATGTTTTAGTTGCATCTTTAACTGAAATAAAAGACATTCAGTTCTATTAAATTGAGATCTTCTTCTGATGGAATAGGATTGCATTGATCGAATTGGAATAATGAGGTATTTATTGGAAAGTATTAATAGTATTTTAAAAAAACGTGTCTTGATTATAGGCTCAAATGGTATGTTAGGGCAGAAATTGACAGATCATTTCATGGGAAGGAAAAACATTGAATTGTTATGTTCATCCATGGAAAACTCTTCCTTTCAGTCAGAAATTTCTTACAAAAAAGTCAACATTACAAATAAAATTGAAGTTAAGAAACTTATTTTGGATTTTTTTCCGGATATAGTAATTAACGCGGCCGCCTACACCAATGTCGATAAATCAGAAACTGAACGAGAACTTGCGTGGAATATAAATGTAAAGGGAGTTGAAAACATTGCTCTTTTTACCTGGACCATTGATGGTTATCTTATACATATTTCCTCAGATTATGTTTTTGACGGACTAAAAGGACCTTATTCTGAGAAAGATAAGACCAACCCTATTTCCTACTATGGAAGAACCAAATTGGCAAGTGAAAATGCACTAATTGCAAGCGGAGTAAGACATTCTTCCATCCGCACTAATGTCTTATATGGTCCAACTAAATATGGCCGACCAGATTTTGTTAAATGGGTAATTGATTCTCTTAAAGGTAATCAGACAATCAGAATTGTAACTGATCAGTTTAACAATCCTGCTTTTATTGATGATCTCGTCATTGGAATAAGTAAGCTTTCAGAATACCAGAAAGAAGATATCTTTAATATTGCAGGACAGGAAGTGCTTTCAAGGTATGATTTTACCCTTAGGATAGCCGATTACTTTGGGTTGCCGAAGGAGCTAATTGTGCCCATTGAAACCAGTTCTTTAAATCAACCCGCTAGAAGGCCTTTAAAATCAGGACTTATCACCCTTAAGGCACAAACTGAACTCGGATACTCACCTTCTTCAATTGAAAAAACCTTCGAAGTTATAAAAAGAGCCCTGAAGCTATAATATTTCTAGGAAACCAAATTGATTTAAAATTTGATTCGAACAGGGATTTTTTTATATTTGTTATGAGCATATGCTCATAATGATTATGCCAAGACCAAAAAAACATAGAACAACAAACTGTGACCCTGCAGCAAACTATTTTAAACCTCGTGGTATTCCTATGTCTGATTTAACTGAGGAGATTCTTGAGAAAGATGAGTTGGAAGCAATAAACCTTGCTGATCTGAAAGGTTTAAGTCATGAAGAGTCGGCTGCAAGGATGAAAGTCTCCAGAGCAACATTTGGACGAATTCTTAAATCTGCAAGAAGTAAAATCGCAGATTGTATTATCAATGGAAAAGCAATAAAAATAAACAAATAAAGGAGTAAAAAATGAAATTAGCAATAGCTTCAGACGACTCACGCACGGTAACAGGCCATATTGGCCGAGTGAGAGGTTTCCTGATTTTATCAATTGTCGATGGTCAAGTAATCAGCAAAGAATATCGGCAAAATCTTTTTACACATCATAGTAAAACCAATAACGGTGCGGAGTCGGAAAAAGAACAAAGTCACCATAATCATGGGCAAGCATATGGGAAGGAACATTCTCATGGGCATAGCAAACTCTCAGAGGGGCTTAAAGATTGTAGTCATCTGATATGTCATGGCGCCGGATGGCGTGTTGTTGAAGACTTAAAAAAAGTGGGAATTGAAGTAATATTTACCACTGAAACTGATGCTGCAACTGCTGCTATTAAATATTCAAAAGGCGAGCTCGAAATTAATGAAAACGGCGCATGTCACGCGCATTAGAATTACTCTATCAAAGCCTTGTTCAGGTGGACAAGGCTTTTTATTTTTTCATAATCTTCAATAGTATTTAGATTGGAGAATATCTCTTCCGAAAAAGACGGCGCCTGAGAAGCTTCAAGCAATTCAAACTCCGCCTTATGCACATAATTCCACATACTGAATCTTTTATTCTTCCCCTCAGTTTCAGACCTTGTTTCCAGGATGCTTTCAATAACCTGCAAAGTCGATTTTAGATAAAGACCACACATAAACTCAATTTTTCCCTCATTAGTAGGAAGAAGAATTTTATTGTGATTTTCAGCTTCCAAAATGCTTCTCATGAATCTTTCTGACATTAGCGGTAAATCACAAGAGATTACAAAATTTTTCTCTGTCTCCGAATGAGTTAAACAAGAATGAATCCCTCCTAAGGGACCGATGTCTTTATGAATATCTTTAATTTTATCAACTGGTATAAAATCAAAATCTTGTGGCTGGTTGGTACTAATAATTATATTACTGGTTATCAATTTAAGCTTTGCAAAAATTATATCAATTACTTTTCGCCCTTCTATCTCAAGCAACGCTTTGTTTGTCTCAAGTCTGCTGCTCTTTCCACCAGCTAAAATATATGCTGTTATTGCTTCCATTTCTCACTTTATGTTCGTTTGTTAATTTAAGATAGCAAATTTATCTCTGAGTTTTCTTAAATCAATAAACGTGTTGCCTTTTCAATTAGCAAAAGAGACATTTTCCTCTTGATTTATTTTTTAGAAATTGATATGATTGTATACGCAAAAACTTGATACGGATTTATATCAACTATGTTGAGACATATCAATCCAGAAGCAAACGTTCCAAAGTACACTATAAGTGCCGCAGCAAATCTCGTGGGCCTTTCTGTTCATGCAATTAGGAAGTATGAAAGAGAAGGATTAATCATTCCATTTAAGAAAGATTCCAACCAACGCCTTTATACAGATAGCGACATAGAAAGACTTAAGTGCATAAGACAGACTATCACAGAAATGAGTACGGAGGGAATCAAACGAATTCTCTCACTCATACCCTGCTGGTCAATTTTGCATTGTGGTAATAGTGACCGTGAAAATTGTGATGCATATACTGGCTATAGCAAACCTTGTTGGGTATTAAAAAACAAGGGGGAGTATTGCAAAGAGAAGGACTGCCGCGAATGTCAGGTTTATTATTCCTTTGGCAACTGTCATTCAATAAAGGATAAACTAAAAGAATTATTATAAAATTTACTAGGAATTAAGAGCAAAGGCAAAAGAGTTATGAGAAAACTTGTAATACTTGGCGCAGGTACTGCCGGCACTATGATGCTGAACAAATTTAACTCGATACTTGATAAAAGTGAATGGCAAATCACAATTGTAGATCAGTTCGAAACGCATTATTACCAGCCCGGTTTTCTATTCATCCCCTTTGATATTTACACACGTAAAGATGTTGAAAAACCGAAGCGGGATTACTTTCCTGCAGGTTCAAATGTAATAATGTCGAAGATTGATAAAATTGAACCAGCTGAAAACAGAGTTCTATTGTCAAACGGACAGGTGTTGGAATATGATTACCTGATAATTGCAACGGGCGCAAAAATAAATCCTGATGAAACCGAGGGAATGAATGCCGAACTCTGGCATAAAACTATATTTGATTTTTACACTGTAGAAGGCGCTGTTGCTTTGAGAGATTATTTTAAGCATTGGAAAGGTGGCAAGCTTGTTGTTAATATTTCCGAAATGCCTATCAAATGTCCTGTAGCTCCGCTCGAGTTTGTTTTCCTTGCTGATGCTTACTTTACTGAAAGAGGGATGAGAGATAAGGTGGAGATTCACTTCGTCACTCCGCTGCCCGGTGCTTTCACCAAGCCCAAAGCGTCCTCAATTTTGGGAGACATTCTTAATAAGAAAAACATAAAGTTAACGACAGAATTTAATATTGCCCGTGTAGATAATGATAACAATAAAATAGTCTCATGGGACGAAACCGAAGTTGAGTTCGACTGCCTGATAACCATACCAACAAACATGGGTGATGATGTCATCGAAAGATCAGGAATGGGCGATGAGCTTAATTTCATTCCAACTGACAAACAAACTTTAATGGCAAAAGGATATAAAAATATTTTTGTAATTGGTGACGCTACTGATCTTCCCAGTTCAAAGGCCGGTTCAGTTGCACATTTCCAATCCGATATATTACAAGAGAACTTTCTTGATGTTGTGGATGGGAGAGAACCTTCCCATAAATTTGACGGACATGCAAATTGCTTTATTGAGTCGGGATTCGGTAAAGGGATTTTAATAGATTTTAACTATGATACAGAACCGCTACCTGGTAAATTCCCGCTTCCCGGGATTGGACCTTTCTCTTTGCTCGAAGAAACCAAGATGAATCATTATGGTAAAATCATGTTCCGCTGGATGTATTGGAACTCGCTCCTTAAAGGGCAGGAACTGCCTATTGAGTCTCATATGTCAATGGCCGGAAAGAGGTTGTAATGGATGAGAAAAACATTCAAGAGCAGATAAATGGCATTAACAGTAAACTGGATATCATCCTTGAAGAAATTGCTCTTCAAAGAAGACATCGTTTGGAAGTGGAGGACTTGAAGGAAGACCTTATGCGGGTCGGTAAAGATCTTTATCAATCAACTGTTACGGAACTTGAAGAGGTGCATGATCATCTGGATACTGGGGACATTCTCTTTCTTGGGAAAAAACTGCTAAGAAATGTAAAGACCCTCACAAAAACTTTTGAGCAGCTTGAAGGTGTAAGGGATTTTGTGAATGATTTCGCTCCAATTTCCAAAGAATTAACAATTGACTTTATGAACAAACTTGATGAATTCGACAGAAAGGGATACTTCGAGTTTGCTAAGGAATTTACCAAAGCAATTGACAATGTTGTTACTTCGTTCACCCCAGGTGATGTAAAAGCTCTGGGTGAAAATATGGTAACCATTATTAATACAGTTAAAAATCTCACTCAGCCTGACATGCTTAATGCAATAAACAATGCGGTGAATGTGTATAATAATCTCGACATCAAAGTTGAGGAAAATGTTTCGACATTAGCGTTATTAAAAGAATTAAATACCCCTGAAACTAAAAAGGCAATGTCTTTTGCTCTGCGCTTCCTCAAAAATTTATCGCAGCAGCAAGAAGATGTAAAATTGATAAAAACAGAAAATACTCAAACCATATAAACGGAGAGAATTATGGCAACTGTAGAATTGGCCGGAAAATCGCTGGAAGTGGACGCAGACGGTAACCTGGCAAACAGAGCTGACTGGGATAAAGAAGTTGCTCAGGCAATAGCGAAAGAAGAAGGAATTGAAGAATTAAATGAGCGGCATTGGCTTGTAATTGATTTTATGAGAAATGTTTTCGAGGAAAAAGGTGATGCTCCATCAATCCGCAAATTAACTAAAGAAAGCGGAGTGGATACGAAAGAACTATACGCACTTTTCCCAAAGGGTCCTGCTAAAAAAGCTGCCCGAATTGCAGGATTACCAAAACCCAAGGGATGCATCTAAACCAAAATTAACAGGAGATTATGAAATGGCAGAACCAATTGAAAAACTATCCATTGTAGTATCAAAAGGATCGCTTGATGGTATTTATCCCGGATTGATAATGGCCAACGGTGCGCGTATGGAAGGAATTGAAGTAATGATGTTTTTCACTTTCTTTGGACTGGATGCAATCCTTGAAAAGAGAATGGATAACATAAGTGTAGCCACAGTAGGCAACGCGGCAATGCGCCTGCCGGGCGGAATGAAAATGCCTACATGGCTGGGCGCTATTCCGGGCATGTCAACTTTCGCTACTTATATGATGAAAAGAGAAATGGAAGCGCTGGATATTCCCCCCGTCCGGGAATTTATAGAAATGATAAGTGATGCTGGCGGCGAAATCTATGCCTGTAAAGCAGCCATGGATATGTTTCATATGACTGAAAAGGACCTTTGTCCACAGGTTGAAGAAATCATTCCGGTTGGGACATTTTACGAAAAATCAGCAGGTGCACAAATTATTTTCACTTAAAGGCGGGCTTGAACGCCCCCTTTTATTACTGGAGTTTTTTTATGGTTAAAAAGGTTATTCTGATCTTTTTATACCTTATTGCCTCTTAGCTTCCGGGATGCGGGAATGACAATTTTTATGGATCAAATAAGCATTTATGCAAAATTAGGTGAGACATTAAAAAAAAGCATTACTTAATAAAAAATATACTGAAGAATAACTACAACTCAATTCAAGGAAAGAAACATGAACAATTTTAAGAAGTATTTATCATCGGCTGCAATTATCATTCTTATGATGATTTTTACAAACAGCTCTATCAACGCAACAAATGGTTATTTCAGACATGGTTATGGCGTTAAATATTCAGCAATGGCAGGCGCAGGAGTCGCTTTATCACTAAGTTCTATTGGTGCAGCAACAAACCCGGCTGGTATTGTATTTATTGATGGAACACGTTTCGATATTAACGTTGCCCTATTCAGTCCCTCGAGATCTTACACCATTGACGGAAATCCTTCAATGTATCCCGGAACATTTCCGCTAACTCCCGGAAAAGTAGAAAGTGAATCAAACTATTTCCCAATGCCTACAATGGGCGCTAGTTTTAAAATCCAAGATAACATGTCCCTTGGCTTAATTTTCTATGCTAACGGTGGTATGAACTCAGATTATCCAGCAGTTACTTATTATCATCCAATGGCACCCGAAGTATCACCTGCTACAGGTGTAAATCTTGAGCAAATGTTTTTTGGTGCTACATTTGCCATGGAAGTTGCTCCTAATCATTCTTTAGGTGTAACTGGTTTATTTGGGTTTCAGCGTTTTGCCGCAAAAGGTTTAACAGCATTCATGGGCTTCTCAAGCTCACCAATGAATTTGACCGGAAACAGATGGAGTACATCTACCGGATTTGGAGCTAGATTGGGTTACATGGGCAAATTCTCAGATGTAATTTCTTTTGGTGCTTCGTACCAGACAAAGATGAGCATGAGTGAATTTGATGAATATGCAGGTTTGTTTGCTGAGCAAGGCAAATTTGATATTCCAGCCAACTGGACGGTTGGTGTTGCTATCTCCCCTAACACAGATTGGACATTTGCTTTGGATGGACAGCAGATTCTCTATACGGGCGTTGCTTCAGTTGCAAATCCAATGAGCCTGATGACTAACTCTCCCATGGATCAGCAGGGAAATCCAAATCCAAACTTTAAGGCTTTGGGAACAAACGAAGCATGGGGCTTTGGATGGGAAGACGTAATGGTCATCAAATTTGGTACAATGTTTAATGGCTTTGAAGGTTGGACATTTATGGCAGGTTATTCATATGGTAAGCAGCCAATTAATGAAACCGAAGTAATGTTCAATATATTAGCCCCTGCAGTAGTTGAGCATCACATAACATTTGGCGCGACTAAGCAATTATCTAACGGTAAAGAAGTCACCCTTGGTTTTATGTTTGCTCCTGAAGGTGAAGTTACTGGTGCTAACCCAATGGAAGCGCCAGGCGCACAGAACATAACCATAGCCATGAGTCAGTGGCAATTAGAGTTAGGATTTTCTTTCTAGATATTAAAAGAGCAAGGGTCATAATCACTCTTGCTCTTTTCTTAATCCTAATCTTAATCCAGCCTTCCGCCAGGCAGGCTTAATCTATCTTTTCTAGACGTGTCTCCAGACAAATTCATCAGGTCTAATCATTTTATGATCCGGGGCGCCCTTCATTAAGAACTCCTTCAATTGATCTTTTGAATAAACAGCACCTTCATCAAGCTCACTGAAAAACTCGTAAAAATACCCTTGTGTTATATTAAAACTGCCAAGGTCAAAATAGTTGCTAAATAAAGTCATCAATTCCATTGCTTCTGATTTAGTTAAAGGATCAATAAGATCCGCCTTGCTTGAAATAAATTTCCAGAAGACCTTTTTTTCCAGATATAAGGCATAATTGACTTCACTTAATGGGAATCCTTCTTTTAACCTTTTTTTCCCGACACCTTCAAAATATATTTCAGCATCATCATTAGAAGCTCCGGTATTAAGCCATAAAACCATGTGTTCAAAAACCGCCGAGAGTCGATTCATTATTTCTGCATCATCAAGATCATGATAAGTTTTTGTGAATTTTGAATTCTTAAATTCACCCATTATATCATTCGCTAAAACCTTTGTGTTTTCCTCAACAACTTTAACAATTGCACTCAAATCCATAGGACCTCCGGTTAGTTATCTGAACATAAAATAGTCTAT
This sequence comes from Bacteroidota bacterium, assembly GCA_018818065.1. Taxonomy (GTDB): domain Bacteria; phylum Bacteroidota; class Ignavibacteria; order Ignavibacteriales; family Melioribacteraceae; genus JAHISV01. Next base: position 629,046 of record JAHISV010000005.1, on the reverse strand, counting down.
TATTACCATTCTGTCAAATCAATATTTATGATTTATTTTGTTGATTATTTGATGAGAGTTGGAACGAGGCGATTCAGTTTAATTAAGGATATAAAAATTTTCTCACTTCATTCCACAACAAGACAAAGGCCTCTGAAGCTTTTCCTTTGGGGTGCTTTGCTAAAATGGGTTCCCTATACTGTCCCATTTTTTCAATTTGCGAACTATTAGGGATTGGACTAAACTGCAGTACTTCTTTTGAAACAGTAAAATTCTGTAAGATTGACCTGTGAATTTCTTTCCGTTTTTCCACCATGGAAAATGTTATGCCGCACTTCAGGTTTTTATTTTTCTGAGAAAGAAATTCCGACAATTTGTTATAGGCATTTAGAGAAAGTGGAGTAGGAATTAAGGGAATTATCATAAGGTCTGATGATTCAAAAATATTTTCAGAGAGCAGAGTTAGATTTGGTGGAGAATCAATAAAAATAATATCGTAGTCATCCTTTAATTGTTTTAAAACATTTTTTAATTGTTTCTTTGATTTTCTCATCGAATCAAGTTCTATATCCAGATTTCTATATGATACAGATGCGGGGAGAACGTCAAGAAAATCATAATCCGACCCCTTTATTGACTTGTATACTTTTTCATAACCCGATAATAATTTGCTGGAATCGAACTTTTTACGGGGCTTTGTTCTAAAATAAAAAGATGAAGCTCCCTGTGGATCGAGGTCGACCAAAAGAGTATTAAAACCAGCTTTAGAAGCAGCATAGGCCAAATTAACACAGATAGTAGTCTTACCAACTCCACCTTTCATATTGTATACCGATACTATCTTCAACTGCTCCTCCTTTATGAAGAGAACAAACTAATAATTATTTTATTATTCTTTTTTGAGTCGAACTGCTTAAATATTTCTAAAAATTCATTTCTAACCACTTGATTTCTCTGGTGAAGAGAAGTTATAAGTCCACCAATAACAGAGGCTAAATTTATTTCAGACTTTGACTTACCCAGATACGAATCCAGGTACATTTTCATTTTATCCTGCTGAACTGAAAGATCATTAAAATCTCCAAGGTTGTCTTGAATCATTTTTAATTGAGAGACAAGAAAGTCAATTTCTTTAGGCGGAAAAAGGGAAGCAAACAGTTCTAGCAGATAACGCAATTTTTTGCACTCCAACCTGAGATCATGCAGTTGTTCATCCTTGGAATTAGACTTTATTCTGCGTCCTATTTTTAAGATGCTTTTGCAACGCTTATATATAGCCAGTTTGGACTGATGTAAAACCGGCTTATCTCCTTCTGATGAATTAGTGAAAGTGAAATCTTCCTCAAGCAGACATTCCATTTGAAGTATCATGTTTTTGTTCTCTTCTGAGATCAAAAATGATTTTAATTTTTTGAAGGCTTGTAGTCTTTCCTTTCTAATATTATCGAAGAGAGGTGATAGTTCTTTTTTCAATACGTCTGGAAGATATGATTCATAAGTAGATTTTTTTAGCAAGTATACATCAAGGTCTCTAAGATTGTTTGTTCTTTCTCCCAATTCAGCAAATATTTCCTTCAGCTCCTTTCGTATATGGACTGGAATTATATTTTTCAATTCACTAAGAATTACCCTCCCCTTTCTTACAGAAACCCTGTAATCATGCAGAAATTCAATGTCAATATCCTGTTTAATGCCATCTTCGCTCTCGATAATAATATCTGCGAGTTTCATTAATATCAGCCGTATTGACTCAGCTGTTGTCATTTCTGCATCAAGATTTATTTTAATTTTTGAGGAATACTTTCCTGGAACTCTGCCTAAATGACTGAAAATAAAAAAGAGATAGTTATCGTCAACTCTCTTTAGACCTGCCGATGCAACGATATTTTTGATCATCTTAAATTCTTTGGAATATCCCCTGATCCCCTGTATCCTGATGATGCATGAATCGAATTTAATGTTGAGATCATTTGAAATAGTCAGTTTTTCAAATGATAATTTTGCTATGGTTTTATCGTCTTCGTTAAGTAATCTGAACAGTTCTGTGTTTTTATCACATTTGCATATTTTCAACAATGCCCGGTGCTGAAGTAAAACTTTAAGCTCATCTCTTAATAGTTTGTCTCTAAAACTATTCCAGAAATATTTTCTCTTAGGCTTTTTACATGCTTCAGAACTTATTCTGCTATTTGTATTATATTCGGAAAGTGAGAGCATATTATTGTTGGCTATCAAACAAAGATTTTGGTTAAACAGCCTCCAATCGAATGTATCATAATAATATTCTTGAATATCCTGATTACCTGCTATGACCCAGTTAAAATTATTCGAAATTTGGGCAAGAAGCGATTCTAACTCACTGGAATCAGATATTTTCAATATTACTTCATTCAGCATGATTTTGTCCGGCAATTTCTGATTATAAATTAAATAGAACCTGACGTTGAGACCTTAAAATGGGAAATAAATATGAGTAGTACAAATTAAGTATTAAAGAGTAATGGTTTTTTCCGTCCAGAATTCGAATCGGTCACCTTCAATGATGATTGGCATATATCTCCATTTATACATTGATTCAATTATTCTCTTTTCGCACTCATCAGAATCTATAGAGTTTCTGATAATTTTATGTTCTTTAACCTCACCATCTTTTCCAATTCTTAGGGAAAGTTTTATCTCTCCATCACATCCATCTAATTCAGGAACATACAGGTATACTTCGCGTGGTTTGAAAGGTAAAGAATTTGAAAGAATTGCCCCGGATGGGTCAAAATTAAGAGAAGGGTCAGTTTTCTCACCCACAGGCAAATCGAGTGAGGTGTCCTCTATTAATATATCAGGCAGCAGTTCATCATCATCCACTTCGATAAACTGTATGGGGATAATTGGTTTGGGCGGCGCCGTAGCCGATGGTTTTTGCTCGGAAGTAGGTATATCGATAAGAGTGATAAAAGGCTCGCCATAATATAGGACTTTATCATCACTCAGTTTTATTCCCGGATAGAACAGTACAAATAAAATAACAATAGTAAGACTGGTTATCAGCGCGATTTCCATGTTTCTGCGGTAATTTATTTTATCCTGCCTGGCAATCATTCAGTACCTATGAAGGGGGAAACGTTCCTACTCCCAAATAATCAAAGACTCAGTTTGAGTAGTCTGTTGCGTAATAACATCTTTAATTTTTACTCTTATAAGATACTTACCCGGATCGTAATCAGAAAGGTCTAACTGCAAATAATTTTGCGGATTTTCCTCCAGGGTCTGATAGGATGATGTAAGCTCTATTTGATCATTTCCCGTAAGACCGATCAAATCAAAAAAAGAACCGATAAGACTAAAAAGACTTTCGTTTATTTCTTCCTGAAACTCGATCACTTCAATCGTTTGCTCAAAATTTGTTAAGCCGTCCTCTGCCTTTTTAAGATTATAAATTTCAAAGTAGAGAAAAAGGTCAGTTTTGTTTGTAAAAACGTGTCCCGGATTTGGCAGCAGACCAAACTCACCCCTGTGAATAGGATACATAGTTCCCCCAAGCGGTTCAACCGCTGACCCAACAAGTATATCACTTATTGAAAGAGTGTCTACCATAAAATCACGAACGCGATACGTTCCATGATAAGAAGCAACTTTGTTGTCTTCATTGTTTTTATACTCAAAGGCGCAATTCCCGTTCACTGGGGATAAATTCATTGTGAGACTGTTAACAACTATACCGGTGGTATCAGTAAACTGAATTTTATTCAGTGAGGATGTTGTTGGTACTTTTTTACGCTTCTCAAAAAGCTTGTGAAAATGTTTATCGAAGAAGAACAAACCAACATCGTGGTTTTCCTGATATAAATTTTCTTTCAGATACTTTTCGTTATATTCTAAAGCATAATTTACATAGACATCAGTTTTGCCATTCTCACCTTTAAACTGTATTGCATTATATGGCAGATTCGTTATACCACCATGTAGTTTTGGCGTATAACTCTCTGGTTTTTTATTGACGAGGTTTTTACCAAGTGTGTTGGGATCCTGATAAAACTGAGCAAAACTTCTCCTTGAGCGGGCATACGGATCATGATATTTATACTCACCTGTTGAGAACTCATCTGTAAATGCAATCGCTACGTCGTTAAAATACCAGACTTCGGTCTTAACACCCGAACTGGTCAGATAATCGTAATTCAGGGCGCCAACATGGTACATACTAAAATCATTCTGAACAACACCCTGCCTGAATCTTTTTCTTGCAGGCGGGTCACCATAACGAATCATCATTTCGCCCATGTCAGTTTGCCACCCAGAAATATTTCTTGAGGGTATACTGAATCTCAAGTTAGCGTATGCAACACGTGCATAATGTTCAAGTATTCTTTCATTATACTCAGTAAGGTTAAACGGATCTCTAACACGCCAGAATGCATCAATAAATATCTTCATTTCTGCCAAGCCAAATGTTGAAGCTCTATCTCCAAGTATTGGTTCGAGTAATAAAAGAACCGAGTAGAAGGTATAGTCTTTAAATTCATCATTTGGCATTAAAGAAAGAGCATTCTGAAAAGATTCATATGCTTGGTCAATGTTTCCTGACTCGTAGTTAAGAAGAGCGAGAAACAGGTGAGCATCTTTATCCAGGGAATTCTCATCTACTAACTCTTCGAATATGGGGATTCCTTCCTCCGGCATATCAGCGTCTTCATAAAGAAACCCCAGTTCTAAACGGGCATTATAGTTTTTAGGATTCGTTTCAATTGCTTTTTTAAGAAAAATTTCCGCATCTAACAAATCATCTTCAACAGCACCTTCGTAACTGAGCAAAGGAGAATTTTCATCAAGAAATGCGTTCATCTGCATCATTTCTCTCGTCTCACTCACTCCCATTTGTCGGGTGGCAGCCCGGTCATTTTCGAATCCAGCGGGATTATCCTTGTAGGTTGGGCTTAGTTGTCCAAATTCTTCTGTATCCGTAGAGGTCGGCTGCTGGGAAATATTGGATTCCACTCGAAGATATGACTGATTAAACTCGTTAAAATCCTGGCGCTTGAATTCTCCCAATTTATACCACGCAAAAGAAAAGGTAGAATCAATCTCCAATATTTTTTCATACTCAAGAAAGGCTCGGGATCTTGCATCAAATTCAAATTCACTTATTACAAAAAGCCTTTCTAAAATTGAAGCAAACATCAGGTGGTAAGCGATGTTCTTATCATCCTTTTCGATAGCCTTTATGATATAATCCCTTGCAATTCTTAAATCATCCGAAGTATTCTTCTGTTGATATAAAACAGCCAGGCGGTAATAAGATTGAACATCTCCAAACTTCTCAACAGAGTCAAGCAGATGCTTTAGCGCCGAAGCTGTGTCCATCTCGTTAATCGAAAGAACCGCCTTTTTATACAACTCGGTATAATCTGAATTTTTCTGTGCGAAATTGTTTTGAATGACAAGAAATATATATATGGTTAGTACACCTATATATTTCATTTAACCCCCTGGTTCAACTGATAATTAGTATATAACAAATGACTGTCTATAAATATAGCATTTAATATAATTCTTTAAAAAGGAACTTGTTAAAACAATCTAAAATCAATTTTGGATCTATTTATTTCCCCGGTATTATTATCCACAATTTCAATCTCTAGTACGTAATCATCGGCTGCCAATTCTGAAAGATCTAATTGTAAATACATTTGAGGGTTCTGTTCAACTGTTTGGTATTGGGAACTAAAATTAAAGGATGTTTCTGATCCACCACCCAGAATCGAAAGTGCATCATTTACCAGCGAGCCAATGCCTTCAAATACTCCATCACCTTCGGCTTCGTGAATGTTCAAATCAATCTTAAAATCTGTTAAATGACCAGCATTCTTACTAAGATTATATATTTCATAATAGATATAAAGATTTCCATCCTTTTCAAGAAGCTGACTGCTCACCGGATTCAGAGATATATCTCCCCTTGTAAGTGAATATTCAAACTTATTATTAGACAACTCTGAAGCAAAAATAATATCGCTGACAAGAAGTTTATCAGAACTGAACTCACTGATCCTCATTGGCTGAATTATTGTGCTGAAACCTTTATCATTGCTTCTGAATATCTTAAAGGATAAGTACCCGGAATCCGGTGCGAGTGAGACAAGAGTAGTTGATTGGTAGAGATTGTACTCATCAATTTTTCTGACTTTCACATCATCAGGATTTGCCGTTTGCTCTGCAGAAAAAACATTGGTAAAATAATTGTCAAATATCTCTAAACTCCATAAATGGTTTTGAAGACTGTCATAACGAGATACTGTTGAATCGTGAGCTTCATACGAGTAGGTAAAGACCATATCTGTAATTTTGCCGTTCTTTATATTTCTAAACTGCGGAATGTCATATTCCAAATCAAGTTTTTCTCCGTAAAACGGAGGTCTATAATCCTGATGTCTGATATTAAGCAAATTTTGAGCATAAGTATGAGAATCGCCACCATATTGAGATTTAAATCTTGATTTTTCACCTGTGGGAGCACTGTAGGCATAATTGCCAGATGAGAACTGGTCAGTAAAGGCAAAAAACATATCATCATAATTCCATATTTCTGTTTTCATTGACACACCCCACTCAGTCTTCGAAGGACGGAGCCTTTTCCTCTCACGGGGTATGCCATACCTAAGAACAGTTTTTCCTCTGTCTGTTTTCCAACCCTCTATTCCCATATCCGGCACGCTGTAATGAAGGTTTGCATAAGCAACCCGTGTATAATGCTCCAGCAAACGTTCGTTAATTCCCTTCTTAAAAAGGGGGTCACTCATCTGCCAATAGGCATTGATTACATTATTCACGTATTGCGGATTATTGATTTCATCTATTCCCTCAAAAACAGGCTCAATAAGTTCGATGACCGAATTAAGTGTAAAATCATTTTTTTCCTCGAAGGTCATCAGTGCAATCGCTTTGCCAAATTCTTTATGAGCTTTTTCATATTCCTGAGTTAAATTGTAGCAAAGCCCAAGATATAAATGCGCTTCATTAGATGCCGGATCAACCTTACTAAGTTGATGGAGATACTTGATAGCCGCATCAAGCGAATCCGACCTTTGATAAAGTCTTGATAACGCCAGAAGCAAATCCTTGTTTTCCGGATCGAATTCAAGGGCTTTTAGATACTGAAACTCAGCTTCCCTGAAATCCTCCAAGGCATACTCTGATAGCGGCGCAAGAAGTACACCTTCCATATCCCGGTAAGATTTGTAATATTCATCAAAATCCTTTTCCCTGATTGTGGCAAGCCTCAATCTTGCGGTTGAGTTTGTTGAATCACGCGTGATGATATATTCGTATTGGTCTATTGCGCTGAATTTGGAAAAATCCTCAAGAAGCTTTGCGTAGGCCATTCTTATTTCAAGGCTTTCCGGATCCCTATAAACGCCTTTCTTTAGTAAGCGAAGAGCTTTTGCCCTCTGCACAAATGAACCTCTCTCCAGATATATCTTGGCAAGTTCGTAATAGGACAAGGCGTCGTTATATTCATAAATAGATTTTTCAAAACACTTGGCAGCCTCATCCATCGATTTCTCTTTGAGGGCCGCCAGACCCGCCCGGTAATAGTCCGGCTCAGTATACTTATTCTGGGCTATAGACAATAAGGCTATTAGCGGAACCAAAAAAATATATTTATGATAAGAATCCATTACTTCCTAAATAGCAAGTTAATATAAACATCTAGAAATTCTTCTGTGGCACAAATGACCTTGGCAGCATATCGGCAACCCCTTTTTCGGCCCAGCTTCCATAAGTCTGAAATGGCATTAACTCCATTGGAATTCCATAATCATCAATTGTCAAATCTGAATGATTCAGAAGAAGGTAGGATAAACTGTATAAATTTGAAACCGGATCCTGATATACAACTTTAAGATAATTTCTGAATGAGATTTTTTTTAACACCCCATACTGATCAGTAGTAAGCAGACTATCTTCTGAAATCTCCTGGAAGCCGATGACGTCTCCAATCTTATTATAGGGAGCATTGGTAATGGAGATATTAAATCCTTCCTCTGTTACTTTTCTATTGAGAAGTGATTTTAGAAAATGATTAACTGAACCTTCAAAAGCAAGATTTCTATTAAGCATCCAATAATCACTTTTCCCCACTGGTGCATCTTCAATCTCTTTAAAAAATGTTTTGATCTTGTACTTGAAATTCTTCATTCCTTCAATGTATTCAAATTCTAAAAGATCACAGATAATTTCGTAGCCAAGTGAATTATTTATTATGATCAAAGGCTCCCTGGCTTTTGCCTTAAAACTATAATAATCATTACTAAAATCAAGCGAATATGGATTTGTAATTTCACAATCAATGGAGAATGGCGATTTTCCCAGGAAGATTTTTTTGAAAAATATTAAATCCCGTTGCCAGACGTTATCCCTGTTCCCAATCACCTCCGCAGTACCAAACTCATATAACATTTCTTCAAGCTCAACATCAATACTAATACTGCTATTATTTTTAATAACCATATTTACGGAATAAACCTCAAAGCCAACCATTGAAGCCACCAGTTCATGTGAGCCTGGGATAATTTTTCTAATTTTAAAATTTCCCATTAAGTCGGATGTTGTTCCGGAAGTAGTTTCATTAAAATAAATATTTACACCAGGTATTGGCTTTCCTGTGCTTTTTTCTGTTACCCTCCCCTTTACGTAATTCTCCTGCGCAACCAGAGATGCAACAAAGAATAGTAAATAAATAATTTTAAATTTCATCGTGACTCCAAAATAATGATTTTGAAAGGCGAGGGTGAGTGAATATAGTAATTAGTCACTTTTTGTGAAAGGCATTAATTATGCACCAGGCATCTAAAGAATGGAATGCCCGGTGCGGTAGAAACGTAGAAATTTTAAACTGATAGAACTAAACTAGTCCAATTGTTTTTATTTATTCATGCCAGAACCTACCGGCTCAAAATTGCGAGGCAGCATATCAGCAACGCCGCGAAGAGCCCAGGTACCAAAGAATTGAAATGGCATTGATTCCATGAGAGCGCCTTCCTCATCAATAGTAGCCTCAAATCCACGCAGCTTCAGGTAGGAGAGAATGCGCTTTTTACTTAATGGATCATTATAAAGTACCCTTAAATAATCATCAAAAACAATTTTTTGCAACACCCCGTATTCATCATCTTCGGTTATCTGATTCTCATTAAGGGTTCCATATCCCTCGGGGCTCTCCAAATCAATATGATAATCAGCTATTTTGGATAACTTAATTTCGAAGCCATCTTTAACAGCTTCTTTTTTTGCCAGAGCTTTAAGAAAATGATGGAAAGAACCATAATAAGCATTAGAGCGATTGATAGTCCAATGATACCCCTTCATGTTATCTTCCGAACTCAGATCCTTAAAAAAGGTTTTGATTAAATATTTATAACTGTTTTCCGCCTCAGAATAGTAAAACTCTATTAAATCGCAGTTCAGCTGATATCCTAAAGAGTTATTAACAATTTTTAATGGTTCATAAGTATGGACATAAAACCTGTCAGCTTCTCTGTCAAACTCCAGGCTGGTTTCATTTTGAATTACACACCCCTCAGCGAAATTTGATTGACCAAGGAACAGCTTTTTAAAGAATATAAGATTTTGCTGCCATGTATCGTCTTTCTCCGCCTCGACAACCACCGTTCCAAAATCATAAAGCTTTTCATTCAGTTCTACGTTAAAAGCAATGTGAGTTCCGTCTCTAAAAACAATCCTGCTTGTTTCAACATCAAACCCAATCATTGAAGTGATCAGCTCGTATGTGCCAGCTGGTATGTTTTTAATAATGAAATTCCCTGAAAGATCTGAAGTGGTTCCAATCATGGTTTCATTCAAGTAAACATTTGCTCCGGGTAAAGGTTTACCGGTCGCACTCTCAGTTACACGCCCCTTAATGTAGTTGTCATTGTTTTGAGAAAAAAGAGATGAAGCTATTGTGAAAAAAATGATAATTACTCTTACCATTGCCACCCCCAGTGCCGGTTAATAAGATATTATTGCGTATAAGTATAAAGCAGAAAACTTTTCATTGGAAATTTTGTTTTATATTATTAAGAATTAATACCAAGTACAATGTAAAAATGTATACATTCAAAGAAATAGATCACACAGCAGACCTGGCTTATCAACTGATTGCTACAACGCAGGAAGCGCTTTTTTCAGCCGCACTAGGCGCTTACAAAAATTCTGTTTTGCCGCAGCATAAATACAATGCTGCCAAAGATATTACTCTTTCTCTTCAGGGGAATTCGATTGAGGAACTTATCGTAGATTTTTTAAGAGAGATAAATTACTTGCTTACCGAAAAAGGATGGGTGCCGGAAAAAATAATAAATGCTAGGCTAATATTTGAGAATGGTTTTAAGGCGAAAATTAATGTTGCAGGGCATGAATCCGGCAAAAATAAATTGGAGTTAAAAGAAGAGATAAAAGCCATAACCTACCACCAGCTTGCAGTTGTAAAAACAAATGAAGGGTATAAAACAAATCTTATTTTTGATATTTAGTTTGATGAGCAAGTATGATTATTAATGGAGTGGAATTAACAAGAATACATGAGAATCTATGGGAAATCCCCATGAGCAAGGGAATGCGTGTACCAGGCAGAATTTATACTACCCAAAGCATGCTCGAAAATTTTCTTGCCAAAGAGGATGCCATTAAACAGGTTGTTAATGTTGCCCACCTTCCCGGAATTGAGAAATACAGTCTCGCTATGCCTGATATTCATTGGGGTTATGGCTTTCCCATAGGAGGTGTTGCTGCCACGGATATTAATGAAGGAGTGATCTCGCCCGGCGGTGTTGGGTATGATATAAACTGCGGAGTTCGGGTAGTCAAAACATCGCTCCATCACAAGGAGATAAGTACCCGAATCACAAAAATAATTGAGGACTTGTTCAAATCTGTCCCGACAGGGGTTGGTTCCAGCGGGGCAATTAAGAAGCTTTGTGTAAAAGAATTGAAAAGGATATTGAAAGATGGTAGTGAGTGGGCTATTGACAATGGATTTGGTGTAGAGCAGGATTTACTTTTTACAGAAGAAAATGGTAAAATGGAAGGAGCTGATCCATCTGCGGTAAGCGAACGGGCTATTGAAAGGGGACTTGATCAGGCAGGTACTCTTGGTTCGGGAAATCATTTTTTAGAAATTGATGTAGTTGATGAAATATTTAATAATGAAATTGCCGAAACTTTCGGATTATTTATGGGACAAGTAGTGATTCAAATACACACTGGTTCCCGTGGATTGGGATATCAGATTTGCGACGATTATTTGCAAAGACTCGTTAAAGCCGAGCAGAGATTTGGATTCAATTTACCCGACCGACAGTTAGCATGCGCACCTGTTAAATCGCAGGAGGGAACCGATTACTTTAACGCCATGAAATGTGCCGCAAACTTTGCCTGGAATAACAGACAGATTATTATGCACCTGACTGAAAAATCACTCATTCGTTCTCTTGGCATATCGAACAGCGAACTTGGTTTTGAACTTCTTTATGATGTTGCCCACAATATTGCTAAAATGGAAGAACACAATATAGATGGTAGACCAAAGCAATTGTGTGTCCACAGAAAGGGAGCAACCAGGGCATTCCCGCCGGGGAAGCTGATTCCTGAAAGATACAGGTTTGTAGGACAACCCGTGCTTATTCCCGGAGATATGGGGAGATACTCATACATCGCGGCGGGATCTCAAAAATCTATGGATGAAACTTTCGGAAGTTCCTGCCATGGTGCAGGCAGAGTTGCCAGCCGTCATAAAGCAATTAAAATGGGCAAAGGCAAAGATTTGTTGAGCGAGATGCGAAGATTTGGTGTTGAGATACGAGCAAAAGGTATGAAAACTATTGCGGAAGAAATGCCCTATGTCTATAAGGATGTAACGGATGTTGTTGATATAATGCATAATGCGGGAATTACTAAAAAAGTTGTTAAACTAAAACCTTTTGGTGTAATTAAAGGTTAGCTTTTCTTTAGATATGGAAATGTTATTTTAAACGTTGTGCCTTTTCCAACAACACTATCTACTGCAATTTGACCACCGTTAGCTTCAATTAATTCTTTTGCCAGAACTAACCCAAGCCCGCTGCCTGTCTCTCCTTCCAATCCCGGAGTAGATTTAACGGATTCCAGGGAAAACAATTGTTGAATCTGATTTTCTTCCATTCCAACTCCGGTATCTGCAATTTCCACTATACAGAGAGAATTCTGACAGCTCGCACTGACCGTAATTTTTCCATCCTTTGGAGTAAATTTGATACAATTAGAAATTAAATTTCTTACTGCCGCATCAAGCATATTCTGATCAACAAACAAGACTATATCCTCAAGAATGTTTACGTCGAAGGAAATATTTTTGTTCTTAAGGTTCAGTTTGAAAACTTCGCCAATACTTAATACTACCTCCTTAAGATTAACCTCTTTTAAATCGATTTCCTGACGCCCCATCTGAATTTTAGCCCATGCAAGAAGGTTCTCGAGTAAAGCAAAAATATTACGGGCATTTCTGTTGAATGAGCCTAATCCTTGCTTGAGCTCTTCCCTCTCGAGCTCTTCAAAATCGCTATACATAAAATCACTTAAACCAATAAGAGAAGTAAAAGGACTTCTCAAATCGTGAGAAATTATTGAAAAGAATTTATCTTTGCTTGTATTTAATTCAATTAAGTTCTGCTCCGATTCTTCAAGTTCTTGATTCTTTACAGAAAGATGTTTTGAATACTCTTCCAACTTCTGCTTGTTTTCCTGCAATTCTAAGATGTATTTTTGAATCTCTTCCTGCGCCTTTTTTCTTTTAGTAATATCTAATCCGATACCAATTATCCCCTCAATCTTCTTATTCTTATCAAACATCGGGGTGTAATAAGTTTCGAAAAAATAATCATTAAAATAACCCTGCTCGATAAACATCTCTCCACTTAAGGCCCGGTTAAAAGAATCCAGAACTTTTCCATCAGTTTTGTAAACATCATAGATAGATCTGCCAACAACCTCCCCTGGCTTTAGTCCAAAAGCTTTTAAGCCCTCACCCTCTGATAAAGTAAAAATTCCATTACTGTTCACACTGAAAAGTACAACCGGTAGTTTTCTTAATAAAGATTCCAGGAACTTTGTTTTTTCCTCAAGTTCTTTCGCTATCTTTTTCCGATCCGAAATGTCAAAAACAACACCAACCAAACCACCAATTTCTCCATCTTGCCTATAGAAAACATCCTTGACGAGAATAACATCCTTCATCTCACCATCGATATTTCTAATTGTTGTTTCATAGGATTGTTTTTCCCTTTTTCGGAATACGGTCTGATCCGCATCATGATATTTTTGAGCTAATTCATCATCAAACAGATCGAAGACTGAAGATCCTACAAGTTTTGCCTCATCCAATCCGGTAAGTTCAGAAAAACCTCTGTTGCATCCTCCATAAATTCCTTTTGCATCTTTATAAAAGACAGGGATGGGAATAGTGTCCAGAAGTGTTCTAAAGAAATGGAGCGTTTTATCACGTTCACGCTGATGTTTAGCTATTATTGAAATATCACGTATCGCAACTACTAAGGCGGTTTTTCCCTCTACATCAGCAATTGCAACATTAATTTCTATGGGAATAGTGGTTTTATTTTTAGTTATTAGAACCGTATCATAAACCGAGGGAACATCTTCCCCGGAAATCCGGCGAGTGGCATTTACTTTTAATTTTTCGAATTCTTCCGGTGGAACAAAATCACCATAACTCTTATTAATTACCTCTTCACGCTCGTAACCGACCATTTTAATAAAACCATCATTCAGGTACTTAATTACCTCTCCCTGAATAATAAGAATTCCGTCACGGCTCTCTTCCGCTAATCGTTTATATGGGGATTCAGAGACGGAATTTTCAACCTGGCGTAGAAGCTCATCGTACTTTTCCTGAAGATTTGCAATCTGATTTTTCAGATCTTCGATATTTGAATTATTCTCATCCATCTCAACAATAAATATATTACAAGAAACAATGGTTGTCTACTCTATTTATTAAGAATGAATCTATTACACAGATAGTTCCTCTGGGTCAGAGGATTTAATCTATTTAAAGTGTAAGAATAACCTCCATTAAAAACCAATGGAGGTTATCAAAAAATTCACCTAATACAAATCCTCAATCGAGAGGTATCTTTCCCCCGTATCGTAGTTAAAACCTAAGACTGTACTTCCTTCAGGTATCTCAGCTAATTTTTTCCCTATAGCTGCAAGAGTTGCTCCAGATGATATTCCACCAAATATTCCTTCTTCCTTGGCCGCCCTTTTTGCAAATGCAAATGCTTCTTCCTTATCAACTGGTACAGTTCCATCCAGAATATTAGTATGAAGATTTTTGGGAATAAATCCGGCTCCAATTCCCTGCAGCGGATGCGGTCCGGGTTCTCCCCCGGCAATAACAGGTGATTGCGCAGGTTCAACTGCCAGAACTTTCAGGTTTGGCCACTTCTCTTTCAATACTTCTGCTACGCCTGTAATGTGACCACCTGTGCCAACTCCTGTTATCAAATAATCTATTCCCTCAGGGAAGTCTCTAATAATTTCAAGCGCTGTTGTTGCCTGATGAACAGAAATATTAGCCGGGTTTTCAAACTGCTGCGGCATCCATGCATTTGGAGTTGAGTCAACAATTTGTTTTGCTTTTTCAATAGCGCCTTTCATACCTTTTTCGCGGGGTGTCAACTCAAATGTTGCGCCGTAAGCTGACATAAGTTTGCGGCGTTCAACTGACATTGAATCAGGCATTACAAGTATCAGCTTGTATCCTTTTACAGCGGCAACCATCGCCAGACCGATACCAGTATTCCCGGAAGTAGGCTCAACAATTACACTTCCTTCCTTCAGTATTCCTCTCTTTTCAGCATCTTCAATCATAGAGAGGGCAATTCTGTCTTTAATACTGCCCCCCGGATTCTGACGCTCCAGTTTAATCCAGACTTCTATGTTTCTGTCGTAAAGCTTATTTATCCTCACATGAGGTGTATTACCAATTGCTTCCAAAATGTTATTTAGTTTCATTTTACTTCCTTTCAATTAGATTACAAAATCTATGGGTTCCTTATAATTTTCACTGTTTCTAACCTTAACTTCACTCTTATTATAAACAACAGAAAAGGCAGGTATGCTTTGCGTTACCCAGCTGTTACCTCCAACAATGCTGTCTTTTCCAATGATTGTTTCACCGCCAAGAATAACTGCCTGCGCGTAAATAACAACTCCGTCCTCAATGGTAGGATGCCGTTTTTGGTTGGCAAGCGCTTTATCCACACTTAGAGCACCAAGAGTAACTCCCTGGTATATCTTAACATTATTACCAATAACTGTAGTCTCACCAATTACAACTCCCGTTCCATGATCAATGCAGAATGATTCACCAATAGTAGCTCCCGGATGAATATCTACTCCCGATTTTTGGTGGGCGTACTCTGTCATTATCCTTGGGATAATCGGCACTTTTAATTCGTACAACTCATGTGCAAACCGAAAAACAGCAATGGCAAAAAAACCAGGGTAGGCAAGTATCACTTCGTCAATGCTCTCGGCTGCGGGATCCCCCTTGTAAATAGCCTCGGCATCACTCCAGAGATTCTTGTTAATTTTTGGAATTCTTTTTATAAACTCTGAGGCAACCAGGTCAATTCTAGACGGCTCCAGATTAATAGATATCAAAATATTTTTAAGGTTTCGTCGCAAGAGATGCAGCTTGCTCTCAATCTCCTCCGGGCTGTAATATATATGTTCTGTAAAATGCGGAAACAGCACCTGCAGCAGGTCATCAACGAACTTTTGCGTTTCGACCTTAACAGGCAAAGTTCTCGAGTGTGATTTTCTTATTTTCAAAAGTTCTGCTGCAAATCCATTCAAATCTAATTTGCTTTCCAAGTTATTAACCTCCTATAGTTCGCCATAGGCTGACTACAAATAAATTTTATTTTAAATGATTTTAATTTTTGTTTGGGGTGCTCATAAAATGAGCATTAACATATGCAAGTAAACAGGTACCCTGAGTTTCTCAAGTGAGTTTGAGAGGGGTTTTCTTCTGAAGATATTAATTTTTCATTTTTCATGACTCAATTTTAATCAATCTTGACTTTTTTGTCAAGTATGAAAATATAGTATTATATTAAATAGTCGTTAAGACGACAAAAAGATGACAATCAGTATCATTTTTGCTATTATCGCATATTATAATCATGGAGGAAACACTGTAATGGAAAAATATATAAACGGACTTTTTGTAAAAACTGCCGGAAACGCTAAAAACCAACCTATTATTTTTGTACATGGATTTCCCTTAGACCACTCAATGTGGAATAAACAGTTTAAGGGCTTAAGTAAGGATTACTACTGTATATCGTATGATATACGTGGTTTAGGTAAAAGTCATGTTGGTGATGCGCAATATACCATGGAAGCTTTTAAGGATGATCTCTTTTCTATTATAGAAGATATGAAAATCGAAAAAGCTGTTTTGTGCGGACTCTCCATGGGTGGTTATATTGCCCTGCGTGCTGTAGAATTTGCTCAGGATCGTTTTAACGCCCTGATTCTTTGCGACACGAAAGCAGAAGCCGATAACGACATAACAAAGCTTGCGCGTGCCGGAGCCATTAATAAAATAAATATTGAGGGATTGGCGAGTTTCGTAGATGGATTCGTTCCCCCTCTTTTTGCAGAGGAAGCGAACAAGGAGAATAAAACGGTTTTTAATTCCACTATAGATAAGGCAAAACAACATAACCCGCAGGGTGTTAAAGCTTCGCTGCTGGCCATGCTAAGCCGGACGAACACAACTCCCTTCCTGAAAAAAATAAAAATCCCAACACTTCTTCTGGTGGGAGCCCAGGATAAGTTGACACCACCACCAGTAATGCGCGCCATACACGAAAAGATAAAGGATAGTGAATTTGGTGTTGCGCCACGAGCCGGGCATCTGGCTCCCCTTGAAAACCCGAAGTTTGTTAATGATATGATAAGCGGTTTTTTGAAGAGGAGGATTTGAAAGAGAAGAAGTCAGAATTCAGGAGATAGCAGAAAAGGCAAAGTGTTTAATATTTAAGTTAGGAACGGAGCAATATATACGTTATCTTAAATTAAAATAATAATAGCTTACGACTTAATCCATGAAAAATTTATTTTCTGCACTTACTTTTGTTGTTTTATTGATTTCTGTTACTACTCCAGTCTATTCTCAATTTGAATTGAAGATCCTTACCGATAAGCAGGAATATGCATATGGCGAAGAGATTACCATATTCTGCAAGGTAAAGAACACCAGTGATTCGACCATATCAATTTGGTCAGGGAGTTATGATTCCAATCATGCAGGTTTTATATGGAATGGTTTTAATTCATTAGATTTTGGCGCAAGTTTGCCGACTTATTTAGAAATTATTTTCCAACCAGGTAACGAGAGAGTATACAAGTGGATTATTGACCCAAGAATATATGGATTACCAAAGACAAATGGTCTTAACAAAATTGTCGGTTTTCACACACTCTTCCCTGGATTATCTGATACAACTTTTTTTCAAGCTCCAAAATATTATGGTGGAGTCATTCATGTTGGATATTATAAAAGTGATTCAGTTGCAGTTGATTCCCTAAGACAAAACTTTTCAATCACAAAACTCTCTTCTGTAAGTTATGACATTCTAAATAAAATAAGTGACGAATGGGATGTTGCCGGCCATTCCCTGGATAGTATCAGGACAGTTCTGAATTCCACAAACCTGTTCAACTATGTTGAATACAGCCCTAATGTACAGTATGCAGATGTTTATGTTGTGGGCGTTGAAGAAATGGATATAATTGAAAACTTCAAGGTAAGTCCACCCTACCCAAATCCATTTAATCCATCAACGAATATTCTCTATTCGCTTCCTTCACATGCAGATATAAGTTTTCTCATTTATAATTCGAATGGTGAGGAGGTATGGTCATCTTCGGCTACTAACCAGACAGTCGGGCAGCACCAGATAACATGGAACGGTACAGACCAACATGGAAAACATGTCTCCAGTGGAGTCTACTTTTACCAATTGAGAGTAAATCCATCTAGCGGTACAAGCACTTTTTTTCAAAGAAGCGGGAAAATGTTGCTATTAAAGTAATATACTAACAGGCAGCGCTGTTTTTCATTTGAATATTTCAAAGAATTGCCAAGTCAATTCTGTAATCCTCTTGTGTTCTTATTCTTAATCATACTCTTACTCTTTTCTTTTAAAATCACTATGTTTGCAAATAACCAGATAAAAACATCTGAACATGTTAATTGCATTTATTAACTAATAAATAGAGGATATTATGCCAACAACACAAGACAATTTGAAAGAAGCCTTTGCAGGTGAAAGCCAGGCAAACCAGAAATACCGCGCATTTGCTAAAGCAGCAGAAAAAGAAGGCTTAACAAACATTGCGAAATTATTCAAGCTTACAGCTGAAGCTGAAAGAATTCATGCTGAAGCTCATTTGGGAGCAATGGATGGAATTGGTTCTACTATTGAGAACCTGAAAGCGGCAATTGGGGGCGAAACATACGAATTTGAACAAATGTACCCGCCAATGTTAACACAGGCTGAAGAAGAGGGACACAAAGCAAAAAGAATGTTCAAGTTTGCTGTAGCGGCCGAAGCTGTTCATGCAAAATTATATACAATGGCTCTTGAAGCAGCAGCAGCGGGTAAAGATCTTGATGTTGGCGAGATTTATCTTTGTCCGGTTTGCGGGCATGTTGAATTTAATGCGGCACCTGAAAGATGCCCTATTTGTAATGCACCGGCTGATAAATATATTACAGTATAGATTAATAGACACAAGACTTTAGATATTAGAAAAGAAAAACAACAGAAGCCCTTCCTGTAAAACGGAAGGGCTTCTTGATATATTCACAGAAAAACTATTGCCAAATCTCCGGAATATTGTATTCAACTTCTGTTACGCAGCCATCCCAGTAAATAAATTCTGAGCCATCTTTTTCGCGCCAGACTGCTTGTCCTCTGGAAGGCACTTTGTAACCACTAAAATTTTTATATTCTAAAAAGTAATTAACATAGGTGCTCATTTCCTCGCCATCGGTTCCCTTCCATCGCGGGCAGACGAAGGTTTCAATTTTACCCTCATCTCCAAAAGTGAATACCCCATTTACTTCAACGCCGCTAACACTAACTTTTACGCGTGCAGAGGAACTGTCAATCTCTTCCCACTTACAATATTCTTCAAGAAATGCCGAAGGCTGCCAGACCATTTCGCCAACGTAACGTGCCAGCGCACCCTGATTGATTTTAGGACCTTCAGCAAATACCACGGGGAACAATGAGAATAGCTTCCCTAACATTTCTCCTTTACCCTCAATACATTTATCACGAACCATCATTGAGAATCCCGGGAACAGGGACATATCAGCCAACCATACAAAGGCAGGTTTTTCAGACGTGAAATATTGAACTGCGGTATGGTTAAACCCGCTGCTTTCCGGCGACATTTTTATATTGGCTCTTTGCTTTAATCGTGTACATCTGATTCTTTCTTTACCAACAACTCCGGCATACTTTAGGTATTTCTGAACAGGCGAAGGCAAATGCTGAATCGATTCTTCGGTAACGATTTCAGGATTGGTCAGATTAACTGAATCGAATACTGTTTTGATTTCATTGTTTACTTTTCCGGTAAAAGACTTATTACCGAAATATTGAGCGATAAGAAGTGAAACAATTAATAAGACTATTGCTGCGAGAATAATAAATAAAATCTTCATCCTAAATCCTCAAAGAAACAAATAAATACCTCCTTGAAATTTATTAAAATTCTATCAATCCTAATACTTATTTCACAGAATGATAGAAGGAGATTGTCATTTCATAAGGGTCATCTTTTTAATTTCCCGATAACCTGCTGCTTCAAGTGAATAGAGATAAATTCCACTCGGCAATTCTTCTGCATTCCAGTTAAAGATGTAATTCCCGGCCAGAAGAAAATCACTAACAAGATTCTCAACCAATTCACCAAGTATATTAAAAATGTCCACTGTCACATTGCCCGGATTAGGCAAAGCAAATGAAATTTTCGTTGAAGGATTAAAAGGGTTTGGGAAATTCTGAAATAGGACAAAATCCGTTGGCAAGCCCTCCCCGCTTTCAAGTACTGTGGTATTATAAATCTCAAGAGGATTACCGGGCGTTAGGTCTTTACCCGCAAATCCGGGATAATCTTCTGAATAACGATATGCCCTGAATACACTATTTTGTGTTGGTGTATCGCCCTGTGTTAGTGCGCCGCTTTGCGCAATCGGGTTAACATATTCCCACACCAAAGCTCCGTTTTCGGTTACCTCGAAAAATGTTCCGGTGGTTCCCTCGCAGATTAGCGTATTACCATTCAACTGGCGCTGCGCACCGGAAATGTGATCGGCAAAGAAAGTCCCCGGATTACTGTAATTCCACTCCGTGCCCTCCGGTCCATAACTTTCGCCAACTGTGTATGGGTAAGCACCATTTATTTGTGGCGGGGTAATTTCTTCAATAGATGAATAGTCACCATCCAGTCTACCCTTGCCATTATTAAAGATCAGAATATTCCCTTCGCCTGACAATCCCGCCTCAATCCAATGGGCGTTATGCTGTTGATAAAGTTTTTGATCGTTAGCAGTTCCATGGTCATACGCTTCAGGGTTTCCCCATCGATACAACAGGTCGCCGCCATTGCCATAAATTCCACCTGAATGACCTGCAGCCTCTTCGGTAGTTGTGCTGTGGTCAATTATCCAAATCTCACTGAATCCATGTACACTTAATAAAATCTGGTCAAACTCTTCATTGTAATCAATACCGTTTGTATGATTCCAGTCAGCGCCTCCCGTGTTTGGTTCCACGCCGTCTTTGTAGTTCAAATTAATCAACCCAGGATGGTCAGCGACTACTCCATAGTTAAGTTTAGTCGGGTCATAATCCTGAATAAGATGGTTCCAAACATGCCATTCCCAGACTATTTCATTTGTTGAAGGATCCACTTCTATTACGTGATCGGGCCATAACTCGTTATCACTCAACATGGTTGGCTTTCTTCCGGCTGCAATTGCCTCATCATAGGTTTTATACTCCCAGGCAATCATGAGGATATTTCCATTGGGCAAATACTCAACATCGTGGTGTGACCGAACCTTATCGTTGTTGTAAGTGAAACTCCATATTATATTTCCCTCCCAGTCCTGCTCAATTACCTTTCCACCCTCGCCCCCGGCTGTCATGGTTTCATTAAGCACAATTTCGGTTCTCAGCAAATTGCCGTTTTCCAAAAAATAGACGGAATTGCCAGGACGAGCAGTACCCTGCCAGCTGTGAACAAGGTTACCTTCATTATTTATAAGAAAAGTGATGTTAGAAGTAAGAGGAGCAAATAATGTGTAGCCATCAGCAGCCCTTTCATCATAGGTTAGCAACCCCACAGTGGGAGTAGCTTGAGCAAAAGCCCTAAGAGTGAAAACAAAAAGAACTGAAATAACCGTGAATATTCTCACCGGGCATGGCATTGCTAATCTAAAAGCTCTGGCTAACATTTTCCGCTCCTCTCATTTATATTGCGTTTCGGAAGTTAGAGAGGCTCACTCAAATAAAGGTTTAATCAGGCAGCTCTTCCTCGTGATCATAGTCACCATCTTCAATCTGATCTTCATTAGATTCTTCATCCATAAACTTATGCCCCTCACGCCCAAGAGCTCTTCTTTCCAAAAAAAGTACATACCGCGCAAGCTGAAAATCATCAAGAACAGCGGCTACCTTTCTTGTTAATTCCATTTGCAATTCTTCCTGCCTGTTATCCATCGCGTCGTAAGTTCTCGTATTACCAGGCTGAAGATGTTTAACCGAATTGAAATGTTCTTCGTATATGGATTTAATTCTTACTTTCTGCTCACGGGTAAGACAAAGATCAATCTCGAGCTCATCCATCAGTTTATTTATTTCCAACTGATTTGGTACAGGGGCAAGGAATTCTTGCGGCGGCATGCTGCTTGTACTGTGTCCACTTGGATGTCTGGGTTGAGCAATTAATTGTGATAGACTTAATGATAATCCGCATGACGCGGCTAAACAAATTGCAACCAGCAGATTCTTAAACATAGTCTCCTCCTTTTTTTATTTGTACTAAATAAGACAACAGAGAAAGAATTCCGGCTTAATCCTAAAAGGGTAAAATTTCGTCCCTTTATTTCAGTTGAATTCGCGTATTAATCAATAATTGACGAGGTTTGCCATTTAAAATTTAACTTTCATTTTTTACATATAATTACTAATTAGTACCTGTGTATTACTCAGAGACCCCCATGCAAAAAAACTTATATACATTTTTAATCATTTCATTATCTATTTCCATTTGCGCAAATAGCAACGAAGATAAAAAACTCATCAGTTTTCTCGATAATTACTATAAAATTCATCTGTCATATTTCCCCATTGAAGCAACGGAAAATGGTTTCTACGGCTATAATGACCTTTTTACAATAACAATCGATGATGATTTCATTGAGAGTCATAAAATATTTTTAGTAAACACTCTTCATTCTCTAAAAGAATTTGATACTGATTCACTTAGCGAAAAATTGAAAATCAGCCACGATCTACTTACTTATCAGATGCATGAAAAACTAGAGTCTTACAAGTTTTCGGATAATTTATTTTTAATTGATCAGTATCATTTCCTTATGCAGTTTATAAGGATGGGTTCGGGGAAGGGCTCGCAACCTTTTAAAAGCTTAAGAGATTATGATAACTTTCTTAGAAGGATAGACGGATTCATTGAAGGTATTCATGTTGCCATAATAAATCTTTCTAAAGGAATTGAAGAAGGAATTGTGCTGCCTAAAAGAGTGACAGAAAAAACTTTGCAGGTCGTCCGGGACTTGTTGTCCAAGGATCTTTATCAAAATGAATTTTATCAACCGGTATTATACTTCCCGGAGAATTTTAGTCCGCAGCACAAAGTTTTTTACGAGAATGTTTATAAAGATATGATTGAGGATAAATTACTTCCGGCATTTAAGGAGCTCGAAGGGTTTCTTTCTAATACATACATTTATAAGTGTAGTGATGACATTGGGATGTCCGCTTTGCCAAACGGCAATGAGTGGTACAAACAGTATATTAAACACCATACTACTCTTGACATTCATCCTGATTCAATAATGCAAATAGGATTAGATGAAATTGTTAAAACGAAAAGTGCCATGAATGAATTAAAAGGAGACGCTTTCCCTGCTGCTAACGTTTTTCAGTATAAGGATTATTTATATAAGAATTCGAACCTCGTGTATACCGCGGAAAAATTACTGGATCAGTATGATGATATTGCAGAAAAAATTGAGGATAATATTTCTGACTATTTTACGGTTATACCAGAATCGCAATTCGAGTTGGAGGCAATCAAAGATGCAAGATCCAATTATTTTGGTGCGCACTATATTCCCTCGCCCAAACAATCAGACCCGGGAGTTTTCTATTTTGACGCCAGATCTATGAGCGAATATGGACGTAGGGCGAATAAAAGCATTTTACTGCACGAGGCAATTCCAGGTCATCATTTTCAAACATCCTTAAGCAGAGAGAATAACTCCCTGCCTGATTTTCAGAAGTATTCTTATAATGGCGGATACAGCGAAGGATGGGCATTATATGCTGAAAGCCTCGGTAAAGAACTGGAAGTTTATGATTCGGATCTGGATTTACTAATCAAACTCGAATCAGATTTATACAGGGCTGTTCGTCTGGTTGTTGATACCGGAATACATTACAGAGGCTGGACCTATATACAGGCAATAAACTATTTCAAGAATCAGACGGGTTCCACCACAGAATATGCCATAAAAGAAGTAGAGCGCTATATAACAATGCCTGGTCAGGCTCTTTCTTATAAACTTGGTGAATTGAAAATTATCGAGTTAAGAAATTATGCCAGAAATGCCCTCGGCGACAAATTCAGCCTAAAAGAATTTCATACTAAAATTCTGGAAGATGGTGCGCTTCCATTGCCGATACTGGGGGAAAAAATCAAGCGCTGGGTGAAAAAAATCACACTTTCAACCAACTAAATCTTTATAAATAATTTTTAACCGCCTATGACATTATTAAAATCAACAGATTTTCAATCCTCTTAGCCCTATATTAGTAATATAATACTCATTCAATAATTACGGGGAATCTATGCAAGCAAAAATAAAAACTGCAGATTTAGAAAAGTGGGCTGAATATTTAATTAACCATTCTCTCGGTGGAGTAAATAAAGAAGATGTTGTAATGGTAAAGGGAGAACATATTTGTTGGCCATTAATGTCGGTCCTTCAGGATAAAATCATTCAGGCGGGCGCCGTTTGCGATATAAATATTACCGCGCCAGACAACGACAGGGGAAAAGTATTTGGCGCATCCATGGGGAAGTATGGATCGCCGGAACAAATTAAACGTGCACCCGAATGGCAACGAAAACGATATGAAGAATTTAATAAATTTATTGAAGTCCTCGGTGTAGAAGACCCAAATCTTTTTAAAGGACAAAAAGAAGAGTTGGCTCAGGAAATTATGCGTGTTGATGAAGAATTAAAAAATCTGCGTCTTTCAAAAAAATGGTGTATCACTCTCTTCCCTACTCAGGGCTTTGCCGATATGGAAGGGCTGTCACTCGAAGAGTATACTGATATTGTTGTTGGCGCCTCACTCGTTGATCCATCAAATCTGGATGAACTTGAAGAGGATCTCGCTATTCTGTTTGATAGCGAAGACACAGTAACATTAGAAACACACTGTCCACATACGAATCGTGATTTAAAATTAACTATGAATATCAAAGATCGGCTAGCGGTTAAATGTACCGGTACACGCAACTTCCCCGATGGTGAAGTTTATACAAGTCCTGATGCCCGCACCGTGGAAGGCGAAATATTTGTAGATCTTCCGGTTTTTCAGGGTGGCAAAGTTATTCAGGGGATCTATCTTAAATTCGAAGGTGGCAAAATAATTAATTATAAAGCTGACAAAGGACACGATGCTCTTCAGAAAATTATTGAAACAGATGATGGCTCCCACAGACTTGGAGAGGTTGCTCTTGGAATGAATACGGGAATGAAGAAAGTTTTAATGCACCCGCTCTTTGTCGAGAAGGTTGGCGGTACCGCGCACATTGCAATTGGGGCAAGCTACCCCACTGCATTCACAAATGACCCTGAATCAGAAGCCGGGCAAAAACTTATCGATGAGCTTACTGAAAAAGGTGTTTACAACACTTCTGCCCAGCATGTTGATATTGTTACTGATTTCAGACCAGGTGGATCTGGAAGAGCGGTTTATATAGGTGAGACCAAACTTGAAATTGAGAATGATATTTGGGTTGTTCCAAAAGATTAAAATACATTTATAGACTGAGGAGCGGCTCAGCCGCTCCGCCCTTTGACTCAAAATTTGGTTCTATTCATTCTGACTATAAAGAGTTTCAGCCTTCTCCGCAGAAGTAACAATCCCCTTAATCATGGAAGAACTAAACCCGTTATGTTCCATCTGATTCAATCCTACAATTGTGCATCCCCTTGGAGTGGTTACCTTATCTACTTCCCGCTCAGGATGTGCTTTGTCTTCCAGTAATAGTTGGGCAGCGCCCAGGGCTGTTTGTGCCGCCATGAGAAGTGCCTCTTCCGCGTGGAAGCCGATTTCTATACCACCCTGAGAGGCGGCACGTATAGCACGCAAAAAGAACGCCACTCCACAAGCGCAAAGTGCCGTTGCCGGAACCATAAGCTCTTCATGTATCTCAACTGTTTTTCCCATACAATCAAAAAGTTCTTTTGTATAATCCATTGCCTCACGATCCCTTTCCTCTCCCGACAGGCACGTCATAGACTGTTGGATTGACAATGCAAGGTTAGGCATTACACGAATAATAGGAACGTCCACACCTAACTTTTCCCGGATTTGGTTAATAGAAGCTCCGGATACAACGGATTGAATTATATGCCTCCCCGGTTCAAGGGTAAGTTTCATCTCCTCCAAAACGCCATCGAGCTGTTGGGGAGTAACACAAAGAATGATTATGTGGGCTTTTGCAACAGCTTCCACATTGTCAGAAATAATGTTAACACCATGCTCTCTATACTTTTCCAAACTGCTGGTATTTCGCCTGGTTAACATCAGATTTTCATTTTCAATTTTCTTTTCTTTGATTATACCCTCGGCAATGGCAGACCCAATATTACCACATCCGATTATGGCTATTCTCTTATTAAGATTCATTTGTCTCTCCAAATAATTCTGAATTTTCTGCTATCTAATTAATTAGCTTGTGAAATTGAAATAGTATTGTCCGGGGTTAGCTGCTTATAGCAGCATTATGGTTTAGGATGGGAATCCCTGGAACTCCATTGGATATTCTTATGATGGAACTCTTGAAGATAAGTCGCTATTATTCTGCTATATGTTAACATTTTTTTAGACATTTAATCGGTCAATATATCTTTTAATTTCAGAAAAGCAAGTCCTTTTCTCTACCACACACAAATCTTAATAATAATCTTACTCTACCTTCCACCTGAATCCTTTCTTATCCACTCACATCATATCCTACAAAAGATAAACGTGTCATTGTAATCTTATTAAAGGAAAATAAAATGGTTGATGTAAATAAAGAGTTCTGCCCGCAAAATCACCACTGCCCGGTTATGAGTTCATGCCCGATGGGCGCAATTATTCAGGATAGCCCATTCGATGCGCCAAGGATTGATAAAGAAAAATGTACTGATTGTGGTATGTGCACAAAGTTTTGCCAGGTGTTTCAGGTAATTGATTAAGTCATATTTTACTTAAAACATCTTTCATTTGAGATAGAGTAACAGAGCGGCTTCGGTCGCTCTTTTTTTTGCATAGCTTTTATATTTGTTATTATGTAAAATTGCAGCAGATGCAACTTATCGCCAAATATATTACATTTTTTTTGCTCCTCTCATTCCAGGCAATTGGACAAAATTATACCTTTGATTTAACAACAGAAAACTTACAAGTCTTAAGTTATTTTCGTTATCAAAAAATTGAAGCCCCTTTACAGAAGAACGTGCCGAATAATACTGAATGGAAGGCTTATAATATTTTTGAACATCCTTCGCTTGACCTTGGATCCTTTTGGCTGGAGACAGAATTAAATATAATTGGTTCTCATAGAGAATCAGATGTTATAGCAATTAAGATTGATGGGCTGGGCAGCAGATATCAAATTTATTGGGATAACGAAGTTATCGGTTTTAATGGAGACATTGATTCGTTACCACATCCGGATATTGCCTTTAATACGTTTTATCTTTCTCAGTCACAAACTTCTGCCGGAAAGCACAACCTGAGAATTCTTTTACACATTGACAATCCAAAATTTTCATGGTACGATAATAGTATTGTTTTCGGATACTACTCAAATATTCTCAATGGAAGAGACGAGTACTACGCGTTTCAACTTGGCACTGCAGGGGTTTATATCACTGCTGCACTGATCTGCCTGGCCTTGTTCTGGGGCGGAAGCAGGCATAGAGGTTACTTAATCTTTGCGGCCATTAGCCTAATATCAGCTTTCCGATTTCTCGAATTCCCAATAATTGACTACTTAGACCTCTCAACAATTATCTTTTGGAAAGTGATCCATCTTGATCACCTATTACGAACAGTATTCTGGATACTTATAGCTATGTTCGTGCTAGTCGTGTTCAAAATACCTAAGATAAAAATCTTATTGCCAATACTTGTTCTTATTTCAATTCTCCCGCATTTTTTTGAATTGACTTATTCATATTATGTTTTTAGGTACTACTTTATTTCTCTTCTCCTTTTAAGTGGATTAATAAACTCAATTTACAAGCATATTAGAGGAAGTATATCGGCCCTGATAGGAACAACTATTTTGCTGCTACCCCTCGAAGATATATTTGCCGGAATCCAACTTCCACAGTATGTAGAGTCTGCACCGGATATTCTTTTCGTATTTTTCATAATACTGGCAATGAGTCAGCAAGTGCGTGAAGATTACAGGCTGCATGAAGAAGCTTTAAGAATTACACACAATCTTGAAAAAGAACTTTTAAGAAAAAACATTCAGCCTCATTTTCTTATGAATACGCTTCAGTCAATAAAATCCTATATCAGAGAAAAGCCTGATGCTGCAATTGAATTCATTCAGGCATTGGCTGAAGAATTTAGGTTAATAAATAAAATTGCTCTTGAATCAATGATCCCAGTTTCAACCGAAGTCGAACTATGCAGAAGTCATTTAAAACTAATGAGCTTTCGAAAGGAAGTAGAATACACTTTGAATACCAGAATCTCTTCCCCAGAAGAAAGAATTCCCCCAATGATTTTTCACACACTTATTGAAAACGGATTGACACATGCATTTGAAATTGGTGAATCCGGTTGTTTTAATATAGAACAATCAGTTGAGTTCGATGTGATTAAATATTCCATCTCCAACAATGGGGGACGATTAAAGACACTTGAGAATAAATCAAAAGATGAAATCGAAGAGGGACTTGGATTAAAATATGTAAGGTCCAGATTAGAAGAAAACATTTCCGGTAAGTACGATTTTGATTATTCTTTTGATGATACTCTCTGGCAAATTAACATTTCAATAAAGCGGTGATCTTATGAATATTTTAATAGTTGAAGACGAACCACCTATTGCACGCGACATTGAATTTATTTGCAGAGAAGTATTAAAAGATAAACTTGAGACGGTAACCTTGCAAGGTACTTTGTCCTCAGCAAAAAAAATAATTATGGACCATAAATTTGATTTATGTCTGCTGGATCTGAACCTTAATGGAGAAAATGGATTTTCTCTGCTTGAAGATATTACAACTGAATCATTCCACACAGTTATTGTTTCAGCATACACAGAAAAGGCAATTGAAGCTTTCGAATATGGAGTTTTTGACTTTATTGCAAAACCATTCGATAGGCCGCGATTTGAAAAAATGTTTAACCGATATTTCTCCCAGACTGGCAAAAATGAAGCGACTACAAAATATCTTTCTTACAGAAAAAAAAATGAAACACACATAATAAATATTGATGAGATACACTATTTCAGAGCGGCAGACACATACGTCCTGGCAGAATTGAAAAATGGCAATTCAGCCTTACTTAATAAAACCATGGACAGATTGGAACAGATACTTCCGGACAGGTTCTTAAGAATACATCGCTCTTATATTGTGGATATTAATTCAATTAATTCTTTTGGACACGATGCAGGCGGCAAATATAAACTTTACCTTAAAGACAATACCGAACTGCCATTAAACCGTAAGGTTTACAAAGAGCTATCATCAAGATTCCACAAATAAATTTTCCAATATTGAATTTCACAAGTGCATATTGAAATTCGCTATTAGTGACTTACCAATCCCCGCTTTACTTTTTAGTTTTCCTAAGATTTTTAATACAACAGTAAACTTTTGGGGGAATAATGATAAAATCATTTTCAGTTTTTTTAGTCTTTATAGTGGCAACTCTATTTTTTCATTCCGGCGTAAGCGCACAAGTTACTTTTCAAAAAAGAACTATTAGCAGCAATACACATGGTGCAGGTTCAGTCTATTCCTGTGATATTGATGCTGATGGAGACCTTGATGTTTTAGCTGCCGGTTTAGTAGACAATCAAATTATATTATTTGAAAATAATGGGGATCAGATTCCGGGTTGGACAAAGCGAATAGTTGCTTACAACGTTGGCAGCGCCCATTCCGTTTATGCACAAGATTATGATGGTGATGGCGATCTGGATATTCTTGGTGCTGCATACGTTGGCAACCCAGGAGTGGCCTATTGGGAAAATGATGGGGGCTCTCCTATCACGTGGACAAGGCACACAATTGGTAATAGTTTCATAAACGCTCATGAAGTCTATTCATGCGACATTGATAATGATGGTGACTTTGATGTATTGGCTGCATCTTCTGATCTAAATAAAATTGCCCTTTGGTATAATGGCGGAGGTAGCAACCCGACATGGACAGAGCAGACCATAGTTACTAACTACACACTTGCAAAATCAGTAAGAGCAGGTGATATGGATGGAGATGGTGACATGGACATTATCGGAGCATCAATTATTGATAATGAAGTGACGTGGTGGCGTAATGACGGAGGGAGTCCGATTACCTGGACGAAACAACTTATTATGGCAAATTTCTTTGGTGCTCACAGAGTTGAAGCTGTGGATATTGATGGTGATGGGGATCAGGATGTTATTGGTGCCGCATATCTTGGCAATCAGATTGCATGGTGGCGAAATGATGGCGGGGATCCGGTAACCTGGCAACGACAGACACTACAATACAGTTTTACAACAGCGTGTATTGCTCATGCTGCGGATCTTGATAAAGACGGGGATATGGACATTATTGGAACCTCTCAAGGTAGAGGGGAAATCTGTGCCTGGATTAATGAAGGAGGCGATCCGATAACCTGGACAAAAGTATTTATTGATGATGACTTTTATCGTGTTTGGCCCCTGCACTCAGGTGATGTGGATGGGGATGGTGATATAGACCTGATTGCCGGAAGCAGCCACAACGGGAACAATGAAATCAGGTGGTACGAAAACACAACTGTAGTTGAAATTGAAGAAGAGAATGATATCCCAACCGGATATTTGCTTGAACAAAATTATCCGAACCCTTTTAATCCATCTACCAATATTTCTTTTTCTGTTCCCAACACAACAGACATTACCTTAAAAATTTATTCAATATTTGGAGAGGAAGTTTCAACCCTGGCTTCAGGCACTTATGCTGCCGGAAAGTATTCGATTGAATTTAACGGTGAGAATCTGGCAAGCAGTATTTATTTTTATACCCTTTCTGCTGATAATTTTATCTCGACTAAAAAAATGACTTTGCTTAAATAATTTGGGGTTGGGGGGGATAAAGAGCGACCAATGTCGCTCTTTTATATTTAAAATGGAAAATCTTCCCCTTCCGAAACTTCTTGCTCAATATCCTGCTCAGGTGGTTTTTTAGCCAGCGCATGAACAACATTGCTTTCAACGTATATCGATTTCCAGGGCTTGGAAGGACAGGCATATTCGCAAGCTCCGCAGCCGATGCAGGTTTCTTCAGTAACTTCTGGTATCTTCAAATTCTTGTCAGGATATTTCTCATGAACATAAGGCATCATTTTAACAGCCTTAGTCGGGCAATGTTCAGCACAGGCGCCGCAGTCGGTTCCCTGTGTTTCTACAACACAGTTTTCTTTTATAAATTTTGCCTTGCCAATTTGAATCAGTTTTTTATTAGCCAGTTGGCTTGGTAGAATGGCACCGGCAGGACAAACATCAAGGCAGGCTGTACATTCGTAATTACAAAATCCTTTGCTGTTATTCAATAACGGCTGCAGCATTCCAATAAATCCATACTCAAGAAAAGATGGTTGTAATACTTGAGTAGGACAGGCGCTTATACAAAGATGGCAAGCTGTGCATTGATTAGTAAAATGTTCAATACTAATCGAGCCGGGTGGCGCAATCGGGTTAGTCCTTATAACAGGTACATCATTATCAACATAAACTTTTATTTTTTCCTGTGCCTTAGCCAATCCGGTAGTAACAAATATGAACAATCCGACTTTCTTAATAAAATCTCTTTTCCCGGAATTAGCATCCCCTTCAGGTTTATTTTGTCCGGTTATTTTTTTTGATACTTTATACTCGATACTTGTAGAAGGGCAAACACCAAGACAATTAAAACATTCCACGCAGCGCGTTTCATCCACATAGTGGTTTAGGGAATCAATGCATTCTGATTTACATACTCGCGCGCAAACGCCGCAGCCTGAACAGGAATTTTTGTCAATTACAATTCGGAATATTGAGAATTTAGACAACAGACCAAGCAGGGTTCCAACCGGACATACACTGTTGCAATAAAGTCTGCCGTACTTATATGAAAGGACAAAAACAATTACAAACAGAATGAATGGCATTAAAGAAGCAATAATGTCAAAACCTTTCACTTCAACCGGGTAGACAGAATAATTATCGAATAGTTCTAACGATGAAGCAATGCCATTATTTGCCAGCATTACAATAGGGCGAAGGAAGAATGTAACAAAACGTCCAAAATTACTGAAAGGATCAAGCAATAATACACCAATTGATAATCCGAATATTAGAAGTAACGAAACTATCCCTAAAATGGAATAACGGACCTTATTTGATGGCTCACTGAACTTATACTTTATTTTTTTTACTCTTTTGGAAATGGCTGTAAAAATGTCCTGAAGCGTACCCAGCGGGCAGATAGATGAGCAATAGACACGCCCGAAAATAGCAGTCAATAATATTACAACTAAAAAACCAATCGCCGAAAAACCGAGCAAGTAGATGAATTTCATCAAGGCTGGAATTAATTGCAAGAAAAGAACCGTAGAACTTACTTCCGTAACGAAAGCGTTTTTGATATCGAGGAATAGAACCGTAGTCCCAATAAAAAACAAGAGTGACAAAATCACTCTTGTAGTTTTCAATTTATTTTTCAACCTAAGCCTATACTTTTAATCTGTTAATGTTAAGTGAATCCAGATTTTTATTGCCTACTTTCATCTCGTGAGCAATATTTATATAAGAAACATCGTCCACTTCCATTCCAAATAGTTTTGTGGCAGCGGCATCCACAGCGACCATGTCTTTTGAAATTAAAAGTGATTTAAAGAATTTTACATCTTTTACTGAAACACCACGAGGACCATTTTGCATCATTACACCATAACAATCAACAACATTCAAATCAGGTTTTCTTTCAAAGGTTGCGTAATCAGCAATACATTGGTGAAGATCATTTCTGTGCCAGAATCTGCGGTCCCAGACAACACCCATAAGGTTCTTCATTGAAATTGTTAATCGTGCTCCACCATGAGACTTTAGCACGGGTACATTTATAAACACATCTGAGTCGAGAACTTTTTCATGAACCTTTGCAGTTTTTAATCTTTTCCCATTTGGCACCTGAACTTCGCGGTAATACTTTTCATCATTACCCGGAACAAGTTTACCGCCTGCCTCTTCAACAGCTTTTTGGATTCCACTATTTTCGTAACATCCTCGCCATTCATCGCATGTATTATCAAAAACATAAACGTCCGAGGCTCCTGCTTCAAAGCAACTTTCAATAATTCGTTTTACAAGTTTGGGGTGAGTATTGGCTGCATATTCGGGAGTTTTATCCCAGCCAATGTTTGGTTTAACACAAACAGTTTGTCCTTTTTTTACAAAGCTTTTCATACCACCTAGAGAAGCAATCCCTTTATCGAACATGACATCAGGCTCACCACCTTTTACAGCAACTAGATCAAACTCTTTTTTTACCTCCTCCTGAGGAGTACCGGCAAGTATATTGGAAAGTTTTCCAAACTGACCGACAGCTCCCGCAATTATACCCGCACCAATAGAACTTTTAAGAAATTTTCTACGATCCATTATTACCCCCGAAGTTTGTTTGGATTAAAAAATAGAAAAATAAGACCTACGAATCAAATTAAAATGTGAAAATAATATTTCAATGAATTTTCCATTATGTTTTGTTGGTAAAAAATTGTGATAAATAACAATATATTTTCTTTACAATTAGTTTATTTTTTTGTTATTTCAATTACAGCAACATCGTAATAGGTATTTCCGTAGGAGCACTACGTAATTCACTATATATTTCTTTTCACAAATACTTGGGGAACTATTATGATTAAAAAAGTACTGTTTTTATTCGCCATCCTTGCAATGGTTGCAACAACCACAAATGCTCAAAAAATTATGCTTGGACCACAATTGGGATATTTTGCACCTTCTCAGGAAGGAACAGATGGTTCAATATTGTTTGGTGGAGCCGTCAGAGCAAAATTTGGTTCATTAGGAATTGAAGGAGCAATCAACTATCGTTCAGAAACAACAGAAGAGAGTGGCGCTGAACTAAAAGCCAGCTTTTATCCTGTTATGGTTTCAGCACTTTTATATCCACTTCCAATAGTCTATGGTATTGCCGGAATTGGGTGGTATAACTATAAGATTGAAATGACATATAACGGTAGTAGCCTTGGCGACTATACTGATTCTGAAATTGGCTACCATATTGGTGCTGGAGCTGAAATACCTTTGGGCAATATAATTTTAGCAGCTGATTTGAAATATGTTTTTATGAAATATCAATTTGAAAACTCAAATACAGATTACGATGCTGATGGTCTAATCATCAACGCTACTGTATTTTTTGGATTATAATTTTTTTTGTTAAGGGAGGAGATATTTCTCCCTATTTTAATTTTTAAGAGTTATCGAATAAAAATCAAAATGCCGCTAATTAAGCGGCATTTTGATTTTATTACTTCACTTCAAGAAGCTCCATCTCGTAGATTAAAGTCGTGTTTGGTGGAATTAGTTCCCCGCCACTTGTTGCCCCAAAACCCATATTGGGGGGGATAAACGCAACCGCTCTGCCTCCTTCTTTCATTTCAAGCAGTACTTGCTGCTGCCCTGGCAATAATTGCATCATCGGAAATTCTATTGGTGTTCCAACTTCATAAGAATTGTCGAATGGAGTTTCATCAAAAAATTTAGCTATATAATGAAAGACAACTGTGCTCTGCAGGGTTGGCTTCTTGCCAGTCCCTTCTTTCAGTACTTTCATCTGTACGCCAGTTTTAAAGGTAACTATTCCTTCTTTGGTTTTATTCTCATCAAGAAACCTTTTGCCTTCAACTTTGTAAATTTCCCCTTTTTCCTGCAAGGCTAATTCAACTTTTTTCTGCCTTTCAGTTTCAAACATATCCATGGCAGACGCCATTTCACTTTGGGTTATAAGCGGATTTTTACTAATTAATCCATCTTCAATGCCCTGATAAAGAGTTTTAGTATCAATGTCCATTTTTCTTTTACTAACATTTTTCCCAATATCGTAGCCTATGGTGTAACTGGCCTTTTCTTTATTTGTCTTTAATTCTGTTACTTCTTCAACTTCTTTTTCAGCACAGGACAGGAAGATAAAAGTAATCAAAATAAGCAGTAGACTCTGTTTCATATTTCCCTCATTGTTTTTCAGATTTTCTTATTACGAACAGTTAAAAATATCATACTGTTAATTTAACTGCAATGCATTTGTTTTAACATGTCATTTATCAAATAAGTAGGATTTTTTTTTCATAACTATTATATTGACAACCAGACCAATAAACTATCGGGGATTCAAGAATGAAAAAAGTAATTTTCTTTTTTACTGTATTAATATTTATCAGTTCGGTAAGCCTTGCTCAATTCAATAAATTCGAGTCTCCCTTCGCTCACACCTTTTCAATAGTCGCCTATGATTCAGTTACTGGTCAGATGGGTGTTGCTGTTCAATCACACTGGTTCTCAGTAGGCTCGGTAGTAGCATGGGGCGAGGCCGGTGTTGGTGTTGTTGCAACACAGAGTTTTGTGAATGTCTCATTTGGTATTCGTGGACTGGAACTACTTAAGCAGGGATTATCTCCTCAGGAAGCAGTTGATAAATTGATAAGCGAGGACAACGCACCGGAAGTAAGACAACTCGCTATCCTCGATACGAAAGGAAGAGTTGCAACTCACACGGGCAGCCTGTGTGTTAAAGATGCCGGTTACGTGCAAGGTAAAGGCTACTCGTGCCAGGCTAACATGATGTTGAACGACAAAGTATGGGGTGCAATGTCAAAAGGATATGAAAGCACTAAGGCCCCACTTGCGGAAAAAATGATGGCCGCATTGGAAGCCGGTCAGGAAGCTGGCGGTGATATTCGTGGTAAACAGTCATGTGCCATCCTTGTTGTAAGTGGGACTAACACTGGCAAACCATGGGAGGACAGAATAATAGATTTACGGATTGAAGACCATGCTGAGCCAATCGTTGAAATGAAAAGGATAATCAAAACTTATCGCGCTTATGAACATATGAACAATGGCGACCTTGCCATGGAACATGGCGACATGAAAAAGGCGCTTGAAGAGTATACCTCTGCTGAAGTGATGTTTCCTGAAAACCTCGAAATGAAATACTGGCATGCAGTTACTTTGGTCAATAATGGCAACCTTGAAGAAGCACTGCCAATGTTCAAAGAAGTTTTTGAAAAAGATCACCATTGGGCAATTATGACCCCTCGTTTGATAGATTCAAAACTCTTGGATGTTACAGATGAGCAGTTGAAGACTATTCTTTCCGCTGGAAAGAAAAAGATGGATTAGCAGTAGGGACACGGCATGCCGTGCCCCTACATCGTAAAAACAAATTTATTTACCGATTAAAAAACTCATTTAGTCCGGGGTAATTCAATTGTGATTTTGCTTTTTCTTTATCAAACAAAAAGTATTTCACGCTGCCAACAGAACATAATCTGCCACTTGCATCAAATAACTCAACTTCTATATCAACCAGATTTCTTTTTAACGACTTTTGGCGTGCAACAAGTTTAATAGCTCCTTGATCAACCGGTACTGGTTTTTTGTATCTGTTCTCTAAACTATAAGTAACACCACCGGTCTCAAGTTTTGTAAATACAAACCAGCTTGCAACTTCATCCATCAAAGTTGTTTGTATACCACCGTGTAAAATATTCTTCCATCCCGCAAATTGTGGTTTGGGCTCCCAAATTGAAATCACCTCATCACCATCTACATGAAATTCCATCTGCAGGCCGAACTGATTATTGGGCGAACAGCCAAAGCAGTTATAATCTTCCCTGCCGGCGTAGGGGTTTTTTATTTTCTTCAATTTGAACTCCATCCTTAAAATATCTTTCTAAATATCTACATTAACAAACAAAATATCATCTTATGATCACTAAGCTGCATTTTTTTTTGAATCTTTTGACTATCTTGAGTGCGCTTTTATCGAGGGTAACTGTAGCCCGATTAGCAACTTAATAACGCGGCGTTTCCGTAAAAGCAAAAGAAAAGGATAATTCGAAAATATTGGAGAAATCAAATGAAAAAGTACTCATTCCTTTCAGTAATTCTAATTCTATTTGTTGTAAATAGTTTTCCTGTTCAGGCACAAAGACAGCATAATAAGGTCAGGTGGCAAGATGAAATCAGTTCCAACTACTTTTATATTAAATGTGCAAAGAGCAATAAGTATTGGGATTTACCGGGCAAACATCCTAATACAGCCAAGAGAGACCTTCAATTTCAAATCTGGGATAATGATAACGATAAATATGAGAGAACTTTCATTTTCCCTAGAATAAATGGAACAGATTATTATGCGATCAAAAATCTTACCGGATATATTGTTGACGTCGCTGGGAAAAAAGAACTTTCCGTTAAAGAAAAGATACAAAAGAAAACCGGTAAAAAGTTTAAGATGAAAAAGGATAATAGTGTTGAAATACAAACATGGGATGCTGACCCAAAAGGTATTGGTGATTGGCAGCAGTGGAGAATAATTGTCGTTGACAGAAACACTTTTATGCTTGAAAATGTATTTAGCAGAAAAGCGATATCAGTTGAGGGCGGTGGAATGGGAATTGAGTCCAATGGCTCAAAACTAGTTCAATGGGACAGAAACGGTAACAGTGGTCAACTCTTTCAACTTGTTTATGCTGAGGGTCGCAGGGCTGGACAATTGTTGGAATTTGAATAATAAACCTTCCCGGATATTTATCTATAAAAAGGCATGGAAAAAATTTTCATGCCTTTTTTGTAATATACAT
Organism: Bacteroidota bacterium; assembly: GCA_018818065.1. Taxonomy (GTDB): domain Bacteria; phylum Bacteroidota; class Ignavibacteria; order Ignavibacteriales; family Melioribacteraceae; genus JAHISV01. The sequence goes on along the minus strand of JAHISV010000005.1, from coordinate 591,298 downwards.
ATTAATGAAAAAACAATTCACTTGATTGTTGAACAGATGCTATCCGGTGTATCACGGTAATAAATGTATGTTGTAGAGTCAACTTCGCGACAAGAATATCTTTGTTTGGCACGCTCGTAAAACTCTGAATCATCACTATATAACAGATTTTTGAATCCACCAAGTTGCAAGAAAACTTCTCTTTTCCCAAATAGGGTTGCCCCAACTGTGCACTTGGAAATATGTATTTTTTTCGAAAGATCATTTTTATCTTTTACGTAGGGATCGCCAATAATTTCAACGCCCCCATGTAGCAGATCAATAGTAGCATCATTTTCAAGAATCTCAACTCTTAGTTTAAGATGGTCAGGTTTATATTCATCATCACTTCCTAAAAACGTAACATATTTTCCAATGGAAGCCTGAATCCCGGCATTAATCGTCAGGGGCGGTTTTCTGTTAGAATGCCTAAGATACCTGATATTTTCATATTCTTTCTGATATTCCAAAACCAGTTGAAAAGTATTATCATTACTTCCATCATCAACAATAATTAACTCCCACATTATGGACTCTTGACCCAAAACAGAAATTATTGCTCTTTTAAGGTAATTTGAACGGTTAAAGGTTGGCAATACTATTGAAACCATTGGTTCAAAATCACTGTATAATCGCACGCGCAAGCCTCTCAATAATGGCATTTTCTAAAAAGGAAGATAAAATTTTCTTATATTAAGCGTTACTCATTTTAACAATATACGGTATTAAATGATTCATTGGGACGATTATTGGAAAACCTATTCAGTCTCTAAAGCCGAAAAATGGCTGATTCTGGAACGAAATAAAATTTTGAATAAATATCTTGATCAGATAGATAAACCGGTTAAAAAGGTCATCGAAATCGGTTGCGGATTTGGTTCTAACATTCACTTAATAAAAGAAAGCCGTTCTGATGTTGAATGCCATGCGCTGGATAATAGTCAGATTTCTGTCGATTTAGTAAAGAAGAAAATTGATGAAGCCTATCATGGGGATTGCCGGGCGACAGGGTTACCGGATGAATCTTATGATCTTATCTTCAGTGCCGGGTTGATGGAGCACTTTAAGGATGAGACTGCATTAATTAAAGAATGGAAAAGACTCCTCTCACCAAAAGGTTTTTTGATAACATTTGTCCCAGCGAGATATTCACTCTGGCAGCTATATCAGTTGCTTCATCTTGGTCAATGGCAGCATGGTTATGAAAAAGCCTATTCTGCAAAAGGATTAACAGAATTACATAAAAGGAACAATTTGAACGTAATAGAAAATACCGGAATAGACCCCTTCAGTATTAATGGCTTTCTGATGAAACTGCTGAATATCTCTTTCGATCCTATTTGGAAAAAATCGTTTCTTCCAAGCGGTTACACCGAGTTTGGAATTGTATTAAACAAAAAGAGTTGAACATGAGTAAAAGAGACCAGATTAAATATTTTGAAGTACTTAAACGCTACGAACGAAAGTTCGACCGTAAAGAAAGTGATGACTACAAAATGCTTCTTAAGCGACATAAAGATGACGAGGATCTTGATTCTCTCTCGATGGGCAGATTGGAAAAACTTCACGAAAAGTATCATGCTAGCAGAGTAAGACCAAGCCTTGACCATCTATTTAAGAAGCCTGACGAAATTAATAAAGAAAATGACGAATAAATTCTAATTAAGGGGAAATAATGACTGAAATTAAACTGAAGCGGATAATTGGATTATTCGTATTTCTGGGAGCTGCGATTGTCTATTTTATGACGGTACAGCCATCTACTTCATTTTGGGATTGCGGTGAGTTTATCGCCTCAGCTCAAGGATTACAAGTTCCACATCCACCCGGAACTCCTTTCTTTCTTATCCTGGGCAGATTATTCGCAATGATCCCATTCGCAGATAATATTGGATTAAGAGTAAATACTATTTCGGTGCTTTCAAGCGCGTTCACCATTCTCTTTGTTTATTTGATAGTTATTAAGCTGATTGAGAATTACAAGGAACAAAAACATGAAAACCTGCTTGATTCCTTAGGAACATACGTCGCCGCTGCAGTTGGCGCTTTTTCGCTGGCATTTGCCGATACATTTTGGTTTAACGCTGTGGAAGCAGAAGTATATGCTTTATCTACTTTTTTCATAGCTATAACTGTATGGCTGGTGATGGTATGGAATGAGAATCCGGATAAGCCCGGAAGTGAAAAATTTATCATTATGATATTCTATCTTTTTGGGTTGGCTACGGGTGTGCATCTTCTTTCATTAATTGCAATCATACCAATAGTTATGGTAATCTTTTTCAGGAAATATGTTAACGATGAAGACGCCCTGAAGAAGACCGGGTATATTTTACTTGGCCACAGCGCCATATTGTTGGTAGTGGCACTTGGTATATGGTATTCTACAACAGAAGCAGTTCCTCCAACACCAGAAGAGTACAAGGCCGTTGATATTCAGTTCATCTCCATTTTCGGAATTATAAGCCTTTTTATCATTGGTGCATTCTGGAAAAGAGTATTTTCCGTCAACTCTTTTTACATGCCGATAATGATTGGTGGAATAGCCCTGGTTACTCTGTATCCAGGCATGGTAAAATATATACCAAATTTATTATCAAGTGTCGGTGGCGATAATCTTGTGCTCGACATTGCTTTACTTGTAGGATTATTTGCACTACTAGGTTTTGGGATTTACTGGGCAAAGAAAGAAAACAAACCAACAACGACTTTGGTTTTTAACAGTTTCCTTTTCGCTCTTATAGGATTTACTACCTATTCTATGATTATTATCCGATCTAATCAGGATACACCAATTAATCTGAATTCGCCTAAAACTTTTTCAAGTCTTGTTTCATACCTAAACCGGGAACAGTACGGCGATAATCCAATATTTAAGAGAAGATATTCCTCTGAACCACAACATAGAAACATTTACAATAATTACGATAACGATGCAGAATTTTTTATTGAATACCAGATGCAGCACATGGTTAACAGATACATTCTGTGGAATTACGCAGGCAGATCCTCAACAGTTCAGGATGATAGTTATGATTGGACTCAATTGATGGGTATCCCTTTATTCTTCGGAATATTCGGTCTCATTTACCATTTCCGAAAAGACTGGAAAATGGGATCTATCTTTTTGACTCTGTTCCTCCTATTCGGGCACATTATGGCAATTTATTTTAACAGTCAGCAACCACAACCCAGGGAGAGAGATTATTTCTATGTCGGGGCATTCTTTGTTTTCTCGATTTGGATAGGTATTGGCACCCGTGGTTTCTTCGATTTAATTCTTCAGGAGATTAAGAAACCAGAATTAGCAAAGCCAATATTAAGCGCGGCAATGATAATCATGTTTATCTTGATACCGATGAACATGCTTTCTGCTAATTACTTTACTCATGACAGATCCCGCAACTTTGTTCCATGGGATTATTCTTACAATATGCTGCAAAGTGTTGCTCCAAACGCTGTTATATTTACTAATGGTGACAATGATACCTTCCCCTTATGGTATTTGCAGGATGTTGAGGGTGTCAGGCGTGACGTTAGAATAGCTAACCTAAGCCTTATTAATACAGGCTGGTACGTAAAACAGTTGAAAAATAATAGTCCTTACGGAGCAGCAAAAATTAAAATGGCAATGTCTGATGAGCAACTTGATCAGTTGAGTTTCACCAGGTGGAATTCAAGACCAGAATCCATAGCTGTTCCGGACGATATTATTGCGAAGTATGGAGTTAAAGATTCCAGCATTGTAAATAATAAAGCAATTAACTGGACCTTGAACCCGACTCTGAATTTTGGTGATGTTGGCGTTCTTCGCCCACAGGATCTTGTTGTTCTGGATATAATTAAATCAAACCAGTGGGAAAGACCGATATACTGGGCAGCAACTACCTCAGATGATTCTAAACTGGAATTATATGACCATTTGCAAATGGAAGGTTTGGCTTTCCGATTCGTTCCTGAAAAAGTTGGAGATGGTTCAATCAATTTTGAGGTTATGTGGGACCAGTTGATGGAACTTAATGTAGGATATTCCAATGACTACCAACCAGGCTTTAAATACCGCGGATTGAATGATCCCACTGTATTTATGGATGATAACCATATCCGCATGGCCCAGAACTACAGGAATGCTTATATCCGTTTAGCTCTCAAAATTTATAATGATGAGCAGGATAACGCAAAAACACTTAAAGTATTGCGTAAAATGGATGAAGTTATGCCGCGCAGCACTATTACTATGGACTATAGGATAAAGCACGACATCGCAAGGTTGCTGCATTCTTTAGGTGCGATGGATGATTATGTAGATTATGCAAACGAAATTATTGTTGCAGCTTTAGACCAGATTGAACGCAATCCAATGGACTTTAGCGGGAACTATAATCCATATGCATTATTGATGACACATTACGAGAACCTGGGTCAGTTCAACAAAATCGTAGATATGCTCTTAAAACTAAAAGAGTATATTCCTAACGATCCTAACATGGATGAAATGATTGCTAAATATAAAAAGCTGGCAAATCTTGATTCACCGGAAGTTGATCCTCAAATAATTGAGTAATATCGAAAAGTATTTCTAGTACAAAAAATGCCGGACTACAATCCGGCATTTTTTATTTTAAAAGTGAGAAGAGCATCGGTTCTGCCTATCCATTATCCAATTTTGAACAAACAAATTCAGCACATTCTTCAATAGTATTGTAACACCTAATAAGCCCAGTTTCTCTCTCTTCCTGCTCCATCCTGATATCCATTTCAGCTACAATCCTGGTCCACATACCGCCTAAGCAAGCGACTGGTTTCAATGGCATAAGTCCTTTATTCAGATATTCCCAAACCAAGGCAAGTTCCAGCATTGTACCGGTTCCGCCAGGTAGAATAATATAACCGTCGCCTTTATTCAGCAAAGTCTCAAGCCTTTCAAATAAAGAATGACATTCAATGTGTTCAGTAAGGTGCTCGCTTGGTTTTGCTCCATAGATATCTACCGTAACGCCAATAGCCTCAGATCCCATATCCTTAGCTCCCTTGGAAACCGCGTCCATAATCCCCTGATATCCGCCAGAACAAACCTTGTAATTAATCTCTCCAAGAATTCTTCCCAGTTTATAGGCAGTTATATAATCCTTTTCACCAGGTTTGGGTTGAGAGCTGCCAAATACAGTTATTGTTTTACTCATTATTATTCTCCCATTAGCTGAACAACAATTTCCCTGTCACGGGATCTGTTGTCAAAATCTATCAAAATTATTTGCTGCCATGTTCCAAGTATCATTCTTGCATTAATAAACGGAACGGTAAAAGAAGCCCCCTGTAATGATGCTCTAACATGCGAGTGCCCGTTTCCGTCATGCCAGGTTTCATCATGTTTGTAGGTTAAGTTTTTGGGAATTATTTTTTCGAAAAATTCAGGGTAATCAACAAGTAATCCCGGCTCATGTTCAATTGTTGTTATCCCTGCCGTGGAACCGGGAATAAAAACAAGAGCATTTCCCTCTTTAAGTCCTGAATTCTCAATAAGCAAGCTTACATGCGAAGTGATATCCAGAATCTGTGTATCACCGTTTGTTTGCACCCTAAAGCTTAATGTTTTTATTTCCATTTTATCCTCGTAAAAGATTTTTTGCCATTCATTCGGATATGAAAATGTAATTTAATAAATTACTCACTCAGATTTAAATCAAGTTCGGAGTTAAAAACAAATGAAGGAATACGTAATGACGTCAAAGGATTATATCGAATTAGAGGATAAGTTTGGTGCGCATAATTATCATCCGCTTCCAGTTGTACTAGCTAAAGGTGAGGGCGTTCATGTATGGGATGTAGAAGGCAAAAAATATTTCGATTTTCTCTCAGCCTATTCAGCAGTTAATCAAGGTCACTGTCACCCTAAAATCATTAATGCTATGATTGAGCAAGCAAAAACTCTGACCCTGACATCCCGGGCTTTCTATAATGATCAGCTCGGGCCATACGAAAAATTCGTAACAGAATATTTCGGTTATGACAAAGTACTACCTATGAACTCTGGCGCTGAAGCAGATGAAACTGCTCTTAAACTTGCTCGTCGCTGGGGATATGACAAAAAAGGCGTTGCTGAAAACCAGGCTAAAATAATTGTCTGTGAAGGTAACTTCCATGGTAGAACAATTACGATCATATCAATGTCAACTGATCCTGATTCTTATAAAGGATTTGGTCCTTACACACCAGGATTTACAGTTGTACCATATAATGATATTGAAGCATTAAAAAAAGAATTAGAAGATCCTAATGTTGTGGCTTTCCTGGTTGAACCTATTCAGGGTGAAGCAGGCGTTTATGTACCTGAAGACGGATATTTAAAGAAGGCTTATGATGCTTGTAAAGCAAAAAATGTTTTGTTTATTGCCGACGAAGTTCAGACAGGCATAGCTCGTACAGGTAAATTATTAGCGTGCGATCATGAGGGTGTAAGACCTGACGTTCTTATACTAGGTAAAGCGCTTTCAGGTGGTGTATTCCCTGTTTCTGCAGTTTTAGCTGATGATGATATCATGTTAGTTATTAAACCGGGCGAACACGGATCTACATTCGGCGGTAACCCTGTTGCGTGTGCAATTGCTCAGGCAGCTCTAACAGTTGTTAAAGAAGAAAAGCTTGCTGAAAATGCTGAGCATTTAGGCAAGATCTTCCGTAAAGAATTAGAAGGTTTTGATAACCCTATGATCCAGGTGGTTCGTGGTAAAGGTTTATTGAATGCTATAATCATAAAACAAACAAACGGCAAAGTTGCCTGGGATGTTTGTGTTCAGATGGCTAAAAATGGTTTGTTAGCAAAACCGACTCATGGAGATATAATTCGTTTTGCTCCACCATTGGTTATTACCGAAGAGCAAATTCACGAAGCTATTGCTATTATTAAGAAATCTATTATTGAAGTACAGGAAGCTTAGAAAGAGCAGTACATAGTATAAAGTACTTAGATGTTAAAAAAGGCGGATTTTGAGATCCGCCTTTTTTATTTCTACTTCAACCCTTAAGGGTTGAGGTTAGCGAAGAACCTCCTAAAGCCCCGGCAGGAAAGCAATGACTGATCTTTCGGACTTCATTTACGAAATTGACTGTAACTTTTTAATAAGAGAATAAAAAACCATAACTCCTGTCTTTATAATCTCATTTGGAAAATCATAATCGGGATTATGTAATTGCGGCGTATTTTTGCCCGCGCCTAAACCGAATAAAATTCCTTTGAAGTTATTTGTAAAGTGTCCAAAATCTTCTGACCATTTAAATGGCTCAGCAATCCCTTTGTTATTTAACTTATTTTCACTAATCACTTCTCTCAACAAATCTACACAAACTTTTTCATTAACAGTTGCGGGGAATTCTTCTGTCCACTCAATTTTAATCTCTAATCCATACTTCTTTGCAATTCGTATGGATATTTTTTTTGATAAATCTTTGAGTTTTGCCATGTCGTCATTTCTAAAACTCCGCAAAGTTGCCATCACTTCAGCATAACCTGGCGTTGTTCCAAATGCCCTTTCACCCAGTCTGGCATGAACGACCGTGATGAGTGAAAAATCAACAAGCACATCTCTATTTTTTTCAATGAGCTGATTAAGGGTTGAAATTATTTCAACCATGGCCTCCGAAGGTGAATTCCCATTTTCCGGTTCCGCTGCATGAGAGGTCTTTCCGAATAACCTAACAATAAAACCAGTAGAGGCAGCAGCAAAATGATTTTCCTTGTAAATTATTTCTCCCTTTTTAAAGCCCGGCAAATTATGTAATGCCAATACATAGTCCGGCTTAACAGATTCAAATTTTTTATCTGATAAAATCTTTAAAGCGCCTTCCCCTGTTTCCTCGGCAGGCTGAAACATTAAAACAACTTTGCCTTTAAAGGAGCGATTTACATTAAAGAGCATCGCCAAACCAGCAACAATTGCCATGTGTCCATCATGTCCACATTTATGCGATACATTTTTATTCAGGGATTTATAAGAAAAATTATTAGTCTCATTAATTGGCAAAGCATCCATATCGGCTCTAACCAAAACTGTGGGGCCTGCCTCATTACCGTTGTATACAAAAAGCAATCCAGTTGAGCCAACATTTGAGATAATTTCGTTAGGATAGTAGTTTGAAATAAACTGATTCAAAATATTCGCTGTTTTTTCTTCGTTAAATGCCAATTCAGCGTTTTCATGGAGAATTTTTCTAAATGTGTTCAACGCTTTAATACTTTTACCACTCAGTAGATCCATTAAATCCTCTTCTCAATATTATTCAGAACGAACATAAAAAAGCGAATTTTTCCCTCTTATCCAAACCGAACAAAAAAAAACAGAAAAAACTTGACAATAAATGAATGATCATTTATTTTAGACCCATGAGAATTAGAGATGAACATAAAGTAGATGCAATCCATGAAGCAACGATTAAATTAGTTAACGAAATCGGATTCGTAGCAAGCTCGGTAGCCAAAATTGCAAAAGAGGCAAACGTCTCGCCTGCAACAATATACATTTACTACAAGAACAAGGAAGATCTTTTAGTTTCAACTTACGTAAATATTAAGCAGAAAATGAGTCAATCCATACTAACCGGATTTGACAGTGATCTTCCTCTTAAAGATATATTACGCCGGGTTTGGTTAAATGCCTTCAAATACATCTCAATTCATCAGGATTACTTTAATTTCACAGAGCAATTTGCAAACTCGCCCTACACAGGGTTAGTGAATCATGAAGAATTGGAGAAGCATTTCCAACCTGTTATGAGTGTCTTTTTGAAAGGAGTGGAAGATGGAAAGATCAAATCTGTCAATCCACAGCTGCTTACAATTTTCGCTTTCTATCCGGTAATGTTACTTTCAAATTCACGCACGTGCCATGGACTGGAACTGACAGATGAGTTAAAAGATATAGCTTTTGAAATGGCCTGGGATGCAATAAAGGTATAAAAAAATTTGCTTAATTAACTAAATGAATATTCATTTAAGCTGCTAAAATGAAGAGAAATAAAATAAAAAAGATCATGAAAATAAACGTGTATTTAGTTCTGTTAATTGCCGCGGTTGTCACGATCAGTAATCAATCATGTTCTTCAGCAACATATATTGAAGGAGATTCAAAGTTGAGTAAAATTGAGAAGTCGTCGAATTTTAGGGATGGAAAATTCCAGAATAAAGTTGCATGGGAGCAGCCCGGAATTGGGTCCATGTTGAGTACTATGTGGGACTTTATTTTTATGGGCAACGACCGTTCGCCAGGTGATTCGCTACCCATTATGAAAGTAGATCTTACAGAATTTAATCGTAAGGATGGAAATCAGCTTAACTCTACCTGGTTAGGTCACTCTTCCCTTATGATTAACATCGACGGTTATAAAATATTAACCGACCCGGTTTTTGAAAAAAGCATGACGTTCTTCGGACCCAGCCGTTACAATGGTGAGATACCACTTGATATAAATGAGTTGGAACAGATTGATGTTGTTATCATTTCGCATAACCACTATGATCATATGAATATAAAATCCATCAAACGGCTAAACGAGAAAAGTGACCGATTTATTGTGCCATTGGCAGTAGGAGCAGAGCTTGAAAATGCCGGTGTGCCGAGGGAAAAAATAACGGAACTTGACTGGTGGGATGAAATAAAGATTAATGAGGACCTAATGATTGCCGCAACTCCAGCGCAACATTTTTCCGGACGCGGGATTACGGATCGTAACGAAACACTATGGGCTTCGTGGGTGATAGAAGGACCAAACCACAAAGTATTTTTCAGCGGTGATGGCGGGTACTCAGAAGGCTTCAAAGTGATTGGCGAAAAATATGGACCATTCAATATGACTTTTATGGAATCCGGCGCCTATAACGAAAAATGGCATCATATTCATATGTATCCTGAAGAAACGGTTCAGGCTCATATTGACTTAAAAGGTGAAGTTTTACACCCAATACATTGGGCTACTTTCAATTTAGCACTTCACCCCTGGTACGAACCGATGGATAGACTGGTAAATGAAGCTTGGGGAAAAAACGTAAAGGTCTCAATGCCAATTGTAGGTGAGACAACAATTTATGATAAATATATTCCAACAAAGCTTTGGTGGGAAGAATTTATGAACAACGATAATATTATAGTAACCGAATAAAAGGAAAACGACATGAATTGGACTGTAGAGAATATACCTGACCAAACAAGTAAAATAGTAATAGTAACCGGCTCCAGCAGTGGAATTGGTTATGAAGCTGCGAGAGTTATTGCTAATAAAAACGCGACCGTGATAATAGCAGTTAGAAGTATGGAAAAAGGTAATACTGCGGCAAACAAAATCAGAGCTCAAAAAGAAAACGCAGACGTGCGGGTAATGGAAATCGATTTATCCAACTTACAGTCTGTTTCTGACTTTGCCACAAAGTTTAAAAGTACATTCAGCAAATTACACTTACTCATCAATAACGCGGGTGTAATGATTCCTCCTTACTCGAAAACATCGGATGGATTTGAATTGCAATTTGGAACAAACCACCTGGGTCATTTTGCTCTTACAGGACAATTATTAGAAATATTGTCAAACACACCAAATTCCAGAATTGTTAATGTTGCCAGTGCCGCTCATAAATATGGTAACTTAAATTTTAATGACCTGAACTGGGAGAATAGAAAATACAAAGCCTGGCGTGCTTATGGTGACAGTAAAATTTCTAACCTCTACTTCACCTATGAACTGAAACGCAAATTAGAAGCTTTCGGCTCCGGCGTAAAAATTACAGCGGCTCATCCTGGCTGGACAGCAACAGACCTTCAGCGACACAGTGGATTGTTCGAGTTTCTTAATGGATTCTTTGCTATGAAAACTGAGAAAGGAACTCTGCCAACATTACGTGCGGCTTTTGATGAAAAAGCTATGAGCGGCGATTACTATGGACCTGATGGCTGGCAGGAATGGAAAGGTTACCCTGTTAAAGTCGACTCAAATCCATTATCGAAAGATAAAGCTATCGCCGGCCGGCTATGGTCAGTTTCAGAAACACTTACAAAAGTTAACTACAACTTCTAAAGAATTTTTGGGTTAGAGAATGAAAATCAAAGCAGTAATTTTAGGTGCTACAGGTATGGTGGGTGAAGGAGTGATGCATGAATCTCTTAGCCACCCTGACGTTGAATCAGTGATAGTTGTTAACCGCAAACCATGCGGGGTTCAGCACGCCAAATTGAAAGAGATTATTCTCAAAGATTTTTTTGATTTCTCATCCATATCGGATGAACTGAAAGGATACAACGCATTTTATTACTGCATGGGTGTTTCATCAGTTGGTTTGAAAGAAGCTGCCTATAAAAGAATAACTTATGACCTGACAATGCACATAGCAAACCTGATGCTAACAATCAATCCTGATATGGTTTTTACCTATGTATCTGGTGTTGGTACGGACAGTACCGAGAAGGGGAAAAGCATGTGGGCCCGCATAAAGGGAAAAACAGAAAATGATTTACTTAAACTCCCTTTTAAGGATTCGTATATGTTCCGCCCCGGATATATTCAACCGACAACGGGATTGAATAATGCTTATAAGGCATATACCTTATTTGCTCCCTTTTACCCCCTTTGGAAATTGATATTCCCTAAATATGTTTCCACTCTTGAAGAAATAGGTTTATCAATGATAAATGTTACTAAAAGAGGGTTTAATAAAAAGATTCTGAAATGTACTGACATTCAAGCCTCAGCAAAAAACTTAACAACAGGATAATCCCGGAGTTTATATGACACATTCCACATGTGATTTTTTTAATAGCTTCAGACCGCTACTATTAATTGATTTGCTCTTCGCGTTAATTACTGCGCTACTATTTTTTACTGTCTAGTCATATTCTATATTCAGCTTCCCCGGAGCTGAATGTTTTCCCCTCAGTTATCTATTAAAAATTCAGTTTTATTTTCGATGATTATGTTACTATATTTTTACGGTTTTTCAGTAGAATAATGCTATTATTAGGATAATTATTCTTATGAGGGGAAAAACGATCAAAACAAAACTGATAAAATTTTTGAACCTCGCTCATCTTTCCCGTGAAAACATGGAAGCTATGGAACTATTCAATAAAGTTGCTCTCCTATTTTTCCTTTTATTTATTGGTTTGGTAATTCAATTCTCATTTGCGTTTATTTCTTACTCCAAGGGTTTTTATGTTATAACTGTCTTAGATGTCATCACATCTATTATAATATTTTATCTCGCATGGCATTTACGAAAAACAAACAATTATTTATTTTCTGCCTCTATTTATTCTCTTACACTAGGTGCGTTTTTCTTATACTTGATAGCTGTTGGTGGAATAAATAATCAAGGATACATCTGGACATTTCTATACCCGGTTGGAGTGATATTTTTCTTTGGACACAAAAATGGTATAAGAGTTGCCGCTCTTTTTCTAATTCTTGCCATCCCTATTTTATTAACAATTTCCGTTTACAATGACTATGGAATTGCTTTTAAAATTAGATACATAGTTGCATATACAGCCATGATGATGATGGCTTATGTTTTTGAGCTTACCAAAAACCAATTAGCGCTCCAAATCCTAAAACAAAATGATGAGTTGCGTGTAGCAAAGGAAAAGGCCGAAAATGCTGACAGATTAAAATCTGAGTTTTTAGCTCAAATGTCACATGAAATCAGAACACCGGTTGGTACCATACTCAATTACACTTCACTTCTTAAATCGGAGTTTCAATATAAGCTTTCTGAAGAACTTGCAGGTAGCTTTAACTCAATTGATAGTGCATCAACAAGACTAATCCGGACAATTGACCTCATTCTTGATCTTTCTGCAATTGAATCCGGAACTTATGAGCCGGTGTTCGAGAAGGTTCAATTGAAAACCGAAATCATACAACCAATTATAAATGAGTTTAAGCACTTTGCGGAATCAAAAGGTGTTGAGTTAATCATGTGTGATGACATGATGGATGCTAATCCGATCTCCCTTGATAGATATACCATCACCCAAACATTAAGTAACCTCGTTCACAATGCCCTTAAGTATACTTATAATGGCTACGTAAAAATATGCCTGAGAATCGAAGAAGGAGCTCCTGTACTTATTGTAAAGGATTCAGGGATTGGCATTGCCGAAGAATACATACCATCCCTCTTCGAAAAATTCAGCCAGGAAACCCATGGACATTCAAGAAGTTTTGAGGGGAGTGGTTTAGGATTAGCGTTAGTTAAAGAATATTGCAAAATAAATAATGCCGTCATCCGTGTTGAGAGTATAAAGGGCGAAGGGACAACATTCTTTATCGAATTCTCCAAATAACATAAGCTAGTCGTTAACCCTAAACTCCAATATCTTCATTCCATAATTCCGGCTTATCTTTAATAAAGTTTGTCATAAGATTTATACATTCTTCATTTTGCATCACCATTACTTCAACACCACGCGAGCGCAATAATTCCTCTTCGCCAAGAAAGGTTTCATTTTCCCCAATTACAACTTTGGGTATACCATATAATAATATAGCTCCTGAACACATAGGACAAGGTGAGAGTGTGGTATACAGAACACTTTGCTTATAAACCGATGCTGGCTGTCTGCCTGCGTTTTCCAGGGCATCCATTTCTCCATGCAAAATTGAACTGCCTTTTTGTACCCGTCTGTTATGACCAGCGCCTAAGATACTATCGTTATGAACAATTACACAACCAATTGGAATCCCGCCTTCAGCGAGTCCTTTTTCGGCTTCATCAATAGCGGCTTGCATAAATTTATCCATTATACATACTCCTTATTTTTTTCTTAAAAAATATCGAATTACACCGGCGATACTAATTAGCAGCCAAAATCCTTCCACAATTAATGACGACAAATTGAAATCAAAATATAGTGAATAAACAACCAATGATGCCCCAACGCCATTCATAACTGAATAACGCAAAGTTTCACTTTTAATTTTATTGAATTGAAGCAGCAAATACGAAAGCAGGATTAAAAGGACACCAATATTACCAATAAAATCATGAATTGTGTATGTCATTTGGTTTCCTTAAGACTATTATTGTGCCAGTCGATTATCATTTAACCACTGGTCGATAGTCATTTTCAGGAATTGTATGTTGATGGGTTTAGCTATATAATCATCCATACCGGAAGACAGACATCTCTCTCTGTCTTTCATACTTGAGTGAGCAGTTACAGCAATTATCGGTATTTTTGAAATTGGTTCTTCTAAAGATCTTATTTCCTGAGTGGCCTGGATACCATCCATCCCTTCCATTTCTACATCCATGAGTATCAAATCGAAGTGCTTTTCTTTTACGGCTTTAATTGCCTCTATTCCGTTACTTACGGCTTCAACCGAATAACCAACTTCTCTCAATATTTTCATTTCAACGTTTTGACTAATGGGGTTGTCCTCAACCAGAAGAATTCTTTTCTTTTTAGTTTCAAAAGATTCGTCGGTTTTGACCTTATGCATATCCCCTTCAATAATGGAAGTGTTTTTCTTAACATTATCTTTGGATAAATCAAAAATAACTTTTTCTTTGGGTTTTTCAATAACTCCGGGAAGCTTAAATCTAACGGTAAAAATAAATGTGCTGCCCTCACCCTTAGTACTTTCAACCTCAATATGACCCCCCATGAGATTTATCAACTCTTTACTGATAGCAAGGCTTAATCCTGCCCCGTTACCTGAGGAATTGGTTTCTGAAGAATATGGATTGAATAAAGAAGGAATTAATTCCTCATCAATGCCAGGACCGCTGTCTTTTACAGTAAAAAGTAGCTGGGCATGAGTATCACTTTTACCTTCATATATAACACTAAAATTAACTTCACCCTCGCCACTAAACTTAACAGCATTTGTTAAAATATTAATGAGAACTTGTCTTAGCCTCTTCTCATCGCCAACCAATTCTTTGGGAATATTTTCGTCATACTCTTTACGAATGGAAACCTTATAGTTTTTGAGACTGGCGTTTACCAAATTTATTGTTTTCTCAACTTCCGATTTAAGATTAAAACTATTCTCTGATAACTCAATTCTACCACCTTCTATACGAGATAAATCCAGGTTCTTATTAATAATTTCGAGTAATAAATCTGCTGAAGTTTGAATCTCAGTGGCAAAATCTTTGAGCTCTTTATAATTCTCGAACAAATCATCATGGATCATTGTTAAAAAACCCATAATAGAATTGAGAGGAGTCTTTATTTCATGCCCGAGCTTAGATAAGAATTTTGTTTTCATTCCACTTTCTGTTTCAGCTTTAACAGCCTCACTATCAGCAACCATTTTGGCGTTTTTCAAATCCTCCATGGCTTTTTCTTTTTCTTTTTCAGCTCTTACCTGACGAGTAATGTCCTGGATGGATCCCTCATAACCAATGGCTTGATCATTATCATCGGTAAAAACTCTCGAACTACATCTGACAACTATTTCTTTTCCATCTTTCTTCTTTAATATCAGACGATGATTCTTAATCTTTTCATGTCTCTCCAATAAATTCAAATAAAGCTCATAATCCTTTTGAGTTTTATAAAGTTCCTTTGATACATCAATATTTATAATTTCTTCGAGTCCATTGTATCCCAACATGGATAGAAATGCCGGATTAGCATTTACAATTCCACCTTCAAGATTTGAGGTAAAAATGCCCTCGACAGAGAATTCAAAAATGTTTTTATATTTTTTCTCTGATTCGGCAGTTTCAATAGACTTGGTGATTGCTTCCTTTCTTAACTTATAATTATAAGAACTGGCCGCAATGGACATCATGCTTATGAAAAGTACGAACAATACCGATTCATACATATTTGGTAAAAAATAAACGGACTGATCATTGACCAGAATAGAAATGGCAAAGACAATATTGTAATATATTGCAACTGTTATTTGGTTATATACTTCCCAACTAAGGAACAGTGCAGCTGTAAAAATTATCAGACTTATAATATGGGAGTTAAAAACTAAGGTTTCTGGAATAGTATAAATTACATACCCAAATGAGCCTACAATTGAAATCAACAAAACATGAAGAAGTAAAACAGGATGTTTTTTACCAAAACTGAAATGTGACAGCAGCAATACCAAAAACGCTATGCCAGAAGCACCCAATCTTGCCGAGTAAACTTCAACCCCAAAATCAGAAAAATACTTCACTTCAAATAATAGAGCGAAGGCGCCGGCAATTACAGTGAATTTTGAAAGAGTTCTTAAAGGACGTAGAAGTTGTTTTATAATTTCTTCTTTGAACTGCGATATATTGATATCATTTTGGGTCATTCATGCCAATACTAACTGTAGTTTTTCAGTTAATTACAGATTTCGTAAGATACACCATTTTTTATTATTTTGGTGTAATATTTATCAACTTATTGCTATTATCTGTTACTTTATTGAATTAAGTTGTTAGTATCACTATCCAGGTTATAATTTTGCCAGGACCGCAATATTCTAAATACTAAATTTTTTCTAAATAATCAAAACCAACATGACAGATATAATTTACCAAATAGATAAAACATTATTCTACTTTTTTAATAATACTATTTCAAATAGTTTGTTCGACAGACTTTTCCCATTTATTACAGAAGTTAAGCACTGGTATATTGCTTACATTATTTTAATTCTCATTCTTTTCTTTAAGGGAGGAAGGCTGGGGAAAATTGCAGCAATAATGACCATTCTTCTTATAACGGTCTCTGATCAGTTAAGCAGTTCTCTATTAAAAAACTTGTTCGCAAGAGTCAGACCCTGCAATGAACTGCCAGATGTGAACGTTTTGGTTTTCTGTTCCGGGTCATATTCTATGCCCTCTTCACATGCCGTAAATAATTTTACTGTTGCAGCTTATTTCTCAAATCTATACCCGAAATTCAAATGGATTTTGTATTCGGTAGCTGCACTAATAGCTATCTCACGCCCTTATGTTGGAGTTCACTACCCGTCAGATATATTTGTTGGAGGATTAATTGGTATTATACTCGGGTTGCTATTTGCATTTCTTACAAAATTTATTGATTCTTTGATTTCGAAAAGGTTCATTACCGCAAAAACTATTGATTAATTGGAACATTATTTATGATGAAAACTAAACTTGATATTGCTAAGAACTGGCTGCCCAGATACACAGGCGCTTCAGTCGATGAACTTGGCGATTATATGCTGATTACTAATTTTCAAAATTATGTGGAAAAATTTGCAGATAAATTCGGATGTAATATTACCGGCGAAAACAAACCGATGCAGACGGCAACAAACTCAGATGGTGTTTCGATAATTAATTTTGGAATGGGATCACCAAACGCCGCTACTATAATGGATCTGCTTTCCGCGAGAAATCCGCAAGCAGTTCTTTTCCTTGGCAAGTGTGGCGGCTTAAAGAGGTCAACTGAGCTGGGGCATTTTATCCTTCCAATCGCGGCTATTCGTGGTGAAGGAACGAGTAATGATTATCTTCCGCCAGAAGTGCCTGCGCTTCCGTCTTTTAAGTTGCATAAATTTGTTTCTGATAAAATCCGTGCGCACACTGAAGAATACCGCACCGGGGTTATCTATACTACTAACAGACGTGTTTGGGAATGGGACGAAGAGTTTAAAACCTATCTTAGTAAAATTGGTGCAATTGGAATAGACATGGAAACAGCAACCATTTTTATTGTTGGGCATACAAATCATATTGCCCGAGGTGCATTATTGTTAGTTTCAGATCTGCCAATGTTTCCCGAAGGCATAAAAACAGAGAAATCCGATGAAAGAATAACATCCCAATTCGTTGACCTGCATTTACAGATTGGAATAGAATCAATGACCGAATTAGGGACAAAGGGCGAACAAATTAAACACTATACTTACTAGTAGTTGAGGTATTCGATGTTCAGATTAATTTTTATTGTTTTATTTTCATATATAATACAGTGTTCTTCCGTTTCGGGACAAACACAAGCACAGAAAAATAATATCAGTCAAAAAGTTGAGGCTCTTTTCAAGGTAGCACAGACTAATGATTATTTGGGAATAAAAAATCTAATTCTTATTGAAGAAAAAGAAAATGAGAAGACAAAGTTTAGAATACCTGATATTGAGAACTCAAGTGATGTGAGTAAAATTAAGAGGTATTGCAACACTTTAAAAGGACTTAAAAAAGTAAGTGATCAATTTTTAATAGAGGAATTCAAAACAGAAGAATACAACGGATATAATATTACAGTTGCTATTTTATCATTCAAAAGCGGCGATCAGACCATCTATAAATATATCCGTTTTGCTCCCTTGGAAAAAGAATATTACCTGATCAAGATTGATTGAATTTCTCAATTTAATAATTCTCTTATTCTTATTAAATTGCGGCCGTATGTAACCTTAAAAATCGTATGGAGAAATCATTGGAAAACGGTTTGAGTCTAACCTTATCTGCTAATACCTATACTATCCTTTCCTTTATTGTATACATCCTTATAATTTTACTCATTGGCATTTTCAGCTCTCGATTCTCTTCTAAGGGGTTAAACGAATTTTTCCTTGGTGGAAGGAAGATGAATAAGTTCGTTGTGGCCTTAAGTGCCGTGGCCTCTGGTAGAAGCAGCTGGCTGCTTATTGGTTTAACGGGAATGGCATTCACATATGGGATTGGTGCCTTTTGGGCATTTATAGGATATACGATAGCAGAATTTTTTATGTTCCTTTACGCCGCCCCAAAACTTCGTCGCCAGACTGAGGCTAACAACAATTTAACAATCCCCGACTATTTTGAATCGCGGTTTAATGATAAATCTATGTTATTGAGATGGCTATCTGTTATTATCATTATAGTATTTATGACTGCCTACATAAGTGCCCAATTCGTTGGGGGTGGGAAAGCCTTTAGCACCAGTTTCAACGTAACCCCATCACTGGGAATTCTGATCACTGCAGGCATAGTTTTACTTTACACTTTATTAGGCGGATTTCTGGCTGTTTCTTTAACAGATGTTATTCAGGCAATCTTTATGTTGTTCGCTCTAATTATTTTACCAATAATTATTATTACAGACATGGGGGGCTTCTCAGCTCTTTTTACTAAGTTATCTTACGATCCAAGACTCCTTGATCCATTTGCTATTGGAACTGGTGTTATTCTTGGATTTGCCGGAATCGGATTAGGCTCTCCTGGAAACCCACATATTCTTGTCAGATACATGTCAATAGATGACCCCAAAAAGTTAAAATTTAGCGCTTATGTAGGAACATTCTGGAATCTAATTATGGGATTTTCCGCAATGTCAATTGGTCTTATTGGAAAGGCTTATTTCGCTAATGCGAATCAGCTTCCGGGAGGAGATCCCGAGAACTTATTCCCCTATCTGGCACAATTGCATCTTCATCCAATATTATTTGGAGTTGTAATAGCCTCCATTCTTGCCGCAATAATGTCAACAGCTGATTCCATGTTACTCGTTTGCGCCTCAGCAATTATCAGAGATTTTTATCAAAAGATCATTAACCCTGAAAAACATCTTTCTGACAAACAACTCGTATTAATGAGCAGAATAATAATAGTTGCAGTAGTTCTAATGGCGCTAATAATTGGGTTTGTTGGCAATGATATAGTTTTCTGGCTGGTACTTTTTGCCTGGGGTGGTTTAGGTGCCGCCTTCGGACCGCCAATCCTTCTGGCTCTGTTTTGGAGAAAAACGAACAGGAATGGCGCTGCTGCCGGAATGATTTCCGGCGTTTTAACAGTAATAATCTGGAATCAGACTCCTTTCTTAAAATCTATGATTTACGAACTAATCCCGGCGTTTTTCGTATCTTTAGCCCTAACATTTGTCGTGAGTCTTTTAACTCAGCAAAAAAGGTATGAAATTCTTAAAAAAGTTGAATAAGGATCTATAAATGAAATATTCTTTCATCATTTTCACATCAATATTATTTTTGTTTGTTTCCTCTTGTACAAAAGAAGTTCGCGAAATCTCACGCCCTGGTGAGTATTCGGATGTCATTTTTCAGTATTCAACTAAAGTCGACTTGATGAATGGAGAGTTCGAAGGAAATCTTACACAGGCAGCTATGCTTGAAAAAGGCGATTTTGGAATAGGTACATTTAACGGCGTTGATGGCGAAATGGTTATTTATCAGGGGACTGTCTACAGAGTATCTTTCGAAGGACCTGTATTGCCCGCTTCTGAGGAATTACTGATACCATTTGTAATGGTTAAGAAATTTATGGAAGATAAGAGTGTTGAAGTTAACTACACCGTTTCGGCAGATTCACTAAAAAAGGATCTATTAAGGATACTGGAAGAAAAAGATGAACTGGTCGCGATTAGAATTCATGGGAATTTTTCCCGGGTTAAAGCGCGCAGTGTTCCTAAACAAACTCCTCCTTATCCTTCCATAGCAGCGGTAGTTGAGCTACAAAGTGTGTTTGATTTTGAAAACGTGACTGGTGACATTATTGGCTTCTGGCTTCCGGAAAAATTCGACAATATAAACTTCCCCGGCTTTCATTTCCATTTTCTGGGAGATAATAAGGATATTGGCGGACATGCACTGGATTTTGAGTTAACAGAAGGTGTAATAAGCTTTGATTTCTCTAGCAAATTAGAAATTTCATTAATAGAATAATTGAAAAAGTCTTAGGGCTTTTTCAATTCAATAGCCCTACTCCCCCTCTTTACCACAAACACACCTACTAATATTATTACTGTAGCTATGCCTATTGTAAGGTTCAACTCTTCCCCAAGAACAAGCCAGCCCAAAAAGAGTGCAATTACAGGATTTACATAGGCATAAGTAGTGGCAAAAGAAACTGGTAGATGGGCAAGTGCATAAATATACGATGCGTAACCCATTAATGAGCCGACAAATAGCAAGTATAAGAATGCAAGCAAACTACTTTGAGTGAAGATAAAAGAATCATATTCTCCCAATAACAATCCAAAAATGGTTTGCAGTGCTCCAGCAATAATCATTTGAATGGAAGCGCCCATCAAAGGATGAACTTCAAACTTTCTCGATTTAGAATAGAGTGACCCGGCAGCCCAGACAATTATTGCCCCAAGTATTGCAATTACACCCGTCAGATAATCCGGGTCGAATAATTTTTCAAATTCATTTCTAAAAATTAGTCCTGTGCCTACTAAACCAAGAAGCACCCCAAAAATTGTTGTAAGGCTAATTCTGTTCCCAAGAGGTAAAGCGAGTTCTATTCCAACGACCCAGAAGGGTAAAGTAGTAACTATCAAAGCTGCCAATCCACTTGGTATCCATTGCTCTGCATAAACCACCAGACCATTGGCAACACCGATTAAGGCAATTCCCACAACTGCCAGGTGTTTAATCTCATTTAACCTTGGCAGTTTGAACTTCATGAAAAGCAAAACTGATATCAGCACGGTACCTGCAGCCATCCATCTGAACCCGGCAAATAACCATGGAGGTAAATCACCAACACCAATTCTGATTGCTAAGTACGTTGTACCCCAAACTATACATGTTGAAAGCCATGCAAGATACGCCAGTAAATTACCCTTTTTCATAAATTCCTTTTGAATAGAAAACAATCATAGTTAAAAGAGAAAGAATTAACAAACGAGGGATATCCTTGCCTATAAACATCATTTTTTCAATATTGATTTAGTTGATAAATAAAATAAGTGTAAAAGATGCTCGAAAACATTATTACCTGGCTTAAGCATTATCCATTTATTTACGAGAACCTGATTTTTCTATTGGTTATTCTGCTGGCATATTTTTCCTACCTTTTTACCAAAGTAATTCTTTTTAAGGTTATTCATCGTTTGGTGGAAAAAACAAAAACTGATCTCGACGACATAATGCTGAACGAGAAACTCCTCAGGAAACTTGCCCAGATACCCCCTCTTTTAGTAATCCATCAATTCTTATATCTGCTCCCCTCTGTACAGGATATTTTCACACGGATAATTGAGGCAGTTATTCTTTTCTTTGTACTACAATGCTTTGCAATTACTCTCAATTCTGCAAACTCTTTTTACGAAAAATCCGAGAAACATAAATCCCGCCCCATAAAAGGCTACTTGCAAATCGTTGCCATCATTATTTATATTATGGGCGCCATATTTTTTATAGGATTATTAACCGGACAAAGTCCCTGGTCAATACTCGGCGGAATTGGGGCATTAACAGCTGTATTGCTTCTTGTTTTTAAGGATACAATACTCTCATTCGTTGCAAGTATTCAAATTACGTCGTACGATTTAGTAAAAGTTGATGACTGGATTGAGGTTCCTTCTCTGGGTGTCGACGGAGATGTAATGGATATTGCTCTGCATACTATTAAAGTCAGGAATTTTGATAAAACTATTACTGTAATACCTACTCATAAGTTGATAGAAGTTCCCTTTAAAAATTGGAGGGGGATGCAGCAAACCGGCGGGAGAAGAATCAAACGATCGATACATCTTGATCTTTCCAGTGTAAAATTTTGTGATAGTGAGATGTTAACGAAATTCAAAAAAATCAATCTTCTTAAAGAATATCTGTCGTATAAAGAATCGGAGATCAATGATTACAATTCCCTTTCAGAAATCAATTCCAATGAATTAGTTAATGGAAGAAGATTAACAAATCTTGGTACCTTTAGGGAATACATTAAGGCATATTTAAAAAACAGAAAAGATATAAGAAGTGATTTAACATTTCTTATCAGACAACTCCCACCCGGGCCAAATGGATTACCAATTGAGATATATGTTTTTGCAAATACAATTGCATGGGTAGAATACGAGGAAATTCAAGCGGATATTTTTGATCATTTACTGGCAGTTGTGCCGGAATTTGAATTGAAAATGTTTCAAACTCCCACTGGCTATGATATAAGAGAACTTAAAAGTTAGTTCTCTTTTTTATTCAAGAAATATATCACGGTTAAATTAACCGCTAAGCCCCAAATACCTGCATGTATTCCAAGTGGTTTTGCAGGTAAACCCAATGTAATGTTTGCAGTAATCATTGCAACTGCAATAACTGTCCCAACCAGAAAGCCGAATAATACCGGCTTAGTTTTCAAATTCTTTATGTTTATACCAAGAAATATTGCCGGAGCAACCTGACACAATAACTCTAACTTTATCTCAGTTATTCGCCAAATCGTTTCGGGCAACTTGATCGCCAGAAAGGACATTACTGCAATAACAATCCATGAGAATATTTTACCAACACCCGT
Organism: Bacteroidota bacterium; assembly: GCA_018818065.1. GTDB lineage: Bacteria > Bacteroidota > Ignavibacteria > Ignavibacteriales > Melioribacteraceae > JAHISV01. The sequence goes on along the minus strand of JAHISV010000005.1, from coordinate 568,083 downwards.
TAATTTGGATTGATTGCTATCGGGTTTCAAACGACGATAAATATCCTGAGTAAAAAGTGAAGAAATAGCCAATAGAGCAGAATCGACTGTTGACATTATAGCCGCAGTTGCGGCGGTAATAAATAACGTTACGAGAATTGCCATCCCCGGTATACTGTTTGCCATATCCTTTAAAAGCAGCAACGCAACTTCATCACTTCCCTGCCTTGTTACTCCTGGAAGCCGGGCCGCCCCAACAAGACCCACAACGAACATAAAAAAAGTTGTAACAAGAGGCATAAAAATCATGATTTGAAATGACCTCTTTAAGGTTTTTGAATTCTTTGCAGAATAGATTCTTTGAATTGCGTGAGGGTAAACTGAAACACCAAACATGAAAATAAGGATTGTACTCAGCCAAAGATTCTTATCTTCAAAGGTAGGAGGAGCCCAAAATTCAGGTCGTGCTTCCTTCAAAGTTTCTGCCACTGATGACAAACCACCATAATGAACCTGAACAACAACAAAAATTGCTGTAACACCAATTAGTAATAAAACACCTTGAATAGCATCAGTCCAGGCAACACTCCTCATTCCACCTAAGGTCTCATAAATAATAATTATAACAGAAAGAAGTATTATCCCCATTTCAAAAGTTATTAGCCCGCCTGTTGCCGCCTCAACAATGTAGCCAATAGCCTTAAGGTTTGTTAGAATAAAATTTGCAAGGGCTACGATGCACGAAATGGTAATAAGAATAGTGAAAGAATCAGACTTGAAACGATGTTGAATATAATCACCAACCGTGATGAAATTATACTTTTTTGCCAGTCTCTGAAGTTTTGGCGCATAGAAAAGATACGCTCCGATAACTGACATCATAATAGTTACTGACATTAAAAACATGTATCCCTGGCGATAAGCTTTTCCGGGGAAGCCAATCAGGGTATGACCACTATATTGAGTTGCATAGAGTGTAAGAAAGAGAACGAAAAGTCCCAATCCTCTGCCGCTTAAATAAAAATCTGATAGAGTGTTTTCCTTCTGGGCTATTCTGCCAGCAATGCCAACAATTAGCAAAGAGAGAAGATATAAACAAAAAAATATTATACCATTTTCAGTTAAGAGAGCAGCATCGGGAATGTTATTCATCTATATCCTCGTCGGATAATTTTTCCCAGTATCTGTTTATCAAAAAGGCAGTAACTATCGCAAAAAGAATTGTGACTGAAAGACTATAAAAACCCCACGATGGCAAACCATATATTTCTGTAGGAATTGGATCAGTAAAAAACCAGGGAACGGATAAAAATAGTAAAAGAGAGATTACTATATAAATTCGGCTTTTTGTCATTAATCACGCCACCCAAAATGGACTCAAAGATAAAACATTTTGCAAATGAATTCAATTCAATGACATAATAGGATAACACCATGATTTATTCAAATTAAGATTGGGAATTTAATCTCCTTTTGTTTCGTTTAGTAAACATAAAACAAAGGAGGAAACGTGTACAAGATTGAAAAAAAACCGTACGGGTATCGTTTAACTTTTGCTGATTCAATATCTCCTGATGAAATGAACGCATGGGTTGATGAATCCAAAAAAGTATTGGTTACATCACCGACCAAATTTGGTATTTTTGTTGACATGAGAACTTTAAGACCCCTTGCGAACGAGGCAAGACACATAATGGAAAATGGACAGAAACTCTACAAACAAAACGGGATGGAAAGATCTGTCGTCATATTGTCCAGCAACCTCACAAAAATTCAATTTAAGAATATTGCTAGAGATACCGGCATTTATGCCTTTGAACGTTACATCGATGCTTCCTCAGAGCCCGGTTGGGAACAGATTGGAATTAAGTGGATTACGGAAGGAATTGATCCGGATAAATAACACTTTTTTGAAATATTTATTCCATAATTCTCTATGTTTACTTCATGCATTTATGTATAAATATAATACCTGCAATAAATTTGCTCGATTCAACAATATCCTTCTTGAACCGATTTAACGGCTTATAATACTACACTCCAATTCCGCCATATAATTTTACTAATTTTAACTAATGGAGTTACAATGAAAATTTGTGTATTAGGCACAGGACTAGTCGGTTCCGCCATATCAATGGATTTGGCAAAAGAGAATAAATTTGAAGTTACAGCAGTCGATTATAACGAAAACCAATTTGCGAAACTCGCGAACCATGCTGAAATAGCTAAAAAAGTAGCTGATCTATCAACAAGCGAGGGAGTTAAAAATTTTGTAAAAGATTTTGATTTCGTTATAAATGCTTTACCAAGTGATATGGGATTTAACACTACAAAGGCTGTAATAGAAGCTGGAAGGAACGTTATTGATATTTCTTTCTTCGAAGAAGATCCATTCCAATTGAGTGAGTTGGCAAAGGAGATGAACGTTACCGCAATTGTTGATTGTGGCATTGCACCGGGCATGAGTAATATACTTACAGGCTATCTGGTAAATATACTTGATAAAACCAGCAAGATAAGAATTTACGTTGGCGGCATACCTGAGAAAAAAGTTTTACCTTGGGAATACAAAGCAGGCTTCGCTCCCGAAGATGTTATTAATGAATATGTACGTCCTGCCAGATTTGTTGAAAATGGCGAAATAGTAACCAGACCTGCACTTACAGAACCAGAGTTAATTGAATTTGGCGAGGCTGGCATGCTGGAAGCATTTAATACAGATGGATTAAGATCTCTAATATATACCATAAAAGTGCCCGACATGAAAGAACAAACCTTAAGGTACAAAGGACATATCGAAAAAATTCAACTTCTAAAAGATTCCGGGTTTTTTAGTGAAGAAGAAATTATGATTAATGGAAGTAAAATAAGACCGATTGATTTCACTTCAAAAATACTCTTCCCTCATTGGGAGATGAAAAATGGCGTTAAAGATCTGACAGTTTTCAAGGTTGAAGCCACAGGCGTTAAAAATGACAAGTCCGTACGTTACACCTATGATATGATTGACAAATATGATGAAGTTTCCAACATTCATTCTATGGCAAGAACTACAGGTTATACTGCTGCCGTTGTTACAAGAATGGTCTCTGAAGGTGTATTTTCAACAAAGGGGCTAATTGTTCCCGAAGAAATTGGAAAAGACACAAAATGTGTAGAATACATCCTGAACGCGATGCGCGAGCGTGGTATTGATTTTCAGCTTAAGATTGCAATTTAATAGTTGTTTAAGATTATATAAAAATAGACCGGGCAAGTTGTCCGGTCTATTTCCTGAAAACGTTTAAAAACAACAACACCCTTCCGGTTGATTTATTTTCCAAATAATGAGACTATTTTAATAAAAAAAATACCCCAAAAATTTTACTTTCCTAAAAACTCATTTTTTATTTATTATTAATATCATGAATAAACACTTATCAATAATTCTTTTTCTTTTAATTTTTTCCATAAACAGTAGTGGACAGATCAACTCCTTGAGCATTGGTATTGCGGGAGGGATTGGGAACATGAAGGGGAATTCTCCTACTCAGACAAGTTTCATCCTTATCGGTTTTGTCGAGCTTTCACCAAGCTTTTGGAACGAAGTTGATTTTCGGTTTGATTATAGCTATACGAGAAAACTGGAATATCTATTCCCGGATAACAACCCAAAAAGATATTACCCAACCATGCAGGCATTTTCACTAAAGATTATTTTCAGGCAACTTCTTTCAAAGGTTTTTCTGCTTGAGGAAGGACTGGGCCCACTAGCACTAAATGATAGAAGCTATAGTGACATTAATGAATGGGATTATGGAGTAAGCGGTTGGTTCGCAATTGGGCTTGACCTCAAATCTGTCAATTATCTTCCCCTGGTCATTTCAGTTGGTTCCCACTTTGGACTAACTGTTACAAACACAACCGCTTCTTTCAATACATATTGTATTCAAACACAATACTTCTTTTTAAATTGAGTTTAACTCTTTCATCATCTCTTCGAACTGATAAAAGTATAAAGATTGTTCACCATCGCTTAAGGCTTTTTCAGGTTCCGGATGAAACTCAACCATCACACCATGAGCACCAACAACTTTTGCTGCTTTAGCTAATGGTATTACTTTATCACGAAAACCAACAGCATGAGATGGATCAACAATAACCGGTAAGTGCGACAATTCTTTTATAACAAGCACAGCGCTCAAGTCTAAAGTGTTTCTTGTAGCTGTTTCAAAGGTTCTTATTCCACGCTCGCATAAAATAACCTGCTGATTACCCTGCGACATAATATGTTCTGCGGCATTAAGTAATTCACTGATCGAGGACATCATCCCACGTTTAAGAAGAATTGGCTTGTGAGTCTTGCCTACTTCCTTCAAAAGAGAAAAATTCTGCATGTTACGTGCACCAATCTGCAGCATGTCAGAGTATTTAACGACATCTTGAATTTGATCTATTGATAAAATTTCTGTTATTATAGGGAGATCGAAACTTTTACCAGCTTCACTCATCATTTTCAGACCTTCATTTCCCAGTCCCTGAAAACTATAGGGTGAAGTACGGGGTTTGAAGCAGCCACCACGCAAAATATGAGCGCCGTTATTTTTTACCTCTTGAGCACAGGAAAAAATCTGGTTTTCAGATTCAACTGAGCAGGGTCCGGCCATCACCACAAAAGTGTCTCCGCCGATGACAATATCCTTAACTTTAATTATTGTGTCTTCAGGTTTAAAATCTCTGCTGGCAAGTTTGTAACTTTTAGCTTTCGTTTTTTTGACTCCGGTAGGGCTGTCTTTCTCATCTTTTGAGGCAATATTTTCCTTTGAAATTTTTAATTCCTCAGGTGTATATTTTTTAATAGCGGGTTTAGCCGATACCAGTTCCTGTTCGGGGTATGTTCCTAATATCTTAAAAAATCTTGTGTGCCGTTTTAATTCATCCAACATCATTAATACGTTTTCATCTTCAACATTTCCCTCAAAATCCAGGTAAAACATCTCTTCAAAAGGATTACCAAGAATTGGTCGGGATTCCAGCTTGGTCATGTTCAAACCATAAGTCTGAAATGACATTAATGCCCTTACAAGTGAGCCGGGGGAATGTTCGGTAGCCAGGACCAGAGAAGTTTTTGATTTAATTCTCTCATCAACTTTTACTGGATTTCTTGAAACGACCAGGAATCTGGTAAAATTTTCAGTCTGATTGGCAATGTTTTTCTTCAAAATCGGAACATCAAACAAATTGGCGGCTTCTTCACTTGAGATCGCTGCAAAATGAGAATCCCCTACCTCTTTTATCTTTTGAACCGACATTGCGGTATCTGCAAAAAATTCAACTTTACAATTCGGAAGAGAATCAAGAAATTTACTGCACTGAGCCGCTGCCTGATAATGAGCATAAACTTTTGTTATTTTATTGAGTGAAATTTCCTCGGTGCCAACAAGACAATGCTTCACATGAAAGATTTCTTCACCAATAATAGAAAGAGTTGTATGGAGCAGAAGATCGTAAACTTCGTTTATCCCACCGGAAGTAGTGTTTTCAATGGGCAACATTGCGTAATCAGCTTCTCCTTTTTCAACTGCCCGTACAACTTCCTCAAAACGGTGTTTACTAACGAATTCAAGCTCTTCATCTGAATGTGCAAAAAACTTGTTTGCTGCCAGAAAACTATATGCTCCCTCAATACCCTGGATTGCTATTCTGATAGAACTACGTTCTTCCAAAGGTTTGTTTGATTTATTTAGAAGAAAGTTCTGTTGCAGCCTTACTGAGTCTTCTATTACTTCATGGAAAACCTTCGTTACATAGTGAGTATCAAGTCCCTGAGTCTTTCCCGCATCAATAATTCTATTCAAAAGTTCAGATTCGCGTTTCATATCGCGAACAGGAAGATTATCAAGATCCTTCGCTTTTATAACTTCTTTGCTAAGATTTCTCCTTTCACCCAAAAGTAAAACGAGCTTTTCATCTACTTCATTTATTTTACTTCTGAGTTGGTCCATTCCCTTTTCGGGATTGTTCTGTTCCTTTTCACTCATCTATTTGCTCTCATCATGGTAAGATTTTTTTGAAGGTTAAAATTGGGGGTAAAACTACCATTTTTTTTGCTCATTGTAAAATTTATTTTCGAATGCTTGTTAATTCAACAATCAGATTTATCTCATTTATGTTCAAAAAGCATCAATCAATAAATATTGTTTTATATTGACAAATACCTTCCAAATGAATATTTTGTGGTTAATGGTATTAAGATGTCCGTTTATCATTTTGTCGAAAATGCTCTGAATATAGATATTATTAGCAAAGATTTAACTTTTTTGAAAATAAAGAGACAAAAAGATGTTCTTATATTATTATCCTATTAGGAATTGAATATGAAAAATCAATCCAGAAGAGATTTTCTAAAAATTACGACAATTTCTGCAACTGCTCTGGTTGGTGCAAGCGCAACCAAACTCTTTGCAAGCGGAAATCCAACCTCATCGATAGACCCGATGGGAGTTTTAGTCGATACTACTGTGTGTATTGGCTGCAGGAAATGTGAATGGGCATGCAAAAAAGCCCATAATATTGATACGAAACCCATCGAAGACTATGACAACCGATCAGCCTTCGAAAACTATCGGCGACCAGATCACACTTCGTTAACGGTGGTCAATGAATTCCGTAATCCAACCGCTGAATCAAAACCTTACGATGTAAAGGTTCAGTGCATGCATTGTAATGAACCTGCTTGCGTATCAGCCTGTATTGTCGGCGCCATGACTAAGCAGGAAAACGGTTCAGTCATTTGGGATACTGACAAATGTATCGGTTGCCGATTTTGCATGGTTGCTTGTCCTTTTCAGATTCCAACTTTTGAGTATCATAAGGCTTTACAGCCTGATATTACAAAATGCGACTTCTGTTTTGAAAGGACAAAAGAGGCACTTTTACCAGCTTGCGTGGAGATATGCCCCGTTGAAGCCGTTACTTATGGAAAAAGGAGTGAACTTCTAAAGCTGGCTAAAAAAAGAATTAATCTGTATCCCGAGCGTTATAAAGAACACATACTGGGTGAACATGAAGTTGGTGGTACTTCCTGGATGTATTTGGCAGGCATGGATTTCGACAAACTTAAATTCCCTAAGCTGTCCACTAAAGCAGCTCCTGGTGTTTCCGAAGCAATCCAGCATGGAATCTTTTCATACTTCGTTCCTCCGGCATCTCTGTTTGCCTTGTTGGGTGGAATAATGTGGTTAAATAAAAATAAATCAAAATCCGAACCTGATACGGAGTAATTCATGAGCATATTATTACCAAAACCTATGAAGTATAAATTTTTTACTCCCGGTGTAATTGTAATTACAATTTTCGCACTAGTGGGGATTGCCTTTGTACTGGGAAGATTCGTTTTCGGAATCGGGGCAATAACTAACCTTGACAATCAATACCCCTGGGGTATTTGGATTGGACTTGATGTTGCCTTGGGTGTTGCCCTTGCTGCCGGTGGTTTTACTACTGCAGCTCTTGCCCATATCTTCCATAAAGAAGAATATGAAACTATAGTGAGACCCGCGCTTTTAACTGCTCTTCTTGGCTATACTTTTGCCGCCGCAAGTGTATCTATCGATATTGGTAGATGGTATTATATATGGCACGCTTTGATTTACTGGAATGGAAATTCAGCGCTGTTTGAAGTTGGCATTTGTGTTATGATGTACCTTACAGTTCTGTACATTGAGTTTCTTCCCATAGTTACGGAAAGATTTATTGGTCATGTGAATTTACCCGGAATACTTTCAAAACTTAACAATGTGATTGATAAAGGTTTACGAATACTGGACAGAACATTATCAAAATTCATGTTCGTATTTATAATAACTGGTGTCGTGCTATCTTGCTTGCATCAATCTTCACTTGGCACTTTGATGATTATCGCGGGAGATAAAATGCACCCGCTTTGGCAAACACCAATACTGCCTTTGCTTTATCTTGTTTCAGCTATCGGCGTTGGTTTTCCTATGGTTATGTTCGAATCTGTTATTTCTTCAAGAGCCTTTAGACTAAAGCCTGAAACTCATATTCTGGAAAAACTTAGTGAAATGATGCCACCGCTTCTTGGTGTTTTTATTATCATCAGAAGTGTTGACATATTAATAAGAGAAGCTTATGTATATCTGGCAGAATTTTCTTCAGTCAGCATCATGTTCTCAATCGAACTAATTGTTGGGTTCGTCTTACCACTAAGATTATTCATGTCTAAGGAGGTCAGAAAATCACCAAACATGCTATTCATTGCTTCCTCTCTGGTCATCTTTGGCGTATTCATGAATCGTTTTAATACTTTTATTACAGCTTATACTCCTCCTTACGCGGATTATTCATATTTTCCTTCCATCGGGGAAATCTCTGTCACTCTTGGTTTCGTAGCACTAGAAGTTCTGCTCTACAGAGCCTTTGTTATGATATTCCCGGTTATTAGCGTACCAACGGAAGAAAAGTCAGCCAAAACCAAATATGCTATTAGGGGGATATTAAGATGAAAATTATATCAATGATTATAATAATATTAAGCACTGGTCTTTTCGCTCAGGAGAAACCACATTTTGTTACCCAGGAGCTACAATGCTCCACGTGTCATACATGCGAGGTGCCTACAAAAAATAATCCATGCGTACGTGAGTGCATTCGCGAGTACCTTGTTTCTGTTAAACATTCGGCAAAAGAGGCGCCTGAAAATATTCTGATTAACAGATTTGAAAAAATTGAAAATATATATCAACCTGTTCATTTCACTCATCAATTACATGCTGAAATGTCCCATCTTGCAGGCGGATGTCAGACCTGTCATCACTATAATCCTCCCGGTAGAATCCTTACCTGTATTGAATGCCATGAAACCGGAAGGAAACGTGAAGATATTTCAAAACCCGACTTGAAAGCAGCATACCATCGCCAGTGCATTGATTGTCATAGAGGGTGGTCTCATGAAATCAATTGTGTTTCATGCCACGCCATGAATGAAGGTAAACCTTCGAACATTGATACAAAACCAATGCCTAAAACTGTTCACCCGGAAATTAAAACTCCAGAGAGAATGGTTATTAACACTGAATATGCAAATGGTAAAATTGTTACTTTTAATCACAAGGAACATGTAGATTTATTTGGACTCGAATGTCAATCCTGTCACTCTCAGGAAAGCTGTATCAAGTGTCATGATAAGAATCCCGATAAATTAAAATCTAAAATGGTACACGAAACTCACGAAAATTGTGCTTCATGCCACGACACAGATAATAATTGTTCCAGTTGTCATGCACAAAAGGAAAAACCAGGATTTGATCATGGACAACGAACAGGCTGGCAGTTGAACAAATTGCACAGCAAATTAAGTTGTAGTTCATGTCATCAAAAGAAAGGTGTTTTTACAGGTTTAAAATCCAAATGCAGTAACTGTCATGATAGCTGGTCTTCAGAAAACTTTGATCATGCGATAACAGGATTAAGGCTGGACGAGATTCACCTTGAAAATGAATGTGCTGATTGCCATATTGATGATAATTTCACAAAACCATCTTGTGGAAATTGTCATGACGATATAGAATACCCAGATTTTATGCCGGGTACATTAACTAAATAAATACTGGCTTCATATGGACTTTTTTCAGAAGATAGGTATAAAGCTTATTATCGCGGTTGGGACTACGACCGTAATAATACTTGGTCTTTTTACATACTTTAATTTAGAATCTCAAAGTAAGGGATTAGAAAAGGAAGTTGAACGTCATGCTAATCAATTATCACAAACAATAAAATACAGCACACGTACAGATATGCTGGCTAACGACCGCCAGCATATCCTGAACATAATAAATACGATTGGTAGTGATGATCAGATAAAGAAGATTAGAATTTTCAATAAAGAGGGCGAAATAATATATTCGAAAGATTCGCTCGATATTGGTGAGATAATTGATAAGGAAGCCGAGAGTTGTTATGTATGCCATGCTGCAAATGAGCCGCTTGAAAAACTCCCGATAAAAGACAGAACAAGAATATTTAAACTCCATCCTGATTCTGCCAGAGTAATGGGAATAATAAATCCCATTTACAACGAGGAGACTTGTTCCACGGCTGCTTGCCATGCCCACCCTTCTGAAAAAAAGGTTTTAGGTGTTCTGGATGTAATTATTTGTTTGAAAGAGGTTGATCAACAATTAAGTGAAAATACTCTTGAGTTATTGTCTTCCGTTATTGTTGCGATTTTAGGAATCAGTTTTATCATTGGGTTTTTTGTAAGACGATGGGTTGATAAACCGGTGAGAAGTCTTGTAGAGGCTACCAACAATGTTGCCATTGGCAATCTGAGTTTCAAAATCGAAGAGGAAGGCAAAGATGAACTAAGCGTCTTAAAAAAATCATTTAACAATATGACAAAAAAACTATTAGAGATGAGAAACCAGCTCGTGCAATCTGACAAGATGGCTTCACTTGGACGCTTAGCCGCAGGAGTTGCACACGAAATAAATAACCCTTTAACCGGTGTTTTAACCTATAGTAGTTTTCTTCTAAAACGCGCAGGCGACAATAAAGAGTTGAAGGAGGATCTTGAGGTTATAGTTAGGGAAACAAAACGTAGTCGTGAAATTGTTAAAGGACTCCTAGATTTTGCCCGACAGTCTACACCCAAAAAAGGTAAGTCAAACATCAACGACATCATTGATAATGCAATTTCAGTTGTTACAAACCAGCTAAAAATAAGCCATATCAATCTTGAAAAGAAACTGGATCCATCACTCCCGGACATTACACTCGATGCAAATCAGATTCAACAAGTAATTATTAATCTCATTGTAAATTCTATTGATGCAATTAACCAGAGTAATGGAAAAATTACTATTGAAACATCTACAATTGAGTTAATGCCTTATGGTATAACTCAAATCAGAAACGCTGTTTGTCCCAAGGGTCATAATCTAATGGACGATGATCATAAAATTGATGGTATGCCCAGCATAAAAATAAAAGCCCACTCTACAAGCAACGAGGGATTCATTCATTTGGATCCTATATACGGAAGACACGAGCACCATTATGGAATACACTTTGACGAGGACGAGGAGATTAAGTTCCATTGCCCGATTTGCGGAATTTCTCTTCTTGACCCTATAAAAAAAGGACCTGATAATAGAACAGCCGTTTATGCTATTCAGATTCCGGAAATGGGTGAACTACTTGGCTGCACAAAATATCAGTGTAAGTGGCAGCGATGGCCATTTTTCGACCTTGGCGGTCGATTGGGTTTTGTTGAAATTAAGCTTGCCGATAACGGTTGTGGAATTCCAAGAGAAAAGGTCAGTGATATTTTTGAGCCTTTTTATACTACCAAAGGACAAAAAGGTACCGGACTGGGATTAGCTATAGTATGGGGTATAATTGATAATCATAGAGGTAAAATAAGTGTTGAAAGTGAACCAGAAAAAGGGACTACATTTACAATTAGATTACCAATTGATAATATGAGAATTAAGAAATGAGATATGATTTTGACATACTAGTAATTGATGATGAAAGTGTTGTTGTTGGCGCCGTCTCCAAAATATGTAAGTATAATAACTTTACAATTGATACCGCGAATGATGGTTCAATTGCCCTGGAAAAAGTAAAGAAATTTCATTACCGGGTCATTATATGTGACATAATGATGCCGGAAATTGATGGCTTTCAATTTTTGGATGAATTTTGGAAAGAGAATAAATTAACACCAATAATTGTTACTTCAGGGTTTTCAACAAACGAGAATGCAGTTAAAGCGCTTACCAACGGGGCTTTTGATTTCCTTGCAAAACCTTTCTCTTTTGATGAGCTATCCAGCACAATTAATCGTGCAATGCGTTATCACAAATCAAGCAAGATCGATAATAATATTTCTATCGCTAATCTGTCGCACCCGCTTTATGTGGCCTGTCCTTCAGCTTATTATCGGCTTGGGTACCTTAGCTGGGCAAAAAACGAACGGGACGGGACGGCGTTACTCGGTATCATTAACCTGTACTACGAATTTATTGGAACTCCTGCTGAATTAATTCTATTATCGGTAGAATCAAAAGTTTATCAAGGTTCAACGCTACTTACAATTATCTCTGATGATAGTTCTGAGCACGTGGTTCCTAGCCCCCTAAGCGGGACAATTGTGGAAGTAAATGAAAATGTGAACCAAAATTACAATCTAATCGGGAAAGATCCTTATTTCGGCGGCTGGTTATACAAGATCATTCCGTCAGATATTGAAGAGGAATTAAAACAACTTGTACCTTGCAGTTCGGATAGAGTTTGATTAAAAATTAATCTGGAGTATAAAATGTTACTTTTTATTGTTGCCCTAATCGTATTTATAATTGTTGATGTAATTATCAGGTACACCTTAAAGCACGCTCAGGAGAAAAAGATACGTCTTGAACGTGAAGAGACTCTGAGGGTAAGCCTGGATATCGATTTTAGTAAAGAAGCAAAATCTCTTAAAAGGGTTGAAGTTGAAAACCCGAAGGCAAAAATTCTTTGTGTTGATGATGAAGAAGTTATTTTGGGAAGTTTTAGAAAAATTCTTGTGCTTGATGGTTACTCTGTCGATACCGTTGAATCCGGACCGGAAGCCTTGAATTTGATAAAAAGCAATCACTATGATTTTTGCTTCACAGATTTAAAAATGCCGGAAATGTCCGGTGTTGATGTTACTAAAGCGGTAACTCAGCTTCGCCCTGATATTGACGTTGTAATCATTACTGGTTACGCAACTGTTGAGACTGCAGTAGAGTGCATGCAATTTGGCGCTATGGATTACGTTGAGAAACCATTTACCGAGGATGAATTACTCGGGTTCGTTAAAAAGTGCTTATTTAAGCGTCAGGATAAAATTGCAAAAAAACTTATGCCCAAAGTGCATATTACTCATCTTTCGGTTGACGAAAAAATTTCTGACGGTGAATTTACAATACCCGGCGGCGTATTTATAGCGGAAAATCATTGTTGGGTGGCAGTTGATACCGATGGTACAGCAAAGATTGGCATTGATGATTTTTCAAAAAAAATGTTAGGCAAAATTGAAAAAATTGACTTGCCAAACCTTGGGATGGAGATTGAAGCAGGGCAACCGCTTTTTACTGTAAAGCAATCCGGCAGAACAATAACCTTCAAATCACCGCTATCCGGAAACGTTGCTAAGAATAATTTTGACCTTTTGGAAAACCTCGAAAACCTTGAATTTTCGCCCTACGACAATAATTGGTTTTGTACCATTGACGCAAGCAGCCTTGATGATGAGTTACTGAAAATGAAGATTGGTAAATCAGCAGTTGAATTCTACCATAAAGAAATTAGTAAATGGCAGAAAGCTACAAAAGATATCATCCCTTCGGACAACAGTGAAAGTAAAAATCTGATTATTGGAGAAATGCAAAACTTCACTGACAAGGATTGGGAAATGGTCTCAGGGGAATTTTTCTCTTGATAATTAATATTTAAAGTGTGCTGATATTTTACACTATAAAGTTTTCTTTAAACCATTTTTTTTTTAGTTTATAGCCAGGAATTTGGATATCTGATACAAATGTCTTTTTTACTTATGAAACGATGTTTGCTTTACCACATAAAGAGTTAATTCGCTCCTTTTGTATCAATAGCATTAATTTCTTTCTCGGATATCTAATGTAAAATGAACCTTATTTTATAGGGGTTGTAGTAATGGCTATCAAGCAAACGTTTCACAATATTGTACGTGGAACATTTCTTTTCATCTTTGTTTCAGGAATGTCTTTGTTTGCGCAAAACGAAGACTGCCTGGAATGTCATTCTGATGATTCAATGACATATGAAAGAAATGGAAAAGAAATGTCCTTATTTATTCATGCAGATAAATTTGCCGAAAGTATTCACGGTGAATTAGAATGTGTTGAATGCCATGTTGATTTCGACCCAGCCGAGGAACCACATAGAGAAGGCACAAATATTTATAAGGTTGATTGCAGCAATTGTCACGATGTAGAAGCTTACAAGGAAAGTGTCCACTTTCAAAAGGGTCTTAATTGCGCGGATTGTCATTCCAGCCATGAGATTAAAGAAACATCCGAATTAAAAAAGAACATTGAACAGTTTTGCATAACATGTCATAAAAATGCTAACGTAAAAAACTTCACAAAAAGTGTTCACTTTGCAAAACTTAAAGAAGGTGAAACTTCACCAACTTGCCTTGATTGCCATAATGGATCAACTCACCAAATTCAACCGGCTAAGTTTTCCGAAAATGAATTACATGATATCTGCAGAACCTGCCATAAAGTGCCAGTCGCTAATTTTGAAAACAGTCTGCATGGCAAAGCGCTTTCCAAACAAAAAGTGATGGCTCCAAATTGTATTACTTGCCATAATAGCCATGATATAAGATCAGGGAAAGACCAATCTTCAAAAACATATGTGATGAATATTCCCAAATTGTGCGGAAATTGCCATAAAGACGGTACTGATGTCTCTACTCTTAAGAATATAGATCAAAGACATATATTGGAAAACTATTCCGAGTCTATCCATGGTGAAGGGTTATTGAAGAAAGGTCTGATTGTAAGTGCAGTTTGTACAAGCTGCCACTTTTCACACAGCATTTTGCCTCATGAAGATATAAATTCATCCATTAACAGAAAGAACATTGCAAATACTTGTATGCAGTGTCACCAGCAAATTGAGAAAGTACATCAGCAGGTTATAAATGGTGAACTCTGGGAAAAAAACCCGAATTCCATTCCTGTTTGCATTGATTGCCACCAGCCTCACCAGGTAAGAAGGGTTTTCTACGAACAGGACTATACAAATGATTATTGTATGACGTGCCATAAAGATCAGAATTTATCAAAAGTCGTAAATGGTGAAAAAGTATCCTTATACGTAAATATTGATGATCACAACAATTCTGCGCATAAAGAAAAGACTTGTATTAACTGTCATTCTAATGTTAGTACGGCAAGAAAGCCAGTTTGCATAAATAGTGGTAAAGTTGATTGTTCAACATGTCATGCAGGTCAGGTTGATGATTTTAATTTGAGTACGCATGGTATAAAACTAGCAGCCGGGGATAAGCACGCACCTGAATGTATTGACTGCCACGGCAAACACAACATTCTGAAAAAAGACAATACAGCTGCTCCTACTTTTGCCAGAAATATTCCGAATTTGTGTGGTAAATGCCACAAAGCTGATGGACGCGCAGAAAAGGCTTCTAGTACTCCTGAAGGTTCAATTGTTGAGAATTACAAGATGAGCATACATGGAAAAGGACTACTTGAAAGCGGTTTGATGGTAACCGCAACTTGCGTTGACTGCCATACTGCTCACAAGGAATTACCGGCAAGTGATCTTATGTCTTCAGTTAACCAGCACAACGTTGCAAATACTTGCGCAAAATGTCATCTTGGTATTTTAGAGAAGTTTAACAAAAGTATCCACAGTCCTTTGGTTACCAAAACAGATAAAGAGTTACCGGGCTGTAGAGATTGTCATAAATCGCATACCATAGAAAGAACTGACCTTGATGATTTCAGGCAAGGGATATATACCCAGTGCGGTAGATGTCACGAAGAAGTAACAGCAACATATTTCGAAACTTTTCATGGAAAAGTTTCCAAACTTGGTTCTGTAAAAACAGCAAAATGCTATGATTGTCATGGATCTCATGATATACTTCCAACATATATGCCTGAATCCAAATTAAGCAGAGAAAACGTGGTAGAAACATGTAAGACCTGCCATCCTCAATCAAACAAAAAATTTGTTGGCTATCTCACACATGCAACTCATCATGATAAAGACAAATATCCTTTTCTTTATTATACTTTCTGGGGAATGACAATATTGCTTTTAAGTACATTCACTTTCTTTGGATTGCACACTTTACTATGGTTACCAAGAGCTTTAGCTGAAAAGAAAAAACATAACAAACAGAAAAAACAAATTGCTGCCAGAAAAGAGGGAACAGATGACTCAGGAGAATAATACTCAAGAGAATTTGAAATATACTGACGCTTTAGGAAATACTATCTCGGGATCAGAGGAAAACGAAAAAGATATTCACGTCCGACGGTTCGATACATATACAAGAGTAATGCATATTATGATCATTACATCATTCCTTACCTTATCTGTAACGGGAATGATAATAAAATTTTCGGGTGTTGGAGTATTCCAGTTCCTTTCAGATATCTTAGGCGGTTATAAAGTTACTGGTTTTCTTCATCGATTTGCTGCCATTATAACCTTTGGCTACTTCGCTTTGCATACCGGTTCCCTTTTTAAGAAAAAAAAGGATGGTCATACTTTTAAATACATGTTCACCGGTGAAAACACAATGGTTCCGCGGAAGCAAGATGCAATTGAGTTTTACCAGACAATTAAGTGGTTTCTCGGTTTGGGTCCAAGACCCGAATATGGAAGATGGACGTATTGGGAAAAATTTGATTATTTCGCCGTTTTCTGGGGTGTAATGGTAATCGGTTTTAGTGGACTTCTGCTCTGGTTCCCTGCTTTTTTTACAAGCTTAGGACTTCCCGGGGAAGTGATAAATGTCGCTACGATTATACATAGTGACGAAGCATTACTTGCTACCGGATTTATTTTTACTGTTCACTTTTTTAATACTCACTTTCGTCCGGATAAATTTCCTATGGATACCGTAATCTTTACGGGCAGCATGTCATTGGAAGAATTTAAGGAAGACAGACCAAGACAGTATAAAATATTAAAAGAAAGTGGAGAGCTTGAAAACTACTTTGTAGCTGCACCAAAGAAAGGATTACTAAGAGCCTCCAGAATTTTCGGTACAGTTGCTTTATTAATTGGACTGACAACAGTTCTAATGATTATTTACTCTATGCTCTTTTTATATCAATAACTGGTAACTATAATTCTAAAAAAAATAGCGAAACACGAAATGAAATATGATACCTATATCCGATTCTTTGTTGTAATATTATTTTTACAACTATCTGGTTCCTTATTTGCTCAAGAAGAATGCATTGATTGTCACTCCGATGATACGCTGACTATGGAACGCATGGGAAAAGAAGTCTCATTATTCGTCCATGCTGATAAATTTGCTGCTTCTGTACACGGCGGAGTTGAATGTACAGATTGCCACCAGGATTTTGACGCTGAAGAAATGCCCCATCTGGCAGGTAGTAATATCGCAAAAGTTAATTGTAGCAACTGCCACGATGGTTATCAAGAGCAGGTTGATAATGATATTCATCATAGATTGGGTGATAAAGTTGGTAATCGTGCGCCAAATTGTATGACATGCCACGGAACTCACTATATAATGCCTCCTTCAGAGGTAAAGAATAAAGGAAAAGAATTCTGTGGAAAATGCCATGAGAGTGTGAATTTTAATGGGAAATATCATACTACTCAATACTTGTCTGATAATAATTGCGCTGAATGTCACGAGGTTGAAGGCTTCTCAGAAAACCTTACAAGATCCGTTCACGATGGTTTAGTATGTGCAGATTGTCATATTTACGAAGTAAATAATTTTGATCTTCATCAGGAAGGTGTACCAAATATTAGCAAGGCTACCTGCAGTGGTTGTCATAAAGCAGAGTTCGAAATACACAAAGAAAGCATACATGGTGTTTCCCTGGCAGAAGGAATTGACGAAGCCGCCGCTTGTTGGAGCTGCCATGGCTCTCATTTAATCCAACCTGTAAATAAGCCGGGTAGTGGATTATTTAATGGTGAACTGGTTAACACCTGCGGGCAATGCCACAACAATAAGGAATTTGTTGAAAAATTTAATCTGAGTGTTGAAGGGGTCTCTGACCTTTATGCGCTTTCAGTTCATGGGCAGTATAATGAAAAGTCTGGCAGCGGTGCTGCTAGTTGTACTTCTTGTCACGGAGCTCATAATATTAAGACAAGAACTCAAGAGGGATCAACTATTTCTGCATATAACATTCCTAATACATGTTCGACCTGTCACGAAGAAATTGCAAAAGATTATGAAGAATCGATTCACTGGATACAGGCTAAAAAAGGTGTAAGACACTCTCCTGTTTGTAATGATTGCCATAGTGAACATAGTATTCACGCTGTTAATGGCGAGTTTAAAAAAGAAGAAATTAAAAAACTTCAGGAAGAGACCTGTTTAGTTTGTCACCAAGACCCTAAACTACTCGCTAAATATAGCATTGAGGGAGCCGCACTTGAATATCAGGATAGTTATCATGGTCTTGCTGTTATGAGAGGTGATGAAGACGCTGCTATGTGCGTTGATTGTCACAATGTTCACAAAATTTTACCTAAAAAGAATCCTGAATCTTCTGTAAACAAGGCTAATGTTTTAAAGACGTGTCAAAAATGTCACCCCGAGGCCAATGAAAAATTTGCTGTAAGTTATTCGCATATTTCTGATTCAGAAGAAGCTCGATTCATAGAAGGCATTGTTGAAAATGTATACTTTTGGATGGTGGTGGTTGTAATTGGTGGTATGTTCTTACACAACCTACTTATTGTTGTTTATGAAGCCAGAAAGCGTAGAAAAAAAGAGAAACAAAGTATTACTATTCCTCGTTTTACAAAGAACGAAGTAATTCAACATATTCTTTTATTAACATCATTTATTCTATTGGCCATTACGGGTTTCGCCCTCAAATATCCTGCAAGCTTCTGGGCAGAGGGCTTAAGATTTTTAGGACTGGACGAGACTATAAGACAGAATATGCACAGGATTAGTGCCGTTGTAATGATAGTATTAAGCTTCTACCATGCATTCTATTTGGTTCTTACAAAACGTGGTAGAGATGTACTGGCAAATATGATTCCAAAGCTTTCGGATATCAGACAGGCTGCAGATACAGTTCTTTATTATCTGAGAATCATTAAAACTAAACCAAAGTATGGAAAATACGACTATACAGAAAAAGCAGAATACTGGGCATTAATTTGGGGTACTATAGTTATGGGCGTAACCGGATTAGTTCTTTGGTTCCCGACTATAGTGGGCGATTGGGCTCCTGTTTGGTTTATTAAAGTAAATGAGATTATTCACTTTTACGAGGCAATCTTAGCCTCCTTAGCAATTTTGGTTTGGCACTGGTTTTTTGTAATATTTCATCCAAACGAATATCCTATGAATTTTACATGGATCGATGGTCGCATGTCATTGAAAGGATACAGACACCATCACGATCTTCACTTCAGGGAAGTACTTTTAGCCTGGAAAAAACATAAAGATGGTAAAATGGAAAGAAAAGATTTTAAACACTCTACAGAATTATTCGTATCAACATTCGAAAAAAACAATATCAATCCAGATGACGTGTTTGAAAATGAGTTAAAAAATGATCCAGAATTAAGAGAGTGGTTAATAAATAATTTATAGTTCCGAATTTAGTTTAATATAGTTCTTAATCATATAAATGGAATATTTTGGCGGTCATCACAATTGAGGATTGCCAGTTAAAAAATATTGATCTATATTCAATTGTAGTTGTATAACAATCGTGCTCAAGAAGTAAACATTTTACTAAAATATAGCTTTCACTATTTATTCAACTCAGGAGGAAATATGCTTAAAAAAGTATTGGTATTACCCGTAATCGCAGCAGCATTTATGCTAATGGCATTCGAATATGGCTCATCACCTGTTAAGGGTGAAAATGAGTATATCGGTTCAAAAAAATGTGGTATGTGCCACAAGAAAGACAATACCGGAAATCAGCTTGCAATCTGGGAAAAAAGTGCTCATGCAAAAGCCTTTGAAGTACTGTCAAGTGATGCTGGTAAAGCAATTGCAAAAGAAAAGGGTATAGCTGATCCACAAAAAGCTGCAGCTTGCTTAAAATGTCATGCAACAGGTCAGCACGAAGGTGCAAAATTTGACACGAAATTTGAAATTGCTGATGGCGTACAGTGCGAAGCTTGTCATGGTGCCGGCTCAGAATACAAAGCGATGAAAGTAATGAAAGATCATGCCGCTTCAGTAGCTGCAGGGATGACTGATTATTCTGTTAAAGGCTCAGCTAAAGCACAGTGCGCAACTTGCCATGAGAATACTGAAATTCATCCAACAAACAAAGATTTTGATTACGAAAAAAACTGGGCTAAAATTTCTCACATGATTCCAAAAGGTTAATAAATAACCACAGGTCGAAGATGAAAAAAATATTCTTACTAATAACCGTAGCTGCCCTGGCAGCTACGGTTTACTCACAAAACATCAATGGTCGATTCACATCTTCATTTTATACTTTCGAAAGATTTCAAAATGAAAATGTTTCCGAGACATATCTGAGAAACTTCAACTCCCTATTACTAAATGTTAACAAGGGGAATATTTCTCTTAAAACACGTCTCGGACTTGATACCGATCTTATGAATACTCTCGATAATGATCCGAGGGTAAGATTTTATAATCTATATCTTGAGGCAAGAAATATACTTGACATCGCAACAGTTAAGATTGGACGACAACCATTCTTTAGCAGTATTGCTGGTGGTGTATATGATGGTGCGAGCCTCAAATTAAAGTATGCGGGCGTTGCAATTTCCGGGTTCTACGGAGGTAATGTACCAGCATATCAAAAACTTGAAATTACTGATGATTGGGAAAACGATTACATCCTGGGCGGTAAGATTGAATTGAATGCTGTTGACAACTTTCATTTAGCTTTAAGCTACGTGGATAAAAATTTCAAGCCGATGGAATATGAAGCAATAAGAATGAACGAAGACTTCTCTCCGGTTGAAATATTAATTAGGCAGAATTCTAATCAGTTCAAGTTTGCCTCAGCAGAAGCATCTTACAATATCAAGAATAGTTTTAGAATTTTTTCTAAAGCTGAGTATGATCTGAATTTCAACGAATTATCAAAAGTGCAGTTCAGTGGTAGATTAGAGGAAATTGAAAACCTTGGAATAAGCATTTACTATAATTATCGCGAACCAAGAGTTAGATACAATTCAATTTTTTCTGTATTCAATTACGGAAACACACAGGAAATTGAAGCCGGATTGGATTATAAAATCTGCGAGAACATGACCGTTGTTGGTAAGTTCGGTAATGTGACTTACGAAGATGATGACTCTCAAAGACTTTCTTTGGGACTGAATACCAACTACGGTACAGTAAACTATCGTAAAACATTCGGATATTCGGGTGAACTTGACGCGATAAGTATTTACACAGCAAAATCCTATCTTGATGGTTTTGTAACACCTTCCATTGGTTTGAGCTATACAAGCTACAAACTATCTGAAGACTCAGAATCAAATACTTTAATGGCATTGTTAGGCGGCGTAAATGTTCGTCCGTTCCAAGCATTTTCATTTGATTTACAAACTCAGTATATGAATAACAAGATTTACAAAAACGATTTCAGAATACTGTTCAAAATTAATTACTGGTTTAACACAAACTTAAGTCTATTATAATATGAGATCATTATTTTATTACTCGTTTGTTTTTATTCTTCTTATTGGTTATTCCGCTATTACCGGCTTCACTACGCTAATTGAAGATGAACCAAAGGTCACGAATAAGAACATTATCAAATTCTCACACGAATTTCATAGCGAAGTCACGGACTGTGCAACATGTCACTCAAGTGCCACATCAGCAATGAGTTTAACTGATAGACTTTTGCCTGAAAAATCTGACTGTGCAGCATGTCACGATGTTGATGATGAAGAAAATTGCGGGCTCTGCCATTACGAGGATAATTTTGAACCTCTGGTTCAATCTGGTTCTTCCTTATTCTTTAATCATGCGCAGCATGTTGGAACCCTTGAAATGGAATGTACAACATGCCACAAAGGACTGGATAAAGTTGAATACAGTTTTGAATCTGCTGAGCTATTACCTTCAATGGCTTTATGTTACGATTGTCACAATGACCAAAGTGTAGCTACCAACAATTGTGTTGTCTGCCATAAAGGCACTGCAGACTTAATCCCTGCTGATCACAAGCTGGTTAGCTTTTTTGGTGAGCATAAATTTACAGCTTTAAACGACAAGAGCTGTGCGATGTGCCATGATAACACATTTTGTGAAACGTGTCATGTTTCAACTACTATGATTGATGAGACAAATACTGTAACTGACTTTTATACTCCCTATTCACCGCATCAATACAAGAGCGATGCAAAACAGATGCAGATTGCGCGTGTACATAACTTTGACTTCAGATACAGCCATGGAATTGAAGCAAAAGGAAAAACATCCGATTGCCAGACATGCCATCAGACTGAAACATTCTGTGCAGAATGCCATAGCTCCAATGGTGGTGATTACGCCGCTGAAGGTTTCCTTCCAACATCACACCTGGTCTCTGACTTTTTCACAATTGGCGTTGGCAGTGGTGGTGGTCAACATGCAATTTTAGCCAGAAGAGATATTGAAAACTGTGCGGCATGTCATGACACACAAGGTGCTGATCCTTCCTGTATATTATGCCATATGGATAATGATGGAGTAAAAGGAACGAACCCAAGAACTCATGAATCAGGTTTTATGTCTGACAATGAACGTGGCGACTGGCATGATGATATGGGATCTGTATGTTATAACTGTCATACTGATATTAATGCAAGACCATCCGGACAACCCGGAGTAGGATTCTGTGGCTATTGCCACGGATCAAACTAACGAATGAAATTAATTGTATAGGTTTACAATGAATTATAAAATTATGAAATACGTATTCCCGATATTATTTGTGGCCTTTGTAATTGGTTGTAGTGATCTTAATGATGATCTCACAGATCCTGGTCATCTTAATATTCACAAAGATGGAATTGCAAGCACCGATTCCCCAAATTTTCATGCAGCAAAACTTGCAGAAAGTAACTGGGATATTGAATCGTGCCAACAATGCCATGCCTCCGATTATTCTGGCGGAACTGTGGAAGTTAGCTGCAACGGTTGTCATTCAAATCCGGGTGGACCAGAATCATGTAACACATGCCATGGCAGTTTCGGCGATGTTACAAGAATTGCTCCCCCAACTGACTTGCACAATAATGTTGCAACAACCTATAAAGGGGTTGGAGCTCATTCATCTCATATTTATGATATAGATATTGCTGCTCCTTTATCCTGTTACCAGTGCCATCCAAATCAAACTGTTCCTGGCCAAAGTTATATAAGTAGTCATGCAGATGGTTTACCAGCAGAAGTTTCCATTCCTGGATACAATTCCGCCGCCGCTACTTGTTCTAACACTGCTTGCCACGGTAACTTTACTTACGCAAAGTCAGGCTCAGCTAACCCTTGGGGATTTACCACGGAATCTATTGCAGGTAACAACGCTACTCCATTATGGACCAAGGTAGATGGAACTCAGGCCGCATGCGGCACTTGCCATGGTTTACCTCCAACAGGTCATATTGCGGCTGATTTGAATTTGTGCGTCGACTGCCATGGAGATGTTGTTGATGAATCAGGAAATATTATTGCCCCTCTTTTGCACGCTGATGGAAATATTCAGCTAACAAGTGAGAATGTGCTTTCTAATACAGCATGTAACCACTGTCATAGCAACGCAACTACACAGCCTTTCGAGGCGCTGGGCGGAGTTACTGACAGAAACAGCTCAAGGGTTGGATTACATAACGAGCATTTGTTTGAAAATTCCAAAGGCAGTGAAATTAACTGCGAAAGTTGCCATATTGTTCCGGCTACATATAAAGATGCAGGTCACTTCGATTCTACATACGGTTCTGAAGTAGTGTTTACAGATCAGCAGAATATCTCCCTTGCAGCGTCATCCTATGAAACAGAAATTTACAAGTGTAACAATACTTACTGCCATGGTAATTTTGAATACTCAAAAGCCGACTCGCAATATCCATGGGCTTATTCAGGCAGTACTATTACAGGTAATTCTGTTGACCTTACATGGCTGCAAGCCGGTGATGAACAAGTTGCTTGTGGTACATGTCATGGACTAGCGCCAATTGGTCATATTGAAGCTGACATTACAGAATGTAAAGATTGCCATGATACCGTTGTGAATGAAATCGGTGAAATAATTAATGCAGAGAAACATATTAACGGTATGATAAACGTTTTTGGAAACTAAATAATACCATGTTTAAAAGGAACCGCACTTCGTGGTTCCTTTTTTTTTACTAAAACATTCAGAATGCAAAGACAAAATGAGCATCAGCGACAAATTTAAAGACCATATTTTAGATTCAATTGCAGAAGGCGTTTTTACGGTTGATAAAAACTTCCGGATAAATTTTTTTAATAAAGCTGCAGAGAAGATAACAGGTTATGATAGGGATGAAGCTCTTGGTAAATTTTGCAAACACATCTTCAGGTCAGATAATTGCTATACCGACTGCCCTATCGCGCTTGTTCTGAAATCTCAAAAAAATATTTATGATTTTGATTCCAAGGTAAGAAATGCTCATGACTGCCCAATGCAGATCAAATTAAATGCTGCCGTTCTTTACAATGAGGATCAGGAACCCACGGGTGGAATAGTGTCATTCCGGGACATGACTGAATTGGAAAAGTTCCGGGAATCTTTTGAGAAAAGTACGCAGTTTCATGGGATTTTAGGTCAAAGTAAAATAATGCAGGAAATTTTTGAACTGATTAGTGAAATATCAGATTCTGACGCCCCTGTGCTCATAAGTGGAGAATCAGGGACTGGTAAAGAGTTGATAGCAAATGCTATTCAACAGACAAGTTCAAGACATGATAAGCCCTTTATTAAAATTAATTGTTCCGTATTTCCTCAAAATTTACTGGCTAGTGAATTGTTTGGTCATGTTAAAGGGGCCTTCACGGATGCAATAAAGGATCGGGTCGGAAGATTTGAGATAGCGGACGGAGGAACAATTTTTCTGGATGAGGTCGCCGAAATGCCTCTTCAAATGCAAATTCAATTGTTACGTGTAATCCAGGAAGGTACATTCGAGCGTGTAGGTGAATCTGTAACAAAAAAAGTTGATGTAAGAGTTATTGCGGCAACAAATATTAACATTCAAAAAGCCCTTGATGATGGCAAGTTCAGAGAAGATCTCTTCTTCCGACTAAGTGTAATTCCTATTGAAATGCCCCCATTACGCGTGCGGAAAAATGATATACCTCCCTTGGTAAAACATTTTCTTAGTAAATATTCAATGCTTTATAAAAAGGATATTACAGAAATAGAAGCAAAAGCCATTGATAGATTAATGAATTATGATTGGCCAGGAAACGTGCGTGAGTTGGAAAATGTGATTGAATATGCCTTCGTGAGGACTTCCAAGGGATCAATTCTAGAATCAACCAAACTCCCCTCCAATTTTAAGGAATCTTCAATTGAATACAAGTATAATTTACGTGCACATTCTTCAGATGATATTTCGGAAAGAACTCATCTCTT
Source organism: Bacteroidota bacterium (assembly GCA_018818065.1). Taxonomy (GTDB): domain Bacteria; phylum Bacteroidota; class Ignavibacteria; order Ignavibacteriales; family Melioribacteraceae; genus JAHISV01. Next base: position 542,719 of record JAHISV010000005.1, on the reverse strand, counting down.
AAAAACCCTTGAAAAACATCACTGGAACAAGAGAAAAGTTGCAACAGAGCTAAAAATTGGAAGAACAACTTTGTGGCGAAGAATGAAAAAGCACGGATTAGATGTGGAATGATTTGTTCCATTTATAATTTTCAGAAACGTTTTGTTCCATCTTTGCTAACAACCTTATTTGTAATAACTTAACCTGCAAACCAACTATAAACACTACCAAGCGAAACGTTTCGTTTCAATTAATAAGACATAAAAGCCCTATTATGTTCTAAAAACGAATTGGCACTCATTTTGTCCTATAGGTATAGATTAAACAACACTACTTATAGGTAAACCAAATGAAATCTATTTTGCGAATTGCTTTTCTCTTAATTATCGTCACTGTCATCTTCACGGCTTGCGATAAAAAAACAGATGACGGAACACTATCACAGGAAGAAGAGATGGCCATGCAGGCTAATTCCTGTAACGGTTGTCATACAAATTATGAAGTCCTAAAGGCTGTTTACACTCCTGACCCACCCTCTACAGGTGGTGCCGGCTGTGGCGGTGATGTTCCCCACTATGAGCCATATGACAGAGTCTATTTAGGCGGCACTGGTTATACTGATTTTAAAAATAGTATACATGGTCAGGTTGCTTGTACGACTTGCCACAATGGCACTGACAACACCGCAGACAAAGCAGTTGCGCATTCAGGTGATTTTATAAAGAAACCTTCCCAATCAGCGGAAGAAAAGTGCGCTACGTGTCACCCGGCTATTTATGAAAAGTCTCACAATAGTCTCCATAATCAAGGCTGGGGTCAAAAAAGAATGGTAGTAGAAAGAGGCGGTTACGATAATTTTAATTCTATTCCTGAACATCTGGCAGAAGGTTATGAAGCAAACTGTGCAAAGTGCCACGCCAGCTGCGGTGACTGCCACGTTAATCGTCCTATTCAGGGCGGCGGCGGACTTTATGCCGGTCATAATTTTGTTAAACCCGATCAAAGAGATCATTGCACAACATGCCATGTTAGCCGCGGTGGTCATGCCTATTATGGAGTTGCTATTGGCACTGTACCAGATGTACACCTGACAAAAATGGGATACAAATGTGTCACTTGCCATTCAACAGATGAAATACATGGCGATGGAGTTAAGTATGATACTCGTTATCAAATGGCGCTAAAACCGGAATGTACAGATTGTCATTCAGGTATGGAGACTGCTAATGACTACCATGCAAAACACTTTGATACTTTTAACTGTAATGTATGCCACTCCCAGGATTACAACAATTGCGGCAGCTGTCACGTACATGGTGTTGGGGCAAGAATTGAAGCTCATCAAAGTTTTAAAATCGGTATGAATCCTATTCCGGAAATTAAACCTTACAAATTTGCTTTACTTCGTCAGTCGCTATCGGCTCCGGACACATGGTCAAATTACGGAGTTGATCAATTAGCAACCTTCGATGCTCATCCGACTTATAAATATACTACACCACATAATATATTAAAGTGGACTACCAGAACTGAAGTTGAAGAAGGCAAAGCATGTTATGACGCCTGTCATATAATGGCTGAAGGCGATACACTTAGAAACAAACAATTATATCTATACGAAGAAGATCTTTTAGAATGGGAAAAAGCCGCAGACCAGGGAATTATCGTTGACGGTAAACTACCATCATATTGGAAGGCAAACTAAAAACCATATACTCAATTAAAGGAGAGTTGTAATGAAAAACCTATTCACTTATTTACTTATTGTACCAATAATGTTTTTAGCAATTAACTGCTCAAGCGACGACGGTGGAACAACACCTGTTGTTGTAAATGAAGCTCAGGTTTTAGCAGAATATCTTGAAGCTAATGGCGACTTTATCAACACTTCAGCTCCAGCATTAATTTCTGCTGATGATGTTTACCAAAACATGTTAACAGGTGCAAGTCAGTATGTTATTGATATACGTGCAGAAGCTGATTTCGCAAATGGCCACATCCAAGGTGCCGTTAACGTTTCAGCCGGCAACTTAATCACTCATATTGAAGGATTAACAACCAACTATACCACTATCGTAATAGCTTGTTATTCAGGTCAAACAGCTTCTTTTGGCACTTCAATACTAAGATTATTGGGACATGACAATGTAAAATCATTGAAATTTGGAATGTCTTCATGGAACTCAAGCTGTGCAAATAGCTGGTCACCTAGCATTGGTAATCCTCGTTTAGCGCAATTTGTTACAACATCAACTCCAAAAGGTCCAGTTGGCGAACTTCCAACATTGGCTACTGGCGAAGAAACCGGTGATGCTATCTTGGCTTCAAGAGCAGCAGCAGTTTTAGCAGAAGGTTTTGGCGCATCAGCTGTCGATCATAACACAGTTTATGGAAATCTTAGCAACTACTACATCGTAAACTATTGGTCTGCTGATCACTATAATTTAGGTCATATTGATGGCGCAATGCAGTATACACCAGGCTCTGATCTTAAACTAGCAACAGCTCTTAAAACGCTTCCTACTGACAAAACTATTGTTGTTTACTGTTATACAGGTCAAACGTCAGCACACGTAGCTGCCTACTTAAAAATGTTAGGCTATGATGCTAAAACACTAAAATTTGGCGTTAACGCTATGGCTTATGATATGATGCCATCAAGCAAATGGGTTGATACATTCTGTAAACAATATCCATTCGTTCAATAATTATTTCGAAAGCCCCAAATTAATCTTTGGGGCTTTCAATTTCATTTATTATTTTATATTTATAAAAGATACAGGTCGGTTAGAATGAGTGAAATGTTAGGTAATCAATATTTTTTAGGCAGAAAATATTCCCTTGCCATGGCTGAACTTGAGGATGTTGTTGCTCAGGATCCTGGGAATAAAGTTGCTATGAAGAAACTGATTATCTGTTATACACAGGTTGGGAATATTGACGCCGCTCTAAAAACCTTCCATAATCTAATTTCTGAGGATATTGAGTTTATCATTAATACCGATGTTGTTTCGGATGATTGTCCCTGCCCGGAGTTAGTTGTAAAAGAAGATGACCATGTAGAAACTCTGACTTCATTAAAAGAATTCTTAATGTTTGGGATATTATGGCTTTTTTGCAATCCTGAAAAATCAAAAATGTATTTGGAAAAAGCTTTAGAAATTAATCCTAATCTTTCATTAGTAAAATCATCCATCTCCCTCATTAATGCCTATATTGAGAAACATAATACACATGCCAACTAATCTTCGAGAATTGAACTAACAAGTCTTTTTTTTTGTATTTTCTTTGTTATTTTACGGTGACAAATATTCAAAAGTGTTCAAACCGTAGTTGGTTCTTTGAATGTTTTTCTTTGTAAACCATTGCAGTAACAGGGAATTATATGCTTCAGACAATTCACACATTAAATGTAATTCTGCCTTTTCTTTATTTAGTGGCTTTTTCGGTTTATTTGTACGATTTCATGAAAGAAAAGCGAGTTTTAACAAATTCAAAGCGTATATTTTTGTTTATTACTTTGATTATTCACGTGCTTTATCTCGTATTCCGAACCATTGAATTTAATCATCCACCGATCACATCAAAATTTGAAATTTATTCCGTTTTGGCTTTTGCCCTTGTTTTCTCCTATTTCATTCTTGAACTGCTTACTGATATAAGGTGGACCGGTTATTATATTATAATTTTCTCATTAATTTTCCAGGCAATTTCTTCAATTTACATTGTTGATAATTATGAAGTTAAAGAAATACTCAGGAGCCGACTCCTTGGAATTCATGTGATCAGCGCTATCCTCGGTTATGCCGGACTCACTATTTCTGCAGTGCATGGGCTTTTATTTCTGAAACTTTACAAAGATATCAAACTCAATAAATTTGGGCTATTATTTAAAAGGCTTCCAAGTTTAGAGATTCTGGAAAAATTATCCTTTTATTCCGCAGTTATTGGATTTGTTTTACTTACAATAGCCATTAAGATTGGTGTTATCTGGTTACCATCAGCTTTTCCTGATTATAGTTATCTCGACCCAAAATTATTGGCAACTGCCACTATCTGGCTGGTTTATGGAACAGGAATCATATTTAAAATTTATGCAAAATGGTATGGCAAAAAGTTTATAATATTTTCACTAACCGGATTCTCCCTGGCTCTGATATCCCTGCTAATAACAAAAATATTTGAATCGAGTTTTCATACATTCTATTGATTAAGCAAAAACAGTTATGAATATATTTGGTATTTCTATAAACCATAATACAGCTCCCATTGAATTGCGGGAGGCGCTACATCTTAACAATGAAGAGATAGACCAGTTTATCCCTTCCATAAGACGGGATTTATTAGGCGAAGGCGTTGTTATATCTACTTGTAACAGAACTGAAATATTTGGATTCCCTCGCGATTTAAGAACCAGAGCCGAGGATATACGTGACTATCTTCTAAAATTCAAACCAATTGAAAATGTTGAGAATCATCATTTTGAATATTTTTTTTCCTGTAGTGCAATTAAGCATCTTTTTAATGTAGCGGGCGGAATAGATTCACTTATTGTTGGTGACAGCCAGATTCTTGGTCAGGTTAAAGATGCTTTTGAGTATTCGGAAAACCTCAATTTTGCCAGTAGCGTGCTCCGCAGAATATTTGATACTGCAAGTAAAGTTGGCAAACGTGCTATAAAAGAGACCCGGATTGGAGAAGGCGCAATTTCTGTAAGTTATGCCGCAGTTCAGGTTGTTGAGAAAATCCTTGCCTATCTTGATAAAAAGACGGCCCTGGTTATTGGTGCCGGTGAGACCGGTGAACTTGCAGCAATACATTTACGCGATAAAGGGGTTACAAATATAGTTATTTCCAACCGCACACTTTCAAAGGCAGAAGCCCTTGCGAAAAAAATTGATGGCGAAATAATCCCGTTTGAAACATTCCATCATCACTTGCATGAGTTTGACATTATTATCAGCGCAACTTCTTCTGAGAATTTTCTTATTACAACCGAGCATGTTAAAGAGATGCAGAAACGCAGGAAAGGAATGCCCACAGTTATGATGGACATCGCTATCCCGCGCGATATTGATCCTGCCGTAAGAAAATTTGACAATGTATTTTATCACGATATGGATTCTTTACAAATAATAGTTGAACAAAACCTGAAAGCCAGAAAAGATGAAATACCAAAAGTTGATAAAATAATTATTGAAGAGATGGCAAATCTGTTTAGCTGGTATAACGCTCTTGGAGTAGTTCCAACTATAAAAGCTTTTCGTGATTTCTTTGAAGAAATCAGACAGGACGAACTGGGCAAGATTCGGAATAAAGTTTCAGATGAAGATTATATGAAGCTGGAAGATATGAGCAGAAGATTAATGGGCAGAATTCTTCATAACCCAACAATAAAGTTAAGAGAACTGGCAAATGGTAAATCTGATGAACAAGTTCTGAAAAATCATGTAGTAGTTCTCAAAGAATTATTTTCCCTAAAAAGTGAAGACGAATAAAATAAAGGTAATCGATGGAAAAGAAAGTATTAACTATTGGAACACGAGGCAGTGATCTTGCCCTTTGGCAGGCAAAGTTCATAAAAAAGGAAATTGAAAAAAATCATAAAGACGTTAAGGTTGAGCTTAAGCTTATTAAGACCAAAGGCGACAAAATTGTAGATGTTGCATTATCAAAAATCGGGGATAAATCACTCTTCACAAAAGAATTGGAGAATGAATTACTCGAAGGAACTATTGATATTGCTGTACATAGCCTAAAGGATCTTGAAACTAAAATACCGAAGGGCTTAGTGCTGGCCGCTGTTACAAAAAGACATGCGGTTGATGATGTTCTTATAGCCAGAGAAAAGAAAGCCACTCTAGACAGCTTAAAAATAGGAGCTACAGTTGCTACAGGTTCTCTTCGTAGACAGGCACAATTGCTCCATTACAGACCTGACATTAAGGTTGTTGACCTGCGTGGAAACGTACCAACAAGAATTGAAAAGTTCTTAAATTCAAAGTGGGATGCAATCATTTTAGCGCGTGCAGGTGTTGAGCGTTTGAAACTGAAGAAGCACATTTCTTCAATTCTTCCCCAGGAAGTATTTCTCCCTGCAGTAGGACAAGGTGCCTTAGGGATAGAAATAAGCAGTGAAAATACTTTTGCTGCAAAGATAATTAAAGTGCTCAATGATGAGAATACATTTGCTGCTGTTCGTGCCGAAAGAGAATTCCTGAAAACACTTCAGGGTGGATGTCAGGTGCCAATAGGCGCTCACGCTGAAGCTACTCCAAAGGGTTTGTTCTTAGAAGGCATGGTGGCATCACTGGATGGGACAATAACTTTCCGTAAAAAAGCCCGTGGTTCTAAAACTGATCCTGAAAAACTTGGGAAAGAACTGGCGAAGGAATTGTTGAAAGCCGGGGCCAGAAAAGTTTTAAAAGAAATTTATAACACACCTAAATAGGTCTCATATGAAAAAGATACTGAAGGATAAAAAAATTGTTCTTACTCGTACAAAAGAACAAAGTAAAGAATCAGGTAAATGGCTTCATAGTCATGGTGCAAAAGTAATCTATTTCCCTTGCATCAAAATTGTCCCGATTCAGGATCCTTCCAAGTTGCACGAATTATTACTTTCGGCAACATTTGATTTTGTTATTTTCTCTTCATCAAATGCTGTTAAAATATTTGTCGACCTGACTAAAAACAGTGAACATGCCGGCGTGCTAAAGAAGGTAAAAGTTATTGCCGTGGGATCCAAAACCAAGTTTACATGTGAGCAACTTGGAATTAAAGTTGGACTTGTTCCCGAGAATTTCAGTGCCAAGGGTATTCTGAAATTATTTTCCAAATTCGATTTGGAAAATAAAAACATCTTAATTCCTACTTCCAATATTGCGCGGAAAGAATTACGAGAAGGTTTACAAAAACGAAAGGCAAGAATATTTCCTATTTCGGTTTACGACACCGTTCCTACAAAGATTGAGAAAGTAAGTGAGGAGCTTAAGGAAATAAAAGATTCTAAACCAAATCTTTTTATTTTCACCAGTCCTTCAACTTATAACAACTTCCTTAAACTGGCAGACGTTAAAACACCTAAATCGTATTTTAAAGGAAGTGATATTGCCGCCATTGGCAGCACAACAAAAGAAGCGATTGAAATGACAGGTGCTAAGGTTAGCATTACACCTGCAAAATCAACCATGAATACTCTTCTAGATGAGATTATTCGTTATTATAAATAAAGATATATTTGGAGATTGATTGTGACAAGATTACAGAATGATTTATTCCTAAGAGCGTGTAAAAGAGAACCGATTGAAAGAACACCTATCTGGATTATGAGACAAGCGGGTAGATACCTGCCTGAATATAGAGCCGTTAGAGCAAAGTCAGATTTCTTAACTATGTGTAAAACACCCGACCTAGTTGCTGAGGTTACTTTGCAACCAATTGATATAATTAAGACAGACGCAGCCATTCTTTTCTCGGATATTCTCGTTATACCCGAAGCAATGGGTATGCACCTCGAAATGCATGAAGGACGCGGACCTATTTTCCCGGAACCAATCAGAAACGAAGATGATTTCAAAAAACTTAAAACCATCGATCCTTTTGTCGAATTAAAGTATGTAATGGATTCTATAAAAGTTACTAAAGATGAACTAGATGGCAGGGTTCCTCTTATTGGTTTCTCCGGCTCGCCCTGGACATTATTAACATACATGGTCGAGGGGAGTGGTAGTAAAACTTTTGCGCGCGTAAAAGAATTAATTTACAACAATCCAAAACTGGCACATCAGCTACTTGACAAGATTGCAGATACAGTTGCAGATTATTTAAACGCGAAAATTGAATCCGGCGTTAACGCTGTTCAGATTTTTGATACCTGGGGTGGCATTTTAACTCCTTCTGACTTTAATGAGTTTTCTCTGGACTATATGACAAAAATCATCAGCAAGCTAAATAAAGAGAATATTCCTGTGATTATGTTTGCTAAGGGTGTTCACCATAGTATCGATAAAATGGCGGATTGCGGAGCCAACGTTTTAGGATTAGACTGGACGATGGATCTTGGCAAAATGAGAGAACAAGTTGGACATAAAGTTGCTCTACAGGGGAATATGGATCCAACAATTTTATATGGAAGTAAGGTTAGAATTAAAACAGAAGTTCAATCAGTATTAAAATCCTTCGGCGAAGGGAGCGGGCATATATTCAATTTAGGACATGGTATTTTACCTGATATTAAACCGGATCATGCAAAAGCTCTTGTGCAATTCGTAAAAGAAGAGAGTGTTGTTTATCATAAATAAAAGGCATACTTAATGTTTTCAATCGATATAGATTTAATTAAAAAGTACGATAAGCCAGGTCCCAGATATACAAGCTATCCTACGGCTCCTCATTTTACCGAGGAGTTTACAAAAGATAAATTTCTGGTTGAAGTGATAGCCACAAACAGTAATAAAGAGATGCCGGACTTGTCTCTTTACTATCATCTTCCCTTCTGTGACACACTATGCTATTTCTGCGGATGTAATATGATTGTTACCCGTAATAGAGATCGTGTTGCCAAGTATATTGATTATCTAAAAAAAGAAATTGACCTTGTACGGACATATATCGCACCGGATAGAAAGGTAGCCCAACTTCACTGGGGCGGCGGAACACCCACTCATCTTACGCCATCTGAAATAAGTGATCTTGTTTCTTACATTAAAACTAACTTTAATTTTAGAGATGATTCTGAGAATGGCTGCGAAATTGACCCTCGGGAACTTACCAGGGATCATCTCGTTGCACTGCGTGAAGGTGGTTTTAACAGAATAAGCATGGGTGTTCAGGATTTTAATGAAAAGGTGCAGAAAGCTGTTAATCGAATTCAACCCGAGGATATGACAAGGCAAGTTGTTGACTGGGTACGAGAGCTTAAATTCGAGAGTATAAATCTCGATCTTATTTATGGTCTTCCCTTTCAGACTGCCGATACTTTTGAAAAATCTGTGGATGCCATAATTGATATTTCTCCCGACAGGATTGCTGTTTTTAATTACGCTCACGTGCCGTGGATGAAAAAACATATGTCGCTTATAAAAGAAGAGGATTTGCCTCAACCTGAAGAAAAGCTGCATATCCTGAAAATGACTATAGAAAAACTGACAGGTGCAGGCTATACTTTTATTGGAATGGATCATTTTGCGAAACCGGAAGATGAACTTTCAATTGCTCTAAAAGAAAAAAGGCTATACAGAAACTTTCAGGGCTACAGTACAAATGCCGGGACTGACCTTTATGGAATGGGAATAACAAGTATTGGTCAACTTGGTCGTATTTACAGCCAAAACCAAAAGAATGAAAAAGAGTATTACGAGATGCTTGATAATGGCGAACTGCCCATTATGAAAGGGTATACTTTAACTGATGACGATATTCTGCGTAAAGATGTTATTATGACCTTGATGTGCGACTTTGAACTTAACATGAAAACAATAGAAGAAAAGTATCAAATTAATTTCACTACATATTTTGCTCATGGACTTGAGTCCTTAAAAGTATTTATGGATGATGATTTGTTAAGTATTGAAAACGGTACGATAAAAATAACTGAAATGGGCAGATTGCTAGTTAGGAATATTGCAATGTCTTTTGACGGTTATATAGAAAGAAAAGAAGACGCTGGAAGATATTCACGAACTGTTTAGTACTTCCCTGAAAGGAAAGTAAATGAAAAAGATTGGAATAGTAATACTGAATCTTGGTGGACCAGATTCAGTGGAGGCAATTGAACCGTTTCTCTATAATTTGTTTTGTGATCCGGATATTTTCAATCTACCCTTCGGGCAGAAACTGTTTGCTAAAATTATTTCCAGCAGGCGCGCACCAAAGGTTGCAGAGGAATATAAATTAATTGGTGGGAAATCACCCATTAATGAATGGACTGAGAAACAAAGATCGATGCTTGAGAATAAAGTAAGAAATGAAAATCCAAACTTGCATATTGACGTAATGACTGCGATGAGATACTGGAAACCTCTTACCAAAGAAACCGCTGAATGTGTTGAACGAAATGGATATGATAAAGTTATTCTTCTGCCGCTTTACCCCCATTTTTCAATTTCAACTACCGGCTCTTCTTTTAACGAGTGGAAGAGAGTTTACAAGGGTGACCTGAGTAAGATCAGTTACATAGAGCCTTACTATGAGCAGGAAAATTACATAAATGCCATCAATGAACGGATAGACCAGACTCTTCTTAAATTCAGAGAAGAAATAAGGAGCAATGTTCAGATAGTATTCAGCGCTCATGGAACACCGATGAGTATGGTAAGAAACGGTGACCCCTATAGTAACCATATTAAAAGCACTGTTGATAAAGTAATGAATATGAGAAATTATTCTCACGAACATCACTTATGTTACCAGAGTAAGGTGGGGCCGGTAAAATGGTTAGAGCCCGGAACCGATACTATGATTAAACAGCTCTCGGCAAATAACAAAAAACATTTATTAATTGTACCGATTAGTTTTGTTTCGGATCATGTTGAAACTTTGTTTGAGCTCGATATAGAATATCGGCATGTGGCTGACGGAGTGAATATTGAATCTTATATTGTGATGGAAGGGCTGAATGATTCTGAAACTTTCATCCGGGCATTAAGTGAAATTGTATCAAAAGAGATAAAGTAATTATGGAAAACAACAAAATTAAGATTGCAGTATTAGGCGCTGGCATTTCCGGTTTGGCAACTGCGCACTGGCTTAACAAAGATGAAAGATATGACGTAACGGTTTTCGAAAAGAACGATGAACCCGGCGGATCGATGGTGACCATTAACATTAATGATTACCTTATTGATTTTGGACCAAATAGCGGCTTGGAGACAACTCCCTTGATAAGAGAAATTGCCGAGGATGTTGGGCTGGGCGAAGAGATGATTTACGCAAACGATGTTGCAAACAAACGTTACATTTTACGAGATAACAAACTACAGGAACTCCCTACTGGCCCCGGTGCTTTTCTTAAATCTTCTCTGTTTTCACTAAAAGGCAAGTTACGTTTAATGTGCGAAATTTTTATTCCGCGCAGCGTTGAAGGTGTTGATGAATCAGTATACGATTTTGTTAAACGAAGACTTGGTGAAGAGTTTGCTGACTACGCGATTGATCCTTTTGTCTCCGGCGTTTACGCGGGCAATCCTCACGAACTGTGTGTTAAATCAGCATTCCCTAAAGTTTATGATCTTGAACAGAAATATGGCGGGTTAATAAAAGGAATGTTTCTTGGCGCAAAAGAGCGCAAGCAAAGAAAAGAGAAGTCAAAAAACTACGCTAAAATGTTTTCATTTAAGAATGGAATGCAGTCTTTCCCTAAAGCTATTGCCAGCCAACTTGGCGACCGTGTAAAATATGGTTATACAATTGATAAAATCAGTCTTGCTGATTCGGGCTATCGCGTGCATCACATGAAGAACAGAGAAATCGGGCAGGATACTTTTGACTTAGTCGTTTCTACAATACCCGGATACGATATACCGGAGGTAATGGGTGACCTTGATGAAAATTTGAACGATAACTTTCAGAAACTACCGTACCCAAAAGTAAAAGTCCTGTTTGTTGTTTTTAGAAAAGATCAGATTAAACAGCCCCTTGATGGGTTTGGTTTTCTAATACCAAGTAAAGAAAAGAAAAGATTTCTTGGTGCTATCTGGACTTCAACAATCTTTACAAACAGAGCGCCGGAAGATTACGCCTCTTTCACCCTATTTACAGGTGGATCACGGAATACTTTTGATGAGAAGTTTACTGACGAAGAAAGACAAAGACTGGTACTTGCAGAGTTTAAGGAAGTGATGGGAATTGAAGGACCATTTGTTTATCTGAAGGAGAAAACATGGGACAAGGCTATTCCCCAATATATATTAGGCTATCCGGAACAAGAGTCGAGTTTTAAGTACTTTGAAGAAATGAATAAAGGAGTACTCCTTTCAGGCAATTACAGGGGAGGAATTTCCGTTGGCGATTGTGTGAAGTATTCCAAAACAGTAAAAGAAAGAGTTGACCGTTTAATAGAAGACAAATATATTCCAAGAACTAATAAATTATCAGAATCTGAAATATAGTTTCAGGAGGAAGTTAAATTATGGCAAATTATCCAACAAGCAGACTTAGAAGATTAAGACATTCCAGCATAGTAAGAGATATGGTAAGAGAAACTTTTCTCCGCAAGGAAGATTTAATCTATCCTTTGTTTGTGCATCACGGCGAAAAGATCAAAAATGAAGTGAAGTCAATGCCCGGTGTATACCAAATGTCAATTGACGTGCTGGTCGAGGAGTGTAAAGAACTTGTCGCCCTGGGGATTCCTGCGATAATATTGTTTGGAATACCGGAACATAAGGATGAACAGGGATCTGACGCTTATGATTCGAATGGTATTATTCAAAGAGCCGTAAGAGCAATAAAGGAAAATGTAAAAGACCTTTTAGTTATTACCGATATTTGTTTGTGTGAATATACCTCTCACGGACATTGCGGATTACTTAATGGTGAAGAAATACTAAACGATGAGACTGTTACACTATTAGCAAAAGAAGCAATTTCTCACTGTGAAGCCGGCGCCGATATGGTTGCTCCTTCTGACATGATGGACGGACGTGTTGCTGCCATTAGAAAGGCTTTGGATTATAAAGGATTTACAAAAATTCCAATAATGAGTTATGCGGTCAAGTATTCATCGGGATATTACGGACCTTTTAGAGATGCAGCAGATTCAGCCCCCGCGTTTGGTGATAGAAGATCTCATCAAATGGATATTGCCAATTCCGATGAAGCAATGCGTGAAGCCAAATCAGATGTTGAAGAGGGCGCTGATATAATTATGGTAAAACCGGCCGGACCTTATCTTGATGTTATTTACAGAGTTAAGAAAGAATTTGGAATGCCTACAGCTGCCTATCAGGTAAGTGGCGAGTATTCTATGATTAAAGCCGCTGGTAAACTCGATTGGATTGATGAGGAGAGAGTTATGATTGAGTCCTTAATAGCTATCAAGAGAGCAGGGGCAGACATGATATTGACTTACTTTGCTAAAGACGTTGCTAAATATTTAGATAAAAGCAAATAATTTTCCAGAGAGGCATGGGATCCATGCCTCTCGTATAACACTCTGTTAACTAATCTTTTTTTTGATCGTTACCCTAAATGTACTTCCAACATCTTTTTCACTCTCAACACTAATTGCCGCATTATTCAATTTGCAATAATTTTTAACCAGTGCTAAACCAAGTCCACTACCTTCAAACCTTCTTGTATAGCCTTGTTCTTCCTGCGAAAATTTATCAAAAAGTCTTGGTATATACTCCGGCGCAATGCCAATACCTGTGTCAGAAACTGCAAGTTCAACACTATTTTCAGTTTCGCACAAGGAAACTATAACGGAGCCATCATTAGTATATTTAATGGCGTTATCAATTAGATTGGATAATATCTGGGATAATGTATAGTGATCACCATATAATTTTACCGCTTTCCCCATGTCATTTACAAAATCCAGAAACAACCCCTTGGATTTGGCTACATTCTTAAACTCCAAAATCATTGGAGCCACAATCAAATCAATGATGTCTATTTCCTGGTAGGATGGCACATATGAACCCGTTTCCAATTCAGACATGTTCAGAACTAAATCAATTGTTCTTATCAGTCTACTTGAGGCCGAATGAATCGAATGGAAATACTCTTTTGATGAACTATCCAAATGTCTACCTAAATCAAATTCGATAAGAGAAGTATAGTTTTGAATTGTATTTATTGGACTTCTGATTTCATGGGATATCTGCGCAAGGAATTCAGATTTCAATCTATCAGATCTTTCTGCCTTTTCCTTTTCCAATACCAAATCTTCATTTAGATTTTCAAGTTCAATATTTTTTTCAATAATAGTTTTTTGCTGCTCTTTTAGTAACCGGTTCATTTTAACTTTCAAATAAAAACGATGTACGATAATTACGGAAAGCAAAATCATAAGACCTATTACGAGGAGAAGAAAATTCCTTATGTTTTTTTCTTTCTCCCCCTCTAATTCATTAATTGTTCTTTCCTTACTAGCCAAATCATATTGTGATTTAAATTCGGTTATTTTTCGTGAATTTTCCGCGCTAAATATTGAGTCATTCAGGGCTGAGTATTGTTTATACAATTCCAGGGCAATCGATGGTTTATTAATTGCCTCATAAACTTCTGCCTCATTCTTCAGAACTTCACTAATAATTCTGTTATACTTAATTTTCTGGGCAATAAAATTGGCTTCATTAAATATCTTAATGGATTTATCGAATTGCTTTTTCTCTTTAAAGAGGATTCCAATGTTCTTAAGTGTTACGCACTTTAGTTTATCATCCCCAATTCTTTCACTTATTTCAATGGAGTGTTTATAATATTCCTGAGCTACTTCAAGTTCACCTAGTTCCCGGTATGTATTTCCCAGATTGTTTAAGATTCCTGATATTTTATCTTCCCCACCAGAATAACGCTGCCTTATTTCTAGTGATTGCTGGTAGTAATCAAGAGCTTTTTCATAGTCCTCCAAATACCAGTATACTGTCCCAATAAAACTCAGTACTTCACTAATACCCACTTGATCATTATTCATTCTACGAATATCAAATGCCTTCTTATAATACTTTAATGCCTCAGGAAGATCATTTACATTCCTTTGAATTAGTCCAAGGTAACAAAAGGAATTTGATATACCAGAACTATCTTTTAGAATCTCGTAAATGTTTAAGGCCGTTAAATGTGCCTCAAGTGCAAAATTAAAATTCCCTAAGTAACGATAAACATCACCAATGGCATCGTGGACTGCTGCAATTCCGAGTGAGTCGTTTAGTTGTACTTTTACTCTTAGAGAAGCTTTGTACTTTTCCAGCGCCTCAGTTATTTTTCCTCTTTTACTGAAATATTGCCCAAGTTTGAATAGTATTTCTGATTCGAGCGATTTGTTGCCTTCCTTTTGGGCGCTATTTAGGGCAAGGGCATCATAATAAAGTGTGCTATCAGTTTTTTTTTCTTCTAAATGGTAATCAAAATGCTGATAGACTTTTGTGTTATTATGATCTGGAGTGTGTAATATACTTGACGAATCTGACGAATTTGGAAATTCTGAATCACCTAAAAAGTTGATGCAGCACAATGAAATTGAAATAACCACATATTCAATCAATGGAAAACCTCATATTTTCATAATGTCATCTCGTTTAATTTCCCCTATATATTATCGAGTATGTGAGAGTAATTATTATGGGATTGATTTGGATATAACGGTTTTAATGTTACATGAAAATTATAAATGGTTATAAGTATTTTATGTTTCAACATAATTCCATCTGATAAAAACAAGTAACAACCCACTTGCAAAAACTTCATCCCAACTCAAAAGTAGTAACTCCAAAAGTTTTCTCAAGCGGCACATCTATTGGCTTACCATAATACATTCTACCGCATTCGAAGCATGGCTTAAGTCCGTATTTCTTAGCCAAAGCCACGGATTCCTTATTTATTTTGGGTATATCCAGAAAAAGCTTTTCTCCTTTTGCAGTATCAGAGCAGGCTTCGAATAACTTCTCTGCAATATATAAATTATCGCCAAACAGTGGTCCAATTTTATATCCATTCATAGCTTTACGAATTACGGCAATACCTGCAGCATTATTTCCATTCTTATATTTAAATGCCTTGGCGTTACTTTGTTTTAACCAGCCGGATAAGAATGTCGACCTGTCAAAACCAAAGCATTCTCTATCGTATTTACTAACTTCTATAAAATCATTCTCCTCAATCAGAGAAATATCTTCCGATAGTTCATATTCCCTACCCATTCCTTCCATACGCATATCCTTATAAGCCAATTTGAAGCCCCCCTTAGCGTAAAACTCCTGCATATCAACAACTCCATCCATCCCGATAGTTGCGTCCTTCCTAAGCCGCGATAAGAGTATTTCCTTCCTTTTATTCCAAAGTTCTCTCCCCAATCCGCTGCCTCGATACTCCGGTTTAACAATAAAGAAGCCCATAAATCCGTATTCACCATTGTAACTGACAACCGACCCACTGGCTATTAATTCATCATCCTTCAATACTCCGTAAAATCCATCCGGATCAGTATTCCAAAATACTTCAGCATCATTTAACCCGGGATTCCACCCCTCATTAGCCGCCCAATCAACAACCATGTCCAACTGTTCTCTTTCAAGCTTCACAAGTCTGATGTTTTTAAGTGAATTCATAAATTCCTTTAAGCATGTTGAGTTTTTTTATAAACCAAAATCCAATTAATATGATTCACTATTGGAAATGTATTATTGATTTTACAGTTGGAGTGATTCTTTACATATGAAGTTCTACAATGTCTTTATCAGATAATACGTGCTCACGTCCCACCTGTTGTCCATCACGCACTCCAGTGCCCCACACTCTTGCCGATTTTAATTTTTCTGAAAAATCATGATGCACTCTGTTTGCAAAATCATCAATTGTTGAATTCTCTTTAAGTACAAATGGGCGGGTCAAATCCGCCGGACGATGAGGAGGCTTTGAAAAAATACGAATCAAATGCATTCGTTCAACCATTTCATGAAATAAATTTTCCAGATTAAATTTATGCTTCACAGAGATTGGAATCAAATTCCACTCTTCAGAGAGAAGATCCTCCAAAACATCATATTCTTCCCTGAATACCGCGTCATCCAATTTGTTTACGGCTATTATCATTGGAATAAATTTCATCGATTTTCCATCATAACGATGTTTCTTGCTGAAGGGTGCAATTTTACCAGCTTCCAACTTATCCAGTGTTTCTTCAATTTGCTTTATAGGATAGTCCTGAATATCCAGCATTATCAGAATCATATCAGAGGTTCTTAACAAGTCGTAACATTCGGGCTCAATATAATCCCGGGTAATGGGTGGAGTATCAATTAGTTGAAATCGTATGTTGTCTACCTCCAGTAATCCGGGGGTTGGTATCCATGTACTAAAAGGAGAATCTGAAACTTCGGGATGGGCATGTGTGAGAGCTGCCACAAGAGAGGACTTACCTGTGTTGGCATCACCAACTATGGCAATACGCGCATCACCTTCTTTTTCAATATGGAAATACGAATCGTGCCTCGTTGTCTTTTTCTGAGACTTAGCTTCGGATTTAAGTTTGGAAAGCTTTCTTCGGTAATCTGCTCTTAATTTATCAGTCCCTTTGTGCTTTGGGATTGTGGAGAGCATTTCTTCAATTGCCTCGGCTTTTTCCGCGGGTGAAAAAGCATCTTTAAACTTCTTTTCAGCTTCGTAATATTCAGGAGGTAAATTTGTCGGCATAAACAACCTCAAGAAAGTTAGTAAAGAACTTTTATATTATGATAGTCCTGGAATCATAAACTTAATTTACAAAATAGAATAGAAACAGAAGCGCAGAATATATCTGAGCTCCTTGTTTATTAAAGCCACTTATTCTCTTTATACCAATCGTAAGTCTTCTGCATTGCCTCTTTCAGATTATACTTAGGTTCGAAACCGAAATCTTTCTTTGCCGCGGCATTAGAAGCTATCCAATATTTTGGTCCCGACATACTCACTTTATTCTTATTAAAAATGATATGGTTATTGGATATTACGGAATATGCGGATCCGAGATAGGATAGAACATTAAGCAGAGGGAACGGAAGGGAAATGTCGAATCTCTTTTTACCGGCAACCTCAAAAACCGTTTCGTGAATTTCATTCCAGGTGTTCGGTTTATCATTTACAATAAAGTACTTTTTGTTAATACAGTTTTCAGAAAAAGCAGAAGCTACAATAGCGTTTACAAGGTCTTCGGAGAAGATTACCGACATGTACTTTCCATTAACACCGGCATAAACATTAATGCCCATCTTTGTCATTTCGAATATCTTCAGGAAGTCAACATCACCAGGTCCGAATACTCCACCGGGGCTGATAATTGTAAAAGGTATGTCGGAGTATGTTCTAAGTATTTTCTCGGCTTCGTATTTACTCGCCCCGTAAAGTTCTACCGGGTTAGCGTCCTCACTTTCGGATAAGAGATGATCCAGACTGTCAGAAGGTCCGCTGGCAGCCTGGGAAGATACCAGGAGGAATCTTTTTAACTTAGCCCCTGTCTGTTTTACTGCCTCTAATAAATTTTGTGTGGGGATTACATTCCCTTCCCAAAATCTTTTTTTAGTAGCGGACTTTGTTACGCCGGCAACATGAAAGATATAGTCGGCATCATCAACAACTTTCGAATCCAGTATTGATTGCAGATCAAGATAGTTAACTGTAACAAACTCTACTCTTGGATTATCTGATTTTTTCTCTGCACGAACTAAACATTTAAATTTTGCTTCAGGGTATTTTTCAAGCAGTTGGTTAAGTAAATTTTTTCCAATAAATCCATTAGAGCCAGTGATAACGATATTCATTAAATGTCCGGTTTTATGAGCTAATTATACGAGACTAATATTTCTCAAACATACACCCAAATTACTAAAACTCTCCAATAATATCATCGTTCATTTCAGTAAAATACTCTTAAGTGAATTCGCATGAAAGTACTCTTTTAGTATCACATCTCAAACCCAAATCGCAGCTGTCATACCCATTCAATAATATCAAGAAATTCAGTGAATCCATTCATGGTTTATCAAATTAGTAACAAAGTGGATTTTCCAACCTATAATTATTTACCCCTGTAAAGGACAGCAATAATAACGAATGGTAAGGTATATTCTATTTTTCTCATAAGAATACTCCAATCTTTATGTCAAAAGAACTTACGGTGATCCTCGGACTCCGTTGAGACATTCTATTGAAATCAAATTGATATGAAAAGTCAGTTAAAAAAATTTCGCCCATTGATTCAAACTCAGTTCCAATTCCAAATTTTATAGCATATTTAATTGTATTCAACGAATTTTTATCAAAGTAGTTATTTCCTTCGATCAATTCTGCTGCCGAATCGACTTCTATGTCAAGAGCAGGACCGACAAACCCATAAAGTTTTTGTGAATAAATTGAAAAACTAAATTTAGCTAGCAAGGAAATGTTTAAATAGTCCAGACTGACTTTATTACTAAGGTCCTGGTATATTTCGCCTGTATTGTAATCGTATTTGAGAATAATATTGTCCATTAGGCGGTGTACATAATATAACTCAGTCACTAAACTTACGGTTTCGTCTTCATGATACTCAAGAAATAAACCAAGAAGAGAACCAACTCTGCCATCCATATCTCTGAGGTATCTTGTCTGTGTAAAAACAGTTGGGTTTATTATAGTTGCCCCGGCCTTAACGCCATATGCGATTTTTGCTTGGCTAAAAAGAAGGGAAGATGTAATACTTATCAACACCAAAATACACAAGGGCTTCATAAACACTCCATAATGATTAATGCATGAGGAAAGGTTTATAATAAAAATCCAAACCGAAAATTCCAGGAGGAGGATGAAATTTTTAACTCGTCTGTCTCATAAAGATTATTAATTTCTTTTTGGAAAATAATCTCAAATAAGAGGTTCAGAGTTTGAAATTCTACTTCTGTTCCAGCTCCCACTTTTATACCGATCCTCAATCGAGATATTTCATCATAGATGTTTCGATTATCATTAAAAGGTAGAGAATAATATCCTGTTGTGGTATTTTCTAAAGTAAAGCTGATCGATGGGCCAATTAATAAATAGGGTGAAAAAATATTTTGTTCACTCTTAATCTTGCCAAGTATTGAAATATCTAAAGAACTTTTCTTACTCACCCAGTCACCAAATATACACGAACAGTCAGGATGAGCAATAGTAGAATTTGATTCCAAATTTATCCGACTTTTTGTATAGGCTGCTTCGACTACGAATAAAAAAGTTGGGTTATACTGGCATTCTATAAATATAACTGCATTTATTCCCGGAAACGGTTTTGCAATTCCAATGTAATAATATTCAAATGAATGATTCCAATCTTCCTTCAATATATTAACACCTACTTTACCTCCCCACCCCCTAATACTTTGACCATGCGATAAACTGCAAAAGGTAATGATTAGAATCACTAAATAACTTTTTTTCATAGAACCTCAGAAACTGTAATATTGAATTTAAAGCAATGCTTTTATTGGAAAAATACACCTATTCTCAAGTCAAACGAACTTGTTGTTACAATTAATAACTGATTATTAAACAAATTATCTGGATCTGCTTGGTAGACAAACTCTGCAAGTAGCGTTACTGTCTCAAGTTTAAATTCAGTACCAGCACCTAATTTAAGACCCATTCTGTGTTTCTTGTAATCCTTGTAATTATCAATGTCATCATTTTCTACTGACCTGTTTATTTCAATATCATAGGAAGGTCCCGCTAGAAGATAAGGTGTAAATTGACCAATTGATATTCTGCCCTTTGCAAGGAAGGATAAATTGAGATAATCCAGATTAATCTGCCAATTCAGAGATTCTTCACCACCATCCGGATTTGTGGGAGAGGTAAATGGAACATTCTGATTTATTCCCTTTTGTACGTAATTTACTTCAGCAAGGGTACTGAATACCGGTAAGTCAAGAAATTCTACAAATAATCCAAGGTTTACTCCATTTCTATTATCTGGCTCTATCATCCACTGTTGCCCCCCGGTATTGTAGTCCCATTTCAGATTGGAAGATGTAAAGCCGGCTTTCAGACCATACCCTCTTATAAATTGTGCGTTTAACGAAGTGACCAATAAGAATATTAATAAAAAAAGGTACTTTTTCATTTACCCCCCTGGTTATTTTATATTAGCCGATTACAATTAAGCGATTCTATTAATTAGTTTGAATTAAAATTTTATTGGAATGCTAATTAAAAGTCATAAAAAAAGGCAACAAAAACAATCCTGTTTTTATTGCCCACTAATAAAAATAATTAGTATGGATTTATAAGAAACTAACGTTTTTTCTTATTATCGCCTCTTTTGCCCGATCTCAATTCAGCAAAGAAAGCATCTTTGCCTCTACTGCTGCGTCCACCGCCGCTGCTTCTGCCCTTTCCACCTTGTGGGCTGCGACCTTTATAGCCACCGCTTCCGTTTCTTTTACGGTCGCCGCCTTTTGATCTTCCGGAATCTGAAGATCTTGAGGATTTAGCCTCGGCAATTTCAACAGAAATACTTCTTTTCTTTAGTGTTCTGTTTTCGAAACCTGCCAGTACTTTTTCATCAAAGCCGGATTCAACTTCGAAAAAGGAAAAGCTCTTTAGAATTTCAATATTACCAATTTCGATATCCTTCATACCTGTGAAGTCTTTTATAAAACCAATAATGGTTGTAGGTTTTATAAAATCCATGTCGCCAACATTAATGAAAAATCTTGTAAATCCTGAAGCACCGGTTCTGTGGGAACCATCGCCTCTCTCACCTCTTTCACCTTTTTCGGGAACGTTAAGATCTTTGGTGTTCTTGTAGTATTCCAGAAATCTGTTGAACTCGAGAGATACAAATTTTTTGATAAGATCTTCTCTATCTAACAATTCAAGTTGTGCTGTAATCTGTGGCAAGAATGCTTCAATCTGTTTTTCATCAACTTCCACATTTTTCATTCTGTCAATAAAATGGAATAGTTGTTTCTCACAAATCTCTTTACCACCTGGAACAGGCATTTGTGTAAATTTTTTCTTCAGCTGATTTTCAATCCCTCTTATCTTACCTTTTTCTTTAAGGTTAGCAATTAATATTGAGGTCCCTTTCTTTCCAGCACGTCCGGTTCTACCACTTCTGTGTGTATATAGTTCAATTTCGTCTGGTAGATTGTAATTAATAATATGAGTTAAGTCATTAACATCAATACCACGTGCAGCAACATCCGTTGCGACAAGGAAATTTAGATTTCTGATTCTAAATTTGTGCATTACCTGATCTCTCTGAGCCTGAGAAAGATCACCATGTAAAGCATCAGCATTATAGCCATCCTGCATCAATTTTTCGGCAACATCTTTTGTTTCCTGGCGTGTTCTACAGAATACTATACCATACATTGAAGGATTAAAATCAACGATACGCTTAAGCGCTAAATATCTGTCTTTTGCATGAACCATATAAAGTAGATGAGTAACATTTTCCGCACCGGCGTTTTTTGTCCCTACAGAAATTTCAGTTGGAGAATTCATGTAACGGTTGGCAATGTTCATTACTTCGCGTGGCATTGTTGCAGAGAATAACAAAGTTTTTTTCTCAGAAGGTGTTTCGTTAAGTATGGATTCCAGATCGTCTCTAAAGCCCATATTAAGCATTTCATCAGCTTCATCTAAAACAACTGTCCTTATTGAACCTATCTTAACAACTTTGCGGTTGATCAGATCCAACAACCTGCCAGGAGTAGCAATGATTATATGCACACCTCGTTTAATTGTTTTTATTTGAGCATCAATGCTCGTACCGCCGTATACAGCACACATTCTTATTTCTTGAATATATTTGGAATAATTTTTCAAATCTTCAGAAATTTGAATACAGAGTTCACGAGTTGGGCATAAGATTAAATGTTGAGTATCTTTTATTGATACATCAGTCATCTGTAAAAGCGGCAAACCAAATGCAGCAGTTTTACCGGTTCCTGTCTGAGCCAAAGCGACTAAGTCGCCAAAACCTTCATCTGTTAAAAATGGAATAACTTTTTCCTGAATGGGCATAGGTTTTTCAAATCCTAAATCAGTAACCGCTTTTAAAAGCCTTTCATCTAAACCTATTGCATCTAATGATTTCATTACATAACCTTCTAAAATTTAATAATAGTAGTCTCTCTTTGGAGAATTGAATTCGATTGTATATTTTACAAATTTTTCTTGTTGGGAAACGACAGGTAAGAAAACTCTTATCAGATTGGTCTTAACTCCCTCTTTTGCAATTTGCGATTTAATAAAATCTGCCAATAATTTAATTATTGATCCGTAAAGTTAGTTAAAAAAAACTTCAATTCCGATCTCCAAATTTAATTTGTCTATAGAGCAGTGGGAGCTTTACCAGACTCAATTCCCGCGATTAAATACTCTTTGGTCAACTCAATTTGTTTTGTTATTTCGTTACCCCGTAACACCTTACCATGCCCGGGCACTAAAATGCCTGGATCAAGCTCCTCGATTATGTTTAATGATTTCATCCAGTTTTTCCACCCTTCAACAGTACTGTCTTCCATATTTGGGATGTAACCTTCGATAATTGTATCCCCTGAGTATATTACATTTTCGGAAGGAACAAAAACCATAAGATTTTGAGGCGAGTGCCCTGGTGTAAGTATAATCTCAATGATTTTATTTCCCAGGTCAAGGGTAGTCCTGAGTGCAGAAATTTTATGGTTTGGATTTACAGGATGTGTATTTACAAATAAGGTCTGTTCCTCCCTTGCTTCTCTTCTCTTTGAACTGGTAATTGTTTTATTAAATTCTTCTGCCAGTCCATAAAATTCTTCGCTGGTTCTGTTTATTCCCTCATGCCCGTATATAGGGATTCCCTTTTCACTAAAATAGCAGTTCCCGCCAATGTGATCGAAATGCGGTTCTGTGTTAACCAGGAAGAGTTCGTTTTCCTCCCGGGCGCTTGTGGCATAACCGAATATTGTTTGTGCGGAGAGGTAGTTTGCCCCGGCATCAACAATTAAGGTTTTACTTTCTCCAACGATAAAACCGCTGTTAACCACCCAGGGTGAAAGTGTAAAAAGTCCGTGAATTGCGTAACAACTTGATGAAATTTTCATGTACGCCCCAAAAGAAATTATGAAAGGACTTAAATTTATATTTTTTTAATAGAACTTAAAAAATCTTTTCCTATTTTCAATCGTCTAACTTGCCGCATCAACTATTTACTAACCCTCGGAGAATGGAAATGGCTGAACATGTTTGCCCGATCTGGGTCGGTCACCTTTTAGCAAGCCCCTTAAGAAAACTCTTTCAAAACCCTTCAAAGATACTTGGGGCGTATGTTTCCCGAGGAAAACATGTTCTTGATGTTGGATCTGCAATGGGTTTTTTTAGCCTTTACATGGCAAGTGTTGTAAGCCCAGACGGGAAAGTATATAGTATTGACCTTCAGCAGGAAATGCTTGACAAATTAATGGAGAAAGCCAAAGCCAAAAACCTGGATAGCTCCATTGAACCAATTAACTGCTCCACAAATTCTCTTTGTATCGAGGATCTTGAAGGCAAAATTGATTTTGCTCTGATATTTGCCGTTTTACATGAAGTGACTGATCAGGAAAGATTTTTAGGTGAAGTATTTAACGCATTACGACCTGGAGGAACCTGCTTACTTTCCGAACCAAAAGGTCACGTAAATCAGAAGGCATTTGAATTATCACTTGAACTGGCAGAAAAAGTAGGATTCAAACTGGAGCACTGTCCTTCAATTCCGAGAGGACTTTCAGTTATTATGTCAAAAAAACGATACTAAATTTGAATTATTCCAATAATTATTTAGTTTAGCGGCATAACATATTTGAAAAGAAGATTGTTTTGAAATTGGCATTAGCACTTATATTAATTTTACTGCTTAATATCCCCTTTGGATACTGGCGGGCAAATGTAAAAAAGTTTTCTTTTCAATGGGTACTTTCCGTGCATCTTCCTGTACCTTTTGTTGCCGCAGTCAGGATTTTTGGCGGTTTTGGGTGGCAGCTTTCTACTTTTGCCTTTTTCATCCCCGCATTCTTTTTAGGACAATACATTGGGCAGTTGTTCTACTCCTACCGAAAATCAAATAATCGATTTCCTTTAACATCTTGTCTGGTAATGGATCTATCAAAATCGGTTGATGGCTCAAAAGACTAATCCATTCTTGCCTTTCCAATAATGCAGTTGGCATCATATTCGTTGTCTTGAATCGTTTTACTTGATACTATTTCAAAACCATTTTCAAGGAGCAGCTTTTCAACTTTAGAGGTGGAGTAAAACTCAAAGTTATGCCTGGTAAACTCTAAGTGCTTTACTGTTTCTTCATTTCTTATACCAATGGCGATATGTCCCTCACACTTTAGAACTCTTTTTATTTCCCGTAATATTATTTCTGGTTCGTCCCAAAAATAGATAGTGTTAATTGTAACCACTTTGTCAATTGAATTATCTTCAAATGGCATTTGATGAGCCGGTCCATGGTACAACTCCATTCTACCCTTTTGGATGAACTCGTTATTAATTTTCCTGGCTTCATCTAACATGGTTTCAGAATAATCAAGCCCAATAACTCTTTCGTTCCCCATCTCAAATAACTCTTTCATGAAAAACCCGCTGCCAAAACCTATTTCCAGAATGTTATCCCCGGGCATCTTGGAGATTTCCTTATAGTTCAGGCGTATCAGTTTCGAACTAAGCTTATTCATACTTTCGGCAATATATAACCCATTCTCCCCTTCGGGTTTTCTTAACTGCTTTGAAATTTCTTCGGGAGTCATAAAATGCCTTTAATCGAATAGTATAAAAATATTAAAAAAATTATTCAGTACTTTTCCTGAGAATCACTTCTCTGTTATTCTGTTTCAAATAATCAAAACCTGTATTCACTCCCCTAATATATTTATCAAAGAACGCTCTGGTTAGGTCTTTAATAATTGTTAATCCACGCTCCCCGTCTATTGCCCCGAGAGTCCCCATTATCTTGCCCGGATACTCAGCAAGGTAAGCAACATCATTAAAATTAGTGTGCCGTGTGCCTTTTATCTCAAGCGAATATGCCGGCGCTTCAGCACGATCAACGAAGTACTCTTCCTGACCGCCGTGTCCTTCGCTTAGCAAAAACATTGTAGAACACTTAAAGTCTCTCTCTTTAAGATATTCGCATGAGAATTTGACGATTGTTTTATTGGTAAGTTACAATATAATCTTCTCTTTTAAAAGAATAAGAGGAGCCGAAGCTCCTCGAGTAGAGAATTTGCATGGGAGTGCAAAGAAAACTTACTTACTAAACTGTTGTTAGGACAAATAACGGGAATAATAACTATACATGGAGTGATAATGGTCAACTTTGATACTATAGAGGAATAAGATTTTGAGTTCCATCACCTTAAAGGCAAGGGAACTCACATAAAAATTTTAGGCAGCCTCACAAACAAGAACGGATAGTCCTTCTTCCAAAGCTTCAAGCTCCTCAAGAAATCTAGCCTTCATATTTTCAGATTCTTCCGAGAGGTTAGGAATAAGGGTTTTGTAGTACTCAATCCCCTCAAGTAGATTCTTTGAGAATGTGTTTATCCAGGCTTCTGTCTTTTGAGATAGTGGTTCAACTGACTCTTCAATTTTATCAGCAAGATATTCAATGTAAAGCTTTAGTTCCTTTATGAAAAAATTTGGTCTTGACGCATCAGTCATAATATTAACTCTACCATAAATATGATCAACCATCTCCTTAAAGCTAACTATTTTTGAAAAGTAAGCCATGTTAGGTCCGGGACATATTGAAACAGCAGTACTCTGCTTAGGAATTACGATACCTTTATTTGATAAAGCCGCGGCCGATAATCCGACACAAAGACAGGTTTTATCAATCAGCTTCTCATATTCTCTTTTGAAATCAACTTCATCAAGAGTTTCTTTTATTTCTTTAATCTTTTTATTCAGGTATGTTATTGAAGCGGTGCATAAGGGCTTATCTGCAAATTCAGAATTCGAAACTAAAAATTTCTTCGGACAAGGACTACCCGGTTTCCCGGCTTCAGCTAATTCAAGCTTCTCAGCATCTTTTCCGTTTTGGCGAAGATTATTAAATGGAACACCAAGAGGTGATACTTTACTTAGATAAAGATCCTTCTCTTTCGCATCGGATAATTGTCCAAGCGTTACTTCATCTACATTTGTAGCCTCAGGCACAAGTAGAAAAGGAGTTCCCCAGCCTACCGATTTAACACCATAGTACTTAATTAAAAAATTCTGCTCTTCCACGGTTCCAACGCCACCCTGAACATTTATGTCACAATCCAGATTAGCTAGGTCTGTAACAATTTCTTTTTTCTCGAAAGCCTGTTCAAGTATTTCTTTAACTGTGGTAATCAGTTCGTCCTTACGTTTCTTAAATTCCTCAAGAATTGGACCCATCAGTAAACCATCTGTAGCAAATGCATGCCCGCCGCAATTCAAACCAGATTCAATTCTATATTCCGAAACCCACAAACCCTTCTTAGCTAAAAATTTACCCTGAATAAGCGCACTACGATAGTCACTCACCTTTATGGCAATTTTTTTCCTAATCTCCCCAATAGAGTTCGGGAAAAAATCTTTGAAATTTTCAATGTAACCGTAAAGTCTTGGGTTCATGCCGGCAGAAAAAACTATTGTGCTCTCAAGCTCACTATTTGCGTATCCGCGTAAAGCAGCGTGTGCATCATTATGTTCTACAGGTAAAAGCTCACCTTTATCGTAATTAGCCTTATCAAGTTTAGTCATAATATTGACGTCTATTGAGCCAGCTTTTACGTTATCACGCAAATAATTTTGTAATGTGTTCTTCTCGTTCTCATCATTACAGTTTAGCATCTCGGTATATTTAATCTTCAATTCAGATGAATCTGATAACATTTCAAAATATTTTGTTATTTCACTTCCAGTGAAAAACTCTGAGCTTTTTACTTCTTCAATTTGTTCGTTCACCATTTCATTCATCATATTAAGGTAGGCCGTTGTTCGTTTAGCACGTGAATCTTCTTCCTTCACGTCAATAGCCACATAGTGCTTGTCGTTAAGTTCAAGATAGTACTTTCGGAAATTTTCCATGAGGGTATCATCAACCAGAGATGCGACTGAAGCAACGCCATATTTCGCGACTTTTAAGGCGGAGTCTACCGAAAATCCAACACCTAATACAGGTATATGGAATTGATGTATATTTTGGTTACTCATTTAACTTCCAATCAGATTGTGACTTAAATATTTTCATTAAACTTAGAAATAGGGTCGGATAAGTGATGTTATCCGACAATTTATTTTCCTTCTGTGGGATTCAGATAAAAGTCTAATTAATTGTAAATAACATACAAAAATAATTGTATTTCGAAGGTATATGATTGTAAATGTTACGTAAAAGTTTTGTAAAAGTATAAAAAGAGAGGAGCTTTGCGCTCCTCATAATTTGCTATAAATAAAGAAGATTTTTATAACTGATTTAAATTAAAATTTTGACGTTCAAACTCGCCCGCGTCCAAAACAACTCCTGCTACAGAAGCCGTATCGAAACCTTCTGTAGTTGCGTGCACAGAATAAGTTCCGGTGGGGATACCAATTATTGTGTATTCCCCATTCTCATCGCAAAAAGTGGTAGATATAACAGAATCAGCCTCTACCCAAACTCTTGCATTTGCCAGTGCAGAATCCGCATAACTTTTCACGTATCCGAGAATTGTACCGGCATCAGAATTATTCACGGCTCTTATAACAGGTTTAAAATTAAAACCGGTTATATTATTACGGTTACCTCTCATAACAAATGATTTTTCAAGATCGAAATCCAAAAGGATTTCATTTGTTGTCCCACCGGCAATTTGTAGAAATGGGTGCACATTTATTTTAATTCCGGTTTGAATTCCACTTGGAATATTTAAATTAAATATTTGTCCATCAGTTAACTCAATTTCTGCGTCAACAACCCGTAGTCGAATTTGATGGTAAATACCCGCTGGAATATTCATTTCCAGTAAGGTTTCTGTAATGCCATTTCTGAGATCTAATAAGTTATATGTTGCTGTTACAGATGATAAGATCAGTAACGAATCAGCTTCGACGTCACCTTGACTTTTAATTGAAATTTGGTCAATTGTTACTTCCGCTCTGGTTGCCAGATCTATTGGGAATGGGGCATCTGTAAGTTTTAGTAATATTGTTCCTGTTTCTTTTACCGGATCAGTAGCTGAATCACTGCAACCCACACTGAAAAGAATGCCGAACATAATTAAGACACTTAACGTAAAAATATTTCTCGTTTTCATAAAACACCTTGCTAATAATTATTGTGATAAATAAATAAAGAGAAATTTTAGGTTAGAGGGGGTGATACATAACAATAGAAAGTTCTAATGTGGTCTGTATCAACATCCTTATAAATCAGCAAATAGTTACTAGTTGTTTCGAAAACATTAATTCCATAAAGGCAGATTGTCGAGAACGGTTGAAGATGCCACCTCCTGTAAATAAGTGGCTTCTTCCAGACTTAATGTGCCCAAATAAGATGATCCAACAACGCTCTCACCATATATTGAAACATAAACAACACATGCCAAAAGGTATGCCCCTTTTACAGAGGGGTGATTAAAATCCGATTGAAATAATTTTATACCAGGTCGATCGCTCATTACCCTATTCCAAGCCCAACCAACTGGTGATACTTTAAAATCCAAGTCATTAGCAAAAGCAAGGACGTTATCATAGATAAGTTGCTGCATATCGAAGTAACTATGATTGTACCCCGGCAGCCATATTGTTCCATCCTCAAAAGCCCAGGGCATTTGATAAATTGTTTCTGTGGAGTCACAATTATCTTCGATTATTGTCATAAGGGATTGAATTGAAGGAACAAGCGGGTGGGAAACATACGGCGGGAATATCTGAGCACTAGTCTCCGGAAAGGCAGCATTTGTACAGACTCCCTGCAATATAACATGATCCCAGTGTTCAGATCTGATTCTCTCTTCTGTAAGGAGGTTATTTGCATGGTAATCCAGCAAGGCTCCACCAATAATTATTCCGTCTACAAAAAAGTCTTTATTTCGTGATTGAGCCAGACCTGCTAAGTCTTGTGGTAAAGAGAAAAAGTAACTTGCGCCGATTAGTAACACTTTTTTTGTTTCGTCTGGACTATGGCATGATGTAGTTGAGTCTGTCAATTTTATAGGGTCAATTGTATTGTTATCGGTTGCACTGCAATTTATTAAGACCGGAACTAAAAGAAGATAGATTAAACAAATTAGAAAATACAATTTTTGCCTCTTCATCCACAACCTCAATTATTTGTCATTCCCGAATAAAAAATAGAATTGTCTACTATTTTAATAAAGTCCATAATTTATGACTTTTTTGAGCAACTGAATGAATATGCTTGAAACTAGTCAAACACTTGCGTAAGAACCAATTCGGTTGCCCTCAATATCTAATAAGCTATTATAAAACTTTACTGCTCTTGATAAATCCGCAGCTGGAATTTTAAACCATTATGGACTATCTCATGTCGAATAATACAAACAAACACATGATCATGTTTTTTATGGGATGCAACATAACGGGAGAAACAAGATGAGAATTTTAGCGCTAGCAATACCAGCTATATTATTATTTATAACAACCTCATTTGCACAAAATGTTAGCTATCCAATAGTTGACACCGGGCAGGAAATAAACTACAACAACTCATCCTCAATAAGTCCTCCTTCGAATGGTAGTCCATTTTTTGGACAGGATGCACAATACAGTGGCAACCAACCCTCATACACTGACAATGGTGACGGAACAGTTACCGATAATGTTACCGGACTAATGTGGCAAAAAAGTCCTGACATGGATAATGATGGAAACATTGATGCTAATGATAAATTGTCATATGATGAGGCACTGGCTGGCACATCAACCTTTTCATTAGCCGGCTACAACGACTGGCGAGTTCCAACAATTAAAGAAATCTATTCCTTAATTCTTTTTAGCGGTGAAGATCCAAGCGGCTACGATGGAATATCTACTGCCGGTCTGGTTCCATTCATTGATACGGATTACTTTGATTTTGGATATGGAGATGTGTCAGCTGGTGAGCGTATTATTGATGCTCAGTTTGCAAGTTCAAACTTATATGCAGGGACTACTATGGGAGGCAATGAAACCATGTTTGGAGTAAATTTTGCTGATGGAAGAATTAAAGGCTACCCAACCGGGCCAATGCCGGGTCAAACAGAGGACAAGGGATTTTATGTTCTTTATGTTAGGGGTAACACTGGTTATGGAATAAATGATTTTTTTGATAATGGAGACCAAACAATTACGGATAAATCGACGTCACTAATGTGGCAAAAAAATGACAGCCAAATAGGAATGAATTGGGAGGAAGCTTTGGATTGGGCACAACAAAAGAACATTGAAAACTATTTGGGCTATAATGACTGGCGTTTACCCAATGCAAAGGAATTGCAAAGTATACTGGATTATTCAAGGTCTCTACAGACAACAAATTCACCTGCTATTAATCCACTTTTTGAATGCACTTCAATACTGGATGAAGGAGGCAGCACCAATTACCCCTTTTATTGGAGCAGTACAACGCATGCCAATATGAACAATGGCGGAAACGCTGCCTATGTTTGTTTTGGAGAAGCATTGGGTTTCATGGAATCACCGCCAAATTCCGGGAATTATCAATTGCAGGATGTTCATGGTGCCGGAGCTCAGCGCAGCGATCCAAAATCAGGAGACCCAAACGACTACCCTTATGGACATGGCCCGCAGGGTGATGTAATACGAATTTATAACTATGTCAGATTAGTAAGAGATGTGGATGAAACGACTGTTGGAATAAATGAGAGTGAAGAATTACCCGCTCAATTCAGACTTGAGCAGAACTTTCCAAATCCATTTAATCCGACAACAAAAATAAGCTTCACTTTAGCGGAGGCTGGAAATGCCTCCTTGAATATTTTCAATGTTCTGGGTCAGGAGGTAGCAACACTTGCCGATGATTTTCACTCTGCTGGCTCTTATACATACAATTGGAATGCGATTAACATGCCCAGCGGACTTTACGTATATACACTAAAGGCAAAAAACATTTACAGAACAAAAAAAATGGTGCTCTTAAAATAAAAGGGCTCAACAGAACTACTTATATTTCTAGTCAATACCATTCAGTTTCAGTTCTGAAAGAACAACCGCTAAAAGAGTAGCGCGTTCAAGAATACTATGTTTGAGGATAAATTCAGATTTCTTGGATGGATTTGCACCACTAGGTCCGAATCCGTCCATTACAAATTTCTTATCATCTACAAAACAAATATCTGCTGAACTCCATCTGTGCTCTTCTCTCAGATTAATATCGAGCTTTGCAGAGATTGTTTTAACTTTATTCCATAATGCGATCACTTTTTCAGTTTTCAACATTGCTGGTCTTCTAAGCCCTCCATCTACCTGAAGATTAATTATTTTTTTATATTTTGCCGGTAGAGGTTTACGTATTTTTTTGTCGATTATCTTCATTTGTTCAAGGTCGTTAAAACGTACGCTTAAATTTAACGAGGCATGCGCATAGGGGTCAGATATGTCAGATTCCATCTGTACCTTCTGAGGTAAAATTGCTAGTCCGTTTTCTCTATCAGATAAATCAATCCAGCCTGCCAAATGTTTGTGAAAAATACTCAATGACTCAGCCACATCAGATGCGTCTGCCGGTTTTACCAAACTCATATTAACGTGATAAAAGGCAGCTCCGGACCTCGAGGTAACAAGCCCGCCATCCAAAAATGCTCCATGCAAACCCAAAACATATTTGCAGTCCTGTGTTAAGTGCTTAACATGTTCCCTGGCAAATCGCCCTTGTAAGGAATCATCACTTGTTAGCAGAACACCAATTTTTAACTTTTTAAGCTGCTTAACAAAACGGAGTGCCTGCAAGGCTGCAATCATTATTGCCAAACCGCCTTTATTCTCCCAAATCCCGGTGCCAAATATTTTTTGTTCAGAGACATGATAATATTCATGTTCAGAAAGTTTTGTGCTATTATCAAGGTTGCCTAATAGTAAAACGTCATAATCAGCATCTTCTGAGTTTGTAAAAAACAATATATTGCCAACCTCTACCTGCGGAATTGTCTTATAAGAAAACCCCAGAGTACTCATTTGTTTCTTTATCAGGTTGGAAAGAAGCTGTACTCCTTCGACATTACGCACGTGGGTTGTTGTATTAACCATTTCCTTCAGGAATTTATTAATTTGGGGCTGTCTTCCTCTCAAAAAACTTCTCATCCTTACATGCATTGGTACTTTATTATAAACCTGGTCAGCATCGCGCCCAAACTCTGATGTTACAAAGTATCTTAAAACCGCAACATCCAGCATTTTGTTTACTAAAGATTTATAATCATACCCCGCAACTGAAGCTGCTTGCGGATAAGAACCTGTGGGTCCCAAACTAGCCATTGAATTCAACTCGAGAATGTAAATCTTGCCCTCAGAATCCATTCTTAAATCAACGCGGGCAAAATCTTTTAGCTGCAACGCCTTGAAAGATTCTATACTTACTTTTGTAATTTCTATGGCAAGATCATCTGTAAGAACAGCGGGGCAAATTTTTGCTCTGGGTGCCTTACTCTTATCCTCATGTGTCTGAATAGCATTGGGATCATTCTCAAGATCAATTTCAAGTATTGGGAATGCTTCAACGGGATTATTACCAAGAAGACCAACGGCAAATTCCCGGCCGGGAATAAATTGCTCAACAAGCGCAGCCTGTTCAA
The DNA here is from genome assembly GCA_018818065.1 of Bacteroidota bacterium. Classification (GTDB taxonomy): domain Bacteria; phylum Bacteroidota; class Ignavibacteria; order Ignavibacteriales; family Melioribacteraceae; genus JAHISV01. The sequence continues at coordinate 509,284 of JAHISV010000005.1, read as the reverse complement.
ATTCATCAATAATATATTTTACGGCATCTTTTAACTCAGCGTAGTCGTCAACAACTCTAAGTCCAAAAGAAACAGATTCCATTTTTGGTTTAACAATAACAGGGAACTCAACATCATCGGTAATACTTTCAGGGTCATTAAACACCCAGAATTTTGGTGTCGGCAATCCATGCTGCTGTAGAATCATCTTTGTAACAACTTTATCCAGGGCAAGTGCGTGCCCGGCTGGAGAAGAACCCACATAGGGAATTCCTAACATTTCCAGCATAGAGGGAATATGTGTGTAACGACTTTCGCCCTGAATACCATAGGCCATGTTAAAAACAATGCCCATTTTTTCACCTTCAACTACCTGAGGCATAAAGTCATGAATTCGCTCAATAACGTGCATATCACCATCAATGACATCTACATTGTGTCCACCATCTTCCAGGCATTTCGCGACTCGCATAACAGTCTTTGGATTATAAATTTCCTTGTTTTGAATACCAAGACGGTTAATAACCTTTGAGACATCTTTATTGTATATAATGGCAACTTTCATTTACGTTTTCCTATTGGGTAATTAGTCCGCACATTTTCAAAAAATTATTAATCATGATAATTCCATCACTGCCCGACACTTCCGGGTGAGCCTGAAAACCATAGATTGGTTTATCCTTATGCTTTATTATTTCATTCGGAGACAATTCCGATTCAGCCAGACTTATGAAATCCGGCGGGGTTTCCGAGACATGATAGTGATGCCTTCTGCTGAGAAATATTTCGTTAGAAGATACACCTTCAAAAATTGGATCATCCATATTTTTGATGTTTACAGGAATCTTTTTAACATAATATTCGGGTAGTTTCTTTATTCTGCCTCTGTGTGCTACCGCAATAATTTCGTGCCCTAAACAAAAGCCCAAAGTTGGAACATCATAATTCATTAAGGCGACATAATCTGCCGTAAGGTTAAGGGGCTCATAGGGATTGCCTCTGCCGCCCGAGAGTATAACCCCGCTCACTTCTGCTTTGGCAGATAAAACAATGGGCTGATTATGGTCGAAAAATATGTAGTCAAAATCCTGCTCAGAAAGAAAATTTCTTTTGAATTTCTTTATGAAACTGCTTTGGTTATCTATAATAAGAAGCATTTTTTTGATCCTTTAAAATATTTTAATATAATAATCAAAACCATTTCTTCCATTTCATTAAACCAACCAATCCAAATCCCACAAAGGCCATAACACCCAGAATTAGGGGATAACCGAATTCAGCCTCCAATTCCGGCATATATTTAAAATTCATTCCATATATACCAGCAATAAAAGTAAGAGGAATAAATATGGTTGCGATAATAGTAAGTACTTTCATTACCCTGTTGGTATTTGTATTTAGATTATTGTCATTAAGCAATATCAGATTTTTCGCGTATTCGTTAAATGAATTGTTATGTTCAACCAATTCCTCAACGTGATCTTTCAGATCGTTAAGATATTTTTGATGTGTATTATGAATCAATTCTGTCTCTGAATCAACTAATTCCCGCACAGCGCTTTTTAAAGGAAATAAAATTTTACGAAGTTGCGATAACTCTTTATTGATATTCAATAGAGCTTCCATGTGGTTCACATGGGGATTAAATAAAGGATGATCCTCAATTTCAAGCAGTGATTCTCTTATCCCATCAAAGGACGAATAAAAAGTGTCAACAAAAGCATCCAATATTACAAAAAACAAATAATCAGCCTTTTTAGAGCGAGACTTTCCTTTCCCTGATTCTATCCTTTTTATTTTCGTATCAATAAGGGGCAGGTTTTTGTCCTGGATAGTTATTAATATATTATTCTTAAAGAAGAGACAAACATGGTTGGTTATTATCTCATTTTCACTCCTTGACAAATAACCTTTTGCAATAAAAGTAAGATAGTCCTCTACTTCTTCGTATTTGGGCAAGTGTCTGGTATTAAAAGCATCTTCAAGCGAGAGTGCATGAAAATCAAAATGGAACACTATCTGCTTAATGAGTTCAATATCCTGCAATCCGGTGATATGAAACCAGTTTACTTTGGAGTCACTCAACAATGATTTTACATTCTCCAGGTTTTCAATTTTTTCAACTAAAAAATCTTCTTTATCATACTGAATCAGTTTTATTTCCGTTTGCTCAGGGGTTTCATGCCCAACATATATTATTTCACCCGGTGATGCCCCAACCTTGGAATTCAATACTCTGTTTAAAAAGTTCATGCTTCCTCTCTTTTGTTCTTAAAAACACCCGCTAGCGGGAAAACGTCAACAAAAACCGCAAAATAAAATAATCCCCCTCAAACCACTCCATTATATTCTCTATTCCACTCACCTCTGACGATTACAAATGACTATTTAAGATAAGGTCTTAAAATAATAAAAGAGAAACCTTGATAACGCTAATAAATTTATATAGAAAATAGAAACGAGAAAAGTAAAAAAGGGGTGGTCATTAGAAAGACCTACCCCTTTAGGATAATCAACAAAGCAATTAATTTTAATAATTTATAATTGTCCGAAGCCATTTTTCGACTTCTTCAAATGTCATTCCTTTTCGGGAAGCGTAGTCAGAAACCTGCTCTTTGCTTATCTTGCCAACGTTAAAATACTTTGCTTCGGGATTAGCAAAAAATAATCCGCATACTGAGGCAGTGGGGTACATTGCCAGCGATTCAGTTAAGGTGATACCGGTTCTTTTCTCAACATCAAGCAATTTCCAAATGGTGTTCTTTTCAGTATGATCCGGCTGCGAAGGATAACCGGGCGCTGGTCTTATTCCCTGGTATCTCTCCTTTATCAAATCTTCATTCGTTAATTCTTTATTGCTTTCATATCCCCACAGCTCTTTTCTAACTTTCTCATGCATCAATTCCGTTAGAGCCTCCGCAAGTCTGTCAGCAATAGCTTTAATCATAATCGATTTATAATCGTCATGATCAGCTTCATATTTCTCGATTAGTTTTTCAATCCCTATTCCGGCTGTAACAGCAAATAGCCCTATATAATCTTTCCTGACGCTTGAAATGGGAGCGATAAAATCTGACAAGGCAATATTAGGTTGATTTGCCCCTTTTTTAGTTTCTTGTCTGATTGTGTATAGTGTCTCCTTGCATTTTTCACGTTCATCGTGACAGTAGAGTTTTATATCATCACCTTCGGAGTTAGCAGGGAATAAACCAACAACGGCGTTGGCGAAAAGGGATTTTTTTTCTATAACTTCATCCAGCATTTCATTTGCATCATCATATAATCTCTTTGCTTCACTGCCGTAGTTTTCATTCTCAAAAATATCCGGATACTTCCCTTTCAGCTCCCATGTGCTGAAAAATGGTGTCCAGTCAATATACTTTCTAATTTCAGCCAAAGAGTGATTTTTAAAATCCATACTACCAAGAAACTTTGGTGTTTTTACCTTATAGCTGCTCCAGTCAATCTTAAAATTATTTCTCCTTGCTTCATCAAGAGGGAGAAACTGTTTAGCAGATTGTTTAGCCTTGTGGTGTTCATTCAGTTTTTCATACTCAATAGAAGTATTGGAAATAAAAGCGTCTCTGTTATCACCAAGCAGATTACCAACAACAGGAACACTTTTCGAAGCATCCATCACATGTATTGTTGGTCCACTATATTCGGGTGCAATCTTAACAGCTGTATGCACGCGGGAAGTTGTTGCACCCCCAATTAACAGCGGCAATTTCATTCCCTGTCGTTCCATCTCTTTTGCTACATGAACCATTTCCTCAAGCGATGGAGTAATTAAACCACTGAGCCCAATCATATCAACGCCTTTTTCAACAGCAGTAGACAATATTTTATCTGAGGGAACCATTACTCCCAGATCAATTACATCATAATTATTGCAGCCGAGAACAACACCAACAATATTTTTACCAATATCGTGTACATCCCCTTTTACAGTTGCCATAAGGATAGAGCCTTTTTTTCTCGTATCGCCTGATGCTATTTTTTCTTCTTCAATATATGGTATCAGGTAAGCAACAGCTTTCTTCATAACCCTGGCACTTTTAACAACCTGAGGCAAAAACATTTTGCCAGCACCGAAAAGATCACCGACAAAATTCATTCCTGCCATAAGCGGGCCTTCAATAACATCAATAGGCGAAGTATATTTTTGTCGGGCTTCTTCAATGTCAAGATCAATAAACTCAACGATACCCCTGACCAGGGCATGCTTTAATCTTTCTTCTACGGAAGTGTTCCGCCATTCTTCGGTTTTTAATTCAACAACTTTATCATCCTTAACAGATTCGGCAGCTTCCACAAGTCTTTCAGTAGCATCTGCACGCCGATTAAATAAAACATCTTCAACCCGTTCCAGCAAGTCCTTGGGAATTTCTTCATAGATTTCAAGCTGACTGGCGTTAACAATTCCCATATCCATTCCGGCGTTAACAGCATGAAAAAGAAAGGCGGCATGCATTGCTTCGCGTAGCCGGTTGTTCCCTCTAAAAGAAAATGAAAGGTTGCTAACACCCCCGGATATTCTTGCTCCGGGTAGATTCTTTTTAATCCATTCAATAGCTCTTATAAAATCCTTGGCATAATTATTATGCTCTTCAATGCCGGTTGCAACCGCAAAGATATTAGGATCGATTATAATATCTTCTCCGGGGAAACCAACTTCTTCTGTTAATATTTTATATGCCCGTTCTGCAATAGCAATCTTTCTTTCATAAGTGTCAGCCTGACCTTTTTCATCAAAAGCCATAACTATAACCGCGGCGCCGTAATCCAATATTTGAGAGGCATGTGATTTAAACTCCTCTTCACCCTCTTTCATACTAATTGAGTTAACAATGCCCTTACCCTGCAGGCATTTCAATCCGGTTTCAATTACGCTCCATTTTGAGGAATCCAGCATAACCGGCACACGCGAAATTTCAGGTTCGGCAGCAACCATATTCAGAAAGCTTTTCATTGCCGCTTCCGAATCAATCATTGCTTCATCCATATTTACGTCTATTATCTGAGCCCCGTTTTCCACCTGCTCTCTGGCTACAGAAAGGGCTTCTTCATACTTTTCTTCTTTAATCAATCTTGCAAATTTTTTCGAGCCAGCTACATTAGTACGTTCACCAACATTCACAAAGTTCATATCCTCTCTGAATGTTAAGGGTTCCAACCCGCTTAGTCTTAAAGTCTTTTTAATGTTTTTTAGTTTGCGTGGCTTATGTTTCTTTGCCATCTCGGCAAAAGCTCTTATATGATCCGGTGTTGTACCGCAGCACCCGCCAAGCAAATTAATAAAACCCTCTTCACAAAACTGCTCAAGCACTTCTGCCATTAATTCAGGAGTTTCATCATACCCTCCAAATTCATTTGGCAGCCCCGCATTCGGGTATAAACTGGTATGAACCGGAACCTTTTCCGAGAGTTCTTCAATGTAAGGTCTCATCTGTTTTGGTCCGAGCGCGCAATTCAGTCCAATGCTTAAAAGATTTTTTGTATGAGCTACTGAGTTCCAAAAAGCCTCTGTTGTTTGTCCTGATAATGTTCTTCCACTGGCATCGGTAATTGTACCGGAAATCATTACAGGAATTTGCCTGCCTGTTTCTCTCATATATTGATGAATAGCATAAATTGCAGCTTTAGCGTTTAAGGTATCGAATATTGTTTCAACAAGAATAATGTCTGCTCCACCTTCAACCAGGCCTCTTGTAGCATTGTAATAAGATTTCCTGAAATCATCAAAATAAGCAGCTCTGTAACCTGGATTGTTAACATCGGGAGACATAGACGCGGTTTTACTCGTCGGTCCTAATGATCCGGCTACAAACCTGGGTTTATCAGGATTCTTAATATTGTATTCGTCAGCGACTTCTTTTGCGATTTTTGCTGAAGCAAAATTCATGTCGTAACTGAATTCGTGAGTGTTATAATCAGCTTGTGATAAGGCTGTAGCATTAAACGTGTTTGTCAGGAAAATATCGGCGCCCGCATCCAAATAATCCCTGTGAATGGCTTTTATTACTTCAGGTTGAGTAATGGATAAAATGTCGTTATTTCCCTTTAAATCCTGAGAATGATTCTTAAACTGTTCACCTTTAAAATCTTCCTCTGTAAGGCCTTTTCCCTGGATAAGACTACCCATCGCACCATCGAGTATTAGTATTCTGCTTTCAAGCAGCTTTCTCAATAATTCTGCTCTCATTTTCTTTCCTATTATTTTGGAACTATTGAACGGGGAACATACTTTTGTAGTTAAATGCTAATATAAGTAAATTAGTTCTCATTATAAATGCAGCTTTTGGAGGATACAATGATTGTCGTTACGGGCGGTGCAGGTTTTATTGGAAGCAATGTTGTAAAGAAATTAAATGATATGGGAGAGGAACATATTGTTATTGTGGATGAGTTGGAATATGCCGATAAGTGGAAAAATCTTAACGGACTGAAATACGCCGAGCTCTTAAATAAAGATGATTTCATTCAAATGATCGTTGATGACTCATTAACCTTTTATATAGACTCTATGATTCATCTTGGAGCATGTTCTTCTACTACTGAAACGGATGCAGACTACCTGATCAGCAACAACCTTCAATATTCAATTGAGCTAGTAAAATATTGCCTCCCGCGTAAGACCAGATTTATTTATGCTTCTTCCGCTGCTACTTATGGAGACGGATCAAAAGGATATGTGGATGGACTTGATATTCTTGAAGATTTGAGGCCCCTAAACATGTATGGTTACTCAAAACACATGTTTGATCAGTGGGTTAAAAGAATGAAATTGAGTGATAAGGTTGTCGGGTTGAAATACTTTAATGTATTCGGCCCCAATGAGTATCATAAAGATGATATGAGAAGCGTTGTTCATAAAGCATACCAGCAGGTTAGAGATACCGGAAAAGTTCAGCTTTTTAAGTCGGATCATCCTGACTATAAAGATGGTGAACAAAAACGCGATTTCGTTTATGTAAAGGATGCTGTTGATATGACTTTGTATTTCCTTGACAAACCTGAAGTCAATGGTTTATTCAATGTTGGCACAGGTAAAGCGAAATCATGGAATGACCTAGTAACAGCTCTTTTTAAGGCCATGGACAAACCTGTAAACATTGAATATATCGACATGCCTGAACACCTTAAGGGGAAATACCAGTATTTTACCGAAGCAAAAATGGAACAGCTTAAGAATACCGGATATAGCAAAGAAGTAACTTCGCTGGAAGATGCGGTTAAAGATTATGTACAAAATTATTTGCAGAAAGAATATCCTTACCTCGCTTGGTAAAGAGAGCAATGTTGTACCCGCCTGCCAGCGAGGCAGGTTTTTAATGCTAAATTTTGAATTAAAGAACCATTTTTCTGACTTGCCCGGATTCGGGCAAGATTCTTAATTCAAATTTCATAATTGTATTAGATCTTATCAATGACTCTTTGGATTCTTTTTTGCTTTTGATTCAAAATTCATAACTCAAAATTAAAAATTGCTTTTTATATGTCTAAGATTATTCTCGCAACACTTTGTTATGTTCAGCGTGACGGTAAAACACTTATGTTGTATCGCAACAAAAAGGAAAATGATTATCACGAGGGGAAATGGAACGGACTCGGTGGAAAGTTTGAGCTAGGGGAATCCCCCGAAGAATGTGCTATACGCGAATTGAAAGAAGAGTCCGGGTTGAACGTAAAAAACCTGATAATGAAAGGATTTATCTCATTTCCGAAATTCGACAAAGTAAACGACTGGCAAGTCTTTGTTTTTGTAATTGATGATTTCGATGGTGAGTTAATCGATTGCCCCGAAGGTGAACTGGATTGGATTCCCAACAATAAGCTAACTGATCTGAATTTATGGGAGGGAGACAAGCACTTTATCCCCTGGTTATTTCAGAATAAATTTTTCTCTTCTAAGTTTATTTATGAGGATGGCAAGTATATTTCGCACACTGTCAACTTTTATTGATTCTTGTCCCTGAGAAATTCAAGGTACCTGGTAAAACCTTCGGTAGAGGAACCACTTGAGTAGAATTCAACATTACCTGTTCCATCAGAACTAAGCAACTCTTTTTCCCTAAGAACATTTCTTAAGTGATTTACTGTGCCTGCATTCCCGTCAATTATATTTGTATGATTCCCGAATACTTTTTCAAAGACATTTTTGTAAAATGGGAAATGGGTGCACCCTAAGACAACAGTGCTGTAGGAACTAATATCATATCCATCAAGAGCTTCGTAAAGATAATCAGAAATGATTTTCTCATCAAAGATAAAACCCTCAGCAAACTCAACCAACCTCGGCAGTCCCAACTCATCTACCAGATTGTTATGATCAACTTTGGTAACGAGACTTTGATACTTATCTTCTTTAAGAGTGAGAGGAGTTGCTACAACAAGTATTCTTTTTCTTCCATTATTTTCCACAGCTACCTTTACGGCAGGTTCCATACCAAGAACCGGGAAGTCATACTTTTCTCTCAGTTCATTTATGGCAACGCTTGTAGCCGTATTACAGGCAACCACCAGCGCCTTAATTCCCTTCTCAACCAAAAACTCCACGGCTTCAAAAATATTTTTTTTTACCTCTTCCTTTGGTTTTGTTCCATAGGGAATATTCTTTGTGTCTGCGTAATAGATAAAATCTTCATTAGGCAACATTTCAATCGCTTTATTTAGGACAGTCAATCCACCGACACCTGAATCAAAAAAGCCAATTCGCATTTCTTATTAATCCAAAAATGATTAAAAATAGAATAATTATGATCCTGCTATAACTTGCAACGGAATTCTATTAAATTCAACAAAAAGATTACAAGCACTTTTAATTTTTCTAATATTCTTTTCCTATCTAAACAAATATTACTATCTTTTGCACCATAGATAATAGAAGAAAATTAGAATTCATAATAGAATCTGGAGAGTAAATGGATATTAGTAAAAGCGAACTGTTGTTTGCCGAAGCTCAGAAATACATTCCCGGCGGTGTTAATTCCCCGGTTAGAGCTTTTAAGTCAGTGGGTGGTACGCCTCTTTTTATCAAGGAAGGCAAAGGCTCAAAATTTGTTGATGTGAATGATAACTCATACATCGATTACATTGGCAGCTGGGGTCCACACCTTTTTGGTCATAACCCGCCATTTATTACTGAAGCCCTTGAAGAAAGTTTCAGAAAAGGTGTAAGCTTCGGCGCACCGACAGCGATTGAAATTGAGATGGCTAAAATTATGGTCGACCTCATTCCTTCGATTGAACTGATAAGAATGGTTAACAGTGGTACAGAGGCTACTATGAGTGCCGTGCGTGCCGCACGTGGCTATACAGGACGGGAGAAGATTATAAAATTCGAAGGCTGTTATCACGGTCATGCTGACTTCTTTCTCATTAAAGCCGGGTCAGGCGCACTAACCTTTGGCGAACCAACCAGCCCCGGTGTAACAAAGGGAAGTGCGGCAGATACTTTGATCGCTGATTTCAATGACCTTGAATCTGTTCAAAAGCTTGCCGATGCGAACAAGGGTGAAATTGCAGCAATAATAATTGAGCCAATAGCCGGTAATATGGGTGTTATTTCCTCAAGTGACGTATTTATAAAGGGTTTGAGAAAACTATGCGATGATGAAGGAATCGTTCTCATTTTTGATGAAGTGATGACTGGTTTCCGTGTTGCAAGAGGTGGAGCGCAGGAAGTGCTGGGTGTTACACCAGACATGACAACTTTTGGCAAAATTATTGGCGGTGGTCTGCCGGTTGGTGCTTATGGCGGTAAGAGAGAAATAATGAATAAAATTTCGCCGGTTGGTCCGGTTTACCAGGCAGGAACCTTAAGTGGTAACCCGCTCGCCATGGCTGCCGGCTATGCAGCGCTTAAGCAAATCCAAGACAACCCCGGCATTTATGATTCTTTGGAAGAAAAAGCCCTATATCTCGAAAAAGGATTCAAGTCCAATCTTGAAAAATTGGGTAAAAACTTTGCAATGAACCGAATTGGTTCAATGAGCTGTATGTTCTTTACAGAAGGCGAAGTTAAAAATTATAAAGATGCGGTTAGTTCTGATACTGCTCTTTATGGAAAATACTTCCACGAGATGTTGAACCATGGCGTTTACCTTGCCCCTGCACAATTCGAGGCAATGTTTATTTCAACTGTTCACTCCACTGAAGATCTCGATAAAACCATTAAAGCACATTACGAGTCTTTGAAAGCGGTCTTATAGTTGTTTAAGAATGCCCGATTATTTTCGGGCATTTATCTCCCCCCTTGTCACCCAAACACCTTGTTTCTTAGTCAACTAACTGGCTTATAATATCAAATGTTTCCAACTATTGACTAATAGAGCTATAAAGAATATCTTCTCAGAGGATTAATATGAAAAACATTACAACCATATTTATTGTGTTATTTCTGCTTAGCACCCATTTCTATTCACAAAACAGTAGTAACGCAATTGAAAGCCTAAAACTACCGGAGAAATTACATGAAATAATTGATCAGGACTTTGGCAACGTTACACTGGGATTTGCGCTGAATAAAATTGCCGAACTTGGTGATATTGAAATAAATTTCAATTCGGAAGTTATTCCCGTAAAGTATTTAGTCAGGCTGGAATTCCGCAAAGAAAAGTTGTTAAAAGGACTGCTTTCGGTGCTTTCGCAATCCGGAACAAGTATAAGGCTGGTTAACGAAGACCAGATTGTTGTTATTCCGGGTAAGAATCCCGACACTTCTTATATCATCAAGGGAAATGTTAAAGATGCCAAATCCCAGGAGGTGTTGCCAGGAGTAAATATAGTGGTAATGGGCTCGAATATAGGAGTAATCACAAATACTGAGGGCAACTATTCAATTGAGGATATTCATCCCGGGATTTATAACCTTCGGTACAGCTTTATAGGCTATGAGAGCAAATTCAGAGAAATAATAATCCTGCCGGATCATACCGTTACAACAGAAAATTTAATGCTGGATGAAAGCGCATTCCTTTTAAAGGAAGTCACTGTTACACCTGGTAAGTTTTCAATTCTCGGTGATGTTCCCGCATCGCAGCAAATGCTTACGAAAGATGAATTTTCAAACGTAACTTTTGCAGAAGATATCTATAGGTCAATTAAAAGATTACCAGGAGTTTCATCTAATGATTTCTCCGCTAAATTTAATGTCCGGGGAGGTGAGACTGATGAAGTTCTTGTAGAGTTGGATGGACTCCAGCTTTTCGAACCATACCACATGAAAGACTTTTATGGTGGGATACTAAGCACCATTGACGTATACACAATTGGTGGAGTTAACCTCTTTACCGGAAGCTATCCGGCAGAGTTCGGGAATAAGATGAGTGGAGTATTCGATATATCAACACAAAATGTATTGGTGAACGAAAAGAAACTGACAGTCGGACTAAGTATGATGAATGCCAGGATTCTGTCCAAAGGAACTTTTGATGATAACAACGGAACGTGGCTTCTTTCGGCAAGACGTGGATATTTGGATCTGGTTTTGGGTATGATAAATGACGGGGAGGAATTTCCTTCACCAACCTATTATGATATGCTAGGCAAGGTAACCTACAAACTAAGTGAAAATCATTCTCTGGCTCTGAATTTATTAATTGCTGATGATTCAATGGATTATTTGGAAACTGATCTTGACAGAACAAGTTCAAGTTACGGTAATAAATATGTCTGGCTAACCTTGAAATCATTCTATGGCTCAAAATTATACTCCAGAAGTATCATGTCTTTTGGAAATTTAACTCATTATCGCAGCGGCACAGGTTACTTTGATGATCAGGCTCAGCTTCTTGAGTTTACAGTAATGGATGACAGAGATTTTAACACATTTACTTTAAAGCAGGATTGGAACTGGGATTTTTCAGAAGACTTGTTTGTAAAATGGGGATTCGATTTTAATTATGGAAGTGCCAGTTACGATTACAACACACTATGGAACAGATATGTTTTTGATGCATCAAGTAATAACTATACTATCAATACACAGTTAAGAGAGTTAAATCTTAACCCGGTCGCGCGTAATCTGGGGCTCTATTTTTCAACGAAATTTCAGTTAGCTGAACCGTTTACAGTGGAATTAGGGGGGCGTTATACTTATACAAGCAATCCGAATTCTAACTCATTTGATCCACGTCTCAATTTCGCTTACGCCATAAGTAATAGAACATTTATCAGGGGCGGTTGGGGATTATTTCATCAGACAACTGATATTAATGAAATGGCTGTAGAATTCGGAGAAAAAGTTATTTATAACCCTCAGCAATCAAAGCACATCCTTTTGGGATTTGAGCATCATTTTACAAATGGACTGTTAGCCCGTGTTGAAGGTTACTTTAAGGACAATAGAAACATTAAGCCACAGTTCAGGGAGTTTCTTACCGATCCTGGCGGAGAAGTTTTTCCCCAGTTTATGGACAATACAGTCGAGTTTGAAATAGATCATGCGGTTTCAAAAGGGTTAGAGGTGTTCCTTAAATATGACACCGGTGATAAGCTAAGTTGGTGGTTTAGTTATGTACTTTCATTTAAGGATGAGAAGGTTATTAAAGTAAATACTAATCAAGGCTCTGTTTTACTTGGTGGATATTTCCCCGGTTATAATAATCAGAAACATACTATTAATTTCGATTTGAATTACAGACCTGCGACTGATTGGCATATTAACCTTGCATGGCAATTTCATTCTGGTTGGCCGCGAAATGAGTACTACTATGTAACATTACAGGACGAGAGCGGTAATGATTATTTTGACACCAGATTTCATGATTACAATTCTCTGCATTACCCTGACTATAATAGAATTGATTTGAGAATAAATAAATTCTTTAAAACATCCTTAGGTACTATCTCGGTATTTTTTGAAGTAATAAACCTTTTTAACCAGAATAATGTGAGAGCCTACCGGTTCAACGAAGTGCAGGATCGTTTTGGTTCACGTCCACGAGTTGTAAAGTACGGAGAAAAATGGCTGCCCCGTCTTCCTTCACTTGGAGTAAGCTGGGAAATTGATATTTAATTAACAGATTCCTGCTACTGTATTTACGACTTTCATCTTGCATTCCGAAGATGTAAATTCCAATTGCACAATGTTTCAAAACATAATCGGGGGAACCATGAAAGGGATTTTAACTCTCATTTCAATTCTATTCTTAATTTCAACTTATAATTCCGCTTTGGCTGAGGAAACAAAAAACCAGGCAAAAGAAATTGAATCAATAACCTATGCAATTGATAATTGTATTGGATGGTTCAAGGAGAAAGATCTTAACCTTCTACTCAGTATAGTTGCTGATGACTCAAATTTTATAAGCGTTCATCCAACTGATAAGATTGTAAGAGGCCGCGCTGGTTTTGAAAAATCAATTCCTGTCTTTATGAATCCTAAATTTCAATATGTGCGCCATGAAGTCAGTGATCTGAAAATTACCATCTCAAACTCGGGTAACGTAGCCTGGTTTTATTGCAGACTTAATGATATTAATACCTGGGAGGGGCGTCCTGCCAATTGGGAAAACGCACGCTGGACAGGTGTACTTGAAAAAAGAGAAGACCGGTGGCAGATAGTTCAACAGCATTTCTCATTCGCCTCAGAATAAGATAGGAGGAAGGATAACCTTCCTCCTATCCATCAATTTCCTACTACCTTTGCAACTTTTTACAAACCACTCTTGGTTATAGATATGTTGCTACTTAGATGTAATAATTCTAATATTGCTAATAATATTCATTTATATTGAACCCAACTGACTATAGAGGTTATTCAAAATGCATAGTAGAAATTCTTTGAGCAGGGGCCTTGTTGAAGAAAACAAAAAGTTGAAACAAAAAATTAGCGAGCTGGAGAGTCAGTTAAGTTCTATTCAGGATAATAGAAGTATATCTATTGGTGATTCACAAAGAAGACCATATCCTTTTGAATTAATTGCCGATAGTATCCCGGCTTTTATAGCCTATGTTGATACCAAAGAATTGAAGTATCGTTTTGTTAATATAAAATTTGAAATGTCATTTGGAATACCAAAAAAGGAAATAGTTGGCAAACATATTGCTGATTTAATAGGAAAAGACAATTACAATTTTGCGCTTAAGTATATCGAAGAAGTTAAAAAAGGCAATCCCACCTCCTACATAAACACATTCAACTTGAAAGAGGGCAAAAGATGGGCAAAAGTGAACTATGTGCCGGATTTTGACAGCAAAGGGAATGTCCAGGGAATCATTTTACTCACCTATGATATTACCGAAATTAAACAGGCTGAAGAGCAGTTAAAAATTCATGAACATGATCTCCTGGAATCCCAAAAAATTGCTCAGCTTGGTTCTTATATATTTAACGCCAAAACAGGCAACTGGACTAGTTCGGTGATTCTTGACGGAATTCTGGGTCTTGAAAAAGATTGCGTGAAGGATGTAAATACCTGGATCCAACTACTTCATCCTGAAAATCGGGATAGTATGTCAAAATACTTTACTGAAAACATCCTGGCAAATCACGAAGTATTTAACAAAGAATACCGAATTATACGCGTTAATGATGGAGAAGAGAGATGGATACATGGCCGCGGTAAATTGGAAATTGACAAAGATGGCAATGTTGTAAGTATGATTGGTACTATTCAGGACATTACTGAACGCGTAAAGGTAACTGAAGCACTTAAACGAAGTGAAAACAAATACAAAGATATTATTGAATTTGCCGTTGATGGAATATTACTTGGGTCTCCTGAAGGCTATATTACAGGTGCAAATAGTTATATGCAAAAATTAACAGGTCGATCAAAAGAAGAAATTATTGGACTGCATATAATGGATCTATTCAACGACGAGGATTTGAATAGAGTACCATTCCGGTTCGACCTTTTAAAGAAAGGGCAGATTGTAATCAGTGAAAGAAACATTTTAAGCAATGACGGGAAACTAATTCCAATAGAAATGCATACCAAAATGATGAATGATGGAACCTACCAGTCAATTTTCCATGATGTTTCAGAACGCAAACGTACAGAAGAAGAAAAACGGATAAGTGAAAGAAGAATGAGATTAATTGTTGAAGGAACACCGAATCTCTTTTTCTATACTCAAAATAGGAAAGCATTGGTTACTTATATATCCCCTTCGGTTGAGAAGATTACGGGACATCCGGTTTCTGAGTGGATTAATCAGTCACATTGGTTTATTACCGATAGTGAAATAAATAAGAAAGCAATAAAGAATACACATGCACATCTAAATGGTCATTATTCTAAAGAACCCGCTATGGTTGAAGTTACTCATGCAGATGGCCGACCAATATTACTGGAAGTATATGAAAACCCGATGATCATTGAAGGAGAAGTAGTTGGTTTGCAAGGCGTGGCACATGATATTACTCAGAAAAAACTTGCCACTGATAGATTACGTGAAAATGAAATGTACCTTACGAAGGCTGAAAAAATTGCAAAGTTTGGCAACTGGATGCTGCAGCTTGACAAAAAAATAGTACAGGCTTCTGAAGGTGCAAAAGAGATTTATGGCACTCATTCTGATGAGCTGAATTATGAAACCATTAAAGAATTTGCTCTGCCTGATTACAGAGACTATCTGAATAAATGTTTAGTTGACCTTGTTCATAAAGGTATTCCATATAATGTTGAATTCAAAATAAAACGAAAATGTGATGGGGAGATAAGAGATATCAGGTCTATCGCTGAATATAATTCTAAAACAAGAATAGTATTTGGTGTTATCAAAGACATTACCGAACAGAAAAATGCTGAAGAACAACTTAGGGATAGAGAGGATTTCCTCGAAGCATTAGTAGAAAATATCCCAAACATGATTTTTGTAAAAGATACCAAAGAACTAAAATTTATTCGATTTAATAAAGCAGGAGAAGAATTACTTGGTTATTCGAGAGATGAGTTAATCGGAAAATCTGATTACGATTTCTTTAACAAAGAGGAAGCTGATTATTTCACAGGCAAAGATCGAGAGGTATTAGCTAACAAAACTTCAGTAAATATCCTTGAGGAAAATATTACAACAAAGCATAAGGGAAATAGAATTCTCTACACCAGAAAAATTCCAATTCTTGACAATAATGGGAATCCACAATATCTATTAGGAATATCAGAGGATATTACTGAGAGGAAAAAATCCGAAGAACAATTAAAAATGCTCGCCAAGGCGCTTACTACTGTAAATGAATGTGTTTGCATGACAAACCTAAATGATGAACTGATATTTGTTAACACTTCTTTTCAGAAGACATATGGATACAGTGAGGAAGAACTTCTGGGACAAACAATGTCATTTGTTAGATCAGACAAAAATCCTATTGAAGTTATTGAACAGATAAATCCGGCAACCAGACGTGGTGGATGGAATGGAGTTTTATGGAATAAACGAAAGGATGGGAGTGAATTCCCTATCCAAATTTCAACCGCAGTTATTAAAGATGATAACAAGAATATAATTGCTTTTGTTGGTGTCGGTCAGGATATAACAGAGCAACTCCAAAAAGAAAAGGAACTAATTGAAACAAAAGAAATAGCTGAAAAATCGAATAAACTAAAATCAGAATTTCTTGCACAGATGTCACATGAAATAAGAACACCAATAAGCACAATTTTGAACTTTACTAACCTGATCAAATACCAGGTGGGCGACATCGTTAATGAGGAATTACAGGAAGGATTCAGCATAATTGACGCAGCTAGTCAACGTGTTATCAGAACGATTGATATGATCCTTAATATGTCTGAAATACAGACAGGTACATATGAGTTCAAAGCCTCGGATATTGATCTTGAAAAAGACATTGTTGATAACATAGCTAATGAGTTTTCCGGTGTTGCACGTAGCAGGGGACTTAAACTTCAGGTTATAAAGAAAACAGAAAACACAAAAATTTTGGGGGACGAATACAGTGTGATGCAAATATTCGCAAACCTTATTGATAATGCCCTGAAGTATACCGATACTGGAAAAGTTGAAATAATTCTCAGCGAACTAAAGAACTCCATTTCGGTAAAAGTAAAGGATACTGGTGTTGGAATTAGCAACGAATACCTGCCACTAATTTTTGAGCCCTTCTCTCAGGAGGAACAAGGCTATACCAGACGTTTTGAAGGAAATGGATTAGGCCTGGCACTAGTTAAGGAATACTGCAAGATGAACAATGCCACCATTAGTGTTAAAAGCATTAAGAGTGAAGGGACAACATTTACCGTGTTATTTAAAAAGCATATTTAAGCCTATAACCCCCTGAATAAAAATGACAGGGGGCCAAGTAAAATTTATTCTGTTTTTTTTAAAATACTCTCCACTCAAGGATACCTGCACATTTATCATCCTGTAACTTAACTTTTATCCTGATTGCCTTTGTTCTAACGGGATTATGTTTTACGATATTAAATTTATCGATGTCAAGATCAAAATTATCATCCGTCTTCACATTTTGCCACTCATCATTTGAATCTTTATAGACAAGTTCCCAACTAACCGGCGGTAGAAATTCTACATCATAATGACTATAATTTAACCAATAGACCTGCGATTCATTGATAGTTGTTGGTGTTTCGAAATCATACTCAATCCATTCCTCTGTTCCTTTCTTCGTCCACCAATAAAAGAAATGCTTAGACTTATCCGCAGAGTTGTTAGGTTCAAACCCGTCATTGGGGCCGTACCCCCCGACAACGGAGGCTGTTACCTGTGCCTTTCTACTTAAATGATCAACCCGTTCAGATACAGCTTCTTTTTCATAAGGGAACCATACTTCCATTTCTCCCTTTCCACGGTTATTCCAGGCATAATATGGTATGGCAGTAAATCGAATATCCTCAACTTTATCACCTATTAACTTCGAACCTTTTCCCTTTATTAAATTTATTCCGCTCAGGAAATCACTATCGAAGGAATAAGCAAATTCATCTTCTCTGCTTAACAATATGTCAAGAGCTGAGCCGCCATTATCTATTCCCTCTGCACAGTAAATTATGGGTCCGTACTGTAAGGCAAACTTCTCCCTGTCATCAATCACTTTTTCGTTGCAGATTATCTTCCTGACTTCCATGGCAAAATTAATCTCAACAGTATCCCCCTTTTTCCACAATCTTCTAATTGTTGCATAACCGTTTTCTTCTTCTACAACCTTTGCTTCTCCATTTACACTGATGGAATAATTATTCTTTGACTCCTCCAGAAAAGAATAGAGTTCACCCGGTAAAGGTTGAGAACCAAGCCAGCCGGGAATTCGAACCTTGAGTGAAAACTCCTCTTCTTCCTCAGGGTCTACTAAGATTTTAACATTCCCTTCCCACGGGTAATTAGTAACCTGTGTAAGGTGCACCCTATTCTCATCTATCTCTACAATGGCGTCGCTTCCTACAAATAGATTTACAAAAACACCTGACTCATCAACACCATATACATAGCCGGGCACAGAAGCCATAAAGCGGGTTACGTTTGAAGGACAGCATGCGCATCCAAACCATTCCTTTCTTTCATGAACTCCGTCCGACTCAAGCGGATTATCATAAAAGAACCTGTCCCCACTCAATGATATTCCGGATAATACGTTGTTATATAAAGCTCTCTCAAGAACATCAATATATTTGGATTCGCCGAACAGGAGAAACATTCTGTGATTCCAGTATACATTGGAAATTGCCGCGCATGTTTCGCAATAACTTGTCATGTTAGGTAATTCGTAATTGTGCCCGAATCCCTCGCCCCATTCGAAGGAACCAATTCCGCCTGTCAGGTAAAGTTTCTTGTTTGTAACATTCTCCCAGACTCTCTTAAGTGTTTTAATGTAGTCGGCATTTTGAGTTAATGCCGCAACATCAGTAATTCCGGAATAGAAATAACCAAACCGAACGGCATGCCCCATTGCTTCATCCTGCTCAACGACTGGTTTGTGATCCTGGCTGTAGGCATTTAATTCTCTGCCATCACTTCCTCTTCCGGCCTCCTCAATAAAATAATTAGCCAACTCCAAATATTTTTTATCACCTGTTACACGATAGAGTTTTACCAATCCCATCTCAATGATAGGATGCCCTGACGGCTGATGAACCTGTCCCTCATTTGGTCCAAAAGTTTTGGATATTAAATCCGCATTCTTCAAAGCCACATTCAGTAAAGATCTTTTCCCGGTTGATTTGAAATGAGCCGCGGCCGCTTCGTACAAATGTCCGCAATTATATAACTCGTGAGAATTAGTCTTTTCCCATCGTTTATCCCCGAACCATCTTCGCTGATTTTCGGCATTGTTAGTACGGGACGTGTAAAGATATCCATCTTCTTCCTGCCCGGCGGCAACAATAGTAATCAGGCTATCAAGATATTCATCAAGTTTTTTATCGTATCCTGCCGCAAGAGTATAAGAGGCGCCTTCCAAAACCTTATACACATCAGTATCATCAAAGGGATAGTCCCCTTTATGTTCACCCTTAATCATACCTCCAGCAAGAGCAAAATTATCAACCCTTCCGGTTAACTCACACTGACCAAATGCTTTTGGAATGGATACTTGCCTGTTAGCCTCAATTCTGGGCGCCCAAAAATTATCATTAATCTTAACACTGGTGAATTCAACAGGTTTGATGGGATAATCTTTCATTACATTTTCTGAACACCCTGCCATAAAAATTGCGAAGATAACGATGGGGAGTATCTTATTCATAGAACTTCCTAATTATTTTTATTATTATAAAACATAATATAATAAGTTCATCTGTATTAATAAAAAATCTTAGTAGTTTTAGACATTTGCATAGTCAGTTTATTTTCGGGGGGAGATATGATTATTGAAAAGATCTTTGGCAAGTATTTGTTTTCCATTTTTTTTTCATTCGCTCCACCATTATTTATTCTCCTCCTTATTTTTAATAACATTCAACATGAACAAAATAATACCAACTCTCTTTCTGATATTCAGGGCAACGTTTACAAAACCATTAAAATCGGGAATCAGGTTTGGATGGCAGAAAACCTGAAAGTTACATGCTACAAAAACGGTGATCAGATTCCCCGTGTGCAGTCAGAAGAACCATGGAGTGAACTAACCACAGGTGCCTATTGCCTGAACGAAGAGACAGATAATTACTGGTCCACTTATGGTGTGCTTTATAATTACTTTGTTATTAATGATATGCGTGGCGTTGCACCAGAGGGATGGCACATTCCCACGAGAGATGAGTGGTTGGAACTGGAAAATTATCTGGGTGGTCAGGCTGTTGCCGGCGGAGTGATGAAAGATGTTCAATCCGGACTTTGGGCTAAAGCAAATGACGCTTCAAACACCAGTGGTTTTTCCGCTCTACCAGCAGGTGGGCGAGGCAGAAAGGGTTACCCTGATGATGTAGGGTATTATGCTACCTGGTGGACATCCACTAGTCATGATTCGTTATACGCCTGGCATTGGGGCGTGCATCCTGACAAGAACAACACAAGACGAAACCCCGGGCATAAAGCAAGTGGGTTTTCAGTAAGATGTATTAAAGACTAATCTGTCAATTCATTTAGGAGATATTACATGAAATCTCTATTAAGCATATTTCTCTATTTCACATTCCTTACGTTTACATTCAATTGCTCAGCTGAACCAGCTAATACATTAAAAACAAAACTTTCTTCTAAGGTACTGAATGAAGAAAGAACAATAAGAGTCATACTTCCCAAAGAATATCACAAAAGTAATATATCATATAATGTACTCTATATTTTGGATGGAGACGTGGACGATCTTCTTAAGGAAGCCGAGTCTGCTAACGCCTCTCTTGACATTACAAATTCTTTTGGTGAGTTCATCATTGTTGGAATTCATACCAGGCGAAATCGTGACCGCGATATGATTCCCGATAAAATATCTTCCCGTTCCGGCGCAGGTGGCGCTGACAAATTTCTCTTGTTTCTAAACAGCGAGTTAAAACCTTACATCGAAAAGAACTACCGAACAAATGGCAGGAACATCATCTTTGGGGGTTCAAATGGGGGGTTATTTGTCACCTATACTTTCCTTGCAAAACCGGAATCCTTCAACTATTATATTGCAGCCAGTTCAATGATAGGACACAATAAAAATTTGATGTACAAACTGCTTAACAAAATCCCTGAAAATGCTGAAGTTTATTCAAACCAAGAAATCTATTTCAACTATGGCGGAGATGATTATGAAGGAACCACAAATTACCTGCCCCAATTTTATAATGAGTTATCAAAAGTTCTACCCGGTAGAGTAAAACACAAGCTGGAGTTTCTGAAAGAGAAGGAACATGTTCCTGAAGGGAGTATAATTAATGGATTATTATTTTTTGTTGAGGACTAATCAAAGGCAGAGTAAGAAAAGGCATTGGAAACGATATGGATTCTGTGAAGAAGTATTGTGAAGAAAGCTAATAATTAATTTTAATTCTACACACAGCCTGCTATTTAAATCGTGGGCTGTGTAGAAAAGACAAAACATTGTGTTGCTGTTTTCTCCTTTCTGATACACCTTTGCTAAGACGCATGTCCCCATTCGCTACAACCACGCACAAGTAAAATAAAAACCAATCCTTAGCCGGGGATCAATATCATCCATGTTTGCCAATTTGTGCAAGATTGACAAAGTTGACAAGTGAATTTGCATAAATGTAACATGTTAATTACATTTGTGTGTCGGTAACTGTTTCTATTTTATAATGTTAGGAATAATCATGCTACATAATAGAAATGACAATGCTACATTTAATCACTTTAATTTGGAGTTGATTGACCCTGAATTTGGATCAAATTTAACCGATTTGATCATTGAACTAGATTATCTGAGAAAGAAAAAACTCAGTGGGACAACACACCCAACAATATTTTTTCAATTAAAACATATTTTTCACATGTTGGAGAGCATTGGTTCAGCTCGTATTGAAGGAAATCACACGACGATTGCAGAATATATTGAAACAAAATTGAACGATAAGAAAAGTAAAGATGAAAATATTTTAGAAATTCAAAATTCAGAGGACGCTATTGCATTTATCGAAAAGAATATAAGTGGTAATGAAATAAACAGACTTTTTATTAGTGAGCTACATAAAATTGTAGTAAAAAATTTAAATCGTGAAGGGAGTAAAAATCCAGGTGAGTATCGGAAAAATAATTTAATAATCAATGGATCAAATCATAAACCACCTGATTACGTTAAAGTTGCGGACTACATGAGTGAGCTTTTTGATTTTATTAGAACCAAAACTCCCGACAAGTATGATCTTCTTAAAACAGCAATAGCTCATCATAGATTTGCCTGGATTCATCCATATGACAATGGAAATGGCAGAACTGTAAGACTGCTAACATACGCAATGCTAGTTAAGCTAGGTTTTAATGTGAATGTTGGAAGAATCCTCAATCCAACTGCTGTTTTTTGCAATGATAGAATGCAATACTACAATGCTTTATCAGAAGCTGATAGTGGAATGAGGAAAGGAATGCTGAAATGGTGCGAATATGTTTTAGGTGGTTTGAAAACTGAAATAGAAAAAATTGATAAATTATTAGATTATGAATATTTATCGAAAAACATATTGTTGCCCGCCCTTAATTCTGCTCGGAAACGAGAGACAATTACAAACATGGAAGAAAAAATATTGCAGATAGCTATTAATAAACAAGAATTCATGTCGGCTGATATTGAAAAATTATTCCCTGGCAAAGCCCATACTGAAAGATCGAGAGTATTAAACAAGCTAAAAAAAGAAAAACTAATTATTACACTAAACGATAAATCAAGAAAGTATGTTATTCGATTTGATAACAATTATTTATTAAGAAATATTATTGAAATCCTTGGTAAAAATGGGTTTATACCATCGAATGAAGAAATGTAAATTCGTCCAATTTCACAATAAAGATTATTGAAATTAGCAACACTCCCCCCTCTCAATCATCTTTATAACAGAAACCTTATATTCGGGAAGCATGAAAGTCCTATTCCAAATATTTTTTATAATGCAGGTTGCGCTTCAACTGGGTGCTCAAGGCAATGACATTTCAATAAATGTCAGCAAAGTAACCGACTCCATCTACACTTTCGGGTGCGCGGAGGTTCAGGTTGCGGCTATCAATACGAGCGAGGGCATCATCATCATCGACACCCACCGATCCCCATCGGTGATGCAAAAGATACTGGAGCGTGTTAAGGAGACCTTCGGCAACAAACCAATAAAGTACGTAATCAATACCCACGGGCATCAGGATCACACAGGTGGTAACCAGTTATTCGATCCGGCAATCATAATCGGACACACAAACGCACCGGAATACATAAGGCAATTCCCCGCCAATACTATACGGAATATCTGGTTCCCCGGCGATCATGCAAAAGAACTCGCAAAGGATCTGCCTTACCTTGAAGGAGAGGAAAAAGTATTACTTCAGCAGAATGTTAATGCCTGGGAATTAATAGCGGGAGACATGGAGACTAGATACAAACTAACGCCCCCGCAACTGACAGTAAGGAATGGCGATGAGCTGACAAGCGGCGGTATAACGCTAAATTTCTTTTCATGCGGAACTCTTCATACAAATAATGATCTGTTCGTTGTGGTTCCCGAATTAAATGTTATGTTTACCGGTGACGTGATGAGCAGGTACTCCCAATGGAGCTTTAATCCCAACGCGCTTACGGATATTAAAGAACTGATATCACTGCTCAAAAAAATAGTCAGGGATTTTCCCAAACTGAAATATGTAATACCTGCTCACGACGAACCATTCCCGGCAAGTGATCTTAAAAAAACCATTCTCCTTTTGGAGGAAAGAGAAAGCGAAATTGACTATAGCGCCTCGGGCGCATTATATCTTAAAAGTGTAATTGCCTCAAAGGAATTCAAATCCGTAATAGCCGGCTTCATAAATAATTCGCGATTAGCTGGGTTAACATTTGACGAGAGCGAACTTTCTCAACTGGCGCAGGAATACGAATCGCGTGGCAAATTAACAGAGTCTATTGCTATACTTGAACTCTCACTAAATCTTCTAAAGTCCCCTCTCTTAGTCTATGATGACCTTGGGAGAAACTATCTGAAAACCGGGCAGGAGGAAAAGGCAGTAAAATCCTACGAGACCCTCTTGAAAATATTTCCGCAGTACCGCATCGCGGGTGAAATCTTAAAACGGATAAGAAAATAATCCATAAAACGAATTGGTGATAAATATCATTGCCTCAAAATATCTTGTTTACATTTCATTTTAATTATCTTACTTTGACATCTGTATGACTTACTTCAGTGCCTGAAGTGGTGAATCAGGCATGGGGCGCAAATCAATATCCTTTACAAACAAATTAATTGTTTACCTAAACCCCGGAGGGTTAAATGAATATTGTTAATCGCGTTAAATCTTTACTTCTAAATCCTAAAAATGAATGGGATGTAATTAAAAATGAATCATATACCATTCAGGAGTTATTCACAAAGTATGTAATTATTGTAGCGGCTATTCCTGCCGTAGCTGGTTTTATTGGTTTTTTTGTTTTTGGAATGTCAACAGGCTTTGGATCATTTCGCATGCCGATTGGTGAGTCTCTTAAGTGGGCTGTTCTTACCTATATTATGACACTTGCCAGCGTATTTGTCATCGGTTATGTTGTAGATATTCTTGCCCCGCATTTCGGTTCCACTAAAAAACTGGAAGACTCTATAAAACTAATTGCCTTCGCTAATACTGCCGCCTGGGTTGGTGGAATATTTAACATATTCCCTTCACTATCTTTTATTGGAACCCTGGCGGGTATTTATTCACTGGTACTTTTATACCTGGGACTGGCAAAGATTAAGAATGTAGCACAGGAAAAACTTGCAGGCTATTTTATTGCAATTATTATAGTTGCCATTGTGGCGTATCTTGTTGTCGGCGCCATTGTGTCAACGGCAATATTTGGCGGGAACATGATTTCCTCTTTTAATCAATAAACTTACTATTTGTTCTCAGATGTAAATTGATGTTATAAGAGAATACTACAGTTCCTTAATATTTTACATCTGAGAACGATTATTATCCTGCAAATAATCTTCATTTTGGCATAATTATTCTTGATCCGATAATAAACTAAATCTCTCCTCACCTTTTTATTTCGTATTTTGTCCTGTTAAAAATTCGGAGAAAATGTTGAGCATTTTAGATTTAACTCATCTTCTTACTGAGGATATGCCAGTTTACCCGGGCACACCGCGGCCAAGGTTTAAGGATGACTTTACTTTAGAAAAAGATGGCTTCAGAGAAAAGAAACTTGAGCTGTACGGACACATAGGTACACATATTGATGCACCGGCACATATTCTGAAAGAGGGTAAAACTCTTGATCAGCTACCAATAACTCAATATTTGGGAAAAGCATATGTTTTTGATTTTGCCAATAGCGAGAAGGAAATAAAGGTTAATCACCTTGAATCCCTCAAAGCCCGGTTTGAGGAGGCTGATTTTATATTAGTCCATACAGGCTGGGACAAATTTTGGGGTAAGGAAGATTATTTCACCGGCTATCCTCTTTTTTCAGTCGACGCCGTTAAATGGCTTGCTTCGTTCAACTTGAAAGGTTACGGTTTCGATAACATATCTGCAGATGCTCCCGCAACCACAACAATGCCAATACATAAAGAAATCCTTGGGCAGAAGGCAATTATTATTGAAAACCTTACGAATTTAGATCAGATAAAGAACCAGACAGTAACCTTTCAATGTTTACCAATTAAGATAGCAGGCGCCGACGGTTCGCCGGTAAGAGCAATTGCTATAACAGATTAATCCAGAGGATATTTCCTCAAAACAGAGGACACGATGAAAAAGCAAATTGAATTAGAAATTTTCCCGAATAATATTGATAACCGTGATTTTATTAAAACGCTTGCCGCTAAAAAATTAGATGTAAATCCTAAAGAAATCAGCGCAATTATACCAATACGGCGATCAATCGATGCTCGTAAAAGACCTCTCTACAAGGTTCTTGTTGAGGTATACGTTAATCAGCAGCCTAGAGAGCTGAATACAAGTATTGAGTACAAACCGGTTTCAGGCAGCAAAAAGGCGATTATTGTAGGGTTTGGTCCCGGAGGAATGTACGCCGCCTTACGCCTTATTGAGTGGGGCATTAAACCAATCATTATAGAGCGCGGGAAGAACGTAAGAGACAGGCGTTTCGACCTGAAAGCCATCCAGCAGGATCATATCGTTAATCCAGATTCGAACTATTGCTTTGGTGAAGGGGGCGCGGGTACATATAGTGACGGTAAGCTTTACACTCGTTCAACCAAACGTGGGGACGTAGATAAAACACTTAATATACTTGTTCAGCATGGAGCTGATCCTGATATCCTTATTGATTCGCATCCGCATATCGGTTCTAACAATCTGCCCAAAGTTGTTACAGCCATTCGTGAAACCATATTAAAGTGTGGTGGCGAAATCCACTTTGAAAGCAAGGTCACCGACCTGCTTCTTACCGATTATAAAATAAAGGGAGTTGTGGTTAATGGCGAGAAAGAATTTCTTGCAGACTCCGTTATTCTTGCAACCGGACATTCGGCAAAAGATATTTACAGACTTCTCCACAAAAAAGACATTTTAATTGAACAAAAACCATTTGCCATGGGTGTGCGAATTGAACATCCACAGGCTTTGATAAATGAAATACAATACCACTCGAAAGATTATGATGTTCGTTTACCTGCCGCAAGTTACAACCTTGCCTGCGAGATTGGTAATCGCGGAGTTTATTCCTTCTGTATGTGTCCGGGTGGAATAATTGTCCCTTCGGCAACTGCGCCCGGTGAGCAGGTTGTTAACGGCATGTCAATATCACGCCGCGATTCCCCTTTTGCCAATGCAGGTTTTGTTGTAAGCGTTGATGAAGGAGACTGGAAACAGTATAAAAGTGCGGCACCCTTTGCGGGATTAAAACTTCAGGAAGAAGTTGAAAAACTGGCTTTTGAACTTGGCGGCAATTCGCAAACAGCCCCGGCTCAAAAGTTAACCGATTTTGTCGAGGGAAAACTATCGACGAGTTTAAATCCCACTTCTTACATCCCGGGTATCGTTTCGGCACCGCTCCATGAAAGGTACCCGAAGTTTATGGTAAAGGGATTGCGTGAAGCATTAAAAGTCTTCGGGAATAAGATGAAGGGCTATTACACAGAAGAAGCCCAGCTGATTGGCGCTGAAACCAGAACGAGTTCTCCCATCAGAATTCCAAGGGACAAGAAAACATTAATGCATGTTCAGGTAGCTGGATTGTTCCCATGTGGTGAGGGTGCCGGTTATGCGGGTGGAATTGTATCGGCAGCCATTGATGGTGAAAACTGTGCAAACGGTGTGGCAGGCTTTTTGAATAAAAAATAGTTTTGTTCATTAATAAATGAACGTATATTAGATATTACAGAACGGGAATGAAATTTTGGGGAGCAAATTGGGTAAAATCACTACTCTCATTTTTATTTTGTGTATGCAATTTTCTGCACAAACATTACCTTCCGGAAATCCATTAAGTGATTTCATCTTCCTTATTGGTGAGTGGGATGGAACCAGCCACGGAGTTGAAGGGGATGGCATTTGTAAGAAATATGTCACGTTGGGACCAGATTCCAATCTCATTGTATCAGAGAATGATTTCTCCTTTGAGAATAGTAAATCTTACCCGCCTTCTGAAAAACATGAACATAGATCGGTTTATAGTTTTAACAAAGAAGACAGTTTGCTGGTGCTGAAAGTAGTCAATAGCGAAGGGCATACCACCTGCTTCAAGGAAAAGAGAAACTCTTCAGGAAAAGATAAAAAAATATTTCTCTCCCAAAAAATTGAGAATGGCCCGCCAGGACTAAAGGTGCGCAGAACCATTTTAAAATTAAATAATGATTCTTACACAGAAACTCTGGAATATAAATATCCCAGCCGGGATTATATAGTCTGGAGAACAACTACCTGGGAAAAGATTAAATAGAATATCCTGTTTTCTTATAGATCAAAAATATTTATTAATCTAGAACAGCAGAGAGGATAAAATGAAGCATTTGCGATGCTCTTTACTTCTTCTTATTTCTGTTTTCCTTTTTACTCCAACAAAAACTTGTTTAACTCAAAACTCCGGTTCCGAAATGTTAAGAGCTGTACATGCCGGGGGAAACTGGGGAGAAAACAAAGACCGTGGCATAACCGAACAACCAGAGGATTATTACAAATTCCTCAACAACCTTAGTGTTAATTGGGCTGGTATTTCTGTAGCTCTGCATTTAGACCATAGTATGGATTCGATCGTGGAAAGAGATACATCGGATATCCACATGGTGCCAACTTTAACAGATAATAATCTGCGTAAGATGATAAGGGGATTCAAGAGCCGTGGAATTGACGTTTTGCTTTCACTAGCATTCGAAACACAGGAAGCTTCTCAATCACAATTTCCTCTTGAACGATGGCAGCTCGGAGATACCTTCGCGCATAATAATGATCCCGACATTCAGTCGGAAAACTGGCCCTGGAACCCCGGTCACCCAAATCATGCGGTTTTTGTAGAAGAGTTCTGGAACACATACGCTGTTCAGGCAGCACATTTTGCAAAAATAGCCGAGGAGGAAAATGTTGCCTTGTTTTCCATTGGCGCTGAAACTGACAGGCTATTCAGAACACGTATTGGGGGAATGTTCCCAAACGAGTTTAAGAATCAAATCCAGGCAGTTGTTGATTCAGTTCGAAACAATTACACGGGTGCAGTTACATACGAACAGCACTGGAGCGCCTTGACTCTAACTGATGTATTCGGCGAGTCAACTTCTCATATTTGGGAGGATGTGGGTCTTGATGTAATTGGGATAAGCGCATACTTCCAACTTGCTGACGCTGAACCCGGCAGAGTAATGACAATAAGTGAATTGGAAAGCAAGTGGAGTGAAATATTTGACACTTACCTTACTCCCCTTAAAACAAACAACCCGGGTAAAGCTGTTTACTTTCTAGAGTTTGGATATGTCGACGTCGTTAATTCTGTTTTCAATGCTGCCGCCGACGAATTTACACCATTTATATTTATTGATGATGATCAGAACACCCTGGATGACGGGCAAGAACAGCAGAAGAATATACTGGAATCCTTTTTTACTATAAACTCAGCAAACGACAATCTTATTGAAGGTACATTTTTATGGGACTTTCAAATAGCCAGTGACTTCAATTGGGAGCAGGGTTTTGGACAAATGCGAACCTTCTCAATCAGGAACAAACCAGCCGGAGATTTTATTTCCAATCAATACGCAGCATTTGCACCATTACCTGATCCCCCCGTGCTCATGCAACCTGAAGACAACGAACAGGGATTACCAATAATATTTTTAAAGTTGGAATGGCAACAAGCAATCAGTGCTACTTCATATAATGTGCAGCTATCAAAAGTAAATGATTTTTCCTCTACGGTTTTTAACGGAACTGATATTTCCATGACCTCCATTTTTATACCGGATACACTTGAAATCCAAACAGAATATTTCTGGCGCGCGCAATCAGTTAGTCCTGCCGGCACAAGTGAGTGGAGCCAGGCATTTTCATTCGTTACCACTGAACCTGTCGGGAATGAACTTACCTTTGAATTACCAAAAAACTTTAAGCTGTATCAAAATTATCCAAATCCTTTTAATCCCGGCACGATAATCAAGTACAAACTTTCGAAACCTGAGTGGATTAACTTAAGCGTATATGACATTTTGGGCAGAAAAGTTGCAATTCTTGAAAACGGGTATTGTCCGGCAGGAGAATTTGAAACACGATTCGAAGGAAATAGTTTAGCCGATGGAGTTTATTTCTATGTATTTAAAGCAGGCGAGTATATCAATATTAAAAAAATGTCATTAATCAAATAAATAGAAAAGGGAGAACTTGATTCTCCCCTTTTTTATTTGCTTCCAAAAATCTTATTAATTGCCATTTGGCTCGGACAAATACCAGTCACACCGGCAAAAACCAGGGCAATCACCGGAAAGTATAAGAACCAATGAACATTGTTGAATCCTGTTAGGAAAATCCCCAACAGAATTATTACTGCAAAAGCAAAAAACCATATACGCATTGTTGTTGGTGCTTTCATAGATATTCTCCTATTTAGTATGCTTTAGGCAGAGTAAGTATAAACTTACTTCCCTTTCCAATTTCACTTTCAGCTCTTATTTTCCCACCCATCTTTTCAACAAATTCTTTGCAAAGAATTAAACCTAATCCATGCCCCCCTTTTTCGGCGGCCGACTTCTTATGATGATCGGATGTAATGTCAAAAAGCTGAGGAATCATTTCCGAAGCCATTCCTATGCCTGTATCTTCCACAATGATTTCTACCATTTCACCTATCTCTTCGGCGTGAACAAATACTGTCCCATCATCGGGAGTATACTTCAAAGAATTTGCAATTAAGTTTCTAAATATCGTTTTAAGCATATTCTCATCAGCGTTCACAAATACGTCACCTTCAAATGTGGTCGCCAGATTAATTTTTTTCTGCTCAGCCTGGGATTTTTTCATATTGAAAACTGAATGAGTAAATTCGTATAAATCGATCTTCTCGGGTTTAACCTCCATTCTACCCGTTTGGGACTGAGACCACTGAAGTAAATTGTCTAATAATTTTTTAGCCGACTGAGAGGCAGTCTGAATATTTTTCAAATAATCAACTTTGGTGAGGTCATCCAATTCTCCATAGTCTTCAATAAGGATTTCGGATATACCAAGTAATGTAATAAAGGGATCGTTCAGGTCGTGACTGATTATAGAAAAGAACTTATCCTTGGTACCATTAAGCTGTTCCAATTCAACTTTTCTTTTCTTCAGATTAATGTTTTGCACTTTCAAAGCTTTCTTAAGTTCTTCCAGTTTCAGCAACGATTTAAGCCTGGCAAGTAGTTCAAGTTTGTCAACAGGTTTTCTGATGTAATCATGTGCTCCGAGTTCAAAAGCAACTGCCAGGTATTCCGACGCCGTAATGCTTGTTACCATAACTACGGGAATATCTCTTGTTTCGGGCTGTAACTTTAGCTGTTCAAGCGCATTCACCCCTGACATTTCCGGCATGTTCCAATCCATCAGAATAAGGTCGGGCTTTTTCTCTGTCGCAACTTCAATAGCAATTTTGCCATTTGAAGCGGTAAGAATGTCCACTGTTTCATCTTCCATTTCCGCTAAATAACTAACCAGCGTTCTTATAATTGCGGGTTCGTCATCAACAAGTAATATTGTATGGTCGCCCATAATTCCCTCTTTATTGTTTTAACATTTCTTCCGATGATAATAATTCGTACCTGATACTGTTACTTGCAAATACAGCTTCGAGTATTTCGTTCTTCCATTTTGTTAATTCATCGCTTGAGTCCGCATTAATGCCAGAAATAACCTTCATAACCTGACCGTATTCAAATACCTTACATTTTTTTAAGTCCGGCAGCACATTTTTAAGTACTTCCACATCAACTTCAGAAAAATTGAAACTGTAGTCAATACTGGCACTAAGTTGATTTACTTTCGCCTTCATAATATCGTGCTGATTATCAACTTTATTTCCCCGTGGGATAGTTAAACTGAAAACTGAACCTTCTCCAACCACCGATGAAACATTTATCCTTCCTCCATGGGCTTCAACGGCCAGTTTGCAAAAAGTAAGCCCCAAACCCGTGGAACTGGTTCGTCCGTACTTCTTATCCTTTACTTGCGAAAACTTATCAAAGATAGAATCGATTCTGTCCGCCGGAATTCCCTGTCCGGTATCAGCGACAGATATTTTAATCCACTCCCCTTCTTCTTCGGAGGATAATGTTACTGTACCTCCATGTGGCGTATACTTAATAGAATTGGTCATTAAATTCATTATTACTCTGGAAAGAATATCATAATCATACCTTGCAAAATGATCTGCCTTAATATTATTTACAACTTTAATACTGCTTTCCTGAAGCTGCATGGAAACTTCTTCCAGAGCTTCATTTGCAACTTCCAGGGCAGAATGATCCTCAAGTTTTAGCTTAATCTTGCTATCTTCAAATTTATGAATGTCCAATATGTCAGTAACCAGATTCAACATTTTCTTGCCGGAATGGTTGATCGTTTTCAAATCCTCGAAGTTTGCTTTCTTATGGGAAAGACCAATAATTGAATTAAGCGGATTTTTTAAATCGTGAACAATCATATCCGTCATGGTTTCTTTGAATTCTTCCAGTTCCTTAAGTTGTTTATAGGATTTCTCCAACTCCCGTCGCTGAACTTCTATACGAATGTTTTTTTCTTTTAATACCTTATTGGCCGTTTTTTTCTGTTTATAGCCTCTGTAAATTGCGAATACAAGTGCCACAATAAGAAGTATAATGAACCCGAGTATAAATAATATATTTTGCTGTGTGGCGATGGTAACATTCTGTTTTGCCAGTACAGCCTGCTTTTCATCAATATCTTCCTGCAGCTTATCAACTTCGGCATACTTTGTAAGTAAGAGGTCATTGTACTCTTTAAGTTCTTCCCGCTTGGTATCAATTACTTTCTGCTGTTCAGTTTGTATTTCCCTCTGCCTGTCAAGTTCTTCCCTCTGCATTGAAACTCTTGACAATAATGTATCAAGCTCGATGGTTTGTTTATCAAGCATTTTTTGCTTTTCAAAAATTGAAGCAGTGTGCATGGAGATTAAATCTCTCTGCTTATCTATTTCTTCTGTTATTAGTTTTATATTCTTCTGAAGTTTGTCTAATTGTTTTTGCTGTTCAGCCAACTGCTGTTCTTTAGTTTGAATTGTTTCCTGCGATTCCTCGTACAACTTCCTCACATCGATCTCAGTTCCGCCAAGAAGAAGCATATCGGGCAGTACAGTAATTCCCTGTGAATTAATATTCTCCTCATTCAACTCGAACTGTATACGATTATCACCCTTTACAAGGAAGTTCAGCATCACATAACGCTGATCGCGGTATTGATCAGTTATCAGTAGAGTATTTGATTTAGCAATCTTGTCATAAACACTTTTAACCTGAGAACGTTTCTTATCTGAAAGATAAATAATCTGAGATCGTTTCAAATCATCAATATTGTCTGAAGCTATCACTTCAATAGATTTGTTTTTTATTTTTTCTTCCTGAGCAAAAAATTTAAGCTCTTTTACAATTTCTTCTGTTTTACCTAAAACGCCAATTTTAAAATTGGAAAACCCCTCTTCATTTTTCCACTTCAGGTTTTCGGCAAAGTTGAAAATGTAGGCAGTTTTCAACTGCTCCTGGGTATACTGCGCCAATGAAACAAGATTGAAAAAGAAAAGACCCAGAATCAGATAAAGGTATTTTCTGCTGTAAGCAGCTAGGTTAAAATTCATATCGTCTTATAATTTGTGCGCCAATAAATGGAATATAGAATTCTATAATTTATAAACCAATCGGAAAATTATCTCTCTTCCCGGCTGTGGATGATACGCCGGATTGTAACCAACCGGATTTTGAATAGAAGCCTGGATTTCGTTAACGGGTCTGACTGCCATTAAAAGCTGCCGTCCCGGTGTATAATACTCTGTATCAAACAAATTCCGTATAATAAGCTCCGGTTCCAGATTAAAACCTTCCCCAAATAAATTTGTACCTCTAAGAGTTAAATGCGTAACAAAATGATTTGGAATATAGCCATCCGGGTTTTCATGAATTACATAATCATAACCAACTTGTGATACTGTTTCCGGTGTCTTTGGATAAAAGTAAAGATTATCAGAAGGGGCAGAAACCTTTCCGACAAAATTACCACGCAGGTTAATATTCAGCTTATCCCAAAGTGAATAGTTGATACTAAAATTTAGTTTGTGCCAGGCCGTGTTAGCAATTTCATTTCCATTCTCACCAATGGTATTTGTATAATCCAGATGATACCTCAATTCTTTA
This sequence comes from Bacteroidota bacterium, assembly GCA_018818065.1. Taxonomy (GTDB): domain Bacteria; phylum Bacteroidota; class Ignavibacteria; order Ignavibacteriales; family Melioribacteraceae; genus JAHISV01. Next base: position 475,409 of record JAHISV010000005.1, on the reverse strand, counting down.
TTTATGAAGTGATCAAGTGAAATGGTATAACCGCTAAGGTTTGTACTCCCTACATTTTGATAATATGTTTCGTGCTCACCGTTTGGGCCTATAATAACATAAGTTGGATCGGGGTTTTCCACAATATTAATCAGGTTATCAAGATTACTGTAGTAGTAATCAAAACTAAGGTTAATATTGTCGTTCAAAAAATATCTGAGTTCAATTTCGGAGGTTTGTATTTTCTGTGGTTTTAGTTCATTGTTTCCGTGCCATTCATCAAATAATTCAAATACCGTTGGGGCCTTGTGTGCATGACCATACAGGAGTTTTACAGTGAGGTTTTTTACAGGGTTAGCAACGAGAGCCACCCTTGGATTAATTATTCCCTTGAACTGACTATTATAGTCATAACGAAATCCAGCTGTCAGCTTATAACTATCGGAAAATCTATAATCATCCTGAACATAAACGGCGGCGTTATTAATGAAATAAACCGGTTGTACTGTTCTGAGTCCACTATCATAAGTTGAGTTAACAATGGTTGATCTTCCATCCTGCTCAGGACCTATGGACATACCATAATACTCTTCATTTCTTTGCTCAAACAGAAAGCCAAAAATCATGCTGTGATTTTTCTCAAGATCAATATTTACCTGCTGCTCAATTCTGGTTTCAAATCCCTCGCCACTATAGGCTTTCTTTTTATCAATTACCGGCGAATCAATTCCATTATTCACGCTCTGGTATTTGTAAGTGTAAGTGAACCCGGTAGAGGGAGCAATAGAAGTGTTTCGGTGATAGAAAAGAGTTTTTGAAAATACATTCTTTGATAATTGCGTATCGTAACCTGAGTAAATGTAATAGCCTTTTTGGGCTGCCAGGTAATCAATTCCATCAGTGTTACCAAAGTATTCATAACCAACCAGCGAACTCCCCAGTCCTTCTTCCTTATTCCAGTACGAAAAGCCGAGTGTAAAACCTTCTTTGGTAATCTTTCCTCTAAAGGACACGTCCTTAATATCGTTTCCAAATCCATCAGGTAATTTTTTTGTCAGCCCGCTCGCGGTTCTTTCGTTAGCTATGTTCCCATGTTCTGTAGTAAATACGGAATCAGGCTCGTAATTATTATGGAAGTATCCTGCGGGATCATATCTGTCTATTCCACGGTCACCGTCACTCATAAATAATCTGCCGGCCAACTGCAAAGTCAATCCGTTCTCAAAACGGTATCCGGCGAACAATTCTGGTGAGATGGTATTATTAGCCCCGTAAAGAAGTTTTGCCTCAAGAAAGGATTCTTCATCATGATTCTTGAATGGGTCTTTCGTAATTACATTTATAAGGCCGGCATAGGCATTAGCACCGTAGAGAGAGGAACCCGGACCACTAATCAACTCAATGCGCTCGATATCTTCCATAGGAAAATCGTAAGAAACATTATTCATCCAGCCGTTTGAAATATCATTCTGTACAATTCCATCTACCATAAGAAGCATTTTGGTTTGCCCGGCATCTGTAAGACCTCGGAAAATATTTTGAGCCGGGAATTCACCGGCAGGCTGTTTGGTTGTAAAATCAAATCCCGGTAAATCCTCAAAAACCTCAGTGAGAGTTTGGTAGCCGCGCTGTTCAATTGTTTCAGCCGAGATAACAATTACGTTGGCAGGAGCTTCTGAGAATTTTTGTTCTTTACGTGAAGCGGTAACAACATCAACATTCATCAGATCTTTTAACGAGAGCTTTAAGAGATTCCGCCTGGTAACAGTTGAGTCTGCTTCCTGAGCAATTAATGAACCACAGAGCACTAATTGAATAATTAGAATAGTCTTCATGAAAAAAGAATACCGTATCATTTATGCACCTGAATTTTCAGTAATAAAATTTACAGTGGGTTAGAATAAAACAGCCGCTGACTTACCATCTGCTGCAAAGAAAAATTTATTGAAAACGCCTAAAAACCTCTGATTTGCGGAGTAATACCGATTTCAAGATATATTCATCGAAATCGAATAATAATTCAAAATGCCTTCTAATTATTTATGAAAATAAAGATAATGATTTCCACTATCCAGCTAATAATTTACAAAATGGCAAGCATCACAATCACCTTCCAAAGGTATTTGGATATGAACCGATCCGGCAGAATAGTGGCAAATGAAATATTTTTGAAAAATTCCCATTAAATAACCAATCCCAAAATAAATGGATTTAATTCTTTTACAGTAATATTTACTTTAGGCATCATTATTTGGAGGAAAGTATTGAAGAAATTACTAGGCATGCTCATTTTACTATCATCAATCCAGGCTCAATCAACAAAATCCTTTTCAATTGGTTTATCAGCCGGGTATTCATGGTTTGGAGCTAATATTGAGGACTTCAGAAATGAATTCGCTCACTATGGCGATAATGTTGAATTTGTTAATGAAAACCCGAATAAAGTGCATGATTATGGATTCGAGAATTCATTTAAAATTGCCCTATCAGGTCAGTATCGATTGTCCGAAACACTAAATGCTGAATTGCTTGGAACTTACATGCCAAACTTTACAGGTATTTACAAAGTAATGGATCATAACAAGGATATCTTGATGGGAAAATTTAATATGGATTTCCTTTCCTTTATTTTAGAGACAAATTTGTTGCTTGATAGAAGTAGTGATTATGATTTTTGGATAGGAGTTGGATGTGGTATTATTAGTCGATTCAAAGAAACGAAATATTCTTTTAGAGCAAGTGCAGGTATTTACGAGGATGTAAGAACTACGAATGAAACACAAAGTGGCTTGATGTTAGAGTCCTCTGCTCAAATGCGGAAAAACATATTGAAAAATATTGATTTGTTTTTCAAACTCGAATATGAATACATTCTAACCGAAATATCTAAAACAAGTTTTTTAACAATATCTTCGGGAGTATCATATTCCATATAGGGTTTAAACTGCTGAATCTCTTTTTGCCTCCAATTCCTCCCATCTTGTGTATAAGGCTTTTACTTTTGCCTTTGCTGTTTCCAGCTGGGCAGTAATCTCTTTTGTTTGTTCTGCATATTTATCATAAAAATCAGGAGCAGCAAAAATGGCTTCTATTCGGTCAACCTCACCCTCGGCTTCCATTATCACCTCTTCAATTGACTCCAACTCCTTCTGCTCATTCCAGGTTAATTTTTTCTTTTTCTCCTTAACCCTTGTATCTCCTTTTTTCTCTTTAACTTCTTCTAGTTTGTCGTCCTTACGTCTTACCTTCCTCTTTTCAATAAAGTAGTCATAATTTCCTTCACTGAGATAAACCTTGCCATCTCCTTCAAAAGCCATAATAGTATTGCAAACACGATTGAGAAAATACCTGTCGTGACTAACCACAACCACGCATCCACCAAAACCGATGATGGCTTCTTCAAGTACTCGCAGAGTAGCAAGATCAAGATCGTTTGTTGGTTCATCCAGCATGATAAAATTGCCGCCGCTCTTAAGAATCTTGGCAAGAGTAAGTCTGCTTCGCTCGCCACCTGAGAGCCTTCCAACCAGAGTGTTAATCCTGTCATCAGTAAAAAGGAATCTTCTCAAATACGTCCAGGTACTCATCTGATGCTTACCAAAAACAACATAATCATTCCCGTCACTTACAGCTCTAAATACCGTATCCTCATCATCAAGGATAAGGCGGGACTGATCAACATAATTAAACTGAGTGTTTTCGCCAATATCAATCTGACCATTGGTTGGTGCCAGATCGCCCATCATTACCCTAAGCAGAGTAGTTTTACCAATCCCGTTTTTACCAACAATTCCTATTTTTCTCCCTGATTGAAAGTTATAAAAGAGGTTTTCAATAAGTAACTTACCTCCCAGTTCCACACTTATATTTTTAAGCTCCAGAACCTTGTTCCCCAATCTTTCGGCTGGCGGAATAACAAGATCTACATCAAGTTCAACTTCGGCATTTTCTATCGACTCGACCTCATAGAAATTATCGAGTCGGCTTTTTGCTTTGGTTGTCCGGGCCTTTGGTCCGCGGCGCACCCACTCAAGTTCACGTCTTAAAAAATTCTGCCGTTTGTTTTCTTCAGCTTCCTTAATCGCTTCCCGTTCCGATTTATTTACAAGGAAATCAGTATAGTTTCCCTGATGAGAAATAAATTTGCCTTGTGATAATTCAACAATGCGCGTGGCAATTCTGTCAAGAAAATACCGGTCATGTGTAACAAAAATACATGTGCCCTCGTAATTTGAGAGGTAATTTTCAATCCATTCAATTGAGTCTGTATCAAGATGGTTCGTTGGTTCATCCAGTATCAGTAAGTCAGGTTGCGAAATTAAGGCTCGGCAGAGAGCAGTTCGCCTCTTTTCACCACCGGATAAGTTTATTATTGATCGCTCTTTATCCGGAGTGCTTAGAGCCTTCATTAAAATGGTAATCTTCTTATCAATGTTCCAGGCATCGGCTTCTTCTATTTTTTTCTCAAGCATATCGCGTTGTGGTGAATCATAGGGAAGGTTTTCGTATTCAGTTACCATATCCAGCAACTTCTTTGCACCGTCTTTTATATTCTCATAAACATTCTTGTTTTCATCCAGCGTGAACTCCTGAGAAAGAAAACCAACAACAAGTCCGTTCATTCTGGCAACATCTCCGCTATCAGGCGGCATTAAATCAGAAATTATCTTCAGAAAAGTTGATTTGCCCGCTCCGTTACGCCCAACAAGACCTATTCTATCGCCTTCATGGATACTTAGAGAAGCAGAATCGAGGATTACCTGCTCTCCAAATGCTACATTCAGATTCAAAGCTGTTAAAATAGCTGTTGTTACATCATTGCTCATTTACAATTGCCTGATATTGGAATAATTGCAAATATAAATAAAAGAAGTAAACGGCATTGGGATAATTTCATTTTTCACCCTAAAATGTTATTTTAGGTCTTTAATCAGTCTGGGTGATTAATGCAGCAGAAGCAATTACCAAAAGTCAACCTGGGATTCTTTCCTACTCCCCTTCATCAATTAAAACGATTGACAGAAAAGTTAGGCGGTCCTAATATTTATATGAAACGCGACGACCTGACAGGCTTGGCACTTGGCGGAAACAAGACACGAAAACTTGAGTTTCTTATCGGGCATGCTATAAAACAAGGCTGTAATACAGTAATTACGGGTGGAGCTGCGCAATCCAACCATTGCAGACAAACAGCCGCCGCTGCGGCAATGTTCGGTATGGAGTGCCATCTGGTTTTAGGCGGGTCAGAGCCTTCTGAGTCGGATGGAAATTTGTTATTGGACAAATTGTTTGGCGCTAAGATTCATTGGTCCGGCGATTTTAGAAAAGGGGAGAAGATTCCAGAACTTTTTATGGAGCTAAAATCAATAGATAAGAAACCATACATCATTCCCTATGGCGGCTCCAATGATATAGGAGCGCTTGGTTTTGTAAATGCTATGCTTGAATTGAAAGTTCAGTCCAGGAATATGGGTGTGCATTTTTCTCATGTCGTATTTGCGAGTAGTTCCGGAGGTACACATGCCGGGTTGATTGTTGGCAACGATCTTTTTGACTGCAATGTGACACTCATAGGCATTGGCATTGATAAGGAAGAATTGCCGGCGGGTTCAATTGAAAAACAAATTTCTCTACTAACTGGTACTACATCCAGTTTTATGTGTTTTGAAAAAAATGTTTATCCTGATGATATTATTGTTCGTACTGAGTATTTAGGAGAAGGGTACGGGGTTATTGGCGATGCTGAACGTGAGAGCATTAAGTTGTTAGCCGAAACGGAAGGAATTCTACTCGACCCTGTATATACTGGCAGAGCTATGGCTGGGCTGATTGATATGATACGCAAAGGTGAATTCAACAGTAATGATAATGTTCTCTTCTGGCATACGGGCGGTTCACCCTCAATATTTCATTATGGGAACGATCTAAAATAAAAACACCCCTGTAAAAGAGGTGTGTAATAATAATTTTATTTTGAACTAAAGACTTAATCGATACCAGTAATAGATTTTATATACTGATGTCTGCCCCAGAATTTTTGTCCTTTTAATTTTTTCTCGCTCAACCTTGCACGCAGTAAATCAATACTATCAAAACCATTCTCATCCATCCAGTCGTTCATACCCTTTAAAAGGGTGCTCATATAGCTAATACCATTTTCGTAAAATGCCGAGCAAACCTGAACGGCCTGGGCACCTGCAAGAATCATCTTTACAACATCTTCGCCAGTTTTAATCCCAGTTGAACCGATCAGTTCGGCCTTAACTTCACCACTCATTAATCCAACCCACCTAAGAGCGGAACTCATTTCAGTAGAACTGCTGAACCGCTGCCCCGCTGAAAAATCCAACTTCTCAAGATCAAGGTCGACTTTATAAAACCTGTTGAAGAGAACAATTGCTTTCGCGCCATTGAAAGAAAGCCTTTGAACAAAATTTGCCATAGAGGAATAATATGGTCCGATTTTTACAGCAACTGGCAATTTCGTGTTAGAAATTACATTCTTAACAATTTCCATTTGTTCATCTTCAACTTCCTGGGCGCTTGCTTTAACAGAATTTTTAAAGTAGGAAAGGTTAATCTCAATTCCATCCGCTCCTGCTTTATCAACCATTTTTGTAAATTCCAGCCACACTTCCGGTTTGTAACAGTTAATGCTTGCAATAATTGGAATTTCTGTATCTGCCTTTGCTTGCTTTATTAAATCTGCATAGGCACTTAGACTATACTGATAATGCATATCGTGGATTAGATCATGAGCTTCGGTATGTGCATCCCCTTGCTGAAAACCTTCCTCCAATTTGTCTGATTCTGCCGCTATTCCAACTTCAAATAAGGTTTTAAGAACAACCGCGCCGGCCCCTGCTGCCTGAATTTTTTGAATCCCTCCGGCATTTTTGCTTAGCCCCGAACTTCCTACAATAATGGGATTTTTAAGATTCATCCCCATATAGTCCACACTCAGATTTGCCATACCTACTCCGAATTTATATATAACAATTATTGTTCGAAACTATTCTAAATTTAAGTTGTTACTTCATAACAACTTTCTTTCTAATAATCGTTCTTTATTTTTGTAATATAATTCTATTCAATAAATTAGTAGAGCGCAAGCTAATAAATGGGAGAAATTATGTTCATAACATTATTAATTGTCACGTTTCTTATTGCAATCATAGTTTCACTGATAGTAGTAAAATTTTTTGACAAACCAATTGAGGGAATATTAAAGCGGCTGATTGAGGATTCAATAAGCTATGCTTGGCAAAAATATTTGAAATTTGCCATATACGTGGTTGGAATATCTTCCGGCGTAAGAATCTGGGAACTGGAAAAATACCTGACACCTCAGAGTTACAGTGGATCTCAGATAATCGAACTTACATACGAACGCTGGATATTGGAAGTCTACAGAACGGTAATTGAAACTTTGCAGGGTGTTGCATGGCTGCTGCTGGTTTTCTTTGTTTTTGCCTTAATCGCTTATGTAATGACACGAGCCAGTGAAAACAGATTTAAGAAACTTAAATCTGAGGAATAAAAATAAGCCCTCCGAATAAATGGGAGGGCTTAAATACTATTATAGTAATCCGCGTTTTTTCAGTAGTGGTTCAATCTTTGGCTCACGTCCCCGAAATTCCACATACAGCTTCATAGGGTCGGCAATGCCAATTCTTGCAAGTACAGTTCTTCTGAACCTGTCAGCTGTTTCCTTGTCATAAAGACTTGTTTCCTTAAAAGCTTCAAAAGCATCTGCATCAAGAACACCTGACCAAATGTAACTATAATAACCGGCAGAGTATCCCCACTGAGTAATGTGGTTGAAGTAGGTACTTCGGTATCGGGTAATGATTTCTGGGATTAAACCGATTTCTTCAAAATATTCCTTTTCAAATCTTCTGATGTCAGTATCCTTCACTTCAGTTTGAGATGAGTACGCCATATCGAGAAAACAAGCTGCCAGGTATTCAACCGTAGTAAAGCCCTGGTTAAAATACCCGCTGTTCTCAATTTTTTTGATTAACTCATCAGGTATGGTTTCGCCAGTTTCATAATGTTTGGCATATTCCTTAAGCACAGCTGGATGCGCACCCCAATGTTCCATAATTTGTGAGGGGAGTTCAGCAAAATCCGTTGATCTGTATGATGAAGCATATGTCTTATTGGATAACAAATTATCCAGGGCGTGCCCGAATTCGTGGAATAATGTTTCAACTTCATCGGTGCTGATTAGTGCGGGTGCATTGCCCGAGGCATTGGTAAAGTTGCAAACAATAGTAACTACAGAAGAAACTAACTCACCATTTAACCTGGATTGATCCCTGTAAGTACCACACCATGCTCCACCACTTTTGCTTGCACGGGGATGAAAGTCCCAGTATAATACTCCCAGGTGAGTACCGTCAGCATTCTTAACTTCAAATGCCTGTGCATCCGGGTGAGGAAGTGGAATGTTTATAATTTCCTCGAACGTTATTCCATATAAATTTGTAGCCACCATATAAGCACCATCTCTAACATTGTTCAGGGAGAAATAGGGTCTCAATTCATTATCATCAAGATTGTATTTTTCTTTTCTCAGCTTTTCTGCATAATACCACCAGTCATGGGCTTCCAGTTTGAAATTGCCCCCTTCACGGTCAATAATTTCCTGCATTTCGTCACGCTCTTTCTTCGCCACTTCTAAGGCTGGCTGCCACAAACGGTTAAGTAAGGCATAAACATTCTCAGGAGTTTTTGCCATTTTGGATTCCAGCTTTAGATGAGCATGAGATGGATATCCTAAAATATTTGATTGTTCAACCCTTAGCTTATTGATTTCAGAAAGCAGCTTATTGTTATCATATTCATTTCCGTTATCTCCGCGGAGTATATATGAATCATAAAGTTTTTTTCTTAATTCCCTGTTATCTGCATAGGTAAGGAATGGATACAAACTTGGTCTGTGAGGAGTAAAGACCCACTTGCCATCAAGCCCGGAAGCTTTTGCAGTTTCAGCAGCTCCTTGAATAACTCCTTCCGGAAGTCCCGCTAAATCTTTCTCATCACCAATGATAAGCTGGAAACCATTTGTCTCTGCCAAAACATTCTGAACATACTCGACATTAAGAGAAGCAAGTTTCTGGTTTACCGCTTTTAGTTTCTCTTTTTCTTCAGGAGTTAAATTAGCTCCGTTTCTTACAAAACCCTTGTACATATTCTCAAGAATAAATAATTGTTCTTCAGTCAGGTTCATATCATCTTTCTTGTCATATACTTTTTTAATCCGCGCGAATAGTTTTGAATTTAACGAGATCTCATCACCATGAGAGGTTAGCAAGGGTGTGATTTCCGTTTCGAGAGTTTGTAATGCTTCATTTGTATTTGCGGCCGATTGAGCCGAAAATACTGCGTTTACTTTTGCCATCAATTGCCCGCTATTTGCGTAGGCTGCAATTGTGTTTTCGAATGTAGGTTCTTCTGTACTGCCTGCAATAAGGTTGATCTCCTCTTTTTCCTGCTTCATCGCCTCATCAAAAGCTTCTGCAATATGACCCGGAGTGATGCTTTCAAAAGGCGGCACGCCAAAAGGAGTATCGTATTCCAAAAAGAAAGGATTCGTTTGTTTTGTGCATGATAAAGACATGATCAATACTCCAAGGAATAGAAGTGCTTTTTTCATTTTTAATTTTCCCCCAAATTACCTTTTCTGATTAATTATTGTTAGTTAACAGATTAATATTACAAAAAAATCGGTTCTTAAGAAAATTGCTGACATTAAACTGGGGACAATCCTTTGCATAAACTAATATCAATTTATTACGATAATAAGGAAGTAATTGAAAATTTTAATACCTGAGGAGTGGTGAAATGTCCTTAATTGATTGGAAAGATGATCTTAGCGTTCAAATCGTAGAAATAGATAATCAGCATAAAAAGCTTTTAAATTTGATAAATGAGTTACACGATGCAATGAAGACCGGTAAGGCAAAAGATGTTCTTGAAAGTATCATTCAAAAACTGATTAGTTATACAAAGTCTCATTTTGCTACTGAAGAAAAATATTTTAAGCAGTTCAATTATCCACTGACAAACGAGCACATAAAAGAACATAATGATTTCGTTAATAATGTCTCTGATTTCCAGGAGAAGTTTAAAGCCGGGAAATTGGGTTTATCCATTGAGATTATGAAGTTCTTAACCACATGGATTTCAAAGCACATACAGGAAACAGATAAAGCCTATAGTGAGTTTTTTATTGAAAATGGTGTAAAATAAAGTTTGGGGCTGTCTCAAATGTTAAAATCACTAAGAGTATTTGTCGACAGGCAGATTATAACTTTTTGATTAATTATGTTCCAATCAAAAATAATTTTGAACTTTGAGACAGCACCCACGAATTATTTCATAAGAACCATAGTTTTGGACTCGACAAACTCATTACCTGATCCGGCTGAAAAATCACCAGCAGAAATTCGATAGATGTAAATTCCTGAAGATACCTTATACCCAAATTGATCATTAGCATCCCAAAATGCTACGTGTGAACCTGCAGCCAGGTTGGCATCTGCCAATACTCTTATCAATTGACCAATCGAATTATAAACCTCTAGTTTTACGTGTGAAGGTTCAGGAAGAAAATAGGATATTTTTGTACTGGGATTAAACGGATTTGGATAATTCTGTGAAAGAATGAAATCTGAAGGCAGTTCTGTCAAGCCTTCAATACCGGTAGGTGCCGGGTGGCTGTTAATATCACCAGGATTTGTAACCAGCGAAGGATCACCAATGGTGCCGCTAGTCCAGGCACCTCCGGCATCCTGCAATTCCTCTCCGTTTGTAAATCCGTCTCCGTCGGAATCAATGGCTGCTAAATCTGCTCCCCAGAAATTTTCCTGCCCGTTTGGTGTTACGCGTGATTCAACTGCCTGCCCAAAATCATTTCTTGCACCACCACCTTGCGGATCGACGTGGCAATTTGCACAGGCATTTACAGATCCGTTTGGCACTTTACCAACTCTGAAACTTCGTCCAACTAAAGCTGAAAAAGCAAAAATGGTTAATATAACAAGTAATGCAAAGTATCTATTCTTCATAACTTCCTCTTAATGGTTTATGATTACTTAATTAGTAATATATGCCTCATGCACTTTCCGGAATTTCGTTTGGAATACAAATTTCTAATTTTTCTAATTCATGTTACTTTAGAACCAATAGAAAGAATTAAAGAGAGCTGGGTTTCAAAATGCTTCAACTTCAATTTGCGCTAAACACTTTCATTTAGGAAAAGATTCAATTGGGAAATATGATATAATAAGGAGTCGATGGTTTCCTTTAGATGAGGAAATCAAAGTTTAGATAGATAACATTAGCCGGAAAATCAATTTATAGTAATAACTATATTCAGTAACATCTCCTTAATTAAATCATTAAGAATAGTCACTGGAATGAGCCGATTCTCTTACTAAAACCGGTTGACTATTGTCCTGTTTTGATGATTTGTGATATCTTTCGCCTCGGGAGTGAACAAATACTCCAGTCGACTTTCATAATATTCGGTAATTTTACCACGAACAATTTTAAGGGTACTATTCAAGAATCTGTTCTGCTCAGTAAACCCCTCACCTAATATAGCAACAGCCGCAGGCAGCCAGCGTTCCGGAAATTCACCTTCAAACTCTCCCCCCTTTTTATACTTGTTAATTTCTGCCTCAAGAAGATTCAGTATTGCACGTTGTCCATTTTCATCATGAACAGATTTATCATTTTCCCTGGCCCATCTTAATAGAGCTTCTTTATTCGGGACCAACAAACAAACCGTGTAGGGCGATTGACTATTATAGAGCATCGCTTGTTCAATATATGGAGATTGATCAACCAACGCTTCTTCAATACCCTCGGGGCTGTATTTTTCGCCATCACTTGCAATAAGCAGGCTTTTGAAACGACCCAAAACATACAGAAAATTGTCTTCGTCCAGATAGCCCATATCTCCGGTGTAAAGCCACCCATCTTTAAGTGACTCTTTTGTGGCTTCTTCATTTTTCCAATAACCAACCATAACATTTTCACCCTTGCAAACTATCTCGCCTTTTACGCCAATTGGAAGTTCGTTCCCATCATCATCGCATATTTTCACCTCAAGATTCGATACTATCTTCCCTGAAGATCCTAATTTGTGAGTTGAGGGCACATTTGCCGAAATGATTGGTGAAGCTTCTGATAAACCATAACCCTGATACATTGGCATCCCAATTGCGTAGAAAAATCTTTGTAATTCAATATCCAGCAGGGCGCCTCCGCCGATAAAAAACTCAAGATTTCCACCAAAACCTTCGCGTATTTTCGAAAAAATAATTTTATCATAAAGCATATATAATGGTTTTTTTATAGCCTTAAGTCCCTTCCCTTTGTCCCAGCCAATTCCATTATAGTCATAAGCGAGATTGAGTGCCTTATTAAACAAGTTCCAGATTTTATTACCCTTACTTCGAATTCCATTTTCAATATTCTTTCTAAAATTCTTTGCAAGGGCCGGAACACTTAAAAGAAAGCTTGGTTTTATTTCTTTGATGTTTTGGGGAATATTTTTTAATGTTTCTAGAGGAGTTTTACCAACCTGAATGGAAGCCATGCTAGCCCCGTTATCTATCAGAGTATATATTCCGGCAGTATGAGCAAAAGAATGGTCCCAGGGAAGAATTAAGAGCGAAACATAAGTTTCGGGAACTGTAAGCAACGACGAAGCTTGTTCAACATTCGCGGTATAATTTCTGTGGGTAAGAATTATTCCTTTAGGATCGGCTGTAGTGCCGGAAGTGTAACAAATATTAGCATAATCATTTTCAGAGAGTGAGCTCCATATTTCATTAAACTTGTCTAGATTTTGCTCTAACCATTCCTTGCCTTGTCTTGCAACTTCAGCGGCAAATAATTCATCATCATCAAAATCTTCTAGTTGATCCAGAACGATTATTTTTTCCAACTCAGGAAGATCAACTTTAATATCGCGAATCTTTGATAATTGTCTTCCTGATACAATAACAATTTTGCATCCGGAATGGGCCAGTCTGAATTTAAGGTCAGATAATTCATCAACTTTAACAGATATTGGGACATTTACTGCTCCAATATACAAAACAGCTAACTCGCTCATTACCCAGTCGTTACGTCCCTCCGAAATAAGCGCCAGACGATCCCCTTTTTTTACACCCAGCTTTATTAATCCGGCCGCAAAATCATAAACCAATTCTTTCATTTCAGAATATGTAGTTATTTCATATTGGTCTTTTTTCTTTTCCAGCATTAAGGTGTTGTTTGGAAATTTAGCAACACTGTTTTCAAATAATCTGGGAAGGGTACGCGGGTCCATACTAACTCCTAAGAATGAATAAGTAAAATTTTTAAAATATCTATCGGTTAATTTAGTCTTTACTGAAGTGTTGATCTAAAGCATTTACAAGCAATATGGTTTTGAAGCCTGGCATATAATCTTGGTCATCTAGTTCAATTGGCAAAATCAGTCTCAAGATATAAAATTCATATATTCTTTTCTATCATAAAAATGAATGTAACAGAGAAAAACAAGTGGGAAATTAAAGGGGGGAGGAACCTCCCCTCTTCATGAAATTTCTAATAATAAAATCTAAATCCAATTCTTGCCATAATTCCGCTCATATCAAATACCCTCTCAAAAGTTCTGGTTCTTCCTTCATCCGTTACTTCATAAGTCCAGCTTGGTTCAGAATGATGATAAGCCAGTTCACCAAAGATTTCAGACCTATAACCAAGTTCGTAAGTAACACCAGTTCCCAGTCTCCAACAAAAATCAAAAGCGCCTTTTAACTCGTCATCACGCGGATTTTCGTAATTCTTGTAAAAGATTAGCAGAACATCAAGCCCCACTCCGGCAGTAACATAAAGACTAACCTTGTCTCTCTGGAATAAATGTGCTGTTGCTGTTCCCATCAAGGGAATACTGTGAATGTTAGTTTTTGCGCGCAACTCGTTAATTGTCCCATCCGGTATCCCAAATGCGGAGTTAAATTCACTTACAAGGTTTTTGTCAACATAGTTTTTATTAAACCAGTCAACGCTCCAGCCAATATCAAATCTGTCGTCGATGTATTTAGAGCCTTCATAACCAATTATAAAACCTGCATCAGTAGCTGATGGATCAAACAATCCCATCTTAAATCCTGCGGAATGATGTTGAGCTTGCAAAATCAATGGAAAAATCATTAATATCAGTGCGTATTTTAACTTCATAGCTGTTCCCTAATTGGTTGGTAAACAGAAAACAAGTGCAATTGTGATGCCAGGCAAAATCAGCCAACCGAGAGGGATATTTACAATATTTACACAAATAGTGTATACAGTTCAGAACAATATTGTTCTAAAATCTATTACCCTGGCGGACACTCTTTTGATGTGTAAATTAATTGAGCACTAAACTCTTGTAGTGTTTCATTTTGATTATGGCATGCTGAGGAGGATTTTTCGCATTGGCGAATATTATTCGCGATCCTTTAATCCTTGATAAAAAAATCCCCGCTGCAGCGCGGGGATTTTTAATTTTATTGATTTGATTCTTTTGTTCTTCGTACAGTTGAGATGATAAATCCAAAAGTTACCAGAATAGTACCCAACCAGACAAGTCCGATAAAAGGTTTTGTGCTGGCTTCAACAGTAAGCACTTCTTTGGAAACCCCATTACCTGATGCAAGGTTGGAAAATACCACTTGTAGTGAGCCGGAAGCATCAAGACTGGTGACATCAATTTTTAAGTTTGCATCCTCTAAAACTAAAGGAATGAATTCCCTTTCTCCACCACTACTTTTCATGATAGCTTCAACATCTTTAATATTGCCATTATAAGCAATTTGCAGTAATGCTCCAATCTGAAATTCTTCCCCGGCCATCATTGCAGCCATTGCTTCCTTTGGGAAATTAAACTTCTTAAAGAGGATTTTTTTACCTTCAAAATCCGTGCTCTCATTCAATTTCAAGGTAGACTTTTGTCCATCGCTAGTTGCGCTCCCTTTTTCAGTATAACTAACCGGCGAAACATAAAAATCGCTGGTTATTTTACTAAGAATATCAGGTTCGCGCATAAGGCTGTTATTGAATTCTGCAACAAACATTACAGGTGAAACTACCGACTGATCTTCCTGGTCGCCAACAGTTATATCAAACCTGTATTTTCTTCCCTGATCAAAGGTTCTTATACCCCTAAACATGATTTCCTGTCCTAAAACCGTTTGAGGTTCTCCTTTTATCAGATCAACCCGTTTTTCGTTTGTAAAGCCACTTGTAGCAACAATACCTAACATGAATAGTGCAATCCCGATATGCGCTACATAGGCCCCAGCTTTAATTCTATCCCTTTTCATAACTCTGTATAGAACTTCAGCATTTGCTACCAGTGTAAATGAGGCAGAGATAGTAAACAGAATCTGCATTAATTCGTGAACTCCTCCGACAAAAACAATAAGCAAAGTAAGGATGAAAGTAGCAACAAGAGATAATTTTGCATTATCAAAAATATTTTTACCATCATTTAACTTCCACTTTAGAATTAAACTAAAGCCATTCAACAAGCCCATTATAATTGCAATTGGCAGATTGAGTTCATTGTAAAATTTTATCTCAACTGTAGTTGAAAAAATAGGCGCTGAAGTTCCAGCAAGAATAATGAGAGCCGAGGCTATTAGAGTAACCGCGCCGGTAAAAAGAGCTAACTCACGCGACATAACGTTCTCGTTGGAAACTGTCATATCCTCTAAACTTTTCCACCTGTAAATAATTCCAATAATACCCATTAGTGTAAAGGTTCCAATGAATAACAACAAAAATAAGAACACGATAGCACCCGGCGCTACAAATGAATGAACTGAAGCATCACCCAAAATTCCACTTCGTGTTAAAAACGTACTATAAAGAACCAGTACATATGTAAGAATACTGAGGATTAAATTAATTTTTAGAAATCTGCCCGGATGCTTTTCGGTTTTGGTTTTTTTCTGAACCAGCATTGTATGAACTCCTGCAACACCAATAATCCATGGTACTAAACTTGCATTTTCTACCGGGTCCCATCCCCAATATCCACCCCAGCCAAGAACACCATACGCCCAGTAACCACCAAGCATTATTGCAAAACCAAGTACGGCCATTGATGAAGTTAACCATGGTAAAGCCTGCTTAACCCAGTCTTGGTAATCATTTTTTAGCAACGCTGAGAAGGCAAATGCAAAAGGTACGGCAGACATTGCAAAACCAACAAACAATATTGGAGGATGTATTTGCATCCAGAAATTTTGGAGTAAAGGATTCAATCCTTTTCCCTGAATAATAAAGTCGCTAATTGCTATTCCGTTCGCCTTTAGCAGACCAACCAACTCACTGCCTACTTTAACAAAACTCTCATTCGAACCGGGATCCTGGAAAAAGAATTGCTGCAAGAATGGCAGTGACAAAAGGGAGGTATTCAGGTATTTGGTTGAAATAAAAGTAGGATCAGACCAAATTGTTGAAAATGGATTTTTAAGTGCCGGGTTAACCATTATAAGTAAGAATGCTGCACTGATAGTAAAAATCATCATCACTCTATATTCAAGATCACCTCTTTTAGAAGTATAATCCTGAAGAACCAAACCAATAATAGCAGTAAATAGAAGCCATAACATAAAACTTCCTTCCTGTCCCGCATAAAATGTTGACATCAAGAGTCCGGTAGGCAACCCGCTTCCACTATAATTGAAAACGTATTTGTATTCGAATTGATGATTAAGAATTGCATGAAGCAACAGGGCACTTGCAACAACAACTAATGCTGTCATAACATGATAACCGATGCGAGCCCACTTTAATGTATTTTGATTACCCTTGTAAGTAAGGTAATACATTGCAACTGAGAATACACTGGCTGCTGTAGCCAGGGTAATCATTATATTTCCGATCATTTAATTTCTCCTGGAAAACTGATTATGAATTTTTGTTTTCCTCAAATTGAGATTCATATTTTGAAGGACATTTGGTGAGTATTTCATTCGCCTGGAAAATGCCGTTCTTAAATTTACCTGTTACTACCACGCTGGTACTCGATTCAAAATTGTTAGGTATGGTACCTTTGTATACAACCTTCAGTTCCACGCCACTATCATCAACCATGTAAAATGAGAAAAGGTGTTTTTCATTATCAACAAAATAATTTTTCTCTTTTACCCATGCTCCGGTTGCTTTAACAGTTGCTTCATTATTAACTATTTTTGAGAAATCATTCTCGTACTTTATGTTAGTCTGGGTAAACAAATAACCCATAATCCCAAGAAAAACGACGATAATAAATCCGCCGAATATATATTTATTCTTCATAACTTTTCACTCTCCTTTAACTCTTTTTCTATTGATTTCAATCTCTTATCGGTAGAATTCACAAATAAAAATATTCCAAACCATACGATTAAGGTGATTGCCAAAACAATGTAAATGGCATTTTCAGACATAAAACTGTATAGACTTTCCAATGTAACCTCAGATTAATTTCTTTAAAACTTTATCTTTTATAATAATCGATTTATAGCTGATGCTCCACATCCAGTAATACAATATTGTAAAAGCAATTAGCGATAAATAGAATACTAATTGCATATTTGCGTTCATTCTAAAATCAACAACTGGTCCTGATGTAGTATCATCAGCCGAACCCGGATGAAGTCCCGTCATAATTCGGGGCATAATAAAAATAAAAAATGGTACTGTAAGAAAGGCAATAATAGAATAAACTGCTGATAGCCTTGCTCTTTTATCTTCATTTTCAATAGCGGATCTTAAGGCGAATAAAGATCCATAAATCAGTAGCAAAACAAAAATACTTGTTTCTCTGGGATCCCAGTGCCAGAAGGCACCCCAGGAAAATTTAGCCCAAATAGAACCCGTTACTGTGGCAAGAACACAAAAAATCATACCCAGCTGCAACGCTGCATTAGATTTGGCATCATTATCTAAATTTTGTGTGCGTAAATATTTAATGCCGTAAAACATAGCCATTAAAAATGCTATTGAAGCAAGCCACGCCGTTGGTACATGAAAAAAGATGATTTTTGCTTTCTCTTCAAGACCAGGAATCAGGGGGAACTCGTACCATGCCGACGGCACCGGTACTATGGGGAAAGTGATTCCTGCAAATATCACAAAACTCATTAGTACAAAAAGTATGCTTTTCCAGATCATTAAAATTCCTAAACAGTTTATTATTTGATGTACTTAAATGCTCCCTGTTTCTTCCAAACAAGAAGTTCCTGTAAAAACAAATTCAACAAATGGAGATTCTATAAATAGATTTCTGATCTCATTATCGAAAATATAACATTTGGTAAACAATTTCTATGGAAATCGAAGATTTAGCCTTACTTTTCTCTAAGTTTTTAACAATCCCAAATCCTATAAATGCTTCGCACTTATAAACATTAATATATGAACATTTCGTTCTCATTCAACGAAATATTTCAGTAAACTATTATATTGGGTTCATTATTACATGAATAATGGCATTAATAAGACTTTGAATTTCTGGATACAAGACTAAAAACAACTATTTAGGGTAACATCCGTCTAACTTCACGTTAATTGATTTCTCTATTTGGTATTAAAAGTTTATTTTAAGACAAAATATAATTTGAGCAGTTGTGGCTAAAGAAAACCCCTTAAAACGCATTTACGATCTGTACATGAGTGATCTCAGTTATGATGAGATTGAAAGAGTTATTAAGCAGGAGTCTTCGGAAGTGTACCAATTCTTTGCTAATGACATTCCTAAAGATCAGGGACATCAAAACAAGAGCGCAAGAATTCTGATATTCTTAAGAAATTTGTTCAATGCGTTTTTGTTAAAGCTAAAAGCCGGTAGAAGAGTATTTTATCTTATCTCTCTTGTACTCTTCATCCTTGGCTTAATTCGTGACATGGATGGTGAAGTAATTGTGGCATTTATCATTATGAATCTTCTTCTTGCATTTGAATTAGCAGATAAACTTACTGCCAAGGATGAACTTGATCTTGCCAGAAAAATTCAATCTGATTTGATACCTAAGAACCCTCCGGAAAACGAACACTATGAAATTTCGACTTATTACGAATCGGCACGCGAAGTTGGCGGTGATTATTTCGATTTTATTACAAGAGAAAATGGTTCTACTGACACATATTTTGTTATTGGTGATATTTCGGGGAAAGGAACTCCCGCCGCCCTCTACATGATTCGTGTTCAGGCTATTTTACAAATGCTTTCAGTCAACTTCTCAAAAGTAAAAGATATACTAATCAACCTGAAAAAATATTTTTCAAGAAACCTTCGCAAAGAATACTTCCTTACAATAATAGTTGCCAGGATTAGTTCAAGGGGCTCTATTTCTGTTAGCAGTGCCGGACATAATCCAATACTTTACTACAAGAAGGAAACAAACGATTTTGATTTGATAAACCCGAAGGGTATTGGTATCGGTTTCAATGATAAAGGAATGTTTGAGAAAACCTTGGAAGAAATAAAATTAAGACCCAAAAGTGGTGATATTCTTTTTTTCTACACTGATGGCGTAACTGAAACGATGAATGAGCAAAAGGCTCTATATGGTTTAAAGTCGGTTGAAAAAATTATTAGCGAGAATAATGACCTGAATATTGATTTGCTAAAGGAAAAAATCATCCAATCTATAACCTTTTTCAGGGGCTCTGCGAATAAATCTGATGACTTAACGCTGATACTGTTAAAAAAGAAATAACTAATATATTTTATATTCTGCCTCGTCCGGTCTTATTTCATCGTGCATGCGTATTAGTGACTCATATGCTGTTTCATTTCCTCTTTGCGAAGCATTCCGATAGTATCTAACTGCCAGGGCTTTATTAACCGGCGTTCCCTTACCTTTCTCATAGCAATACGCAATATATGTTTGTGCTAAAACGGAGCCTTCGTTAGCAGCCTGAAGTAAAACATTAAAATTACTATTCTGAACTGCAAAATCATTATCGCTAAAAATGTTACTGAATGCCATTCTTACAAGGGCTTCCTTACTTCCAAGCTGAATTGCTCTGCCCCAGTAACCCAATGCCTTTGACTTATCCTCTTTAACGAGTGTTCCCGTGTGATAGCACAATCCCGCCTCAACCAAAGCATAAATATTGCCTTGTTCACCTGCTTTAATAAGTAGCTCCAAAGCCTGATCTGCCGCAAGTTGGGAATTGAATCCTAAAGCTGCCAGCCCGGCCCATGCAAACATAGCGTCTCCGTTACCGGAGTCAATTTCTTTTTTCAATAACTCATAAATTTTTCTGTCTTTGGTTAATTCCAGAATTTTTTGAAATGAGTTAGTTGAGCCAAGACGATATGCCCGAATATAATTAATCATTGCCAATACTGTATTTTTACCTACCATACTCCCGGTTTCATAGGCGCGTCCCAAAATATACAGGGCTTCAGGACTCCCATTATTAGCCGCCCGCCTTATCAAACTGACGTTTGTTGTATCATCCCCCTCATACTTGTTAATCCCTAACAATTCTTTTATCTGAGAAGTGGTGAGCTTCTGTATATCTTCAAACATTTTTTCAGATTTTCCCCCACTGCTATCAGAAGTAAATTCAAAATAGTCGAGATAAAAATCCTGTGAAATTAAAACGTCATCATTTGCGTTGATTTGAGAAGAGTTTATCTTACTTTCAATTTCGGTTGTCAAACTTTCCGGAGCATGAATCCCTTTCTCTTCCAGTTTTTTAAGTACTTCATCCGCTCCCTCAATTCCTTTATTCGAAGCCTTCCTAATCCAGACATAAGCTTCGGTCAAATTTCTGTTAACTACCATATTATCGATGAGAAATATTCCGTAGGCAAACTGAGCATTAGGAACATCATGATATGCAGCATATTTAAAATGCTTATATGCTTCAAACGGATTCCATTCAACTCCCATTCCATTATTAACCATTATAGCATAATTCATTTTTGCTGAAGGCAAATTTTGATCCGCTGCTTTTTTTATCCAATATGCCGCTTGAACAGTATCGGCAGGAAACCCCTCGTGTAATAAATACCTGATGCCAAGTTCGTGTTGCGAAAAAACATCCCCATCCTTTGCTTTTTGAATCAGTAAATAGGCCGCCAATAAAGGATAACCAGCATTCTTATGCTGAACGAGTGGCTTATAGAAATAAATTGTTGTTGGTTTAATGGCAAGACTTTTTGTGGAATCCTGTGCAGACAATATGCAGGACAGAATCAAGATAAAAAATAATATTTTACGCACTAATCATCTCTGAGTTTATTCTTACTTATAATTGCTTAAACATGGTGAATGTGTTTGTTTTACCATCAGATTTGTAATTAGTTTCATCCATAATTTCTTCGATGATAAAAAGTCCCATTCCACCTTCAGGAAGGTTATCAATATCTGTCGGGTCAAACTCAAGGGTAGGTTTACCGGTTTTCTTACGTGGAAGACCAGTTTCAATTATGATCAGTTCAAGCATGCTGTTGCTGATCTGAACAATCAATTTGATTTCATTTCCTGGCTGCCCTAAATAACTGTGTTTAATAACGTTATTAAGAGCCTCAGTTAAACAGATTTCCAACTTCAGATAAATGTTCTTAGAAATCTCGTTCTCAATACAAAACTGCCGAAACTTGTCGCAGGCCATAGAGACATTTTCGTAAATGCTTTGAAAAACAATTTCAACTTTTGAGTTTGCCATTTCGTTTGATTTAATGATTTCAATAAATATAGCAATTCTATCAATAACTGAAAAGTTTTAATACTTCAAAACCTCTAATATTATTTTTACCTAATTTCATTCTGTAATCATCACTGCACCGGAATATGGAATTCCATAACCATACAAAGAGTTTTGTCCAAGTAATTTACTTGTTTGAGGAAAGTCCAAACGATCCATGAACGAGAGTCTGATACTATTTAAGGAATAATGCGAAAATCTGGTAGGTTAGAATACTGAAACAGATATTTGCGTTAAAATTACTGAGATGCTGGAAGAGATATAATAAATTTGCTCCCCTCGCCTTCTTTTGAGGATACGGATAATGTTCCCTTGTTTTTTTCAATTAACTCTTTGCATAGCAGTAGTCCTAATCCAGTACCCTTTTCGTTATTTGTGCCTAGGGTGCTATGGCTAAGATCCAGCCTGAACAAACGATCCAGATCACTTTCCCTAATACCAAGTCCGTTGTCAGAAATAACAATGTTCACAATATCATCAAAGACTTCAGCGCTTATTTCTATTTCTCCGCCGAAATTTGTGAATTTGATGGCGTTCGACACCAGGTTTCTGAGTACTGTATAAAGCATATTTTCATCAGCGAATACTTCACAAAATTTATCAATTGATAATTCTAGCAAAATGTTTTTAGCCTCAGCATTCTTTTGGTATAGCTCTACTACTTTTTTACCTAGATTATAAATAAGAACATTGGAAGGTTGAAAAGCAATCCCGCCTGCCTGCAACCCGGACCATTGAAGCAGGTTTTCAAGTAAGGCATATATATTTCTGGCGGCTTTATTGATATGCATAGTGCCTTCATAAATCTCTTTATTATTAAGATCTTTATAATCACTTAGAATAAAATCGGAATAACCTAGCAGTGCATTAAAGGGGCTTTTGAGATCATGGGCAATTAAGGAGAAAAATTTATCCTTATTTGCATTAAGAATCTTAAGCTCCTGGTTGTATTTATTTACTTTCTCAATTGCATTTTTTCTCTCTGTAATGTCTCTGCAAATACACTGAAATGCTGTCTTACCTCTGAATGTTATTTTTGAAACTGAAATTTCGACGTGAATTTTTTTCCCAGTCTTCGAGTTAATATCAATATCGTAGTTAAATTGACCTGAGCGTAGTCTTCTTTGCAGAATAACCGACTTTTTAATTTTTGATCTTTCTTCAGGTATAATTAAATCGAAAAAACTAAAATCCTCATTTGTTGCTTCCAGGAACGAATAACCTGCTAATTTTTCCCAGGCAGGATTTACCAGAACTATCTTCTCATGTTGGACTACAAAAATCGCATCTGAAGTCTGTTCGATAAGTGCCCTGAATAATTCTTCTGATTCACGTAAAGATTGTTCCGCTTGTTTTCTTTTAACTGAAATTGCTATTTGGTCAGAAATAAAACGAAGTATGTTCAGATGTTTTTCATCGAAAGCGTTTTCATCATCGTAGCTTTGTACAATTACAGCGCCTATTACTTTATCATCTATGCTCATCGGAACGCCCAACCACTTTTTGGAAGGTGAGCCTACCAGATCGATTAACCCTTCTTTTGTCATTGCTTCCATATCGTCTTCGTTCAGAAGAAGGGATACATTATTTTTAATTACATAACCGGAGAGAGTTTTCCCGGCAGGGATTTTTGTAAATGAATCTTTCTCGTCAATGAAATATGGAATAGATAATGAATCTGTTTCTTTTTCATATTGAACAATAATAAAATTTCTTGTCTCCATTATCTTACCAACGAGCTTTTGAATAATCTTAAAAAGGTCGTTTAAGTTATCTGCTTCATGTACAGCGTTGGTAATTTCAAAGAGAACTTTCTGCACTTCCTTTGTTGCAATAAGACTACTGATGTTACTTGTATAAACATAGACTGACTGAGTCGGGAGATCCTTAACAAAAGTGAACAATAGAGTTTGATCACCTATTTTTTCTTTCAACTGTAACGGTTTTAATCGGGAAATGTCATTAAAAGTCTCAAATGAAAGTCCGGGAATTATATTTACCAGAGAGGATCCAATTAAATCTTTTCCAAAAAAATCAACTGCGGCCGGATTGCAGAGCATTATTTTTCCACTAAATGAAACCCTTAATGTTGGATCGGGGCTATTCATTACAAAAGATGCATGCTCTAGCAGTTCATCTTCAGAACCTGTTTTGTAGGTTAAATCATCTATAAAGTCCAATATATTGCCGGTAGATAACTTAGAGTTAGAGTTCTCAATGTATCTACTTTCATCCTCGACAATCATTTTTGTTAATGGATACTGAATTGGAATGCCAGTTTCCCAAACATGAAACAACCGTTCAAGTTTTTTTTCTGACCTATACAGAGGTATAATGTCCTGAACCTTTTTACCAATAATAGAATTTAGTTTTAAATTAAATAACCGGAGAGCGGCATGATTGGCGTTTTCGATAATGAAATTTTTTAAACTTTGCGAGTACGAATATATCAGTACGGCAGAATTAATTTCATTTATTGAGAGCGAATTCTGTTTGTTATTAAGAAACTGATTTGATTTCTCAACATTACTGACAACGGACTGATTGCCGGCTTCATCAGATAAATAATCAGGTTCTACTTTACTCAGATTCGTTAATGTTTTTCTGCTATTTTCAATCATCAATAAAATCGGATTCCACTAAAAAATCGAATTTAATATAGGACAAAACATTTCGACTTGCTACTATTTATTAAAAATTTGGACTAAAGGTGATTTTTCCAATACTGGATCATTTTCTTAAATAAATGTCTTCGCGCTGGTTTATCACTAATCCCATGCTTTCTCATGGGGTAAATTAACATATCAAAATCCTTACCGGCTTTAAACAATTCTTCCATAAATGCATATACATTTTGTATATGAACATTATCATCGTACGTACCATGCACTATTAAAAGATCACCACTCAAATTCTTTGCAGTTGTAAGCAAAGATGTTTCTTTGTAACCAACTGGATTAACCTCTGGAGTCTTCATCCCGCGTTCGCCAAAAATCGTATCGTAATAGTGCCAGTCTGTTACACCGGCGACTGCAATACCCGCTTTAAATTCCTTTGAATTTGTTAGCGCGTTAAAGGTAAACGTACCTCCGCCGCTCCATCCCCAAATACCAACACGATCTTTATCAATGTATGATTGATTTTTCAACCATTGCACAGCAGATACTAAATCCTTTAATTCATTTGAACTGGCAATCCGGTTCAGAACAGTTTCTTCCATGGCTTTACTTATTCCGGTAGCACTCCTGTTATCAATTCCGCCAACCAGATAACCTTCTTTCAATAATTTGTTAAAATAAAACGTGTATCTATGCCACGAATCTAATACGGTTGAGGCTGATGGCCCCCCATAAACGTATAAGATGAGCGGATATTTTTTATTCGGATCAAAATCTTTAGGCTTAAAAATATATGCCGGCAATTCGAAACCATCATAAGCAGGTATGGTAAAAAATTCAGGATAGCGGGTATCTACATCATCAAAAACTTCATTAGGCACTTTTGAAATAGTACTTAAAATATTTCCATCTGAGTTGTAAAGCTGCAACTCCTTCATGGTCGTAAAGCTTGAGTAACCATCTGTAAAATAATTTCCATTCCGCGAAAAATTAACCTGATGAGTTCCGTTTATAGCCGAGATACGCTTCATGCCGGAACCGTCAAAATTGATCTCATAAAGATGTCTTTCGATGGGGGATTTCTCCTTGCCTATAAAGAACAACTTCTTACCCCGAGAATCCACGTACCTCACGGACATATTATCATTTGGATCGCCGGCTACCTGCCATTCTCCGGTAGTAATTTGATTAACTAATTCGCCGGAATAATTATACCTGTAGAGATGTGCGTAGCCTGATCTTTCTGAGAACCATATAAACTGATTGCTCTCTTCAATAAATTGCAGGTCATCATGAATATGTATCCAGGATTTTTCTCTTTCCGTTAGAATTTTACTAACCGAATAATCGACAAGATTTACAAATAAGAGATCCAGTTTATCCTGCATCCGGTTAAGTGTTTGAACAGCGAGGTTATTATTATCAGGCAGCCAGTTAACTCTTATAATATATTCGTAAGAGTCTTCATCAATGGGAATCATATTGCTTTTTTCATTTACAATATCCACTACTCCTATCCGGACTTTTGGGTTGACTTCGCCCGTCTTAGGATATCGTTGTTTTATAACGCGCGGCACCCAGGGTTCAACATCAACATAATGCATTATGCTGACTTCTGATTCATCAGTCTGAAAGTAAGCTATCTTATCAGAATTTGGAGACCAGAAAAAACCTGAATCATTCCTGTCAAAAACTTCTTCCCAGTAAACCCACGAAAGTGTTCCATTAAGTAATGTTTCGCTGCCATCAAACGTAAGTTGCTTTTCCTTTTTCTCTTCAAACGCGTATGCATATAAATTGTTATCCCTTACAAACGCAAGGTTCTTACCATCCGGTGAAAATCTTACTGACTTTTCCAGGGGTTCAGAATTTGTTATCCTGTTGACCTCGTTACTCCCGATCGTGTAAGCATATATATCACCATTAATGATGTATACGAATTGTTTTCCATTGTCCGAAATGGCATCGGGATCCGCGAAGTTAAATTCATCCTTAGAAATTCCATGCTCATCTGACATAAGCTTAAAAAAGTCAACCGGGTTAATAACCTTCTTCCTTGTCATATCCTTCGGATTGATAACTTCAAAACTTCTCTCCTCCATTGGCAGTCTGGTGTCATAAATCAATAATGTGTTATCAGATAACCATCTGGAAAATGGCATCTGTTCAAAATCATCCATTTCCTTACTCATTATTTGATCAATGGTCAATTCGTCTGAAAATTGAGAATGGATAGTTGATGTAAAAAGCAGCAACAGAAAGGAAAAAACAATATGATGACTTTTCATTTTAAAATACCTCCGTGGGAAAACTTTTTTCTAAAAACAAAAAAAATTTATAGTAAATAGAATTTGAAATACTCGTTTAAACATCACTAAAATTAATACTATTATAAAAATGCCTCCAGGCTAAATGAAACATTCTGAATTGGTGCCAGATTACCAATAAATTCAGTATAGTTATAGTTGAACACATTTTTAGCGTTTATATACAATTTAACAGGTGCGTCATAAAAATAGAAATTATATCCAATGGTTAAATCCACTACATAAACTGATACAAAAAGATCGCCATCCGGGATGAGCGCAATGGGAGGCTCTACAAGAGCATCATCTATTGCTTCAATCCTGCTCCAATAGCGTAATCGCAAACCAAAATCAAAAGGTAATGGCGAGTAATCAACTCCTGCATTTAATTGATGTCTTGGTCTGTACTTCATTGGTCTATCCATCACATTGTTTCTTGCCCAAAGGTAAGTATAACCAAAATTCAGATTTATCGGCAGGTTAGTGAATTCGTGATTAACCGATAAATCAAACCCCTGAATTTTTGCCTCAACAATATTTAAAAATTGAATGTCGCCTGTAGTTGTTAAAGTTGGTTCAATAAAATTATCGTAATTAGTTTGAAAGAATGCCATATCCAGCGTAAGCGACTTGGTTGGCTTTAGAATTGCCCCAACTTCAAAAGCAAGACTTGTTTCGGCCTCGAGATCCGGGTTTTCAATTATATCAATTCCTGCCCCTACCGGTTGTGAAGTAAAGACTTCTGCCGGAGACGGGGCCCTGAAACCGGTTCCAACAGATGATCTGAGAATAATATTATCCGATAATCTATAGTTCACTCCAATTTTTGGTGTTACAGCTGATGCCCCCAGCAGGCTGTCCAGTTTCATAAAATCATATCGGAGTCCAATGGTAACTTTTACATTTTTAATTCCATCGTACTCTCCCTGAAAAAATCCTGCGGCGCTAAAAAAATTAGGCGCACTAAATAAATTTGATTCTACTTCGGCATAGGACAATTCACTACCAGCAATAAAATTAAATTCATCGGATACCTTAAAATGAAACAGCAATTCATTTCTAATAAGGTTGCTTGTAGAAGTAGTGATTTCAATTCCCTTTCCGGTAAATTTACTTCTATAGTAACTGGTTTTATTTTTTAGATTCAAATCCCCACTTAACTGGTGATCGTAAATAGCACTTATAAATAATCTGTTCGACTCAACAGTTTGATCACGATCATCATCTTTTGGTCTTAACACGTTTCGGGAATCTTTCCAATAGAGAAAATTGCCTCGATCCATATAGAGATAATTTGCCACAATCGCCAGCGAGTTATTTTCTGTGAACTCATAGTTAAGTTTTGTGTATCCAACAATTCTGGTTTTGAAATTGTTTTCTATGTAACTATTATCTCTCGTTTTCTTAACAGAGAAAGTGTATCCGAGTTTATTTATCCTATGAGAATGAGTATATGAAATTCCATAATATGTACGTGGGACGTCAGACCATTTCCATTCCTCGTAGGAAGGTTCACCATATATTCCGAAATATGTTTTAACATGATTGATTGGCACATCGGATGGAGTTTTCGTTATGATATTTACAACACCGCCAATTGCTGTTGAACCGTATAGCGAACTGGCAGGTCCCTTAATTATTTCTATCCTTTCAATATCTGTAAGCGGAATCATTTCCCAGATAATTTCTCCCGTATCACCGGTATACAGTGGCACACCATCAAGGGCCACCAGTACCCTGGTTCCTGCTCCTTTACTATACCCGCTGGATCCGCGTATACTAAGTTGATCAAGGGCCATACTAACGCCCGGAACATACCTGAGCATTTGATCAACGGAAGTAAAGTTCTGCCTGCTAATCATCCTGGGTAAAAGGACAACAGAACTAACAGGTAAATCCTCGATACGCTGTTCATATTTGCCTGCGGTTACAATCACCTGTTCAGTGTTCACAGCTTCTTCGGCTAAAACAATAATTTTCAGGTCGGTTGAACTACTGACAAGCAAATTATTCCGTATATACTTCTTAAATCCGACAGCCGATATTTCTAAAGTATAAACTCCGCCTGGAACATTTTTAATGACAAATTTACCCCCGGTATCAGTAGCGGCTCCCAGGCTGGTCTCAGACAAAATCACATTTACACCAAGTAAGGGAGAATTATTAACATCAACGACTCTACCTGAAATATTAAATTTCTGTCCAAAAATTATGGATGAGAAAAAAAAAGTCAAGATTATCAATTTTGATTTCATATTAAAAGTCCAGTCTGATTACTAGATATCGAAAGTCATGACCAACATTAAATAACTGGTACTATAAACTTTATCGAGTGTGATGTTTTTTTCTGAGTTCAGATAATAAATCAAATTGAAAGCAAGATCACGGACAGGCTCCCATCTAAAATCTGCCTTAATAATGTGATTGTTAAAAAGCACTCCATCAAGAAACAAGGATTGTTTTGAGTCAGACTCAAAACGCCAGGGAACATTCGGATCACTTCCCACATTTCTAAGTACATTCCCATCTTCATCAAGAACATTCCTGCCCGAGCGTATTTTTTTATACTCTACAGTAGCTCTGAAATCTGCCGAAAAATTATACGCTAACTTAGCGTATATTTCATCAGAATTTGGCCCAATCTGATGACCTAAGAGCCGATCATAACTTGTATAATTGTTTTTCTGGTTGCTATGCGTATAAACATATGGGCGAATTCTCGTGTATTCCAGAATAAAGGAAAGGTCATCAATACCGAATGCCTCGTACCAGTAACCACCTACCTGATACGCGGTTTTATTCACGTACTGATCCAGTTCGGATAATCTCCAGATAACGCTTTCGTCCATGAAAAATGTACCCTGGAACTCAATATTATTAAGACACTTGGTTTGAAAATCAAAATGAAAAGTGCCGTTGTCGCGATCCTGAAGTGACATTTCAACAAATTTATAGAAGATCAAAGGATTAACGTAACCAAGATCAAAACTTCTACCTGAGTAGATAATGGTTTCACCAAATCCAAAATCGAATAAATTATCAAATTTGAACTTTACCCGATTTAACGCAAAATATTTCGAGTAATTTTCCGAACGGTCAAAACTAAAGCTTCCCACAGTAGAGGCATGTAATGAAGTATACTCAATCATTCCATAATCAAAATTCACTTTCAAAAAATCAAAATTATTGTCAATGTATGAAAGTACAAATTTGTCTCCATACCCATACCCAAAAGAAATAGGCTCCCGACCAAGTTGTACTGAAAGATTCATCCCCTCCGTGGGTTCCACGGCATATTTCAGGTAACCTTCAACAAAATCATAATTTCCAATTTTTTCAAGATTTTCCACCCAGTGATAATTTGAATTTAGCCATGGGGCCATTGTTTCACCAAAACCTCGGCTGCCTCTCGCTAACCCTTTATGGAAAGAAAAGTGGTATCCCAGTTTGTCGAATAAAGTGCCGTAGAATCTTACACCCCCGCCGAAAAGAGTTGTATTTGCTTTATTTGGTGATAGCTCCTGTCCATGATAAACTTTTCCCAACATCTCCATCTTAAATGTATTTCCATCTTTTATAGACGAGTACATCAATTTTTGCCTGTCAGAAAAAAAGTTGCTGAAAGATCCTGAAACAGAGTCACTACCAAACATCTCCCATTTTCGATCAAGCGGCAACTCATCGTAAAAAAATTCATCTCTGTATTTCTTAAGTCGGGCAAGTTCGGTTAAGCTCAATTGTTGGTATTTCTCTTCTATCCGCACTAATAAATCTTTTACTCGCCCAAATGAGAGATTGGGATTATCATCACTTATGTTTTCAATTATCCCTTTTACTTTCATCTCTTTAAGGAACTCGTAGACATCATTTGTCATATGAACATTTTCAACTTGCGCCTGAAGGCTTAAAACCATTCCAAGAATTATTATCGTTGAAATGTTTTTAATCATTTTAAGAATCGTCATTAATTATCCATAATATTGTTGAAATCACACCAAACCTGATAAAATCCATTTTTATGAATTGATCTAAAATTCTGCAATCAAGGGTTATTTATATCACTCATGCTTATAAATAGCGAGATTTACCTCATCAGATAAAAGATTCATTCAAGTAAGTATTTGCAATATAATTAATATTGCGGACAGATTAATACTAAAATCCTTTGTTATAAATGTGAGAGTAAGGATAATTTGTTTCAGAATAATAAAAATGAAAATCTAGGAATTGGAATCTTCGCTTAACAGGCAAAATCAAAGGAATCAATAAAGAAAAAAATAGAATTAAAGACTTTTGCAGTATTAACTTCTCAAAGTGAGACAAAGACTTTCTGATTAGAGGGCTTAACATGTCCCTAAAAGGCAGCCTTTTTGCTTAATCTATGGCATATATATTGGGGTTATTTAATCTAAATAGAATCATGTTTTATGCTACGAAAACTAATGTGGATTGTAGAAAAGGAAAGAACTCTGTTTACATATCGATGAGGTATCACGCTACAAACATGTGGACGTCTATCTGTACTTTAGCATTGTCTGAATGGATTCAACAAAAGAAATAAGGGATGCATGGAGGCAACACGCTAAATGCATTGGGCAGATAAGATTCAGAACGAACGCGTGCGACAAACAGGATATTGGTGTATCCATTATTGTCGCACAAATAATATTACCTCGATTAACCTCGAGGTACCGCACACATAAAAAGCTCAACTCGCCCAAGTTGAGCTTTTTTTACACGCATAAATAAATTGCCAATTGAACTTTAAGAGTCTCGAAAAAGTTTTAACATTACGCCAGGCCAATCTGTTTCCTCAAGGATTAAAGACATTATTTATCCTAAGTTCCTTTTTCTAAAAGTAGTAAGATTTTCTTTGTACTCTATAATTCGATTTCTGCTCTTATTCTCTTGTTTTGTCATGTAATCAAGGAGGGATATAATGAATATATTTAACTTCAACAATCAAAAAGTTTTTACAAAACTTATTACCCAAACAGTTTTAGTAATTCTTCCTTTCATTTTACTTCTATACTTTTTTGTGCTCCCCACCATCGAGAAAAGTCTACTAGAAGACAGAATGGAGAATGTAAAAAATACAGTTGAAGTTGCTTACGGAATAGTTGATCATTTTCATAAAGAATCCATTTCGGGCAGTATTTCTTTACAGGAAGCACAAACCATGGCGATTAAAGCCATAAAAGAATTAAGATACAACAAATTGGATTATTTCTGGATTAATGATTATCAACCTAAAATGATCGTCCACTCAATTAAAAAAGAGCTTAACGGACAAGATTTAAGAAATAATAAGGATCCAAATGGTGTTTACATTTTTGTTGAAATGGTTAACATCGTAAAATCTGATGGTGAAGGATTCGTGAATTACATGTGGGAAAAACCCGGTTTTAGCGAGCCGGTACCAAAGATATCTTTTGTTAAGGGAATTCCATCATGGCAGTGGATTATTGGCAGTGGTATTTATGTTGATGATGTAGAAGCTCAGGTTTCCGAAATCTCAAATAGTATTAGCACATTACTTATTGCTGTCATTGTTGCTGCATTGCTAATAGGACTGTTTATCGCAAGGAAAATTTCTGGTCCAATAAAGCAACTTAGTGATGCCGCCCAAAAAGTATCTGCCGGTGATTATAATATACGAATTGAAAACGATTTTAAGGATGAAGTAGGAGAGTTAACAAATAACTTCAACTTGATGATAAAACAAATCTCCGATGCAATGATAGAAGTGAAAGATAAAACAGAACAAGCGGAGGCTGCGGCAGAAGAAGCCATTCATGCAACCGAAATTGCCGAACAACAACAAGCCTATCTGGCTAAAAGTGTTACACTCCTTCTTGCAGAGATGGAGAAATTTACCGAGGGGAATCTGACAGTTTCTGTGGTTGCAGAGAAAAATGATGATGACATTGGAAAACTTTTTAACGGTTTTAATAAAGCAGTACATACAATTAGAGATATGATATTAGAGGTCTCTGAAGCAGTTCAAGCAACAGCCAGTTCAGCAAATGAAATTTCAGCATCTGCTGAAGAAATGGCAGCAGGAGCCCAGGAACAAAGTGCACAAACAACAGAAGTCGCAAGTGCAGTCCAGGAAATGGCATCAACCATCTTCGAAAATGCAAAAAATGCTAACAATGCTGCGGAGGCTTCTTCCGAGGCAAAATCACAAGCTAGTTTAGGACGGGAGAAGGTAGAGGAAAACAAAAAAGGTATCGAACGTATCATTAGTTCGGCTCAGACCACTGGTAAGATAATTGCTTCTCTTGCGGGCAAGACTGATCAAATTGGTGAGATAGCTCAGGTTATAGATGATATTGCTGACCAAACAAACCTGCTTGCTCTAAATGCCGCTATTGAAGCAGCTCGTGCCGGTGAACAAGGGCGGGGTTTTGCTGTTGTGGCCGATGAAGTAAGGAAGCTTGCTGAACGAACTACAAAAGCTACTGGCGAGATTGCTGAAACTATTAAGGCAATACAAATGGAAGCAAAGCAAGCTAATGAATCAATGAATGAGGCCGGCAAAGCGGTTATGAGCGGGCAAGAAATTACAAATGAAGTTGGGAATGCTCTTGAAAAAATTCTCTATGCAACTGACCAGGCAGCCAATGAAATAAATATGGTAGCAGCAGCTACTGAGCAGCAGTCATCAGCTGCAGAAGAAATATCAAAGAGTGTAGAAAGTATAAATTCTGTTATAAATGAAAGCGCACAAGGTGTAACTCAGATTGCACGGGCAACAGAAGACTTAAATGGACTCACTGAAAGACTTAGCAACTTGCTTGATGCTTTCAATACCGGCAATAATGAAAAAGACTATTTAAGAAGTGGTAACAGAAAAAATTTATTAACCTAATAATATTTATTAGAGACTCAAATATAAAGCGCAGAAGACCCTCCACTGGAGGGTTTTCTCATTAATTCAACTCAATATAAATTTATAACCAGCTACTTTCGGGCAAATATTACTTCCACAAGGGAATAAAACATTATTCAGTTTTGTTGAAAGAATAATGGAAACATAATTGAGAAGAACCAGATATTGGCAAAACAATTTTTAGTTATATGTTACTGATAAAGCAATACCCAAAATATTATTTGATAATGTTGGGGGTTTCACTTCCTCACTTTGATCATCCGCTTTTCCATAGCTATAAAATAATGCTAGTCCCATACCCAAGTCATCGGTAATCCCCCATTCTTTTCCGATTGACACATTGAATCCAAAACCTATTTCCGAATCACCTTTTGATCCGCCATATTCAATTCTGTTAAGCACCCCTAGTACCGAGAGAGAAAGATACGCGTTCAGCGGCATAAAATAGTGTGTAACCCCAGCTCCGAATTCAGAATAGATTAGTTCAGCATTGTTAACATTAACTGTCTGAGAACCTGACGAAACATCCGGGTTCTTTAATAAGTGCCCTCCCGCAGTTCCAAACAAGATCGTGTTATCAGCAATGGCTGCTCCAATTTCACCCCTTATATATGTGCTAAATCCAGAGAATTCAATCTCATAAGTTGAATTTTCCATAGTTGTTTTTGCTGAACCAATGCCAGCTAGCATCCGCAGATAAAAACCTTCATGCTGGTTTTCAGAAATAACCTGAGCTGAATTTGTGAGGTGAAGACTTAAAAAGATTATTATCTGGAATGAAAGCACAAATATCTTTTTCATTAATACTCCGAATAATAGGAGAATACTATTACCAAAACTGACAGTTATCCCCCCACGGATAAACTCAACTATAATGAAAATATATGTTGGAATGAGAGGCAAAATACAATATTATCTTTAAATTGCAAAACATAATGATGCATTGAAATGGATAAAGTTAAAGATGGGCTAATATAAAAAAGCCCCTCAGAAGGACTGAGAGGCCAATATAATATGCTATGTTATTTTTTTTTACTCGGAATCTACTTCCTGAGCTTGAGGACCTTTGGGACCTTCAGAAACGGTGAAGGATACTTTTTGCCCTTCTTCAAGAGTCTTGTAACCTTCGAGCTGGATAGCAGAAAAATGAACGAAAAGATCTTCGCCATTTTCACGGGTAATAAAACCATACCCTTTTGAACCGTTAAACCATTTTACAGTTCCAACTTCGCGCTCTGCCATATTAACACTTCCTTTAATAAATTGAATAATAAAACTAATTAAAGAATAGAGCTCCCGTTCCTAATGATATTTATGTTACCAATGTTACAAAGTGCTCTAAATACATATAAAAAAAGGGACTAAGTATCAACACTTAGTCCCTTTTGCTCCACGAGTAGGACTCGAACCTACGACCCTGCGGTTAACAGCCGCATGCTCTACCGATTGAGCTATCGTGGAATATTATTGAGCTATAAAAGCTGATTCCAAAACTAAAGAAGAATGTAACATTTGTCAAGATTTTTTTCACTCTTCTTTAGATATTCAGTACATAAAGTTCAAACACAGTTAAATATATAGAGAATTTTCTGGTTAGTCAAAAAAAAATATATATTTACATAGTACAAATTTTTGTACATGAGATGAATGAGAATTAAAAGATATCTAAGGAAAAATTTAAGTGAAACTAGAAGAAAACTTTGATCTCGAAAAAGACTTTGCTCCCCCCTCAATTGAAGAGTGGAGAATTAAAGTGGAAACAGATCTAAAAGGAATGCCAGTCGATAAGTTAAAAACTAAAACTTACGAGGGAATAGACTTGCAGCCAATTTATACTAAGGCAGACATTCAGGATATTCCACATTTAAAAGATATTCCAGGAAGAGGCACTAATGTTCGTGGAAATAAACCAGAAGGTTATTCGGTAAACAGTTGGGAAGTTAGCCAGGAGCTCCCATTTGGGTTGGCAGAAGATTTTAACCAGGCTTTAACTGAAGATTTAAAAAGAGGGCAAACAAGTGTCAATCTTAAGCTGGATGATGCCACATTGCTGGGACTTGACGCTGATTATGCTGACAAAGATAAGGTCGGGAATAAGGGTGTTTCAATTTCTGCTATAAATTCAATGAGCAAGGCTTTAGAAAACGTCGACGTAACCACAACTCCTGTTAATATAGAAGGCGGTTTTTCCTCATTACCAATATTTATGATTTATCAGGCGTTCCTTAAAAAGAACAATATTGATGCTGATACAGCAGTAGGAAGTATAACAGCCGATCCACTTGGATACCTTGCTGAATACGGAGAAATTCCGGTCTCGACTGAGTACACATTTAACAAGATGAAATATGTTACTGAATGGTCTAAAAAAAACTGTAAGCAATTGAAGACCATAGGTGTTAGTGGACTACCGTATCACAACGCGGGTGCCAGCGCTGTTCAGGAATTGGCATTTGTAATTAGTACTGCTGTTGAGTACATCAACCAGCTTACCGGGCGAGGATTAAGTGCAGAGGAAGTCGCAAAAAATATGCGATTCACCTTTGGTGTTGGTCCATTCTACTTTATGGAGGTTGCAAAACTGCGTGCAGCAAAAATATTATGGTCAAAAATAACCGAAGAATATGGTGTTTCAGAAGATTACAGAAAAATGTTTATTCACGCGAGAACATCATCTTACAATCAGACTGTTTATGACCCTTACGTTAATATGTTGCGTACAACAACTGAAGCCTTTTCAGCGATAGTAGGCGGTGTGGATAGTTTACACACAAATCAGTTTGATGAAAGATTTGGTACACCAGATACATTTTCAAGAAGAATTTCAAGAAACACACAAATTATATTAAATGAAGAATCTCATTTGCATTCACAAATTGATCCTGCAGGCGGTTCTTTCTTCGTTGAAAAGCTTACATCAGAAGTTGCTGAGGCAGCATGGAAATTATTCCAGGAAGTTGAATCAAAAGGCGGAATGCTCAAAGCTCTTGAGGAAGGTTTCCCACAAACTGAAATTGAAAAGACAGCGGAGCTTCGCAAGAAAGATTTAGCAAAACGTAAATCGGTTCTCGTTGGCACAAACATGTATGCTAATATGAAAGAAGAAAAATTAGCTTCAAAGTTTCCTGATACTGAGGCTATCTATAATAAGAGGTCCGAGTATTTACAGAAATTCAGAGTGGCTGGAGAAGATGCAAAACATAAATCAATATTGGAAAAATTGCAGGACTTAGTGGATGCTAAGTCAGTAGATATGATAACAACTGGTGCTGAAGCAATTTTGGAAGGTGCCACAATTGGTGAAATTTCAAAATCCTGCAGAGCTAATGAAAGTACTCCATTTAGGATTAATCCTGTCAGGATTCATAAACTTGCAGATCCGTTTGAAGATTTGAGAGACAGGTCAACGGCATTCGAGAAGAAAAACGGCAGTAAGCCAAAAATCTTCTTGGCTACAATGGGTCCTGTTAAGCAGCATAAAGGACGCGCGGATTTCTCTCGTGGGTTCTTTGAGGTTGGCGGTATGGAAGTTATTTATCCAGCTGGATTTGACACCACGGGAGAAGCTGTGAAAGCTGCTGTTGAAAGTGGCGCGAAAGCAGTTTGTATTTGTTCCTCTGACGAAACTTATCCGGATCTTGTTTCTCCTATCGTAAAAGGTGTTAAAGAAAATAATTCTGATGCTCAGGTAATTCTTGCAGGATATCCAAAGGATCAGGTTGAAGCACACAAATCAGCAGGCGTAGATGATTTTATATTCTTAGGCGCAGATGCTTTACAAATTCTTACTGACTTGTTAAATAAGATAGGAGCTTAAGGGAATGGGAAAAGTTGATTTTTCAAATATAAAATTAGATCTCAAACAAAGTACAAATACGTACGAGGAGTGGAAGAATGATTTCAAGGCAAAGACGGGAAAAGATGTTGAAGAAGTAGTTTGGGAAACAATGGAAAAAATTTCTGTTAATCCTCTCTATACCGCAGACGATTTAAAAGATGTTAAGCATCTTGATTACATGTCAGGTTTACCACCTTTCTTGCGTGGCCCTTACAGCTCAATGTATGTTAATAAGCCATGGACAGTTAGACAATATGCTGGTTTCTCAACTGCAGAAGAGAGTAATGCTTTCTATCGCAGGAACCTTGCCGCCGGGCAGATGGGACTTTCAGTTGCCTTCGATCTTGCAACCCACCGTGGATACGATTCAGATCATAACAGAGTTGTTGGTGACGTTGGTAAAGCCGGTGTGGCTATCGATTCAATCGAAGATATGAAAATACTTTTCGACCAAATCCCCCTCGATAAAATGTCTGTTTCCATGACAATGAATGGTGCTGTATTGCCAATACTGGCATTCTTTATTGTTGCTGCTGAAGAGCAGGGTGTTGATCAGGCAAAATTGACAGGTACAATTCAGAATGATATTCTTAAAGAATATATGGTACGTAACACCTACATTTATCCGCCAACCATGTCGATGAAAATTATCGCTGATATTTTCAAATTCACTTCTGAAAACATGCCAAAGTATAACAGCATTAGTATTTCCGGTTACCACATGCAGGAAGCTGGCGCAACCGCCGATCTTGAAATGGCATATACTCTTGCAGATGGACTTGAATACGTTAAAACTGGCATTAAGGCTGGTATGGATGTAGACACATTTGCTCCGCGCCTATCTTTCTTCTGGGCAGAAGGAATGAACTACTTCATGGAAGTTGCAAAGTTAAGAGCTGCACGATTGATCTGGGCTAAACTTATAAAACAGTTTAATCCAAAGAATCCAAAATCAATGTCGTTAAGAACTCACTCGCAGACTTCCGGCTGGAGTTTGACCGAGCAGGATCCTTTCAATAACATAGTTAGGACTTGCATGGAAGCTATGGCTGCTGCAATGGGGCATACTCAATCCTTGCACACCAACGCTCTTGATGAAGCGATCGCGCTCCCTACTGATTTCTCGGCACGTATCGCGCGTAACACACAGCTATACCTACAGGACGAAACTAACATCACTAAAGTTATCGATCCATGGGCTGGTTCATACTATGTTGAATCATTGACTAACTCTCTCTTGAAAAAAGGTTGGGATCATATTCTTGAAGTGGAATCCTACGGCGGCATGACAAAAGCTATTGAAGAAGGCATTCCGAAAATGAGGATTGAAGAAGCTGCGGCAAGAAAACAGGCTCGTATTGATTCAGGCTTGGAAACAATAGTTGGTGTAAATAAATACAAATTGGAAAAAGAAGACCCAATCGAGATTCTTGATATTGACAACACAGCGGTGAGACTCTCACAAATAAAACGTATTCAGGAAATGAAGGCATCCAGAAACCAGGCAGATGTTGATGCTTGTTTAAGTGCCTTGACCAAATGTGCTGAAACAGGTGAAGGAAACTTGTTAGACCTTTCTGTTAAGGCTGCTCGTGCAAGAGCAACACTTGGTGAAATTTCTGACTCAATTGAAAAAGTAAGCGGGAGATATCAAGCCGTGACAAGAACAATTTCAGGTGTATACAGCAGCGAGTATAACCAGAGTGAAGATGATCAGGTTAAAGTTGCTCGTGACATGACAGATAAATTTGCTAATGATGAAGGACGTCGTCCACGTATCATGATTGCAAAGATGGGACAGGACGGACATGACCGTGGCGCGAAAGTAGTTGCTACTGCTTACGCTGATATGGGCTTTGATGTTGACGTCGGTCCATTGTTCCAGACCCCGGAAGAAACAGCAAAGCAGGCAGTAGAAAATGATGTTCATATTGTTGGAATGAGCTCATTGGCTGCTGGTCATAAAACACTTCTGCCGCAGTTGGTAGCTGAGTTAAAGAAACTTGGGCGTGAAGACATTATTGTAATCTGTGGTGGTGTAATTCCAGCCCAGGATTATGATTTCTTATACGAAAACGGAGCGACTGCAATTTTCGGTCCGGGAACCAAAATTCCTATGGCAGCCATAAAGATTATGGAAGAAGTTAATAAAAGATTTGCCGGATAGGTATTTTGTCATTCCGAATTCGTTTCGGAATCTTGATTTCAATATTTTCGATTTATCACAGATAAAAGAAAACCCCGGTTATGCCGGGGTTTTTGATATAAAACCTTATTTACCCTTACTTCTGTACAAAATCATTCAATTTTTTCCCTGACTTTGTTACGTTTTCTATTTAAGTTGTGAATATTTTAAAAATGTTAATAAAGGTAGACAAATGATAGTTGATTGTTTGTAACAAATAAAGCGAAAATGAATAGCGAGGAAATACATGTTTCTTGAAAAACTTTCCATTCTAGGATATAAAAATTTCCGAGATGAATTTAAAATTGAATTCCAAAAAGGACTCAACGTGCTTGTTGGTGAAAATGGAGTTGGTAAAAGCGCCATTATCGATGCCATTAGATTAGTACTCCAAGAAGATGAATTCGGTAGAACACCAATTTCTGATTCTGATTTCCATAAACCATTTGAAAACCCACAGAAACAATCTAACCTTATTGAAATACAAGCCAATTTCGGTGCTCTCACACAAGAAGAAGTTATTGCATTTCTACCTTGGACAGATACAAAATGTAATGCTACGTTGACAATGCAAGTAGATAATCCACCAAAACAAAATGGTAGATACAAGAGAGTAATTTGGGGGGGTGCTTCAAAAGCAAGCATGTTTGAGGCTGAATTATTTGATACAATTAAATGTATTTTTTTACCGCCTCTGCGAGACGCAGAATCAAAATTGCGGGAGGGTAAAACTTCACGCCTTGCAAGGCTATTAAAAAATCTGAATAAGAAAGAACTTGCTAAATGTAGAGAAGCAGGTGAACTACATACTGTAGAACAAAAAGTAAAAGAATTTAATGAGAAATTGGCAAATGATCCTGAAGAAACCATTGTAAAAGCCAATAACCTCATTAAAGATAGCCTTATTGAGGCAATGGGGAATGTCTTTGGACAAGATACATTAATACAATTTTCTGAAATTAACCTTAATAGAATTGTCGAAAACCTTAGGCTATTATTCTTTCCTAATATAACTATTGGTACCCGTTCTGACCAATTTAGAAGCCTTGATGAAAATAGCCTTGGTTATAATAATCTATTATATCTTGCCACAGTATTGGCAGAATTAACACATGAGGAGGATGAAAAGAGTTATGTAAAGATTCTACTAATAGAAGAACCGGAAGCACATTTACACCCCCAACTACAAATCCGATTATTAAAGTATCTTGAAAAAACTGCTCAAGAAAAGAATGTTCAGATCATAATAACCACACACTCAACAGTAATTGCCTCTTCCGTAACAATTGATACATTGATTCACCTAACTAATTCACCAGAGAATAATTTTATTTCCACCAATCTAAGAGATTGTGGGCTTAGCCCTAAAAGCAAAGCATTTGTGAATAGATGGTTTGATGTTACAAAATCAAACTTACTATTTGCTAAAGGTGTAATTCTTGTTGAGGGTATCGCAGAATCCATGTTATTGCCAGTATTAGCAAAATCTGTTCTTACCAAATATAATTCTTCAAATCCTGATCAGCCGGATCTACCTTCAAATTTAGAGGACGCTGGAGTTTCAGTTATTAACATGAACGGAATTTATTTTAAGCATTTCATGCAGTTTTTTGCAGACTTAACGGAAGAGTCAAGTAGTAATATAAATATAAAATGTGCCGGAATTACAGATAATGATCCCCCTTCAGATTGTTTCCCAACGCCTGAAGATAATTGCCATGGGTCAAACCCTGCACTAGAATTGATAGCTACTGTTAACAAATCTGATTTGGCAAGACTCTACGCGGGGAGCTTAAAAACCTTTGAATATGATTTAGCAATGGAAGCTAAAAACATTCCTATAATGTCAAAAGCATTGATAGCTATTACTGATACTGCCGGAAGTATCAAACTAACATTAGAAAGCTATCTAAAATCACAATGGGACAATATAAAAGTTGAAGAAAAAAGGGATGCAGCAAAATTTTTGTATGAACATATAATAAGTAAGGGACTATATGCACAAGTTTTAGCAGATCAATTAGAGACAGAACAGTGTGATATCGTTGTACCTGTTTACATTAAAAAAGCTGTTATATGGGCTTGTGGTGGAATAGTCAATGAGTCGTGAAGAAAAAATTAAAGATATTGTCAATTCAGTTGGACACAGTAATTTAACAAGAATTACAGAAAAATCTGATGCACAACTTGACTATGTCTTATCGTCAATTTCTCAAAATATATTTCTTAAGGCCTGCCCGGGAAGTGGTAAAACTGAAGTTATTGGGTTAAAAACTGCTTATGAAATGAGCAATTGGAAAAGGAAGCCTGCAGGTATTGCGGTATTGACTTTTACTAATAATGCTGTAGATGTCATAAAAGAAAGGTCGACTCAGTTTATAGGCAATAATAAATCCTCTTTTCCTCATTTTATCGGGACAATAGATAGTTGGTTGCATGGCTATTTAACTCAGCCCCTCTTTGGCAGAGGTCTTCAGTACATTGGTGTCAGTAGAGATCGTTCACTTAGGATAATAGACTGCAAAGAAACTAGTAATTTTCTTTTATCCTTCAGGACAAAATATGGTGTAAATAAAACAGGAAATGTTTTGGCAAATCATTTTTACTATGATTATTTGCAAAACAAAATAATTTTCTCGAGTAAAAAACAATCAATTGATACTTCTAGAAATGAGACAAATTTAGAACAATATCAGATTGACGACTTAAAAAACACAAAGGAAAAATTTTGGAAAAGTGGATTTTGTACATATCAGGATATGGAACAACTTAATTGTAAATCTCTATCGCATTCTGTTGAAATAAGAAATAGATTAGCAAGTCGTTTCCCAGTTTTGATAATAGATGAATGTCAGGATTTATCTCAAATACAATTGCAAATATTAAGGTATTTGATGATGTCAAACACAATAATTCATATGGTCGGGGATTTAGATCAGTCTATTTACGAATTTAAGAAAGTTAACCCGGTTTTCGTTGACAACTTTGTTAAAGAGTGCAGTTTCATTGAAAAAAAGCTAAGCGACAATTTTCGAAGCTGCCAAAAAATAGTTGATATTGCGTGCAAAATTGTTAATTCAGATGCGGTTAGTGGAAAAGAAAGAAATATTTGTAGTGATTCATGCGTGTATTTCCCATATGAAAAAGATAGAATCTCTGGTTTAGTAGAACGGTTTGAAGAATATATTAAGAAGAGTAGGTTAAAGCTCGAAAACTCTGCCATACTTACAAGAAATTGGAACA
Source organism: Bacteroidota bacterium (assembly GCA_018818065.1). Lineage (GTDB taxonomy): Bacteria > Bacteroidota > Ignavibacteria > Ignavibacteriales > Melioribacteraceae > JAHISV01. The sequence continues at coordinate 432,580 of JAHISV010000005.1, read as the reverse complement.
ACGTTTACAGATTAAAAAACATCAAACCTGAGACTCATAATTATCAGTTTCAATTTGCGAAAGCAATTCATTATTGGCAAAATAAAGATAAATCCCAACAAGAAGAAGCTATTAGAATCTTCGGAAAATTTGTTGCTAGTAAATATTTCGACAACTATTCAATTAATTTACGAGAATATTCTTGTCCAAGTTGTGTGAAATCTACTATTGCCTGGAGAATTTTTATTGCTAATATACTAACTACAATTTACGAGAGTAATAGTACAATAATTAACCTAAATCAAAAATGGACTGACTGGGCAAAAGTTGTAAGATCCGATTTCTTCGAAATAACAAAAAAATGTATTGAAATTCTTTCTGGAAATATCTCGCCAGAGATCAAAAAAAAACTAAACCTAACGGAGTGTAAATTCAATGCACCGAAAAAGGTTGGTGATTGTGTTGTATTAAACTCAATAACCAACTCAAAACAAAGGTTTTCAGAGTTATTGATAACTACTATTCATAGTGTAAAGGGTCAAACATTCGAAGCCGTTCTTGTGGTATCATTACCTTCTGATAAAGGTACAAAAGATGGATTTTGGAAACAATGGTTAGATAATCCAAATTCAGAAGCCGCAAGATTAGGTTACGTAGCCAGCACGCGGTCTAAATATTTGTTAGCATGGGCAATCCCACAACCATCAAATGAAGATAAGACCATGTTAGAGTCCCTTGGCTTTATAAATCATTCTGAAAAATTAAACAATAATGTAACTCAGTAATTTCCTTGGTTACAAGAAATATCCCACTCCCGCTCTAAACAATTTAATCTCTTTATCACCCGGAATATTCTTAGCCACATGCAAACCATTGCGTTCGTTATGCGCCATCTTGCCATAGACTCTTCCGTCTGGTGATGTTATGCCTTCAATTGCATAGTAAGAACTGTTCGGATTAAAGAATACATTCATAGTTGGGTTACCATAAAAGTCAACATACTGTGTTGCAATCTGACCGTTTGCCTTCAATTTTTCAATCCATTCATCACTTGCAACGAATCTCCCTTCACCATGCGACATTGGAATAGCCTGAACAGTACCAAGCTCAATATTACTTAACCATGGCGAAAGATCTGAAACAACCTTTGTGTAAACCATCTTCGAAGAGTGGCGACCAATCTTATTTATCGTAAGAGTTGGAGTATCTTCCTGAATATCCGTGATTTCACCATAAGGAACCAGCCCCAATTTTATTAATGCCTGGAAACCATTGCAGATACCAATCACCAACCCATCTCGTTCTTTCAATAATTCATTCACGGCATCCTTAACTAAGGGATTACGGAAAATGGTCGCCATAAACTTGCCGGAACCTTCAGGTTCGTCGCCTGCGCTAAACCCACCAGGTAGAAAAACAATCTGAGAATTATTAATTTTCTCAGCCAATTCATGTACCGTTTCATCAATCATTTTTGCAGTTAAATTTCTCACTGGTACAATCTCTGCAATACCCCCAGCCTGATTAAATACCTTAGCTGAATCGTACTCACTGTTTGTTCCCGGGAATGATGGGATTAAAATTCTCGGCTTGCCAAACTTTTCTGATACGGTTATAACAGCCGGAGCTTCATATAGATAATCATCGAATACAGTTTCATCTTCTTTCACTTTTGTCGGGAAGATATCTTCCAATGGTTCCTGCCAGACTTCAATTGCCTCATTGAGTGAGATTGTAACATCGCCAAGCTTTATATATTGTTCATCAATTGTTTTGCCCAATAATTCAGACTGAATCCCATCCAATTCAAAAACGGAACCCTTATCGAGTTCTACGACAAGTCCACCAAGATTTGTACTGAAAAGATCCTCCACTTCGAAAGCCTCATCAAGTTCAAATCCAATCCTATTTCCAAAACACATTTTGCTTATGGTTTCAGCAACTCCTTTTTCTTTCACAGTGTATGCTGCAAAAACTTTTCCATTCCTATTCAATTCAATTACTTTATCATACATCTTTTTAAGAGAATCAAAATCAGGCAGCATGTTTTCATCTTTTGCAATTGGTAAGAACACCACTGCTGATTCCGGTTTCTTGAACTCAGGGGAGATTGAATTATTAACATCAATAGTATCAACCGCAAAAGAAACTAGTGTCGGTGGGACATCAAGATCCTTAAAAGAACCGGACATACTATCCTTGCCACCAATTGCAGCGCGCTCAAACTTTTGCTGTGCATAGAACGCACCGAGCAAGGCACTGAATGGTTTTCCCCATCTAGCCGCATCACTACCTAATCTTTCAAAATATTCCTGGAAGCTGAACCATGTACTTTTATAATCACCACCCGCAGCAATGATTTTAGAAACTGACTCAACTACCGCATAAACAGCACCATGGAATGGGCTCCAACTTGATAAGTTTGGGTTGAACCCATAACTCATCAAAGTACCAGTTGTGGTTTCTTCATTTAGTGTTGGCAGCTTTGAGACCATGCAGTCAATTGGAGTAAGCTGATACTTCCCACCGAAAGGATAGTTAACATTCGTTGCGCCCACACAATTATCAAATCTTTCAACAAGACCTTTCTTGCTACAAACGTTTAGATCCGACAACATTTCCATCCATTGCGTTTTAACATCCTTATCACTTGCCTTGTGAAAGTCTTTGCTCATATCAGGTTCTGTTACTTTAATTTTTGTATGTTTTGTCGCCCCGTTACTATCCACAAAATCACGAGCAACGTTAACAATGGTTTTTCCACGCCAGAACATTTTAACTCGTGGTTCTTCAACCACATCAGCAACTGTAACCGCTTCAATATTCTCATGGGCTGCAGCTTTAATAAATGCATCCGCGTTTTCTTTAGCAATAACACATGCCATTCTTTCCTGACTTTCAGAAATGGCAAGTTCGGTTCCGTCTAGTCCCTCGTATTTTTTAGGGATACGATCAAGATGTATTTCAAGTCCGTCAGCCAACTCACCAATTGCAACGGAAACACCACCGGCTCCGAAGTCATTGCATCTTTTAATCATACGGGTAACATTTGGATCACGAAACAGTCTTTGAATTTTTCTCTCTTCAGGCGCATTTCCCTTTTGAACTTCAGCTCCGCATGAAATGATTGAATCTTCAGTATGTGCTTTTGATGAACCAGTTGCGCCACCACATCCGTCACGCCCGGTTTTGCCGCCCAATAGAACGACCACATCTCCAGGCTCTGGTCGTTCACGAACAACATTGTATTTTGGAGTCGCAGCAATCACTGCCCCAATTTCCATTCTCTTTGCAACGTATCCGGGATGATAAATCTCATCAACCAATCCTGTAGCCAACCCAATCTGATTGCCATATGAACTGTAACCATGAGCAGCTTCGGTTGTAATTTTTCGTTGAGGAAGTTTCCCTTCCAGAGTTTCTTCAATAGGAAGTCTCGGATCGCCGGAACCGGTAACACGCATTGCCTGATAAACGTATGCGCGTCCTGATAACGGATCACGGATCGCACCGCCCAGACATGTGGCGGCCCCGCCAAAGGGTTCAATCTCTGTAGGATGATTGTGGGTCTCGTTCTTAAACATTACCAGCCAGTCTTCTTCCTTACCATCTATGTCAGCCTTAATCTGAATACTGCAGGCATTAATTTCTTCTGATTCATCAAAACCGGGCAGCTTTCCCTTTTTCTTTAATTCTTTCATTGCTATGGTAGCAATATCCATCAGACATATATCTTTATTCTTCTGACGCTCACCATAAACAAACTCACGTGATTTTAGATACTTTTCATACGTCTCTTTAATTTTATTCGATATCTGTCCATTCTCAAATTCAACATCATCAATTTTTGTAAGGAAAGTCGTGTGGCGACAATGGTCTGACCAATAAGTATCCAAAATTCTCATCTCAGTAATTGTAGGATCCCGTTTTTCGGTATCACTGAAGTATTGCTGACAGAATTTCAGGTCATCGAGATCCATGGCAAAACCCATTCTGCTCATTAGCTCAGACAAACCATCATCACCCATTACTATAAAATTCTCAATCGACTCTACATCTGGTGGGATGGGCATATTTTCTTCGAGCGTTAATGGTTTCCGGAATGAAGCTTCGCGGGAATCAACAGGGTTTATCAGATAGCCTTTAATCTTTGCAAATTGTTTCTCGGAAATATCACCGCCAAGTATAATAATCTTGGCATTCTTAACAACCGGACGCTCACCCTGAGTGAGTATTTGAATACACTGAGCAGCCGAATCAGCACGCTGATCATATTGCCCTGGTAAATATTCCACGGCAAAAGATTTTGTATTACTGTCAATTACTATTTCTTCGTCGTAAACATTATCTACCGGAGGTTCAGAAAATATTGTTTTCCGAGCGTTCTGATAAATCTCATCATCTATTCCTTCAATATCATACCTGATAATCACCCTGGCTGATTCAAGGGTATCTATTAATAATTGCTCTTTTAATTCTGATAATAATCCGGCTGCTTCAACATCAAAACCGGGTTTCTTTTCAACAAATATTCTCTTTACGCTCATTAAAGCTCCATTTGGTATTTGCTTTTCGATTTTAGGATTGCAGATCAGCGAGAAGATTTTGAGTTTTCGCCAATATTAATTTTTGGAATAGTAAAATTACTCAATTCTTCTGAGAATTCATATTTGATGATAAAATTGAAAAAGGATTTAAAACATTTTATTCCTTGTAAATCTATTTATTATCTTTAAATAACCAATACACTCATTTCGGGGATATAATGAATAAATATTTCATATTACTAGCAGTTTTTATGACCACCTTAACACTTTCGGCTCAAAAACGAGCTTTTGAATTGGATGACATTTACCGGGTTAAAAATGTAGGCGCACCGGTTCTTTCGCACGACGGCACAATGCTGGCGTTCACCGTCAGCAGTTATGATCTAAAAGCTTCAACCTCTATTACAAGCATTTACACCTGTAATGTTGACGGCTCAGATTTGAAGCGTTTTACTGATGATTCTTTATCGTACAGTGACCCAATGTGGTGTCCAAAGGATATGGGACTATATTATGTCTCTGGCAATGATGAGAACTCAAAAATTCTCTTTAAGTCGCTGGATAATGATAAGGTATTAACAATTGCCGAATCTTATTTCAGTATTGATTCACCAAAACTTTCTTCTGATGGAAAACACTTCCTCTTTAATACGAAAGTTTTTCCTGAATGTGGAATTGATATAGAATGTAATAAAACGATTTTGGACGCTATGGAAGAGGGACCAATTCAGGCGCACCTTGCAGACAGCCTTCTTGTAAGACATTGGACAGAATATGAAGATGGACAAGTTACCCATATTATTATCTATGATATTGAAGAAAAATCATATACTGATTTAACTCCAGGCGTTTACAATTCACCATCTTTTTCTGAAGGCGGTAATGATGATTACGAATTCTCTCCTGGTGGGAAGCAAATTACCTTCTCTTCAATACGCGTTAATAACCCTGAAATCACTACAAACTCCGATGTGTGGAGTGTTTCAGTAACCGGTGAAAACCTGAGAAATTTCACGGAATTAAATGAAGCATATGACGGACATGGGCAATACTCACCTGACGGTAAATACCTTGCTTTTACTAGACAATATACTCCCACCAATGAAGCGGATATTTGGGATCTTATTATTGTTGATTTGAAAACCGGAAAAGAAAAGAATTTAACGGCGGGAATGGATACCTGGATTAATAATTTTCAATGGACCGGTGACTCGCAATCAATCTATTTTGATATTGACGAGAAAGGTTATAATCCAATCCTGAAGGTTGATATTAAAACATCCGAAGTCGAGCGCGTATTGGAAAATTTTAGTCTGCGTGGCTGGACGTTGTCTGAGGATGAAGGATATATTTATTTCAACTATTCCTTTGTAAATAAACCCACAGACATAGCCAGATATGAAATTGAAAATGGTAATCTTGAAGATGTTACCTCATTCAATAAAAAACTAACTGATGAAGTCGAGTTTATTCCCGTTGAAGAGCAATGGATTCAAGGCGCTGATGATAAAATGATACATGTCTGGTTGGTTAAACCGTATGATTTCGACCCTGACAAAAAATACCCACTGATTGTGAATGTTCATGGCGGACCGCAGATGCAATGGACAAATTCGTACCGCCCAAATTGGCAGATGTTTCCAGGTTATGGTTATGTAATAGCTTTCCCAAATGCGCATGGTTCAACAGGTTACGGAAAAGAATTCTGTCTTGATATCTCACAAGGCGGATGGGCTGGGAATGTCTTTACAGATATTCAAATGATTACGGACTCATTGGAAAACCTACCATACGTTGATAAAGAAAGAATAGGCGCCATGGGCTGGTCATACGGTGGTTATCACATGAATATGATTCAGGCGAAAACTGATAGATACAAAGCGCTTGTTTCCATGATGGGTATTTATGACGCGGAGGATTTTTATTATGACACTGAAGAACAATGGTTTGCTGATTTTGATCTGGGCGGCAAGCCCTGGGAAAATAAAGAAAGGTTCAGAGAATTATCACCTAGCAATTATGTTGAAAATTTCAGTACACCAACATTAATCATCACTGGTGAACGGGATTATAGAGTATCATACATGCACAGCCTTCGTTATTTTACAGCGCTTCAAATGAGAGGTATTGATTCTCGTTTACTTGTATTTGATAACGATGGTCACTGGCCAAGTCATTTGAAGTCAATGCCGCTTTACTATAATTCACATCTGGAATGGTTTCATAAATATCTGGGTGGAAAAGAAGCACCTTATGATTCGAAGAAAATGGTGAGAAATTTAGCATACTAAATTTGTACAGTAGGGGCAAGGTATGCCTTGCCCCTACAGATAGAACTAAAATACTCGTAAGATACCAAATCCCAAATGCCAATCCCCCGAAGAAGCCGAGTCGTTAGCTCCAACCAAATACTGTGATGGATTTAACCGAAGGTTATTTGTAGCCATAATTTGAAAAACATGCCCGCCGGTTTCAATATCAAGATTAAACGCCAGGGTATTGTAGGATCGCTCACCCGTTTCCCCTGCTTCAACGTATCCCTGATAACCAGCTACTATTGGCATATACTCAACCCTAAGACTGAACATACGATTAAAGAAATATTGTGCATAGGTACCAACATTAAAAGTATATTGTTTCTCAATACTGAATATCATACTATTATATAGGTAGGAAGGAACAACACCAACTCCAAATTTTCTTTCAGCAAACATTATGTTAAAAATACCCTGAACATAAAACTGAATATTGTCACCATCAAAAGCGCTTCGGTCAAGAATATCTGGAGTTTGCGAGTTAGTCGCGATGCCAGCCTGAACAGCAAATTCGTATGGGTTTTCAGCAACCGAATCATGATAGAGATTATATTTGAATCGCAAATCATAATTATCCATAACGTTGCTGCGTCCCAAGGTAACCATCAGGTAATCGCTTAAGCCATAACTGAGTGCCATTCTCATCTTGACTGGCCCGTCAAAACCAAAATTGGCATCATCCTCGTTTATCGCCGGAACAAACCTGTGTGAAATTTCATATTCGATATCACCGGACTTAAGTGTTGAAGAAGTCGGCAGCTGCCCGGCTAAAGTAGAGTTAAATAAAGCTTCCCTAACTTCAACACCCTCAGCTTTTCTTTGCCATTGTTGTGCTGACAAAGTTGTAATAAGTGTTAGCAGTAAAACAAAACATGTAATTTTCATCACCCACCTGATTTATCAGTTTATAATTTTCATATGGAAATCGAGATTAAGTTTGATCTCTTCGCTTACTTTAACAAAGGCTAAAAGTGATGGAGCTTCAACATTGTAGTCATTAAGAAATATTGAAAAATCCGACTCAATTTTTATACCCTCAGCGCTCTTAATAATTTTCCCCGGTACTTTCATTTCCTTATGAACACCATTCACAAAAAACTTACCGGACAGGACTACAGAAATTTCATTTTTATCTTCCGTTGGGTACTCAAACGAATCCACAGCACCTTCAAAAGTTGCAAAGCCCCACTTATTTGTATTTAATATCTCTCTCATGTCGCTATCTCGTTTACCTATCCCGCTGTCGAGAGTATTAAGATCCACCTCAAAATATATTTTGGTATTTGACTCGAATAGGGTTTCTCCCTCCCAAAAAACAAATCCATCAAGTTTATCAGTGGCGCCTTCAAAGGTCAGTACAGCCGCATCCGATTCATAAACGGCACTGTTCTTTTTAGATTTATCAACATGCCATTCACCAGCAAATGCTGTTACATAGAAGATTAGCACTAAAAGAATAATTGAATATTTCATTCTCTCTCCAGTCATTAACTAATTGTTTAATGCTCCATTTGCTATCCATGTTTCAATTGAGTCGATTACAGATTGATTCAAAGGAGGCGCTCCGTCAGGCATTCTACCGCCGGAAATTCCTCCTCCTTTTATTTTCCTGAGGAGATAGCTATTGTCAGGCTCCCCTGGTTCAATGTAATCCAAAACCTCAAAGCTTGTTCTGTTAACAATATTAGAATAGGCTACGCCCGCTGAAAGATTTGGCAGAACTGAACCGGAATGACAACCCGAAGTTGCGCAAGAATTGTTGAAAACAGTTTCCTGAATTGCCGAAAAACTAGCGGGCATTTCAGTTGACGGCACATCATCAAATACTGTAGGTGTATTCGTCACAATTTCATCAGCGCATGAAACAAAGAAAATCAGGATCGCCGATACAAAAAAAAGTTTTTTTTTCATAATTATAACCTTCCAAGACAAATTGTCTTATTTGAAAGATAAACCTAACTTCGAAAAGAATGGTTCAAGAGATATTTGTTGATTTAGCTAATTAGGAGGGTATAAAAAAATGACTGCTGATAATCTGCCATTTCATCCCTGAAATGGCAGATTAAAAAATTAATTCTTTATTTCAATCCAGCCAAATCTTTCAAGGTATGCGGAAAGTATTCCCTCTAACTCATCTAACTCTTTTGGCGAGTTGTATCTACTCTTAATCTTTTTTGATTTACCGTTATAGTTTACAGAAATATATGTCGAGGGTAAATCTGTAACCCTTCCATCATATTCATCTTTCATGCCCCAAAAATCAACTTCATCAATTTTTGATAATAACCTTACAATTTCACTCTTATCAATTCTTAACTTATACTCGCCAATTTTATCAATATTCTCCCGGCCGGTAAGTACAACATCTCCATTACCCTTTATCTCCAAATCATATACCGGGCACCTGCCAAAACAATTTGTTTTCGTCATTTTTATTACCGGATTGGTTTCACTAAATAAATTCACCTCGTAATCCGGCTTTGATGAAGAGCAGCCAACAAAAACAATAAAAATAATTATTAAGAAATACTTTACCATCCTTCCTCCTATTTCATCAGAATCATTTTTTGTACCTGAACACCATTAGGGGTAATTAATCTTGCGAAATAAATCCCCGAGGATAAATTGCGCGCATCAAAGTTTAACTCATGAATTCCTGCTGTCTGAATGTCATCAACAAGAATACTTACCACCGAACCTGTAACATCAAAAACATCAACCTTTGCTTTCATCTGCTCCGGCAATGAAAACTTAATTTTGGTACTAGGATTAAAAGGATTTGGATAGTTCTGGAATAATTCAAATTCATCCGGAACAAGGTTTTTATCTTCCACACTGGTTATAGGAGATACTGTTAAAGTATACTGCATATTGTAGAAGGCCGGCTCTGAATAATACGCCGGAATAATAAGATAGTAATCGCTTAAACCCATTGACCCGGGAAGAGTTAAAGACATACTGCCACTATCGGCATATGTAATGAGATATCCTCCAACATTGGGATTTGAAGGAGCATCCATCATAAGTAAGATTAAACTATATGCCTCTCCTGCATCCTGAGTAGTAGGCGTTAATGTAACTTCACAATCAGTTGTTGAATTAATTTTTATTACATCGGCACCTAGCCGCATTAACATGCCATCTCCGTCAATCTCACTGTTATATATAACCTGATTACCTGTAAAGTCTATTGTACTTTCTGGTTCTACTCCGGTTATCCCGAATCCATTCAGATAAGTCCTATAATCATCAGCTCTGGAAAAAGTAAGAGGAGAAAAATCCTGATCTTGTGTGAGTAGACATAGAGACAGATAATAATTCGTTAGTAAATCCCATAAGTCTAACTGATATTTAGTCTGCATCATAGTAGTTATAGCAACCCCGTAATTAACAGAAACCGTAGCTTCATATATTTCCCTTATAACTAATGGATTCATTACTCCGCCGTTTTCGTACTCGCTAAAATATCGGAAAAACACCCAACCCCCATACCACCACCCAGAGTAATCATCGTATAGCGGATTTTGACTCCCTTCTTCCTCATAATCACCCCAGTTAAGAGCAAAATCTGTTTCTGTAAAATGACCATGTATATATTGCAGGTTATCATCAATACCAGGGTATATCCAATCTTCAGCCCAGGTTGCGCAGCCTTCCATACAAAATCCATCCATGGTTCCAACTGCTTCCCCATCAGGATAAATATATGTGCCATAACCAAATTGTATTGCATGCATAAACTCATGCGCACAGGTAACTTTAAGCGCATTCATTTTTTCCTGCTGAGTATTGCCAAATCCTATATAATTATTTCTCAATACCATAAAACTATACCAGGAATCTACCTCCGTAACATTCGGAGTGTTTGGATTATCTCCAAGTCCGTTTGGACCTGTTACAAAATCCTCGCTTGCCACATAACCATAAACATTACTACCAGCTTCAGAATTACTTACGTAAACATCATACTTATCATCACCACCTGCACCGTCGTCCCCCGGAGGAAAAACAAACCCGGACGAAAAACTTGTACCCCATATATGGTCTAGAAACACTGCCATGCTATCAATGTAATCAGGAGTTCCGTTCAAATCCGTATCTGTCTGATCTACAGAGTCTGCCCCGCTATTTGTAAAATGTATGACAAAAAGTCCTGAAGAAGTTTCAATCGTTTCGTTCAAACCAGATGGACGGTCATTTTGAGTCTTAAAGAATCTTTTCCCCTCATTGGTAAGTTTATCCCAATTTCTTCTTGCCTCATGCAAAACAATTGAGAGGCATTTCCGTCCTTTAGGAGAAAGTTGAATGTTGCCAGCAATTTCCTGGTGGATATTTTCAACTTGCTTAATAAGTCTGGCTGTATAATTATCTTTCTCCAAATTAACTTTGGAAAGGTTCTGCGAATTAGCTGAAATTCCAAAAATGAAAATGAGCGATAAAAATAAAAAACTAAAACTGAATTTCGGCATAACAGACCTTTACGTTTTGGTGAATTGAAATGATTAACTCTAATTAATTCCCTGCATACTAAATTAGGCAAAGATTCTTTTGCATTACAACAACATATCTTTGAAATATATTCCATGAACATACAAATAATCCTGGCAATTCCTAAAATGATAATTGTTTCCTCGGGTAACATTTCATAATTTGGGAATTGAGATTAGTTATTGTTTCTACTGCGCCGAATTTGAAAGTGATGATAAGAGATGGACAAAACTTCAAACACGAAAGATCCCGATAGTTACAGGCCCGATTGGCAGCCTGAAAACGCCGGAGACGAATACGCGGTTCGCGTGGTTAAGGGTGTAAATGTTAAACACGACGGCTTAGAAAATAGTAAGCAGCCCTCTTCCAAAACTTCAAACAATAAGCCCAGCCAACTATCAATTGATGAATATATTGAGGGTGTACTAAAAGATGACAGAAATATCCTTGCCCGTACAATTACTCTCATTGAAAGTAATTCCCTAAAACACAGAGAAGTAGCAAAAGAGGTTTTAGAAAGATTGCTTCCAAAATCAGGCAAGTCTTTACGAATTGGAATTACAGGCGTGCCAGGTGCGGGTAAGAGCACTTTGATAGAGACTTTGGGAATGAACCTTATAAATCAAGGGCACAAAGTTGCCGTTCTTGCCGTTGACCCAAGCAGCACAGTAACACGCGGCAGTATACTGGGTGACAAAACCCGAATGGAAAAATTATCCCGTGAGCAAAATTGTTTCATCCGCCCCTCCCCTTCCGGAGGAACGCTCGGCGGAGTAACGAGGAAAAGCCGTGAGACCATGACAGTTTGTGAAGCGGCAGGTTTTGATGTAATACTTATAGAAACCGTTGGCGTCGGTCAAAGCGAGGTAACCGTTCGATCCATGGTGGACTTTTTTCTGCTTGTATTAATTGCAGGCGCCGGGGACGAATTGCAGGGGATAAAAAAAGGTGTAATTGAACTGGCAGACGCAATACTCATTAACAAGGCTGATGGCGAAAACCTGAAGAGAGCCAATCTTGCAAGGTCCGAATATACAAATGCTTTACATTATTTAAAACCGGCTACCGAAGGATGGGAAACAAGAGCACATATTGCTTCAGCACTAACCGGAAGCGGTATATCTGATATTTGGAACGTGATAAAAAAACATGAAGAAATCACACTTAAAAATGGTGTGTTTGAAGATCGAAGAAAAAATCAGGCTTTGGAATGGGTATTTAAGATAATTGAAGATCATCTGAAAGAAAACTTTTTTAATGATTCTAAAATAATTGCGGAATTACCTAACATCAAAAGAGAAACATATTTGGGGAAAATCCTTCCTACTCACGCTGCTGAAAAATTGCTTGATTTATTTAAGTCCCCCAAAAAATAAATTGAATTTTTGCACTGATAATAATCGTTTTCTAAAGAATGAGAATATTCTCGAATAATATATGGATATTATTCTCACTTGTGAAGAATTGCCTTAAAATAAGCTTCTTACGTCCTTTTTCAAAAGGCACGCTTATTGATATTAATAAGGACAAATTGAAATATTAACTAAAAAGTAATAATTAAGGATTTAAGCAAAATGGATCTATCCCATATCGAACACATAGGAATAGCCGTAAATAATATTGAAGAGCAAATAAAATATTATGAAGGTGTCCTGGGGCTAAAATGTTATGCTGTTGAAGAAGTGGCTGACCAAAAGGTTAAAACAGCATTTTTTAAGGTAGGACAAACAAAAATAGAACTCCTCGAGTCTACTGATCCTGAAGGACCAATTGGAAAATTTATTGAAAAGAAGGGCGAGGGAATTCACCACATAGCTTTTGCTGTTAACAACTTAGCGGAAGCTTTAAAGGAAGCTGAAGAAAAAGGTGTTCGTTTGATTGACAAAGAACCTCGCAAAGGGGCGGAAGGACTTAATATAGGCTTCCTGCATCCAAAATCAACAAACGGTGTTTTAACTGAATTATGTGAAGAGTAAATAGATTGCAAAAAATAAGAATTTGGCTTAAGGAGCTACTATAATGTCAATGCAGGATAAAATTAAAGAATTAATGGATATGCGCGAAAAAGCGCGCCTTGGTGGTGGTGAGAAAAGAATTGAAGCTCAACACCATAAAGGGAAATTCACAGCCCGTGAACGTATCGACCTTCTTTTGGACGAAGGAAGTTTCGAAGAATTTGATATGTTCGTTTCTCACAGAACACATGACTTCGGTCTTGATAAGCTTTCTTATCTGTCTGATGGCGTTGTGACTGGTTATGGTACGATTGATGGTAAATTAGTTTACGTGTTTTCTCAGGACTTTACTGTTTTCGGCGGCTCTCTTTCTGAAATGTACGCTCAGAAAATTTGTAAGGTAATGGACAAAGCAATGAAAGTAGGTGCCCCGCTTATAGGTATAAATGATTCCGGCGGTGCCCGTATTCAGGAAGGTGTTAAATCACTTGGCGGCTATGCAGATATTTTCCAGCGTAATATCATGGCTAGTGGTGTTATCCCTCAGATATCAGCTATCTTTGGACCTTGTGCCGGCGGTGCGGTTTATAGTCCGGCTCTTACAGACTTTACAATTATGACTAAAGGAACTAGTTACATGTTTGTAACTGGTCCTAAAGTAGTAAAAACGGTTACCGGCGAAGTAGTAACAGATGATGAATTGGGCGGACCAATGGTTCACGCTTCAAAATCAGGTGTTACTCACTTTGTAGCAGAAGATGAACAGGAAGGTATTGGTCTTATAAGAAATTTACTTACCTATTTGCCTCAGAATAATCTGGAAGAGCCTCCTCTATCACCATGTGATGACCCGATCGATAGATTGGAAGATGCCTTGAACGATATAATTCCTGCAAATCCAAACAAGCCTTATGATGTTAAAGATGTTATTCAGGCAATTGCAGATTACGGTGACTTTCTTGAAGTCCAAAGACATTACGCTCCGAATATTATTATCGGATTTGCAAAGTTCAATGGTATTTCAGTCGGTATTGTTGCTAATCAACCTGCTTACCTTGCAGGTGTTCTTGACATTAATGCCTCAAGAAAAGCAGCAAGATTTGTTAGATTCTGCGATGCTTTTAATATTCCGGTTGTAACTCTTGTTGACGTTCCTGGATTTTTGCCTGGAACAGCACAGGAATATGGCGGCATTATTATTCATGGAGCGAAATTACTTTTTGCATATGGCGAAGCCACTGTTCCTAAGGTTACAATTATTTTAAGAAAGGCTTACGGCGGCGCTTACGATGTAATGAGCTCAAAACATCTGCGTGGCGATATTAACTATGCTTGGCCAGGTGCCGAAATTGCTGTAATGGGTCCTAAAGGTGCAATTGAAGTGCTGCATGCAAGAGAACTCAATGCAATTGAAGATTTGGAAGAAAGAGCCAAATTTACAGCTGAGAAAGAAGACGACTACAAGAAGAAATTCGCAAATCCATACGTGGCCGCTAAATACGGTTATATTGACGATGTGATTGAACCGCGTAATACACGTTTCAGAATCATCAGGGCATTACAAATGCTTTCAACAAAAAAAGATTCTAATCCTCCTAAAAAACATTCAAACATTCCATTATAAGGGGGAAAAGATATGTTAGAAAGTTTAATGCATAATTTTGCAAACATAAAAACTATTAAATATACAATTGCACAAGCGACTACACAAAGCAACGCTCTTAATGATATTGCTTTCAACCCGTCAAACATTACTGACTCTGGTGGTATTTTAATATCAGTTGTAGGTTACGTGGTAGTTTTTGCGGCGCTGGTTTTGCTTTATTATTTTTTCGCTAATATCACCAAGCTTATCAACTACAATTTAAAAAGGAAGTTGAAATCTAAAGGTCAGGAGACAGAAAATATCGAAGTTGATGACATTTCTGTTCCCGGTGAAGTGGCCGCAGCAATATCAACCATGCTAAGTTTGCATTTTGCTGACCTTCACGATTATGAAAGTACCATTCTTACAATTAAAAAAGTTCAAAGACCATACTCGCCATGGAGTTCTAAAATCTATGGCTTAAGAGAGTATCCAAGGAAATAATTCAACGGAAACAAAATGAAAAAATTCAAATTTACGATTCGTGGAAATGACTATGACGTTGAACTTCAGAAAATTGAAGACAATGTTGCTGAAATAGAAGTTAATGGAACAACTTATGAAGTTGAAATCCATCAGGAAGTAAAAACAAGCAAGACACCAAAACTTGTCAGAAAAGTAGTTGTACCCAGTACTGAGGGTGAATTAAGTACGGCAAAAACCAGCGCGCCATCAGGCTCAAAAGGTGCCGGGCATGTTAAGGCTCCACTTCCCGGAACCATTCTGGAAGTTAATGTGAAGAAGGGCGATACAGTTAAAGTTGGCGATACGCTTTTGATTATGGAAGCCATGAAAATGGAAAACAACATTAAGGCTGATAAAGAAGGCATTGTTACAGCCATTAAAGTAAACAGTGGCGATTCGGTTCTTGAAGGCGATATTCTTGTTGAGATAGGGAGTTAATGATGGAAGGATTACAACAATTTATTAACTTTACCGGCTTCGCCAATGTAACCCCCGGGCATCTTGTGATGATCAGTGTAGGTTTACTTTTCATCTATCTTGCAATAGCCAAAGATTATGAACCACTTCTTCTTGTTCCAATTGGTTTTGGAATCCTTGTTGGTAATATTCCTTTTGTTGAAAACGTTGGGCTTCAATTAGGTATTTATGAAAATGGAAGTGTGCTCAACTACCTTTATTACGGAGTAACAAAAGGAATTTATCCGCCTCTGATATTTTTAGGTATCGGAGCGATGACGGATTTTTCCGCTCTTTTATCCAACCCTAAACTTATGCTGCTCGGCGCTGCTGCTCAGATTGGTATATTTATTACCTTTATGGCTGCTCTGGCGCTTGGCTTTTCAATTGATCAGTCGGCAGCTATCGGTATTATCGGTGGTGCTGATGGCCCAACGGCTATCTTCCTATCATCAAGATTAGCCCCGGAACTTATTGGTGCCATTGCCATTGCGGCGTATTCTTACATGGCTTTAGTCCCTGTAATTCAACCCCCGATAATAAAATTACTTACAACCAAGGAAGAAAGACTTATCAGAATGAAACCCCCTCGTTCGGTTTCAAAACTTGAAAAAATACTCTTCCCAATCTTTGGAATGATTCTAACAACATTTATTTCTCCGGGTGCTTTACCTCTTTTAGGTATGCTCTTCTTCGGAAACCTGTTAAAAGAATCTGGCGTTACAAAACGATTAAGTGATACGGCAAGCAAAGGTCTTATAGATATTGTGACCATATTATTAGGTTTAACTGTTGGCGCATCTACTCAGGCCACAACATTTTTGACACCGCAATCAATTTTAATCTTTGTACTTGGTGCTGTTTCATTTATGATTGCAACAGCCGGTGGTGTGCTATTCGCGAAATTTATGAATCTCTTCCTAAAGAAAGATGACAGAGTAAATCCTATGATTGGTGCCGCTGGTGTTTCTGCTGTACCTGATAGTGCCAGAGTAGTGCACCAATTAGGACAAGTAGAAGATTCTTCAAATTACCTGCTTATGCATGCCATGGCTCCAAACGTTGCCGGTGTAATTGGCTCCGCGGTTGCTGCTGGTATTTTGATGGCATTCCTCATGAAGGCAATTTAAGCTTTTAGAAACTCATGCTTTTTGTTTTTAATCCCGTCACCCGACGGGATTTTTTTTGCGTTCAATTCATTCCACTTTACAAAATCATTAATACCATTCATTACTAGATCATTATTTAATTGCTTCGGACGGAATTAACTTGTATTTTTTTTATACTCTTCATAATCCACCATTATATTGTCAATCTTCTATGTCCACTATATAAATTTTTAGCATTTGAACACATCGTCTTGTTTGATGAAATTAAAATTAATTTTTTCAAAGGAGGAGCATATGAAACTGTTTCAAACTACATTCACCATTAGTAGCTACTTAAAAATATTCTCGTATATCCTGATATTTATAATTTTCTTCACACTCCAGATTTTTGCAGGTCACACAATTAGCTGGGACGCAAGTACTGGTACAATTACGATAGTGCTTACAGGGCCAGGAACCTATACTTTTGGCAAACACCCGGATACTGGTGGAATATCCTTGAACGGAGTCTGTTTAGGTATTTTAGCAAGTGACATTAGAATGCTAATCATACAGGGTAGCGGGGGAGATGATACTATTGACCTTAGAGATATTAAAACAGGTGATTTTCCACTATTAACTCCTTACGCAGATTATACTATTGGGATACATGGTAGTGATGGGGATGATATCATTCATGGGAGTAGTGATTTTTCAAATAGGATTTATGGTGGAGAAGGAAATGACACTGTCGAAGGTGGTGGAAAAAAAGATAGCATACACGGTGATGGAGGTGACGATACAATTTTTGGGCTTGATGGAGATGATTTTCTCGATGGCGGTGATGGCGCAGATGTTATTAATGGAGGAATAGGAAATGATTATATTTATGGGCGGGGTGGTAGTGATAGTCTATATGGGGGGGGAGGAAATGACGATATAAATGGAGATGTAAATGATTCGGTTTTAGGAGGTGACGCTGGGTATGATCTATTTGCAGTTTTATTTGGACCAGGCAGTTTCAGCAAAAATGATAATCTTCTGAAATCAGATAATGTGCTAACGATAACTGATTTAAGTGGTATTGATACACTTAGTTTTGCAGAGTATAATTCAGAGATAACCATTGACATTGACTTATTAGGGAGTGCTCAGGCATTTGACAGTGCAGGTAACGAAATTTTGCTGGAAGGAGTATTTGAAATTTTTATAGGAAGCAGTTTTAATGATGAAATTACCATTGATCCTCTTGTTGATGCCGCACGCTCAATTGATGGCGGAGCTGGAGAAGATGTATTAAATTTCGACGGTCAGAATGCTGACGTAACAGATGACGGGACAACACTTGCAACAGTTGGTTTTCTTGAAGTTACTTATATTAATATAGAGACACTTAACATTACAAATGCTCCAAACCTGAATCCAACTATTGAAGTCACTAGCCCTAATGGAGGGGAAACATGGGAAGACGGATCAACTCATGAAATTACATGGACAACAACGGGAATACTTGATAATGTTAAGATTGAATGTACACTAGATAATGGGACTACCTGGATAGTGATTGTTGAGAACACTGAAAATGATGGAAGTTATACCTGGGTATTACCAGACACAGCTGCCGAAGAATGTATGATAAGAGTTAGAGGAGTCGAGGGTTCTCCATCTGATATCAGTGATGCAGTTTTTATAATAAGTGTTTCTACCAGTATCGAGGAGAATGAAAGCCTTCCTAGCAGCTCAAAATTGCATCAAAATTTTCCTAATCCTTTCAATCCGTCCACTAGAATCAGTTTTACACTTGCGGAGGATGCTGCAGGTTCGGTAAACATGATAAAGATTCATAATACTTTGGGACAGTTAATTCAGGCTGTTGATATATCAGGATTTCCTCAGGGTTCACATAAAGTTATATTTGAGGGAGTAGACATGAATAATAATAAATTACCAAGCGGAATTTATTTTATTCTTCTGGAAGTAAATAACCGGGTTCGATCTACTAGTAAGATGGTTCTCATGAAATAATAATCCGTTCACAATAAATTTACAATCCCGTCATCCGACGGGATTCTTTTTATTCTCAACTCCTATAATAATCCATCATATTTTTCTCTGATCATATATTCATACCAGATTTTGGTACTTCCATTCTATGAAAAAAATATTATCTTATTTCAAAGCCGGGGGGGATCAAATGTTCAGTATAATTAAGCATGCCTATTTTTCTATCATAAAACTCATATTCGCTTTATTTCTTTTTGTAAGCTGCGCTGAAAAACAGCCGGCAGAAACATCCTTGCTGCCGCAAGACAACAGCGCAACTATCCTAATAATTTCAGGTGATGACCAATCCGGCAATTCAGGTGATTTACTGGCAGCTCCCATCATTATTCAAGTAATAAATTCATTGGACTCCCCCATTAACAATGCTGAGATCTCCTGCGAAATAGTTGAAGGCCTGGGAGAGATTACTCCTTCGAATAATTTTATTACAGATTCTGAGGGAAAAGTTTCGCTTAATTGGAGAATCGGACAAAATTATAACTCAATTAAGGTTTCACTTTCTCATCCCTATTATGAAGCTATGCCCATTCATTTGTACGCGAGCTCTTCAAATCCTGAGGGGGTTAGTACAATACGCTCAATTAATAGCTTGGAACAAATGGGAGAAAATTTCTACAAAATGTCATTTTATGGTGATTATTCTGAATACTTAGACGTGACAAATTCCAGATTTAGAATCACCAATTCAACAGCGAATAGTACATCCCCCAAAACCGATTACTCCTGTTCTCTTTTCTCAGCTTTCGGAAACTCCGAAGCCGCACTTTACGGAAGAAGTTTTGACAATCAGACTGGATGGCATTGTCTTACGCTTCTTATGGAATACTATCCTCCTGGTAAATATAAATCACTTAGTCTCATGCGTCTTCAGGATATTGACTTTGAAATAGGAACAGATCTTAAAAATTCATCAATGGATACTAAGAAAAGATTGTTTGAAGCATTATATCATACCCCTGACGGAATTAACGAACATGGCGTGGTAGCCGGACTGGCAAATGTGCAGTTGAGATCATTTTCTCCGGACCCAACGAAAAAATCTATCTGGATAACTATCCTGGTCAGAGAGATTCTGGACAATGCCAGAAATGTTGAGGAAGCAATTGCAATTAGTCAACAATACAATATCTGCTGTCCAAACAGAAACACTCTAACCGTCCACGTAATGGTAGCAGATCCTTCCGGGAATTCCGCCATTCTGGAAATGTATGATGGCGAGATGCGTGTTATTCGAAATAGTGACCCCTGGCAGGTTATAACAAACTCACCTTCCTATAATATTTCCATACTCCAGCAAAAAATAGCCTGTAACAGATTTATGCAAATATATAATTCCCTTGAAAGTGTAAATGGAAATATTACTCAGGTGGATGCTATGAATATTTTGTCGGGAATTGGATGGACTTCCACGGAATGGTCAGCCGTTTATGATATGACTAACAAAACCATTGAACTGGCAATAGACTATAACTTTAACAATCTCTACCACATCGGGTTTACGGAATAGCTTATTTAAACTGCAAATGCAATTATTTTCCCCTGATCTGGGATAATTGAACTTTTTCACTTAATTATTACCTTTCATAAAACAGTAAAGCAGTCTATTTTTGTCTATTACCTAATGGAGATTTTATGTTTTCAAAAACTATAAAACTTGCTGTATTTCTACTATTGTTTTCATTTGTTCTAAATGCTCAAATTGAGGAGTACAAATGTTCGCATACTCATTCACTATCAAAATACAGCAGTATTGAATATCCCGGCGATTCGAATATTGATGTTACTTATTATAAACTGGATCTTAAAATAACAGCCGCCCCGGCACCTGAATATCTTACCGGTACGGCAACAATAAAAGCTGCTCCCCTTGAACAAAATCTTGATATGATTAATTTGGATCTTGTAAGCAACATGCAGGTGAACAGCGTTAAAATGAATGGAGCTCTAGTCTTCTACTCCCACAGTAATAACATGTTAACTGTTGTTTTAGATAAATTGTACAGTACAGAAGAGATTTTTACGATAGTAGTTGAGTACGAGGGAAATCCCACTTTATCTGGTTTTTTGAGTAGCTTTAATTTTGATTACATCGGTACAAATAATACTCCTGTAATATGGTCGTTGAGTGAACCGTATGGATCGAGCATATGGTGGCCTTGTAAAGATTCACCAGCTGACAAAGCAGATTCCTCTGATGTATGGTTAACTGTTGACGATAGTTTTATCGGAATATCCAATGGAACACTGATTTCCGAAACAGATAATGGAGACGGATTTAAAACTTACAAATGGGAAAGCCGTTACCCAATAGCACAATACCTGATATCAGTAGCAATTTCCGATTATAAAGTAATTAATACGCCATGGGAATATGAAACTGGTATAACTATGCCTGTTGTACATTATTTGTATCAAAATTCTTCAGCAACCCAGGCACAATTGGAAGAAACCCGTGATATGCTAACTGTTTTCAGTGACTTATTCGGGCTTTACCCCTTTGTTAATGAAAAATACGGGCATACAGAAGCTGAAATTGGCGGAGCAATGGAACATCAAACATGCACAACTACGGGTTATTTTTACCAGGACATTGTTTCACATGAGCTGGCCCATCAATGGTTTGGAGACAAAATAACCTGTAAAGACTGGCACGAGATATGGCTTAATGAAGGATTCGCCACATATGCAGAAGTATTGTATGAAGAAGTGAAGAATGGATACACATCTGCGCATCAAAAATTCATGGTTGACTACAATAACGCTCTAAAAGCAAACGGATCAATTTATGTCCAAAACATAGAAGATCCTGGTGAAATTTTTGATGGTTACCGTTCATACGCAAAAGGCGGTGTAGTACTGCACATGCTGCGCGGCGTTGTCGGCGATGAGGACTTTTTCGAAATTATGAAAACTTATGCCACCGACAGCAGAGTTACATACGCTGCGGCAGAAACTTCAGATTTTCAGCGAGTTGCTGAGGAAGTTTCAGGAATGGATCTGGATTACTTCTTTGACGAATGGATTCATGGTGAGCTTTACCCAAATTATTTTGCTGCATGGTCTGCCAGCAATACCAGCAGTAATTTTTACACCATTGATTTGAATATAACACAGACTGCCAGAAATAATCCCCTGTTTTTTACTATGCCTGTTCCAATAAAAATTACAACCGAAATCGGAGACACAACAATAACTGTTTTTAATGATCTCTCAACTCAGGATTTTCAGCTTAACGTTGTAGGCAGACCAACCTCTATTCAGATTGATCCGGAGAACTGGATTCTGAAGACAGTTGCCATGGTTCTTGATACTGAGGATGAAGAACCAATTAACACAGAATACAGTCTTAGTCAAAACTACCCGAATCCCTTCAACCCTTCAACGACAATTGTCTATACTCTGCCTCAGCAAAGTAAAGTAAAGCTCACCCTTTACGATCTTCTTGGTAATGTTGTCTCTGTCCTTCAGGAAGGGACTATGCAGGCCGGTACACATACATTACAATTTGATTCAGGGAAATTAGGAAAACCAATTGCCAGCGGAATTTATTTTTACAGACTTGAAGCAGATTCGTATTCATACACCAGGAAAATGGTTTTATTACAATAACGAGAAATACCGGGAATGGGATAAATAAAAACGATTTAGTAGCAAAGCGAATTAAGAAGAATCTGGCAATAGTTTTGCCAGGTTCTTCTTAAAAATAAACCCTGATTCTTGCAAAACCACCCGCACCAAATTCACCAAATTCAGTTTCTTCTTCGCCTATTGGTAGATAACCCACAAAACTTACATCGGTATTATCATTAAGATCGTAACTAACCCATGGGAATAGAATCAGACTCCCGTCACTCAGGTTGATGATTGAATAGTTTGACCAGTTTAAGAGTTCGGCAACAGGATAGCTTTGCCCCAGAAAAAGATAATCTCTGCCCAGGTTAGTACCCTGGTTGCCAAAAAGTCTCATCCAGTCACTTAACTTATAATCTACTTTATTAGTTTTACCCAGTTCATTTCTGTAATACTCACCTGTAATATATAGCCCATTTTCAAAGGTGTAATCCACTCCTAAAAGATACTGCCCGTAGTTTTCACTTTCATCCATTATATTGAAAGCGGCTTCACCCCAAAGACCAAGTCCTAAAAGTTCAGTTGAAAAATCTGTTCCAATCATTCGGCGTCGTTCGTTTGCTGGTTGAAAAGTAAAAAAATCAATCTCTTCCTGATATTTTTCTACTGCACTTACGGAAAAGTCAAAGTTTCCCCACACGTCATGAAACTTTATTGCTTTTGTCGTCTTTTTCCAGTCATCACTCACGCTTATAATTCCTGTAATCGAGCCTTCGTTGCTAATAGCTACATCAAGTTTAAAGGCGTTCACACCCACCTTCTCGTAAGTCGGATCGGTCATATTTTTATCATGAAATATATCCGTAGGATTCCATGTGTACCCCGATCCCCAGGGCAGCTGCTGCTTACCCACCCTGATAGTAAATAATTTCGTATAAATTGTAACATAGGCGTTGTCGAGGAAGTTTTCATCTTTTTGCTCAATCTCAAATAATGGTCGTAATGAATCCTGGTTAACTCCCAGAAATGAAGCGTAAGAATTCACCAATCGCCCGGGCATAAAATCAATCATGTTAAATGAAGTATTTCCATGATAAGTTTTATAAATATAGTTGGCGCTAAAACTTACTTTTTCACTTATTTCGGAATTCAGGTTTAATCGAAGCTTATTGTAATCTGTTATCTTCCACTCATTTCCAATTTTTTGTGGAAAGAGCTGGTTTTCGAAATACCCGGAAAACTCCAGATTTTGTCCGTAACAAATAGTACTCATCAGGATGAAAGCACCAAGCGCAATATTCTTTCCATTCATCTTCAAGTTACCTTATCTTTTTTTAAGATTTTTTGTCGTGAAGATTTTTTCATCTATATCAATATCAAATTGTATTTCATCGGTTTCCATAATGGTTTCCCCGCCTTCCATTAGGTTTTTCATGACGATCTTTTGAGCAGTCCAATGGTCATCTATCATAACAATATCAGATAGGCTCAATCTTTTCGTTAACTCTCCATCCTCGAAATATTCAATTTGTATAGAAATGTATCTTTCCTTATCAGCCCAGAGAATAAGTTTCGAATAGGAAGGTCCCTCAGGCTTTGGTGTAAGCTCTATTTTATAACAATCCCTTCCATCAATTACTTCTTCACCAATAAACTTGTAGGTATAATCTTCTTCAAGGGATCCACCCGCCATGTCTTCATATGAAAAATCACTCCCCTGAACCTTTTGTCGTTTTGCATGACTTGCAAGGTGTCTTACTCGATCTGTTTTGGGAGTGTAGAACCAAATATCATCACCATCATTCAGCATAAGGATTTTATCGCCTTTAACTCTGTTAGGAGCCTCATAAATCATTAGCTGCTTCTCATTTTTATTTTTTGAATAGGAAATAGCTTCCAGGGTTCTTACATCACCTCCGGAGGTTACTATTGTCTGTTTGAATTTGCTTTGACTTGACATTACTCTTTCAGTATCATCTATTTTTTGGATAATCTCCTGAGGAGTTAACTGTTGTGATTTAACGATAACAGCACCAAAAATTATAAACAACAAAAATTGAACAATCTTTCTCATCTATCCATCCTCCCTATTTGTTACTTTGTTGGTTGCGTTTATGTTCATTCCTTTCCATCAGGCTTAACATGGCTGGAAGTATTAAAACCGAGGTTAAAAAGCATGCACCCACACCTATAAACAAGGCAATGCCCAGACTTCCCATTCCCCTGTAAGTTGCAAATACAAATGAGCCAAATGCCAACATTGTTGTAATTGATGTTAACATAACTGCTTTTCCGGTGCTGGTAAAAACAGTTCTTATTTTGGTAGTCCCTTCGATTCTGTAACGATGCAGAAGATGAACACCATCATCTATTCCAATTCCAATAATCAGCGGCAGCCCCATCATATTAAGCATTGTTAGCTGCAAGCCTGCCAGTTGCATTATACCTACCATCCAGACTACGCCGACAACTAAGGGAACCATGGCAACAAGAGCATATTTTACACTTCTAAAGTCATTGAAGAGGAGAAGAAATACTACGATTATAGTGAGCATAAAAGCAATTTCCCCGTCTTTGGCTATTATACCGATGAGAACATAAAACACTGAAGGCATGCCGGTCATTCTTTCATCAATTTTTGACATTCTATCTGTGAATCTTTCCAGATAATCCAGGTTTTTCCAAACCCCTTCTTTCGGGTAAACGGTTACCAGGTATTTAGATTCATCATTGCTTACATACTGATTGTAGATTGTCCGTGGTATTGTTTCAAGAGTAATGGGTTCTGATGATGACATCCCGATTGCTAAATTTCTGAAACGAGGTTCAAAATGTTCTGTAAAGGAATTAAGCTTATTTATTGTGTTTGGAATGTTTTCCTTCATCTTTTCAATTATATCAGAAATCATTGTCACATTATTCTCATCATTAAGATCCCCGACCAGTTCTTTGCATTTATCGTCAACCTTATCCTGACCACCCAAAAAAGATAATTGGGAAAGTTCAATCACATTATCCTCGATCCGATAAAGTTCATCAACCAGCATATCAAAGTCTTCCGGATCTAACCTGCTTACCCGGGTGTTAACCAGCAGGGAAGTTTTTATTTCTTCAATAAGGGGAGTTCTTTCAATCTGCTCCTCTTCGGATGGGATAAAATCTGAAATACTGCTTACCATTCCCACCATCTTCAGATCTTTGGCATCCTCTGCAATTTTTCTGGCTTCCTCTACTGAATTAACTGTCACAAGAGCAAAATCAGGCGTAACGTCAAATTCTTCTTCCATTTCATCCTGAAGCTTAATCGAAGTCAATCCAACAGGTTCCATGTTCAAGTAGTTATAATCGAAGGTAATATTAATTGCTGATACAAAAAGAACAAAAGTAATAATTCCAAAACCTATCAGATATGAAACAGGTTTTTTCGATATAGAATTAGCCACACTTCCAATAAAAACAAATTCTGTCGCCTTAACCTTATACTTTTCCTTACGTAATTTTATCATAATTTTGTCTCGCAGGGAAAGCATTGATGGAAGAATAAATATTGTGGCTAGCATACAAAACAAGACACCGCTTCCCGCGACCAAACCAAATTCTTTCATGCCGTCTGTTTCAGAAACCATCAGGGTTAAAAATGCAACGGCAGTAGTTACTCCCCCGGTTATAACACCTTTACCAGATTTGTTAAAAGTAGTTTTCAGAGCCTCACCTACTGACTCTCCGGAGGCTCTGCTTTCTATATAGACTGTTATAATGTGGATCGAAAAATCAATTCCAAGTCCCATTAATATGACTGCAAACATTGAGGTCATCATGTTAAGACTACCTAATGTTACGGCTGTGAATCCAGCAGTCCAAATAACCCCAACCAGAAGAGTAATGCCGGCCAAAATTGGTGCGACCCACATCCGGAACGAGATAATGAATAAGCCTATGATAAGAACAAAAGCAATTAGAGAGGTAATATACATATCTTCACTTGCTGCTACCGTTTCATCTCTGGATAGTGCCATGGTGCCCGTTGTGCCGGCAAATATGCTGGGATATTTTTCAGACACACTAGTGATAATACTATCAATTTCATTTTCAGCAGCCAGGACTTTTTCCATTTCGTTTAAGGAGAAAGTTGGTCTAGCAAATAACAATAGCATATCCTTGTCCTGCGATAGATAGTATTCATCACCAATCAAAAACTTTTCAACCGCCGCCTCTGCAAATTCCTTCTCAGGAATAGAATCGCTTGAGGCATAATTCTCCATGGTTTTCAGTAGAGTTTTTATTCCATCTAAAAACCTTATCGCACCGTTTTCTTTTTCTTTGTTGGAAATACTCTCCTCTTCATAGACATAAGTTTTTTCAAAGTTGTCATTCAGATGTGTTAAAAAAGGAAGCAGGCTTAAATCGGAATAGATGTCTTTGCTATCCTTAAGATCCTTTGCTTTCTGAAGCATCATTCCATGTTGCAGATAAAAATCCTTTTCCATCTTATAATCAACCTGTTGAATATAATTTGTCAGTCCCTTTATTTTGGGGGCAATTTCATCCGCAAAGCTGATTAGTTCACTCTCTTCTCCTTTCGCAGCAACAATGATCATAGTAGCTGTACTAAAATTGTCAACTACCTCGTTAAAACCTTGTACCATCGGATGATCCTGAGGCATCAGGTTTTTAAATTGCATTTCAAGTTTAAGTGATTCTGACAAGCCTGCCGCTATTATAGTAATTATCAAGGCAACCAGAAGCAGAGTTCCCGGTCTCTTCTCAGAAAGATTCGCTAAACTATTAAGTAATTTTTCTCTCATTTAATTTACCTCTTTTAATTTTGACCGTCCGTTCGGTCGGTTAAAGCATAAAAAAATTAGTCTTTTATTCCCACTAAAACCATATTCGTAAATTCACTCAATGCTTTTTTAACATCATAATCCTGCCCGAACAGAATCCATTGCAGGATTAATCCATCCATTGCGCCCAGGATTGTTGAAGCGACAATATTGGAATCGATGTCTCTAAATGCACCGGCAATTTTGCCTTCTTCTAAAATTGATGCTATAAGCTTCCTATAGTCGATATAAAGTTTCTTCAAGAAATTATTCGCACTATCATCACGCTTACGAATTCCCTCAGCCCAAAAATCGAACATGATGTAAGAAGAGTCCTGAAACATCTCTAAAGACCCAAAAAAGGCCTCAATAATCGCAACAAGCTTTTCGGCAGGATCAGTGACCTTGAAAAGTTTTTTTGCCATCTGAGTTTCCATATCTTCCATCATGAAGTTAAAAGCGCCCCAAAAAATATCATCCTTACTTTTAAAATATTCGTATATCGTGCCTTTACCAATACCTGCCGCCAGGGCGATGTCAGTCATTTTGGTCGCATTTAGCCCATTCTTTGCAAAAACCTGCATCGCAGCTCCAATAATCTGCTTCTTCTTTTCTTCTTTATCTACTATTCTTGGTGACATATTTGATCTTTATATAATTGACCGACTCTTCGGTCGGTAATATAACACAATAATCCGCTTATGTCAAATTAACAGGTTTTTTTTACTGGAATTACTGTCTGTTTGTGAATAATTTTGGATTGAGGACTATAAACTGGTTTTATGCATAAATATATTTATCTGAAAATACTCTTAATTTGTCTTTTCTCAACATTTCTTAAAGGGCAAGACTTAATAGTAGAAAATTCCACATTCGGTGAAACTGTTGCGCCATCTAATATTTTTGCTGTTGAGGAATCGCCTGATGGTTTTCTCTGGCTTGGAACTGAATCGGGTGTCGTTAGATATGATGGGACAAGAATAACTCCGTACAAATTTGATTCAGTCCCCTTTCAAGATAGAATTGATAGATTATCTTCGGATTCTTCAGGGAACCTGTTTGCAACAACGTTTAGCTCAAAAGTATTTTATTTTTCAAAAGGAATTCACAAAAGAATAAATAGTCCAATTAACTTAAGTATCACCTCATCACATACAACGCATGATGGTCGCCACCTGGTAGGAACTAACCGCAACGGCGCTTACATACT
Source organism: Bacteroidota bacterium (assembly GCA_018818065.1). Classification (GTDB taxonomy): domain Bacteria; phylum Bacteroidota; class Ignavibacteria; order Ignavibacteriales; family Melioribacteraceae; genus JAHISV01. The sequence goes on along the minus strand of JAHISV010000005.1, from coordinate 403,975 downwards.
TGAGTCCGATGAATTCATTAAGCTTTCTATTGATAAAGGAAACAATATTTCCAAAGTATTTGATATATACAAAAGAAGTAGTGGGTCAATATTATTCTTAACCAATGAGGGAATATATGAGTATAAGAATAGTACATTTGAAAAAAGTCGACTTTTTAAGGAATTAATTGTTGAAAGCATTCATGAGGACAAGGAAAATAATTTTTGGGTAATAACTACAAACAAAGAACTATATAAAATATCCGGCTCAAAAATTATTCATGTAGATACCAATCCATTTTTCGGTAGATTAATTGAAGAAGATGGACTTGGGCATATATGGGTAAATACACTAGAAAGTTGTTTAAGATATCATCATATCAATCTTACCAAATTACCTGTTCCCGAAATAATTGCTTCAAGCAACATATTCTGTATGTATTCCGATAAATTCAATAACCTCTGGATTTCAGTTCAAGGGAAAGGCTTATTTCGGGTAAAGAAAAACATATTCAGGAATTTTAATACTTCAGACGGATTACCATCTAACATAATGTATAGTGTAGCTGAAAATAAGAGTGGCGAAATATTTGCAACTTCCACAACTAACTATTGCGTAGTATTTAAGAATGACAAATGGTCTTTATTCAATTCGAATAACAGTCCGCTTGGGAAAAATGTTGTATACTTATCTGAATCTCTATCCGGAGATATTCTAATGACTTCCTTTGAGGATATCTTTAAGTATACAAAATCCGGTTTCACGAAATTTAATTGGGCAAGTGAAATTCCGGGCATTAAATCCATGGTTTGGGAAATTGGGAACGAAGATTATCTTATTGGCACATCAAGATATGGTTTGTGGAGAAACCATAACGGAGTTACATCAAAAATTGATATTGATTATAATTTCGAGAATTCAATTATTTACAGTAACTTCCAGGATGGAGTGGGTAATTCCTGGATTACCGGATCCGGAATTGGTGTAATTAAATTCAAAGAAAATGAGACAGTACTTTATGACACTTCTGATGGGCTTATAAGCAATCACGCCACCTCTGTTTGTGATAACATCAATGGGGATATTTGGATAGGGACGCTTGAAGGTATAACCATCCTGAATAAAGATGGTGTGAAAGATTCTGTCAACATTAGTGATGGACTCTCTTCCAATACTGTTTTTGATTTATATAGATACAAAGATTATATATTTATTGGAACAGGTAACGGACTTAACATTTACCGGAATAATACGTTCTGGGTTTATAACAATAAAGACGGACTCCCTTCTAGTGACATCAACACTAACACGATACTCTTAGATAGTAAGGATAGACTGTGGTTTGCTACAACCTGTGGAATCAGTTATACTAACTTTGAAAATGTTTCAGCGCCCAAAACAAAGCCAAACTTAATTTTCTCTTATATTTATTTGTCCTCATTAGATTCAACAATTTTTCTTGATGAGTCATCTGACTTTATTCTTCTTCCGAACGAAACACAAAATATGTCCATTAATTTTTCTTTTGTTGATTTCAATTACTCACGGGAGTTTTTTATAAAATATAGAATTAATGATGAGAAAGAATGGCAGATGCTGGAACAACATAGGAACATCAACCTTTCAAATTTGTCGCCCGGGAATTATGAATTAAAAATAAGTTCCAGCTTGAATGGAAGTCATTGGGTGAATAGTGACAATTCTTTACTATTTCAAATTGAGTCCCGTATTTACCAAACATCTGCATTCAAATTAACAGTAACGTTGATTATCGGATTTTTTCTGGCAATTGGAATTTACTCTCAATTCCAGAAAAGGAAACAGAATGGTATTAAGTATAAAAATTCATCGCTAAATAGTGAAACTTACTCTCAAATATTAGAGGAGTTGAATACGTTAGTTGAGCAAGATAGAATATTCAGAGATCCCGGATTAACCTTAAATAAACTTGCAGAAAAACTAAACATCCACAAAGAATACTTATCTCAAGTTGTAAATACAGAGTACAGGATGAACTTTAACGAATATTTAAATATCCATCGCATTGCCGAAGCAAAAAAAATATTGATTGATGAATCTCATAATAATAAAACTATTTTATCAATAGCGCTTGAATCAGGTTTTAATTCAAAAAGTACATTCAATATGGTATTTAAAAAACAAACTGGGATGACTCCCACCGAATTTAGATTTTGCAAGCCAAATTAATTGCAGGTTATTAATCTGTTGCATGTTCCCGCTGTTACTAAACAGTTTTGTATCGGCAAGAAATTATTCGATATTTGCTTTACAATAATTATCTTAAGTTGTAGACTTTTAACAGAATTCGGATTTTCTAATGGATAAAACCAAACTTACAATAATTGAAGGCTGGCTTTCAATTATTATAAACAGCCTCTTATTTATTCTGAAATTTTGGGCCGGGACTGCTACCGGATCAATAGCAATTATTGCCGATGCCTGGCACACCTTGTCCGATTCTATTTCATCTGTTATAGTCTTAATCGGGTCAAAGTACTCCATAAAACCTGCGGATAAAGACCACCCATTCGGTCATGGTCGTGCAGAGCTTATAACATCTATGATTATCGGCGCCTTGCTGTCACTGATCGCTTTTTCTTTTGCTAAGGAGTCTATCTCCCGTCTTGCCGATCATGAATCTGTTAATTACAGCACTTTTGCAATTATTGCAACTGTGATTTCGGTAATAACTAAAGAGGCACTTGCACAATACGCGTTTTGGGCCGCTAAAAAAGTAAACTCAAGCGTGTTAAAAGCCGATGGCTGGCATCACCGTAGTGATGCTATATCTTCTGTTGTGATCTTAGTTGGTATTTATCTGGGAGGTTATGCCTGGTGGATTGACGGAGTATTGGGAATACTGGTCGCCTTCTTAATACTTTATGCTGCCTATGAAATTCTACAAGATTCACTAAATCAATTTTTGGGCAAAGTTCCTGATTCTCAACAGTTAATTGAAATAATGGAGATCTGCAATAATATTGCCGGCAAGGATATTTCAGCTCATCATTTTCATATTCATGAATATGGTGATCATCGTGAAATGACTTTTCATATCAGACTCTCTTCTGAGACAACACTTATGGAGGCACATGAAGTGGCAAGTGAAATAGAAAGAAAGATTTTAGAAGTAATGGATATTACAGCAACCATCCATATGGAGCCATTGCGAGTCAGCTAAATTTCCAAAGGATTTAGAAAACACTCTTTTTACTTCACCTATATCGCGTCCACGTATTCTGAATTATTATTATAGATATCTTCACAAACCTAAGTCTTATGAATTCATCCTCTCAAAGGACTTTCGAAGTTCATCGGGTCCGGCTTTCATCATTGCTTCGCTATAACCAAAAGTAATCTCCAACCTACCTTCCTTTAATTGTTCAAAAACAGAATTAACAAAATCAATAACAGGAGGTGCAAAATCATGTAAGCTTTTGCCTCCCAGATCAGTGTTAAGGGCCGGAGGAATGAGTTCAATCACCTCAATATTTCTATCTCTCACTAAATGCCGCAGTGAGAGTGTAAATGAATGCATAAAGGATTTTGTCGCAGAATATACAGCAACTTTTGTAAGCGGGACGAATGACAAACCTGAAGTTACATTAACAATTGTATCAAGTGATTTAAGATCAAGGAATAGAGAGGCAAGATGAATAGGCGCTTCAATGTTAATGGCTATTTCTTCCCTTGCACGCTCATAAAAGTTTTCGTCAGAAACTGACATCCATTGCTGAATACCGGCATTGTTTATCAGAACGGTCAAATCACCATGCTCTTCTCTGATCCAATTAAATAATCCTTCTCTTTCTGCTGGTAATGACAAATCGCATTGCTTTGCTATTACCGATGGATATTTATTGGCAATCTCCTTAAGCAGTTCTTCCCTTCTTCCACATATAATAACTGTATTATTTTCTTTAATGAACCTTTCGGCGAGCCCCAAACCTATTCCCGAAGCGCCGCCGGTTATTAATATTTTATTATTGGAAAGATTCATTTCTTTTGACCTCCTAATTATGAATTGTAAACCTGGATTTGGCTTAATAAGTTTCTACTCAATGGAGAAAATGTTAAAATGTACCATGGAAACTGGCACAGCATGTTTGTATTTTTAATTTACCCTTAGCCGCAATTTAACAGAAAGGTAAAATGAATAAATGCCTTATAATATTGATGCTGCTCTTTATCTTTTCTTCTTCAATTTTCCCTCAGGAATATGAAGCCCCAAACCAAAGGTTTATCCCTGATAGCTTGCTGCATAAACTCGAGAAAGTCACACTTTTAACTGATGGATTGATTCAAGTAACTCACTTCCAGCAATGCAACCAGAACTGGAGTGAAAATATACTGGGAACATGCGCTTCAACTATCTGTTCAGAAGGCTGCGCACTAACCTCAGCCGCAATGCTCTTAAGAACAATCGGTACAGATGCAGATCCCGGCAAACTAAATGAGTATCTTATAAATAACAATGGCTACGTAAGCGGATGCCTGATTATTTGGGATGTTGCCGCTCATTACCCTGGCAGCACAATGCAGTGGTATGCAATGACAGATTATAATCTGACAACTGTTAAATCAGAAATAGATGCTGGCAACCCGGTAATAATAAAAGTAACACTTCCAAACTCAAATCATTTTATGGTTATACGTGGTTACAATGGTATGGGAACAACGGCAGCAGATTTTATTGTACTTGATCCTCGCTTTACATATGAGACTAATCTTAGTGAATACACTATCGGTTCAAATCCTGCCTTGAGGCTTTTTCGCAATCTATCTTTACCGGTTTCGCTAGAAGCTGAAAATCCACATGAATTGAATAACCATTTCCAATTAAATCAGAATTATCCCAATCCATTTAATTGCAAAACAATTATTCATTATAGTATTTTTGACACAGAAGGTGAGCTCTCCACTTCCGCCGGGAAACTCCCGTCCCTTGTACAACTTCTGGCATATGATATCCTTGGCAATAAAGTTGGAGTATTAGTGAATCAATTTCAGTCTTCAGGAAATTATAAGGTAGAATTTGACGGGACTAACTTATCGAGCGGTGTTTATTATTGTCGATTACAGACACGAAACTATTTTGAGACCATAAAAATTATACTACAAAAATGATAATACTATTATTTGCATTATACACAATATTTTTACTTCTACTTCTCATTGTAGGCTTAAGGAAAAGAAAGGAAATCCTTCTGCTTATTCTAAATGTACTCTGGTGGCTGGGCTCATTTTTTTCTGCATATTTTATTTTGCTTGCCTGGCAGGATAGAATGTACTCAGAAAATTGGGCTATGATGGGAGTACTCTTTATTGCCTTCCCTTACATCCTTATAATTACACCAATAGTTATTATTGAATTGTATTTGATCCGTAAATGGGATAGATCTTCTTCAAAAATTTTTAGATTGTCTGCCTGGTTACTTCTTGCTTTTCTTTTGCTGCAAGTGCTGATAGGTTTAACATCCTAATAGAAGTTTTTCTTCCCTCAAAGGAACAAAACTCTTCCAGTAATTTATAATTGCCGGAATTGTGTTTTAGGCTCTTTCCATTTCTTTCTCTTAACAAATTAAAACTTTCAGCAAAACTATAGGTGCGTTATGAAAATTGTGCGGGCAACAAAAGAAGACATTACGACCATTTCGGAATTGGCAGTTGAGTTTCGCAACAGCCTTCAAAAAGAAACTCCAAACAGCAGGGAATTTATTGAAGGAATTTCACGATTGATTGAGGGTAGGGATGCCGAGTTTTTTTTATTGCCTTGAATGATAAAGAGGAAGTTACTGGCTATGTGCTTCAACGGTATTATTATTCCATGTGGTTGCCGGGTTTCGAGGCTAGAATCGAAGATTTGTTTGTACGTCAGAAATGCAGGCAAACTGGTATTGGGGAAAAACTTATTGAGTTTTCTCTTGAACGTGCAAAAGAGAAAGGATGCCTTTCCGTATTTCTTGATACGAATGAGAACAATGAAGCTTCGAAAAGAATATATACTAAACTTAGTTTTAATCCCAGATCAAAAAGATGGAATGAAGGACGGCAGATATTTTACAGGTTATGACTAATAAATTAGAACACAGGGGTGCAGATTATGCACCCCTATAATTTTACACTATTTAATCAGAATCATCTTCTTTACTTCCCTATATTCACCGGCATCCAACATATAAAAATATATTCCACTGGCATTATTAGATGCATTCCATTGATATTCATAAAAACCTGCGCTCTGAGTTTCATTGATAAGTGTCGACAGTTCTCGCCCTAAAATATCATATACTCTTAAGGTCACAGCTGCCCTCTCCGGTATCCCATATCGTATTACCGTGCTTGGGTTAAATGGATTTGGGTAGTTATTATACAATACATATTCCGTAGGAATTCCTTCAAGTTGTTCTATTCCAGTCACATTTTGTGTTACAGTTACCGAAATTGTTTCGCTGCTGCTGCCTCCCTCTGAATCTGTTACTGTAATAACAAAATCGATAACTCCTTCAAAACTTCCTACTGCTGAAACAGAGAGTACCTTTGTCTCTGAGTTATAGCTTGCATTAAGCGAATCCGGTGTAGAGGCAAAACTAAAGGTTAGCAAGGAATCGGGTGTTTCAATATCTTCAGCGGTACCACTCAAATCAATCGTTTCTATGGCGCCATTCTCGAATTCAATGCTGGATGGTAAACCACTAATTGTTGGAAGATCATTAACTGCATTTACCGTAAAATTCAATAGAGTATCGATAGTTGTTTCACCATCACTAACCGTAAACAGGTATTGTCCAACACCAAACCAGTTTGCTGTACAGCTTGTTTGGAAACTGATATCCGAACAAGAAATATCAATATTATCACAATGGCTTATCAGGTTAACTGTCAAAAGACTATCAGGGTCATCAGGATCAGCAACGTATGCTAATAGTGAACTCATTGTAAAACTCAGTCCCTCGTCCTCATTAGCCGTTAGAGTCGGTGCACCTGTAAATACCGGCGGATCATTTACTCCATTTATTGTAATAAGGAAAGTAGCAGGTTCTGATATACCACCCGCTCCGTCATCAACGGTAAAAGTGATTGAATCTACCTCAGCTTCACCTCCATCATGTTGGTATGCTACTTTGCCGTTCGCAATATTATTCTGAGTAAATGTTGTAGTTGTGATTTCATTACCCTTTAAGAGAGCCCCGCTGACTATAAAGTCACCATGGAACGGACCTGTCACTATACTATAAAGAAGAGTGAATGAACTTCCATCTGAGTCCTGCGAACGCAGCATAGAATCATCAAGAGTAAAGCTGCCACCTTCATCAACATTAGCTCCCTCATTCACTGATACAACAGGTACATCTACAACATCAGTAACATTTATACTCATTGTATAAGTCGCAACACTGTATGCACCTCTGTCATCTTTGACCTTAAAAGTAAAGGTCGCGTATGGCAAACCAGACTCATTTGCAACAGGGTCAAAGGATAACAATGTCACATCCGGACAATCGAGGCTAACCGTCACATCACTTCCATTATACTGTAAAACACCGGCTGTTTCCAGACTTTCAATTTCAATACCGGCAAAACCATCGCTATCAACATCGTTAAATGTAAAATCCGCTACTGCAAAAATATGCTGAGTATCTTCACTTGTTGTAATTGCGTCATCGGCACCTGTAGGTGGTGTATTAAAATTACCCGCCGTTATTGGTGTTGTAGCATCAACTACATTTACGGCTGCATCGGCAAACATTGCCCAATCTTCTGCTGCTGCCAGATTATAAACTGTATTATCGTTTGATTTAGTACCCTCTTTATTAAGAAGTATATTCACTGCAGCTTTATCAGTGGCATCCAGAGTAATAGCAAATTCAGTTGCTGAGGTAATATCTACATCTGCGCTACCTACTAATGTGTATGTGCCTCCCCCTTCACCGGCAAAAGTAAATGTAGAAGCATCAACATCATTATCATCTCCGTTCCGTTTCGTAAAGCCTGTACCTGTGCAAGTAATAATACCATCACTCCAGTGATATGATGATGAAGTAATTAAGGGGATCGGAACGTTTAAAACATTAGTTGCATTTCCTGTAATGTCAACAACATTCACGGCAGCATCTGCACCTCTAGCCCAATCCTCTGCGGCATTAACCTTATAAGCGGTGCCACTGGTTGATGTTAACCCGTTCTTATTAAATATCAAATCCACTGCGGCTTTATCAGCAGCATTAAGCTGGAATACAAATTCGTTATAGTCGACAATCTCAACATCTGACGTTGTAAGAGTATCGGACTCGCCACCTTCACCGATTATAGTGAGTTTTGATAAATCAATATCATTGTTAACTCCGTCTCTTTTACTCAAATTTTGACATGTTATAGTAAATATACCTGTTGAAGCATTATATTCAGCAGATGTGATTGTTGGCTTTTGAACGCTAGACACGTTTATAGCATTGCCTGTTAAGTCGGAGGTATTGCCGGTTGTCTCGTTAGTACACCAATCATCCGCAGCCGCAAGATTATAGCCCGAACCACAAGTAGAAGATGTTCCGTCTTTATTTATAATCTCATTTACATTAAGTCTATCAGTTGTACTAAGTGTCAGTGTAAATGCCGTAGCACTTGTTCTGTTCACATCGGCTGTATTTGTTAGAGTATAAGTATCTCCACCCTCACCAGTAAATGTAAACTTAGAGGCATCGATATCAGATCCGCCCGCATTAGCTCTTATATTAGAACCAGCTACAACTAACACTCCTGTGGAGGCATTATAGGTAGCACTTGATATCTTTGGAGTAACCGATACAGTAATTCCATTACCGGTAAGATCTGCAATATTCGCTGCCGGATCAGCCGCAAGTAGCCAGTCCTCAGCACCGGCAATATTGTAAATTGTTCCTCCACTCGATTGTGTACCAAACATATCCAGTCTGGAATCTACTTCTGTTTTGTCACTTCCGGTTATGGTGAAGGTGAATTCTGTTGCTGAAGTTATTTCGACATCTGTTATGGCAGCAGAGATACCATAATTGCCTCCTTCCCCTGTTACAATAAGTTTTGAGACATCAACATCATTGTTTGCTCCGTATTTCTTAAACAGGTTTGTTCCGGTTACAACTAATACACCATTATCTGAATCGTATGTAGCACTTGTAATTGTTGGAGTTTGAACATTGCTCACAGTAATGGCATTGCCAGTAAGGTCTTCTATGTTGTTTACAGAAGGCGACCCAGGCATCCAATTGTCAGCTGCTACCAGATTATATGTTGTGTTATCACCTGAAGTAGTGCCATTTTTATTAAGTAAACCATGGACATTCAATTTATCTGTTGCACTAAGAGTTAGTGCAAATCCTGTTGATGAGGTAACTTCAACGTCCGGTGTGTCTGATAATTGGTAGGAGTTTCCTCCTTCACCAGTTATTGTAAGAAGTGACGCATCAACATCATTTGTAACCCCGGTGTTAATTACAAAATTTGTACCTGTAATAACAAGTTGCCCGTTATCCACATCATATGTAGCGGATGTTAAGGCAGGGTTGGCATAGTTGCTAACATCAATACCATTTCCTGTCTCATCGGCAATGTTTACAGAGGGATCTGCACCAGTCAGCCAATCCTCAAGAGCAGCAATATTATATGTCGACCCTCCGGCAGATTCTGCTCCATCTTTATTAAGAATAGCTTCTACATTTGTTAAATCATTTCCGGTAAGTGTTACACTGAATTCTGTAGCAGTCGTTATTTCAACATCGCTAGCGCTCGTTAATGTATAATCACTACCCTCTATTTTTAATTTGGAAATATCGACATCATTTGTCGGACCCGTTCTTGAAACAAAACCTGTTCCGGTAACCGTAAGTGTATTTGTAGTATAATTATAATCAGCATCTGTTATTGTAGGGACAGGTACATTGCTGACATCAATACCTGTTGTTGCATCAGCAATATTGTTACCTGCGGGAGAACCAGTCATCCAGTTATCAGCTGCATCAAGGTTATAAGTTGTATTATCAGGAGAGGTTGTTCCGTTTTTATTTAATAATCCATTTACATTTATTTTATCCGTGGCACCAAGGGTTACAGAAAACTCAGTGTCTGATGTTAATTCCACGTCAGATGTATTAGTTGTCAACTGGAATGTTCCAGCACCCTCACCTTTGAATGTTAAGAGTTGAACATCAACATCATTAGTTGCCCCACTGTTTGCTACAAAGTTTGTTCCTATTGCAACAAGTACTCCAGTCGTTGCATCATAGGTTGTTGAAGTAATTACAGGATTAGCAAAGTTACTAACGGTAATTCCATTTGTTGCCGATACGATATTTGTACCGCTAGGAGCTGCTGTTAACCAATTATCTGCTGCTGCAAAATTGTAAGTTGTACCTGCAGTGGCTGAAGTAGTACCATCTTTGTTTAAGAGGGCTTCAACATTTATTAAGTCTGCTCCGCTTAGTGTTACACTAAATGCAGTTGCTGATGTTAATTCTACATCACTTGTACTTGTAATTATATAAGTTGATCCTCCTTCACCCGTAATAGTGATAAGGGAAATATCCACATCATTTGTTGCACCGCTATTGCTTACAAGGTTAGTTCCAGTAACTGCAAAGATGTTTGTCGTGAAATCATAATCGACATCAGTAATTGCAGGAGCAGCATAATTGGATACTGCTATTGTACCAGTAGCATCGGAAATATCATAGGTTGCATATGCTCCAGGCATCCAGTTGTCTGCGGCTTCAAGATTAAATGTAGTTGCCGATGTAGCTGAAGTAGTTCCATCCTTGTTTAGCAATCCCTCAATGTGTGTCAGATCACTTCCGGATAATGTGATGCTGAATGTTGTTTCTGAAGTTATTTCAACATTACTTGCGCTGGTAATTGTATAGGTTGCATTTCCTTCACCTCTGACTGTGAGAAGAGAAATATCAACATCGTTTGTTCCACCACTGTTACTAACAAAGTTTGTTCCTGTTACTGTAAGAATATTTGTGTTGTAATCGTATGCTGCTGTACCTATTGCCGGGTTTGCATAGTTACTAACATCTATGGCGTTTCCAGTTTCGTCTGCAATATCTGTTGACGGATCAGCCCCGGTTACCCAATCTTCCAGAGCAGCAAGGTTATAAGTAGTACCTCCCGCGGATGATGTTCCATCTTTGTTAAGTATCGCTTCAACATTTGTTAAATCTGAGCCAGTAAGTGTGACACTAAATTCTGTAGCAGAAGTTATTTCTACATCACTTGCACTTGTTAATGTATAATCACTTCCTTCTATTTTAAGTTTTGAAATATCTATATCATTTATACCACCTGGTTTCGCTACCAGGTTAGTACAAGTTACAGTCAACGTGTTTGTAGCGAAATCATAATCAGCATCAGTAATAGTCGGAACCGGTACATTGCTGACATCAATACTGGTTGTTGCATCAGTAATGCTATTACCAACTGGTGAGCCGGGCATCCAATTATCTGCTGAAGCAAGATTATAAGTAGTATTGTCCGGTGAGGTTGTCCCGTTTTTACTTAATAGACCATTAACATTACTCTTGTCGGTTGATCCAAGCGTTACAGAAAATTCAGTATCAGAAGTTAATTCTACATCATCAGTATTAGTTGTCAGCTGATATGTTCCAGCTCCTTCGCCCTTGAATGTTAAGAGTTGAACATCCACGTCATTTGTAGGCCCACTGTTTGCTACAAAGTTTGTTCCTGTTGCAACAAGAACACCCGTTCCTGCATCATATGTCGTTGAAATAATTACAGGATTGGCGAAATCACTTACCGTTACCCCGCTTGTTGGATCAGATATATCATTTCCACTTGGCGAATAAGCCATCCAATTATCAGCAGCTGCCAAATTATAGACTGTATTATCATCAGCCTGAGTTCCATTTTTATTCAATAACGCTTCCACTTCCGGAATATCAATTCCACTTAAAGTAATATTAAATTCTGTAGCTCCAGTAATTGGGACATTAGCTGAACTGTTTAAACTATAAGTGGCTCCTCCTTCACCTTTTACTGTTAAAAGTGAAACGCCCACATCATTAAGAACAAATGGATTATTTATAAAATTTGTCCCTGTAACAGTAAATACATTTGTATCGTAATTGTAAGCCACACTAGTTATTACCGGGTTAGCATAGTTAATTACTGTTAAAGTATTCGAGTAATCTAATATATTATAATTGTCCGCAGTACCTGTCATCCAGTTATCGTTTGCTATTAAATCATAGTTAGTCCCACCATCACATTGAGCACCTTCTTTATTCATAATATATTCGATTCGTGCAATATCGTCACCACTTAAAGCAACACTAAATTCAGTGTCAGAGGTGATCTCCACATCGCTGCTTTCTGACGGAAGACCTGACGTACCGTCGCCATTATCAAATTGTAATCTTGAAACATCTACATCATTTCCGGAACTGTTGCTTACAAAATTAGTTCCTGTTACTGTTAAAACATTTGTATCGTAGTTATATGACCCAGAGATAATGTTAGGATTAGTATAATTAATTACATCAATCGCGTTACCCGTTTCATCTGCTATGATGGCAGAAGGATCTGCTCCTGTTACCCAGTCTTCTAGAGCAGCAAGATTATAGTCTGTTCCCCCTGCAGATTGAGTACCATCTTGATTCAGGATAGCTTCAACATTTGTTAAATCTGAGCCAGTAAGTGTGACACTAAATTCTGTAGCAGAAGTTATTTCTACATCACTTGCACTTGTTAATGTATAATCACTTCCTTCTATTTTAAGTTTTGAAATATCTATATCATTTGTACCACCTGGTTTTGCTACCAGGTTAGTACAAGTTACAGTCAACGTATTTGTAGTGAAATCATAATCAGCATCAGTAATAGTCGGAACCGGTACATTGCTGACATCAATACCGGTTGTTGCATCGATAATGCTATTTCCAGCTGGTGAGCCGGGCATCCAATTGTCAGCAGCTGCAAGGTTGTAAGTTGTATTATCAGGAGACGTTGTTCCGTTCCTACCTAATAGTCCGTTAACATTTGTTTTGTCAGTTCCGCCCAGAGTAATTGAAAATTCTGTTGCTGATGTTAATTCTACATCACTTGTGTTGGTTGTTAACTGATATGTCGCCGCACTTTCACCTTTGAATGTCAGAAGTGAAACATCCACGTCATTTGTTGGACCACTGTTTGCTACAAAGTTTGTTCCTGTTGCAACAAGAACACCCGTTCCTGCATCATATGTCGTTGAAATAATTACAGGATTGGCGAAGTTGCTTACAGTAATTCCAGCTGTGGCGTTAGAAATATCATTACCTGAGGGTGCACCTGTCAACCAGTTATCTGCTGCAGCTAAATTATATAGTGTATTATTTGTTGCAGAATTTGTCCCATTCTTATTTAATAGTTCTTCAACATTTATTAGATCTGCTCCACTTAGTGTTACACTAAATTCTGTAGCGGAAGTTATTTCAACGTCACTTGTGCTAACAATTGTGTAGGTAGCTCCACCTTCACCGGTAATAGTCAGGAGAGAGATATCTACATCTTGTCCACTTCCATTTGCTTCAAAGTACTCCCCTGTAACAGTCAAAATATTTGTATTATAGTTGTATTCTGTGGCGAGTATTGCCGGGTAACCATAATTCTCAGTGCCGGGTGTTGGTGGCTGCTGATCATAAGTTGAAGTATTTCTTAGTCCGCCGCTGCCGTTTGGAATTCGTTGATTGGAGTGATTGGCGACATCTCCTCTTCCATTTTCATTGACCTGAGGTTCCCCGCCATTTAACAATACTAGAAGTCCTGCATCATCGGCCTGACCATTATCATAAACCAGCGCATCAACTAAGTTTGTTGTTGTCACTGCTGTTCCATTTGGAAAATCACCGCTATTACCTACATAAATCGCAACTGCATCAGCTCCGTTCTGGATTAATACGCTATTATCAACCGACAGATCAACTCCTGTTACAGCAGGATTACCGTAAACGAAATATCCGCTTGCATCAGTAGAATAGCCATCCAAATCAACACTTCTATATGAAAGATCGTCATTGCCATTGAATAGAACTAATGTTAAACCATTGAGAGAAACATTAGCAGTTCCAATACTATATAACTCGATGAATTGTGCGTCATCCGTTCCAGGTGTATCGGCATCAACCTCGTTAATCATAATAGTATCCATTGCCTGGTTTTTGGGATTCTCGGTGGCGGTATCAGTAAAATATGCTTCGTAACCCGCAGTACCATTGTATTCACAAACCATGGCGCGGTATGTGGAACCAGGCATTAATCCGGTTACATTTACAGACGTACCGGTTCCGTTATAAATACAATACCAACCGCTGGTACCTATCTGACTACCTGATTTAAATTCCGTATTTGCTGTGTAGGTTGTTGAAGCAACCGGCGAAGCATTTCCGGAACTTCCCAGATTTAAAAATACTGCCCGTATACTTCCGTTTCCGTTCGTCCAGCTTATAGTCATTTGGGAAGCTTCCACATTTGAGTATGTTACAGTATGCGCCTGTGTTGTCGGTGCTACATAAATACCGGTTCCCTGAATATTAAAATTGTATGGATTTTCGTCAGTGTCGTTGTTGGCAATACTCACTGATGCCGATCTTGTACCCCCAGCAGTTGGATTAAAAGTTATTTCGAATGTTGTTGAACCACTTGCAGCTATTGAACTGGAGGGTGTCGAAGTTAATGTGAAATCAGAAGTATGTCCTGTGATTGCTACATATGGAGAAGCATCCGTTAAGCTTAGGGTTTGACCACCGGTATTTTTTATGGTAAAGGTATTTGCATTTGATCCTCCGGCAACATTTACACTTCCAAAATCTGTATCATCGCCGGAATCAGGAGTAGTATCATTATCGGCAATTTCTGTTGAGTTCCCTTCAATAGAGATTTCAGGACCAGCATAAATAATTGTTGGTGATCCCGTTCCACCGTCATTTGTCCACGATGAAACATTTAGCGGCAAATAATCATCATTGTGATCTCCTGAATAAAAATGTACATCGGCATTATCAGTATTATTATCTATGTTCCAATATAGGCTAGTATTAAAGAAAGCATTATATATATAATAATTTTGCGTTTCATGTTTCCAGTATTCAAGCTCGTTCAATACACCCTGATGAGTATACACGCCGTTTGCTGCGGGAGGGTTTGTAATATCAGAAACAATTATATCTTTTGGTACATATCCTCTTCCCTGAACACCAAAACTATATGTCGATTCATCAGCATCGTTACTAGTTATTGTTAATGTTGCTGAGTTTGTCCCTTCTGTCGATGGATCAAACGTTACAACAAATGTTGTACTTCCATAAGCAGCAATAGTAGATGACGGCGGGGTTGTCACGCTGAATCCGGAACCACTTACCGAGACATAAGGTGAACTTCCGGAAAGAGTTAGAGCCTGCGACCCCAAATTCTGTATTGTGAACGTTCTTGTTCTGGTACCAGATGAGATATTTAATGATCCCAAAATTGTATGGTCGTCCCAGGATGGTGTAGTATCACCTTCATATATATTCTGGCTATTTCCCTGGACATTAATTTCGGGTGAAGGTGTAGCACTTGCAACAACAGGATTACCTGTAGCTCCAGAATTTGCACTCCAACTTGTTAAGGAAACGGGAGAGGCAGCATCAGAACCTTTTGAGAAAAGGTAATCACTATCGGTATCATCGGTATCTACATCCAGATTCCAGTATTGATTGTTATTGTATTCATCATTAAAAATGTAATAATTTTGAGATTGATGTTTCCAGTATTCAAATCTGTTAATAATACCCTGATGAATATAAGTACCATTTGCTGCTACAGGATTAGTAACGCCTGAAACTGTTATATTTTGAGCAGTATAACCAGTTCCATGAATATCAAATGAATATGTCCCTTCATCCGAATCGTTATTAGAAATTGTTAATCTGGCAGTTCTGCTTCCATCTGCGGATGGATTAAAAGTTACAACAAGTGTAGTTGAGCTTGAACCGCCTATAGTAGTTGAAGGTGCAGATGTAATACTAAAATCAGAAGCATGTGTACCACTTATTGAAACATATGGTGATGAACCACTAATGGTCAAATTCACATCACCTGTGTTAGCAATTGTAAAAGTTCTTGTTAATGTACCTGATGAAGTACTAACAGAGCCAAACTTCGTAAAATCGTTAAAACTCTGAACATAGTCCCCACTGGCTATTGAATTACTATTACCTCTTAAGTCAATTTCCGGTGCCCCAGAACTAGTAACAACCGGAGAGCCACCCCCATCAGAAGTAGTCCAACTACTAACATTTACAGGTGTATCACTTGGAGGGTCGTCATTAGAATAAAAGTATACATTTGTATCATCTGTATCATTATCAATATTCCAATAGTAATGTTTATCTCCGCCACTATATTGATGATAGTAAATGTAATAATTTTTACTTTGATGTTTCCACGAATTATAACCCCACACTAAACCATTTGGTACATAGGTTCCATTTATGTCGGTACTTGGTGTATTAATTCCGGAAACATTAAGGTTTTGTGCAATTACTGAAGAACCAAGAATAACTATCGCAAAAAAAACGAAAAAATATTTTTTAAGAAGAATACCATCTTTTGCTTTAAGAAATAATAACTTCATTTTACTGCCTATAAATATATATTAAATTGTTATTCAGATTTTAATCGGAAATGAACCATAATATTAATTTCAGTAAAACGTAAGCAGTTAGTTTAAATTCCCCAATACAATGTCAATATAAAAAAATTTTATTAAAAATAACATTTATTTCCACAACACATATTATTTAAGTTGTCCCATAAATGCTAAAAAACAGTATGCCCCATTCCTAGAACATCAAAAAATACTACCTGTTATCCCAGCGAAAACATAACTAAGACCTTTCGAATTGACATCTCAATATAATTATACTATCTTATTGAATTCTTTATATGAGCAGATTTTATCAAACTATACTAAATCATTAATGTTGCAATAATATTACAATCCCATTCGGCGCTAGAAAGAGCAATCTTTCTCAAAAAGCATTTGAAAATTTTCAATTATTAGGAGTAAACTATGGATGGATATTTAGGCGAAATAAAAATGTTCGCCGGGAATTACCCACCTGCCTGTTGGGCTTACTGCCAGGGGCAAATACTTCCTGTATCAACTTACCCTTCTCTCTTCGCTATACTGGGAAATACTTTTGGTGGTGATGGCTACAATTCATTCGGCTTGCCCGATATGAGTGGACGAGGTAACCTTGGAGCAGGAACCGGACCAGGCCTTTCGACAAAATATATCGGGATGAAAGGTGGTTATGAAAGAATTTATCTTTATGCTGCACAATTACCTCAGCATACTCATACCGTAAACTGTGATATGACGTCATCTGGTAGAGACGCATCATCTGAACCAGAGGGAAGAGTATTCTCGAAATGTTCAGATGGTACAAATTTTGGCGCAGATTCCTCCGGTGCACATATTATGGAACAAGACATGCTGAACACGACAGGTAATAATGATATGTTTGAAATTATGCAACCCTGGACTTGCATCAACCATATTATTTGTGTTGAGGGACAATGGCCACCAAGAAATTAGCTGGACCAAATTAAAAACCAATTTTATTTAATAATAAAATAACAGGAGTTTATATGGACGGATACATGGCTGAAGTCAAAATGTTCGGAGGCAACTACCCACCAAAAAACTGGGTATATTGTCAGGGACAGGCTTTATCAATTCAGACTAATCAAGCACTTTTTTCGATAATGGGGACAACATTTGGCGGTGATGGTCAAACAACATTTCAATTGCCGGATTTACGTGGACGAGTAGCGATAGGAACTGGAACTGGTCCAGGACTTACTGCCCGGGTAGCAGGACAAATGGGAGGCTACGAAAGAATAAATTTAACAATTAATAATATTCCCCCGCATAATCATACTGTAAATTGTGATATGACTTCTACTGGAAGAGACGCATCCTCTGAACCTGAAGGAAAGCTTCCAGGAAAAATAACAGGTACTAATGTCACCAGTTATGGCAGCAATTTAACAGGCGGTCATTTAATGCATGCGAATATGGTTAATCCAACGGGCGGTAATGACCCAGTAACTTTAATGCAACCCTGGACCTGTATAAATTATATTATTTGTATAACTGGCACTTATCCACCTAGGAGTT
This sequence comes from Bacteroidota bacterium, assembly GCA_018818065.1. Lineage (GTDB taxonomy): Bacteria > Bacteroidota > Ignavibacteria > Ignavibacteriales > Melioribacteraceae > JAHISV01. The sequence continues at coordinate 385,781 of JAHISV010000005.1, read as the reverse complement.
AATATTTGGGGGCTAACGCCCCCTTACTTTTTATGGATATATCTCTCAAAAAATATAACATAACTGATTTCGAATTTGTGAAAGAGCTTTATAAAAATTTCAAAGCTGATGAATTAAAATTCCCATATCCAAGGGAATCATTCATGGAACAAATTCTTGAATCTCAATATGAAGCTCAAACAAAATACTATGAGAGTTTTGGCAGCAACTTTGTACAATGGATAATTTATGTTAACACTGATAAAGTTGGAAGATTCATCGAAATCCGAGAAGAAAACAATTTGCATTTAGCAGACATGATCATAAGACCGGAATTTCGGAATAAGGGAATCGCAAAACACATTCTTACTAAAACCATTGAGTCTGCAATTAATAACTATGATTCTATTACCTGCAAAGTAGATAAAAGTCATACAATCATAACATACTATAAAAAGCTAGGCTTTAAGATCATTGAGGATGAAGGCATGGAATATTTGATGAAACTAAATTATTAATATGTATTCGCTTCACTTATCTCAATCCATTAATCGTTAAATTAATTATGCTAATCAATGTCGATCAAAAGTCCAAGATGATTTGAAGGATATAAACCATTGTCATCAGGCTCCGCAAACACAACCTTAATATCCTTAATTCTGGATTCAAAACCTTTTGAATGAAAAACAAATGAAGTTCTTTTTCCCGGATCACTCGAAGGATAAGTAAATCCTATCTTATCAGGATGCATCATTTCCCATGTATCAATCCAGCCATGCTCTTTAAGTTTTTTTACCGGTTCCATTTCCGGAGTAGAATTAAAGTCTCCTAAAAATAAAGCATGCTCAGGACAACCTACGGTAAAAGCATGTCCGTTTACTGCGTCAAGAATTGCTTGTTGATTATCAAAAGAAAAATAATTATTAAAAATATAGAAGAAGCAATCACTAAGTTTGTATCTACCATATATTATGCTTCTAAGCTTCTTATCCTCACCTTCTCCAATTGGTAATACTTGACATCTCGAATCAATGAAAGCAATTCTCGATAGAATAGCTAACCCTTCCCAGTTTTCAGGATCTTCTGCATGCCTCATAACAGGTTGTACCACTACCCAGAAAAATTCATTATTCTTTTCTTTCAATGCATCCTGAAGATGTTTAATAGCATTATTGTCTAAGTCTGATATCAAACCTCGAACATTCTGTAAAGCTACAACATCTGCATCTTGCTTAATAATTTCATCGACTATTAAGGGTAATTGGTTTTTCCATTCTTCATATAAAAAATTGTTTAGACTTAGTGACATTATTTTCATGATTACCCTCAAAAAGTTACAGATTACATTTAATGATATAAATTAATAATCAATTAAATAAAAACAAATATTATTTAATATATAATTTACACTTATACTGTTTATAAATCTATTGTAGAGAAATAGATTCAAGGATGACATTTTTTTGTCAATCCAAAATAATGTAAGTAAAAACTACCGAATGAAGAGATGTTCAAACTTTGCAATTGAGTTCAAAACTAAATCACATTGAATTTATTGTTGATAACTGTCAAAATAATATTTAATTTTTACTTGGTTTATTAATTTAAACTCGTTGTACTAAAACAAAATTAGCTTATTGAGAGTTTTTACAATCACTTTTAAAAAGTTCTTAAAAAACATTTATATCCTTAAGTACTTTTTAACTATGACTACATCATTCTTCTATTAATTAATTTTGGAGCAATTATATGAAAGGAATCTTGTGCAAAGCAAAAATGATTTGTGTCTTACTTTTTATTTCATACAGTTTAATAACCGCACAAACATTCAATATGCAGTCAATTCCAACAGATAATTTAGAACTCGGATTTGGATTCAACAAAGCATTTTACTCCGGCGGTCCGGAATTTTCAACTTTCTCAGGCAGTTATGATTTTTCTGTCAACATCCCTTTAAGTAACAGTCTCAATCTTTCTGGAAATATTCCACTTATTGTTACAAAGTATGATTTTGGATATCAGGGGAATAATAAATATGATAAAAACGGATTGGGGAATATCTACATCGGGCTGCAAACAAAACCCGATTCAAGCGGAGTAAAAAAATCATTTTTTTCCTTCGGAGTTTTTCTTCCTACAGCCGATGAACAGGTATCATTCAACGGATTATATAATGATTATTACCATCTGTTAAAATTTGTGCCGAATATCGTGGGATTATATGGTAATTACTCTCTGCACCATATTGGTGAGGAGGGTTTCATATACGGGCTGGAAGCCGGACCCAACATTTTCATTCCGACTGAAGGAAACGGTGATACGGAAATATTTGTGCATTATGGATTTACAGCTGGTTACAAGCTAAGCAAAGTGTCATTGAAAGCTGAGTTTATTGGTTTTGCAATAATTACCGAGGATGCCGATAATTTGTCCGACAGGATGATAAATATGTTTAATCTTGGTTTACATTACCAAGGGTCTGTAGTCTCTCCTAGTCTTTTTTACAAGTTATATTTGAAAGATGCTCTAAATAATAACATTGATGGCGTGCTGGGTTTAGGCGTTACGGTATCAATCAATTGACTAATAGTGTTTTGGAGAACAGGAATTCTGAATCAAGCATTCAATTATTTTTGTGGAATAAGCGATATTGCGGCAACTGAATGTCCGTTGGCTGGCAGGTTAACAAGTGAGGGTTATTGACAATTGGTGCCGCAATACATGCTTAATTTTATATTCGGATGTCACCCAAAGTTAAAAATAATCTGTCTAATAAAGTAGACAAGACAAAGTAAATCATTTTTAATTATTGGGGGAATAAATGAAAATGGTACCATGGAAGAAACCACTCGATTTTAGCATTGTTATAATAATCGGCATACTCGCCCTTTTCTTAATTCACTGTAGTGAAGATTCAACCTCTCCTGATTCCTCTGGGTATCAATACATCGTACCCCTCTCGGCAGATGACGGTTGGGAAACAGCTTCACTAAGTGAAGTTGGCCTGAACGAAGAACTAATCGTAAATTTAGCTGAGTATATTAACGCAGGCTTGTTCGATCACATTCACTCCGTGTTAATTATTAAGGATGACAAACTTGTCTTTGAAGAATACTGGACTGGCAATGATTTTGGGTATCTACGCCCGGATTATTTAGGGACGAGTATTGAGTTCGATATGAACACTCGCCAGAATACTCATTCGGCTACAAAAAGTATTGTTTCAGCTTTGGTGGGAATTGCCATTAACGAAGGTTTTATTCAGAGTGAAGATGATCTCATTTTCGATTACCTGGATAGTTATTACGATACCTGGAAAAATGAGGGACGAGAAAACATTACAATTAAGGATTGCCTGATGATGGCTAGTGGTCTTGAATGGAATGAATGGGAAGTATCAGTTTCGAATAGTGAACATGACATAATCAGGTTTAATCAAAATACATTTCCAATTCGCTACCTATTATCAAAGCCTCTTGTTACAGAACCAGGTACCAGTTTTTATTATAATGGTAGTACCGTCGACTTGCTCGGTGTTATTGTCGCCAACGCCACAGGTCAATCTATTCCGGATTTTTCCCGGGATTATTTATTTGCTCCCTTGGGAATTACAAATTATACCTGGCAGACATTGCGTCCTTCCGGAATAACCTGCTGTCACGGGGATATTTATATCACTCCAAGAGATTTAGCTAAATTCGGTTATCTCTACCTTAACGAAGGAAATTGGAACGGTGAGGAAATAATTCCAGCGGAATGGGTAGAAGAATCAACTCGAAATAAAATTATTCCCGGAGTTAACTGGCCAGATGGCTATGGTTACCTATGGTGGAGAAAAAATTTCAACGTAAACGGCAGAATTTATGAATCATTTAAAGCCATGGGATGGGGTGGACAGGAAATAATTGTTTTAAACGAGTTAAATATGGTTATAGTTTTTACTGGTTCAAATTATGTTACCTATTCACCATGCGATGAAATGGTTGAGGATTTTATTCTCCCGGCAATACAATAAAGTGAAATTGGTAGAGTATTGACAGATAATAAAAAAGCCGCTCAATTATAAGCGGCTTTTAATTTTTCTCTAATACCTTTTGCCTGTTAAAACGGTTCTAAAAGTCTACTTTATTAGTATCATCTTCCTGACCTCTCGGAAAGATCCAGCATCCAATATATAAAAATAAATACCGCTTGCATTGTCAGATGCGTTCCACTCGTATTCGTAATAACCCACACTTTGGGTTTCGTTAATAAGCGTAGTTACTTCACGTCCAAGAACATCATAGACTCTTAAAGTGACATCAGTTTGTTCAGGTATTCCATAACGGATAACTGTACCAGGATTAAACGGATTTGGATAGTTTTGAGTTAATTCAAATTCAATTGGAATAGCATTGGAATTAATTTCAAGTCCTGTAGATGAAGCAACAGTAAATGAAACTTCATTGTTGGTAGAATTTCCATCCGGGTCTGTAACAGTAAAAGTAATAGTTTCACTTCCAATCCACTGAGCATTTAATACTGAAACTGTTGCTACTCTATTAACATTTATATCGATGGACAAATTTGTATTGCCGCTATAAGACCAAACCAATTCATTTGCCGCGTTATCCAGATCAGAAACAAAATCATCCAGTTGAATCGGAGTAAAACTATTTCCTTTAACGATTGTCTGATCGGGTATTTTGACCAAAACAGGTGCATTTTCAATTGAGTTCGGCATTAACCCTGACGAGTATGTATCAGAAATAATAATATTGTCAAGTCCGCCCTGAAGACAATTTTCGTATGAACTAAATTTACCACTACTCAAGAACAAATCACCAGCTCCGGTTAAAACCTTCCCTTCACCATTAATCTGTCTTACAGCATTGTCAAGCAAATACCCGGATTGGTTATAAACTCTTGCTTCGGCGATATTATTTTCAACTGAGCGCGCAAAATAAAATGTGTACCAATTCCCTTCTGAAATTCCCGCGCCATCAATCTCAAGTACAACAACTGAGTTGTTCTCTAAATAATATTCGAAGTAAAGATGCTTTTGCCCGTTTTTGTTAAAATATATCGAGTAGTTCTTTGTCGAAGTACTCGTGGCGTTCTTTTCTAATAAGACTGGCTTTTGATTCATGAGTCCAGAAGCATTTTCAATCATAAAATCGCCTTGAATAGTCCAGTTTTCACTCAACGAAAGATCCGTATAATTTTTAACATTTATAAGATCCCACATACCATCATACTTAGCATAATTACCATTAATACCATCTCTGGGTACAAATTCAACATCACCTTTAATTCTTCCATCATTACCATTCTGGATAGTATTGTCTGTTCCGTTTTCAAAAGACATGAAAAGGATTTTCCCGAAGGTTGGTTTTTCACCCAATATTTGATATGTGAAATTTATTTCAGGATAGTCTTTGTCTGAGAAACGTAAAATACAATTTGCAGCACTTGGAATATTCCAGGAATAACTTCCACTTGAAAATGAAACATCTGCTACATGATTCCATGTTGACATCTCGTTCGTTGAATACTCTATTACAAGATTCTCAATATAATTCCCATTCCAGTTGAATGAATAATTTGTCCCCGGTGTAAAAACATTATCTAAACTCCAACCAGGGTTAAAGAGGAAGTTGGGCATATATTGATGATACAATGATTCATACAAGTGATTTTGAAATTCATCTATGCCTGAATAGCCGATAGTAGAATAATCATCACAATTTTTCATGAATTGTCTGAGTTCCTCAGTACTAGCATTATCACAAATAAAACCAAATGCGGAATACGACATATGGTATCCAAAACTGGTATTTATGTCAAACACATTGCCGAGATCAGGGAAAAACAAGTTCTGGTCGTGCCAGTAATTGTGATTTTGTTCAAAATAACTTACGTTCATTCCAATGTAACCGTAAACACGTTGCTCTGGTGTATTCATTGCCGCACCTTCATTCAACCATGCAGGTGGTCGTGTTTCAGCCATATATCCAAATACATTGTGCGTAAACTCATGCTCCATTGTATCGTTATGTTTAATTAAAACTCTATTTAACTCTGTATCAAGATTTGGTGCGCCTGAAGTGACCCTCAGCAAAGTGTGTGATAAAGCTTCGCCGCCACCTACAATATTGTCAATATTACCATTCCTCGTATATGTATATGATTCAAAATCATGATAAATTGTGACCAGCAAAGGGTGATTAATTCGTTCACCTAAGTCTGCTTCAAGTTTGTTTGAGAACAATTGTAACCCTTCAGCAACCAAATTGGCCTCTTCCTGACTATTGGAATAGATGATATAATCATCCCCTTCATAAAATTTATCCAATCCGCCATCTTCTATTTCAGTTAAGAAAAATATGCGAATTATATGATACCAGAGATCGCTGCCATTACCTGCATAGCCGTAACATACACCGCTATATAGAGCAGCGGAAAAATATCCATATCTAAAAATTGAAGCAAAAACATATGTGTAAGCCAACTCAACATTTGTTTCATCCTCTAACTGATCCCATGTGCTGAACGATGAATAATTATCCGGGAAAGTATTGTTGTTTGTATTCAAATAGCTGTTAATTAAATTCAAGTCGGGCGTATAACCAGACTCATATAAACCAAAGCCAAAACTCAAACCTGTTACCGGCTCTGATCCATCAGGTCTTTTTTTAGCCATTACATATCTGGCAAGAACTGATAAAGCAGCCTTTTCAATACTTGGGAAATATTTTAATTGCCGATCTGTTGAAGGCACTTTGATATGTAATTCGTTTTCATCTCGCAGATAGTAACCAACATCCCAACTTGGTAGATCGGCAGGAGCGCCGGCAAATGATTCGTTAACGTCATAAAGGAAAACCTTTATTTTCTCGCTACGATCAAAGAGATGTATATTATCATAAACCTGACAAATTGTTTTATCAAGGACATCAAATTTTGTCTCAAGAGAAGTTGCCAGGCTTGCAGAGTAGAGGTTGAGATTAGTGAAGCTGAATGTGAAATTATCCGAGGATACCATTGTTATGTCCTCAACAACTGAGAGATAATCTGTTTTTGTTTTTGTATCAGTCTCGGTACTATATATTGTAACCCCAGCATGTTCATCCTGTAGAAAAGCTGACCCTGATGAGTCAAAATCCTTTGATGTTGTTACAATTTCGGAAACTGCTTGTGTGGCATTCTTAAGAATAGGAATTCCCTGGCTTCCATTACTTCTAAGCGCAATAATTCCAACACCAGGGTTCGTTTTGTTAACAGTATGTCCATTAGATAATTGTGGGTGAGATAAGAGCAGACCCAGGCTCAAAATAAATACCGATTTAGATATTAACACTATTCCTCCGGGATAATCACAGACTATTTAAAGGAGATGATTAATTGCAATGTCAATAGATATGACCCTAAAGAACCATAGAAGTGATATTGAAATTGATCTTGGATAATTTGAATATACATAATATCAGACAAAATGCACACTTTTATCTTATTTAAGCATTATTACAATAAAAGTAAGTAAATATAAAAGCCAATCAGTTATAAAGGCTTTTTCCCTTCAATTCCTTTTGTCCTATGTCTATTAGTTCGGTTTCTTAAAGAATACTTTAAAAGTATCATCCTCCTAACCTCTCTGAACGATCCAGCATTTAATAGATAAAGATAAATACCGCTTGTATTGTAAGAGGTGTTTCAATGATATTCGTAAAAACCAGGATTTTGTAATTTGTAGATCTATGTTACAATTTGCTCGTCGTAGAATTCGAAAAATGCACCAACAAATTCTTTTCCGAATTCGAAGACAACTCATTCCTTCACCCATTCAAACACAAACTAACTTTAATTAGAATTAATTCTCCCAGATTTCTTTCGATAATTAACTTGTATAGTAAACAGGATTTTGTAATTTGCGAGGTGCCTAAAAAGGCTTTTGGAGAATATGACTGAATTAGAAAACGTAGTAAAAAATATAGATATTAAAGCTGTCCCGAAGGCAAAAACAAAAAAGGGGCTTGACGAACTTTTCTCTGAAAAACCTCTGGGTTCATTTGTTACTAACCAGAGAACAATATTCAGATTATTTGCCCCTAACGCTGCACGTGTTTTCGTTTATATATTTCATGTTCCGGGCGAACCTGTACATGATCAGTTTGAAATGAGCATGGATGAAGATGGTGTTTGGGAAGCTTGTCTAATGGAAGATCTTTCAGGTAAATTTTATGGCTACAAAATTCTTGATGAAGCACACATGTGGGATGGAAAAGACCTCCCAATAGCTGTAGATCCATACGCAAAAGCCTTAACAACATTTGTCGATTACCTTAACCCACGCCTTTCAATTATATATAATGATAAATATGATTGGGAAGGTGATAATTGGATTGCAATCAATCTACGGGATTTGATTATTTACGAGGCGCATGTAAAGGACATGACCTCGCATGAAAGTTCTAAAACGAAACACGCCGGGACTTACAAGGGACTTGTTGAATCGAATACCAAAGGTGGAATAAATCACATCAAAGAACTTGGCGCGAATGCTGTTGAGCTTCTCCCGACTCACGAGTTTTCTTATTACGAAACCCCTTTCCAAAAAGAATATGGCGGAAAGCATAATACATGGAATCCATACGAAGAAAATCATTGGGGTTACATGACAGCAGGTTACTTTGCACCTGCAGCAAAGTATGCGCAACCCGAAGGTGAATTAGCGGATCACACCTGGGTTGGCAAGTCGGCAGAACAAGTAACACAATTTAAGGATATGGTAAAGGGTTTCCACAAAGAGGGTATTGCCGTAATTATGGATGTTGTGTTTAACCATATAAGCGAATATGAATTGGCAAACCTTCAGGTTATAGATAGGGAATATTACCTCCGTAAAAATGAGGAGGGTCACTTAACCAACGAGAGCTGGTGCGGTAATGATTTAGCAAGTGAACGCCCCATGATGCGCAGGCTTATTAAAGACTGCATCAAATACTGGATGACTGAATATCATGTTGATGGTTTCCGTTTCGACCTTGGCAAAATTCTCGACTATCAAACCCTTGAAGAAGTACTCTCTGAAGCCAAAGAAATAAATCCGAATGTAATATTTATTGCTGAACCATGGGGAGGCGGTTATGATCCAACGGGTTTCTCTTACCGTGGATGGTCAACCTGGAATGATCAGTTCCGAAACGGAATAAAAGGAGAGAACCCATACAACGGTTTGGGTTGGCTATTTTGCAAAAATTTTGGCGGGAAGAACAAAGAAAGCATCAAAAATAATATCATCGGTTCACTTATGGGCGGTAGAGATGGATTGTATCACTCGCCGGAATTTTCAGTAAACTACTTAGCTTCTCACGACGGATATACTCTTGGTGATTTTATCAGGATTGCATGCCAGAGTGGTTACAACGAAGTTACCAAAGGAAATGTTAAGCAGTTTGTAAAATTGTCAGAAGAACAAATGCAGATTAACAAGCTTGCGGCAATCCTCCTGTTGAGTTCTCAGGGAATTGTTATGATTCATGAAGGGCAAGAGTTCGCAAGAACTAAGGTTGTAAGGAACGACAAATACGTAGACGATCCTCATACCGGCAAGATGGATCATAACTCCTACGATAAAGACAATGAAACAAACTATCTAAATTACGAACATCTGGAAGTTAACAGAGAATTATTTGAATATTACAAAGGACTAATTAAGCTAAGGAAGAATCATCCCCTTTTAAAAAATGCTAAACCTCATCAAATAAAATTTCACAGTACTAACAATGAATTCGCCCTGGCTTACTCAATAAAAAATAATCAGGAAGAGTTCGTTTTTATTGTTAATACGTCCGAAAAAAACCTTGAATTTACAACCCCAAATAATAATTATTCACTCATTGTTGATGCTAACGTTTCCGGCACCGTTCCCATCTCTACAATCGATAAAATTGTTATCGTTAGTAGTAAATCAGGTTGTGTATTATACAAGAAATATTAGTATTTTCCTCTGATTGCAAACAAGTTCCTTGAGTGGAATAGACAACGGAGGCTTTATGACAATGAAAACAAAGACCATTAACAAGTCTTTTCTTACCCTAATTTTCCTATCCTTTATTTTTATTTCCTGTAAAAAAGAAGAATCAAAAGTTGAATATACTCCTTCGCCGCCAGAATGGAGTAAGAACCTTTCCATTTACGAACTTAATGTCAGGCAGTATACCGAAGAAGGAAATTTTGCCGCATTTGAAAAAAAGCTGCCAGAATTAAAAGAATTGGGTGTTGGCATTATTTGGTTCATGCCTATTCATCCAATTAGCGAACTAAACCGAAAAGGTACTTTAGGAAGTTACTATGCAGTAAAAGATTATAAGGCTGTTAATCCAGAGTTTGGTTCCATTGATGAGTTTAAAGCTCTCGTTAAAAAAATTCACGACATGGGCATGTACGTAATTATTGACTGGGTGGCAAATCACACCGGATGGGATAATGTCTGGACCGAAACCAATCCTGACTTCTACAGTAAAGACTCCCTCGGCAACTTCTATCCTCCGGTTCCTGACTGGAGTGATGTAATTGATCTTAATTACGACAATCCTAAACTTCATGATGCCATGATTGATGCCCTTAAATTCTGGGTGAAGGAATGCGATATTGACGGATACCGTTGTGACGTTGCAGCTATGGTTCCAACTGAATTTTGGATGAGGGCACGAAAAGAGCTTGATGAGATTAAACCTATCTTTATGCTCGCCGAAGCAAGTGAGAGCTATCTTCACCCATGGTTTGATATGACTTACAATTGGGCTTTAAAGGATATGATGAATTCCATTGCAAAGGGCGAAAAGAATGCTGATAATTTAGTTAACCTGTTTGAAGAGCAACGAAAAGAATACCAGCCAAGCGATTATCAAATGGTATTCACAACAAATCATGACGAAAACAGCTGGAATGGAACAGTATTTGAAAGATTAAGCAATGCTGTTGAAACTTTTGCCGTACTCTGCGGTACAGTTTCCGGAATGCCTTTAATTTACAGCGGGCAGGAAACCGGACTTGATAAAGCACTTAGCTTTTTTGAGAAAGACTTAATTCCCTGGAAAGAACATAGACTTAGAAAAGTATATAAACGGCTGAATGAACTTAAAAAAAAGAATCATGCTCTCTGGAACGGGGAAGCAGGTGCCCTTATGGAATTTATGAATACTGACAACAGTGATGTTTTCTCGTTTGTAAGGGCAAAAAACGGGCAAAAAATATTTGCGATATTTAACCTCTCCCCTGAAAATCAGACGGTTAAATATACCAACAATGCGGCAATGGGTCGTTACAGAAATCTCTTTGCAAAAGAAGGTGAGATTGAACTAATGGGTGAAATGGATTTTGAACTTAAGCCCTGGCAATATCATGTTTATGTAAAAGTACAGTAACCGGAGAAACAATAAATGAAAAAACCACGTTTAAGTTTTTGGCAGATTTGGAACATGAGTTTCGGTTTTCTTGGAATTCAGTTTGGCTTTGCCCTGCAGAATGCGAATGTTAGCAGAATATTTGAAACGCTTGGCGCAAGTATAGATGAAATTCCAATTCTCTGGATTGCTGCCCCTGTAACCGGATTAATTATTCAACCCATAATAGGTCACATGAGCGACAAGACATGGGGACGATTAGGACGCAGAAGACCGTACTTTTTGGTCGGCGCAATATTGGCTACTGCCGCCTTATTCGTAATGCCCAACTCCCCCACCCTTTGGGTAGCTGCCGGAATGTTGTGGATTCTTGATGCATCCATTAATATTAGCATGGAACCTTTCAGGGCATTTGTCGGGGATGTGCTTCCTGCTGAGCAGCGTACTATGGGGTTTTCGATGCAGAGTTTCTTTATCGGCACCGGCGCTATTGTTGCCTCCGCTCTTCCCTATGTCATGACCAACTGGTTTGGAATCAGTAATGTTGCCCCGGAAGGTTTTATTCCTCCCTCTGTAAAATTTTCATTCTACATTGGTGGTGCCGCTTTCCTTGGTGCAGTATTATGGACAGTATTAAAAAGTAAAGAATACTCTCCGGAAGAGATGAAAAAATTTCAGGATGCCGAAGCTGCCAGCAAAGCTGATCGTTACGATGAAACCCTTATCGAATCATCAAGAATGTTTAAGAACGGAAGCCTCTTTCTTTCCCTCGGATTAGCCCTCTTCCTCGTTTTTTACTTCTTCATTTACATGGATTATGGATTAGGAGTATTCTTTGGCGGTGTAGCTATTTATGGTATACTCCAAATAATGGTTGGTATTTTTACGAACCAGAAGAAAACAAAGAGCGGACTTGTAGTAATAATCAATGATCTCTACAAGATGCCCAAAACCATGGTGCAGCTTGCATACGTTCAATTCTTTTCATGGTTCGCTCTTTTTGCCATGTGGATTTACACAACTCCTGCTGTAACACGACATGTTTATGGTGCGACTGACACAGCATCAGCATTGTATAACGAAGGCGCAGATTGGGTTGGTATTCTGATGGCCGTATATAATGGCTTTGCTGCAATTATGGCATTCTTACTCATTTGGCTCGCCAATAGAACCAGCAGAAAAACAGTGCACATGATAAGTTTAATGTTTGGTGGGTTGGGACTTATGTCTTTCTATTTTATTAAAGACCCGAATCTGCTTCTTGTCTCAGAACTTGGAATCGGTTTAGCCTGGGCATCAATACTTGCTATGCCATATGCAATTCTGGCTGGCTCATTGCCACAGCATAAGATGGGCGTTTACATGGGGATCTTTAACTTTTTTATAGTTATTCCACAAATAACAGCAGCCGCTATACTGGGCTTCTTTGTAAAATCCCTCTTTGCAGGCGAAGCAATTTACGCCTTAATGCTTGGTGGAATCTCGATGATAATTGCAGCGTTTTTAGTTTTACAAGTAAAAGACGAAGACTAAAATAAATCTGAGATTGACACTTTTGAACATTACGAACCCGGATCCAACCAAAGATTCGGGTTTTATTTTTCCTCGTGATCTTGCTCTTGCTCCTGCTCTTGATCATGATCAAAAAAATGATCACGATCATCAATAAATCCTTTTCCGAAATTCGCCCGAATCGTCGCACCATTCGACTGATTCAGAAACGACACTCTCATAAGCTATTAAGTAGTTTGTAAATGGTTACAAAAAAGCTACTTCTATCTTGGCACGATAATTCCATTATATAATTAGAACAAATTATTAACAGGAGAAAATCATGTATAAATTATTTTTTAATATCGTAATTTCCCTCTCAATACTGGGGTTATCAGCTCACTTGAGTGCTTGCAGTTCCGATTCGGAAACAGCCTCACTAACCGCATCGGTTTCTGAGCTTGCAAAGGTGGACATAGCGAGTGCCGACCTTACAGATGAGGTGGCAAATGGAATTATTTTTATGAGGGAAGAGGAAAAACTTGCCCGTGATGTGTACTCATATTTTTACGAGAAATATCAGGCAAGAATTTTTACGAACATATCCCGAAGCGAAACACGACACATGTCTTCAGTTAAAACCCTTTTAGAGAGATACGAACTTGAAGATCCAATTACTGAGGATGTAAGTGGACAGTTTGTGAACGCTGAATTACAGGAATTATACAACACACTAGTTGAACAAGGAAATGAATCATTAGCCGCCGCACTTGAAGTAGGAGCAATAATTGAAGAAGTTGATATTCTTGATCTTCTTTCCAACCTTGGCTTGGTTGATGCTGCCAACCCGGATATAGTTAGTGTTTACGCCAATCTCGGTAAAGGTTCAGAATCACACCTGAAAGCCTTTGTTAGAAATCTTTCTGCGCAGGGCATAACATATACTCCTCATTATCTTACTGAAGAGCAATACATTGCTATTATTGGTGAATAACCAAATAACATTTTAGAGACCACCGAATTTAAATCAAAAAAGCTTCACAATTTACTGTGAAGCTTTTTTATGTATGATAAAAAAAATATGCAAATAACAAATATTACTTCTTGTTTTTAAGTCCAATCCGCTCCAGTCTTGAGCGAAGGTGTCTTTCAGAAATATCCAATAGTCTTGCGGCGGCACTTTGATTGCCCTCTGTGCGCTTTAGTGCTTCTTTAATTAGTTCAGTTTCGTAGGCTTTCATTTTCTCTTCATATGGATGATCGAGATCATTCGGATCTATTAAACTCTTCTCAAAAGATACTTCAAGCTGTAGCGGGAGTTCATCTTCTGATATCATTTTTTCTCTGGCAAGAATAACTGACCTCTCAATAATATTCTCAAGCTCGCGTACATTACCGGGAAAATTATACTTCATCAATTTATCAAATGCCTCGCTGGTAATTCCCTCAACTTCCTTCTCATTAATCTTTGCATATTTTTTTATAAAGTGCTCTATTAATAAGGGAATGTCCCCCTTACGCTCACGTAAGGAGGGAGCATTTATAGTTACCACATTCAGCCTGTAATATAAATCTTCTCTAAACTCACCTGCTTCAATCATTTCTTCAATGTTTCTGTGAGTCGCGGCCAGAATTCGAATATCAACGTTTATCGGATTGCTGCTGCCTAACTTTTGAATCTCGCCAAATTGAATAGCTCTGAGTAACTTAACCTGAATATTAAGCGGAACATCACCAACTTCATCAATAAAAACTGTTCCTCCGTCAGCCTCTTCAAAACGGCCTGTACGTATATTTGTGGCGCCTGTGAAAGCACCTTTAACATGACCAAATAATTCGCTTTCAATTAAATTTTCCGAGAGAGCAGCTACATTAACAGTAACAAAGGGTTTCTCACTCCTCTTGCTGGCAAAGTGAATAGCTTTAGCAATCAGTTCTTTTCCTGTTCCACTTTCACCTCTTATCAAAACGGCCGCCTTACTTGCCGCCACTCTTCCTGTCAGGTTAAGCACATCCTCCATCTTTCCGCTTTGAGATATAATGGAATCAACTTTAAATTTTTCTTTTAACTGATTTTTTAATAGCTCGTTCTCCCTGATCAACAGTTTTTTTTCGCCAACCCGCTTAATAAGATTTGTCAATTCATCAAGGTCAACAGGTTTTGAAAGATAGTCATAGGCGCCACTCTTCATTATATCAACAGCCTGATCAACGTTTCCATAGGCCGTTACCAGCACCACATCAATTTCCGGATTAATTACAGAAATCTGTTTCAAAACTTCCAGTCCGGTCATTTCCGGCATACGGAAATCGGTTATAACCATATCAATCTGGAATTCTTTTATAATGTCAATTCCCAACCGACCATTTAATGCAGTATAGATTGTATGTCCTCTTCTACTCAAATAACTTTTAAGGACTTCAAGCTGATTCGGCTCATCATCTATTAATAATATTGATAATTCTTTCATCACATTCCTTTTCAATATGCGTCATAATTTTCAAAGTAAACCTTGTGCCTTTTCCCAGTTCACTCTCAACTAGAATCACTCCCTCATGTTCACTTACTATTCTTTGTACCATACTAAGTCCAACTCCGGTACCCTCGGCTTTGGTAGTAAAATACAAGTTGAATATTCTGTTTACATCTTCTTCAGCAATACCCTTGCCATTATCTTCAATAATAATAATTACGTGATCTTCCGGTTTACCAATCAACAAATTGATTTCACCCTCATTTCCAATGGCATCTTTTGCGTTCTCAATAAAGTTCATTAAAACCTGTCTTATTTGATCACGATCCCATTTAACAATTCCTGCCCATGAATTAGACAGAGAAAATTTTATATTTTTTTCTGCTAACAAAGACTTGTATTGAGTTTCTATTTCTTCCATCAACCCCATCAAATTAAACTCGGAGGTAGAAATTGGAAGAGGTTTGGCAAATTTTAGAAAATTTTCAATAGTACGATTAATTCTTTTCACCTCATTATAAACCAGTTTCGAAAGACTATGATATTGTTCAACCTCTTTAACCGGTTCAAAATCACGATCCAGCTGCTGGGCGATAGTACCTATAGTATTTAGCGGATTTCGTATTTCATGGGCAACTCCTGAGGCTAAATGAGCCATAGCAAATAATTGTTCATTACGAGCCGCTTGTTTTTCAAGTTCCTTCAACTCGGTGAGGTCTTTAATAATAAGCACTAAATCAGCTTCTTTATCTTCATGATTGATCTCACTCTTCGAAAGAAGAAGCACTCTCATAACTCCATTAATGCTGCAATTCGATTCAATAATTTTAGATGAATTATTAAAAATGTTATTCTCAGCTTCCTCGCAAAGCATTGGTGCTAGTTTTGAGTTAATCGCTTCCTCTCTTTTTATATTAAAGAGTTTGAGCCCGGCCAGGTTTATTTCTTTAATATTCCTTTCTCCATCGAGCACAATTATTGCATCTTTAACATCCTGAAAAAGTTTTTGCGAAAAACCTTCCAGATAATTGTATTCCTTTTTAATAACCCCTAAATCCTGCCTCAAATAAACAAGTGCTATTAGCACACTTCCCAGTATCAATAGCACAATGCCGCTAATAATTATCCGGGTAGTGCTTCTTTCATTAACAGAATTTAAAGGTGCGAGCGAAAGTCCAATCCTGAAAACACCAATTGCTTCACCGTCCAGTTCAAACGGATGAACAGCTTCAAAAACTTCCTCCTCCGAAAAAGTTATAAGGTGCCAGGCGAAGGCAGTATCAATAAGTGTGGTCTTCAAAAAAGAATTCTTTTTTGCTTCATCAAGATCCCAAACATTTTGCGAGGCCGCCATTAATCCTGAGTTACCTTGAATCGCTGTATAGACTACACCCTCATTTTGTGTTAGTCTGGTCAACAATACTCCAAAACCAATACTGCGTCTTATATCTAATAGTTCCTGAGCATCCAGATTAAGAACAATGGCATCGCGGGCGCGGGTTGATAGTCCAACAACATATCGGTATCCATCCTCTGCACGTGCTTCTCTGACACCAACAATCAGAGTATCCTGTTCCCCTGTAAATATGGGTGACAAAATATTTTGTGCATTTACTTCAGGATTATTGTCCACCGTATTAGGAATATTCGAATAGAGAAGTTTTCCACTCTTATTGAAAATATTAATTCTCATCAATCCATTCTGCTCAGCTATTTCTTTCAAGAGGCGATTGGATAATTCTCCATTTTCGAAAAGGATTTTTACGATAGCCGCATTGTTAAGGAGCCGGTTATTAATCTCCTCTTCAATTTTGTCGCTGGCTAACAGAACTTCCTTTGAAGACACAAGCATTGTCTCCAGCAGAGAATGAGATTGATTCTGCATCAACTCAAGAACTTCTTTTTTGCTCTGTATTAATTCACTAACAATAGATGTTATAATAATAGCGGCAACAGCCAGAAATACTATCAACAGGCTTTTAGGATGGATAAATATTTTCTTGATAAATGTCATATTATTTGTGAATCGCCATAATTTGAATGCCTTATCT
The DNA here is from genome assembly GCA_018818065.1 of Bacteroidota bacterium. Taxonomy (GTDB): domain Bacteria; phylum Bacteroidota; class Ignavibacteria; order Ignavibacteriales; family Melioribacteraceae; genus JAHISV01. Next base: position 368,399 of record JAHISV010000005.1, on the reverse strand, counting down.
TTCTAAGTTAGTTAGAATTGAAGATTAAGATTTATTAAAAATTGATTACTCTTGTAATCATACCAATAACTGTTTGATTCATTTTCCAAAATACCGTATGATAATCCGACATTTATAAAACTCTGTTCATTTGAGTCAATTGGAAAACTTTTATTGAGGGAGAGAAACAAATAACTGTTGGTATCGGATCGATCAAAATCTACCGAGTAATTCTCTGCATCGGTATAAATACCTTGTGTGGGGTAATCACGTGTTCCATAATTGTATCCACTTTTCAACATTATATTGAGTGGTAAAATCTGCGTCAGTTCAACCCCAAAGCTGTTTTCATTTCTGCTTACCGGGTCATCATACAAATCCGATTCGTCACTATAATTGTAATCGTAACTTCCTTCCCACGTACCACTTCCACCTAATAAAGAACGATTTATATAGAATGCCGCCAACCCCGTATTTTCGAATAATGATTGCGCAACCCGGGTATTAAAATAAAATTGAGAAGTTGATATGTTAGGTAACTCCTCCGTACTCGCCATCACCCCTCTTCCTCTTCCTTGTCCACCTGAGGATGTGCCTGTATTCACATAATTCTTGTAATTGAAAACCGCCTGCATTATAAATGTTGTTTTGGTCTCGAACCCTTTGTTAATATTTAAACCTGCACTTAAAAAAAGGTTGTCGTATTCAGGTGCATTGTCATACTTTTTATAGGCAACTGAAGCCAGTATTGTTGGAAGGAATAAATCCATTTCCAGCGAGTGTCTCATATAGGCTGTAAAATCAATATAATTGTAGAAATTAAAATCACTTCTGTTCAATCTCTGTTCAGCATAAATACCATAAATAGAATTATCATTGGAGGTGTATAACCCCAGTTGATGCCAATAATAGTTTCGTAAAACAGATTTATTAAAGAGGGAAAAACTTCCGTAATAAAGCAGGTTGAAATCATCAAGCTCTCTCTCAATACCCAAATTAAAAGTGGAAATCAATTCTGATTCAGCAATAGGGGAACGAAATGGGTTATCATTCAATTCCTGACTTGTTGAAAGACTGAGATTCCACTGTCCGAGTAAATCGGACTGTAAAACAATTAATGTGAAGAGAAGAATTGTAATTCTCACAGATACTAATTTTATTACTTCTATAGTTGTTTTCATAAATTTCACTTTCTGCCTCTACCCTTTTGTTTACCTTTTTGTGCATTCGCATTCTGTCCATTTCCACTCTGTGGAGTAATAGCTTTTTCTTTTTGCCCGTGTCGTTTTCTTTTATTACCAAACTGCAGGTTATCGTTAATCCCGTCACCGTTCAAGTCAACATAGGGGAGTTCCTTTTGTTCGTTTTTCAGTCCTGGCTTTATAAAATCAGGATCAATTCCATTTGGTATTCCATCACCATCATGATCGGGGGCATTATCATTATAACCATCACCATCCTCATCTACAAAATTCTTACCGTGTTGAATTATTGGTTTTTCATTTTGTATCAATTGTTTACCCTTTTGCTTTGTTGCTGTTGTATCCTGAGCGTTTGCAATAAAAGCAAACACCAGAATTAGGCAAAAACTAATGCAGGATTTACTTATCAATGAGTTCATCATTCTATCTCCAAAACATTTATTCTATATAGACCAAGTAGCGTGCCAACACTTTCGTCACTAAAACATCGAATACTGTTCAAAATCAAAGGTTATTATTGATAACAAGAATCAACTCGACAAAGTTGTCGATTTGGTGCGACTTCTTCGTCGAATTCTTTTTTTAAGCAGAACACTTTAAACAAAAAAAGAGTAGCAAAAGCTACTCTTCTAAACAAACGATAATTTTTGCTAAGATTATTTATTACCTCTTCTGCCTCTACCTTGCGCAGCAGTTCCAGTTCCATCGCCGGTTCCAGTTCCGTCACAAACGCCTGTCCCCGTGCCAGTTCCTGAACCATTACCACGTCCAAAGCCAGTACCGTCCTGAGGACGAATACCAGAACCATCACCAAATCCATTAAATAAACCCTGGCCGGTTGCGGTTCCTGTGCCATTTCCTCCTTTACCTCTTCTGCCCTGATTGTTAGCTTTCTGTCTCATACCCTGGTTTTCTGTACCAAAGTTATCGCAAATACCGTCACCGTTTAGATCAACCCAATTTGTCATTAATGGAGTTGAATTTGGGTTTCCGTTAAGGCGTTGTGGCCCCTGTCCTGTAGCCTGAGCAAATACTGAACCTGATAGAATTACTACTAAAAATGCTGCTGCTGATAATAATGTTACTCGTTTCATTTTGAACCTCTGCGATTGTTGTGAATAATTTGTTACAGAGGTTATAGAAACAACCGTGCCAAAAGCATTTATCTTGAAATACAGTTAAAATCGCAAGAATTAAAGTTGTGGCGCTAATAACAAAGACGTCATACGTCGAACGAATCGACAGAGTGGGCGAATAGAATAAAAGAAGAAGGACACACAAAATGCAGCACCTTCTAAATAACTTTACAAACTTTCTGCATTAAAAAAGGATCAGCTTAATAAAATGAGGTAAGGAGACTACCCTTAATACCCAATTCTATTACAACTGATCCTGAATTTTTGTCGCTAATAACTGTTTCTATTGTTAGTTAGACTTGGCATATTTAAGTTTCTTATTCAAAGCCTCAGCATTAAATCTGAATTCATTCGGATTTTTTGAAGCATAATCCTGGCATAGTCCGGCACATACAATTCTTAACTTCAGATTCTCATCATTCCATGCCATGTCTTCAAGAGCTTCTATTGCTTCAAGATCGTTAAAATTGTAAAGAATACGTGCTATCAATAGTCTTAGCTCTTCATCTGTTTCAGTCTTCAATCTGTCAATAAAAACCGGAATTGTTTCTTTATTTTCTTCTTTTGCCAAGTTAAACAGCGCCTCTTTTCTTATTTCACTACTTTCTGCTTTGATACCGGTATTCAGAGAATTTGCGGCAACATCAGTCTTCATTTCCTGATTCTGAGCAAAATTGTTAGTTGATAATAATAATGTGACTAGAACTGCGGCTAAAACAACTTGTAACTTTTTCATGGTATCCCTCTGGTTAATTGTTAATTAAAATTACTTCCCGAAAATTTTTAATGTGTCATCACCTGGTCAAAAATTGTAAAAAGATGTCTTTCTTACCTCTAGCTTGTGAGGCAAACATTAATGAATTATTTGAAAGATTAGTCGATTCTTAACCTGAAGAAGTTGTCATGGCTTAGTAAAGGGTTGTAAAAGAATGTCACAATAGAACTGAGTAGTGAGAGAAAGCAACATATTTTAAAATGCAAATAACAAATAAAACCCAATTACCAAATACCAAACTAGCTATAATGATTTCTGACAATATTTGACAGCGAGGTTAAGAGGCAGTTTATGACCACAAATGACGGCGAAGCCGAATGACTTTTTTGGAAAATTCATCCCATCATTTTAATTCTCATTGACCATTGACAATTCACTATTGACTTTTTTTTCTTTTCCCTTCTTTCTTTCAAGAAGATTTTCTTAAATTATATCGTGTCAATATAATGTTGTTCAGATTTCGAATACTGGAATAAGTTTTTCTGCCGCCAGGCAAGAAGAACAAACGTCAAAGGGAGCCCCAGCCAAGTTTGAGGGTGACGTTTAGGGTGCAACTTCATTAATGACAATTAGTATATATTCTTAGCGATCGCTATCCGATATCGCTCTTCGGGATCTGCTGCTTGCAGCCTAAGAGGGTAAGAGCGCTAAATCGGATGTCGGTATCGCACTAATTGTTCTTCCTATAATTTTTAAGGAATAGATATGGACAGAATTACCAACCATCCGGTACTTGATCAGCCGGAAGGAAGGAAACTCGTAAATTTTTCCTTCAACGGAAAAGTTCTGGATGGCTACGAAGGTGAAGCAGTATCATCAGCACTAATATCCAATGGCGTTAAAGAGTTTGCCATTCATAAGGTAAACGATAACCCGCAGGGAATTTATTGTGCAAATGGTCAGTGCTCTCACTGCACTCTTATTATTGATGGCTTTCCACTCAAATCATGCATTACTCCCCTTGAAGAAGGGATGAAAATTAAAACACTTGTACACATACCTGAACTACCCATGGATGAAACGCCTATGGGCAAGACTGGGATTAAAAACATGAAATGTGATGTTCTCGTTGCTGGCGGCGGTCCATCAGGACTTACTGCTGCAATTGAGCTCGCGAAACTGGATTTTAAAGTCATCCTTGTTGATGACAAAAACGAACTGGGCGGAAAATTACTACTCCAGACTCACAAGTTCTTTGGTTCTATCGCTGACTGTTACGCCGGAACACGGGGCATAGACATCGGACATAAACTGGAAGATGATGTCCGGTCATTTGAAAATATTACTGTTCTTACTAACGCCTCAATTGTTGGTGTTTATAAGGATCAAAAAGCCGGAATTTTTATTGATAACAAGAACTACATTCTCGTGGAGTTTGATGGAATAGTTGTCTCCTCAGGTGCACGCGAAAAATCGCTTGTCTTCCCCGGCAATAACCTGCCCGGTGTTTATGGCGCAGGTGCTTTCCAAACGCTTGTTAATCGTGACCTCGTTCGTTCATCTGAAAGGATTTTTATTGTTGGAAGTGGAAACGTTGGACTCATTGGCGCTTACCATGGTTTGCAGGCCGGCATTCAGGCAGTTGGTATTTGCGATATTCTTGATAAAGTTGGCGGGTACAAGGTTCACTCCGACAAAATAAAACGTATGGGCGTTCCCATCTATCTTCGTCATACTGTTCTTTGTGCGGAAGGTGATGGTAAGGTTGAGCGTGTAACGATTGCTGAAGTTGATGAGAACTGGCATCCATTGCTTGAAACAGCTAAAACATTTGAGGTTGATACTCTGCTTATTGCCGTAGGGCTTTCACCCGTTGATGAATTTTATGAGATGGCAAAATCATTCGGCTTTAAGGTTGTGAATGCCGGTGATGCCAAAGAAATAGCAGAAGCATCCTCCGCAATGTTCGGCGGAAGAATCGCTGGTATGGAAATGGCTCAGCTTCTCGGGAAAGATGTCGAGATTGATCCAAGCTTTTTGGAAAAAGCTGAGGTACTTAAGAGTCACCCCGGCAAAATTATTGAAAGAGAAGCACCGGTACTTAATGAAAGTTTCCAGCCGGTTATACATTGTGATCAGGAGATTCCCTGTAACCCTTGTACTTCCGTCTGCCCAAAAGGCGGTATCGAATTACGGGGCGAACATAATAACATAATGGATATCCCCTACTTTACAGATGATTGCTCAGGTTGTGCTTTGTGCATGGGTATCTGCCCCGGACTCGCCATCACCATGGCACGTAAAGTTGATGGTCAATTTGCGGAGGTTGTACTTCCTCATGAGTTCATTCCAAACTTTGAAATTGGTGATAAGATTCGCCTGACTGACAAAGATGGCGAAGTACTTGAAGAAGCTGAAGTTGTAAAGATGAGATTCAATAAGAAATTCAAAACTCATCTTATAACCGCTAAAACAACTCTTGAGAATGCTGCAAAAATTGCGGGAATTAGAGTTCAGGATGAAGCGATTGTTGCTCCTCTTGAAAACGCTGATTTCAATTATTTCCCGGAAGAAGCGCTCGTCTGCAAATGCGAACATGTTACTGTGAAAGAAGTTATAGACTATATAAAAGAATATGAAGTTAGAGATGTTAACCAGTTAAAAAACATTCGTGTAGGAATGGGTTCCTGCGGAGGCAAAAACTGTTCTACCATGGTACCCCGTATTTTTGGTATGGCAGGCGTTGATTACAAAGATGTAACGCCGGGCACGAAAAGACCATTAAGCGTGGAAGTGCCAATGTTTGCATTAATTAACGAAGAAAAATAGGTGTACATAAAATGAAAAATTATGATGTATTTATTATCGGTGCAGGCAGTGTAGGACTTCCACTAAGTTATTACCTTGCAAAAAAAGGTAAAAAAGTTGGTGTGGTTGATTCAATGCCTTCTCACGGACGCGGGCAGAATAAAGCTGCCATTGGCGGAATCCGAGCCACACATTCCGATCCGGCTAAAATTTCTATCTGTCAACGTTCCATTGATATAATCAGTAAGATGGAAGAAGAGCACGGACTGGATGTTGATTGGATTCAGGGGGGTTACATGTTCCCTGTTTATGATGAAGCGAAAGAAGCATCTCTGAAAGGACTCCTTGTTAAACAGAAAGAGTTCGGTTTGATTATTGACTGGGTATCTCCTGAGAAGATTCAGGAACTGGCACCCGGTATCAGTCCTGACGGATTACGCGGCGGGACATTTTCGCCAAATGATGGTTCAGCCTGCCCCATGAAACTAGCTGATGCTTTCTATATACTGGCAAAACGTGCCGGTGTAGACTTCATCTTCAATGAAGAAGTGACTGAGATGAAGTACGAAGGAACGTCCATTACGGAAGTAATTACGAGCAAAAGTTCATACACGGCTGATCTTTTCGTAAACGCAGCCGGCGGAAACGCCAGGGAAGTCAGCGCACTTGTTGGATTGGATGTTCCTGTAATTCCTGACTCGCATGAAGCGGGCGTAACAGAACCTGTTAAACGATTCTTTGAGCCGATGATTGTTGATATGCGTGCAAATGAGAATTCCGCAAATTATTACTTCTACCAGAACAAGGAAGACCAGATAGTTTTCTGCATAACTCCGGAACCTAAGTATTATGGAAAGGATATGGATAACACATCTGTCTTTCTGCCCCAGGTTGTTGAAAGGATGGTTTCTCTCTATCCACGGCTGCGTAATATACGCATCCGTAGAACCTGGAGAGGATTGTACCCCATGACACCCGACGGTTTTCCAATCGTAAACTTCCCTGAAAACTTCAGCAATCTTCTGCTTGCTGTGGGAATGTGCGGACAAGGCTTGATGTTGGGACCGGGTCTTGGACAAATCCTTGCAGAGGTTATTGTAGACAAATCTGATAAGCATGAACAAATCTTCGATCAGTTATCACTCTACCGAGAGTTTAGTGGTAATGAGATTTTGAAATAGATTTCCTCGTAGGGTGCGAGGCCTTGCCAAAGGCAGGTAAACATACCTCGCCCCTACATCAAACAGATATGATATAATCCCTAATTAATTCCATTGACTTTACTTATTATTTGCGTAATGTTTAAGCATGAATAAAAATTCACTAGCATATCTTTTGATATTCTCAACATTCCTCATGAGTTGTTCACATCTCCTCCCTATCAAGGAGGCTGAATCAATATCTGATTATTACGCAAGAATAAATAGTGAATGCGAAGGTGAGGATGTTACTATTACCTTGTTGGATGGGACTGAACATTCCGGCAATACAATACAAATTACAGCCAAAGAAACAACCTGGTTTGATGATAAACAGAACGACATTATAAAAATTCGTACTGATGAAATAAAAACAATTTCGTATACAAACAATACAACCGGCGCAGGAAGCGGCGCAATAATTGGCGGTGGACTTTTTTTTCTTGTCGGTGCAGCAATAACTCTTTTGGGTGGTCCAATTAGTTTGGGAGCAAGGGGGCAAACCAATCAACTTAACTCAACCGTACTTATTGGCTTTCTCTCCTCTATTCCAGGATTGCTTTTGGGTGCAATTGTTGGAACAGCTATTGGATCTGAAACAACTTTCGAGATAAATTAAATAAGTCGTAGGGGCGGGCATGCCCCACTCCTACATGGAATTATATGAAAAGAATTATTACAGCACTACTTATCATATCAATATTTTTAACAGCGTGTGTTCCTTCAGTGGCTGTTAGTGACTTCCCATCCAAATCAAAGTACTATGCGAAGGTCACACAAAACTGTAGCGGACAAATTGTAAACATCATTACAAAATCGGGCATTACTTTTTCCGGCACCGATCTCATTGTAAAAGTCGACTCAACATCATGGCTGGACGGTGAAACGAAAATCTTAACACGCAAAATTCCAACAAATAGAGTTCTTGAAATTAAACGAAATGAACATGGCGCAGGAGCAGTGCAAGGATTATTCTTTGGACTTGCTGGTGGAACCGTAGCCGGTGTTTTAATTGGAAGCACCGTTGAAAATACGAATGATTTTAACCCTAAAATACTTTTTGGTGCTGTTTTCGGTATCGTTAGTGGAATATTGGGCTTGGTCTACGGAATTGCAAATGGTGCTCCGATTGTGTATAAGTTATAATTCTATCGGGAAGGTCTACGCCGAAGGCGCACAAGTCAGACCCTCCCCTAACATCAAGATAGAATAACACAACAACTATTTTATGCCATTGATTTTATTTAATAATTACGTAAGGTTTCTGCATGAATAAAAAATCACTCACATATCTCCTGATTCTCTCTATTTCCCTAATGAGTTGTTCTCACCTTATGCCAATCAAAGAAACGGAATCAATAACCGACTATTACGCAAGAATAAATAGTGAATGCGAAGGTGAGGATGTAGTGGTCACGCTAGTGGATGGCAGCGAGCATGAAAGTGAAGACCTTATGATCACACCGCAATTTACTACCTGGCTTAATCCACACTCAAATGAAACCATTAATGTGAGTACTACAGAGGTGAAAAGCATCACATACATTGATAATGGTTATGGAACCGGCGACGGAGCAATGGTAGGTGGCGGAATACTCTTTTCTCTTGGGGCACTTTTAGGGTTAGCATCCGGACCAATTAATTTTGGAGGTAAGTCAAGCAGCAGTTTTTTTGAACATGTTCAATTTGCAATGGTAGTAGGTTTTATTTGCTCTCTTCCAGGTTTGCTATTGGGCAGTATAATTGGCACAGTCATCGGAACAGAAACTACATTTAAAATAAATTGAAATTTGTCGGGAAGGTCTACCTGAATACCTATTTCGTAGACCCTCTCCTATAAAAATTACCACAACAAAAATTTCCGAGCGACATAATCAATAGTCACTTTAAAGAGAAAACCGCTGGAAATTTTCTGGATTTCATCAAACGATTAAACTACCAATTATCGTCAGAATCTTCCCCTAAATCATCACTTTCATCAAAGTCTTCGTCTTCATCATCAGAGTCGTCTTCATCGCTACTATCTTTCTGATATTGACTTTCCAGCCACTCAGCATCATCGTAAACATCCTCTACGCATCTAAAATCTTCAGCAGAATACTCTACCAATGCTTCAACTTCCGTACACATCTCCAAACCCTTTTGTATTTTTTTTGATGTACAATAATAATAAAACTGATTAATTCCGCCATAGTTTTTTTTTATTTCAGCAAAAAAAATCTCATCCGGTCTCTTCCACTGTTAAACTGAAAACATGCTCGTTAACGGTTAATTCTTCTCCTGTCTACAGGCTAACTATTATCAGGATTTTTAGCAGCTCTTCCGGGTTTACTGATTGGAGGGATAACGGGTAGTGCCATAGGGTCAGAAACTACATTTGAAATTAATTAAGTGTAGGGGAGGGTCTTAGAATTTCTGCATTAGCAGCGTAGGTGCGGAATTATGGTAAACTCTAGCTCTTAAGGACAAAAACATAAGCGCCGTAGGTGCGATATTATTAAAAGGCTAATGTCGCTTCTACGAAGCTTAGATACTTTATATCCTTTTTGTTATACCATATTTTCGCTCCTAGCGGAGCCTGATTAGCAGATCCAAATACAAAGTGATTAGATTAATATTTTTTTAAAAAACAATTACATCAACAAATAATAATTCCAGCTATAGCCGTCCAATTTAACTTCATGAACATTTTCTTCCACAGCATATTCAGATCCGTCCTTCAGGCTGGTCGCTGACTTAACATCATAAGCGGCAGGGAGTTCAACCTTAACATTAATTGGTTTATCATTCTTATTCAAAACAACCAGCACTCGTTCATTAAAATCGGAACGGACATAAGCGAATATATTTTCATCAGCCATTAAAGTATAAAAATCGCCTGTACGCAATGCCGTGTTTGTATTCCTCAGGTTCGATATCTGACTCACCTTGCCTAAGAGATCTTTTTCATAAAGATTTAAATCCTTATCAAAACGCATCATGCGGCGGTTATCGGGGTCAGCTGCACCAGTCATTCCGAATTCACTTCCATAATAAATTACGGGCAAACCGGGTATGCTGAACATGAAAGCATAATAAAGTTCAGCTTTGCGGTAACTTTCAGGATGATCAACAACGGGCGGATTCGTCCAGCCAATTTCTGCTGAGTTATTCTGATTCTGAACAAGATCGCCATCGGCTGCAGCCATAAACCTGTCCTTATCATGACTATCCATTATGTTACCCATGTAATGGATGGCACCGTAAACTTCACTTGTCTTGGCAAGTTCATCTGCCAGTTCTTTGAAAGATCTATTCTTATCAACGAATACACCCTGCGCCACGTTGTAAATCTCAAAATTAAACTGTGCGCTTAACTGACCTGGGTTAACATAAGAACTAACCATTTCATAATTTCCGAAAGTTTCGCCAATCTGGTAAACTTTAACGTCATTCGGAATTTCAATCTGTTCTTTAATTTTTTGGGTGAGTCTTCGCCAGAACTTGTTTGGTACGTGCTTCACAGCATCATGACGGAATCCATCAGCTCCTGTTGTCTTCAGCCACCAGATGGCGTTATCTGTCATGGCTTCCAATGCTTCCTCCGATCCTTCGTAATCAAAGGAAGGAAGGTAAGGTTCAAACCATGTTGTAAGTCTTTGTTCGTCCCATAATCTCAGGTTAAGACTTCCATCGGGCAGTTCCAACTTGCCAAACCACTCGGGATGATTCTTATAGAACGGATGTTCCTGGTGAACATGGTTTGAGACAAAGTCCAGTAATACCTTAATGTTCTTTTTGTGTGCAACATCAATAAGGCGTTTTAACTTAACCATGTCTCCGAATTTCTCTTCCACCATTAAATGGTGGGTTGGCCAATAACCGTGATAACCGGAATAATATCTGTGTGGTGCGGGATATTCCTGAAACGCTTCATTAGGATTAGAATAAATTGGCGAAATCCAGAGAGTGTTTATTCCGAGTTTTGAAAAGTAACCATCATCAAGTTTATTTATAACACCTTGCAGATCGCCGCCCATGTAATTTGCTTTCCATTCAAGGCTATCGTGTTTAACCGGAATGTTGTTTTGATCATCCCCGTCATTAAACCTGTCAACCATAAGGGAGTAAATTGATGCATTGTACCAGCTGAACTGATCACCATGAAGCGGTACCATCTGCATATTGCTCACCAACCCATTTAAATCTGCAACAACCCTAAGCATATTGTGTTCTGCAAGCTGGTAGTTGTCGAGAAAGACTTTAACCTTGTTTTCGTAACAGACAACTTCTCTTGCTGAAAGTTTTACGTTATCCAGCAGGACAGTTACATCACCGCAGTCCAGTTCAGATTCAACACCACTCTCCAAAAGAAAAATGAATTCCTTACCCGTTGGAATGGTGAAAGATGAATCTTTTTGAAGAAATATCTTCTCAGTATGCTTGTCTTCAATTAAGATAATAGAATTAAAGCCGCCTAATCCATTAGGAACAATATTTTTGTTTTCAGGGTCGGGAATCTCCTCTCCATCGCCAAAAAATTTATATTCATATCTGCCCGGCTCAAGCGGTATACTAATATCATATTTCCCGTCACCATTATCATCATTCAGAGGTAATTCCTGCCGGTTCCAGCCATTAAAATTGCCAAAGAGTGTTAAAACCTTATAGCTCTTTTCAGGACGGAAGGAAAATTTAACATTTTCAACTATTCTGGAATAAACAGGAATAAAATATGGATTCCCTTCATAATCAAATTCAAGTGTTGTGAATCCCTCGAAATTTGGTTTCGCTTTAAGTGTTAGTTTTTTATCCTCAAATATCACTTCAATTTTTTCATTGTCCATAAATTTAAGCTGATAATTAGGAGCATAAAAAAGATCACTAATGATAACTGTTTTTTCTACCCCAGCAGTAAGCTTAACCGGTGGGATAATATCTTTAATCCCTGTAGATTTATTTTCGGAACATCCAACCAGAATTACGGCAAGCGCAATAACACTAAATATTTTTCTCATAGCTACTCTTTTGTTTTTTCATTTTTTGATTCTTTCACCATAAACCATAGCACTGCAGAGATAGCAAGGGTTATACCGCTTATGGTAAATATTACATCTTTATTAAAAGCGTTCTGAATAATTGTACCAAGGACAAGACTTGCAAACAGTTGAGGAATAACTACTGAAAGGTTGAATATCCCCATGAAAAATCCCATCCTGTTTTTATCAACCAGCTCTGACATAATTGCGAATGGCAGACTTACAATAGCCGCCCAGCCAACACCTGCCAGAGCCATAAATCCCCAGACTATATAAGTCGTTGATCCAAAGGCTACAATTCCAAAATATGCCAGCGCCATGATTGCCACGCATGATAGATGAGTTTTAACACGCCCGATTTTTTCAGTTATCGGCTCCAGAACAAACGCCGGCAGCAGTGCTCCAATCGCGTTTAGGATAAGAAACGAGACGGCCAGTATTTGCCCTGTTTCATCCTGTGTGGCGGGATTGAGTTTTTGCTCTACATAACCAATCATGTAAACAAACATGGTTTGAACGCCAATCCAGGAAAATGAATGAGCGATTAACAATTTTATATATTGGCTCCAGTTCGTCTTTGAGCCAACAGTAGTTGATGTCTCTTCAGCAACTGCAAGTTTCTCCGGCTCCTTAATAAATATCATTGGTACTATAGAAAAAGCCACTACCAGAAGAACACCGGAGTAAATAAGGAAGTAGTTCCCGAAAATGGCCCCAAGCGCATAAGCCAATACACCAAAAGTACCTGAGATAGTCTGCATCCAGGTATAACCTTTTGTTCTTGCGACGCCTTCGGGTGTTACGTCGGCAATAATTGAACGGGTCGGGTTAAAAGAAATATTGATAGCTAAGTCAAAGGTAAGAGCAACGCAAACAGCAACAACAATGATATTTCCAATTCCAAAAAAATCATTTATTGCACCGATGTTAGGCAGGGCAAATAACATAAGCGCGGCAAGGGCACCACCTATGTATATAAAACCCTTTCTTCTTCCGCCCCAAAACCAGGTCTTGTCGCTTATCAAACCAATTATGGGTTGACCTATAATTCCCGCTAGGGGACCGGCGGCCCACACAAAACCAATTTCATGTAGGTCGAGATTGTACTGAGTCCTCATCAACCAGCTTAAAGCTGCAATCTGAATAGAAAGAGCAAACCCCATGGCTGTTGAAGGAAGACTTAATAAAAGATAAAACGAATTGGATAATTTCTTTTGAATGGCAAGCATATATACCCCTGGATAATTGTATTCTGATTGCAGGCAAATGAGTATGTGGTTCATTTGCAGTCAATATTAACAGGATAAAAACATGGTTTGCAAAAGTATAACAGTGGGAATAATATCATATTTTTTACTCATTTGCACTCAGAATCTACGCAAACGATTCCGGTGAAATAAAATGAATAATATTTTATTTTTTTTTCAACTTTCAATCGTTCCCAGCTCTCAAACACTTTTCCGGCACTTGTTTAACGCACTGCTTGTTTATATATTAAGACCAACTTAAGGCAATAATAGCAGTCTATTTTATTAATTTTGGTGAGAAAGGATATGTCTAAAATAAAAATCATTTTGTTTATTATTACTCTTTCTTTTAAGATTTACTCTCAGGCAATAACAGTATCGCCGGCTTTCCCAACCGTAAATGACAACATAACAATTACCTTTCACGCAGATTTAGCACAAAGGACAGATCTCGTAAATTATAATGGGACTCTCTATACACATACTGGACTCATTACAGAGGAAAGCACCGATCTAACCGATTGGCAATACGTTATTGAAAGCTGGGGAAATAACCAAACTCAACCAAGCCTTACTCGAATAGATGTAAATACTTATGAGCTAAGTGTGGGTCAAATTCGAACCTTTTACGGTGTAAATGACCTTGCAGAAAAAATACTGAAGCTGGCTTTTGTATTCAGAAGCTCCGATGGCTCAAAGCAGACAGAAAATCTTTACGTGGATATTTACGAGCCGGGTTTAGCGCTTACTATTCAAAGTCCTGAATCTTTTCCTGTATATCCCGTAGTTGGTGAGCAAATAAACTTTAAGGTAATTTGCTCCAGAACGGCAAACCTTTCTATAGTAATTGATGGCAATCCTCTTTATCAGATCAACGGTGATCTTCTTGATTACACATACAGTGCAACAGAAAGCGGTAAAAAAACAGTGATCTTTAGTGCCGTGGACGGAAATGAAACCGTTAGTGATTCTTCCTATATATTTGTCAGGAACCAGCCCAACTTTGAAGACTTACCGGCGGGTTTAACTACAGGCATAAATTACATTGACCAATCTACTGTAACACTTGCGCTATACGCTCCCGGAAAAGATTTTGTTTATCTCATTGGTGATTTTAATGACTGGCAGTTTGACCCAGCCACTAGCACAACATGGGATTTTGATGAAGATTACTACATGAATCAATCTTCTGACGGCACCATTTTCTGGAAAACCATATCAGGACTCACCGCAGGTGAAGAGTACGCTTTTCAATACCTTGTGGATGGAAATCTGAGAATTGCTGATCCATATAGCGACAAAGTTCTTGACCCATGGAATGACAGTAATATTTCAGCTTCTACTTATCCAGGACTAAAAGTTTACCCAACAGGCAAAACAAGTGAAATTGCTTCAACCTTTAAGACTAACCAAATTAGTTACGAATGGAATACAGAAACTTTTGTAAAACCCGCGAACGAAGACCTTGTAATTTATGAATTACTTCTTAGGGACTTTTTGGCAGAACATGATTTTAAGACATTAAAAGACACCTTAAACTATCTGAAAAATCTTGGAATTAACGCAATAGAACTAATGCCGATTAACGAATTTGAAGGGAATAACAGCTGGGGTTACAATCCATCATTCTACTTTGCTGTGGATAAGTATTATGGTCCGGCAGAAGACTTGAAGTCCCTCATTGATGAATGCCACAGTCTGGGAATAGCTGTCATTATGGATATTGTGCTTAACCACTCCTATGGTCAATCACCTTTCGTTAGATTGTATTCGTCGGGAAATTATGGACCTCCGACGGCAGAAAATCCCTGGTATAATGTCACCTCTCCCAATACTTCGTATTCATGGGGATATGATTTCAATCATGAAAGTCCGCAAACACAGGAGCTTGTTGACAGGATAACCAAATACTGGTTAACAGAATTTAAGTTTGATGGTTTCCGTTTTGATTTCACAAAGGGCTTTACTCAAACTACAGGAAACGGCTGGGCTTATGATGCTCCAAGAATAAACATTCTCAAAAGAATGGCTGATCAGATTTGGAATGTTGATCCCACTGCATTTGTAATACTCGAACATCTTTCTGATAACAGCGAGGAAACTGTTCTGGCGAATTATGGAATGATGCTCTGGGGCAACATGAACTCAAAATACAATGAAGCCACCATGGGTTATAATGAAAACAATAAATCAGATATTTCAAATATATCCTACCACAATAGAGGCTGGACTGAACCTAATCTTGTTGGATACATGGAAAGTCATGATGAAGAAAGACTCATGTACAAAAACCTGACTTATGGAAACTCCAGCGGTACATATAGCACCAAGAGCTACAACATTGCACTCCAGCGTATAAAGATGGCTGCCGCTTTTTTCTTTCCGGTACCTGGCCCAAAAATGATCTGGCAGTTCGGGGAATTAGGTTATGACTATTCCATAGAGTACAACGGACGCCTTGGTGACAAACCAATAACATGGAATTATTACCAGGAATATGGCAGATCGAATCTTTTCAAAACTTTTGCCGAACTGATCAGCCTTAAGAAAAATTATCCGGTTTTTAGAACATCGGATTTTACGGCTAGTCTGAGTAGTGCAGTTAAAACTATTTACCTTAACAGTGAAACTATGAATATAGCAATCGCGGGCAACTTTGACGTAAACCAGCAGTCAGTAACAATAAACTTTCAAAACACCGGCAAATGGTACGATTTCTTTTCGGGAGACAGTATTGATGTCCCATATCTTCAATATGTAAAAAACCTGCAGCCCGGGGAATTTCATATTTACAGTTCCGTTAAATTACCGACTCCACAAGAGGATCTTTTGTCAGACATCAGTGAAAACGATGATCAAATTGTTCCGGTTCATTTTTCACTCTACCAAAATTATCCCAATCCTTTTAATCCGGTAACAAATATAAGGTTTGATATTCCGGAAGCGGCAAACATTACCTTAACTATTTATAATTCATTGGGACAAAAAATATCGACCTTGGTGAATGAATACAAAACTGCGGGAAGTTACAAAATTGACTTTGACGGATCTGATTTCGCGTCTGGAATATATCTCTACAGAATTGAATCTGATAAATTTACCCTCACTAAAAAAATGTTGTTACTAAAATAATAGGTGTAAAAATATAACAGTTATAATTCCAAATGATTTCAAAGAGGTAAAAATGACAAAAATGAAAGTGTTTCTAACAATATTATTTGTAACTGTATTTATACAGGCCCAAAGCACCACAATTCCCCGGGTACCGGAATGGGCAAAAGAAGCTGTATGGTATCAAATATTTCCCGAACGTTTCTGCAATGGTGACGATAGCAATGATCCAAAAGCAATTGATCTTGCTGGTGGATGGCCCTATGTAATTCCATCTGACTGGCAGGTTTCTTCCTGGACATCTGACTGGTACAAAACCCAACCCTGGGAAGAAAATAATGATTTTGATTTTTACGGTGATACCGGACTGAGGCGCTACGGCGGGGATTTGCAGGGTGTGATAGACAAACTTGATTATCTGCAGGAACTTGGCATTACAGCTATCTATTTAAATCCTGTTTTTGAATCGCCATCACTGCACAAATACGATGCTGCATATTATCATCACATAGATAATAACTTTGGGCCTGACCCTGAAGGTGACAGAGCTATCTGGGCAAAAGAAGATAATACAAATCCGGAAAGCTGGGAATGGACCTCCGCTGATAAGTTATTTTTGGAACTGATAAGCGAGTGCCACAAGAGGAATATGAAAATAATAATTGATGGCGTATTCAATCATGTAGGTACAAATTTCTGGGCCTTTCAAGATGTAGTTAAAAATCAGGAAGCCTCCCAATTTAAGGATTGGTTCATGATTAACAAATGGGATGACCCGGCAACTGAAGAAAATGAGTTTGATTATTCTGGCTGGTATGGTGTAAAGGATTTACCGGAAATTAAAGAAGATGAAAACGGTTTGATTCCAGCAGCAAGTGATCATGTAATGCATGTTGTTAAAAGATGGATGGATCCAAATGGAGACGGGGATACTTCTGACGGAATTGACGGCTGGCGTCTTGATGTTGCTGAAATGGTTAATATCAATTTTTGGAAAAAATTCAGAACATGGGTCAAGGATATAAATCCGGAGGCTTATATCACTGGTGAAATATGGTGGAAAGACTGGCCTAATAATGTTATGATGAACGCCACCCCCTGGTTACAAGGTGATACTTTTGATGCTGTAATGAACTACAGATATACAAGAGCGGTAAAACAATTTCTTATTGATCAAAAAACTCAGGTAAATGCTGAAGCCTTCAGGGATACTGTAAATACACTTCTGAGTGAATATGGTGAAAACTATTATGTTTTGATGAACCTGCTCGGAAGTCATGACACGGAAAGGCTTTCCTCATTAATCATAAATCCGGATCACTGGTACGATCACGGGGCCGTCCCAAAAGACAGAGAAGAATTTGACATCAGAAAACCAAATGAACATGAGCGTCAAATACAAAAACTATGTGTCGCGCTTCAATTCACAATGCCAGGTGCCCCCATGGTTTATTATGGTGATGAAGCCGGCATGACAGGTGGTGATGATCCTGATTGCCGCAAACCAATGGTGTGGCAGGATAAAATATATGATGATGAATCACATCACCCATTCGGTAAAGCAAGAAATACCGAAGCCATATTTTTTGACAAAGATATGTTCAACTGGTATCAAAAGATGATCTCTATGAGAAAATCTGATAAGATATTTAGTCTGGGCGATATTAAATTCATCGAATCGGGCAACGAGAAAGTGTTAATTTTCTCCAGAAGTTTGACTGACGAAACTGTGTTTGTTGCTGTTAACAATAGTGGTACGGAATCCGAAGTAACAATTGATTTGATATCCGAAAGTCCAGATAAATTAACCGATCTTCTTACCCAAAGTTCATTTAATTGTATAAAAGGGAAAGTGAACTTAACAATTGAACCATATCAGGTTTTTATTCTAAAATAAATTGTTTTGTAATTTGAGTACTCTTCTTATGATAAACTTTATCAGAAAGAAGAGTGCTCAAGATTAATGATTTGTCACCTTTCTGAATCTTAATCAAACCTTCGATGTCTTGATCTAATAAATATTCTACTGACATCGAAGGTTTGTTATAACATCTTTTGCAAGGGTCCTATAAATAAGCAACGATATTTCTAATTTTAGATTTAAGAGGAGTGAATGGAAAATTTATTTATTCCCTAAAAGGAATTCAGTATGATTAGGCTGGATAAAAAAAAGGGGGACACACTTTCGCGCATCCCCTTTACTTTCATTTAATATACTAGTTAGCTATAACAACATATGTTAAAGCAACCGGATCGAATCTTATTGTATAGTTACCTGCAGTAATAGCAATATTATCGCCTCCTGCTTCAAGAGTACCATCCGCGCCGGTATCACCATAATTAAGGTCCCAACCGTCGTTAGCTCTAAACTTAAATTCGCCAGCAACTAAGTCGGTTGTTATTTCCCAGACTTTGCGTTGGCCATTATATTGCATATTCTGATCAGAGTCCCAGCCATTAGCTGTAGCAGAACCAATTATACCCCAGTCATTTGTTTTAGTTAGACTTATTGTTAATGCACTTACATTTACTGCAAATGAATAAGTACCTGCAGCAACTTTAAAGTTATCACCTGATGAGTCAAGAGAACCCGAATAATTATTGCCTGTTTTTGTTAATGTTCCACCATAGTTCGGACCATCCCAGTTTGGATTAACAGTGACTTTAAATTCAGACTCAGCGTTAGTACCATCGACAATACGAAGAATACCCTCGTAAAGAGAGTTGAATCCGTATGAATA
Organism: Bacteroidota bacterium; assembly: GCA_018818065.1. Lineage (GTDB taxonomy): Bacteria > Bacteroidota > Ignavibacteria > Ignavibacteriales > Melioribacteraceae > JAHISV01. The sequence goes on along the minus strand of JAHISV010000005.1, from coordinate 349,243 downwards.
TAATCTTCCATTATCAGCACCAGGTGACCAACCTTGGTATGCACCAGGTACATAAGCCATCGGATAGTCTATGAGCGTTTCATAGGGAACAAATACAACAGAATTTACACTTGAATAAACCATGTTATCGTCAGTAACTTTAGCGGCAACCCTGTAGTATACTGTAAAATCTGTACCAAGTTCCGCTTCCCAGGTCAGCAGTAGAGCATTCATATCAGCTACCTTTGCGCTTCCTGTAAGCAATTGAGTTGTAAAAAGTGTGGCAACATTGCTGGAAAAGTCGCTGACTGGAGAGACTTCAACAGCATAAGTAGTAGAGGATGTAAATCCGAAATCGGCTTCTGTCCATGAAAAAGTTATTGGCCCGTTTGCGTTGGTAATAGCAAAGTCCCCTGTAAACGTGAGCTGTGAGAGCGCAGGTTCGGCAGGATCGGCACTAATAACCACTTTGTCGATATCACTCTCGCAAGAGATAAGCAACAGCATCAGCACCATGCTAAATATCATTAATGTTATTTTTTTCATTTTTATTTTCCTTAAACTTTGATGTAATTCAAATTAGTAGCCAAGGTTTTGCACCAGATTAGGATTGGCGTTCAAATCATTTGTTGGTATAGGATACAAATCTCTGTAAGACTCAGTCTGAATACCTTCTTTAACTTTGCCTTTCCATTCCCATACGTAAGTTCCATTGGTGAACTGTCCAAAGCGAATCAGATCTGTTCTTCTATGTCCTTCCCAATATAACTCGCGTGCACGTTCTTCCAGCAAAAAGCTTAAAGTTATATCGCCAGTAGTTACATTACCTAAATCATTTCCATAGGCACGTGTTCTCAAAGCATTTACATAACCAAGGGCAGTTGCCATGTCACCACCGCCGCCGCCTCTAACAACAGCTTCAGCATACATTAAGTATGCATCGGCAAGACGAAACATTGGAAAGTCTGTACTGGCAAAAGTAGCGTGTGCATTAGGAGCCGGACCACCTGTTGAAGTAACATTTTTAAACTTTGTTACACCAATACCTTGAGTAAAAGTACCCACATTAGTAACTTCCCATTCCCAACTGCCACTATCAAAGAAGAACATACCTCTTTTATCATTGCTTTGGTATTGTGTATTTGATGCAAAATCACTTTCACTGACATTAAATTTAGAAACGAAATTTTTAATGGTTCTAATACCACCCCAACCACCATCAATTCCGTTTAAAGGCATACCACCACCGTTTGAAGCATGAAGGATAAATGTCATGCCACCGTACTGCTGCGTGTTTTGCCCATCAAAAGTAATAGGGAAAATAATTTCCGGACTGGCAAAATTGTCTGCACTGAAAACACGCTTATAGTCACTGTCAATAGAATAACCAGCTGAAATAACTCTATTAATGTATGTTAGCGCTTCGGTGTATTTAGGTGTACCTGTGTATACTTCCGCATTTAAATATAATTTTGCTAGCAAAAACCATGCAGCACCCTGATCAGCTCTTCCATACTCATTTTGTACTGGAGCTACCAAGTCAGCTTCCATATCGATGAGCTCTGCCTCGATATAATTAAAAAGTGCATCTCTGGTTATTCTTTCAGGGAAGAACGCGCCCGGTAAATCTTCTTCTGTAACGAAAGGAACATTACCAAACATATCAATAGCGTGCCAGTAGGAAAGAGCTCGTAAAAAGCGGGCTTCAGCTTTAAATGCTACAAGATCATTCAAAAAAGTACCAGAAGCCGAGGCAATTCTTGCATCAGCGTTTCTGATGAATTCGTTACTTATTGAAATGGTATAGAAAATTCTGGAATAGATAGCCATAATAAACACATCATTAGGCGCCCATGTTTGCCAATGAAAGTCCTTTATGGTAGCATCGTCCCAGGCCATAATTGCTTCATCAGTAGAGAGTTCCTGGACTCCCCAAAATTGGCGGATATAGTTACCGAAGTTTTCATCAATACCTTCAATATCACCATTACCGCCGCCGCCGCCTTCTTGACCGCTGATAGCATAACTGGCGTAAATTTTGGCCAGAGCTTGTTTGTAAGCCGCATCATCTGTAAATACATTGTTTGCTGTATTTACATTCGGATCTATTGGTTCAACATTCAAATCTTCCATGCAGCCGGAAAATAAGAATGCAGAAACCAATATTACCTGAAATAAAATTTTATATTTTTTCATTTTCTTTTTCCTTCTTAGATATTAATAATTAAGATTAATTGATAACATATAAGTACGTGGTCGCGGATAAATATTATTATCAATACCGTTATCAACTTCAGGATCCAATCCGGAATACTTAGTTATAGTAAAAGCATTTTGAATGGATAATCCAATACGTCCACTAACGTTATTTCCGAATAATGATGCAAAATTATACCCGAAGCTGATATAATCCATTTTGAAGAATGAAGCGTTTTCCAAATAAGTGTTTGACCAATATTGTGCTGTGCTGAATTCTGTATCCTTTACATCAGTTAAAATATTGGACAAATATCCACTTTGATTATATACTTGTTGATACAAAGCCCTGTTTGAAGCATTGTTATTATAAACATAATTGCCCAGGCTCAACCTACTGGAGAAAGAAAAATCAAAATTTTTGTAGTTTACTTTTGAAGAAATTCCAATTAAATAATCCGGATCAGGAGTTTTATTGTAATACTTATTTAATTCGTTTCCGCTTACGCTTCCACCCTCACCGCTCTTGTCAACATACAAGCCTTCAATCGGCAATCCATCAGGACCATACACCTGACCGAAGAGGAAAAATGTTCTGGCTGCCATTCCAACTATATATTTTTGAACTGTGTTGCCAACACCGCCTGAAATATCGCCAGTGTTAACACCAGTGTATGTTGGATCATCAACCAAAGTAAGTTTGGTTATTTCATTTTTGTTATATGTGAAATTAACACCCAAATCCCAGGTTAGATCCTGTTCCAGTATTGGTGTGAGGTTAAGTCCAAGTTCCACACCTTTATTTTCCATAGAACCTACGTTTGTAAGCAAGTAGTTTGAAAAGTTGCTGCCGATTGCTATAGGAACGTTATTTAAAAGATCGTCAGTAGTATTCTGATACAACTCGAAAGAGCCTGAGACCCTATCATTAAATAATACAAAATCCAATCCAAGATTTAATGAAGTTACTGTTTCCCATTTTAAATTTGCATCATAAGCATCCGGACGCAATGTTGGGTAGAATGTATCTCCAAACTGATAGTATGCTCCTGAAGTACTACCGGTATAAGTAGGGATATAAGGATAAAAGTTATCTCCAACATCCTGCTGACCAGTTTGCCCCCAACTCAAGCGAAGTTTAAGATCATTTACTAAATCAGATTTTCCGATAAAAGATTCTTCTGTCATTTTCCATGCTATTGCAGCAGCAGGGAAAAGTCCCCATCGATTATCTTCAGCAAATCTTGATGAACCATCGTCTCTTAAAGTGAATGTTACAAGATATTTGTCATTTAATGTATAATTTAACCTGCCAAAGAATGAGACAAGATAGTACTCATTCTTATAAGGGATTGTTGCAGCCCCTGGTACAGTCTCATCCCAGGCTCTGTTGGAATTTTCACCCTCATTTTGGAAATGTTGATAAGAATAACCGCCTGTAAAATCAAATTTACTGGTTCCTATTTCTTTTTTATAATTAACATACAAATCCAACAAACTGTTAGTCTTTTTCTGTGAATAATTTTTGATCTGTTGTTCCGGCTCTCTGTAAGACCACGAAGCTAGAGGATCTATTATATCTTTACCCTCCGTGCTATAGTAATCGTAACCCAGATTTAGTGTAGCTTTTAAGTCAGGCACAAAAGGTAAATCATAATCAAATTTGCCACCAAGGATATATCTTTTAGCTTCTGAAGTGTTGTCGCGATATTCTAAACGAGCTAGTGGATTGTGCGTTGCTATATTGTTCGGAAGTCCATTGATTCCATTCACATCGCTAAGTTCTGTCCAGGCGGTATAGCCGCCATATCTTGTGTTTCCATTCCTGATTGGTTGTGTAGGGTCAAATTCAACTGCTGAACCGATAGCATCATTATTGGAGAAGTTGTTATCCAGCAAAGTAACCGATGCGTTTAAGTCCATCTTTAAAGCTCCATCCAACAATGATGGAGTTACAGAAAGACCCAAATTCTTTCTATCTATAGTATTATTTTTTAATATTCCTCCCTGATATAAATAGCCCAAAGAAAGACGATATGGAACTGAACCGATAGCATGGCTCAAACTAACGTTGTGCTCGGTAGAAGGAGAAGTCTGATAAATTTCATCCTGCCAATCGGTGTTAGCGGTTCCCAATACATTTAATGCCGCTGAACTAAGTCCATAATTTGAAACTCGGTCTTGTACAACACTCCTGAATTCGTCACCTGAAAATACAGATAAGAAATCGGTAGGAGCAGCCATTGAAAAATTGCCGCTATAGTTTAGGGCCAATTTTCCTTCCTCACCTTTTTTAAGAATAACACCTCTTTTAGTCTTAATGATAATAACACCATTAGAAGCTCTTGAACCATAAATTGCAGTTGCCGAAGCATCTTTTAAAACTGTGATTGATTCAATGTCATTTGGATTAATAGTTGAAAGAGGATTAGTCATACCCGAAATCCCTGAGTTATCCAGGGGAATATTATCAATCACAAATAAAGGATCGTTATTTCCTGTTATTGAAGAACCACCACGAATACGGATTTTTGTTCCCGCGCCGGCCGCACCGCCAATTGAATTTGCTACAACGCCTGGTGCTTTACCAATAAGTAATTCCTGCGCAGAGGTAATTGTACCCTTGCTAAAATCTTTTGCTGAGATAGCAGTAATTGAACCCGTAGCGTCAGCTTTTTTTACATCGCCGTAACCAATTCCAACTACTTCCACATCTTCATATTGTTGAACATCGACTTGCAACACAATATTAAGATAGGTTTGATTTGTAATTGTTACTTCTTCTTTTACAAATCCTATATAAGATATAACAAGTACAGCACCTGATTGCACTTTAATAGTGAATTCACCATTTGAATCAGTAGTCGTACCATTGACAGTTCCTTCCTCCAATACGTTAGCGTATACCAGAGCTGAACCATCTTCAGAACTTGTTACCTTTCCACTTATCTCTCTTTCCTGTGCCAAGAGGAGTGAACCGGCTTGCATCATCAAAAACACAAAAATAATAACGAACCAGCTAAAAACATTGTAGCTTTTTCGTCCTTTTACTTCTGCGGATGATTTACTGTTTCCACGAAGCGATAAACTTTCAGGACTCCTTGTAATACCGAAAGAATCTACCAATAAGTTTACCTGTTTTGGTTTAGTCATTTTTTCCCTCGTTGCTCTTATTTGTAAAAAAATTAGTTGATTGAATAAAAATATTTCAAGTGTGAATTCTCATGCAGATAAGATTTATTTCAAAGAATTCAAAATCAGAAAAAACAGACAGAGTACCTTGGTCAAAAACCTGAGTCATACTTTGTTTCTCTTTTCTTCTTATTGGTTTTATATACTCACTAATTTGTAGCGTAGATGTTTTTATTTCAAAAAATGGATACAGATCACTCCCCCAAAAAACATTCAAATGACTGTGGACATTTCTTAATGGGTAATCGACAATAATCTTTCCCAATATTCTGTTACCAGGATTTTCATTCATGCTTGTCTGGTATTCAGGTTCAACGTTCGAGCAAATAGGATTAATATCACTAAATCTGGTTATAAGCATATCATCAGCATAAAAGTTATTATTACCTTCAGATGCGGTTATCTCATATCGCAATCCGAAGCAACTTAATTGTAGTAGAAAGGCCACAACGATTATAAAATTTGCTCTCATATATTTTCCAAATAAAACCATGTAAGACTACTACTTTTTATTTCTGTTCAACCTTTATAGTAAGGGACATTAATCGTATCGGAATACCCCATATAACAAAGTAAAAACCCCATAGGTTTAGCTTGCAAGTGAAGTTAGCAATTTTTTACATCTTTGTGCAACTCAAAAGAGCCTTAAAAATACGCAAACGATTGCGGCACACGATTGCAAAGAATTTTTTTTTAAAAATCCAGTCCACAAAAAATAATTTTTGCATTTTTTCCCTAATCAAAAAAAATATCCCTCATCAACAATTTGACAGCCTTATTAAGAAAACGCACTCTCTCTACCATGTAAATATTTTTTAATTTACTGACAACTTCGCTCTATCAGTTATTATTGAATTGTAAATTAATCATGCTAATACCCCGATTTGATAAGATAAAACATTTCTTGATTAGCAACATTGATGTATTCAGTTTAGAAACTCTCTTGGGTAGATAAATAAAAAACAATCATTTTCTAGTGATTGGAAAAAACAAAGACCTACAGCAGGTTTTGGGAATGATGGTTTTCAAAGATTAAAATCAAAAACGATTCTATTACAACGTTTGCAATGCAGCTAATTATAAAATCCTTACTTTGATCTAAAAGATAACCTTGCTTACTGATGTATAGGAACTGATTAACGATTACTCATTTTTGCGTATCTGCAAAACACAGTCTCATATCTACATTATTGAATTCTGTAAAAAACGTACCATATTCAACAAAACCAAATTTATTATAAAACGCCCGTGCAAGTAAGTTGGATTCCTGAGTTCCACCCATTAAGACTAAGCTTCTAATATTTTTACTGGCTGCATAGTCTATAATCATTGTCATTACCTGACTTGCAATACCACAGTTTTGGTATTTGTCAGCTATGCATGGAGCAAAAACTGGATCTATTTTTGAGTCAATGTTTGTTCCATAAGATAAATATCGGTTTACTTCATTTTCAAACGGAGTAAAATCAATTATAAAATAGCCGACAACCTCAAAAGAATTCTCTACAATAAATCTGATTGTTTTTGTTGTATCAATACTTGAACATAATTTCTCGGCATATTCCGGTGTAAGAGGATGCGGGCCAAATTTTGCCCTGGTATCTGAAGTTAACATTGAGAAAAAGTTACCTAACCTCTTAGCATCGTTTTCATTTAATTCTCTAAAAACAAATGACTCTTTATTCTTTGAAATAATAGTTTGCTGCACAACGACTTCCCCTTGGCTATAATTGAAAATCTTTGTTAATGCCTATTTTTACTTTGTTCAAGAAATTCCAGTTGTTCCCAGACCGTTTCCATCCTACAACAAGAACAGCTAATGTTATTTTAATAGAAATATCGAAGCTGATTTACCATCACAACTTATTGATTGCTCATAATTGAATTTTGATTGCAGATTATTTATATCAATAGCCTGAGTGTATGCTCCAATTGCCTCAACAATATCATTAGGATTTATTTTGGCTTCATTCACACCTTCGTTAATAACTATCATCATCTTCTCGGTTTCACTAATCTTGAAATAAATATAAACGCCTTCGCTTGGTGGTAAATGAATCATCTTTCCACTAGCTAAGGTTTGATATTTTTTTCGATGATGAAGAAGGTTTTTTAAATAATCATAAATATCATTTTCATAGTCGGTTCTTCCTTCTTTGGTGAACGCATCTCTTTCACAACCTGGAAAACCTCCTGGGAAATCAGATCTGAGAATACCATGCTCCTCGGCACCAACCATGCCAATTTCCGTGGCATAAAGAATCTGGGGGATACCACGTGTGGTAAGCAGCATAGTTAAAACGAGCTTCGCTTTTTCCACATTCCCATCCGCCGCCCACATCACTCGAGCGACATCATGATTATCAATAAAAGTTACAAGCATATCCGGATTTGGATACAGATAATCCATCGAAAAGGTTTGATAAATATCATACAATTTCCGCTGACCCTTCAGGTAACCATAATACTGATCACGAATTCCAAAATCAGTAACAGAGGGCAAATTCGTATCAAAGTCCCTGGGCAAAAAACTTCCTGTCTGGTAGTAAGCAAGAAATGCCGGTTCACCGGTCCAAACTTCACCAACAATATTTAATTCAGGATATTCATCCAGTATTGAGTTTGACCATTCAGAAAGAAATTTTTGATCAGCATAAGGATAAGTGTCTTCACGGATTCCATCCAAACCTGAATACTCAATCCACCAGATAGTATTTTGAATTATGTAGTTAGCCAGGAAAGGACTATTTTGATTGAGGTCGGGCATGGAATCAACAAACCATCCTTCAGTTAAATATTTTTTGGTTTGCGCAGCAGCATGTAAGTCGGATAACACCATTTTATCATGACGGGCATTAAGATGGTTTTCAACAGATCCATGTATCCAATCACTCATTGGTAAATCACTCATCCATGGATGATCGATACTTATATGGTTTGTCACATGATCTAGGATTATTTTTAGCCCGCGTTTATGCGCCTCTTCCACTAACAACTTATATAGCTCATTATTACCAAAACGAGGATCAATATTATAAAAATCCGTTGCGCTGTAGCCATGGTAACTGATGTGTGTATCATTTTCCACAAGCGGATTAATCCAGATAGCAGTAATGCCAAGATCATCCAGATAATCGAGATGATCAATAATACCCTTTAGATCTCCGCCATGCCTTCCCAGATGATTATCAGGTTTATATTGATCTTTTAGTCCATCTATCTTGTCATTCGATGTATCTCCATTGGCAAACCTGTCAGGTACAATCAGGTATATGACATCCTTATTATCAAACCCCCGCTGTCCATCATCCGCTTCCCTCTCTTTCAATTCATATTTAAAAAAGATTTCTTCTCTGTCACTAATAAAAATTAATTCATAAAACCCGGGCTGGGCAATTTCACTAACATGCAGATCAACGAATAAATAGTTACTGTTTTCCGGTTGATGGATTTTACTCACCCTTAAATTATCACTAATGGATTTCACTTTTACGTTTACTAAATCGCTTCCATAAACCATCAACTGTAAATCATTCCATTTCATACCCACCCACCAATTTGGGGGTTCAACTTTCGTAATCTTCATTTGGGCAGTGATTGATAGCAAACTTATCAATAGAACAAAGATTATCCGTCGTGGCTTACTCATAAAATTTTCCTCTTTTTTTTCATCTTCAACTTAATGTTTTGTAAAAGTTAGTTATTTTTTTATAAATTTACTCCACGTTAAGAAATGAACCGAGGGAGTTACAATGGAATTTAAAAGAAGTGCAGGTGTTTTGCTACATCCAACATCATTACCGGGTTCCCATGGTATTGGAGAATTGGGAAAAGAAGCGTTTAATTTTATCGACTTTTTAGCAGCAGCCGGGCAAACTATATGGCAGGTTTTACCAATGGGACCAACGGGTTATGGAGATTCTCCATACCAATGTTTTTCTGCATTTGCAGGAAACCCTCTGCTTATTAATTTGGACGAATTAAAGTCTGATGGACTATTATCGGAGGAAGACCTGAACGAATTCCCGGATTATGATCCTCATAAAATTGATTTTGGAAGTGTAATAAATATAAAATTCATACTTCTCTGGAAAGCTTATGAAACCTACCTGAACAATGGTAAAAGTTTTTCTGATGAATGTAAGACCTTTTGCAAGGAAAACTCCCATTGGCTTGATGATTATGCATTGTTTATGGCATGTAAAAATCATCATCAGGGTGTAGTCTGGACTGAATGGAGCAAAGACATCGCGTTTAGAGAAGACGGGGCTGTTGATATTTGGACGAATAAATTATCAAAGGAAATTCAATTCCAAAAATTTTTGCAGTACAAATTTTTCACTCAATGGACAAAAATCAAAGAGTACGCCAATCAGCATAACATAAAAATTATTGGCGATATACCAATCTTTATAGCTTACGACAGCGCGGACTTGTGGTCAAACAGAGATCAATTCACGGTTGATAAAAATGGAAAGCTGGAAACGATTGCCGGAGTGCCGCCTGACTATTTTAGTCCTACTGGCCAACTATGGGGCAATCCTCTTTACCGGTGGGACAAAATGGAAGAAGACAATTTCAGTTGGTGGAAAAAACGACTCGAACAAATGTTAAAGCTGGTTGACTATATACGTATTGACCATTTTAGAGGAATGCAGGCCTTTTACGAAATACCCGGGGGATCTGAAACTGCCCAGCATGGCAGGTGGATGTTGGCACCCGGCAGAAAAATGTTCCAGGCAATTAAGGATGCTCTTGGTGAACTGCCAATACTCGCTGAGGATTTGGGAATAATCACAAAGGAAGTAAGAAACCTAAGAGATGAGTTCGGTTTCCCCGGAATGCGCATTATGCAATTTGCTTTTGGATCAGGGGGCGAGAAAAAATTTCTCCCTCATAACTACGATAAAAATACGGTGGTTTACACAGGATCTCATGACAATGATACGACCCGGAGTTTTTTTGAAAAAGAAAGTGAACTTGGGTCAGATGTGTTTCTTCATGCTCAGGAATATCTGAATTATTACGGTGATGACATTTGTTTCCAATTAATAAAAGCAGCTCAGGCTTCAGTAGCAAATATTGTTATTATACCGATGCAGGATATGTTGAACCTTGGCTCGGACGCCAGAATGAATTTCCCCGGAGTTCAAAACGGAAATTGGCAATGGAGATTTACATGGGATCAGGTAAACAACAAGTTGGCTAATCAGTACAAAGAAATGAGTGAATTGTACGAGCGCAGTGGGGATAAAAAAGAAGAAGATGAAATTGTGATAAAATATGGCGAGTATTTATAGAAGACTCAACAACAAATTTCGGGAGTTTTCGTATTGAAAAAATTACTTTTGTTTGTAGCATCTTTAATCATGGCACAGCAGTTACATGGCCAGAGCGATACTACGATTGTACTATTGTCTGAAATAGATTCCATAATTGTTCAGGATGTTAAGTATGCAACAACTGACAATTTTACAGGAGTAATTCTTTACCCGACGGCTAAGGTTTATTTGAGAAAAGTGGTGGCGGAAAAGCTATCCGCCGCCAACAAATTTGCTAAGGATAATTTTGGATACAGCATTAAAATTTTTGATGGCTATCGCCCAAGATCCGTACAATATAAAATGTGGGAAGTTTACCCTGACCCAAATTTTGTGGCCGACCCTAAAAAAGGGTCAAGGCATAATCGTGGTGCGGCTGTAGATGTTACACTTGTAGATAAAGAAGGAAAAGAACTGGAAATGGGGACTCCTTACGACACATTCGAAAAAGCGGCACACTTCGCCTCTTCAAGTATTAGCAAGACTGCTCGCAGGAACAGGGACATTCTAAGAAGTGTAATGGTGCAATTCGGATTTAAGGGAATATCTACCGAATGGTGGCATTTTGATTTTATTGGTTGGAAAAAATTCTCTTTGCTCGATATTCCAATTAATTGAAGATGGCCTTTTTAAGTGATTCCTCTAATGCATGCTTAAATTTAGAGAGATCAACAGGTTTATTGAAAACGTACTGCACACCAAGCTCTTTATAATCCTGTTCTATCCCCGGGGTAATTCCGCTGCTCAATACAATAACCGGGGGCTTGAAACTCATTTCATCCCGATTAATTTTTTCTATAAGCTCATAACCATTAAGCACGGGCATTAAATGATCGGTAATAACTAACGCGGGCTGACTAACCTTAATCATTTCAAAAGCTTCTTTACCATTATCAGCAGTTTCGACAGTATGGTTTGGCAGAATACTCTTGATCAGTTTCGAATAAAGTATTTTGTCTGTCTTCATATCATCAACAAGCAATATTTTTGTGGAAGAAATTGGAATTGTAAAGACAAATTCAGTCCCTTCTCCAAAAACACTTTCAACCCAAATATCACCACCATGTTTTTGCACAATGTCGTAGCAGAGGGACAACCCAAGTCCGCTGCCTTTCTCACCGGCAGTACCTGCCAAAGTAAATTTGCTATCCACTTTGAATAGTTTGTTAACATCATCTTTTTTTATTCCAACACCGTCATCTTTCACACGGAACTCAATAACTCTCGCTTCAATTTTAGGATACGCACCAATAATAATTTTTCCACCACTATCCGTGAACTTGATCGCGTTCGATAATAGATTATTAAAGACCTGTAGGAGTAACTCTGTATCCGCGTGAATAAAGACATCATATATAACATCATTTAATATTTGAATGTTCTTTTTGAGCGCGGCGCCGGATATCATTTGATACGAGTTATTAATTATGGTTTTAGCATTAACACGTTTCGGCTCAAATGTAAGCCTGCCTGTTTGAAGCCTTGTCCAGTCAAGCAGCGAGTTAACTAAAGACAACATACTTTTGGATGATTCTAAGATAAACTTAAGATACTGTTCCCGTTTTTCTAATTCCATGTTCGGGTCACTCTGCATAATTTCGGCGAAACCAATAATGGAACTAAACGGTGTACGTAAATCATGCGAAATGATTGAGATGAATTTATCCTTCGTATCATTTAGTTTTTTGAGATTGTCCGTGGATTTAGTTAACTCCTCTTCAGCTCTTTTACTCAGACTAATGTCACTAATCAAACCAAAAACTTTATCAATCTCTCCATTCGCACCACGCACTACATTTACTTTATTTTTGATCCAGACAATACTGCCGTCTTTATTTATAATGCGGTATTCAATCTCTTCCATGTCTTTAACTGAATCGCGGAATAATTTTTTAAACTTAATGAACACACTACGAAGATCATTCGGATGGATAATTTTATAACCAAGCCTTTTGTTTTCCAAAAATTCAATTACCGTATAACCGGTTATTTGTTCTATGCCGGATGTATAAAACACCAGTTCTAACCTTTCCCTTGATCTTTCGGCAGTCCAAAGACTTTCACTAATATTTTCAGTAATGCTTCTGTATCTATTTTCAGATTCTTTCAAAGCCATTTGAGATCGCTTTTCTTCGGTGATATCACGAACTATATAAACAACGTTTACTTTGTCATCGGCTTTGTAAGAAATTGAGGAGTTCTCTGCATAAAAAGTGCCTTCACCCTTTCTCAGAGCAAGGAATTCATATAGCTGGGGTTTATTAAGATTGCTTTCCAACTCCTCTATTTTTTTTGCGACTTCCGGAATGGATGAGTTGTCAACCATATCAAGTGGATCCCTGCCAATCAGATCCTCAGCATTATCGTAACCAAACATTTTAACAAACGTTTCATTAACCAAAACCAATTTGCGTTTAGAAGCAACTGCAATCCCTTCGTTGGAGGCCTCAAAAACAGATTTAATTAACAACAAATCCTTTTCTGTTTCTTTCTGAGAAGAAATGTCGGTTAGTATAGCATTATAATATTTCGGTCTGTCATTAAGGTCCGCAACAATCGAAAAGCTACCCATCACATAAGTAACCGATCCGTCTCTCTTAACAAGAGGCAGCTCTATATTATGAACCTCGCGCGAATCAAACAATTTGAGATCGAAGCCATGCTCCTCGAAATACTTGTTTTCAATTAATTCCGTAAACCTTCTTCCAACAAATTTACCTTCCTCGTAACCAAACTCGTTTATAAAAAATGGATTCACATAACTAATCGTGCCATCTAAATCAATGGTGCAGATATATTCTTTCGTGTTCGTTACAATATCTCTGAAACGTTCTTCTGACTGCCTTAATCTTCTTTCCAGATTAATCTGTTTTGTAATATTAGTACAAAATATTACTATCCTGGGGTCTGAGTTTTCTTCAACGTAACTTAATTTTATATTTATGAATTCAACCTTTTCTGCTGTGCCAATTTTTAAGCGACTTTCCCAAACTTTATTTTGTTTCAGTTCTTCCAAAAGTTCTTTGAAGTATGCCTCAGTAAATATTGGCAGTATCTTGCCAATAAACTTTCCGAAGACCGCACTTCTCTGCGCTCCCAAAAGCTGCTCGGCTGATTTGTTCCAAAAAGTAATGTTTCCAGCCAAATCAACATTGACAATTGCGTCAAACACTGAAGTAGCAATCATTTGATAATTTCTAAGTTCTTCAAGTTCTGCATCTTTCGAAAAACTGCTGGAACCTTCGGAGCTGACTTTCTTAAAAAGAATAGCCAGATCAGGCGTATCACCGCTGCCGGAGGAAAGAAAGAAAGAGCTTATGCTCAATATTGTCTCTTCCGAAAGAAAAGATTCTTTGAGTGTTTTGTTTTTCCATTCGGAGAAATTGTCCAGTTGATTACTGATTTTAGAATGCAATTCTTCAGACAGGATGGAGCTAATTGGATCTCCTGTTTTGCAACTTAGAATATTGGAAATATGTAACTCGGAACTATCAAAGATTTTTTTTACCATACCATTTTGGTCAATTATCAAAAAGCCGTCTGACAGCTTTGATAATAATTGCTCAATGTTGGAGTCGGAAAATGCAGAGGTCTTTTTGGGAACAAAACTAACCTTCGCATCTTCAACAATTAAAATCCCGCCCGAATAAACATCTTCCTTATATATTGGAGCGCCTTTAACCTGCACAGTTAATTGCCCGCCATCAAGTGTTTGCTGCGAGACTATTGTTTTCTCGAAGCCATAACCTTGCCCCAGATCTACAATATCATCTTTTACTGAAATAGTCCTGAATAATTCAATCTCTTTTACATTTTGATTAAGCAGACTTTCTTCATTTTCAAATTTTGAAACTCCAAAACGAAAAAAGTTGTCAGTTACAGACATTATATTCCCCGAGCTATCGAAGACAATAATTCCCATCGGAATACTTTCCAATAAAAATTTTGATTTCAGGAATTCATTTGTGCTATTTGATAACTCTTCCATTACGCCTGCTAAAGTTTCTTGAACAAAAAATATTAAATAAGGAGGATTAAATAAACAATTTAAAGATGGATTTTATCAATAGTGAATACTCTATTTTTGCTTCAGGTATGTAGTTACTTCTTTAGTAATTTGTTCGGTTGCCCCAATATTTTCATTTACATAATCGTAGGCAATCTTGCCTAGTCTTTTTCTTTTTTCATCATCATACAATAGATCCTTCAGATAGGTATAAACTTCATCGGAAGTTTTTATTACAGTACCGCAGGTTAATTCATTCAGTTTAAGCGCTTCCTGACTGTTGGTGATTTTGGGTCCAAAAAACACCGGAATTCCATAAACTGCTGCTTCCAGCACATTATGAATTCCTTGTTTAAAGCTGCCACCAATATATGCTATATCGGCATAGTAGTATAGAGAAACCAGAACACCAATAGAATCTACAATTACTATTTGTTCATCTGTATAGTTATTACGGTGAGATAAGCGGATGTGGTTTACGCTACCGTTCAGGTTCTCTTCAATCTTTTCCAGCCGATCTATGGTGGGTTCATGCGGAACCAGTACAACCCTTAGCTTTGGATCTTCTGCTAAAAGATTTTTTAGCGCCGGCAGCAACACATCCTCGCCTGACGGCCAGGAACTGCCAAGTACAATTACTTTATTCCCTTCAAAAAAACCATCCCGCAATATATGTAACTCTTTTGCCTGTAAACTTTTTTGATAAACTCTGTCAAATCGTGTATCGCCAACCGCCTTCACCTGACTATTTGTAACTCCATAAACTTTAAAATTATCAACATCCTCGCTCGAAACAGCCAGTATTCTGTTGAAATTTTTGAAAAGTGATTTATGAAAACTTATTGAAAAAGGTAATTTCCTTTTACTGTCCAACCGCATTGTGGCATCAACAATAAACATTGGAATATTTTTCTTTTTCAAACCCCAAACAAGATTGGGCCAGTAATCGTAACGCATAAACACCGTAATTACTGGGTTTACAAGATCTATAAATTTTTTCACAGACCGGGGCGAGTCAAAAGGAATATAAGAGATAATATCTTTGTGCTTATACTTCAGAGAATTTCTGTATCCGGAAGGAGAAAAGAAAGTAACAATAACATTAATATCGTTTTCTGACTTTAACTTCTCTATTATTGGTTTTGCCTGCTCAAATTCGCCCATTGACGCAGAGTGAAACCAAACCATTTTTTTTGAAGTGTCGATATTTTTAAGACTGGTTTTCAGGTTAGCAAACAGAGTTGCTCTATCTTCCAACCCCTGCTTTATTTTTTTGTTGAACAAGCCCGCAATCCTGAAACCAATATAGAGCGAGGGCACAACCAGAACATTATAAAGTAAAAACCAAATTACTTTCATAAATTTTTTGCCATATTTTGAAATTCTTCCATCACTAAGTCCGAAGTAATATTTTTCATGCAGTCAAAATGCTTCTTTGGACAACTACTCAGTCCAATGTGACTGCAAGGTCTGCAAGATAAGGAATTATTCTCTAAAAGTGTATTTTTCGCATTATAAGGGGCAAAACCAAATTCTTTTACCGAAGATCCGAAAAATGCAATTACCGGCACCTGTAAAGCAACTGCAAGATGCATGAGACCGGAATCATTACAAAAAACCAAATCACATGCCTTCATATTAGCGGCAACCTGATACAAATTGTTATCTTCACATAAATTCAGAGCACCAGGTAGATTGGCAGATATGTAATCACATAATTCAATATCGTCAATACCGCCAAGAAGGTTCACCTTGTAACCTTGAGCAATTAATTTGATGCCAAGCTGAATAAAATAATCAGCCGGCCATCTTTTTGTAAAATGTTTGGCCCCAACGCAAAATGCAATGTTTTTATCGCTTTTTGATAATGACGAAGTAACTGTTTCGGGGTAATTGAACAATAGAGAATCATCACCCAGAGAAATACCCTCAATAGGATTAGCGTACATTTGTGGAATTGGAATGATTTCCTTGTATCGATTGATGCCGAGTTTGACAAGGAGCAGCTTTTTGATGGTTGGTTTTTTATATCTGACGAAAGGAATATTTAATCTACTTGTAATCTTTCTGCTTCTAAAATTATTCTGAAGATCAATCACAAAATCATATTTATTTTCTATTAGCCTATCAGTTAGTTTACTAATTTTTTCTTCCTTCTTAAACTCGTAGATATTATTAATATGAGGGTGGTATTTAATTGCAACCACGAAGTTCGTTTTAATAAGGTAATCAATTTTAGCTCCCGGGTTCACCCTGTTAATCGCACTTAAAACGGGAGTGGTTAACAGAACATCGCCGAGCGAACTGAACCTGATAATAAGGATATTATTTGCTTGTTTTATATTCATAATTGCGTAATTTCTGACATCAAATTTACCGAAATCGACAACGCAATCCAATTAAGTAAAGTTGATTGCCAATCATACAATGATTATTTTAGTCTCTAAAACATAAGGATACTTTTAATGGCTACAAAACCAGCACCCGCAGTTAAGGAATTCCCTGCTGATTCAATTGAAAAAAAAGTTTATGGACTGGTTGATTCACTTGAAGAATATTTGCCAATTCCCAACGATAGATATCGTTTAAGTTTTGGCTTGTTGAAATATTTAAACAAAGAAGGTGATGTTCCAGAAATATTAGTAAAGAGCACCAAAGTTCAAATTAAAGGAATATCGCCTGATGAATTGGCAGTGAAACTAACTGAAAAAATTAAAGAGATTAAATAAAGCGAAGTCAGGATTGTGACTTCGCTTCTTCTGTAAATCTGATCAACTCTTCCTCTTCACGCAGGAATTTTTCTACAAGAGTAACGTCATGTTCACTACCAATATACAGTGGTTCGCTTTGATGGAGTGACTCCGGCTGTATTTCCAGAATCCGGTTCATACCGTCAGATGCTCTGCCACCGGCAGCCTCAACAATCATTGCCATGGGATTGCATTCATACATTAATCTTAATTTACCAGTTGGCCGTCTTTTATCGGCTGGATAAATAAAAATTCCACCGTACATAAGATTACGATGTATGTCAGCAACTAATGAACCAATGTATCTTGCTGAATATGGTTGACCGTTCAGATCTTCTACATCTTGTAAATACTTAATGTATCTTTTCAAGCCGGGACGCCAGTACTTATAATTACCCTCGTTCAGACTGTAAATATTACCCTTTTTAGGAATTTGAATTTTTTCGTGTGACAAAAGAAATTCGCCAAATGCCGGATCAAGGGTAAACCCATAAACGTCTTCACCTGTAGTATAAACCATCATGGTACTGGAACCATAAAGAACATATCCTGCTGCCACCTGTTCGGTTCCCTTTTGAAGACAATCTTCCAGAGTACCTGGTTGCCCGTCGGGACTGACCCTTTTATAAATTGAAAAAATTGTACCAATACTGACGTTAACATCAATATTCGAAGATCCATCAAGTGGATCAAAAAGTAGTACGTACTTACCGATTTGATGCTGTTCAGGAATGTGGATAATGTCCTGCTCTTCCTCGGAAGCCATAACACAAAAGTGCCCTCCGTATTCCATAGATTTAAGAAGAGTCTCATGGGCAAACATGTCAAGCTTCTTTACCTTCTCGCCATGAACATTCTTGTTGCCGGTCAGTCCTAATATATCTACAAGTCCGGCTTTATTTACTTCGAGCGAAATAATTTTGGCGGCAAGCGCTAAATCTGTTAAAAGAGATGAAAACTCCCCTGTAGCCTCAGGGTGTTGACTCTCTCCTTCCAGAATATGACGCTGAATGGTCATATAACCGGTTGGTTTCATGCTGCTTCTCCTATCCTTTAATAGTCATTTCCTGGTCTTTATATTGTAACTGATACAACTTATAATAAATTCCTTTTTCAGCAAGCAATTCCTGATGAGTTCCTACTTCTCTAATCTCACCTTTATGCATAACAATTATCTTGTCTGCATTTTGAATCGTCGAAAGACGGTGGGCAATAACAATTGATGTCCGGCCGACTAACAACTTCTCAATAGCATGTTGAATAAGGGTTTCTGTTTCAGTATCAATACTTGATGTTGCCTCATCTAAGATAAGGATTTGCGGGTTATATGCCAAAGCTCTGGCAAAAGAAATTAGCTGTTTTTGACCAACACTTAGTGTCGCGCCCTTTTCTTTCACCTCTTCGTCATACTGATGTGGAAGTTCTGATATAAACTTATGTGCTCCAACGGTTTTGGCCGCTTCAACAGCCATTTCGTCTGTAATTTTATCATTATCAAGGTTTATGTTAGACTTAATTGTACCTGAAAAAAGGAAGACATCCTGTAAGACCGTTGATATATGTTTTCGTAATTCGTGCTTATCTACATCCTTTATATTCTGTCCATCAATGAATATTCCCCCCTTTTCGATATCATAGAATCGGGTGAATAAGTTAATGATACTTGTCTTTCCGGCACCCGTTGCCCCAACAATCGCAACAGTTTCTCCAGGCTTAATTTTAAAGGAAATGTCCTTTAATACATAATCACCGGGGTTGTAGGCAAACCATACATTTTTGAATTCTATCTCACCTTTAACATCCTGCAATACCTCAGGATTTTCAGGGTTCTGTACGCGTGTATCGTTATCGAGTAATTTGAATATACGTTCTGAGGATGCCATGGCTGTCTGCATGATATTGTATTTCTCTGACAAGTCCCTAATCGGGCGGAAGAACATTTCCGTGTACTGAATGAATGCGAATAGCACACCCACAGTCATAAAGCCAGATACCACTTCCCCGCCGCCATACCAGATTATAAGGGCGATAGCAATAGAACTTAAAAGCTCAACTGTCGGAAAGAATATTGCATAGTAGAAAACCGAGTGAATATGAGCTGTCCTGTGGTCGGAATTTATTCCATTAAATTGTTCCAGTTCTTCTTGTTCTTTGGTAAATGTTTGGACAACGTTCATGCCGGTGATATGCTCCTGCATGTAGGAATTTAGACGAGCAAGGTGAAACCGGACATCCCTGTAAGCGTCCCTTACTTTCTTCCTGAATCGAAAAGTGGCATAAATTAGAACAGGAAGTACAGATAATGTAACAAGAGAAAGATCCCAATCCATTATGAACATGAAAATAAAGATCCAGAAAATTATAAAGACATCACTGAAAACCATAACAATGCCGGAGGAGAACAAGTCATCCAGCGCTTCAACATCATTTGTAACTCTGGTAACAATTCTTCCTATAGGAGTTTTATCAAAATACTTAAGGGCAAGTTTTTGAACATGCGAAAAAATCTTAATCCTAAGGTCATAGATTATTTTCTGACCCATGTACTGGGTATAGTATGTAAGGACATATTGAATTATTGCCTGTAAAATTAATGATGCCACCAGAATGGCGGAGATCATCAGCAAACCTTCATAATCCTTCGCGGCAATGTAGTCGTCAATTGCGATCATTGTTAGATACGGTCTTACCGGACCCAAGGCAGCAACAATAATATTAAGGAAGATAGCCAATACAACATATTTCTTGTATGGCTTCACATAGCTTAGCAGACGCTTCATTAATTTGGAATCGTACGCTTTGCCTAATATTTCGTCCTCTTGTCCCATCAGCTCAGTTCTTTCAATTCTTCTTCGAGTAATTGTCTATAGTGCAGATCAGCATAAATTTTACCATTTGCTACCAGTTCTTCGTGATTTCCCTGTTCAACAACAATGCCTTCATCCAGAACAAATATTCTGTCGGCATCCTTTACTGTTGAGATTCTATGGCTAATAATGATACTCGTTCGCCCCTTCATAAACTCCCTTAACTTCACAAGAATTTCTTCTTCTGTATGTGTATCAACAGCCGAGAATGAATCGTCAAGTATTAATATTTTAGGATCAATAGCCAAAGCCCTGGCTAAGCAGGATCTTTGTTTCTGTCCGCCTGACAAGGTTATGCCGCGCTCGCCAAGAATGGTTTCGTATCCATTCGGAAATGATTCAACATCCTTATCCAATCTGGCAATTTCAGCAGCCTTTTTCACAACTGAGTCATTTTCAGCATTTAATCCATAAAGAATGTTGTTTCGCAAGGTATCTGAAAAGAGAAACGTTTCCTGTTGAACGAGACCAATATTGCGGCGTAAAACACTCAGGGGTATTTCTTTTACATCAAAACCATCTATAAGAATCTGCCCCTCAGTTACATCGTAAAATCTTGGAATCAGGTTTATCAGAGAAGATTTTCCAACTCCCGTATGACCAACAAAGGCAACGGTAGATCCTTTTGGTATTTCGAGATTTATATTTTTTAAAACATCGGGAAGATTTTCTTTGTACTTAAAGCTAACATTTTTGAAAACGATTGTTCCTGAGACAGTATTTTTTGAATACTTGGTATCCTTGCTGTCATTAATTTCGTATGGTTCGTCCAATATTCTGTTAAGGCGTTTCATACTGGCAGAAGACTGCTGAACGAGATTCATTACCCAGCCAAGAGCAATTACAGGGAAAATTAATAATGAAAGATAGGCTGTGAAGGCTAATATTTCACCAATGGTCAAAACTCCATTTATTACCAGGCTGCCCCCGTACCAAATAACAACAATTACAGAGACTCCGGTAATCAAAAATAATATTGGCATAAAAAGCGCCTGAATTTTTATTTTGTCCATATTACGGGCAAGGTATTCGTCACTCAATTTTTTAAAGTCATCAATTTGTTTGGCTTCTCTAACGTAAGACTTAATTACTCTGATACCTGAAAAACTTTCCTGAGCAAAAGTTGTTAATTCCGAAAATTTTTCCTGGATAAACGTAAATTTCTGATGAATTCTTTTACTTAATCTAAACACCATGTATGAGAGGAAAGGCAAAGGTAATAGAGAAAAAAGGGTAAGAGAGGGACTTATCATTAATATCATGGCAAGAATAAAAATAAACTTTGTTGATGTATCGATCGAATACATTACCGCTGGCCCTACATACATTCTTATTGCGTTGATATCATTTGTGGCATGAGCCATAATGTTACCAATTGAGTTGTTCTGAAAGTAACGCAAGGGAAGCTTTTGAATATGTGCCCAGAAATCTGTGCGTAAATCATACTCAATCTTTCGTGAAACCACGTTCATTTTCATTCTTATAAGAAATCTAAAGTACCCGCTAAAAGCGGCGGTGCCTACTATCATTAGAGCATATTTAATGATCTCTGAGTAATTCACATTTTCTTTTAAGCTGTCTATGCTATCGCGCATTAATAGCGGGATAAAAACCTGAGATGAGTTCGAGAGAAGGATAAATAAAACTCCAGCTGCAAGCTCTTTTTTGTAGCGTACGAAATACTTATTTAGTGCGGATAAACTATTCATTTGTCTTTTAAGAACTTTTGAGAGTGTTGAGATATAAACACTTCAACACTCCTTAAGTTCAAAACCTTTCGAAGATAATTAACCGATTACTTCAAAACCTGTGTATTTTTGAAGAACTTTTGGTACAATCAACTTACCTTCGGGGGTTTGGTAATTTTCCAGAATTGAAACCATCAAACGACTGGTCGCAAGACCCGATCCGTTTAAAGTATGACAAAACTGCACCTTGTTGTTTTCCGTACTTCTGTACTTAATATTAGCTCTTCTGGCCTGAAAATCAACAAAATTGCTGCAGGAAGAAGCCTCGAGCCACTTGTCTTCAGCAGGACTCCAGGTCTCAATGTCGTAACACTTAGACGCTGCAAAACTTAAATCGCCCGTGCATAAGGTTAAAATTCTGTAGGGGATTTTTAATGCCTTAAGAATATCTTCAGCGTCATTCACTAAACCTTCCAACTCATCAAAAGACCCTTCCGGCTTAACAATTTTTACCATCTCAACTTTATTAAACTGGTGAGTTCTCAAAAAGCCTTTGGAATCCTTACCATATGAGCCCGCTTCTCTTCTGAAGCAAGGAGTGTATCCAACGTATCTGATAGGCAGATCTTTTTCGTTCAAAATTTCATCACGATGCATATTGGTGATTGGAACCTCGGCGGTGGGAATGATAAAAAGATCATCTTTCTCGCAGTGGTACATATCCTCTTCAAGCTTGGGAAGCTGAGCTGTTCCATACATTGAATCACGATTAACAAGTATTGGCGGCATAATTTCGGTGTAGCCATGGTCATTTATGTGAAGATCCAGCATGTAGCTAATCAAGGCACGTTCTAACGTTGCGCCCTTACCTAAATAAACAGGAAAACCACTGCCGCTGATTTTTGCGCCGCGTTCAAAATCAAGTATGCCTAATTTTTTGCCTAGTTCTAGATGATCCAAAACGGGTTCTTCATTTTTAAGAGAAAAACCTTCCGGGAACCACTCGCGGGCCACAACATTGTCATTAGCGGATTTACCAACCGGAACAGATTCGTGAGGTAGATTTGGAATCCAATCCAGCAATGCATTAAGCTTCTCTTCTACTTCACGCAGTTTTCCGTCCAATTCGCTAATCTCAACACTTACTTGTCTCATTTGCTCAAAGATTTCGGATGTATCCTGACCTGCTTTTTTGAGTTGTGGAATTTGTGCTGACACTTGGTTCTTCTTTGCTTTCAACTCTTCGGTCTTTGTGATCAGTTCTCTTCTTTCAAGATCAAGAGCAAGAACCTGATCTACAGTACTTTTCTCGTTTTTATTTTCAACACCCTGTTTAACCAGATCAGCATTCTCACGTATAAATTTTAGGTCTAACATTTTATCTCCAATTTCAATTTATTCATCCATAACCCCGGGATTAATCCCGGGGTTATGGAATCAAACTAGCCTTTTACAACAATATTATAAATTTTGTTCTTGATATATATTTCTTTAATTATCTCTTTACTTTCTGTATGAGCTATTACATTATCATTTGCAAAGACTAATCCTTTCACCTCTGCCTGTTCTTTATCAACAGGTAAATCAAGTTTAGCTCTTACTTTTCCATTCACCTGCACAACAACGGTTACGCTATCTACGACTAACCCCTCAGCGTCAACCTCAAACCAAACAGGATTATCATACAATCCTTTTTCATTACCCAAAATCTGCCAGCACTCTTCACCCATGTGCGGCGCCAACGGAGCCAGTAAAGTAACAAACCGTGCAAGAGTATATGCTTTCATTTCTTTGCTGCATTCTTCAAGGTTTTTGGCTAATTCATTTTGTAATTCCATCAAGGCAGCAACGGCTGTGTTAAAATGAAAATGCTCAACTTCGTAACTAACCTTTTCAACAGTTTGATTTACTTTTCTGTAAACAGATTTTTCTTCGTCTGATAATTCAGCAACCTCAAATTTTTCCTTGAGACGCCCATGTTTCATAACGTTTTTATTATCTTTCACGATAGCGTAGGCACGCTGAACAAATCTGTCTACGCCTACAATACCTTTATCACTCCAGTCACCACCCAACTCGTAAGGTCCCATAAACATAAGATACATTCTGAAAACATCCGAGCCGTACTCTTCAATAAAACCATCAGGGTTAACAACATTGCCCTTGGATTTTGACATCTTGGCACCGGCATTTGTAATTGTGCCCTGATGAATCAACCTCTTGAACGGCTCATCACAATCAACCAAGCCCTGATCACGCAAGAACTTGTGCACGAAACGTGCATAAAGAAGATGCATAGTAGCATGTTCAGCTCCACCTACATACATATCTATTGGAGTCCATCTTTTTCCAAGTTCAGTATCAAAAGCACCTTCAATGAATTTTGGATTAAGATAACGTAAATAGTACCAGGAAGAATCCACGAAAGTATCCATTGTATCAACATCACGCTTGGCCGGGCCGCCGCATGTCGGGCATGTTGTATTCACAAAGCCTTCATTACTTGCCAACGGTGAACCGCCATCATGTTTGAACTCAACTTTGTAAGGAAGTTCGACAGGAAGTTGATCTTCAGGCACAGGAGTTTCGCCGCACTTTTCACAATACAAAATAGGAATAGGAGTTCCCCAGTAGCGCTGACGGGATATTAACCAGTCACGCAACCTGAAATTAACTTTGCTTTCACCAAGTCCTTTTTCAACAAGCCAGTCACTCATTTTCTTTTTTGCATCCTGAACACGAAGTCCGTTAAGAAATTCACTATTGATAGCCGGCCCATCTTCTGTGTAAGCTTTTCCTTCCCAACCTTCGGGAACCTGAACAGTACGAATAATTGGAAGATCAAACTGCTCAGCAAAAGCCCAGTCGCGTTCATCCTGCCCGGGAACCGCCATAATTGCGCCTGTTCCGTATGTCATCAATACGTAATCAGCAATCCAGACAGGAATCTTTTTGCCTGTTGCCGGATTAATTGCAAAGGCACCCGTGTTTACGCCAGTTTTCTCTTTGCTTGTTGAAGATCTGTCAATCTCACTAAGTGATTTAACTTTCTCTTTATATTCCTGCACAGCTGTAAGGTTTTCTTTTATAGTTATTTCTTCAACCAATGGATGTTCCGGCGATAATACCATGTAAGTGGCGCCAAATAACGTATCAGGACGGGTAGTAAAAACTGTCAATTCATCTTCACGCCCATCAAGCTTAAATTTCACTTCAGCTCCGTAACTCTTACCAATCCAATGCTCCTGCATAACCTTGGTTTTTTCGGGCCAGTCGATTGTTTTCAATCCATCCAAAAGCTCATCAGCATAATCAGTAATTTTTAAGAACCATTGAGTCAGGTTTTTCTGCTCAACCATAGTTCCGCAACGTTCACATTCCCCTTCTCCATGAACCTGTTCGTTTGCGAGTACAGTCTGGCAGTCCGGACACCAGTTGACCGGAGCTTTTTTCCTGTATGCTAACCCCTTCTTGTACATCTGAAGGAATAACCATTGGTTCCATTTATAATATTCAGGAACGCAGGTCATTAACTCGGCATCCCAATCGTACATACAGCCCATTTTTTTTAGCTGAGCTCTGATATCCTTTATATTTTCGAAAGTGCTATCCTGAGGATGAACACCTGTTTTAATCGCGTAGTTTTCCGCCGGAAGACCAAAAGCGTCATAACCCATCGGCTCAAATACGTTGTAGCCCTGTAATTTCTTTAATCGTGCCCATGAATCGGTAGGCCCGTAATTGTACCAGTGACCACAATGGAGCTTAGAACCTGAGGGATAAATGAACATAACGAGGGTATAAATCGCCTTTTCTTTTTCAGTCAGATCAGTTTTGTAAGTCTTGTTATCTTCCCAGCGTTTCCGCCACTTCTCTTCAATTTCTTTGAATGGATATTTCATGGTCTTCTTTTAGGATAATTAATAAAAAAATAAGGGTGAAATTTACTCAAATAGAGCTCTAAGAGCAATTTTAGTAGATCAATATTGAATTTTTAATGTTGGATTTTGAATTTAAAAATCAGCAATTGACAATTGCGCAGCAAGCAGCTATAAAGTAATTTTGTATTTAATGATATTTAAGCAAATCCCGATACGAAAAAGCGGACCGGGATTTTTGAACTCATCTTCACGTGGAAGATGGAATTGAAACTATTTGTTTTGCTATTTATTCTTCTGCCATTACATTCATGGCACGTTCCGGGTCTGCCTCAACTTTTTTGAGAATTTCTGCCACCTTGCTTTCTGGTAACCAATCAACCTTGCCAGTGCCAACATTATAAATGGCGCCAACTACTTTTGCTTTGCCTTCATTTACAAGATTTCTTGTTGCCGGACTTTCCCTAAATAAATCATTAATTCCCTGCCATACATTTTCTTCGATTGCAAAGGGAATAACTTCGGAGCCGTGTTTATTAGAATGTATTTCCTTCGCTCTTTTTACAGCGGGAATAATGTTATCTACCAATGGTGGAATGTTTCTTTCCAAGGCATGTCCATGCCCTTCAACCGCATTGGTAACTGCAGTAACAGCGCCGCATTGAGTGTGTCCAAGTACAACAAGCACTGGAGTATTAACATGTGCTAAACCATACTCAATGGAACCAATCTCATCAGTATCGCAAACATTGCCTGCAACACGTATAACAAACACATCCATTACTCCCGCGTCAAAAATCGACTCAACCGGAACACGGGAATCGGAACATGTAATTACTGTTGCGTAGGCGTAATCACCTTGATTTTCACTGCCTGCCTGTATTAGTCGAGCATTATCCAAATGAGGGTGCGTTAGTTCGCCGCTATAAAATCTTGTGTTACCATCTTTTAGCATCTGAAGTGCTTTATCTGGTGATGGTTTATCTCCAGATTTATGGTCCTCTGCGACTGTAATGAAATTAAGACTTAACATTGCCAGGAATACAATTGTAATTACTTTCATAAAACTCTCCAAATTGTAAAATGTATATCAGTTTTCATATAAAACCAAATTTCCGGCTGGCAGGTTCAATGATATGCCCAGGTATATTATTTCAACAATTTGGCGTATCCTTATAGCAATATTTTCCTTCTTATTATATTCATTATTAATTATTGATTTTTAATTATTCTTTCTGAATCGCTCCCCCTGTTACACTTTGTTACAATTGAGAGATAATTGATTTATATTTATCCGTTAACTTAGCAATATGAAAATGGAATTATGTGATGGCTTCTAACAAAAAAATATTGGTTATAGATGACGACAAAAAACTTTGCGGATTGCTCCAAGACTATTTAAGCAAGTTCGATTATAAGGTAATCACCTCAACTAATCCGGAAAATGGATTAGATTTGGTTGCGAAAGAAAGCCCTGACCTTGTAATACTGGACGTAATGATGCCTGGAAAAGATGGTTTTGAGGTTTGTAAAGAAATCAGGAAGGAATCCTCCGTTCCGGTTATAATGCTAACCGCCCGCGGTGAGGTAACCGACAGAATTGTTGGATTAGAATTGGGCGCTGACGATTACCTGCCCAAACCTTTTGAACCAAGAGAACTTGTAGCAAGAATACAAACCATTTTGCGACGCAGTACGGCTCCCGTGACAAAAGAGAAAGTTGAGTTTGGTGAGCTTGTGGTCGACTTTCAACGACAGACAGCCGAGTTGAACGGAGTTGATCTGGATCTTACAACCGCGGAATTTGAAATATTGAGTCTCTTTATTAAAAAATCCGGAAAAGTTTTAAACAGAGACAATATACTGGAAAATCTGAAAGGAATTGAGTGGGACGTTTTTAATAGATCAATTGATGTGCTGATAAGCCGGCTTCGCCAGAAACTTAAAGATGATCCAAAGAACCCTAGATTTATCAAGACTATCTGGGGTTCCGGATATAAATTTATTGGAGATGAGTAAATGAAGATTTTAAAAAAACTACATGAATCATCTCTATTTGTTAAGATACTATTAGTCTTTATTTGCGGACATTTGTTTTTTGCCGTTTCAATGTGGCACCTCAAAGATTTTTTCTTTGAGAATTTTCATGCAAAAAGCATTCAAAACACTGCTTATAATTATGGAAGTTTGATAATTGATAAACTCGGGACTCCCCCTGACACAACTCTTGCAAAAAAATATGCTGATGAATTTGAGATTAATATCAAAATTAAAAATGATCAATTTGAATGGGCTAATAGCGAATCCACACCTGGATTTGACGAACTTGAATTAAAAGATTTTCATGCTCGCTTTAAAAGCCATGTTGGATTTGATGGGGGCCTTCATATGATAACTGAAAGAGGGAACACAACTTATTTGATATCTCTTCAACAGGATGGGTATGATTTTAAATTTTATGACCACTTATTTGTTATTATCGCTCTTAGCTGGTTTACTATCATCCTATATTTTATGTACAGAATTGTTCGCAGGATACTAACACCTGTTCTTCTGCTGAGAGAGGGCGTAGACAAAGTGAGTAAAGGTGATTTTGATAACGAAATAAAAACCAACAGAACAGATGAACTTGGCAAACTCATTAATTCATTCAACACGATGAATCGTGAAGTTCGTGAAATGATTAAATCCCGTGATCAATTATTGCTTGATGTAAGTCATGAATTACGCACACCTATAACCAGAGTAAAACTCGCACTTGAATTTATGGATGATTCAAAATCGAAAGAAATTATTCAGGATGACATCAGAGAAATAGAAACGATGATAAGCGAATTGCTTGAGACAGAAAGACTAAGCAGCAAACATGGTGGATTAAAAAAGGAACCTCTATTAATTAATGAATTGCTTGAAGAGTTAGCCATTGGTTTTGCGAACAGGGAACCTGGCGTAGTAATCAACTCAGAAAGTAGTTATTCAATGAATGGTGATGGTGAGCGCCTCAAAACACTGTTTAGAAATATTATTGATAATGCTATAAAATATTCTTCAGATCAGGCTCACCCTGTTGAAGTTAACCTAAAAGGTGATACTAAAAGAGTTGAAATCTCAATTCAGGATTTTGGCGAAGGAATTCCACAGGAGGAATTGGGACACATATTCGAGCCATTTTACCGAGTTGATAAATCCCGGTCAAAAGAAACCGGAGGATACGGACTCGGCATGCATTTATCGCAAAAAATAGTTGAAGCCCATGGTGGAAACATTAAAGTTACAAGTGAGTTAAATGCTGGGACAAAAATAATAATTAGTTTTCCTATATAGAAAAGGCTTCCCTATAATCCAAATCGGACACAGTAAATGCGTCCGCTACAATCACCACTTTTCTATTCTTTATCTAAATCCTTTGCTTTTCTTTTACATCTAACTACTTGATACTTTGTACTAGATACAGCTCTTGTTACAATTTGTTACAAACCAGAAACAGAACATTTACATCAAATATTTAGTTTAGCACCAATGAAAAAGTCATTTTAAGAAAAAAGGAAACCAGATGAGTAAGTCAAAAAGCTTTTTAGTTGCTGTGGGAATTCTTCTATTCGGAGTAATTATCAGCGTGATATTTAGCAGTCAACCAGGTCTAAAGCCGGGCGAGCCGATTACAAAGAGCAAAAACAATTTCAAAACGGTGAAAACCTCAAAAACTGATTTATCGAATGTAGTAGAAACAACCGGTCGTGTTAACGCCTTAAACAAAATTGAAGTCTTTGCGGAAGTAAGTGGTTTACTTACGCAAAATTCTGAAAAGTTTAAGGCAGGCAATTATTTCAAAAAAGGGGAACAACTTGTTCACATTGATGACGAAGTATACAAGAATAATCTATATGCGCAAAAGAGTAATCTTCTAAATCAGATAACACTTCTCCTGCCGGATATCTCCTTCGATTTTCCACAATCAGCTCAAAAGTGGGAAAACTACTTGAACAGTTTCAGTTTTGATTCTGAGATTAAACCACTGCCTGAGACATCAAATTCAAAAGAACGCAATTATCTTGCGGCAAAAAACATATACAATCTTTACTACACTATTAAGAGCATGGAAGCCACATATGACAAATATACTATCGAGGCTCCATTTAATGGTATTGTTACAGAGTCAAATATCAATCCTGGTACTCTGGTAAGAGGCGGGCAAAAATTAGGCGAGTTTATTGGAACAGCCATATACGAAATTGAAGTAGCGGTAAATGAGAATGATGCAAAGTATTTGCGGGCGGGACAGAATGTAACTCTGGAATCACAAAACAGTGATCAAAATTTCGCCGGCAAAATTAATCGTATAAATGCCGCAATTGATCGGGCAACTCAGATGATAAAAGTATTTATTCGTTCCAATGACATGAGCTTGAAAGATGGGATGTATGTTACAGCGAAAGTTGAAAGTGGTGAGCTGAAGAATGTTTCAATAGTTCCTAGAAGCGCGGTTAATCAGGAAGACGAAGTATATGTGCTAAAGGACAACTCGGCTTCCCCTTGTAAAGTTGAGATTGTTAAATCACTAGGCAATAACATATATGTAAAAGGACTTGAAGAAAACGATGAAGTGCTCTCAGAACATTCTGATTTTACAGCGATAATCCCAGCCAATCCAGAAACCTTGAATTAAGAGGAACCGATTCTATGAAAAAAATAATTGAACATTTTGTAAAGTACCCGGTTCTCGGTAATGCAATTCTGGCACTCATATTTGTCTTTGGTATTTTTACTTTTACGGGAATCAGAACAACATTTTTTCCTCAGGAACCAACACGCTCTATAACAATCAGCGCAATTTATCCCGGCGCTTCCCCTGAAGAAATTGAGGAAGGCATAACTCTTAAGATTGAAGATAACCTGAAAGGTGTAACAGGTATTGAACGTATTACTTCCTCTTCTCGGGAGAATGCTGTATCCATCGGTGTTGAAATCAGGCATGGATACGACGCCAACGTTTTGCTTCAGGAAGTTAAGAATGCAGTAGATAAAGTAAGCTCATTCCCTGTTGGAATGGAAAAAATAAACGTCTATAAAAATGAAGCCCGGGAGTTTGTTATTGCACTCGCGCTTCATGGTGATGTTGATCTTGTTACTTTAAAAACTTATGCAAGACGAATTGAACGAGAACTGCTGGCAAAAGATGGAATTTCCAAATTGTCCCTTTCCGGGTTCCCCAATGAAGAAATTGAAATCAGCTTTAGAGAAAATGATTTAAGAAAGTTCAACCTAACCTTTGACGCCGTAGCAAAAGCCATTGGCGCTGCAAACTTGAAAATTACTGGCGGTAAAATTAAAGGTAATCGCGAAGAATTATTAATCCGTGCCGATAATAAAGGTTACTATGCCGAAGATCTTAAAAATCACGTGATAAAAACCTCCGTGGATGGAACTGTAATTAGATTGAGGGATGTAGCGGATGTTATCGACCGCTGGGCGGAGGATCCGAACAGAGTTTTCTTTAATGGTAAACCAGCTCTTACAATCGACTTATCAAAAACCAATGATGAAGATCTTCTTGTGATCGCGGAAATTGTAAAAGAGTATCGTGAAGAATTCAACCAAAAACATAACAATGTACAGCTTGACATTTTAAGAGATGGATCGAAGATCATCAAACAGCGTATAGATATTCTTTCAACCAACGGTATACTTGGTATTTTCCTTGTAGTACTTTTCCTTGGGCTTTCATTAAACCCGAGAATGGCATTCTGGGTGGCTTTATCCATTCCACTTTCCTTTGCCGGTATGTTTATGATCAGTCCCATGTACGGATTAACATTTAACGTACTTTCACTAATGGCTATGATTCTGGTAATTGGTATTCTGGTGGATGATGGAATTGTAATTGCCGAAAACATCTATCAACATTTCGAACGTGGTGAAAGCCCAATGAAGGCTGCAGTAAATGGCACTATGGAAGTTCTGCCAGCTGTAACTTCTGCTGTTTTAACTACTGTTTTAATATTTATGACCTTCTTCTTTATGGAAGGCGGTATTGGTGACCACGCTGGCGATATAGCTTTTGTTGTCGCCGGTACTCTTTTATTCTCACTTGTCGAGGCAATATTTATTCTGCCGGCGCATATTGCTCATTCAAAGGCACTGCAGTCAAGAGACAACAAGAAAAACATTATTCTTCAAAAAGCCGAAGATGTTCTCTTTTTCTTTAGAGACAGACTATATTCACCTGCACTAAAGTTTTCTATCAGCCATCCATGGATTGCTATTTCCATACCGGTAGCATTATTAATAATTACAATTGGCGCTGTAAGAGGGAGTGTTATCAAAACCACTTTTTTCCCTAACATAGAATTCGACAACATAAACGTAACCCTGGAAATGCCAGCCGGAACAAGAGACTTCATCACTGATGAACTTGTATCCAAGATGGGAAATGATGTTTTAAGAATGGACTCTGTTTACCGTGCCGAGAATCCGGATAAAATTGGACTTGTGGAATCTATCAGTAGTCAGGTTGGTCCCGGCACTCACCAGGGCGCTTTGAGGGTAACCCTTACTGACAGTGAGCAGCGTGATTTAGTTAATATGGAAATACGGGAATTGATGAGAAAGGAAATTGGCGAGATTAAAGATGCTGAAAAACTTCAGATAGGCGGCGGCGGCAGATGGGGCATGCCTGTATCAATTTCACTGCAAAGTGATAATCTTGATCAACTTCAACAGGCAAAGGAGAAATTGAAATCCGAGTTGCGAAGATATAAAGAACTGAAAGATGTGATTGATAACAATCCACGGGGTATGAAGGAGGTTTCGCTTACCTTAAAAGAGAAAGCCTATTCTATGGGATTAACTACAACTCAGGTTATGTCGCAGGTAAGAAGCGGATTTTTTGGTCAGGAAGCACAGCGCGTTTTACGCGGAATTGATGAGGTGAGAATCTGGGTTAGA
Source organism: Bacteroidota bacterium (assembly GCA_018818065.1). Classification (GTDB taxonomy): domain Bacteria; phylum Bacteroidota; class Ignavibacteria; order Ignavibacteriales; family Melioribacteraceae; genus JAHISV01. The sequence goes on along the minus strand of JAHISV010000005.1, from coordinate 316,421 downwards.
TATGGCGAAGAAGAACGAGCAAGTATAAGCCAACTTGAAAATATGCGAATCCGATTAAATGACGGCCGGGAATTCCCCCTTGGCGAACTGGTAAACCTTACCATAGAAAGGGGAGTAATGTCTATATTCCATCTGGATGGGCAAAGAGTTATCAAGGTTGAAGCAGATATCGCAAATAGCAATATCTCGGTCCCTGATATGCTAAATAAAATCAGAACAGACATAATGCCTATTATTAATACTGATTACCCTGATGTTCGATTCCAATTTGATGGTGAGAGCAGAGAAAACGAAAAGACCATGAGCTCAATGATTCGTGTGGTACCGCCAATGCTTCTCTTAATGTTCCTGCTGGTTGTATTTACCTTCAGGTCGTTTTCACAAGCTGGTGTTGTTTACACACTTGTACCATTTGCCCTTATTGGTGTGGCCTGGGGTCATTTCTTCCAGGGTTACATTATTAGTATTCTCTCACTATTTGGCACAATTGCCCTGATAGGTATAGTGATTAATGATTCCCTGGTTTACGTCGCGGCTTTTAATCGCTTTCTGCAAAATGGGATGGGCTTCAAGGAAGCCTTATATAATGCAGGCATAAGTAGATTCAGAGCGGTTGTTCTTACAAGCATAACCACAATTGCTGGTTTGGCGCCCCTCATATTCGAGACAAGCATCCAGGCGCAGTTCTTATCTCCTATGGCGATATCAGTTGCATATGGCTTGCTCTTTGGCACCATTCTTACCCTGATCATGCTTCCGGCACTATTGGTTTTGAATAACAAATTGTTACGCGCATTCAGATCATTAATCTCCGGTAAAAAGTTAACAGCGGAAGAGGCAGAGCCAATGATAATTGAACAAAGATCACTGGCATCAATGGATACTGACAATTAGAAATTTTAGAGGGAAAAATGAAAGACAAGTTTTTGTATATATTATTACTAACAATTCTGCTCGCAATCACATCCTTCGCGCAGGAATTGTTAACTCTTGATGAGGCAGTAAAACTAGCCTTGAACAATAACAACTATCTACAAATTACAAAGAACAGCGAAGATATAACTAATAATAACTTTAGTATTGGTAATGCTGGATTCCTTCCAACGGTTGACTTAACCGGAACATCCATGTACAATGATCAGGAATTGAATGTTAACGGAATTAAGACTTCCACTAAAAGCACAACCAATTCCGCAAATATATCAGCTAACCTTATGTTGTTTGATGGCCTTAGCAGGTTTTACAATTATAATAAACTCGAGAAAAAAGCAGAGAATGGAACTCTGCAAAACCAGCAGCAGAAGGAACTTGTGGTTAACAGCGTTATAGCTTCTTACTACAATGTTGCCCGTGCAAACGACCTGTTAAAAACCGCCGAAGAGGCTCTGGGCATTTCAAATGAGCGCTTATTGAGAACGGAAAAAAAGATGGAATTTGGGCAGGTCGGGAAAATTGACTTTTTGAATGCACGAGTCGATTTCAATGCTGACAGCGTTAATTATATCAATACAAAAACATTCCTATCTCAGGCAAAACAGAACTTGAATATTATCCTGAACAGAGAGATATATCTTAATTTCACTGTTGTATCGGAAGTTGCTTTCGATTCACTTCCCACAATATCTGAAATGCTTAAAATGGTTGAGAGGAATAACACTGAAAAATTAATTTCGGATAACAATATCAAGCTAGCTGAACAGGATGTGAATTTAAGCTACTCAAATTACTTCCCGACACTATCACTTAGAGCATCGTACGGATATAATGGTTTATACGATGACTTTCAAATTGCTTTTGATGACCCGAACAAATCATTCACAACTACCTTGAATCTGGGCTTCAACCTGTTTAACGGTTTCCGTGATAATATTCAGCGTCAGAACGCAGAAATAATGCTGGATAACAGCAAATTGTTGAACGATCAGACCAAAAAAGAAATTAATAACGAAGTGATTAGTGCATATCAAAGTTACCGTGATAGCAGAACGATACTTGAAATGGAAACCGGTAACCTTGAGGCCGCTGAGGCAAATTTTGCAAGAACAAAAGAGCTTTACGATTTGGGAAAAATAACAAACACTGAATTCAGACAGGCACAGTTAAAATTGATTCAGGCAAAGAATAACATTTCATCAGCCAAATACAATGCGAAAAATTACGAAACGGAATTGAAACGACTTACAGGAATTTTACTAGGTGATAATTCGTTATAAATAAGGCATGGAATTAACTGGGAAGTGAAGTTATAACCTTCTCATTTGATAAACCCTCGAGGCACCCCCCGCTAAGAGGGTTTTTTATATTATCACGCTTCAAACGTCGGGCAAAAACCTTAGGTTTTAAAAATTATCTTTTTTCTTAAAAATACTTCTTTTAAGTACCTGGTTGCCTCATCTGGAAACAACACAAATTCTGTGGATTTTACATTGGCTCAAGAAATGCTTACTTTTGTAATAACTCAAACAATATCGAGCTATTATTTTATCTTTTCCTATAGAAAACACATGGTATCATCTTTAAATTATTTCACTTTTTTTCTAAGTGAATACCAATCCTACAAATATTTCTGATAAATCTTTAGCAACCTTAGAGTAATTTTTAACTAAAAAAAATGAGGCAATTATGCTAACAATAAAAGCATTTTTCTCAAAAAACGAAATGAACGAATTCATTTCTACCGATGAACTTGTAGATTTTTTACATACTCACCTGGACAACTTCGGAGATCCAAAATCCGCCATTAAAAATTGTGTAGAATATGCCTTTTCAAAAAGTGAAGGTATGGGTGGATCAGTACTAGTGGGTTACTATGAGGGCAAAATAGTCGGAGCAGTAATAATGAACAAAACCGGCATGGAAGGCTACATTCCGCAAAACATACTTGTATATGTGGCTGTGGATGCGTCTTTGCGGGGCAAAGGACTCGGCAGAAAGATGATTGAAAAAGCCCTGGAAATTAGCGATGGAGATGTAAAACTACATGTTGAGCATGACAATCCCGCAAAAAGACTTTATGAAAGAATCGGTTTTACAAATAAATACGCTGAAATGCGATTTTCCAAAGAGGCCAAATAAATGGCAACGCTAAAAGTTGATACAAAAAAAATAATTTCTAACGTTAAAAAGCTTGATAAATTTCTGAAATCAAAGAACATCCAATGGTCTTTGATAACCAAGATGGCCATGGGCGATAATATTGTGCTCGAAAAACTTTTGAGTGACAATTACCTTAAAAGTCTTCATTCAATTGGGGATGCACGTCTTAGCAACCTAAAAACTATTAAGAAAATCTCTCCGAATATCGAAACAATTTATATTAAGCCACCGGCAATTAAGTTTGCAAAACAGGTTGTTGAATGTGCTGATATTTCACTTAACTCCTCATCAAGGACTATAATTGAGCTTAACAAAGCAGCAAAAGCACTTGGAAAAATTCACAAAGTAATAGTAATGATAGAACTTGGTGAGCTGCGCGAAGGGGTTTTGCGGGATAAAATACTTTCATTTTACGAAAAAATATTTGAGCTGGAAAACATCCATGTTATCGGACTTGGAACAAACCTTGGCTGCATGTATGGAATTGAACCGACATATGATAAACTTATTCAACTTAGCCTGTACAAAATGCTGCTTGAGTTAAAATTTGAAAAAAAAATCCCATTGGTCTCGGGAGGTAGTTCAATTGCGCTGCCAATCATCACCAAAAAATTTCCGAAAGAGATTAATCATTTCCGCATTGGCGAAACGGCATTTCATGGCATTAACCTCCAAGACGGAAGTCGCTTCAGAAATCTGGCTATTGACGCTTTCGATTTTTCCGGCGAAATAATTGAATTGGAAAGAAAGGAAAACGTTCCTGACGGAGTTATTAGTGAAGCAAATGTAGGGCATGCGGCGGATTACGATGAAAACAATATAAAATTTACCTTCAAAGCTATTGTCGATTTTGGAAGTATCGATGCTGAAGTAAGCGACCTTACTCTCTTCGACCAGACGGTTAAATTCGTTGGTACAACTTCAGATATGACAGTATTCGATTTAGGGAACAACAGAAATGGTTACAAAGTGGGCGATCTGCTTCATTTTAAACCCAATTACATGGCCACAGCCAGATTAATGAATTCAAAATATATTACCAAGACTATTACTTGATTCGTAATTGTTTCTTGATGTATTGGAGGATTATATGAGTATAAATTTAGACAAACAGGTGAATCGTGACATTTTGCTTTGGGATAATATTGCAGACGAATCCGAAAAGAGTGTGCTTAGCGGGCATCCGGATATTATTGCGTATGAAAATTTTGAAGAACAATTGTTAGACAAAATTCTAATGGAGTTAACGGAAAAAGGAAATAAACCCATAAAACTTGTTGATATCTGCACCGGAGCGGGAAGAATTCCTGAACATTACCATAACAAGATTATGAATGAGGAGTTTCCATTTAATTTGAATCATATACATGGTATCGATATTTCAAAAAGAGCTCTGGAAATGGCAGAGTCGAAACTATCAGGAATGGATGAGGACATTGTTAAAAGACTTAATATGACCTTTGAATTAGGATCGGCCTTCGACCTTAAAGAGGAAAATGATCTATCAATCCCCATTCTGGTAAATCTCAATAATTCTATTGGCACGCTTCAGGGGTACGAGGGAGCACAACAGTTATTTATTTCAATGAGAAAAGCTGTAGAAAAAGCTAATGGAATTGGAATCATTTCATGCTACTCCAATAATTATATTGAAGACTATGCACTGAATATTTACGAATCTGCTATGCAGGTTACCGGGCAACCCCAATGGCTGGAGCCTACCAATTACACTTCCTCTGAATACAAAATGCTTCCAAAAGAGCTTAAGGCATTTGGTAATTTATCCAAGGATACTTACTGCGATATTTATGACCAGAATGGTTTACTGGCTGAGGAGGACTATAAACTGACAAGGGCGCCAACAAAAGTAAGAGCTGTTAACATAACTGGTAATATTAAAACTTATCGTGGTTACAGTTCAATGTGGTACTCTCCTCTTATTATTAACCAATGGATTAATTCTCATTGGAATGGCTGTAAAACATATTACATCGAAACAAAAGATCTGGATGAAAAACTCGCTCCGTTTGGACAACTTGCCATATTAGACTGTGGAAATCATCTGAACAATATCTTTTAGGAAACTGCGTGGAATATCCAATTATCCAATACTCGATAATCATCATCTATTTTGCCTTAATAATTATTAAGGGTGTAAGTAAGTCAAAAGCGATTAAGGATGACGAAGATTTTCTCGTAGCAGGAAGAAACATCGGGTGGTTCCTTCTTCTGGCAACTATGAGTGCAACTGTAATTGGAGGTGGTTCTTCAATTGGTGCAATTGGTAAAACCTACGAAAGGGGAATACTAATGCTGGTTGTAATAACCGGATGGTATTTTCAATTTATGTTCAGTGCCAAGTATGTGGCTCCATATTTCAGAGAAGCCAAACTTTATACTGTTGCAGGGTTTTTTGAACACCGGTTCGATAGAAAAAATCGTTTTGTCGCCTTTATACTTTCACTTGTTTTTTCTGTTGGTATTCTGGGTGCTCAGATGGTCGCTTTTGGTAAAATCATTAACTCTATGATGCCGGAAATACCTTACGATGTTGCTGTTATAATTGGCGGCAGTATTGTTATCCTTTACAGTACTGCTGGTGGATTACTTGCCGTTATTTATACCGATGTGTATCAGTTTATTATCCTTATGGCAGGATTCATCATTACAGCCATAATGGTTGCGCCCGATATATTTGCCCACACAACTGAAATTATGGAACAAGTTCCAAAAACTTTTTTTCAAATTGACGGCGGCAAAGGATACATTTTTCTTATTTCAACTTTTCTGGCCTTTTTACTAGGTGAGACATTTGCCCCCGGCTACGCAACCCGTTTTTGCGTTGGCAAAAATATCGAGGAAACTAAAAAAGGTATATTCAGAGCCGGTTTATTCCTTCTCTTAACTTTTCCTATTTTGTTGTTTTTTATCTCTCTCTATGCAAAATTTAATTTTCCCAACATAGACCCTGAGCAGGCACTGCCTCATGTAATTCTTAAACTGCATAATCCTGTTATAGGAGGAATTATAATTGCCGCTTTAATGAGTGCCGTTATGTCATCAGCTGATTCAATATTAAACTCAACAACTGCTATTTTTACTAAGGATTTTTATGAACAATACTTCGCAAAGAATAATGTCAATCCCAGACGTGGTCTCAAGATAGCCCGAGCAAGCTCGGTTATTCTCGGCATTTCAGGAATAGTACTTGCCCTGGCAGTCCCTAATATAATCGATCTGCTACTTTTAACATACTCCGTTTGGGCGCCAACAATAATTCTTCCAATTTTAATTGGAGTATTTAGTAAGAAGAAAAATCCAACTCTCAACAGAAATGTATTCATTACTATGGTCGGATCAATTGTTCTAACTATTATTTATATGATTTTTTTCAACAACGAAACACTTCAACCAACAGTATTCGGTGTATTCTGTTCTCTGATAATATATTTCACAACTACCATGTTTCTTGGCAAAGTTAAAATTAGACCGGAGTAAAGAATGTTTCATTCCTCAACTATTCAGTTAAGCAAAAGTGCATTACAAAGTAATTACAATTACATCAAAAATATCATCGGCAAGGATGTGGATATATCATGCGTTGTTAAAGGAAACGCCTATGGACATGGTATAGAGTCTTTTATAGATGTGGCTGAAATGTGTGGAATAAATCACTTTTCGGTCTACAGTTCCGATGAAGCCTATCGCATTTGGCTGCATAATTCTACCAATTCCGAAATCATGATAATGGGGTGGATTGATGAACCTGAAATTGAGTGGGCCATCGAAAACGAAATACAGTTTTACGTTTTTAACAGGGAACGTCTTGAAGCAGCCATCAAATATTCTAAAAAAGTATCCAAACCTGCTATTATTCATCTAGAAGTTGAAACCGGAATGAACAGAGTTGGAATAAATAAAAAAGAGATCAACAATATTTGCCAAACTATAATCGATAATCGTGAGTCTCTAATCATCGATGGCATTTGCACCCATTACGCCGGCGCAGAAAGTATAGCCAATTATGTTAGAATCCATAACCAGAATAAACAGTTTAAAGATTTTGTAAAACTAATGAGTGCAAAGAATATAATAGCCAATAGATATCACACGGCAAGTTCAGCGGCTACAATTTCATATCCAAAAATGCGAAATGATTTTGTGCGTATTGGAATACTGATGTATGGTTTTTGGCCTAGCCCGGAAACCTTCATTGATCATATGACAAAACACAAACTTCACCTGGATCCACTTAAAAGAATTATCTCATGGAAAAGTAAACTAATGAGTAAGAAATCAGTTAAAAGAGGGCAGTTTGTCGGTTACGGAAATCAATTTCAAGCTCAAAGGGATATGATAGTAGGTGTTGTGCCGGTCGGTTATTCCCATGGTTTTGCAAGATCTCTAAGTAATTCCGGGCACGTACTTATTAAAGGTCAGTGGGCTAATGTTTTGGGCTCCGTTAACATGAACCTGATTATTGTTGGTATCACAGATATACCTGAAGCAGAAATTGGAGACGAAGTAGTACTGATTGGCGAACAGGGTGAGCGGGTAATCACCGTCCATTCATTTACAGAGATGACTGAACATATAAATTACGAGTTATTAACACGATTGCCTGATAATTTACCACGAGTAATAGTCGAATAATATTTCTTAAATTATTTTTACAATACAACATTCAACTCTCAGGCGGGCATTTGAAAAACACCGAATCTCTTCAGGATCATGGAGGCCGGGAAAATCAGGAAACAGGGATATCGTAGACTTTAGAAAAACCCGCTATTAATTTTACCCTGTTTCTTTGTGAATCATTTTCCTCGAGGCTTTTTTTATAAAGAAACAAATTCGTAATATTGGGGGCGTAGATTTTTATAAACTTACTTCCCCGGGGGGAAAATGAAATTCAGTCTTCATCTGGTTATAATTTTATTGTTTACTATATCATTCGTGTCATGCGATCAGGAAGTATCCGTTTCACCTCCCGACCCTGAAGTACCGCAGGCATCGCTATTCATAAATTCATCTCCTGTTGATTATGATATTTATCTTAACGGCAAAATTCAGGGAAAATCTACCCCCGATAGCGTTTTCTTTTTAGCAGCCGGCGAGTATGAAATTGGATTAAAACATGAACTTTATATTGATACTACTATTAACGTTACTATTATAGAAGGGGAATCGGTATCAATTGATATTGATTCTTATCAACACCCCTTGTTTTATTCAAATATAGACTGCATTTCGGTCCCAGCAGGTGCAGAAATTTTTGTAGATGACACATCAACAGGATTGTTTACCCCTTCTTTACTTACTAATGTTATACCAGGTAAGCACAACATCACCTTTAAGAAGCCGGGCTGCAGAAGCTTTATAAAGGATATTGGGCTGGTAAGCAACAGCACCAAAACTATTTATGGCGCCGTTGAAGACACGACAATTTGGTTGTACTATAACACTCAAAATTCATCCATTCCCTCCAATTATGTTACGCAGGTTGAAGTTGAAGGAAAATCAGTTTGGGCTGGCACTTTAGATATGGGTTTAGCACACCTTAATAACCATAACTGGGAAATCTATAACGTTAACAATGGCGGGCTTCCTGCAGACAATATTACGGCATTGAGCGTAAAGGATGATAATGTATGGGTTGGCACTACTGTTGGTGTGGCTAAAATCATTTACGGACAAACGACAATCTACACAATGAATAATTCTCCCCTGCCATCTGATCATATTACAGCTATTGTGGCAATTAACGGGCATGAGGCAATAATAGGAACCAAATACAGTGGCTTATCTCAAGTTTTTTTTGACGGGCATTGGGAAAACAACAGAAGAGAGAACTCAGTACTCCTTTCTAATATTATTTTGTCTGTTGATCGCAACTACTGGTATACCGTTGCTGCGGCAAGCATCGGACTTGTTATTCAAAGACGAGGCAGTACAGAGTGGAAAAGATTCTATCCTGATAATCTTTTAATGCCTTCGGAATATTTTAAAATGGCCAGAGTTCTGCCCGATAACAACCCGGATGAAAGTGTGCTTTTTCTAACTGAAGAAGACCGACTCTGTTTATACGAAAACCTTGAGCTGAAAGTAAAAAAAGTAAACTATACGATATACGATCTCCATTTTACAGCCCAGGATATTTGGGTAGCTTCTGATATTGGTCTCCTTAAGTATAACAGAGACCTTACTCTTGTTGAGGCATACAATAGTGCTAATACTCAAATGAAAGCTAATTTAATCTATTCTGTGGATATTGACTCTGATGGAAAAATCTGGCTTGCAACCAGTCAGGGATTGGTAAGATTCCACTATCCTGATTATTTGAAGAAGAAGAATGGGAATTAAGACTAAGACTTACTCATGATAATAATCATGAGTAAGTCTTTATAGATTCTTCAACAAACTCTATTGGTAAACCAATAATCTTGGCTATGTCGGCACTGCTATTACCCTCTTTATTCAATCGGTAGGATAGATACTCCAGAGACTCACCAACTTCAATAATATTTTTGTCTGGGTCGTAGAACCTAACGACCTTTTGACGCCAGGGCTGTTCTCTTACCTCGTGTACAAATTCAACATTCTCATTTTTAAGCTTTTCTGCTATCTCATCAACTTTATGATACTCAAAATAGAGTTCAAAATTATTGCCACCCGAAACTATTTCCCTCGAATCAATTAGTTCTTTGTAGTGCGATTTAAGATGAATGGCAAAGTCCCCGTGAAAGGTGATATTCTCTCCAAAATCATACTTCACTTTCTGGTCAAGAACATTCTCATAAAACTCTCGTGATCGTTTAATATCCGTTACGGCAATTAAAGTGCATATAAATTTCATTCGTTCTCCTCAGCCTTTGAATAACCGATTCTAGATTTTAGTAAAATTAAGAGTATAGTTTTTATTACTGCCAAATTGATGGGTCAGTTTAAAACCCTTTGGTTCAATCAATTCCCTCAAATCCTCTTTTTCAATTTTGTCAGGATCACCTGCAAGTTCGGAGATAGAAAGGATTCCACCCTTTTTAAGAACGCGGTATATTTCTTTTAGGTACTCATCTTTCTTTTCAATTTCCCCGATAACAGTAACCATAAAAACTCTGTCAAAATAATCATTCTCAAAATCCAGGGTTTCCCCGCTGCATAATTTAAACTCAACATTTTTCAGCCCCTTCTTCTCTATCCGCTTTCTGGCATAATCGAGCATCTTCTGCTGAATATCAGCAAGAACCAACTTCCCTTTCGATAATTCTTTTGCAATCTTAATACTGAAATATCCTGGACCCGGACCAATCTCCAGAACGGTATAATTTTCTTTCAGCATCAATCTATTTATTAGCTGTTTTGGTGAGAGAAAAATATTTCTTAGTGGAATTAGTAAGGTGAAGGCGTACTGATAAGGGAATACTCCTTTACTTACAAATCTTTTAAGTACATCAGGATTATTGTTTTTCATTCTTTTATGCTCACTACTATAAAGGTGGAATAAAATGGATCTTATTACTACTGCTTTTGGTCTAGGAACAAAAACCAGAAACCCACAAGTCCGGCCACATTAAAGACCGCAAACAGAAAAGTACCAGACATTCCCCATTCCAGGAAGAACTCATTCATTAAAAGTCCCACTGTGCCAACAATCAATAGTACAAAGGTAATATGCTCAATCTTCTTTTTCATGGTTTCATCTCCTATAAAAAGAATAAACGGCCTTCCGTGCCAAAAAATTGATCTATTGATTGTAATTAGACTGATCTAATTTACTAATGTTTTTAGTTTTTGAATGATTTTTGAAAATAATATTGAAAACCAATTTTTCTTTATTATTTTATAACTCAGCATAAGAGGGGGAAGATTTTGCCAACACTAACCATAATTTCCACAGTTTTAATCACTCTGGCGCTATTCTTTTACACGCTTGGTGTCTGGTCGGAACGCTTATCAAAATATCTGAAAAAGTGGCATTTGCTAGCCTTCTGGATCGGGTTTTTCTTTGATGTATCAGGAACACTTGCAATGCACCGACTGGCAAACGGACCCTTTGATATTTTAGAACCTCACACGCTAACCGGGCAGCTGGCTCTCTGGTTAATGCTCATTCACGCCGTTTGGGCAACAATTGTTGTTAATAGAAATGATGAGGAAACCCGAAAGAAATTCCACAAGTACAGCCTTGTAGTTTGGCTAATATGGCTTATCCCTTACTTTGGGGGTATGTATATTGGGATGAACCAGTAAAAAGATAAAGACGATCACGATCGAGAGCATGAGCAGGATCAAGATTGTCTCGACGCAGTAGTTTTTTTCTTGTCCAAACGTTTCCCCGTCTTTCCATTTTTACGTTTGACGTTTCACATCTCACGTTTTCTCATCCCCCATCTGTCCTCTTTTCTATACATTACAGTTCTTCAATACTCCATCAATCCTAAATTGTGACTCAAAACACCATAATTTCTCCATATTCATATTGGCACTGATATTGCCTATAGAGGAGACAAAATAAAAAGGCACTTTATTTTTTATAACGAGGGGGGTACAAAATGAAACAATTTACACTTTATCTTACGATAGCACTATTCTTATCAACGGAAATTATTTCCCAATCACTAAGCGCTTCTTTAATGTTGGGTTCTCCGCGCGGGGAATTTGAGCAGGCCCATCCAAATAAGGGTTATGGTTTACAGGTTCAGGCTATGTTAAAAAATCCTGATAGATACTCACCAATTGGAATTGGTATTGACGCAGGATTTCTCTTTTATTCTGCCACAACCGAATATCGTCCGTTTAGTAATACAATTCCTGATATTGGCGTTGAAGTAGAAAGAATGAACAGCATGGCAAATGCCCACCTTGTATTTCAGATATCACCTATGATGGGAATGGTTCGTCCATATCTTGAGGGATATGGCGGGTTTGCCTATTACTTTACCAAAACAGATGTAAGCAGCGATTATAATGACGAGGTAATCTTCTCTGATATTACCTATGATGATTTTGCCTTCAGCTACGGTGCCGGCGGCGGGCTGAAAATACTGCTCTCAGATCCTGAATATGATGATAACGACATATTTCTTGATCTTAAGGTAAGATACCTTAATGGCTCGGAAGCTGAATACTTAACAAAAGATGATGTTGAAGTTACCAGGAGTACTGGGAATGTAAAATATTATCCGAGAAAATCAAAAACTGATATGGTTACTTTTAGTATTGGTGTGGAAGTTAGGTTGTAAATTGATCAGGGGAAGCTCAGGCTTCCCCATATGTATTCCCACGATTATGCCATCAATGAACAAAAGTGGATCAGGAGCAAGATTTTAATTCTACTTTATTTTGTCTTTCAATCTTTCCGTCTCTTCGTCTTAACGTTTATACGTTTTTATGTGTTTCCCGTTTTCCATTCACAATTGACAATTGACCTAACCTTTTCATCTAATATTTGACGTTTGACCCTCCCCTCTATTCTTACTAAATTGCATGCTCAATTACATTTCACACATAGAGGAAATAATGAAAGCAATCTTAGGCTTATTTTTAGTATTGGCTATGGTACTAAGTATTACAGCCCAGAAAAAACGACCAATAACGGTCGATGATATGTGGACTATGAAACGTGTTAGCAACCTGGCTGTTTCCCCCGACGGTAAAACACTTGCATTTACAGTGCAGACATACAGTATGGAAGAAAACAAGGGTCAAAAAGATATTTATCTCATTGACGCAGACGGAAAGAATCTTCGTCCACTTTTAAACTCGCCCGAAAATGAAAGCAGTCCTGTCTTTTCACCGGATGGGAAAACGATAGCATATTCATTCGGCGGACAGATATGGACGTGCGATTACGAAGGCAACAACTCGAAGCAGCTGACTGATGTTTACACAGGTGCCTCGGGATTTGAATATTCACCTGACGGAACAAAGGCACTCTTCACTTCGATGGTTTGGCCGCAAGCAGCCACACAAGAAGAGAACAAGGCACTGGACGAAGCAAAGGCTAACGATCCTGTTGAAGCAGAAGTATTTACAGAACTAATGTACCGTCACTGGGATGACTGGCGCGGTCCCAAAAGAAGTCATATTTTCTTACTGGATTTAGCAACCGGCGAATACAACGACTTGATGCTATTCAGTAAAACCGACTGTCCTCCATTGGCACTAGGCGGCTCGGATGATTATAGCTTTTCACCAGATAGTAAAGAAGTTACATTTACTATGAATACCGAAAAGGTAATTGCTACAAACACTAATAATGATATTTTTGTTATCAAATTTGAAGATGTTCAGAAAGGTAAAGAAACACCATACACCCGCATCAGTAAAAGCGGCGGGAATGATGTAAATCCTGTTTACTCACCTGACGGAAAATATATCGCTTTCCTATCAATGGAACGTGCCGGCTTTGAAGCTGACAAGCAGCGCTTTACTCTTTACAACCGAGCTACTGGCGAGCTGAATTATGTATCACAAAAAATCGATCATTCATACAGTCAAATCGTATGGGCAAAAGACAGCAAATCAGTTTACCTGATAGCGGCTAACGAAATCAATGAATCCATTTATAAACTTGATATTGAATCAGCTGAAGAAACTTTGGTACTTGAAAAAAGAGTTAATGGTTCATTAAATCTCTGCTCAAGCGGCAATAATCTTTTCTTCCTACAGCAAAGATCCTATATGCCTCAGGAAGTTTTTATGGTATCAGTTGATGGCGGCAAAGAAACACAAATCACTTCTATGAACGAAGAATTACTCTCTCAGCTTGAGATGAATGAAGTAGAAACATTCTGGAGCGAAGGAGCGGAAGGCGCTAAAGTCCAATCTTTATTGGTTAAACCACCCTTCTTCGATGAGAATAAAACTTATCCAATGATCTTTTTGATTCATGGCGGTCCGCAGGGTCACTGGGATGATAATTTTCACTATCGTTGGAATACTCAAATGTTTGCTTCCATGGGTTATGTTGTTGTTGCTCCTAATCCTCGCGGTTCAGTTGGTTATGGACAGAAATTCTGTGACGAAATTTCAGGCGACTGGGGCGGCAAAGTTTATGTTGACCTTATGAACGCTTACGATCACGCGATTGCGAATTATAAATTTATTGATGCCAAAAACACCTTCGCAACCGGCGCTTCATACGGCGGTTACATGATAAACTGGATTGAAGGTCATAATGACAAATTCAACGCTCTTATATGCCATGATGGTGTATTCAACCTTACAAGCATGTATGGAACAACCGAAGAGTTGTGGTTCCCAGAATGGGAATACCATGGCGCTCCATGGGAAAGCCGCGATATTTATGAAAAGTGGTCACCACACATGTTCGTTGATAACTTTAAGACTCCGATGATGGTTATCCACGGCGGAATGGATTTCAGAGTGCCCGAAGGACAGGCATTTGAATTATTTACGAGCTTGCAAAAGATGAATGTAGATAGTAAATTTCTTTATTTCCCAAAAGAAACACATTTCGTGCTGAAACCTCAAAACGCGCGTTTCTGGTGGAAGAACACATTTGATTGGTTCGAACAACATAAAGTGAGGTAATAATGAGTGAAGAGTTTAAATTAGAAGCTGATGATCTGTACAGCCAGTTTGAAGAAACAGATACAGAACCGAGATCGCGTGAAGAAATTGAGCGAGACCTTCGTTACGTTGATGAAAGACTCTGGGAAAAAGTTCAGCGAGTTGGGAAAAAGATATCATTTGCGCATGATATAGTTGCGCTATACAAGTATATGATGGATAATTATGTTAGCTGGCACAGAAAAGCCATTGTGGCGGCTGCGCTTATTTATTTTATTTCTCCCATTGATGCCATTCCTGACTTAACTCCCCTTTTCGGATACATGGATGATCTGGGAGTTATAACTGCTGTTATGAAATTTCTCGGACACGAATTAATACCTTATTACAAAAAATAAAATTTATTTTAATGAGGCTGGAAGAAATTCCAGCCTTCTTTTTTTTGTTCTCATTTCTATATTCCCAACAAAAACAAATCAAAGGATTCGTCATGAAAAAATCTATTTCTCTTTTCTTTTTCCCTTTTGCATTTTTACTTTTTACTTTTTACTTGTTGGGTTGTTCCGGTGATTACGCTCCCATGAAAACTGTAGAAAAGGTTGATCTTAATCGTTACCTGGGTAAATGGTACGAAATTGCACGTCTGCCTAACAAATTTCAGGAAGGATGTGTTTGTACAACCGCTGAATATGAAATGATTGATGAGGAAACGATAAGAGTTACAAATACCTGTCGTGAAGACAGTGCCAGTGGCGACATTGATGATGTTGAGGGGAAAGCCTTTATTGTGGAAAATTCCGGGAACGCGAAATTGAAAGTTCAGTTCTTCTGGCCCTTCAAGGGTGATTACTGGATAATTGAACTGGACAAAGATTATCAATATGCTTTGGTTGGAACACCCAGTAGAAAATATTTGTGGATACTTGCCAGAAGACCAGTTTTGGATGAGGCGATATATAACAATCTGTTTGATGTAGCTAAAAGTGAAGGTTTTGACACTTCCCAAATGATTGTTACTGAACACCCATGTAAGGTTGGGGCGCAATATTGAAAAGTTGGGGGGTAGAATTCAGAAGTTAGAGATTAGCATCTTCTATTTAAAAAATTGAAGGATTAGAATGAATCATAAAGTTGATAAACAGGAAATGATTTTTAGAGGAAGAGTTTTTGATATTCGCGTTGATGACATTACATACGATAGCGGTAATAAAGGAATAAGGGAAGTCATTCTGCACAATGGCGGCGCTGTCGTTCTGCCTGTAAAGGATGATGGAAAAATTGTTATGGTTAAACAGTATCGTTATCCTTTTGATAAATTCCTGTTGGAATTGCCCGCCGGTAAACTGGAAATAAATGAAGACCCGCAAGTTTGTGCCACACGCGAACTGACTGAGGAAACAGGTTATACTACCCAAAAGGTTACCAAACTTGGCAGCATCTATACAACTCCAGGATTCTGTAATGAAGAGCTGCATATCTATCTGGCTGAAGACCTGACGGCCGGCGATCATGCCCGTGAGGAAGGGGAGTTCGATATGGAAGTATTTGAATATCCTCTGGATGAAGTTGAAAAAATGATTCTTGATGGAAGAATTAAGGATAGCAAGACTATTGCGGGAGTGGCGTATTATAAGATGAGGAAAAAGTGACTGAGTGACTGAGTGACTGAGTGACTGAGTGACTGAGTGACTGAGTGAAAAATATTTTTTATCATTCTTTTATCAAAACAATTCTGAAAATCTGCGCCAGCCTGCCGGTATAGACAGGTTCTATTTTATTTTTTCAACATAGTCTGGTTTTGATCCTATCACTTTTTCATACTGATTCGTAAACGTAATTTCATCATCAACATAAAACTCATGCTTTGCCTGAGCGCCAAGGGTACATCTTACTCCCATCCCCTCGAGATTATGATCAATGTTTCTGACATCAGCGGTTGGCGTGAAGAAAGGAATAAACGTAATCTGCTTATACTTATTTCTGAGGTGTTCGAGGGTATTATTCCCAAGTGACAAGCTTACAACAACAATTGCCTTGGAATTTTTCTTAATTAATAAATCAACGCCTTCTTCAGCCAAACCGGTCAGCGAAGCTGAATCCAGTACACCTTCAATCCGGTTGTTAAAGTATATGATTTTTTCGTTCGGGATTCGTTGAGTAATAATTTTAACATATTGTAAGCCTTCATCGGCATAATCCAGCACACCAATAGGATTGGTTTTATTCATAAAATTCAAGGGAACTCCTAAAGTAATTCTTTAATGGCTTCTGTAATTTCGAACCGGATAAGTTCGTACTCGTTTGGTGAGATTTTATTTCCGTTACGGTCAAGCGTGTAAAATGCATCAACAACATCGTCCGATTTGGTAGATATTTTAGCCAGGGAAATTGAAACGCCCAACTCAGTCATTTTTTTAGTGATCTGATAAAGCAGTCCAAGTCTGTCCGGCGAGTACACATCAATTATAGTATACTTCTCATGTTTTTCAAAAACAATTTTGATCTTTCCTGCACGCTTGAAAAATTTATTTTCAATTCTCCACCACTTGGATTTTACCCGGTTAAACTCCTTGGCTATTTGTAATTTATTGCCAGCAGCTAAGATAAGATCACTCTTAATCTTTTCGTAGTTTTCAGGCTTTATAACCTCACCGGTTCTAAAATCTGAGACATTGAAGTTATCAATTATTATATTATCATTCCTGGTGAATATACGCGCATCATGAATATTGATGTCATTTATAGAAAGTGCTCCGCATAACCTTGAAAGGAGTGAGTAACTATCATGGGCAATAACCGTAATATTAGTATAATCGCTCTCCTCCTTAAAAAAGACGGAGACATCGGAACCCCTCTCAATTTCATCAACATGGGCATTAATTTCTTCCTGCGAGAACTGCTGAAGATAACCGATATCATTAATTGATTTCAGGTGATCCATCACTTGCTTGTCTTCGGTGTCAAATGTCTGCTCAATGATATTTTGCGATGCAACAGATAGCAATTCTTCACCATCCATCCGTTCCAGAATCATAGTTTTAACTTTGCGATATAATTCCTGAAGCAGATCACTTTTCCACCCTGTCCAGACCTGTGGACTAACTGCAGAAAGGTCGGCATAAGTAACAAGGTATAAAAGATCAAGTTCACGTGTCGAACCAATGATGGCACGAAACGCGTTTAACGTGGATGGATCGTTAAGGTTTCTTCTAAAGGCAATTTGTTCCATGGTAAGGTGATGCTTAACCAGAAACTTCGCAACTTCAATCTCTTCATGTTCATAACCGAGTCGTTCCATAACGGAACAGGCAATTTCAGAACCTAATATTTCGTGTCCTGAAACAGAAATGGGTTTTGCAATATCGTGAAATAAAACTGAAAGGAATAATACGTCTTTGTTCCTTATACTATCGTACAACTTACCTTCATAAGTGTCAGAGCCTTCAAGTTTCTCAAGATTATTCAAGGCAATAAGGGTGTGCTCATCGGCAGTATAGCAATGATATACACCGGGTTGGAAGAAACCAACCAGGTCCTTAAACTCCGGCAGAAACGCAGCTAATAGACCTACTTCATTCATGGAAGTAAGTGTCTTACCAACATTTCTGGGAAGGTTCATTATCTCCCTGAAGAAAACCGAAGAACCACGTTCCTGAGGATGAGTCCCGTCCAGTTCAATGACTCTTTCAATAATCGCCGAACGTAATCTTTCTTCAAATCGTGCATTATAAAGTCCACGGTAGTAGTAGGCCCGTAAGATATCAGAAAGGGATAAATCAATCTCTTTGTGATTTATGTATATAACTTTTCCTTTAACAGAAAAATCGTTATCAACTTCAATAAGAAGATAGTCAGATATGGGGGAAGAAATCTCATCCTTGAATCTCTTCATCATAGTGTTACTGAAACGATTAAGGATGCCTGCCGAGTAAAAATATTTATGCATATACTCATGCCAAGTATCGTCTTTGTAACCAAGATAATGACCGATTTTTTCCTGGGCAGAGAACTCCAGCCTGTCATTTTTCTTAGTCCCAATTATATGAAGCAGGTTTCTCGCCCCAAGAATAAATTTGTAACACTCATATAACCGGCCAATACCCTTGGAAGATACAATTTGATCTTTCTTGAACAGTTCCAGCAGATATTCTGTATGGGTCGTCTCTTCCTGAGTTACTTCATATATATTATTAACCAAGGAATATATCCACCCAACAATATGCAGATCCCTTAAACCGCCGGCTGAAAATTTAATGTTTGGTTCAAGTACCTTGGGGGATTCGCCATATTTTTTATGTCGAGCCTCAACATCTTCAAAGTACTCGTAAATCAGTTTCTCTTTACTCCCTGGTGTAATAACCTCGTGAAGTTTTTCAGCCCACTCTTTATATATTTTTTTTGAACCTATTAAATAACGGGTTTCGAGAAGTTGTGTGAAAGAGGCAAGGTTGTTGGTAATAAATCTTTCAATGTCAGAAAAGTCACGCACAGTATGTGAGACTTCTATTCCGCAATCCCAAAATTTTGTAACAAGTGCATTAATCTGTTCCTCATTCCCCTTCAATTCAGAAACGATAAACATAATATCTATATCAGAATAAGGGGAGAGTTCTCTTCGCGCGAAACTACCAGCAGCAACAACAACTAAATTTTCCGGTTTAGAGGGTGAGATTCTATAAATACATTCTTCTACCAGCGTTGAATAATTCACGCAAAACTTGTATGAATCTTTCAATAATTCTGAATTTGTGAAGAGCATTTTTTTTTGCTCTTCGAAATATTTTCGCACTTGTGTCAGGTTGTCCATATAAAAATGCAGGGACTCGAACTACGAATCCCTGCAGCCTTTCAATGTATTTCTCACAAAGATACGAATATTATTTCAATCTATCGAATCTTGCCTGGAAGAATCTTAAGTATTCAGGTTCGTAAGTCATTTTTAAACCTTTAACATTCTTTCTGTTTTTGTATACTTTTACAATAGCTTCAACCATAACATCAATATGTGCCTGGGTATAAACTCTTCTTGGAAATGTTAAGCGTACTAATTCAAGTTTTGGATAACGATGATCACCGGTTTTGGGATCACGTCCGGCTGAAACAACACCTCTCTCCATTGCACGAACTCCAGACTCAATATAAATTTCTGAGGCTAATGTCTGAGCTCTGAATTGTTCTTTTGGTAAATGAGACAAGAATTTATTTGCGTTAAGAAATATTGCATGGCCGCCTATTGGTCTAACGATTGGAACACCATGTTTCTCTAACTGCTTACCGGCATATTCTACTTGTTTAACTCTCATTCTGATATTATCATACTCAACCATCTCTTCCATACCAATAGCCATAGCTTCCATATCTCTACCTGCTAAACCACCGTATGTATGAAGACCTTCGTATACAACAACCATGTTTCTTGCTTTTTCATATACTTTTTTATTACGGGTTGCTAAAATGCCTCCAATATTTACCATTAAATCTTTTTTAGCACTTACCCATAGACCCTCAAAGAATGAGCACATTTCTTTCAGAATTTGAGGAATGGTTTTGTCTGCATATCCTTTTTCGCGTTCCTGAATAAAGAATGCATTTTCACAGGCACGTGTAGCATCAAACCACATTTTTATTTTGTGTTCTTTACAGAAGGTTTGAACATCTTTTAGGTTTTGCATTGAGAACGGTTGACCACCGGCCATGTTAACCGGACCAGCAATACAAATATAAGGTATTTTGTCTGCGCCGACTTCTTTAACCAATTTATCTAATTTCTTAAGATCAACGTTTCCCTTGAAAGGATGTTCACTATCGGGATTATGGGCTTCGTCAATGATTACATCAACAAAAGTAGCACCGGCTAACTCCTGGTGCAGTCTTGTTGTTGTGAAATACATGTTGCCCGGAACATAATCTCCTTTTTTAATAAGAATTTGGGAAACCATATGCTCTGCTGCTCTTCCCTGATGAGTAGGTACAAAATACGGCATCCCGTAATATTTCTTAACGTTATCCCACAGGCTATAAAAATTTCTACTTCCTGCATATGCTTCGTCACCCATCATCATACCAGCCCACTGGCGATCACTCATTGCGTTTGTACCACTATCAGTTAGCAAGTCAATATAAACATCTTCTGATTTCAATAAGAATGTATTGTAGCCTGCTTCTTCAACACATTTTAGACGGTAATCTTTTGTTGTCATTTTGATTGGTTCAACAACCTTAATTTTGAAAGGTTCTGCCCAAGCTGCTTCTACTACTACTTTTTTCTTAGCCATTACATCTCCAGATTTTTTGCTTTTTTTATAACAGTTGTTTAGTTAATTGATTCTTCTTTATGATGTTCCACTTCTATAACTGAAGAAATACCGCCTCTAACGTTAAACTCGGCAGTAATTCTCATATATCTTGGTTGAAGAACGGCAACCAGATCATCCAAAATCATATTAGTTACACTTTCGTAAAAGATACCGTCGTTACGGAATGAAGTTAAATAAATTTTGTAAGCCTTTAACTCAACACACAGCTGATCAGGAATGTATTCCAAAATCATTGTGGCAAAATCGGGTTGTCCTGTTTTAGGGCATACTGAAGTGAACTCCGGCGCCGTATGCTCAATTACATAATCTCTGTCAGGGTAGGCGTTTTCAAAAGTCTCTAATAATTTTTTTCTATCTTCCATTACTCCCTCATTAATTTGTTTTATTTATATGATGGTCTTATTTTATATTTTATGGGGTCTTCAACTCCAACTTGCTCAAAGCCTCTTAAACGTAATGCGCAGCTGTCACAAACTCCACACGATTCATCTTCAGCCTGATAACATGACCACGTAAGGTGGAGAGGGGCACTTAGCTCAAACCCTTTTTTTATTATCTCATTTTTGTCCAAATGAATAATTGGCGTTTCAATACTTACCTTCGTTTCGGTCTTAGTACCTTTTTCGGCGACTACTCTGAAAGCCTCAAAAAAGTCCGGTCTGCAATCAGGGTAACCTGAGGAATCTTCGTGAACTGCTCCAATAAAAATTGCTTCAGCGCCCAGCACCTCTGCCCAACTTACACATGCTGTTAATATATTGGCATTTCTGAAGGGTACGTAAGAAGTTGGAATTTCTGTAGCCTCTAAATCTGCAGCCGTAACTTCCATTCTGCTATCCGTTAAGGATGATCCACCAATTTTAGCAAGGTGTGTAAAATCAATAACCAGTCGATCTTTTATTCCGTAGAAATCAGCAATATCATTAAAGGCTTGCAATTCTCTTTTCTCGGTTCTCTGCCCGTAATTAATGTGAGCGAAGGCAAGATCATATTTTTCGCTGGCAATGGCCGCTGTAACACAACTATCCAGTCCACCACTGACTGCAACAACTGCTTTCTGTTTTGTTTCCATTTTTAGATTTCTTTTTTGTTTGTCTGTCTTTAATTCCTATATAATGCACAAATTGCGCATTACAAAGATAAAATAATAGTATGGATAAAATGGTAGTTAGTAGGGTAAAGGTCTTTTCTTTAAAACGAAGATAAGATGAGCTATAATAAAACTGGCTTTTGATAATAACAGGAACGGAATACGTGCTCTGTATTCATCACATACCAATCCTGTTAAAACTGAACCAAACATAATCAATGATCTTATTATAGTTTTTAATAGTAAAATTGCTTTTGTAAAGATTGTTGTATTTGAGAAAAGCACAAAATAAATTACAAGAAGCACCAAAAGTATATCGAAATTTGGAATATAAAGCAAACAGTGTTAAGTCCTGGGGATTGAGTAGTTCGCTAATTTGATTTTAAGAAGAAATTGTTTTTGCCTGCAAGAGGATTACTTTTTTAGGATTTATTCAAAATTCTTTTGTAGGTTACCGAAAATGTCGCAAGGTAAATATGGAATTTTACGAACTTCACCCTGAAAACCCACAGCAAAGATACATCAACAAGGCAATTGATGTTCTAAAAGATGGTGGCGTGGTTATATATCCTACCGATACCGTATATGGTTTAGGCTGCGATATTTTCAATAAAGATGCGTTGGAAAGAATTTACAGTATTAAAAATGAAGCCGACTCTAAGCTATTCAGCTTTATTTGTGCTGATTTAAAAGATATAGCCAAGTATGCTAAAGTTTCTGATTATGCCTACAAATCGATGAAGAAATTATTACCGGGTCCCTATACATTCGTCCTGCCCGCAGCTAAAACTGCTCCCAAAGCATTATGGACAAAAAGAAAGACCGTGGGAATAAGAATACCAAACAACCAGATTGCAATGCAATTGGCCGAAGGATTAGGCAACCCCATAGTAAGCACCAGTGTTACCTCAAGACGGGGTGAATTGATATTTGACCCTGAGGAAATTAAACTTGTTTTTGGAATGCATGTAGACCTAATGCTTTCGGTCGGGGGTCTAACGGGCATGCCATCAAGTATAGTTGACCTTAGTGGCGAAGAACCCGAAATAATACGTGAAGGCTCCGGCGATGTAAGTTATTTTTATTGAGAGAGACCTCCGGCCAAACCGGAGGCTAAAATCTTACTATTCTTCCCTGTGACATACAAATGGATTTGCCTGGACATGCGGCATAATAATTATCTCATTTATATTTACATGTGCCGGACGAGTTGCTATGAAAACAATTGTTTCAGCTATATCCTCAGCAACTAATGGTTTTACACCCTTGTAAACATTTGCCGCTTTCTCTTTATCACCATAAAATCTTATTTCACCAAAATTTGTTTCAACCATGCCGGGATCTATAGTGCTAACTTTTACATTCTTGTCAATAACATCCATTCTTAAAGATTTAGTTATTGCATCCAGGGCATGCTTTGTTGCACAATAAACGCCACCTTTGGGATAAGGCTCATGCCCGGCAATAGAACCAAGATTAATAACATGTCCACTTTTGCGTTCAACCATTCCGGGAACCACAGCTTTTATTACATATAGCGCGCCCTTAATATTTGTGTCTATCATTTCGTCCCAGCTATTGGGATCATCCTCATACATTTTTTCCAAACCCAATCCCTTACCGGCATTGTTTATAAGTATATCAATATTCTTCCATTCATCCGTCAACTCGCTAACAGCTTTTTCAACCATTCCGTAGTCTGTAACATCAATCTTTAGGGCAAGAACCTTAACGTCATATTTTTCTCTAATTACATTCGCCAGTTCTTCAACTTTTTCAAATCTACGCGCGGAAATAATAAGGTTCGCTCCTTCATAGGCAAAAGCATGGGCGCAGGCTTCTCCTATCCCAGACGACGCTCCCGTAATAAATACATTTTTATTCATCAATGATTCCACAAAAAACCTCCTTAAACATTTACGTATTTTAAAATTCTTTTAGTAATAAAATTAAGATAAACCGCCACAATTATGATGAGCGGAAATAAATAGATGAGAGACCCTAAATGATCGACATTGAGTAGAATAAGTAAAGAACTCCAGTCGGTTAATAATTTTAGATTCAAAATTACTACAATAGCATTTAGAAACAGAAAGAATAACATATACCCCATATTAACAAGAATAAACATTAGTAGGGAATATCTATAAAAACCAGGTAAGGTAAAACGAAGTGAGAATGCACCTAATTCACAAACTAACATAAGATAGATAAGAGGCACCAATCTTACTATTGTATTTATAAAAATGTCATCAGGCTTAAACGAACTAACGGTAACTTGAGGAAAGATCACAGATATTTTGAAAGAGAATTCAAAATTCAATACAAATGCCACCAGCGCCTGAAATAATTCCGGGAAGAACGCAATAGAAAACAGCCCGGCTAAAAACCCTGAAACCAGCGAAGATTTATTTTTTATTCTATTATCTTTCTCATCCAAAAAGCAATCCAATCTACTTTTTCTTTTTTGGTTTGAAACCTATTCTGTGAAATGGATTAACCACACTTGTTACAACATTTCTTAAGTGAGAGTGTGTTCTCTTTAAAGACCTTAAATACATTGTTAATGAGGCTGCACAACCACTGGTAAAATTCGGATCTTCTTCACGAATGAGAGAATCAATCATATCGTCAGCCTCTTTAGAAACCCACTTATACTCTTTAATCAGTTCGCGCCCGGCTTCTTCATCCGATTTTTCGAATATTGCAATGGCTCGCTTAAAACTATCCTCAACAGCGTCTTCCAGTTTAACTATCCTTTCTTCAAATACACCGCCATGAAGTTTTTGTTTATAGTTTTTGGCAATTGATGCAATGTTCTTCGTGTAATCACCAATCCTTTCAATATCAATCACAATACTTACCAATGCGAGTCCCGATGCAAGTTCTTCATTACCACCCAGCGCAAGATGAGTAAATACATCCTTACGAACATCGCGCTGGTATTTATTAACTTCAGAATCTTGGTCATCGATATCTATATCAAGATTGTTTTCGTCTGTCTCGCGCAATACGTTTTTTGCTTCGAGAAACATCTCCTGTGTAAGATGCAACATTTCAAAAGAACGATTGTATGCTCTTTCCATAAGAGAATCATTTCTAAAAACATCTAATATTTCTTTAATCATAAAAACCTCAGTTAGAATAAGTATATAACTAATATTGGCATCAGAAAAAATGTAAATACAACAAAACCAACTGGTATTAGTTTGTTTTTTGTTGATAATTCAGCAAATCGTTGTGCTATAAATATAGGAATTTTCTTTAAGGGCCACCATATGATCAAACCGCAAATGTTGAAAAGAGAATGTGAAAAGGCAACAACAATTGCAGCCGGGTTTCCCGTAATTAAGGCAGCAAGTATGGCTGTAACGGTGGTTCCGATATTGGCCCCCAAAGTATAAGGAAATATCTGGAATAGAGTTAGAATGCCTGCACCTGCCATAGGAACCATTAAAGAAACGGTAATCGAACTACTTTGGACCATTACCGTAAGAATCAGTCCGACTAGAAAAGATCTTAAGGAAGTTTTGAACAAAATTTTATCAAACCATGATTTGGCTTTTGAGACAACTAATATTTTAAGGGAATCAACCATGTACTTCAGTGAGGCAAATAAAAAACCCAAAGCAATAATAAGCATCAGCCATGGCAGGTCAGGTCCAACAAGGTCTTTAATCAACAACACCAATGGTTTTGTCATCGCTTTAACAGGACTTAAAAATGTAAGTCCGCCAACATTCTGGAATTTTTCCCCCAGATAACCAGCAGATATTCCTAAAAAATTTGTGTTGATTTGCAACGGAAGCAGAAGGATAACCGACATAATATTAAAAAAGTCGTGAACAGTTGCTGCAGCAAAAGCCCTTTTGAACTCCGCTCCTCTGTTAATTTGAGGAAAAGCGGCTAAAAAAGTAGTTACAGATGTACCTATATTTGCACCCATTACAATCGGAATTGCATTCTCTATATTAAGGGCGCCGGCCGCAACCATCCCCACAACAATAGAAGTTGTAGACGAAGAACTCTGAATAACGGACGTAGCTAAAATTCCAATGAAGAGTCCTATAAAAGGATTTGTTGTTGTCTCGATTAGAGTATTTGCAAAATCCTTTCCGAACATCTTGAGCGATGCACCCATAAGATCAAGGCTAAACATAAAAAGGTATAAAAAAAGAATTAACTGCAAACCTGCAAACAGGTTTTTGTGTTTATTGTAGAAGTACTTAACACCTTCGGGTAGTATAGTCATGAGATTAAGTAACCAGCAATTGATTTAATATTAAATAGGATTTGTTAAGATGGTTATAAATAGCACAAAACTTAACACTAATTTAATTTTACCCCCGCTTAAAATCCACTTATAATATAGATATTTGTTTTATTTACTTTGCACACATAGCCGGGAGAGAGAAAAGGATGGATTTTTTTTTTATTGCAGTAATTATTTTATTCATTTTGGCAATATCTGACCTAATAGTTGGTGTTAGCAACGATGCGGTGAACTTTTTGAATTCCGCAATTGGTTCAAAGGTTGCGCCTCGTTACATCATTATGATTGTAGCAAGTTTGGGAATATTAGTGGGAACGACTTTCTCAAGCGGATTGATGGAAGTAGCCAGAAAAGGGATTTTTAATCCTGAAATGTTTTACTTCTCAGAAATCATGATAATTTTTCTTGCCGTAATGATAACTGATGTTTTACTGCTTGACCTCTATAATACTTTCGGATTGCCAACCTCCACTACAGTTTCCATTGTTTTCGAGTTACTGGGCGCTGCGGTTGCTATTTCTACCATTAAAGTATTAAGTGCTGTTGATGGAACTACAAGCGTAATTGATTACATTAACACAAGTAAGGCGCTTGGTATTGTTTCCGGAATTTTACTCTCCGTTGTTGTTTCATTTACGGCAGGCGCAATTATTCAATTCTTTACCAGGCTGGTTTTTACTTTCGACTACCAAAAACGTATAAAAAGATACGGCGCTATTTTCGGTGCAATTACACTTACCGCTATAACCTTCTTCCTCCTGCTAAAGGGAGTTAAAGGAGCTACATTTATTTCCTCAGAAAACGCGGACTGGATTAAAGGAAACCTTGGCATAATTATGCTTTATAGTGTTCTATTGTGGGGATTTATTTTTCAGCTTCTGCTCTGGTTCACAAAGATAAACATTCTAAAACCAATAGTACTTGTTGGTACATTTGCCCTGGCCCTGGCGTTTGCGGCAAATGACTTGGTGAATTTTATTGGTGTTCCGCTGGCTGGATTAAGTTCCTATCAAATCACTTCCGGTCTTGCTGATCCTTTAGGACATTTAATGGTGGAATTAACAGGTAAAGTTGAGACACCGACAATTCTGCTCTTGATAGCCGGCATCATTATGGTTCTTACGCTATGGAAATCGAAAAAAGCTCAAACTGTTACGCAAACCGAGTTGAATCTTAGTCGTCAGGATGAAGGTTCTGAAAGATTCGAGTCATCTTTGCTTTCGAGAGTTATTGTAAGAATGAGTATTGCCGGAATGGATCTTGTTAAGAAAATAACTCCGAAAAAATTGCATGCTGCATTATCGAAAAGATTTGATACCTCACAATCTCAGCTGATTACCTTATCTAAGAAAGAAGCCCCTTCGTTTGATATGCTGCGCGCTTCTGTAAACCTAATGGTAGCAAGTGTCCTTATCTCCTTTGCCACTTCCCTTAAACTACCTCTTTCTACCACATACGTTACATTTATGGTGGCAATGGGTACTTCTTTGGCTGATAAATCCTGGGGACGAGAAAGCGCTGTTTACAGAATTAATGGAGTTATTACGGTTATTGGTGGCTGGTTCTTCACAGCTTTTATGGCTTTCACTGTTTCCGCAATTTTTGCAACGATTATATATTATGGCGGAATTTTTGCTATAACCATACTCGTCGGAATTGCTGCATATATTATATTCCGTACACATATCCTTCATAAAACCAGAGAAAAAGAAGAAGAAGAAGTTCAGGTTGCTTCTCTGGCTATGGCAAAAGATAGCACCGAGGTTATTACTGCTCTGTTTAGCGACATAACCTTATTCCTTAAATCTGTTTCTTTGAACATGACTGACAGTTTGACTGCATTATTTGGTGAAGATCGTACCAAACTGAAGGAAGCGAGAAAAAACAGCAAGAAAATCAAAAAACATGCAAACCTGATAGTATCACAAATTATAAATTCAGTTAAACTGCTTAAGGATGTTGAAGTAAAACAGGGTCGCAGATACGGAAAAATTATTGGTTCAATTCAAGAAGTTCAGGCTTACCTAAAAGAGATGAATGAGTTAGGCTACCGGCATATTGACAATAATCATGGTGCGCCTGACGAAAATGAGATTAACGATTTACGGGCATTTAACACTATTGTTGGTCAGCATATCGAACATGCCATTGCTTTAATGGAGAGTGAAGACTTCTCGAATTGCGATAACTTTAACACACATTACCAAAAAGTTAAAGATGCATCTCACGACTTTGATGAGAATGAAATCGTAAGGATTAAAGAGAATAAATCAAATTCCAGAAATTCGTTATTATTCCTAAGTATCCTTTCTGACATGGAAAATATCTCTAATCATGTCTACGAATTGATCTCGGTTTGTAGAAAAAACTATCAAAAAATTAACATTTCTGATGATCAGCCCGAAGCTTAAATCAGTTTATTTTCAGAATTAACCCCAGCCCCGCATTTTGCGGGGCTTTTTTTCTTTTACTTCTATAAAAGTTGAACTTTTTAGTCAAAAAATGGGTAATTCATTTGACTAAGAATTTCTTAACAAGTCTCCTTGTCTTATTTATTGGTTTATAATATTCGTTGATTCAAACAAAAAAAATAGAGCTCAAAGAAAATTTGAAATGCTTTCACTGCGGTGATGAATGCAAGGACAATTCAATTCGAATTAATGACAAGTTATTCTGTTGCCTCGGGTGTAAATCTGTTTATGAAATTTTGAATAATAGCGATCTCTGTGAGTATTACAATTACAACTCCAGTCCCGGAGTTGGCAGGAAAGAATTGCCCAAAAGGGACTACACTTATCTCGATAATCCTGATATTAAGGAAAAGATTATTGATTTTTCCAATGATAAGTACACAAGCATAACACTTTTTATTCCAACTATGCATTGCAGTTCATGCATTTGGATTTTAGAAAACCTTTATAAACTTAATCCGGGTATAATTTTTTCCCGGGTCGATTTTCTGAAAAAAAAATTAGAACTGAAGTTTATGAATGTTGACACCACCCTTAAAGAAGTAATAATTCTGCTCGATTCCATAGGGTATGAACCTGTTATTACTGGTGACAGGGATGATTCCGAAAGATTAACTTCCGAAAGCAAAAAACTCTACTACCGACTTGGTATAGCCGGTTTTGCCTTTGGCAATATAATGCTCCTTAGTTTTCCCGAATACCTTGGCATTTCAGAGGGTTCTTCCCTTTCCTTCAATCTTTTTGGTTACTTGAATATTTTGCTGGCATTGCCTGTTTTATTTTATTCCGCAAGCGATTATTTCATCTCCGCTTTTAAAGGATTACGCAAAAAAATTGTTAACATAGACGTACCAATTGCGCTGGGAATTTCAGTATTATTTATGAGAAGTATTTTCGAAATTCTTTCAGGAACCGGCGCCGGTTTTTTTGATTCAATGACGGGACTTGTCTTTTTTCTTCTCACGGGCAGATTATTCCAAAACAAAACCTATGAATCCCTTAATTTTGAAAGGGACTATAAATCATATTTTCCTTTAGCTGTGAATATTATCAAAGAGGTACAATTGTTGGCAACCTCTATTGATAAAATTGTTGTCGGAGATAAGATGAACATCCGGCACAATGAGATAATCCCGGCGGATTCCATCTTGATGCGTGGAGATGGTCTTATAGACTACAGCTTTGTTACGGGTGAAGCAGAAGCCGTTTCATTAAAAGTAGGTGATAAAATTTATGCCGGGGGCAAGCAGGTTGGTGGTGCCATAGATGCTGAGGTAATTAAGGAAGTTTCAAATAGTTACTTAACTCAGCTATGGAACAACAAGACTTTCAAAAAAGATTCGGTTAATTTAATCCAGGAAATTACAAATCGTATCAGCAAATACTTCACTTTCGCTGTAGTAAGCATCGCTGTTATTTCTTTCTTTTACTGGTTTGGAAACAGCACTGCAATAGCATTCAATACTTTTACGGCAGTACTAATTGTTGCCTGCCCGTGTGCCTTAGCCCTTTCTGCCCCCTTCACCCTTGGCAATACATTAAGAATCTTTGGGCGGAATCGCCTCTATCTAAAAAATAGTAATGTTATAGAGGATCTTTCCAAAACGAAAAAAATAGTTTTTGATAAAACCGGGACTATCACCCAGATAGGAAGTGAAGAAGTAAAATACACCGGCACTGAATTATCCGAAGAAGAAATAAATATTTTGCTATCAGTCACCTCAAATTCCACTCATCCAAAAAGTTTATCAATCCATAGACTTTACAAGGCTGACAGAAAATTCGATATCACTGAAGATTATGATGAAATTCCGGGGCAGGGTGTAAAGGGTCGCCTCGGAAGTAAAACGCTTCTTTTGGGGTCAGCCACTTTCATTGACAATTACCTGGGAAGTAATATTATACTTGATAACATTAAGAGCAGCACAGTATTGATGATTAACGATTCAGTTAAAGGGTACTTTAGCTTTAGTAACAAGTACAGAGATGGGTTGTATGATCTTGTTGAGAGACTTAGGCGCAAATACAGATTGTCTGTACTCTCCGGTGACAACGAAAGTGAAAGAACAGAGTTAAAGAATTTATTTCCCTCAAAGAATCAAATGTTGTTTAATCAGTCTCCCCTTGATAAACTTGACCATATCGAATCTCTTAAGGCAGAAGGCGAACATGTCCTCATGCTGGGTGACGGACTAAATGATGCCGGTGCGCTAAAATCAGGGAATGTAGGCATAGCTATCACTGAAAATGCCAATAATTTTACTCCTGCCTCAGATGGTATTCTTGATTCTAAATCCTTTGTATTGCTGGATAAGTTTCTCGATTTTTCCCGAACAAGTATCAAGGTAATTAAAATTAATTTTGCCATTTCATTTTTGTATAATATAGTTGGATTAAGTTTTGCTGTCTCAGGAAACTTATCCCCAATTATCGCGGCTATTCTTATGCCGCTCAGTTCCATCTCTGTTGTAATATTCAGTATGGTTTCAACAAACTTTTTATCAAAAAGAATTGGTTTATAAATGTCGGTTATTATAGTTCTTATTGGCTTTAGTTTGGTGGTTGCTCTGGGCTTCCTGATCGCATTTCTATGGTCTGTTAAGAACGGACAGTTTGATGATAAATATACACCTGCTGTAAGAATTTTATTTGACGATAAGAAAAAGAATAGTGAAAAAAACAATAAATAAGGAATTCTGTTTATGTCCATTGAACAATTCACTTATGATAACAGGATTGTAAAGCATTTTTCAATTGCAACTCTGGTTTGGGGTGTTGTTGGAATGTTAGTCGGTATCATAATTGCCATTCAATTGTACCTTCCTGAGTTGAATCTTGGGTTGCAGTACACAACATTTGGCCGGTTGCGACCCCTGCACACAAACGCCGTGATCTTTGCTTTTGTGGGCAATGCGATATTCGCCGGAGTTTATTATTCGCTGCCGCGCTTATGCAAAACCAGTATGTTTAGCCCAATCTTAAGTAAAATAAATTTTTGGGGATGGCAATCAATTATCGTGCTTGCAGCAATAACATTGCCCCTGGGTATTACAACCAGCAAGGAATATGCAGAGCTTGAATGGCCAATTGATATTCTTATAGCCCTTGTTTGGCTGGCTTTCGGGTTAAACATGATGATGACGGTGATCAAGCGACGCGAGAAACATATGTATGTCGCCATCTGGTTTTACATCGCAACCTTCGTTACCGTTACGGTACTGCATGTTGTAAATTCAATTGAAATTCCAGTCAGCTTAATTAAAAGTTACCCGGTTTTTGCAGGTGTACAGGATGCACTGGTGCAATGGTGGTACGGACATAATGCAGTCGCATTCTTTTTAACAACTCCATACCTTGGTCTTATGTATTACTTCCTGCCAAAAGCGGCAAACAGACCGGTATACTCCTATAAGCTCTCTATCCTGCACTTTTGGGCATTAATATTTTTATATATATGGGCTGGACCACATCACCTGCTTTACACGGCATTGCCTGATTGGGCACAGTCGCTGGGAACAGTTTTTTCAATCATGCTTATTGCGCCTTCATGGGGCGGGATGCTGAATGGTTTGCTTACGCTTCGTGGCGCCTGGGATAAGGTTCGTGAAGAACCCGTTCTTAAATTTATGGTTGTTGCTGTAACCGCCTATGGCATGGCCACCTTCGAAGGGCCAATGCTTTCTTTGCGCAATGTTAATGCCATCGCACATTTTACAGATTGGATTATTGCACATGTTCACATCGGTGCCCTTGGCTGGAATGGATTCCTGACCTTTGGTATGCTCTATTGGTTGATTCCACAAATGTGGAAAACAAAACTTTACTCGAATAAACTTGCCAATCTTCACTTCTGGTTAGGTACCTTAGGTATTGTTGTTTATGCTTCTTCAATGTATTGGTCCGGTATTGTTCAGGCTTTAATGTGGAAAGAGTTTACTCCGCTTGGACTATTACAATATCCAAACTTTTTAGAAACAGTTTTACAGATTGTTCCAATGTATGTTATTCGGTCAATCGGTGGAACCCTTTATTTCGTTGGTGTCTTTGTTATGATTTATAATCTTCTAAAAACAGCAAAGCAGGGCTCGTTTATGGCTGAAGAAACCGCTGAAGCTCCAGCACTGGTTAATGAAAATGATAAGATAAAGAAAGGAATGATACACAGATGGCTCGAAAAACGTCCTGTTAAATTTGCTTTGCTTTCTACGTTTGTTATTCTCATTGGTGGTGTATTCGAAATAATCCCAACTTACTTAGTCGAATCCAATATCCCGACCATAGCCAGCGTAAAACCCTATACTCCTCTCGAATTGCAAGGTCGTGATTTATACATTCGTGAAGGGTGTGTATCCTGCCATTCGCAGCTTGTAAGACCCTTCAGGTCAGAAACGGAGAGATACGGCGAGTATTCCAAAGCAGGTGAGTTTGTTTATGATCATCCATTCTTATGGGGCTCTAAGCGTACCGGACCAGACCTGCACAGAATTGGTGGTAAATATTCAAATATATGGCATTATCTCCATATGGAAGATCCGACGACAATGTCTCCCGGTTCACTGATGCCGACTTACCCTTGGTTACTAAGTCAAACTTTGGATATAGCATCAACACCTGGCAAAATCAGTGCTATGCGCAGCATTGGAGTGCCTTACGAGGATGGATATGAAGAGTTCGCCATTACCGACCTTAACCAACAGGCAGCAAAAATTGCAGCCGACTTGTCAAATGGTGGAGCTATTGTTGAACCTGATAAAGAAATAATAGCACTTATTGCATATCTGCAAAGACTTGGTACAGACATTAAAGTAAAAGAGAAAAACAACAATTAAGGGTGTGATATGTTTTCAAACTATTTGAGTACAATTGACGGAGTTTCCATATATCCAATTGTAGGACTTATTCTCTTTTTTACCTTTTTTGTTGGAGCAATTCTATGGGTGTTAAGAATTGATAAGGAATACATCACCGTGATGGAAAATTTACCCCTGGATAATAATGATAAACTTGTTAACAAAAGCGGGTTTGATAATGAATAAAATAAATGTTTTTAAACAATCAGCAAAAATAGTTTTTGCTGCCATACTCTTTTTACTGGCAAAAGTACCAATTAATGCCGCCGCCGGTGATGCACTTTCATCAGTAATGAAAATCACTGGAATACTCACACTTCTTATAATTATAGTCGTCCTCTGGCTTGTTATTGTTATTCCTGATAAATCTGTTGATTTAAATCAAGCCTGGAAGAAGTTTAAACACCTGGTTATTTCAAAATCGACCTTAGCAACACCGATTGAAAACGAACAAGAAATTCTTATGGATCATGATTACGATGGCATTAAAGAGTTGGACAACAAGGTTCCGCCAATATTCAATCTGCTATTTTACGGTACTATTATTATGGCCATTATTTACATTTTTCAGTATCACTTAATAGGTACCGGGAATATAATGCAAGACGAATATCAGGAAGAAGTACAGCTTGCTGATATGCAACGAAATCTTCTTATCCGTTCTGGTGCTTTTCTTACTGAGCAAACTGTTACTCAGCTAACTGATAATTCAGCTATTGCAGCTGGGCAGGATATCTTTATGAAGAACTGCGCTTCTTGTCATGGATTTAAAGGCGAGGGTTTAATAGGTCCAAATTTAACAGACCAATACTGGATAAATGGTGGTGGAATCAAAAATATATTCAGAATTGTCCGGGATGGGGTTCAACAAAAAGGCATGATAAGCTGGCAGTCTCAATTAGCTCCTAAACAAATACAAGAAGTCTCCAGTTTTATAATGAGCCTTGAGGGAACGAACCCTTCTAACGGGAAAGCCCCGGAAGGTGAACAATACAGTGAAGAGTCTAAAGAATCAATATAATATTATTGGGAAGGGATGAATACTCAGGATAGCAAAGAAGGATTTCGTGATATACTGGCAAACGTTACCGAAGATGGTGACAGGAAATGGATATATCCCAAGAAGCCTTCCGGCAAGTTTTACAACGCAAGAACAGCAGTAAGTATAATATTATTGCTTTTCCTCTTCGGTGCTCCTTTCCTAAAAGTAAACGGGCACCCGTTCCTGTTATTCAATATTCTTGAAAGAAAGTTTGTTTTATTTGGGATTTTATTTGGCCCTCATGATTTTTACATTTTCGTTCTTTTAATGATATCAGTCTTCGTATCCATATTTCTCTTCACTGTAGTTTACGGAAGATTATTCTGCGGCTGGGTTTGCCCTCAAACAATTTTTCTGGAAATGGTATTCCGCAAAATAGAATACTTTATCGAAGGGGATGCCTCAAAGCAGAAGAGGCTGGACACGGGCCCGATGACAAAGGAGAAGATATTTAAAAAATCAGTGAAGCATATTATTTTTATGGGATTATCATTTATTATTTCCAATACTTTTCTTGCTTATATAATTGGTGTTGATTCCTTGTTCCAGATTATAACCGACCCGCCCTCACAACATCTTGGCGGGCTAGCCGCAATAAGCATATTTTCAGGAATATTTTATTTTGTGTTCTCATCCTTCAGAGAGCAGGCTTGCGTTCTTGTATGCCCCTACGGAAGACTGCAAAGCGTAATGCTTGATGCTAACTCAATAGTAATTGCCTATGATAATAAACGAGGCGAACCAAGAGGAAAGATCAAAAAAGATGTAGAGCAAAGTAATGGCGATTGTATCGACTGCCATTTATGCGTTGATGTTTGCCCGACAGGAATAGACATCAGAAACGGAACCCAGCTGGAATGCGTGAACTGCACTGCCTGCATTGATGAATGCAATACTGTAATGTCAAAGGTTAAGCGCCCAAAAGGTCTTATCAGATACGCATCAAAGATTGAGATTGAAACTGGTAAACGCTTCATCTTTACCCCGCGTGCGATTGGTTACACGATAGTACTGATTATACTATTCTCTATCACAAGCTTCATGATGATAAACCGTAACAATTATGAAATTTCCCTGTTAAGAACTCCCGGTCTGCTTTCACAGCCTCAGCTAGACAATAAGATTAGCAATCTATATGATCTTAAAGTCGTCAACAAAACATTTGAGCCGCTTCAGTTAAGAGTTGAACTGGTTAAGCCGTTTGGTGAAATAAAAGTGCTTGGCAGCGATTTACTGATTGAACCGC
The DNA here is from genome assembly GCA_018818065.1 of Bacteroidota bacterium. Classification (GTDB taxonomy): domain Bacteria; phylum Bacteroidota; class Ignavibacteria; order Ignavibacteriales; family Melioribacteraceae; genus JAHISV01. The sequence continues at coordinate 280,504 of JAHISV010000005.1, read as the reverse complement.
AAGCAACCGAGAAGGCAAAGCTTTTGGTTGTTCTTTCTCTCGATATAATCAAAAGCTTGAAAACAGAATTAGAAATAAATGTGTACTCAAACAATGAATTAACAGAGACGATAAAAACGTCTTTTCTGGGCAAAATAGAGAATAGGACGAAGTAACCATGAAAATATCCTGGGGCATTAAAATTTTCTCACTCTATGGCATATTTGTTTTATTCGTTCTTGCCATGGTTCTTTTTACAATGACTAAAGATGTCGGCCTTGTTACAGACAATTATTATGAAAAAGAGCTAACTCACCAGGAACACATCGATAAACTAAAGAGAACAGAAGCACTTGAAAAAGGTCTTAAAATAACAATGGCGCAGAGTACTGTAAACTTTACTTTCCCCAGGCTGGCGCCTCCCGAACAATTCGATGGAATTATTTATTTATACAGACCTTCCAATAATTTATTGGATAAAACTTTTTCATTTACTTTGGACACATCCTTTGTTCATAGTTTGCCGCTTGTAAATTTTGCGAAGGGACTTTGGAAAATAAAAGTTGACTGGAATGTTGGTGAGAACTCCTATTTTAACGAAAAAATTATCATGGTTAATTAGATGGAACTTTGGACTGCATTTACCATAGGTTTGTTTGGAAGCATACATTGTGTTGGAATGTGTGGTCCAATAGTATTGGCTCTGCCGACAAATGAAGGCAGCCGAACAATAGTATTTCTAAGCAGGGTTCTGTATAACCTGGGCAGAATAGTTACCTACTCATTTTTTGGACTTGTCTTTGGATTACTTGGTGACAGAATTGTATTGCATGGTTTACAACAGGATGTCTCATTACTACTTGGACTTTTCGTTTTACTATCAGTTATTGTTCCCATGGCCTTTAAAAGCAAACTGGCAAATAACATAGTCTACAAAAAAATTGTTACAACCATATCAAAGGCATTCTCAATTCTGAGCAGGCAGAAAACTTTAAGAGCATTTTTTCTTATAGGAATTGTTAATGGTTTTCTCCCCTGCGGATTTGTGTATATGGGAATTGCCGGTGCAATTACAACAGGTTCCGCTTTAACAGGGGCGGCTTACATGGCTTTATTCGGATTAGGGACTTTCCCTATCATGTTTATCACTTCTGTTTTCGGACGTTATATTAGTTTTAATCTTAGACGTAAGCTTAACAAGCTTATACCTGTCTTTGCTGTTTTACTGGCTATTGTATTTATTTTACGCGGATTAAATTTGGGAATTCCCTACCTGAGTCCAAAGTTTGTTCCTTTAGCAGAGAAGCAAGAAATGATGTGTCACTGATTATTCTTGTCCAGCTTTAGTCGATTAAACTCATCAACCAGTTTCAGTAATTGATTGTCTTTAATATACTCGTCTACATTTTCCGGTGACACCCATTTTCTTTTACGTATTTTTTCCTCAGGCCATCTGGCTAATAATCGATCAACTTCCATTGGGAACATATCAACTTTATAATGCGTGTTATATTTAAAAATCATGTAACTGCCAATTTTTTGAAGTAGCACCTCGCCAAGTACTCCACTCTCTTCCTTCGCTTCTAATGCCGCAGATTCAACTTTGGTCATGTTCTTTTCAACAAGTCCTTTGGGAAATAACCACTTATTACCTGAACTACTGGTAATGATGAGTATCTTTAACTTTCCGGACTTAATTCGAAAAGGGATAACACCAGCCTGGGGTAATATTTTATCAGGTAATTTTTTCATTCAATTATTTTATTATGAGGAAAAACACAAGTGCGAAATTAAGTACATTTTTTAACATTTCGCAATTGATTACTGGTGACATTTGAAATAATTATTTGTTATCTTCACTTGTAATTTACTACACTGCAACAAAGGATGCCTATAAATAAATTCTACTATTCGCGTATTAATTGAATTAAAGGAACTCAATGAATAAAGAAAAACTCTTTGAAGATATTTCTTTTTACGTAGAAACCTTGTTTAAAGAAGAATCTCCGAGGGAAAATGTTTATCACGACCTTACGCATACGTACGAAGTCGTTGAAGCTGTAAAAAAAATAGGCCTAGCCTCAGACTTATCAGAAGACGAGATAGAGATTGTATCTATCGCCGCATGGTTTCATGATACGGGCTATGTAGTTAAGGGGGACGGACATGAGAGTATAAGTGCTGAAAATGCAAGATACTTTCTTAAAAATAACCAATACCCCCAGGACAAAATTGAAAAAGTTGCTGATTGTATAATGGCAACAAAAATACCTCATACTCCCAAAAATTTACTCGAAGAAGTAATTTGCGACGCAGATTTGCACCACCTAGGGAGAAAATCATTTTTTGAGAGAAATGAATTATTCAGGGTGGAATTCGAATTAAAAAGCCACGAGTCATTAACTGAGATCGATTGGTTAAATAAGAATATCTCTTTCTTTTTTAAGCATAAATTTTTTACTGAATATGCCCGCAACAAATATGAAGAGCAAAAACATCTGAATCTAATGAAGCTTCAAAAGAAATTACGAAAACACAACAAGCAGGCAGAACAAGAAAAACTAAAAGATGACAAACTTGTTTTTGAAAAAGAAAAATTAGCAAAAAAAATGGAACTGGATAAACAGGCTACGCGGGGTATCGAGACCATGTTCCGAAACACCATGAGAACACATGTAAGTTTTAGTTCTATGGCAGATAATAAAGCTAATATTATGATTAGTGTTAACACACTTCTAATAACGGTTATTGTCTCCATTATGATCCGTAAACTTGATTCAAATCCTCACCTCATTATTCCTACTGCAATATTAACCACAATAAGTTTAGTCACACTTATTTTTGCCATACTGGTCACGCGCCCAAGCGTTACTCAAGGTACATTTTCAAAAGAGGAAATTAAATCAAAGAGAGCCAACCTTTTATTTTTTGGTAACTTTTTCAACATGAACCTCCAGGATTTTACATGGGGAATGAAAGAGTTGATTAACGACAAAGATTATCTCTATGATAGCATGATTAAGGATTTTTATTTTCTTGGCCAGGTCCTTGGTCAAAAGTATAAGTACCTTAGAATATGCTACAGCATTTTCATGTACGGGTTAATTGTCTCGGTTATAGCTTTTGCAATTGCCTTTGCTCTTTACCCCGGAGGCACAAATATTGGTCCACTTATAGATTAGAATAATTATGAAAAATTTATATATTGTTCGTCACGCTAAATCCAGTTGGAAAGAGGCCGGGCGCACCGATTTTGAACGTTCACTTAATACTAGAGGTCTACATAACGCTCCATTTATGGGCAGACTTCTCGCTGAGCAAAATGTTAAACCAGACATTATACTCTCCAGTCCTGCAAAAAGAGCTATTACAACAGCAAGATTATTTTCCGACTCATTAGGCTACCCATTAGAAAATATTGTTGAAGAAGAATCTATTTATGAAGCTGGAATTAATAGTTTAGTTAAAGTTATCAATGGTATTCCTGACAAATATAATATTGCCATGATTTTTGGACATAACCCTGGTTTAACCATAGTTACAAATTATATGTGTGATAAATACATCGATAATATTCCAACTTGTGGAATCGTAAAAATTGAACTCAATGTTGATTCGTGGAATGACGTAGCTGATGAATGTGGTAAAATTATTTCTTTCGACTATCCCAAAAGACACTTAGGTCCGCAAGAAGAATGAAACGTCCAAAATTTCTAGATAGAGAATTAAGCTGGTTATCATTTAACTACCGTGTATTGCAGGAAGCGAAAGATAATGATGTGCCACTAATTGAGCGGCTAAGATTTCTTGCAATCTTCTCTTCCAACCTTGATGAATATTTTCGTGTTCGTGTGGCATCAATACGTGCCTTGCTTGATCTGAAAGAAAAATCCCAGGAGGATTTGAAATTCTCACCTGAACTGCTGCTCAAGGAAATTCATTCAACTGTTCTGAAACAACAACAAGAATTTGGCGGTATCTATAGGAATGAAATTTTGCCAAGATTAAACGAAAACAATATTTTTCTTGTTAAAGAAACAGATTTGAATGAAACCGAAAAAACTTTTGTAAGAAATTATTTTTACGACAATATAATTCAGTATATACAGCCAATACTGCTTGTAAAGAATCGAATAATCCCGTTTTTGAAAAACCGATGTTTATATCACGCTATCAAGTTGGTAACAAAGGAATCTCATATTTCAAGGGAAGAAGGAAAAAGAATTAAGCATCACTACGCCATGGTTGAAATTCCGACTGACTACATTCCCAGATTTATAAAGATTCCCAACACTGGCAAGGAACATCGTTTTATTTTTCTTGATGATGTTATTCGGCTTTGCTTACCCGAGATATTCCCTACACATTTCATTGAAGAAGTTTATTCAATAAAGTTGACCAGAGATGCTGAACTTTATATTGAGGATGAATTCGGGGGAGATTTATTAAATAAGATTAGAAAAAGCATCAACAAAAGATCTACAGGTGTGCCTTCCAGGTTTTTGTACGACGAGCAGATGCCAAAAGAATTTCTAAAATTTCTAAAGGACACCATAAAACTTTCCACAGACGATCTCGTTCCAGGTGGCAGATATCATAATTTCAATGATTTCTTTTCATTCCCCAATCCTGGTGTCAAAGAGCTTGAATACACACCTTTGCCGGCAATTAAATTGAGTCATGTTGAATCTTACAAAACGATCTTCGAAGCTATTAAAGTTAAGGATGTATTCCTCAACTTTCCCTATCACAAGTATGATTATGTAGTTGATTTTTTTGAGCAGGCAGCCAATGATCCCGACGTTACTCAAATACTCTTAACACAGTATCGTGTTGCCAATCAATCCAGAATTGTAGCCGCTCTTATTAAGGCTGCATACAATGGTAAAAAAGTCACTGCCTTTGTAGAAGTCAAGGCTAGGTTTGATGAGGAATCAAATCTTATGTGGGCAGAAGAAATGGAACGTGCGGGCGTTAAGGTTTTTTATAGCTTCCCCGGATTAAAAGTTCATGCCAAGCTTGCCCTTATCAAGCGGAAGGAGAACGGGAAAAGTGTAAGTTACGCGTACTTAGGAACCGGCAACTTTAACGAGAAAACTGCAAAAATTTATACTGATTTTGGACTTTTAACAGAAGACAAAAGATTAACGAGTGAGATAAGCAGAGTATTTAGTTTTCTGACGGGTAATAAAATAAATAATAGTTTTAAATCTTTGCTTGTTGCTCAGTTCAACATGCGCGATGAACTTACACGAATGATTAACCATGAAATAGATAATGCCAACAAGGGTCTGAAAGCACATATAATTTTGAAATTGAATAGCCTGGAAGATAAGAAAATGATTAACAGACTCTACGCCGCAAGCAAAGCAGGTGTTAAAGTCGATATTATCGTAAGAGGTATTTGCTGTTTAAACCCTGGCATCAAGGGACTTAGCGAAAACATTAAGGTAATAAGTATCATTGATAGATTTCTTGAACATTCAAGGGTATACATATTTCACAACAATGGTAACGAACTAGTCTATGCGGCTTCGGCTGACTGGATGAAGAGGAATTTAAGCAGAAGGATTGAAGTTGCATTCCCGATTTTTGATGAGGAGGCTAAAAATACTCTTAAAGATATTATCAGCATTCAGTTGAGCGATAATGCTAAAGCCAGAAAAATAGTGAAAAACGGAGAGCTTAAATATAAAACTGCTAATGATTCGAAAAGGATTGTTTCACAAGTGGAAATCTTCAACTACCTAAAAAAGAAAGTCTAAATTTTTTTTATTCCAAAGAGTTTAATGTCCTGTTGTTTCCCACGCAGCTTATAAGTGCCAGGTTCACTACAAACCAAAACTTGTTCCCGCATAAATTGAAAATGTTTCTGGTGATATAGCTATAGTAGAGGTAATGATAAACTCTCTATCAAGGAATGACAGCCATAGTCCGCCACCGTAGGATGAATGCCATACTGATGATTTGTCATTATCTATAAAAACTCTTCCAAGTTCTCCAAAGAAACTTACACCCAAATCTCCTTTTATTAAAACTCTTACATCAGTTAAATATGATCGTATTTCAGATTGACCGAATATAGCAGCCTGTCCCGCAAAGCGCTCTCTTCTATACCCGCGTAGATTATCTTCCCCACCCAGGAAAATAGAGCTAAAAAAAGGGAAACTTCCAAAACTCCTGCCACCGCCAATTCTTAAAGCCAGGGTAGTTTCCGTAGGTGAAACAATGGTGTAATAACTTCTAAAATCAAATTTTATTTGTCCGTAATGTGGATCAACATCAAGTAATTTAGGAAAGTAGGAGGTTTCCACTCTGATAAAAGTCCCGGAATATGGAAAGTATTGGTTATCCCTGCTATCAACCTGAATATTAAAATGAAAACCCAGGGCATTCCAATCGCCCAATCCTTTTTTTGCTTCGGGGAAATTGTCCAACAATTCCAGGTGATCTGTATTTGTTTCTGAATATAGATATGATAATCCCAAATCAATCTTAGTGTCACCGGGCAAATGAAATCTTATAGTGGGCTTAACCTCAAATAACTCCTGGCTGAGTTGATAATAGTCATTTTTCTCAAGATCTGAATCGAATGAAGTTTCATTGCCATAACCATAAAATTTAGTGAACCTTAAATTCGTTTTGGATACGTCAAAAAATATTGTCGAATTGTCTATCATATCATGAAAAATGCTTTTGAAGTCTATTCCATAGCTATTCGGACGAGAGGCATAACGGGCGATCAGACTCAATTTAAAATTGTATGGAGTTTTTCTAAAATCGAATTCGTAAAGTGCCACGCCGCCGCCAACTATAACTCCGTCATCTGATGTTATATTACCAAACGGAAGAGCTCTCCACTCATGCCCCCTGTCTCTTTGAGAAGGCTCGTATTTTTCTTCGGGGGTTTCAGGCAACTGATAATATTTGGTGTCAACAACAGCAGCGCTCGCTAAATCGAATACAGTATTTGTATCACTATCATAAAAATTAGTCATTACTGCTTCTGCACTAAGTGGTAATCCAGACCAGAACTCGTCCCTAACCAGAGATTGATTTGTAAATTCATCTTTTCCGGTTCCGCCTATTACTCTAACAAGTGGGCCTTTATCAACTATTCCCTCAACAATAACTTTATCGTCTCCATCATTAAGATAGACTCTTATCTCCTTTGTTATATCATTATCAAATATTCTCTGAAAATATTTCTCGCCTTTATTGTCTTTCTTTGTTCTTTTATGAACCGTAACTTTTGTATTAAATTCGTTTACTCTATTTATAGTCACATAATCATTTTCATCACTGCAATAAACATCTACAAACCTGTTGATTCTATAGAAATATTCCTCAGAAGCTTCATCAAGTTTATCCCTGCGACTTATTAAATTTCCAATTAATTCTTCTCCAGCGAGATTGAAATATTCTTTCGGCAATTCTTTTACAGCCGCAATAATAACATCATCAGTGAGACGCTTCTTTATAAATATAGTAACTGAGTCCCAATCGCATTTATGAATTTCTGTTAAAAATCGTCTGTCTAGAAATCTACCGCTCCAGGTAATATCCTCAATCTGAGGATATTCGTCACCAAACGTGCTGAATTGAGGCACAAGGTACTCTGCAATGCTGGGGAATACACCATCAAACTTGGCAAAGGCCTGATCACGATCACGCGGAATTGGTTGCCACTCATCATCGTATTTAGCCCAACGCCATTGATCTGTGTGTCTATCCCAGTCTCCTAGAAAAACATCCATCAATCGGGCTTTAAGGAAATCATTAGAGTTAACCTTTTCTCCAACCTTTTTTTCCAGCCTTTCAAAAAGCTTAAAAGTTCCTATTACTTTTTCCGCGTCATAGAACCCGGCATCTGCTTCGTCCGGGTGAACTTCCATTATTCCCAACAGCCCGCCAAATTCCTCCTGATACTCTCCAAGAGCCGCATCATCAGGTAGATAAACCAGATGTGGTTCTGACTGTAAAACATTAACTGCGTTAAGCAGGGGTGCAACAACTAGCGGAGCAAGCGGGTTTGCCCAACTGGTCTGGTCCTGAATAACATCGGAAACAATTGATTCTTTTAACTCGTCCGGTAGAACTTTCGTTGGATCTTTGGCCATCGAGCGAAATTTCCAGACACGTCCATCGCCCCCTTTAAATTTCAGCGACTTAGTTTGCATCCCGCCCCCCTTTTCCATGGGTGTTAAACCGCCGCCAAATTTATTTAAGTCGATAACTTCCACCTCAATTTCGGTTTCCCACAAGTCCCGCCAATGATCCCCGAAAAAAAAACGGTGTAATGATCCGGCACTATATTCTGGACCGGGCGCAATTTTAACATACTTTTTTTGTTCCTGCTGACCCGAAACCACCAGGAAAAAAAATACTGTTAATATTGAGTGCCGAATAAATCTCATTAAATTTACTATTTCTTGTGGATGCTATATTTTGTTAAAGTCGCCGCTTTCTTTACTTTTTCATCCCCTATCAAAATTGAACCATCGGTAAGAATTGTGACAGCTTCCGGCTGCTTATGGATCGATTTGTCCAGCATATTTACATCTAAAATATTACCCTTTGTATCTGATTCTATTATCACTGGTGATCCTTTCGAAGAGATGATGAAGTAATTCCCACTGATAGGTGATATTGCTATACCCGATGGATAAAAGTCATCAATATCATAATTCTTTTTTAAGTCTTTCAAATCAATAAAAAACAGTGGTTCAGAAACCATTAAATAGGTTTCCAGAGAGAATAAGAATACAGGAAGTTTACTACCATACTTTTTCCCCGAATATTCTTTTACTGTTAACAATAGCCCCTTCAAGTCTGGTGCAAAACATATTCCTTCAAATTCGTATTTGTTGCTAAAAGGTGTCTCAAATAATTTGAAATCCACCTTTTCATTTTCCTTGCCTTCCTCAAACTGATACAGTTTTCCGTCGCTCTCAAGAAGGTAGAATTTATTTCCGGCAATATCCAAACCTTCAAAATCGCCTTCTATACCGAAAGTCCCAACCTGGAATTTTTTAAGTATCTTCCCATTTGTACTATTCAGTTCGTAGATTATTCCCAACTCGTCATTATGAGTAAAAAGTCTGCCTTCCGAATTTAATGCAAAACCACTTATTTCATCAAGCCGACTATCCAAGTTGTACTGATAAGCATATTTTCCCTTAAAGGTGTATTCTTTACCTTTTCCCTGCTTCTGAGCTTCGGTACAGCTTAAAAGCAAAACGGATAATATGATATATTTAATCATTCTTTTTCCCACTAAGTAGAGCAAATTCTAGCTGCAATTTATTAATTACTCCTGTTAAGTAAAATAGAAGTCTGGTAATTATTAAATTCGTTGGATTACTGATACTAAGTCAGGAATTTAATATTTTCTAACACTAAATTGCATAGAATAATACTCAGGGGTTTTCATGCTCACTTCAAGAAGTATAATGCTGATTCTTTTAATGAGTTTATTTTTGGCTCCTACAATTTATTCCCAGGAGATTAAATTCAGCGGTTATGGAGCCGCCGGGTACCGAATATTCGACCGTGACATTCTGAATCAGTATAATCAGGAAGCCTACTACGAAGGGAAGTTTCAGGCAGATATTGAAATAAATGATGAGATAGAAGCCCAGCTGGATTTTAGAGCTACTTCTTTTGATGAAGAAGTTGAGCTGCGAGAATTCTCCGTTAAGTTTGACTACAATCAGAAACTTAAATTCAAGTTTGGTAACATTAAAAAACCATTTGGACTGGATCAGCTTGAAAATAGAGCCGACTTACCTTACATAGAGCGGAGTCAGGCCAATCAGAATGCAGAAGAAATGGGTTTTGGCGGAAGGAGCCTTAGCCTAATGGCATATTATAAGTATTCCAGGAAAAGACCGGAATACCCTTATTCCTATTACGCTTCAATTTTCAGAAACAATTCACAAAGAACGGGAATTGCGGGGCGCTTTTCTTTTCATTCGGAAAACTGGCATTATGGGGCTAACTATATGCTCATTAATTCTTCGCATAAGGTTTCCATGTTTGGGCATGGCATTGGACTTGATGTTGGATTTGATGGAAAGGATAACTTTGCATCGGTTGAAGTATTTCTTGTGCAAAATATTGACGAAAGATTAATTCGCTCTGTGGCTGGGAATGACGAGAGCATTAATGTACTTGGTTTTAAAACGTCCTTTGGCTTTGAACTTGAAACCGGGGCTGAAGTTATAAAAAAAATAGAACCGTTAATTATGGGCAGCATTTATTTCCCGGAATTGAGTTCTACAGAAGGGCATGCTATTCAGGCGCTTGTTGGTGCCAATTTTTATTTCCATAAAAATGTCAGACTGAGATTTAATGCAGATTTAAGGCTTTCAAAAAATCAGTATATAGAAGAATATACAACAAAAGAATCAAGGGGAATAATTGAATTACAGGTTCGGTTCTAATGCCTAAATATTTTGCCAATATATTGTTTCTGATATTCTTTTTCTTCGGCTGCGACACAACCGAGATTCTATCACCAGGAGATGAGTTGACCGGTCTACCTGTAATTGATTTAATAATTGAGCATGATAATTTGCTTCAGCTTCAAAATAACAGATCCGTAAATCTTGAAGTACCAGGTACAATCAAATACAAAGGAGAATCTTTCGTTTGCACTGTTCGTGCCTCAGGTGCAGGGTCACGCTATTATTTTAAGTGGTCTTACAGGATTGAACTTGAAGATGGGAAATCGATTGAGGGTTTAACAGACTTTAATTTAAGCGCACAAGTTGAAGACCCTTCTATGCTGAGGACAGTAGTGACTTCATACCTATTTGAGAGGGCAGGTTTCAAAGGATTTGATAGCTTTCACGTCTTTCTGCAACTTAATAATGACGACAAAGGATTATATTCATTAATTGAAATAATAAAAGGACCTTATTTTGAACGAAGAGAATTAGATGTATATGAATTGTATAAACTCGGATTTGGATCGGCTTTCAGTTTCAATTCTGCTAATTATCCCGAAATGACATTTTCGAAACAAATTCCTGATGATGAACAATACTATAATTTAATTCAACTTATTAATGCTATAGATACGTCCTCGTCTGCTACTCTTAGGCTGTCCCTTGGCAAGTATATTGATCTGGATAATTATATCAAGTATCATTCATTATCCAGCATCATCGCTCACGTGGATGGTTTTAGGAATAATTTTTATTTATACAAATCAAAACCAACCAGTGCATTCGAAATTATTCCATGGGATTTTGATAAAACTTTCTGGAATGAGGTTGATGCGGCAATTGTGGGTTATAATGATTTGATAAAAAAGATTTTCACTAACGATGAGTTATTCTTGCAGTATAAATCAACTGTAATTTTTCAACTGAACGAATTACTTGATGAAGACGTTTTATTTTCGATAATAGATTCTACCGCTTTGCACATTAAGGATGGATATGATTTGGATAGTTATCTTGGTAATGGCAGATATAATTTTAATGAGGAAATTAGCAGGTTAAAATTGATCATCAAATTACGGAAGGAATATCTTTTGGAAAACCTGGATACTATCAATCAGAGCTATATTTTTGAATGAAGCATATAATTTCCATATTGATACTCATCCAGACAATAGCCGCTCAGGATATTGGTAAGAGCAGAATAATACAATCACTTACCGCTGTTCAGGATGGTTTTGTAAGTTCATTGGAGTGGCAGGATGTCCCGGTTGCTACTCTGTATTTATCACGTCACATTATCAATAATAGCAGCTTTGGTGATTTTATAATTGTACCGCCTACTTCATTTGATCTGGATATATCAAAAAGCTTTTCAGCTACCGATAGATCTTCACCCGGCAGTATCGATAAAGATCTGATTCCGCACACAATTTTTCTGGGGCGGTTGGGAATAAATTTTGCCCTGGACCTTTTAACGGATAGAGAAATATCCGGGAGTCCTTATAAGAGTGCTTTTTTGTTTCAGAAAAGTTTGATTTATACTTATACAGTAACCGAAATTGCAAAAACAATATTTAAGCGTGAAAGACCAGACAACAGCGATACAAGAAGTTTTTTTAGCGGGCATACTTCCACGACATTCGCAGGTGCTACTTTCCTCTTCCTGGAACTGAATGATATTTATACAAATACTAAATGGATTGTAGAAAACAAGTATTTACTAAAAGCAATTCAGACAACAACTTTTGCCTGTTTGTATGGCTGGGCCGGCTATGTCGGTTATTGTAGAATTCAAGATAACAGGCATTACCTCTCAGATGTATTAATCGGGGCTTCTATAGGCACGGTTATATCATACATTCTTCATCAAAGTTATTTTTGCGAGGATGATTCTTTTCTAAAAGATTTATCTATTGAGAGTTTACAGGACAGGCTATTGCTTTCGTACTCATTGAGGTTTTAATATTATAAAAGAGGGCACCGAAGTGCCCCCACAGGCTGTATATAAATTTTAAGAATGTATAAGCTTACCGTTTTGACGAACACTGTATTCTGAAGCACTTAGTACATTATCATCCTCGCTAGCTATTGCATCAAGCTGGAAATATTCAATAATTTCCTGAAGATTTTCAGTTAACCTGTATAAATCTTCCGCTGCTCTGCTAATTTGGTGTGTTCCTTCTGCAGATTGTTGGGTAACATTGCTAATAGTCTCAACACTTTTGCTAATCGATTCTGATGTTGTTGATTGCTGTTCACTTGAAGTAGCAAGCTGATTAATAATATCATCCACTCGTGATGAATTTTCTATTATTTTTTCAAGAGCATCATGCGCTTTCTCGGCAAGCGCCTTGCCTTTCTCAACTTCTCTTGTCCCTTCTTCAATTGCATCAACAGCACCTGCAGTATCTTCCTGAATATGTTTAATCATGGTTTCAATTTCTTTGGTTGCCTTAGTAGTTCTTTCTGCAAGCTTTCTAACTTCGTCAGCAACAACTGCAAAACCGCGTCCCTGTTCACCGGCACGGGCAGCTTCAATTGCAGCGTTAAAGGCCAATAGGTTGGTCTGATCGGCTATGTCGTTAATAACCTGAATAATCTCGCCGATCTTATTGCTACTCTTGCCCAATTCTTTTATTGTATCAGCAGATCTCACCACTACTTCAGCAATCCTGTTGATCCCTTGAATTGTTTCGAGAACAATCTCACCACCATCATTAGCGTTTTTGCCTGCTTCTTTTGCGACAGCCGCCGCATCGGAAGCATTTTTAGTGCTTTCTAAAATAGTTGCGGTCATTTCTTCCACTGCACTTGCTACGTCTGTTGTTTGAGCGCTTTGCTCATTGGCTCCAACTGCCATTTCTTCTGTACTGGAGGAAATTTGTGAAGCTGAAGTAGCAAGATCAGACGCACTTTGAGCTACTCTTCCAATTGCCTGATTAAGCGATGCAACTACCTTGTTAACATTGTTTTTCATGTTAAGATAATCACCTTTATATTCGCCTTTCATTTTAACAGTAAAATTACCCTCAGCCATTGATGTAAGAACCTGACCAGCTTCGCTAACCGGAGCGTTAGTTGCATCCAGCATTGAGTTTACACCCTCAATAATGCGTTTCCAGCCGCCGGAAAAATTGTCAACATTTCCTCTTACTGATAAGTCACCATCTTTGCTTGCGCTAATAAGAGTTTCGGCTTCAGTCAGAAGTTCATTAATGATGTCAATTTCCTCATTGAATGAATGTGACAAATTATCTTTTTCTGATGCAGGTTCAACTTTTTCCAAAATTCCTTTGGCAAGCTTCTGTGCTGCATCAATTTTTTTTAGCTGAGCAGATTTCAGTTTATCCATCATACCAGCTAATTCACCAATTTCATCCTTAGAGTTGATATTGATTTCTGTTTCGTAATCACCTAGAGAGAAATCCTGGACAACATTTCTGAGATGTTTGATAGGATTCGTTATAATGGGCGCCAACCACAATGTACAAACAAAGAAGGCAAAGGCACCAAGAGCCATACCAACAGTAATATAAATACGTGCATTTGAAACATCTTCAGATACACTAACATCAATTTGCGCAGCTTTTTTATCAAGAGTTTCAACTATTAGATCGAATTCACCAACAAGTTGTGAACCGACTTCCTCACCGGAAGTAGTTGCGATAATAGCTGCAAATTCGAAATTTCTAGTTACACTGGCGCTAATAATAGCATCTGCAACCACATTTTTATAATTAGACCATATTTCAGCAATTGACTCGAGACTTGTCATTGTGCCTTCGTCCAATTTCATTTCTCTTAATGCTAAAAGTTTTTCATCTAAAATTTTCTTGCGCTGTTCAAATTCTGCCATGTCAGCATCGAAATTATCTTCAAATTCTGCTATGGAAAATTTGAGCATTATGAACTGAATTTTTTGAAATTCGGTATAGATCTGACTAATATTTTCCTTTGGGGAAATAAAGTCCTCGAACAACGAGTCCTTAACGGTTTCAAAACTTGTAATTTGAACAAAATCATTAACTGCAATCAAGGTAGATATGCCTGCAATGAAAAAGAATCCAAGTTGAATTTTCCTAATAAATTTAAGGTCATTAAATCTCGCAATAAGGCCTCGTTTCGCTAAATACTGTTTCACCTTGCCCCCAAGTTACTATTGTATTTTGAATACGAATGAAAGAGATAGTTTTACCTTTACTGCTTGTCCTTCATGTGAACCTGGCTCAAATTCTGACTTTTTAATAGCAGCTATAACTGCGTCATCACAACCCGCGCCTATTCCTTTAAGTACCTTTACATCATCAACGCCACCTTTCTCGTTGATAAACGCAAGCACATATACTTTACCTTGAACACCGGCTTGCTGAGCCATACGAGGGTACTCAAGTTTTTTATAGACTTCGGTTAACCCCCCAACTGGTGATGGCATTTTTTCAGCAAATGCTAAATATCCATCTCCATCGCCTGCTGCTGCTGGTCCACCGAAAACCTTTGCTGATAGCATAAAAAATGCTACTATAGCAACGAATGATACAAGAATTCTAATCGATGATTTCACGTGCCCTCCAAACATTATTAAACTCCTTTTTAACAATTATTCGAACTAAAATACATTACATCCCGTAATGGATATAACTACCCTAATATTATTATCGAATGAAAAGTGAAATTATTTAGAGGTATTATGATTTTTTTTTCAAAAACTAGGTATAACTACTTAACAATTCTCGAAACTGCTTTGAATATATCGGTTCCACAAACTTCAAGGAGTTCAAAAAGAATAGATTCTGTTGTGGTAATCTCGGCATGGTTGCTTCTCATTCGGTCTAAAGCAGTGTCATAGTCAATAATCCGGCGGGAGGAAACTGCATCTGCAGCTAAATTTACCTGAAAATCATTTTCAAGAAGATCAAATACTGTTTGCTGTACACAAACATGGCATTCAATACCAGCTACAACAACTTGCGTAAGTCCTTTTCCTCTTAATTCTTCGAATAATTTCCCGGCTCCATGACAGCTAAATGACATTTTTTGAATTGCTACGTTTCCTTCAAGTTCGGCGAGTAATTTTGGAGAAGTTGGTCCAAGGCCCTTTGGATATTGTTCAGTATAATATATTGGAAGGTTCATAGCCTTAAACCCTTTTATAAGCTTAAGAGTATTTTCTAAAACTCTTTCGTTTTCATGAATAACGCTTAATATTCTTTCTTGTATGTCAATTATTAGTAAAGCCGTATTTTCTTTTTTTAAGATTTTCGAATATCGCTTCATGATTTCTCCGCTAAATTAATAAATTGGATCCATTCCATATTTTCCGCACGCGTACATCATAAGAAGAGCTGAGATATCAACCAGAGCCTTTTTTTCCTCATCCAAGGGTATAATCAAATCATATATTTCTGCTACAAATTTCATGTTGTAAAGTATTTTTTTTAATTCGGTGTATTTTGGGGTGCCATGCCAATTTGCTATTTTCCTGACCAATGTTGCCTCGTTTCTTCGTAGAAATTCCGGAAAAGTTATCAACTTTGCTGTTTGTTTGTTTCGGGGTTTGCAAATAGTTATTAGATCGTTAAAATACTGATCCCACTTGCTAGCCAGTATATCATTTTTTTTATACATTAAAGTACGTGCTTTTTCTAGTGAGAAGCTCGCCTTTGTATAAGTTTTGAATTTAGGCTCAATAGCATACCCATCATAACTTATTGACTTATCCTCAGATTCATCTTTGTATCTCCAGTATTTTGAAAGTTGCGATGAAGTAAGAATACCAATAACACGGTTATTTTCGCTGTCTAAGTATATATAACTCTTGCGTGTATATTTTACGACTGTTATCCAATGTTCCCAGTTATTTACGCTAAGCACGCATGGAATGCCTTTCTTTAGCCATGCATTTAATAATTTAAGGGCGTCACTCGGATTGTCGGATTGAAAATAGTTCATTTTGCATTTGAAGATCGCGGCCGCTTTGGCTAGTCCTAATTCGTCTGTTCCATCCCACCATGTGCTGCCGGCAATTTTCGCAATTTTATCTTCATGCTTAAAAACCCCCAGCATAACAAGAGCATATTTTAAGGCGAATGGACCACATCGATAATTGTCAGGTTGAGGATAGAAGCTCATCTTTTACTCTTTATTGAAGACTTAAATTTGAGTGTAAAATAGTAACTTTTTTTTGAGAATAAAATTATATTTAATCATTCTTAAACAAATAATTAGTTTTAAATGAAAGTTGCTTTGGTTTATAATGAAGCATATTCTAACCTGACTGACCATTATCGGAAAGAATTACCTAAAGAACTTAGCTTTGAACCCTATTTCGATTTAACTGAATCGGATCCCATTGCTGATTACGAAAATATGGCAAATGCTATTAGAAAAGCTGGTTTCGAATGCTACATAATAAATTTATTGGATAATATTAATATTTTTCTGGAAGATTTAAGGAAAAACAAACCCGACGTTGTATTTAATCTTGTGGAAATTTTTAATGATTCTGTAAAACAAGAGATGAGTTTTGCTGGACTTCTGGAGCTATTAAATATTCCATATACTGGCGCGCCACCCATGGCACTAAGTACCTGCCAGAACAAATTTCTAACAAAAAAAATCCTTTCTGCCAAAGGTATTACAACTCCTGCCTCTCGTTTAATTGATAAACAGGAAAAAGTTTATAGACACGAATTAACATATCCCCTAATTGTCAAACCTGCATTCGAGGATGCCAGCGCTGGTATCGAAAATAATTCGGTCGTCTTCAACCATAAAGCCCTTAAAAAGAGAATTGAATATGTTCTTTCGGAGTACAAAGAACCGGTATTAATTGAAGAATATATTGATGGAAGAGAGCTAAATGTTTCCGTAATTGGTGACACAAAACCCAAAGTATTGCCAATCTGCGAAATTGATTTTTCAAAAATGCCAAAACACTTGCACAATATTGTAAGCTATCAGGCAAAGTGGGAACCATTACACGAGTCATATCATAAAACCATACCGCAATGCCCGGCAAGATTGACGAAAAAAGTAAGAGAGCAGGCTGAGGTTATTGCATTAAAATGCTTTCGGGCTAGTGGGTGCCGGGACTATGCACGTATTGACATGAGACTATCCAAGGACAACAAATTGTACGTATTGGAGGTCAATCCTAATCCGGTTCTGACTGAGGATGTTGGTTTCATGAGATCGGCAAAAAATGCAGGATATTCTTACGGAAGAAGCCTAAAAACCATTATTGAACTGGCGGTAAGGCGTAATAATCTTAAATAGCGCTTTTTTGTAGTTCTCACCATTTATAAAATTATTAGCTTTGTTTATTCATAACATTCCTTAAAATTCTTAATCAGACCTCATGGGGGTTTAAAATTGCTTTGTTATTTCGATGATTTAAATAGAATATTGTGGTAAATTAGAATCCGTGAAAAAAGAGCGTAAACATGTTTAGAAGCATTGAAAAAATGACTATCAGATTGATTGATTGTAACAGAGGCGATAAAGTAACTATTCAGGAAATTGTTGCCGGAAAAGGAGCTACCATCAATCTTATGAATCTCGGATTAAATATTGGTAATATTGTTACCATTAATCGTAAATCCCACCTAAGTGGACCTATTGTTGTTACACATAATGATTCTGAAATAGCAATTGGTCATGATCTGGCTGCTAAGATATTGGTGAAGGGATCTGAATCTTGAAGTTTTTATTAGTCGGACAACCAAACAGCGGTAAAAGCACAATTTTTAATGAAGTAGTAGGTTACAAGGCAATAGCCACAAATTTTCCCGGAGCAACAGTAAAATATACAAGTGGAACCCTTTCCTTTGAGGAACACACTGTTGAAGTTGTCGACATTCCGGGAACATATTCACTCCAGACCACCGACGAAGCCGAATCACTGGCGGTTCACTACCTTTTACACGAAGAAGATGAACCTGTAATAGTCAATATTATTGATGCTTCTGTTCTTTCAAGAAGCCTTGAGCTGACCATTCAACTTACTGAACTTCAGAAGCCCATGGTTGTTGCCCTTAATATGATAGATGAAGCTGAGAAGAAAGGAATAAAGATAGACCTTGAAAAACTCAGCACTACCCTGGGAGTGCCGGTCATTCAAACAATCGGGAAAAAAGGTGTAGGTGTTTATGAATTGTTTCAGCTTGCACATGACGCTTATGAGCAGAAAAAGATCCCTATAATTCACAATACTGGTAGCGAGTTGGAAGGCTTTATAGAAAGTACTTCAGCCCTTCTAAAAGAGAAAGATATTCCAACTAAATGGAATAACCGGTTTGTCTCTATAAAGCTGCTTGAAAAAGATCCCTTAATCAATGAACATTTGGATGAATTTCTTTCTGAAAATGATCGACAAAAAATTGATTCTTTACTTAAAAAATTAGACAGTGACCTGGGGACTGAATCAGAATATGCCATTTCCCGCATTCGCCATAACATGGCTTTTGAAATATTTGAGAAGGTAGCTATTGTAGCCAGAAGCACAAAAACAGATATCCGATATAAAATTGATGATCTGTTAATGCATCCCATACTGGGCTACGTCTTCATGGTCGGCATTTTGTACACTGTATTTGCAACAATTTTTATGATCGGGAATACTTTTGAACCTCTCTTTCTTGCAAAATTTGACGAGGCTCTGAATCTTATAAATCAGAACTTTGAAGCCGGAAGCATTATGTCTTCTATAATGCAGGGACTGGTAACAGGTTTAGGCGGCGGTATCGGGATAGTAATCCCCTTTCTGCTCCCATTTTTTATCTTCCTCTCCTTTCTGGAAGACTCAGGTTATCTTGCAAGGATAGCATATCTTATTGACAGTTTTATGCATAAAATCGGGCTTCATGGTCTTTCTGTAATTCCACTGATACTCGGTTATGGTTGTACAGTACCCGGTATTTTAGCAACACGCATTTTAAAATCGCAGCGCGATAAATTTATAACCGCGGCATTGACTACCTTCATTCCCTGTTCGGCAAGAATGACCATAATATTTGGCTTGGTTGGTTTTTTCATTTCTATGAAAGCGGCTATTTTTATATACGTTCTTAATCTACTCGTAGTAGGCTTATCCGGCAAAATTCTTTCTAAAGTTATGCCCGAAGTCAGTCCTGGTTTAATTCTCGAGATACCAAAATATCACCTGCCAAGCCCTAAAATTCTTTTCCACAAAACTTGGTTCAGGTTAAAAGAATTTGTAATAATTGCCTGGCCATTATTAGTGGTTGGCAGTATAATCCTGGAAGTTATAAATCACTACCAGTTAACGGGGGCGATTAATTCTTTTATGGAACCCTTTACTGTTGGTCTGCTTGGATTTCCTGCCGTTCTTGGTGTAACCCTTGTCTTTGGAATAATGCGCAAGGAACTGGCGCTTATTCTTTTATTTTCGGCAATAGGAACTCAGGATGTGCTATCCGTATTAACGGAGGCTCAGGCATTTTCTTACGCGATATTTGTAACATTTTATCTTCCCTGCCTGGCAACATTTGCGGCCCTGGCCAAAGAACTCAACACTAAAAAAGCTTTACTGATTACTGCCTTTACAGCTGCTACTGCCATCATTCTTGTTCTGATTGTCCGGTTAACAACTCCCATATTCTGGTAAAGCGATTTGCTTATCTTCTTTAAAAGGTATAGTTTTTAGATAGCAATTAGGAATGTTTTTTCTGATTGCTAAGTTTGTTTGTTATTTGAATAAGCAGAAGATAGTATAGTTTTTGTAAAGCAAAGCATATTTCTGATTGATGGCGTGCAATCGTAATCAATTGGAGCCTACATAAAGTTTTTGAAAATCCTGAGGAAAAGGAAGTAATTCTAACACCAGGGGATGGACGATTTGGTATTATGGACGTTTACGTCCGGAGATCTCCATCCTGTTTAATAAGATGGAGATTTTTTTATGGACAAGAAGTATCACGCATTAACCATAAGCATTGCCAATCGTAACCTTGCCTACAAAAATGTTACAGAATTATTGCACAGTGTTGCAGACTCAATTGTATTGCGTGTCGGGTATCCTCTTCCCGATAAAGATATTTCCATAATTTTTTTAATGCTTCGGGTAACCAATGATGAAATTGGATCCATTACCGGAAAACTGGGACAACTGGAAAGCGTAAAAGTTAAATCAATGACATTAAAGGTAGACTAATGGATAATCTGAAATCCGCTGAATCGATAAAGAGTTTTTTACAAGGAAAAGATGATAAGGCATTATTTGCTGAAGCAAACCGGGTTCGTGAACAGGTTTTTGGAAATGAAGTATATCTTCGTGGTGTAATCGAGTTTACAAATTTTTGTAAACAAAACTGCAACTACTGCGGGTTAAGAGCTCAGAATCGCGAAATATCAAGATACCGAATTACCAAAGAAGAACTTTTAGATAGTGTTAAAGAAGCCATTTCCCATGGGTTAAAAACAATAGTTCTGCAGGGAGGTGAAGACCCATTTTATACCGCCGAGTGGTTTGCGGACGTTGTGAGTGAAATAAAGAGAGATAATATAGCCGTAACACTCTCACTGGGCGAGCAGCCTTATGACGCTCTGAAATTATGGCGCGACGCGGGAGCGGACAGGTACCTTATACGCATTGAAGAATTTAACGATAGCATTTATATGAATGCCCGTCCTGGCCATATGTGGCAGGAACGATTCAAAGTTCTAGATGATCTTCGTCAGTTAGGATACGAAGTAGGCTCCGGTTTCATGGTCGGGTTGCCAGGCAGTAGTTTAGATGATCTTGCCAACTCAATACTAAAAATAAGTAAACTTGATTTACATATGATTGGTATTGGGCCATTTATCGCCCATCCACAAACGCCATTTTATAATGAGATAAACGGCGATATAGATTTATCATTAAGAACCTTAGCCCTGGTTAGGATACTGAATCCATATGCAAATATGCCTTCCACAAGCGCTCTTGAATCCGCCAGTGTTGGCGCCAGAATAAAAGGGATGCAGGTAGGATGCAATGTTATGATGCCTTCAATAACACCAACAAGAGTTAAAAAATTATACAATATATATCCGGGCAAAAACCCGAAAGAAGACTCTATTAAATTTGCGATTGAAAACATAAAACAGATGGTGAAAGATGCCGGCTACGATAGTTCTGATTCAATTGGCTGTTCACCAAAATTAAAATTAGAAAACCCTGTATAGAATACACCTAATAAGAGGTAGTTATGGAATTTATTAATGAAGAACGAATCAATGATATATTAAAAAATCCTGCACTAAAAAAAGAAGATTATCAGAAAACTGTTATTGAAAAAGCGAAGTTAAAAAAAGGCATTAGTGTGGAAGAAGCCGGTGCGCTTTTAAATATTGAAACACCTGAACTTTACCAGGAATTATTTCTGACGGCAAATGAGTTGAAGCAAAGTATATATGGCAACAGACTGGTAATGTTTGCCCCACTCTATTTAACAAATGCCTGTGTGAACAATTGCCTCTATTGTGGATTCAGAAAAGACAATAAAGAACTTACAAGAAGAACACTTTCAATTGATGAAGTGGGACAGGAAGCAGATTCACTAATCAGACAGGGGCATAAAAGATTACTACTGGTTTGCGGTGAGCATCCTAAAATCTCCAATGTAGAATTTGTTGGTGAAGCAATCCGGAAAATTTATTCGCTCGATTACAATGGTAATAATATCCGCAGGGTAAATGTAAATATTGCTCCACTCTCTTTGGAAGACTTTAAGAAATTGAATAGCTACGAGATTGGAACCTATCAGCTATTTCAGGAGACTTATCATTACGATACATATAAAATAATGCATCCATCCGGTCCCAAAAAAGATTATGCATACAGACTTACTGCTCCGAACAGAGCCTTTGAGGCTGGAATAGATGATCTTGGAATAGGGGCGTTGTTCGGATTAACCGACCCTAAATGGGAAACACTTGCCATGTTGATGCATGCCGAGTATATGGAAGCAACTTTGGGAGTTGGCCCTCATACGATTTCAGTACCAAGACTGGAGCCCGCGCTTAATGCTCCCTCTGCAAACCAACCGCCAAATGCAGTTGATGATTTGACCTTTAAAAAAATTATAGCAGTACTACGCCTTGCCGCACCATATACGGGCATTATACTTTCAACGAGAGAACGTGCTGAACTAAGAAGAGAATTGTTCAATGTTGGTATTTCGCAAATAAGCGCCGGCAGCAAAACATCTCCGGGCAGCTATAAGGATTCTGAAAATCCAGAGTCACACGGGCAGAAGGATATGGAGCAATTTTCACTCGGCGATCACAGATCTCTGAATGAAGTTGTTAAAGATGTTTGTGAACAAGGTTACATGCCAAGTTTCTGTACTGCATGTTATAGATCCGGGAGAACAGGCGACAGGTTTATGGCGTTGGCTAAAGATGGAACTATCGGTCATATTTGCTCCCCAAATGCCATGGCTACTTTCAAGGAGTATATGATAGACTTTGCAGACAAGGGAACAATTGAAGTCGGTGAAAAAGCCCTGGCTGAACAGGTTGAAAAGTTACCTGAAAAAACAAAAAACAAAACAAAGAGTATGATCAGTAAACTCGAAAATGGAGAACGGGACGTGTATTTCTAGCAGTCTCACTTCCTTATGGTGTAGGTTAAAGAAAAATTAATGGTGTTTGAATGTGGCTTATTATTGGAGTAATTCATGTTACGTTATGGATTTTTCATAGTGTTGTTTTTATGTAATATTATTATGTCTCAAACATTTGTTCTAAAGGGAACTGCACAAGACGAATTGACGAACGAATACCTGTCAGATGTTAATATCTTAGCGGACAATTATCCGCAGGGAACTATAACAAATCGGCAAGGTAAATTTTCACTTCCTGGTTTATCAGGGAGTGAAGAAATATCCCTCACTTTTTCTCATGTTGGTTATAGAATAAAATCAATAATTATTCATTCAAATGAAGCGGATGAATATCTAAATGTTATGCTGACCCCTTCCCCTATCGATATTGGTGAAGTTTCAATCCTGAGCAGCCGCTCAGAAAAAACTTTGCAAAAAAATCCACAGCCTCTTGAAATAATGAATAGCAGGCAAATAGAGAACTCCGCTGGTATTACGGTTGCAGATTATGTTCGGAATGAATCCGGGATATGCCTTACCAGAGATGGGATATGGGGAACCTCAGTAAACATCAGAGGACTAAGCCGGGATAACATCGTAACTCTTATTGATGGGAATAGAATTGAGACGGCTACTGCTATTTCTGCTGGACTTTCCCTGGTTGATGTAGATGACATAGAAAGAATTGAAATTTTAAAAGGCGCTGCTTCGGCTCTTTACGGATCCGGTGCACTGGGCGGCGTGGTTAATATTGTTTCAAAACAAAGCAATTATTCTGAAAATTTTTATCTTGGCGGTGGATTACAAACCTCTTACAATAGTGTTAATAAGGGCTCCTATTCATCCTTCAATTTATTGGCTGGTGAAAAAGACTGGCATTTCAAATTAACCACATCCTACAGAAACTCCCTGGATATCAGGACTCCGCAAGGGACAATGCCAAATAGCCGGTTTCATGATAATAACATTTCCTCACTGCTTGTGATACGACCATTTCAGGGACAGGAACTAAAAATAAATTACCAAAGATCACGGGCTACCGATGTTGGAATACCTGGAGGAGATTCATTCCCGGATGCAGCTGATGTTCGGTACCCTGAGGAAAAGCGTGATTTAATTAGCCTGGATTATACATTTACTCAACTGTCTAAGGATTTATTACGACTTAACATAAAATATTTTTACCAAAATATTTTCCGGGATGTTGAAAACATCCCTCATATAGTAAAACATATTCCCGCAAATGATACCACTCCGGCTAAGCGTGTTTCCGTTCTGAGTATTAAACCATCGGCAAACCATATTACACATGGTTTTCAAAGTCAGAGTGATTGGAGTTTCAGTAATCATTACCTGATTGCCGGAATTGACATGTGGAGAAGAGCCTACAGGGGAGAACGTGAAAAGACACAAAAAATTGAAGTGCTTAACTCGCAGTCAGAAGTCGTTGCAACAACAAATTTGATTATTGGAGAACAGGCTCTACCCGATGCAGACTATACCAGCATCGGGTTCTATCTGCAGGATGACATAAAATATGGTGATGACCTGTCTGTTACAGTCGGGGGAAGACTGGATAAAATTTACGTAAGTAATAGCACCAGTTATAATCCTGTTTATCAGATAACAAACGGAATTAGAAATGATTCACCTCCGAATCAAAGTGTAATATTTAATGAGTCAGAGTCTGATAATTTCTCCTGGAGTACCAACCTAAGCCTGTTATATAAGATTAATAATGTTTATGACATCACTATTACAGCTGCCCGTTCTTTCCGGTCTCCAACACTTGAAGAAAGGTACCAATACATAGATTTAGGAAGTTACGTGAGATTGGGCGACCCTGACCTTGAGCCGGAAAACGGATACTTCTTCGATCTGGGCTTACGTAGATGGGGCGAAAATTTACTCTTCAAAGGAAATCTCTTTGTTAATTATCTGAACAATCTTGTTGTTGAAAAACCTGGGCAATTTGAAAACCGGGACGCTTTTATAAAAACCAACGTGGGCGAGGCAGTTTTATATGGCTTCGATTTTTCATTGCAATACATGCTTACTGAAAGTATGAAATTCTATTCCACCGCTTCGTATGTTCTGGGAAGAGATATTGAGAAGAATGAAGATTTACCTCAAATCCCACCCTTCAACGGAACCTTGGGGGTTACATTGCCAATATTTGAATTCATCAATATTGATCTGTTTTCGTCTGTCTTTTCAAAACAGCAAAAAGTTGCAACGAATGAAAAAACAACACCCGGATACGCGTTATTTAATTGTTATGTTAATTTTGACGAAGTTAACCTCGGCAACATTAACCTTAAAATCAGTACTGGAGTTGAAAACATTTTTGATAAGTTATACAGAAATCATTTGGCTTCGAACAGGAATTTGATTACTGCTGAGCCTGGAAGAAATATTTACGTAAAAGTTAAATTGAATTGGTAAATTTGGTGTAAGTACTCTGCGAAGTAATTCAATTATTTTTCATTAATCACTGATATTAATCTATGGAATGGGTTTTTCTGGCGTTCATTTCTGCGCTATTATCTGCTATCGCGGCAGTATCTCAAAAAAAAGTACTGTTTGATCTGGACGCGCTCGAATTTTCTTTTGTGCTCTCCATATTTAATATGCTGTTTTCGCTTCTATTCTTTCTTTGGGTTGACTTTTCAGATATTACAGCTCTCAGCCTTGTTCTCTTGTACATTAAAACAATTTTTGGGGCACTGGCATTTCTTTGCGTAATGCTGGCAATTAAAAACATGGAAATTAGCGGAGCGCTTCCCTTGTTGGCTTTAACGCCCGGGTTTGTTGCCATCGCTGCCTTCGTTTTTCTAGGTGAATCACTTTCAATATTTGAGCTGATTGGGATGGGCTTACTGCTGTTTGGAACTTACCTTTTAGAGTCCGGGAATAAGAAGGATTTATTACACCCATTCAAAATCTTCGCCTCTTCAAAATATCATCATTACATTTTGCTGGCTCTCTTGTTATTTACAACCACTTCTATAATGGATAAACTCTTACTTAAAAACCATTCATTGCATCCCTATGCTTTTATGGGTTTTCAACAGTTGTTCATTGCCATAAATTTTTCAATAATAATTCTGTTTGTCCGAAAATCTTATAAAATGGTTGTTCGTAACACATTACAAAAAAGTTTTTTGTGGATATTAGTAATATCGATACTAACCATAGGATATCGCTACACACAAATTGAGGCAATTAAACTGGCGCCGGTTGCCCTTGTGCTTTCCGTAAAAAGGATTTCGGTATTCTTTGCTGTTATATTTGGCGGCAGATTGTTTAAGGAACATAACCTGTTCATAAAGGTATTAGCGACTGTAATTCTTATTTTGGGTGCTATCTTTATCATAAATAGTTAAATTTAACATTCTAATACAAGAATGCATGCTAATTAAAACGAACTTAAACTTTTACCGGAATTTATAGATGAATTTTCTATCCAAAGCTATTCTGCTTTTTACTTTTATTGCTGCCGTAAATGCTCAAACTCTTCCAACTGGAAACGTAATATTCATTCATCCTGATGGTACTGGATTATCAGATTGGAACGCAACACGAATTTTATACTACGGCCCCGATGGCGAGCTAAACTGGGACAGGATGACCAATCTTGGCATTTATAAAAGCCATATGCTTAATTCAATTTCAGCTTCTTCACATGCAGGGGCTACCATTCATGCTTACGGTGTTAAAGTGCTTCAGGATTCCTTTGGGATGAACGGTAAGGAAGAAGTTGCCGCATACTCAGGTAAGGCCCTTAGCATAATGGAAGAAGCTCATGCTGCCGGCATAAAGTGTGGTTTGGTTAACTCCGGGAGTATCATTGAACCGGGAACCAGTGTTTTTGTTGCAAGTTCTCCTTCAAGATCTGAAAGTGAATCAATTACAAAACAAGTTGTAATGTCAGGTGTAGAGGTTATTCTATCCGGGGGCGAAGAATGGATGCTGCCAGAAGGTGAGATCGGTTTTCACAAAGGTGAAGGGAAAAGAACTGACGGAACTAATTTAATTGAATGGGCTAAGGACAAAGGTTACGTTGTAGTATACAATAAAGAGCAGCTGATGACTATTTCGCCAAAGACTCAAAAAGTACTTGGTGTATTTGCCAATGGTCATACTTTTAATGACAAATCTGAAGAAGTTCTTGAAGAAGAAAAGTTGCCAAATTTTAAGGAATCTGCTCCAACACTAGCCGAAATGACCGAAAAAGCGATTCAAATTCTTTCAAAAAATCAAACGAAATTCTTCCTTGTTGTCGAGGAAGAAGCAACAGATAATTTTGCAAACGCCAACAACGCAAACGGAACACTGGAAGCCTTAAAGCGCGCCGATGATGCTGTTGGTGTTAGTCTCAATTTCATAAAAGAAAATCCAAACACATTATTAATAACTGCTGCTGATAGTGATGCGGGTGGATTGGAATTATTAGGAGACTCCGGACTTGATCCGGAAAAGAATTTAAGCAATAACGAAAAAAACGGATCGCCAATTGACGGAAAAGACGGAACCGGTTCGCTTCCATTTCTTTCTGCTCCCGATATGTACGGAAAGAGATTACCTTTTTACGTGGCTTGGTCAACTTTTGGTGATGCACATGGTTCTGTAATTGCTAAAACATCCGGGTTAAATGCAAATCTGATGAAAAACACCATTGATAATACAGAGATTTATAAAATAATGTTTGCTACACTTTTTGGAGTTTATCTTAAATAATGGGTTTTATATTCTGTCATGCCGGACTTGATCCGGCATCTCAAGAAAGGATAGATCATGGATAATGACATTTTCAAAGTAGATTTTAAGGTTCGGGATTACGAGTGCGATATTCAGGGGATTGTGAACAACTCTGTTTATCAAAATTATCTTGAACACACCCGTCATGAATATTTACATCACCTGGGAATTGATTTTGCCAAATACGCTCTCGAAGGTATAAATTTAATTGTAATTCGGGCTGAACTCGATTATAAATATCCCTTACGCGCCGGTGATGAATTCTACGTCGATGTCAAAATGGAGCGTGTTTCACCCATTCGGTTCGCATTTATTCAAAACATATACAGAAAATCAGATGACAAATTATGTGTTATGGGCAGAATAATTGGAACCGCACTCAACGCAAATGGAAGACCAAAACTGCCTGAAGAGATTGAAAAAATATTTGATGAAGCTGTAAAATAATAGTGAGTTTAGACTTAGTGGGATTTGCCAGAACTGTTTTTTTTCTAAAAAACAGCTAAATGATAAAAGGGCTGTTTTATATCTATTTTTTTTTGAAACACGTAATCATTTTATTAACTTATAAAAGAAATATCAGCAAATTGCATTTTGTTTACTTTGAATCTACCACTGGTGTTTATTGAAGTTAAACCGCATAATATTAACTATCCTTTTACTCCCCCCCAAAGTACATCTTATTAGTAATTATAATATAAAGTTTCATTCTAAAATGAATAAGACTCGGATATGATATAGAATTATGATATTGATCATGTCATATTATCAATTTAACACCCATATTAAAAAGCGATTCAAAATAATCAAATGTTTTCAATTCTTGTAAAATCAATGATCTGTTTTGTCATCATTTTTCTCTTTGAAAATTGTTTTCAAAGTTTTTTTAATAAATCTAAATAAAGTGCCCAAGTTTTATACAGGAGATTAAAATGAAACCCCTCTTTTCATTAATTTTAATTATTTGTCTGGCTGTTTTAATTAGTTGTAATTCTGATTCATCTACCAATCCCGACGACAACAATAACAACGGAGATAATATAGCCAGTGGAATTATTGGACCTACTGGCGGAACGATTACTTCTGACAATGTATCCATCGATATTCCGGCAAATGCGTTCTCAACTTCTGCACAAGTAGAAATATCATCACTTACCACTTCTCCTTTTGAAGCGGAAAGACTTTCCGGCTCATTCAAAATCGAAGGTATTCCTTCTGATTATACGAAACCTATTAAAATATTGTTACGTAAATCCGGCAGCGGCAGCGGCACACCATACATTGCAGTCGGATCGGAAACATTTTCCAAAAGTCTTAATACTGAATCAACAGCATACAAAATGTTTGAAGCACGCGATTCATCCGGTTTTCTTATTGTAGACCTTCCCGTTAGAAACGCCAGCTTGATGAAAATTAGCGGGAATGAAGTGTTGTCAGGAAATATAACTCTTCAGGTTGAAGCAGTAAGCGCAACGCAGACATTAAGCACAAGCTCACACTTTAAAATTCTTCATGCAACTAACTACGCAACTCAGGCTTCCGCGCTTGCAGGATATCTTGAGGAGGCTTACACTAAATACAAAAGCATGGGATTTGTTTACGAGGTAACCGACCCCATTGAAGTTAATATTATCAATTTAGGCAGTGAATATTATGGTAAATATTCCTATAACCTTTGGAGCGATTGGCTGGAATTCAATTCGCAAAAAATTAATAATTCAGCTGAATTAAGAACCACCGCCGGGCATGAGTTTTTTCACTGGATCCAGATTCGTTACGACAATAGAATGTGGGCAACTAAAGTACTTTCCAACGGTGATAGATATTGGTTCGAAGAAGCTTCTGCCGTATGGGCAGAGGAAAAATTTTCAGCTTCTTCCAACTATTGTTCCGATGCAAGGTCAAGTTTTGAACTTCAGCCTTTCTACGGAATTCAATCCGGAGCTTCTAACGACCCGGAAGGACACGGATACGGTATGTCGGCATTTGTAAAATACATTGCCGATAAATATGGTGATTCAATTGTGAAAACCATTTTCGATAAATTAAAAATCGGGCTAAAGCCTCTTGACGCAATTCATATTGCAGTGCCCGATCCTGTTGATTATTGGCTGCCCGATTTTCTGGTTTCATATGCTAAAGGAGAAGTATACTCGGATATTTCAACGGCTCTCATGGTCTCCGATACACGCACTTCCACATGGGAAATTACTTCTTTATCCGACACTCTAAAAACTTTCTCTTTCACATCAAGCGATCTTTCAGGAAAATTATTTAACATAAAACTCAACTGCGATCTTTGGCTTGAAACCACTCAATTGTCATTAACGCTTACAGGCGCCGATTACCTTTCACTTCACCTCTTTTCATACAAGGGATCGGATATAACTTATTTGGGAACTGCTGATGAACCTGCAATAGTACCAACGCTGAAAGCTGTTAAAGAAGCCGGTTATCACATTATGGCAATGGTCGCTAATTCCCAGATTATGACTCCCTTTACAAATACAACTTCGGCCACTCTTGAATTGAAAGTTAACCAACCCATTTTCGATTTCACAATTTGTAAACGGGCTTATGTAAATGTTTATGTTAACCTGAATACATATGATCCTAATTGGGACGCATCAACATGGGCTATGCAGACATTTAGCATCGGCAACACAACCTTAAACTCTGCTGAAGGAACATGGACAGGCAATACCTTTAGAGCTGATCTTTCCGCACCGCAGGAAGGTTATATAAGTATAACAGTTAATCCGGAAACAGCTGAAGTATTAAGTTATCATGTCTCGTATTTTAGTTATCCTACAAATATCACACTCGCCGGGCATAATATTCCCTATGGTTATGTCATTTACAGCGGAACGACTTTTGAACCGATTGGATTTGTTAATGAAGTAACCGGTACCGAAACTTGCGATCATCTAACTACGGTTGATTATCATTTAAGTTATTCGGCTCCATACGAAATGTTGAATATAACTACATTGGGTTATGACTGCACAACGAATGCGCACGTTACAGTAGGATTTTTCTGGGACAATTTAAACTGGGATAAAATGGAGTAACATTATTGAATAGAGATTATCTAAATTGGATGATGTTTTCCTCTATATTCCCAAGTTGTTCATGTTGGTATTATTTCTTTTCATAGCTCATTAATTAAATTATGGGCTATGAAAAATTTATTTTTTCTTCTTTTTCTTTCTTGTCTCTCGTAATTTTTTTCGCTTCGCTTCAGTACGTTTTTGTTGTTCCTCGTATGTTTCGGCATTTGGGTCCACAGGACTTGCGTTCAATTTAAGTTCATATAAGGTTCGTTTCATTTTCATTACCGTCAAGTAATACCTTAACTCTCCAAGAAGTTTCTTTAATTCCTCTTCATCACCGGAATATTTTTTTCCCCCGGCACTTGAAAGCTTCTCGTTAGCCAGTAACATTTCAGCAGTATTAATAGAAGCATGCAGAATTTCAGAATCCTCCCGACTCAGGTTGCTAAAATCATCCTTTATTATCCGTAAAAAGTCATAATTAACCAGATTCAGTTCCCGTACTGCTTCTGAGGTTTCCAAAAGAAGTGACGTTATGTCTTTATTATTTTCAATTTCGCTCACGAATACTCCGAAAGAGTTAGAATCGTTTTCTTTAAAATAAATTAACAAATATCAAAACTAAAATTGTTTTTCAAATCTTTTATAAATAGCCAATTTTAGCCACTAAATCTACATTACTCTATTTAAATTATTCCAAAAAACTTTCGATAATGGTTATAGTCAGACATGTATTTTGGCGTGATTTAAGTTTACAATAAAAAATATATAGATCCCGGAGGGTTGTTTCATGTCATTAGATCCCAAAATGAGAATACTTCTTGTTGAAGATGCGTCTGTTATGCGCAAGATGGAAATGAAAGTATTAAGCTCCCTTGGTCTTGTCAATATAGTAGAGGCCGTTGATGGACAGGACGCAAAAGATAAATTAATAGCAGGTGAAAAACCCGATTTGATCATTAGTGATTGGAATATGCCCAATTTAACGGGTTACGAACTTCTTGTCTGGATTAGACAGGAAAGTAATATAAAGGGTATCCCCTTCCTTATGGCGACCGGTCGTGGAGAAAAAGCTGAGATGTCAAAAGCCGAGGAAGCTGGCGTAAGCAGTTTTATAGCAAAACCCTTCAACGCGGATGAGCTCGGCAAGAAAATGAAGGAAGCTGTTGGATTAGAAAAGGCCGCTGATGAGTCAAGAAAGAGCCGCAAAAACAATGTAAATGCCGCCGGTAAGGTTAAAATAAAAATTGCTCATATTCAGATAACAGATCACCTTGTACTTGGTGTCCTTAAACATATGATTGATAAGGGCGAATATAACCCTAAACATTTTGAGCTTGAAACCGAATGCATGTCCAGCTGGAACCCGTTGGCAAAAGCTTTGGAAACAAATGATATTGATGGTGCATGTGTACTGGCACCAATTGCTATGGATTTATATGCTCACAAGACACCAATCAAGCTGGTTCTTTTCGCACATCGAAATGGCTCAATAATGGTGCGGAACAAAAACAGCGGATCATTCACACCACCGTATAATCAATTTTTTCAGAATAAAGCTTTCTATATACCTCATAGCATGTCAGTTCATCACATGTTAGGACACATGTTCCTGGAAGGTATTGGATTGAAAGCAGGCATGCCGGGTGATAAAGAAATTAACGTAAGCTTTGAGGTGGTACCGCCTATTCAAATGCCTCAGTTAATCGCCGAGAATAAAGAATCATCCGGCTACCTGGTTGCCGAACCGCTTGGCACAAAAGGTATTGCGGCTGGCAACGCTGACCAGCAGTTACTATCGAGCGAATTGTGGGAAAACCACCCCTGCTGTGTAATAACTTTACAGGAAGATTTTGTAAGTAATAACACGGAAGCCGTTTACGAGTTAACTGACCTGCTGGTTAAGGCTGGTAAATTTATTGAAACAAAACCGGGTGCCGCTGCAGAAATAGCAGTCAACTTTCTTGATCCTGATGGCAAGCTTGGACTTAAAGTCCCCTTGCTTAAGAATGTATTAACAGAACCTTTGGGAATCAAAACTGATGACTTATTCCCTTCTATTGAAGATCTTGAAACAATGCAGAATTACATGCATGATGAAATGAATCTGGGCAAGAAAATAAATCTTAAAGAATTTGTCGATCTTAGATTCGCATCTGCCGCCTGTAACAGTATGTCCTCTAAGAAAAAGTCTGTCCTACACAATAGTGCTGAGGACTTTAGAAAGTTACTTGAACCAGCCAAAGAAAGTCTGATTGGTTCTGCCGAAAAAGCTGCTCTTAACATGGAAGGTAAATACCTGATGTTTGCTCTTGAAGGTCAGAACTTTGGAATTGAAATACTGAAAGTAAGAGAGATTATCAGGATGGTAGCCTTAACTGAATTCCCGGGATCGCCGTCTCATGTGCTGGGTGTAATCACCTTGCGGGAGAATGTTATTCCGGTTATTGACCCTCGTGCTATTTTTGGGATGAATAGAACACCTGATTACAGTAACAAGTTTATTATAGTTCTTGACGGACAATATAACGGACAGGATGTTCTGACTGGTATTCTGGTCGACTCAGTAACAGAAGTCAAGAATGTTAAAGCTGCAGAGATTGAAGAACCACCAGCATACATTGGAACAATCAGTAAGAATTATATAATGGCAATAGCGAAAAGTACAGATAGACTAAATATATTACTTGATACCCATTCACTGTTGAATGACAACCAGTTTGTAATTAAAAAACAAGCGAGTTAACACTTCGACAAGCTCAGTTTAAAGATGACATCTTTTAGAAAGATGTCATCTTTAAAACCCATCCTACTGATTACTTAATCAATATCATCTTCGAACTTTTCACAAAAACTTGTCTTTCGCGCCCAACCGCATGCAACCTGTAAATATAAACACCGCTGGCAAACTTACTTGCGTTGAATTCAGCTTTGTAATTACCGGGTGCTTGTTCCTTATTTACAAGCACTGCAACTTCTCCTCCCAATATGTCATATACTTTTAGGGAAACATTACATGCAACCGGTAAAGAGTAATTAATTTTTGTTGTCGGATTAAAAGGATTGGGGTAGTTTTTCGACAGAACAAATTCCTTTGGCAATTTACTATCAATTTCTTCTACAGATACTGTTATTTCACCTATTTGCACAAATGCAGTAGAAGTAGTTTCTGAGTATTTATCCTTGGCAGTTATGAGGAATATACCTTCATTTGTTCCGGCAGTATATAATCCGCTTGAATCGATTGTGCCTCCATTAGTGGACCAAACAACCTCTACCGGAAAACTATTATTGACTATATCATAACCAAATGCATGGAATTGAGCAATTTCACCTACAGAACATTTTAGTGTATCAGGATTTACTCTTAGGTAGTGTAATGAACTTTTATAAACAGCCACATAAAATGTATCGGTTGCCTCTAATGAAGGATTTGATTGTGATGATACACTTAAAAAAATCTTTGCAATATCCCCGTTCACTGCATCCAAAGACGGAACGAACGTAATTTTTTTCTCGCATGTAATAGCATTACTCATATCAGTAGGGAAAATCCTATCGCCAATAATCCAGTTATCTTTATCAGATGATATTGTCATAGTTAAAACATCTGATTGATTTTCCCTGTTGCTGTAAAATATTGAAAGAGAATCACTTCCTTTTTCCATAATGAATAATGTATCTGTTGCAGCGCTTAGGATAAGTTTACTTTCTGATGAAAGCCAATTTGTTATATTAACATTTCCGCCAACCTTCTCGCCCGAGCCAGAACCGATACCCGATGGACCCGAAGCATTTCCCCACCAATTTCCGTCAGCATTAATTTTTGTATTCGAATCATTATTTAATAACCCAAAACCTGAGTTATTATAAATATTGTTTGCGGAAATTTTAGGATTAGAGCCATCGGTACACTTAATTGCATCTGTAGCATCATTCGCAATAACATTTCCAATAATTTCCGTATTTGAATTTTCAAGATGAATACCGGTATTGCCGGTACAATGCTGAATATCATTTTGAAAAACTGTGTTACTACTATTCAAGGCATAAATTCCTGTTCTATTGTACCATATTTTGTTTAAAGTAATGGTGTTATTAGAACATTTTAATAGAACCAACCCAATAGGATTTGGAAGCATAACGTTTCCATCAGTGTTTGTTCCCAAATTATTGACGTAAACTAAATTTCGTGAAGTATTAAATCCCTGTATCTGAATAGCAGCTGCACTGTCTGAGGGCCCTATCGTATTATTACGAATAATGTTATTCGTAGCACCATCTATAATCAGAACACCAAAGTTTGCGATGGGATATTTTTTACTAAAAGTTCTGTCAGTTCCTATTATATTATCTTGAATTATATTATTTGAGGTTCCCTGGTTCACGATAGAAATAGCAGAATTACTCCCACCAATTACATTATTTTCAACCGTATTGTTTTTTGCTCCAACGGCAATCGCTATCCCAAAGTCATTGAAAAGTGACTTTGCTCCATTAATATCAAGACCAATAGTATTGTTCCGGACCACATTTTTTTCTGTGTTGTCACCTCCGATCATGATAGAATAAGCAGAAGCAACAGTATTGTTTTCAATTGTATTATCCGATGGGCCATGTTTCAAGGTTATACCTTGTAAAACCACCCCTAAGTCGGTTCCTGCTTCATTTAATCCAATAATATTATCTTTAATTGTGTTTTTTTCAACTCCTTCGCCTTCCATTAGTATAGCCGCGCCATTATAGTTCATCCTGTTGTTTTCGATGTGGTTATTACTAAATCCATCCCAGACAGAAATGCCGCAAAGATTAGTCAGTTTTGAACTTACTCCGAAAAGATTATTTCTAATTATGATATTTTCCAATTTAGAACTAAAAGAATTATAAATAGTATGGCGGAATTTAATCCCTTGAGATAAGCCCGAAATATTATTTCCTTCTACTGTAATATTTTTATTACTGTTTTTAACGAAAATACCTTCGTTACACTCAAATCTTTCCGTTAAATTAAAGCTGGGTCCAATTATATTATTTTTTATTAGTATGTCTTCGCATAAATCTTCAATCATTATCCCAGTTGAATTACCAGAAATAAGATTATCTTCTATTGTTACATTGGCACTTCCATCCAATATAATACCATAGACATTACGAATAGCGACTGTACCTTCTTCATCGGTGCCTATAAAATTAAATTCAATTCTGGTATTTTCAATATTTTGTCCACCATTTATTCCTGCTGCTGTAAATCCATTTATTAAATTTTTTGAAATTATATTATTTCTTGATCCCTGCCTAATATCTACTCCATAACTATGTACATCATGCCCAAGAATTTGATTATTCTGTATAATATTATCACTGCTATTATGAATAGTGATCTTTCCATGAATTGTGTTAGAATCCAACTGTGCGTTATAAACATCTCTTAATTCTATTTTTTCAAAATATTTGCCTTCAAACTGATTTTTTAGGATGAGATGTTTGACACTTGTATCTGTTCCTGCAGATACATTTCTCAATATCAATCCACTAGTAGTATCACTTTCAAAAAAATTATTTCTAATGTTTAGTTTTGCTGTTTTGGGACTGCTATTATTAACATTTTCAATAAATACATTTCCCGAAATTATATTATCAACTAGGTCGATCTCTCCATTTGGCGAGTACAATGCCAAATAATTGGGCACTGTATTGTTAACCAATTCAGCATCGGCACATTTATCTATTTCAATATCAAACTTTTTATTTAATTTAATTAGCATCCTATTTCCTTTCCCGTCTCCCAAATAAGCAATTCCACCTGTAGTATCCGATGCAATTTCATTATCACTTACTTCAATTAGCCCGGAATCACTCTCGTCATTATTCATTGTATCAATTATTGCTATTATTAACGGATACATACTTTGATTTTCACTAATTGTTAGATTACCTGGATTCTCAACCTTCATGTAAGAATCCTTCTCTTCTGTATTAAAAAAATTCTTTTCTATAATGACATCAGAATAGTTATTGACTTCAATTGCATTAAGTGATTTTATGTCTTCAAATCCGTTTTCAGAAATTAGAATTGTTTCAGAATTATTAGATTTTTTGCCTGAATTGTCTGTTTGAATTTCTCTAGAATATTTGTTTAATGAGTTTTCTTCACTAAAAATTTCCACTAAAATTCCACTAGCAAACGAACTCAAATAATTCGTTTTAATAATTACATTATCACCTAAAGCGGCAATTCCTACTAAATCTCTTAAATCAGAATCTTCCGCGCCATATATTGTAAATCCTTCAAATGTTGTGTTGTTTCTAGATAAAAATATACCAGCAGCTTCCTCTTCATCCGGTAAATTTAGAAATGGGTAGATTATTGTTTCTTCAGGACCATTCTTGGATTTAACGTATAATTCTTTATCTACGACTAACTGCTCCTCGTAAAGACCATTACAAACAACTATCCTATCGCCATCTAATGTTTGGTCTGAATTGATTGCGTCTTGAATTTTGGCAAAGACAAGATTACGTGATGTTTGGACGCGAGCAAATATCAATGAATCCATTCTGGCTTGTCCCTGAATTGACCCGGGCTCATATTCAAGCGGAGTTGCCGTGACTCCTGTGGTTTTCCAGTTAAATACTTTTACAGTATCATAACCATAAATCTCAGGATCAAAAGCAAAACTGTATGATACAGTAAAGACTTGGCTTGTACCTCTAGCTACAATAATTGGCGGAGAGAAAGAAACGTTTGCCGCCCCGTCATCGTCAGAATACTGAGTAGCAACCGTTGCCGCCCCCTGAATTAAAACATTTGCTATATCTAATTTATCATCACCATTTCCCGAAGCGTCTAGCTTGAATCCTCCTAACGACCAATCTGCAACATCATCAGCAGTAATGGTAATTATCCCGGTATTATAATATTCTCCCTGCACTGCCTCGGTGGGGCATTTAATATCGTTTCTCCTGGCACCGGACACAGTCAGTACCGGTTCGAGTGTACCTTCCGGCCATTCCATTGCAATTACTCTTTGCGGCGGCGAGCCGTATCCATAAACCGCGTAATAGGTTGTTGAGCTAGTCTTAATAACATTTACACCGCTCGATTTATATAGATTTCCTGTTTTTGCAAGTGGTTCTTTGAACAAAACAAACTCTTCGGCACCCCAACCCTCAGTATCGTCAATTGTTGGCCCAGCTAAAAACTCGTTCGATGTCTCATCATAAACATATGTCAATATTGTATAAGTATATGGACTTACAGGCATATAGGTAGAGACAAGTAATGCGCCATTAACATCAGCCATTCCATTGGTAACTCTATTCACCGGCAATTGAAAAGATTTTACTAATACCGGATTTGAAGCATCAGTTGTGCTATAAACATAAAGCGTTGATTGGTTACCGTTTCGCTTTGTAACAATAAAATAATCATCAAAACCAACCATTTGGTTGAAATACTCACTTGTGACATTCAAAATCTGGGGAAGGTTAATATTGCTCAAATCAAGCGTGGTTAATGCTCCGATAACTCCGCTCGAATGACCGCGAATGTAAGCCAATTTACGTGCTGCTGAATAGTAATGATTTTGTCCTGTTCCTTCAACAATTAGTTCAGACTTTATCTGCAGATTCTGAGGATCGGAAATATCAAGGATTACAAATTTGGATTTACTGTTTTCAAGACCGGTTACGTATCGCAAAAGAAGATGTGCATAATTTCCCTCAAAAGACATTGATACAATATTACCGCCAATTACAGTTGTACTTTTTTCTGTTGGATTTGAAGGATCACTGCAATCATAAATGTGAAGATTTTTACTCCAATCTGAAACAAAAAGCAAATTGTTATAATAAAAGGTTCTGCCTAAATATTCCCCTGCAGGAACAACCCCTTCAATTTTTGATACCATTAATGGGGAATTTATATTCTGCAAATCGTATACTTGAACATCTCTATTGAATAACGACACATATAAATACCGTCCGTCGCCGGAAGCGCCGTTCGTTCCTTGTTCAGCGGGAAGTGGGATATTGGGCATAAAACTTAGCTCGGTTGGCAGATTTGGATTGTCATCGGTAACTCCGGACATATTTTGTCGCACAGTCTGTGCCGATAAACTACTTGCACTTAACAACATAACAGCAATAACAAATATAAAATTAAAAGCTGTTTTCATAACATATCCCCTATATGTATCATTAAAACATACTTCTGAAAGTGAAGAGAAAATTGTGGTTGATTGATAATTCTAATTTATTCTATAATTATTATTATGCAAACCGGATATGTAGCAGAAACGGTTTTGATACAAATGGGATTATAGGTCGTTTGATATTTTGTGTTTTATAACATATTCGCGGGGTGTTAAATCTGTTGAAGCTTTGAAAGCGCGGTTAAATGTCGATCGGGAATTATAACCAACATTTCGACATATTTCGTCTATTGAAGCTTTTACCCCGGATTCTAAAATACTTATTGCTTCTTGAATACGGTAATCGTTAATAAAATTAGAAAAGTTTTTTTTGTAGATGTCATTAATTGTCTGTGAAAGTTTCTTGGTTGGAATATGAATTTTTTTAGCAAGAAATTCTAGTTTAAGATTGGGATCCAAATAAAGTTTTTTTTCTTTTATAATCAATTCAATTAATCTTCGGATTTCACGTTTTTCATCATCACTTACTATTGAGTTATAATTATTGTCGCTTTCTTTTTTGTTTGTTTTAGTTATAGCCTGATATAACCTAGCTTGTATAAGCAATTTTGATTGATTTATTCCTAAAAGACCGATGAAAATTATATATGCAAAACTGATTAACTGTTCTATAGCTTGATATAACTCTTTTGAAAAGCTGAAAGTAACAAAAATAAAGGATACCTCAAAAATTACAGAGCCTGTAATAAATAATTTTACCCAAGTTTTTATAGGGATATTTATTTTTAATTTTTCCTGATTATCATAAACCTGTAAGTTCTTACTGAGGCGTAAAATCAAGTACAGATAAACTAAAAATTGCGTATAATAAATAATATATACTGATAATTGGAAATAATTATATCTTATATCGGAAGTAGAAGGGTTAATAAATTCATTTAAGATAAATTCTATTTTTTCATCATATGTGAGAGGCAAATAAAAAGCCAAAATCAATAATGAAGCAATACAGGTTAAAATAAGATGTTTGTAAGAATTTGAAAAGGTAATATGCATTTTGCCAAAAGCAAATTTTCTGAAATAGAGATAGAATAAAGGATATATAGCAAAAAGGATTATATAATAATAAGGGAAAAGATAAATGACAATGCTATAAAGACCATAAGAAGAAAGCAACGTGATTACATATAGGAAAACACCTAAGATGATCAGGAGAAATAAAATTTTCCTTTGACTGTTTTCGAATGCGTTAAGCTGAATAAACAGTATAAGAAATATGATCGATATTACTATCGATATAATTGTAGTTAACTGAAATATCGTAAACATGATGCTTTAAGATATGAGTTTTGATTAAAACACACTACATAAAATAATGTTGCCTAAAACAAATAACCCGCAGATGCGGGGTTATGATTCAATTCCTTTGCGGGCAATAATTCCCTTTTGGTAATAGTGTTTCACTTCCCTCATCTCAGTCACCAAATCAGCAGAATCATAAAAATCTTCAGGGCAGTATCTGCCTGTTAATATCAATTCAACCTTCTCAGGTTTTTTCTTCATAATATTCAGAACGTCATCCTTATTGACGAGGTTGAAATATATAGAAACAAGAATTTCGTCAAGAATTACCATGTCATAATTACCTGAACACATTTCATTCATACTGAAAACCAAACCCTCCTTAGCTTCTCTCAATTGCCCTTCGTCGGGTGGTTCTTTTCTGAATACCCATTCATCGTGGCAGAAACGTTTTAATGTTAGCTCATCAAATTGACTTAACAGATTAAGTTCGGAATAAGGGTAATTCTTCATAAACTGAACAAGGAGTACTTTCATCCCTGCCCCCATAGCTCTTATTGCAATACCGATTGCTGCTGTGGTTTTTCCCTTGCCGTTTCCTGTGTATATATGAGTCATTCCGACAGCTGATTTATTCAACTATTTTTCCCTGTTCTAATTCTTTAACTAACCGATGTGATTTGTAGATATACTTGAGTGCTTCCATTAAACCATAAGAGTCCGTTGCGACAGCGCGGTTATTTTCGGGAATAAATATAAAATCGCCCGCAAGACTTTCAAGATTACCATCATGAACCAATCCAATCACCTCGCCTTTTTTGTTAATCATTGTGCTGCCGGAGTTTCCGCCAACAATATCATTCGTAGAGGCATATCCTATTGGAGTTGCTAAATTCAATTTAGCTGGTGGATTCTTCCATCTCTCGTGGAGTCCCCACGGATATGTTTTTTGGTTAAACGAATAATACCTGTCATACAATCCAAAGAAAGTTGTTTTTGCCGGTGCAATGGTACCATTGTATTCATATCCCAATATTCTTCCGTCAGAAATCCTTAGAGAGGATGTAGCATCAGGAGGTAACATTTCCCCATGTACAGCAAAGACTATTTCACCCAGCATCTGATTCAACACCTGAATTGTATTTCTACTTTCCATTATTATATGGTCAAGCTCTGTAATTCGCTCTCTGGTACTCATCAAAAAATAGATAAACGGGTCATCAGAATGAAGTATTTGATCGGCGCTTTTCTGCGAAAACATCTCAATCTTTTCCGGAGAGGAGATAAATGATTTTTGCAGAACATCAGCCACAGCTTCTTCACCTCTTTTCTCACCAAAAAGCTTTTTAACCAGCCAATGATCCGGTCCCAAAACTCCGCAAATATAATTGATGTGAGCCCTCAATAATTTTTCATTCAGCTCATGGTCAAAACCCTCAGCATAGAATCCTTGTAAATGTTTAATTGCATTACCATTATGATAGTCCGCCTTTCTATCATCCTCGGGCAATTTTAACTGCTCGGCATATTTTATAATCTGGTCAGCAACGTTGTAATAGTAAGGCTGATTGTTAGGCGAGAGTGTAAAGGCGGTACGTTCGGCAATGTTAGCTTTAAGCTCGTCTAAAGCATTTTCAATAGAATCCCACACATGCCCGTATTTCTTGCTCAGGGCAGGATCATTGTTTACTGCGTTTTTTAGATTACGCTCAAAATCTTTCTTTTTTGACATGATGTATTCATCACGTAAACCCAGCAGTCTGCCGGCATAGGATTTGCGTCCATTTCCAGTACCTAAAACCTTATTGAGCAATTCAGATTCAGATTCCGGTCGGGAATTAAACAGTTCATAATAAACCTTATATACTTCATTTAGTTGAAGCAATCTGTACTTATACTCATAATCTCTTAAGTATTCCATTTCAGCAACTGATATAAGTCGTCTGGTTCTACCGGGTCTTCCTATTACAAATATTTCCTCACCTTCTTCAGCTCCTTTTTTACTCCACCTGAAATAATGCTCGCTTTTAACCGGTTGCCCATTCTCGTCATAGGCACGATAAAAAGCAAAGTCCAGTTCATAACGCGGATAGGTAAAGTTATCCCAGTCCCAGCCGGTTGCGGCAATCTGAAAATCGGGAGCCATCACTAATCTAACATCAAAATACCTTTTATACGTATAGGCTTTGTACTTGCCGCCGTTATAGAAGGCAATCACGTTACATGTTAAACCGGTTTCTTTTTCAATTCTATCTGTTATTCCACGAATTGCAGAATCCCTAAGACTCACTTTTTCATCATCATTTTCCCCTCGGGACATAGCTGCGTAAACTGAGTCGGTAACATCCTCAATAGAAAGAAGTTGATCGACAAATAAACCGGGAATTTTTCTTTCATCCTCTAAAGTATTAGCAATATAACCATCCCTCAAGAGGTTTTCACCTTCCTTCTGGACATCAGAAAGCTGACCTCTCCCGCAGTGATGGTTTGTCATAATCAATCCATCCCCCGAAACAAAAGCCGCCGAACATCCGCGCCCAAACTGTAAGGCAGATAACCTTACATTATCAAGCCATTGCTCTGTTGGTCTGAACCCATATTCTGTTTCCCATTTATCTAACGGAACATTATCGAAAGTCCACATGGTACCAAAATCATCAAGAGAATATTCAGTATCAGATGGATCAAAGGTTTCGTAAATGTTGTATTGCGCACTAAGATCCGCAAAGGAGAATAGGAATAACAATGTTATAGAGAGTGAAAATACTTTCATGAAAAATGCTCCGAATCAGGTTTCTGAGTAAATGTACTATTCAGCTATCTTGCCTTCTGTAATTTCATCAACTACTCTTTCCGCTTTATAAATACTTTTTAAGGATTCTATTATAGCGCTTGATGAAAGTGAAATAGACCTGTTTATATCAGGCAGATAAATAAAATCACCATTAAGACTTTCAATATTGCCGTCGAAAGCAATACCGACATATTCAGCATTTTTATTAATAAC
The DNA here is from genome assembly GCA_018818065.1 of Bacteroidota bacterium. Lineage (GTDB taxonomy): Bacteria > Bacteroidota > Ignavibacteria > Ignavibacteriales > Melioribacteraceae > JAHISV01. The sequence continues at coordinate 237,193 of JAHISV010000005.1, read as the reverse complement.
GGGGCTGCCGGAACTTCCCCCCACCAGATCAAAGGTTGATAAGAAATTGAAATGAGTCGACAAATCTAAATTCTTTTCATTTTCCAGCCATTTTGCAGGCATCAACCAAGGGTACTTTTTCTGATGCGAGTAATAACGGTTATACATCCCGTAAAAAGTTGTAAAGACAGGAGCTATTGTACCATTATATTGGTAATCCATTACTCTGCCATCAGTAATTCTTAGGGTAAAGTTCGCATCAGGAGGGATTTCATTCCCATAAACCTCGTAAAGAGCACGGCCAAGTAAGTCCTGATAAATTGTAATTGAATTTGTAATTTCAGTTTCCTTCAGGTTAATTTCAGCCAACTCGTCTTTTGTATTCAATAAAAAAGTAACAAAGGGGTCATCAGCCATTAGAATATTGTTATCGGCATCCGAAAGGTACTTTATTAGTTTTTCCGGAGTTTCCAATATTGAACCTGCAATTATTGCTTCGGCAGCTTCACAACTTTTTTTATTATTTGTGAACCGGAGAATGTTTTCATCATCCGGAGCATTCATAAGCATGTAATCCACCTGAACACCGAGCAAAATGATTTCTCTTTCCTTATCAAAATTCTTTCCGTAAAGTTCAGTAACAAAATCTTCAATGTTTTTACTGCTATCACTTTCATCCAGATCTTCTTTATCCATGTTCATCTGCTCAGAATAGTCTAAGACTTTCTTAGCAATATCAAAATAAACTGAGTGTCTTCGTCTTGACATTGAATAAGCAGCCAGCTTGTTTCCATATTTACGCCTTTCAGATGTAGCTATTTCAATTGCTTTCCAAAGATGTCCGTATTCATCGGTTAATTTTTCATTTCCTAAAACGGCAGCTTTAAACTTATTTTCAAAATCACCCTTCCTCTTCATAAAGTAAGTATCCATTAACCCTTTATAAAACCCGACTAACGCTTTCTGACCGTTTCCGTAAATCTGTCTTATATCCTCAAAAAGCTCAGCTTTTTCCGGATATTTTGATTTTGCCATTTCAAGTCTGTTGTAATATGTATCATAGAAATAAGAATAATTTCTATAGATGACATCTCTTAAATATTCCAGCTGAGAAATTGTTAGTAACCTGCTTGTAGAACCTGGATTGCCAATACTGAACAAAACGTCATCAGGCTTTGGACCATCGGGATTGAATTTATAATAGTGTTCAACCTTAAGTGGATTCCCCTCGTCGTCGTAAACACGATAAAGTGTAAAATCCAAAGTATAACGTGGATAGGTAAAGTTATCTTCATTACCGCCAAATTGTCCTGCATTCCACTCCGGTATAAATACTATTCTAACATCGTTATAGATCTTGTATCCATAAATTGAATATTTGCCACCGTTGTACATGGTAACCAATTCGCAGGTTAATCCGGTTTCTTCATCATATTTTTTTATAAGCTCTTCAACTTTTACATCCTTCTTCTTTATCTTTTCATCCTCAGTCATTCCTTCTGCAATAGCGGAATGTATTTCTTCGGTTACATCAACAATAAATTCAAGTCTGTCTGCATGGAAACCGGGGACAATACGTTCTTCTTCGCGACTTGCCGCATAAAAACCGGTTTCAAATATATCCTCTCCTTCCTTCTCATATTTATCTACATGGAAATCGGAGCAATGATAATTCGTGATAATTAAACCATCTTCTGAAATAAACGAAGCAGTACATCCGGGTATTCTCAGGGTTGATAGTCTGACATGATCAAACCATTCCTTGTTGGCCGTGAAGTTATATTCTTCTGCAAAATAATTTGTCGGGGGAGTATCAAAAGTCCACATTCTACCGGTATCAAACCGCCCGGCTTTAATTTCTTTCTGCTGATTATTCCAAAGCTGCTGTGAAAAAGTCGTTACACTTATCAATATCAATAAAAGCAGAGAACTAAATTTTTTCATTCCTTCCTCGTTAAATGATGATTTTTAATAATTTCCGAGACAAAATAACGATAAATGGCATAAAAATAAGCATAATGACCAGCTTATTTTGATTAATCCTTTTTATTCTAAAATAACCTGATAGCTGATTTGATATATCAATACTGGCGACAGTTCATAAAGAACTGTCGTGAATGGGGGTTTGTAAATAAAGTCAAGATCACAAAGTTATCAGATGTAAACACCCGGAAAATAACTCTGTTTAATTATTTGTTCATCTTCAATTGTACCATGGCAGTTTGAACATTTCTCTACCGTAAATACAATAGGATCTTCGCTGGGTGCGGCCGGAATAAAGTTAACTATGGCTTCGCAGCATTTACATTGAACAAAATGATGAGAATCAAGCATTTCTCTACAGGTGGGGCATAAAATTCCTGCTTCGCTTAATAATTCTCTTGGGTTGAATAAAAATACTGATTTGCACTCGGAATTGTTGCACCTTGCAAACCGTTCGGGGTGATTGATTGCAATTTTAATAGTTACCTCCTTTTACCTCTCGATGCAAATCTACATTCTTATTTACGACAAAACCATGCAAAAAAAAATCCTATGATAAGAAGAATGTCCCTCTAAATCCTTATCTTTGAGGTAATTAAAAACTATTTTCGTAATTTCTGAAACGAGGGAGAAAAAGATGAAATTAGCAGGTTTTAAAGCCTATGATATTAGAGGCAAAGTACCAGCGGATTTAAATGCCGATATGGCTTACAAAATTGGCCGCACACTAGTACCAAATCTGGATGGTAAATTGTTCGTAATTGGTAGAGATGTTAGAGAGTCTTCTCCTGAATTAGCAAAAGCCCTGACAGAAGGAATAACAGACGCAGGAGCCGATGTAATTGACCTGGGCTTATGTGGAACTGAAATGATTTATTTTGCCACTCCATTTCTGAATGCTGATGGCGGAATAATGATAACAGCCAGCCATAATCCTCCAGAATACAATGGTTTAAAATTTGTTAAAAAAGGTTCTATTCCTATGGGTTACAGTTCCGGTTTAAATGAGATTGAAAAAAAGGTTGTGAACAATGATCTTGGAGAAAAAGCGGCTAATAAAGGTTCTGTAAGAACAATGGATGTTATGAAAGAATTTATTGCAAATCTCGATAAGTTCTATGATCCGAAAAAGATAAAACCCTACAAAGTTGTTGTTAATGCCGGCAATGGTTGTGTTGGTCCTGCTCTGGATGCTCTGGAACCAAAATTACCAATAGAAATGATTAAGGTTTTCCATGAACCTGATCCGTCATTCCCTAATGGCGTTCCAAATCCTTTACTCCCCGAAAATCGAAAACCTACCATGGACGCGATAATTGAACACGGGGCTGATCTTGGCGTTGCATGGGATGGTGATTACGACCGGTGTTTCTTCTTTGATGAAAAAGGCAGCTTTATTGAAGGTTATTATATAGTTGGACTGCTGGCAAAATCGATACTGAAAACAAATCCCGGCGAAAAAATTGTTCACGATCCGAGGCTTGAATGGAATACAATCGAAATTGTGGAAAAGGCTGGTGGGGAGGCTGTACGCTCTGTTAGCGGACATGCTTTCATAAAGGAAAAAATGCGCGAAGTAAACTCAATCTATGGGGGCGAGATGAGCGCTCATCATTATTTTCGCGATAACTTCTATTCTGACAGTGGTTTAATTCCCTTCCTTCTTATTATTCAACTTATGGCGGATGAAGGCAAAAAACTTTCGGAGCTGGTTGAGGAAATGATAAGTGATTACCCATGCTCGGGTGAAATAAACACAAAACTTGACGACCCGGCAGGAAAGCTTGAGGAGATAAAAGCAAAATATAAGGATGGTATTAGCGATGACCTTGATGGTATAAGCGTTGCTTACCCTAACTGGAGATTCAACGTTAGAATGAGCAATACAGAACCCTTATTAAGGTTGAATGTTGAATCGAGAAGTGATAAAAAGTTAATGAAAGAAAAGACTGAAGAATTGCTTGGCATCATTCGTTCGTAAAATGAACTATTGCCTGCACTGTTACGGTTAAAGAATTAGTTTTGATTTTGAAACTGAACTGTTATATTTAGAAGAACTAATAAGAATACTCGGCGTCTAAAGACGAAATTATTGTAAGGAGAAATAAAGATGGCTGATAAAGAAAGACCAGTTGATGTTGACAAATTGTTAAAAAACAAACTTAAGACTGTTAGTATTTCCGATCTGGAAAACGGAATTTCGAAAGTTGTTTCAGAGCTGATTGGTGAGGACTACAAGTGCACACTAAACGATATCAAATATTCTATGTTTAGCGGCGCCGACTTTCATGTAAAAGTAGAGCTATCATACACACCTGAAGATTAGTGTCACTGTAAAATTTATTATGGAGCAGGGCCTCACTAAAGGCTCTGCTTTTTCTTTTTAAAGAATGGAACAATCAATGAATCATCTCCTTAATGTTGTTATCATAACGGTATGTATTTTTGGTTTATGGGGTGGAGCTGTCTGGGTAGTTGAGTCGGCCTCTAGAATTGCGAGAAAGCTTGGACTTTCGGAATTGGTAATCGGGTTGACTATTGTGGCAATTGCTACCTCCGCGCCTGAGTTTGCAGTCACGGTTTCGGCGGCTTTGAAAGGTCAGTCTGCAATCTCCGTTGGTAACGTGGTTGGCTCAAACATTTTCAATCTTGGTGTAATTCTTGGTCTGGTAGCATTATTTTCCACCCTAAAAACAACTAAAGCGCTCATTTATAGAGACGGTATAGTTCTCATATTAACCGGTGTCCTGCTGCTTATCTTCTTCTATGATCTTAAATTGGAATTCTACGAGGGAATAGTTCTATTCACCGCCTTGATTATATATATCACCGTACTTGTAAAACAGAAACAGGATGTTGATGAAGATGTCCCGGAAGGCGCGTTCAAATTATCAGATATTCCGAAGCTGATACTAGGCGGAATAATAATTGTTACCAGTGCTCACTTTTTTGTTGAGTCTTCCTCTGAACTAGCGCGATTATTCGGTATTTCAGAATGGCTTATTGGTGTTACAATTGTTGCAGCTGGTACTTCTGCTCCCGAACTTGCGACTTCAATTGTAGCTGTTACAAAAGGCAAACATGGCATTTCTGCCGGCAACCTTATTGGCAGCGACATTTTTAATATGCTGGGCGTATTAGGTATTGCTTCCATTTTACGTCCACTTGGCATTGAACAGAGTGATTATATCAGCTTGATAATAATGGTTATTACCCTGCTTATACTTATGGTATTCATGCGCACGGGATGGAAACTGACCAGGGGAGAAGGAGTATTGATACTTCTCATTGGTATTGCCCGCTGGGCCATAGCTTTTATGGTATAACTTATAAGACGCTTTTTAATCTTGCAATGAACTCATCTATATCTTCTTTGGTGTTATAGTAATGAGGAGACATGCGCAAAATGCCCTGTCGTACTGCAACAGTTACATTTATTTTGCTTAATGCCTCTGATAACTTTTCGGCATTATCCAGTTTTATTGAAACTATCCCAGCCCTGTTTTCTTCAGGCAGATACTTAAGTATTGAGTTGTACCCAAGCTCACTTAATGAATTGATAAGATAATCTGTATTTGAAAGAATGCTTTCTTCTATCTTCTCAATTCCAATTTGCATAAGGATTTGCAATGATGCACTGAGTGCCACAACTCCAATGAAACTGTGACCTCCATTCTGGAATCTGTCAGCACCCTCTCTGAATTCAATATTATAATCAAGAAGGTTCCACATATCATTTACGGAAGTCCAGCCAACATATTTTTGATTTATTTTTGACTGGAGTTCCTCGCTTATGTAAAAATAGCCAAGACCTATAAGTGCCATTAACCACTTGTGCGATCCACCTGCAAGGAAATCGATATTCATTTTTTCAACATCAATAGGTACTACTCCGCTTGACTGAATCACATCAACACAAAATATAATTCCATGCTTTTTACAAATCTCACCAAGCCTGACTAAATCCATCCGGTACCCTGTAAGAAACTGAACATGGCTGATAGAGATAAGTTTTGTTTTAGGTGTAATCGCTGCTTCAATCTTTTCAATACTCACAACTCCATTCTCGGTACTTACAATTTCTACCTTAACCCTTTGTTTCTCCAGGTTCAGAAAAGGATAAACATTTGAGGGAAATTCAAGATCGTTTAGGATAATATGGTCATCCTTATTCCACTCAAGACCCTGTGCTACCATGTTCATAGCGTTACCAACACAGTCAGTCCAGGCCAACCTGTCAGGTGTACAGTTAAGCATTTCACTTAAATTCTCTTTGAGAAGGTTACTCCACTCAAGGTATTGTGCAAATGGATCAATTGGCTGAATTGTTCTCCCCTTCACATAAACATCAATGGCTTTCTGGGTTAGAATATTCATCGGACCCATTGCAGCATGATTAAAATAAACACCGTCTTGTTTTAAATGGGGGTAAAGACCTCGTATATTTGTAAGAGCCATAACATCCTTAGAATATGATATTAATATTTTAATAATAAATTAAACGTGAACCCTATATTAGCAACGGGACGAAAATAGTGATTCAATAAACAATAGTTTTTGCTGTGATTACTCTTGTGGTTCTATTTTTACAACACCGTTATCAGCACTTCTGATCTTGCTTTTAATTGTCCAAACGAAACCGCGATTATACCGTTATCTGTAAGAAACTTTTCTACTTCTTCAACGGCGGTCTCTTCAACTGCTATAAGCAAGCCACCGCTTGTTTGGGGATCGCAGAGTATTAACTTGTTGCCATCTTCTTTTAAGTTAACATGATGTCCGTAGCTTTCCCAATTTCTGTGGGTGCCTCCGGGCATACAGCCCTGATCAATATATTGATATACGCCATCAAAGATTGGAATCTTATCAAATTCAATTTCGGCCGAGAGGTTACTACCTTCGCACATCTCCGTAAGGTGACCAAGAAGCCCAAAACCTGTAACATCCGTCATGGCTTTCACACCTTCAATGCTGGCTAAATCTTCTCCAATCATGTTTAATTTAGTCATGGAATCAGGCGCTATTTGTTCATGTTCGGGGAGTAATTTCCCCTGCTTTTGAGCTGTAGTAAAAATGCCGACACCCAATGGTTTAGTCAGGTAGAGTTTGCAGCCATTAGTCGCCGTGTCGTTTCGCTTTAGTTTATTCAAATCAACTCTGCCTGTTACAGCCAGTCCGAAAATTGGTTCGGGGCTATCGATGCTATGCCCTCCGGCTAAGGCTATACCTGCTTCCATGCACGTCTGCCGCCCGCCTTCCAGCACTTGTTGCGCAATTTCGGGCGAAAGTTTGTTGAGCGGCCAACCCAGAATTGCAATAGCCAAAAGAGGTTTACCACCCATGGCATAAACATCACTAATAGCGTTAGTGGCAGCAATCTTCCCGAAGGTAAAGGGATCATCAACTATGGGCATAAAAAAATCTGTGGTACTTATAATTGCAGTACCGTCGCCCAGGTCGTAAACCGCGGCATCATCTCTGCTGTCGTTTCCCACCAGTAAACGGGCATCAGTTTGGGGAGCCAGATTAGATTCTAAGATGGTTGATAATACCTTGGGAGAAATTTTGCAGCCGCACCCGGCTCCATGACTGTATTGTGTTAGTTTAATTTCATTCATAATTTTTATCTATTTTCGATTTGTAATGCGTTTTCATAATGGTTGGTTGATGGAAGCGGAATTCGAATTACATCTTCTGTTTTTCGCTTGCTCATTCCCTTTAAATAGGATTTGTCATAATAATGAAGTGAAATCTTCGCCACCTCAAAAAAGTTTTTATTCTCCAACTCCTCAATAGCATTTTTTACGCTTAAGCCACCCAGTCGCTTCGCAATCCGCTGAATAGATTCAGCCAATTCCTGGCTATTGCAATTTGCATATTCAGTAACAAGGTGTTTGGCGCGCTCCTCTGTTGGAATATCGATGAATAGTAATTTCGCGCTTCGCATTTGCTCGAAAAATTGCATTGGTATATTTGCCCTGCCAATGTTATGGCTTTCATCTTCAACCCAAATGGGTTTGCTTAAATCAAGCTTGCTTAATTCTTCATGAAGGTTATTTTCAAATTGTTCAATAGTTGGCTGCTCAAGCTGCCCAATGCCGCCAAAAGCTGACCCCTTATGATTAGCCAGACCTTCGAGATCAATGACCTGTTTTCCGAGTTTTTTTAGTTCATTTAAAATGTGAGTTTTACCACTGCCGGTATATCCGCCTAAAACTTTAAGCTGGACTGGCGTTGCCAGCGTATCTAAAACATAATTCCTGTAAGCTTTGTATCCACCAATAATTAACTTAACATCTGTAAAACCATTCTCAGATAAATGCTGCGCGAATGAACGGCTGCGCATGCCCCCACGCCAGCAATGAACAACTACTTTACCAGTAGGAGATACTTTAAAAGAATCAGCTATAAAGCTCTCCAACTTGGGTATGACATATTCGTAGCCCAACTCAGTAGCTGCTTCTTTTGATTGCTGCTTATATACCGTCCCTACATGAGCTCTTTCTTCGTTTGAAAACAATGGTATACTTGCAGCCCCGGGGATATGCCCATGTTCAAATTCAGCCGGCGAACGAACATCGATTACGCTTAAATCTGATGTAAGTGCTTCTTCAATATTTATTTCAGAAATCATACGGGTAAAATTACTCTATTTTAGGGGAGTATGAAAGCGGGGTTGGAAAAAGAATGAACGAGTTGTGAGATATTATAATATTTATTAAAGTGTTTTTTTATTCTTCCAGATTTTTACACACAATTTGCTCTTCCTCAAGCACGAATTTTACGTGCGACAATTCTTCTTTCACTTCGTAAACAGCTTGTTTTATTCTTACGGTAGTTCCGGGATATATTGTTTTCGTAACGCGAACCACAGCGTTTGCAGTAATGTAGCAGGCTTTCTCAAGATCAGCAACTTCACTCTTGAGAATTTCGAATTTCTTACACTGTTCTTCCCAATCTGCCTTATGCGTAACAAGACGGGACTCTAAGAGGGAAGGAGGAGAATGCTGAGCGATATACGTTATTTTTTTTATTAGATCATTTATTTTCTTTTCCATGATATTTTTTTCATTTTCTTTCAGAAGCAGCTCCCGCCTTACTCTGGGACTAACACCCACTGTAATCTCGGTGAGTATACCGTACGAATTACCAATAAAGCCGGAAGATATTGCGTTTGCGGCAGTCGTATGCCCACCAATAATAGCCCCGCTCGGTTTAGTAATTACAATTTCATTTTCGCACTCAACATTTGAGCTTCTTATTTCCTGAGACACATATATACTACCACAGCATTTTATTTGTTGAGTATTGATGTAGCCAGAATGAATATCACCGCCGACCGTAATAAGCTGAACGTTATCTCCGCTAATGCCTGCCCCAACCTTTAAACATGCTTTGCAGGCTATGCTTGCGTTTTCAACCACACCTTTAACCATTACACCATAAGGAGTGGTAACAGAAAAACCCGGTTTTACGTCACCTTTTATATCCACGGAGCTTTTAACATTTATATTACCGGTTGAGTAATCGACTGATCCCGGTATAACATAAATTTGCTGAACTTCAACTGTGTTCTTCTGAACATTATAAATAACAATGCCATCTCCATCTGCTTTCAAGAGAGTGGCATCATTTTCATCCCAGTAAGTACCCTTGCCTGCTGCAAGAGTGATTTCCTTGCCCATTTGCGCCGGCAATTCATTTCCCCGCACATCTTTTCCAGGATACCCCTTTGTAGCTGCTATTTTTTTTAGCAAAGAAGCGCCCTTCTCAATACTGGTTACAATGCAGACTTCCTTATAGTCAACATGCCCATTTTCCCGTATCTTTGGTTTAAGTGATTTTTCTGATTCAAAATATAACTCCAAACTGGCAGGTTCACCCTCTTTAGAAGGTTTGCCTTCGGCGATTAGAAATTTCTCATTCCATTTTCGTTCATTGTAAATTTCATCAATAGTATCTGATTTTACGCCGTATTTAACACCAAAATTGTTAAGTATGTTTATAAACTTAAGAGGTGTAAATAATTTTCTGGTTTCGGCGTCCGGTTCGCTAATTGTCAGGAAGGCCTGCATATTATCTTCCGAAAAATCGATTGTGAATAATTCACTTATCTTTTTTTGAGTCTCGCCTAACAACATAAATCTACCTCTGATAAATCAAATAATGTTCACACTTTAGCAAATACATACTACTCTGCCTTTATCATCGTAAAACAAATTGGTTTGTTAAGCTAAATAATCATTATTATTTTTTTCAATTCATCGTATTTTAATAATGAATTCAGAAAGTTTGATGTAAAATGCGTTGATTCCGGATATAAATTTTTAAGTTAGGTCAAGCGGAATGAAACTGAGATCGGGGCATTCCAAGTCGATAATTCATCCAAACCAGTTTTGTAAATGAAACAGGAATGTTTACCTGGCGCATTATGGAATGGGTTTCCGCCACGGAGGATATATTTTACTGTATATTTACTACTCTCTTGAATCTCTCCAAATTAGCTTTTCATTTTTGCGGTCACTAAAAAAATCGGGACACTGTCCATCACCTCTTCCAGTAATTCCACCATCCGGCGCGCAGATATAGTCACCCTCTTTATCGTACAACACACTAAATTGATCACAACATTGCGGCGGAACATAATAAACCAGCTGCCCCTCGTAAGTATACTGCCAAATACTTTGTGGAGGATTTCCAACCGGTTGATTTTGATACTCACTAATTAGTTCTTCAATCCATTCAGGGTTATCCGGCGAACTAACCTGAGAACACCCTGCAAATAAAATGGGTAAACAGAGCAGGCAAAAAACCATTTTTTTCATTTTGAATCTCTCCACTTACTTTAAAGTACTCCTGGCGTAGCGGTAATTTAATCATTTTTAATATTGAACTCTTGCCAGCCCGGTTGAAGCTTATAGAAGAGCCCCTCCACCATAGGCGAAGAGGCTCTTTAAAAATGTATTAACTTATTTCTTAGTCTTCTTTCTCAGCTCTCATTGAATCCCAGATCATATAAATGGCTAAGAGACCGAACATTACGAAGGCAAGAATTTCACCACCGTGCGATTCCATCCACTCAACATTTTGTATGTCAAGACCAGCATAACGCAATGTTGCAGCGAGAACACCTAAGAGAGCGCCACCGGCAATAAACCCGGAAGCGATAAGTGTACCACGTTCTCTGCGAGCGTTGTTAAGATCTTTATCTTTGCTGCGTGTCGTAACAAAGTGAGCTATCAAACCACCAACAACTAGTGGTGTGTTCAAATCTATTGGAAGATACATACCCAGGGCAAATGCTAGAGCAGGTATTCCAATCCAGTTTAATGTTAAGGCAAAGAAGGCGCCTGCCATGTAAAGAATCCATGGTGCAGGCTGGTTTGACATAAGAGGCTTAATTACAGCAGCCATAGCGTTAGCCTGTGGAGCAACCAGGGAACCTTCGCCCGTGAAACCGTAAGTTTCGTTAAGCATTAGTATTACCCATGAAACCGTAGCTGCTGAAAATACAGCGCCAACAAATTTCCATTTTTCCTGTTTCTGAGGAGTAGAGCCAAGCCAGTAACCAACTTTTAAGTCAGTAATAAAAGCACCGGCAACTGACAGAGCTGTACAAACAGTACCACCAATGATAAGCGCTGAAACCATACCTGCTGTGCCGCTAAGACCAACAGAAACAAGTACGACTGAGGAAAGAATCAGGGTCATAAGGGTCATTCCGGAAACCGGATTTGTTCCAACAATGGCAATTGCATTTGCCGCAACTGTTGTAAAGAGGAAAGAAATAATCAGCACAATTAACAAACCAACAAATGCCAACCAGAGATTTCCCACAACTCCCATCCAGAAGAATATTAAAATAGCGATAAGAGTAAGAACTATACCGCCTACGATAATACTCATTGGAATATCGCGTTCAATTCTTTTTTCATCAGCTGTTTTACCTATGCCGCCAAAAAATTCTTTAACAGCCATACCAAAAGCAGTTTTAATAACACCTGAAGATTTTATAATTCCGATGATACCTGCCATTGCAATACCGCCAATACCAATATGGCGGACATAGTTGCTAAAAATCTGCTCAGCTGACATATCTCTTATAAGAAGACTAACATTAGCACCGATAGGTGTGGCAATAAAATCACCGAGATAAGCAAATATTGGTATAATCACAAACCAGGACACGAATGAACCCGCAGCAATTAATAACGAATACTTAAGCCCGATTATAAATCCAAGACCCATAATAGCAGAGCCGACATTTACCTTAAAAACCAATTTAAGGTCAGTCGCAATTTTTTCACCGAAAGGTAAAACACGACTTGAGATGGTTTCGCTCCACCAACCGAATGTGGCTATACAGAAGTCATAAATACCACCAACAAGTCCAGCCATAATTAGAATAGCAGCAGACTTACCACCTTTTTCACCGGCTACCAATACTTCAGTTGTAGCAGTAGCTTCGGGAAAAGGGAATTTTCCATGCATTTCTTTTACAAAATATTTTCTAAATGGAATAAGAAACAAAATTCCTAAAAAGGCACCAAGGACAGAAGCGCCGAATATCTGGAAAAAATCAGCTTGAAGTTCAAGAATGTATAAGGCAGGTATAGTAAATATTGCACCTGCAACAACAGCTCCTGAATTTGAGCCTATGGACTGAATAATAATATTTTCACCCAGCGCATTTTTTCTTTTTGTAAAGGTAGATAATCCAACAGCGATAATTGCTATAGGAATAGCCGCTTCGAATACCTGTCCGATTTTTAAGCCTAAGTAAGCAGCGGATGCTGAGAACAATACAGCCATAACAAGTCCCCAAAAAATCGACCATGTAGTCGTTTCCGGAACCTCTTTGTTTGGATCCATAAGAGGAACGTATTCCTCACCCGGACTCAGCTCTGTATAAGCATTAGCCGGCAGCTTGCTGTTTTTAGGATCAACTTGATGATCACTCATTTAATACTCTCCTTACAATTTATATTTTAGAGGTAATATATATTCAGTTTCGTTGCTGCTGCCGGATTGAAAATAAAGATTACCAAATAGTTTTACGCCTTCGGGTAATTCTCTCTCAACCTTTTTGTAATCCAACTCAAGGGTTTCCATAACAGACGGATAGAAATTGACTTTCGAACTTCCATCATTTGTTACAGTCACTTTTATATCATTATCAAAATATACTTTTTCTGTAATATGAACAAACGCTTCATCTGTTTCACTTACAAATCCGGGTACTATCTTCAGGGTAAATTTCTCGTTTTCGTACCCCTCCTTATAATTAAGGGAAACGGTTCCATCTTGATATCCCAGTCCGCCGCCCGCAACACTTTTACCGGCTTCATTATAAATGAGATAAGCAAAGTCGGTGTTTTTATTAAAGTCTTCTTTACTCAGCATAATTTCAAAAATTTTTTCCCTTTCATCTTTTTTAATAGTGAAAGGAATCAATAACTCATCATAACCGGCTATTTTTTTTACGCTGGTTGTCTGGTATCCCTGAATATCCGCGCTAAGGTTGCTAGTCTTCATTTCAGAAAAAAGGTTAACTACCTCCAACTTACTATGCTCAGTTGATATCGCGGAAGTCCCGATTCTGTTAATGCCATCGAATTCAATTGAAAGATTGTATTCGGATATGTCGCTTGAGTAACGACGATTTACAACCACAACTTCCCACACACCCGGCATTGGATCGTAAAGATACTTTATGTTTGAATCCTCATCCTTAAATGAGGTTGTTGTGCCGGAATATTTCCTTTCTCTTCCATTGGGATCATATACTGAGTAGGTAAGCATCCCGTATTCATTCTCTTCAACCGTAAGATCAATTTTCATTGAAGTTGCCCCGGCGGGCACGTTAACAAAATACCTTTTATTTTCTACAGGTTTTAATTTTGTGTCTTTCCATTTCATTTTATAGTTGTTTGCAGCATTGAATTCATAAGGTATCACTACAGTTGCCATCAGTTCAAATTCTCTTATTTTGCTTCCCTGTCGCGTAGCGTATATTTTGCCATTGTAAAGTCCCGGCTCAGTCATTTTGGAAATATCAAACTGAACATCCACATAGGCTTTTTGCTCATTTCTAAAATGAGTTCTCTTTTGAGCCGGCAGTAACCACTCACTATCGCTCTTAATATCAACCACCCTGTAGAATTTATCCTTCTTAATACTGTTTTCTCTTTCGATTGTGTATCGGTAGAATTCCTTTCCCGTAAGATATGAGCCGTTTCTAATATATAAAGCAGGAGCAGAATTGCCCGGCATGTTAGGCGCGAATGCGCTTGTTGAGTAAGTCTCAAATTTCTCAACCTCACCTTTTTTGATAAGGTCTTCCAGCACATCCCATGCCTTCATTACATTAATCATTCCACCACCCTGATCGAGATGGTCGTAGCCTTTCATCCAGGTTGCGCTTTCGCGGAGCACTTTGTTTATTAATGTAGAGGGGACTTTCACTTCAGGATATTTAGCGACAACACCGCTCAGAAGCAGCGATACGACACCTGCAGTGTAGGGTGAAGACATTGAGGTTCCCTGCATTCCATCCCATGCTTTATGATTCGGGATTGTTGCAAAACTTCCACCCGGAGAAACAATATCTGGTTTGTCAACTTCAGCACCCCGACCGCTGAAAGCATAAATAGTATCGTCAGTATGACGAACTCCATAAAGATCGCCAGCCACTTCTTTAGTAAGCGCGGCTCCCGATACGATGCACAATGTTGCCGCGGAAGGCTGACCAAGAGTCGAAATTCCAGGTCCATCATTACCCGCGGATTTACATATATATAGATAAGAATTGCTGCGAACAAGATTATTGAGATAAATTTCCATTTCGGCATGGGTCTCAATTTCGGACCCTATACCGTAACTCATGTTTATTATGATTGGCTGTTTTATTTCTTTTGATAACTTGTCAGCATATTCGTAAGCCTGCTTCATGCTTTCGGTAACTGTTGCTCCACCGGAGTATTCATTGTTACCAATTTTAGCGCCTATAAGATTTGCGCCAGGAGCAACTCCTTTAAAATCAGCTTCGCCAATACGATAGCCGGTTGCAATGCCTGCACAGTTAGTGCCATGTCCGTTATCGTCAAAATAGAAACTGACCAATTGCTTATCAGGAATAACATTAAGCGCAAATGTCAGGTAAGGCACGCCATTGCCGCGTTCTATAAAAAATGGTTCCAATTGATCTTTATAATTGCGAAGTGGAGTTTCATCAGAAAGATCGCCATCGGCATTCTTATCAAAATAGACCACCCAATATTCTTCGCCATCAACGGAAGTTTTAAAAGTGACGAAATAGAATTTATCGTCTTTCCTGCCATTCTCGTTTATGTCTGGTTTTCTGGTAGAGGAATTCAGAAAAAGTTTTTCCTCCATTAAACCAATAAAATAGTCGCCATCAATGGGTTTAAGGGAAAGTTTGTTAACGCCAGCGACTTTAAATCCTTTTGCTTCATTAACAAAATATTCTACATCATCTATTTCATCTGTATCCGCTTCATAATAATTTATATTCCCCTGACGCGAGAAATCCTGTGCGTCAATTACCTTTATTTCTCCTGTAGATGTTTTTTTTAATCCATCAAGACCCATATCAACACCGGAATCCATAACAAGCACGATGGTTCCGCGTCCGTCGAATTCAGGATATTTTTGTAAAAACTCTTCAACACCAGTCTGTTTAAGTGATAAAAATGTTTGTGATTCCTCTTGAGCAAAAAGGAGAATTGGAGCGAGTAAAAAAAGGTATAACAGTTTTGATTTCATTTGATCCCCGATAAATAGTTCAATTAAGTATTTCTAATTTTTGTTTCTCATTATCCATTTTACTGTAATCAAGCTCACTCCCCATCATGCTATGTGGTATTAAATAAACAACGAGAAGCAGAACTGAAGCGGCGAAAGCCCACACTTTTGGTTTCTGCGATCTTTTCATAATAAATAACGCAATAAGCCAGCCAACCATGGCAATAAGTGTTTTATTGTCCGTTAAATCCGTCCCGAAGGGAAATCCTGTCCACCAGGCATCAAAAGCATAAAGCTGCATCAAAGGACCCAGGAAGAAACCGCCGACGCCAAGAAAACCTATAGTCCAGTAAGTTAGCTTGAATGGGCGTGAATCTTTTACAAAAATTTCCAGCCCCGTGCGCATTGAAAGCAGCATAGCCCCGAACATAGCCAGTACATGAGGAATGAGAACCCATATGGGGACGTCTCCCTTGAATCGGATAACCACATATCCCTTTTCGGGAAGGGAAGTAATTTTTTCTTCAACGCAAAGATTAACATAGTATTCCAGTTTTCCCGCCTTTGGCTGATGCGGCAAATATCCGCTTAGAATTCCATTCTCATTCTTCATTTCAACCACATTCCAGGCAGTATCAAACTTATACCGCCTCCAGAAAATTTTGGCGTGGATGGCATCATCTTCCACAGGAATTTGAACCTCATGATCCGTGTCGCCGCCATGGCTTCTGAATAGTTTGTACTGAATTGTTTTGTCGTTTAACTCGATTTTGTCAGATATTGGATAGGTAGGTCCCGTTGCTCTTTGGTAAATAGCAACCGCTGCGGTTATTACGAAGGCAATAACCCATAATAGTATGTTTTTCATCATATGCTGCACCAGTAATTTCTTTGTAAGAAGAGCCCTCTAAGTTAAGGGAAATGGTGTGTATGAAGCAAATAATTTTTGTGAAATGAGCTTATATTATTAAGGATTTACAGATATTACTATTCATGTACTTTATGCTCTGCCTGGAAATATGTAAATTAGAAGCAAAATCAAATGGAGGGATGAAAAATGACAGCTCAAATGCAGGATACCTTTATTTATAAAGATGAAGAGTGGGAGCTTGTAGGCATTAATGGTCAAAATTTCTTTTCGCCGGAAGAACATGATTTGAAGCCCTATGGTTGCTGTTCCGCATGCTGGGGCGGTTACCTGTGCACTTTCAAAATTGCTTATAACAAATTTGTTCTTGATAAACTGGACATAAACCATGCAACTGAAAAAGATGGAACAATTGAAATGGCGGAAGGACCGCTGCTTAATGGAGTGAAACCTGAAGTAATGGATATGGAACACTCCCTCTTCAACAACCATTATAAAAACCTGAATTATAACTTAAATTTCACCGGGGGAATTCTCATCGCAAAAAACTTTATTGATGATCTATATGTCCACATGGGATATCCTCCACCATGGAAGTACAAAGAAGTTGTTGAGCTAATAATTGACAACGGTAACCTGCAAGAAAATCGTGACGTAAGCAAAAGGATGAAAGAAATTAGAAATAAACTCAAGAATAGTCCACTACAACCCGGCATTGATGCAAGTAAAATAGAAATAAAAACTTGGATAGAAGAATCATTTAAGCTAGACTACAATTTGGATGATGAGCATTATTAATTAAAGTAAGGGCTAATATGGATTTTACGACGATATTGGGATTTGCTGCCGGTATATGCACTACTTTTGCCTTTTTACCACAGGTGATTAAAGCCTTAAAAACGAAAGACACCAAGTCAATTTCGTTGGGTATGTATATCGTTGCAACAATTGGCGTAGCAATGTGGTTGATTTATGGTATAATCATTTCCGACTTACCGGTTATTTTAGCAAATGCAGTTACACTTGTTTTAATTCTCATAGTACTGAGTCTTAAAATAAAACATGGATGATTAATTAATTATCTCATCAAATAAAGATGAAAGAAAAAATGAAAAATGTATTGAAGAAAAGTGATTTGACTGAACTCATTGAACGGACAGAATTGCTCCAGAAAAACAGTAAGTCTCTTTGGGGTAAAATGTCTTCCCATGAAATGTTATGTCATACAGCTGATCAGATTAAACTTGCCGTTGGAGGTATTACCTCAAAATATCAAGGCAACCTTCTAACAACAACCATTCTTAAAAAACTTATTCTCCTTGGTGTCCCCGCTCCAAAAGGAAAAGTTGAAACAACAAAGGAATTGAAACAAGGCGCCGGGGGAACAAAACCAATTGAATTTGAAGCCGATAGAAAAACCCTCATCTCACTTCTCCGTCTATTCGATACTAATTTCAAAAAAGGGAATAAGATTCAGCACCCCGCATTTGGAATGATGAATAAAAAAGAGTGGGGACGATTAGTCTACGTACATATGGATCATCACCTGAAGCAATTTGGCAAGTAACCCAAAACTGCCGGGATACTACCTACAAGTGTCAGGCCAACGACACTTCGCCCTCATTCGAACATGAATAGTCGTCTGGTTGTCAGTTTGACCAGCCCCATCCTTTTATCTTTCGTATAAATTTTTTAACAAACTTATATACGAAGGACTTAAAATGAAAACATCATTCTCATTTTCAAAAGCAGCAGTTGCCGGTATCGCCGGAACAGTAGTAATGACAATGTTCACCTTCATGGCACCCATGATGGGTATTGAGATGGACATACCCAAAATGCTTGGGTCAATGTTTGGCGGAAGCCTTGCCATTGGATGGGTAATGCATTTTATGATTGGAATTGTTTTAGCAGAAGCCTATGGCTTTATGTTTTATGAAAAAATTAAGATCAGCAATCCAGCACTACGCGGTGCAGTATTCGGAATAGCTCCCTGGTTAATGGCCCAGTTAATAGTAATGCCCATGACGATGATGGTAATGAATGGCATGAGTTTCAGCTCAGGATTGTTTTCAGGCTCAGCCATGATGGCAATGGGAAGTCTGGTGGGTCATCTGATATATGGTGCTGTGGTTGGTTTAGTTTACAAACCATTAGTAAATGCTGTACCTGCAAAAATTTAAACAACTTCTATAGCTTCTCTTAAAAAGAAAGGCGGGTTTCAACTCCCGCCTCTTCTTTTTATCTTTTCGCTTTTTCTATAATCTAACATCTTACGTCTAAATACTGCCCTTAAAAAAGTTCGTCTATCCTCTCCGCCGGTCTCGCAAGAACAGCCTTGTCTCCCATCTCAATAATCGGACGCTGAACAAGATCGTGGTTCTTAATCATGTAATCCAGTATCTGGGTTTCGGTGTATTTCTTATTCTTAAAATCGAGCTCTTTATAGGCTTTATCGTTTGCCCGTAACAGTTCGCTCGGTTTCATATCCATTTTCTTTAGGAGAGTCTTCAATTTATTTTTTGTAAAGGGTTTTATGTAATAGTTAACCTTATCAAACTCTACTCCCTTTTCCTGAAGTTTTGCTGACACCTTCCTGCATGTAGTGCAGGTCGGTTTTTCGTAGACTGTAATTTTTTTCATGAATAGTCCTAAAATTTTAAATACCAATCATGGCTGTTACTTTAAATTCCAGCGTGTTAATTGATCTTGCGTCAAAGCCGTCACCTTCTCCGTCATTCAAAAGAAAAGTGTCAGAACCAGTATTGTTTTCGAAATCCTTTCCGAAAGCGTTCAGCATATTATAACCAAGATTAAGATCCAGTTTGAGTCCGCCAAGACTGAATATAACACCACCATTTATTCCTATACCATATCTTGCAGCAGATTCAATCTCGTAAGTAGCGCTTGGTGTACCTTTGGTTCTTGACTCGCCTGAAAAGGTGTTAACCTGAAAATTTGCGCCTAAGTATGGATCAATAGGAATTAGCGGAAGACTGATGTGAAATTCAGGACCAACTTTAAGAGATAGAATATTGAGATCATCCTCGCTGGTGGTGCCATCATGTGTCATCATAGTATAACCCACTTCCCCAACACCAATAAAAGTTAGTAGTCCAACTCTGGCTTTAGCATGAATATTGAATCCGCCATCCATACCATAACCGCCGTCTACCCATTCATTTGGCAGGTCACCCGCGCCAACTGAATACCCTGCACCAGCGCCTACCTGAAATGTAACCTGCGCGTTTGAATTCATTGATAAAGCGACTAAAAGCAGTCCAAATAAAAATAGTTTAACTTTCATTCCTTCCTCCAATATGTGTGAATGTCCTTAAAACAATATACTTTTTTTGAACGAAAAGCGGCATTGGAAAATCAAATTTATTTATCAGGCCTTTTAATAGAATTGTTTTACCTGCTCTCAGGGTACCAAGAATGAGAGTAATTTTCTCTGGTTTCATTTTTTATAAAATTGACGGCAAAACAGATCTTACTATCTTCATATGATAATACCGCTATCGTGATGGCGTAATTCGCATAAATTCAGCTATTTAAGCAACCTTATTTTTATTTTTGTTATGTTTCACGAATTTGGGTGAAACTATGCGTTGCTAAAATTTAATCTGACATTTATCAGTACGATTTCCAAGTTTCAATAACTTTCAAGTTGCAAAAGAACTATTTTTCCTTTTGTTTTGACCCCGCGAATAAATTACGGAGAGATGATGAATATACCCAAGGTAATTGCAGCCGAACTCGGCTTACAGGAGAAACAGGTTTTAACAGTAATTGGCTTTTTTGCCGAAGCCGCTACGGTTCCCTTCCTTGCAAGATATCGTAAGGAACATACCGGCGGGTTGGATGAAGACAATCTGAGAGACATTGAAGATAGATTAAGTTACCTGACCATTCTGGAAGAACGGAAAAAAACGGTGCTTAACAGTATTGAGGAACAAGGAAAGCTTACCGATGAGTTGAAGCAAAAGATTGAAGAAGCAATGAGGCTCCAGGAAGTTGAAGATCTTTACAGACCATACAAGCCGAAACGTAAAACACGCGGCACCGTTGCTAAAGCAAAAGGTCTGGAACCGCTCGCTCTTTTTATACTGGAAAATCCACTTTACACGGGAAATCAGGAAGAGAAATTTGCGGAGTTTATTAATGCAAAGAAAGAAGTAAATTCCGCAGAAGAGGCCCGTCAGGGTGCCATGGATATTATCGCTGAAATGATCAGTGATTCTGCCGATGTGCGTCAAGTTCTACGCGAATTTCTTTTGGAAAAAGCCAAAATTGTTTCAAAATTTGCCAATCCTAAACCGACAGAAATACCAGCGGGTGCAAAAGATGTTTATGAGGTATACCATGATTTTGAGGGTGAACTAAGACGATTACGGGAATATCAGACCCTCGCTATAAACAGAGGTGAGCACGAAAAATTCTTAAAAGTAGTATTAAGCTTTGATTACCCGACAGCACTTGAAGAAACCTATAATAATTATTTTGAGTATGATGAGTCAGTATGGATGGACCTCCTGCTTGAAACAACAGAGGATTCATTCAAGAGATTGATATATCCTTCCATCGAAAAGGAAGTAAGAAACACGCTAACTGAAAAAGCTGATCTTCATGCTATTGAAGTATTCGCTAAAAACCTCAGACAACTACTACTTCAACCGCCAATTGCCGGAACAACTATAATGGGTATCGACCCTGGTTTTGCCAGTGGTTCTAAAATTGCAATTATTGACACAACGGGGAAATATATTGAGGGAACAACCATGTACCCTCATCCTCCACAGAAAAAAATGGATGGCGCAAAAGCAACTGTCCTCGATTTTGTAAGAAGGCATAAGGTTGGTTTAATAGCCATAGGCAACGGAACCGCAAGCCGCGAGACAGAATTGATGATAGCAGAAGTTATTCAGGAAAACGCGCTCGATTGCCACTACCTTATTGTAAATGAAGCAGGCGCTTCCGTTTATTCAGCTTCGCCTGTTGCAAAAATCGAGTTCCCGGACCTTGACGCTAGTATGCGTGGTAACATTTCCATCGCGCGTCGTGTGCTCGATCCACTTGCGGAACTAGTAAAGATTGATCCAAAATCTATTGGTGTTGGACTATACCAGCATGATGTTGACCAAAAACTTTTATTAAAGAAACTTGATGATGTGGTGATCAGCTGCGTGAACTATGTTGGTGTTGATCTTAACACGGCAAGTACATCACTCCTGACTTATGTTTCAGGTCTGAACAAAAGGATTGCCAGCTCAATAACCCGCTACCGGGAACGTAAAGGAAGATTTACGACACGACAGGAATTGATGGAAGTTACGGGTCTGGGTGAAAAAGCTTTTGAACAATGCGCGGGATTCCTGAAAATACCAGGCAGCGAGAATCCGCTTGATAATACCTTCATACATCCGGAGTCGTATGAAGCGACGGAGAAATTATTGCAATTATGTGATCTTTCAACAACCTCTATAAATGAAAAGGGGGCGCTTGTAAAACTTTTTGTGGAAAAACAAGGCTCTCAAAATGTTGCCGGAACTATTGAAATTGGCGAGCCGACACTTGAAGACATTCTGGAAAACCTGGCAAAACCGGGTCGCGATCCTCGTGAAGAAATGCCTGCGCCACTTTTAAGAAGTGATGTACTTAAAATGGAAGATCTTGAGGAAGGGATGAAATTGATGGGCACCATACGCAATGTGGTCGACTTTGGCGCTTTCGTTGATATTGGTGTTAAGCAGGATGGGCTTATTCATATCTCGCAAATGAAAACTGATAAGTTCATTAAACACCCTATTGAAGTCCTGAAAGTTGGTGATGTAATTGAGGTGACTGTTAAATCAATTGATATTGAGAAGGGAAGAATAGGGTTAAGCAATAAATAATCCTGATCATGCTCCTGATCTTGATCAATATTTTGAAAGACGATCATGATCAGGAGTAAGAGCATGATCAAGAAGATAACTTTTGCCCCGCTAATTGCGGGGCTTAAATATTGAAAACATTTTCATCAATTTAATTTTAATAACTCATATCTCCGCCAAAGGCGCTCATTAGCATTGCACCGGCAAAAATGAACCAAATTAATCCTACAACTAAACCTACCACCAAAAGGATGCCGTTAACTATGAAGAAGGTTTTTAACTTTTTCATCATCTCAACAAGGAGAGTCGGATTATCGAGAAGTTGAGAATCTTTTGCGGCGTTACCCGCCTGAAATAATAAAACACCCATCCATATTGGCGCCCACGCTATGAGAATACCTACTATGGTTAAGGCTATCAGTACCCCATAAATTATACTCATAACTCCAATAAATTTTAACCAGGGAGTTGCTTCAATTGCGTAACCACGTATTTGAAGAATAATATTATCAGTAGGTTGTTGCATTTCCATAGTTGACTCCTAAACTAAATTGAAAAGGCTTTTTCTTAAGAATTAGAAAACAAGCTAACAAAATGATCTGAAATGTCAATAATTTAATTCGTTACAGAAGAGTAATTGCTTTAGATCATAATGTCTAATTTTCTCAGGAATTTCCGTATATTTGACCTTTATTTTTGAAAATTCAGGACATGTAATGAGCGAACAAGATATCAATGAAATTCCAAAAGCCTATAAGCCTACGGACGTTGAAGATAAGTGGATAAAATACTGGGAAGACAACAGACTTTACCATTCGGAAGTCGATGAAACGAAAGAACCATATACAATCGTTATTCCTCCACCAAACATTACCGGGATACTTCATATTGGTCATATCCTTAATAACACTCTTCAGGATATCTACATTCGATACAAAAGAATGACTGGATTCAACGCCTGCTGGGTTCCGGGTATTGACCATGCCTCTATTGCTACTGAGTCTAAAGTGATTCAAATGTTGAAAGAAAAAGGAATTAACAAAAATGACATTTCAAGAGAGGAATTTCTAAAACACTGTTTCGAGTGGAAAGATAAGTATGGCGGTATCATTTTCCAACAGCTTCGTAAACTTGGTGTTAGCTGCGACTGGGAACGCGAGCGGTTTACCATGGATGATCATTACTATAAAAAAGTTATTGAAACATTTGTGGCTCTTTACAAAAAGGATAAAATTTACAAAGGCTACCGTATGGTTAACTGGTGCCCTAAAACAAAATCAGCAATTTCTGATGAAGAAGTAATCTTTAAAGAAGTTAATGGTAAACTTTGGCACTTCCGTTACCCGATAAAAGACTCGGACAAATATCTTGTTGTTGCAACAACACGTCCCGAAACAATGCTTGGTGATACCGGTATTGCAATTAATCCGAATGATGAAAGATATAAAGACATAATTGGCAAGAAAGTAATTCTGCCTATCGTGAATCGTGAAATACCAATATTTGGTGACGAATACGTAGATATGGATTTCGGAACCGGTTGTGTGAAAGTAACACCGGCTCATGATGTAAATGACTACGACATGGGTCAACGTCACAACCTTGAAATGATTAACATTTTTAACGAAGACGCTTCAACAAATGACAATGTTCCTGAAGATCTTAGAGGACTTGATCGTTATGAGGTCCGAAAGAAAGTAATAGAAAAACTTGAAGCGCTCGGGCTTATGGAGAAAATTGAAGAGTACACAAACAAAGTTGGTTACTCTCAACGTGGTGATGTTCCAATCGAGCCATACTTATCAGAGCAATGGTTCATGAAAATGGAAGAGCTTGCAAGTACCGCACTTGAGGTTGTAAAAGACGGCAGGATTAAATTCCATCCTGAACACTGGGTTAAGACCTACGAGCATTGGATGACTAACATACGCGACTGGTGTATCTCCCGTCAGCTTTACTGGGGTCATCAGATACCGGTTTGGTACCACAATGAAACAGGCGAAATTTACTGCGATGCGATGCCGCCAAAAGATGTTGACAATTACACACAGGAATCCGATGTTCTTGATACATGGGCTTCAAGCTGGTTATGGGCTTATGATGTTTTCCCGACTGAAGAGGAACAAAATTATTACTACCCGACTAATTTACTGGTTACCGGCCCTGATATCATTTTCTTCTGGGTAGCGAGAATGATTATGGCGGGAATGGAATTCAAAAAAGACATTCCTTTCAAGGATGTTTATTTCACCAGCACAATACGCGACCCGCAGGGACGCCGCATGAGCAAGTCACTCGGCAACTCGCCTGACCCGCTAGACATCTTTCAGGAATATGGTGCAGATGCTCTTCGGTTCACTATTAACTACATCGCTCCTCTCGGACAGGATGTTCTATTCGAAACTGAAAAATGTGACATTGGAAAGAATTTCGCCAATAAGATCTGGAACGCCGGTCGTTTCTTAATGATGAACGCCCAGAGCATTCCGTTAAATGAAGAACTGAAAGACAAACACGTTGACTTTGTGGATGAGTGGATTCAATCACGTTTCCAGAGTACACTTAAGCAGTTTACTGATGCGCTGGATAAATTTGAAGTTAACCAGGCTTCTAAAATTTTATATGCTTTCATATGGAATGACTTCTGCGACTGGTACGTGGAACTTGCAAAAAACAGGTTATACAGCGATGATGATGAAGTCAAATCAGCTGTGTTAACAAGGTCAATAGCGCTCTTTGAAGAAATGATGAAAATCCTTCATCCTTTCATGCCATTTATTACTGAAGAAATCTGGCAGCTAACCCACACACGGAAACAAGGTGAAAGTATTTCTGTTACCGAATTCCCAAAACTGAATGAGTCTCTTATTAATAAGACGGCTGAAAATGAAATGGATTTTGTTCAGGCTATCGTTTCCGGTATCCGTAATATCCGTGGCGAGATGAATATTCCACCATCTAAAAAAGTAAGTGCATTTATTAGGACTGATTCTATTACTGAAAATCAGACTGTTTACATAAAATCACTTGGGAAAGTAGAAGAATTGATTTCAGGCGCTGATATAGAAAAACCAAAAGCAAGTGCCTCAATAGTTGTAAAAGGTGTTGATATTTATCTTCCGCTTGAAGGTGTTATTGACCTTGATGTTGAGCGTCAGAGAATTGAGAAGGAAATTAAACGTCTTGAAGGCGCAGTTCTGGGTGTTGAAAAGAAACTTGGCAATTCCAGCTTTACGGATAATGCTCCTGCTGACGTTGTTGAGAAAGAACGTGCCAAACAACGCGACTGGTCAGATGCTTTAGCCAAATTCAAAGCTATACACGAAGACCTTACGTAACACAGGATTTTATCCTTCATGCCGGACTGTCTTGACCTGGTCGTGAAAGCGTAAGTCCCCAAAACTCAAATTTGCTTTCCAAAAATTTGAATGTTAAATTCAATCCCGGATGACTCTGTTATCCGGGATTTTTTTTCTGTCATTCTGCACAGAGATTCTGACTTTCGTCAGAATGACAGGCTCTAGAAATTTTATACTATCTAATTACTAAAATCTTGCGTCTTTAGTCTTAATTGGGGGGCTCTAGTGGAATTCATCAAATCAATACTCTTCAACACGGAAGAACGCAGATTTCGTGCAATGGTTCGTATACCTATTTTCCTTATTCTTTTTGTCTTCGCTATGGTAATTCAACGACTTGCTATTACACCCCTGATGGATCTGTTTGTTTACTACCGCATAATTGGTACGCCGCTTTCATTTGCACTTATTCTTGGGCTGCTCTGGTTAATGGCTAAAATTATTGACAGACGCAAAATGTCAGGTTACGGGCTTGAATGGAATGCCAGGTGGATAAAGGATCTTTTCTTTGGTCTCCTTCTGGGAATTATTCTTATTAGTTTTGTTTTCTTTCTGGAGTTGGCACTCGGCTGGGTTGAAATTAAGGACACGTTTTTCGTTATGGAAGATCGCAGCTTCTGGCCAATGATGATTTTATCAATTCTACTTTATATCCACGTGGGTTTTTATGAAGAAGCAACAAGCCGTGGTTATCTTTTAAAAAACCTGGCAGAGGGTGTTAACTTCAAAAAAACCGGACCTATGTTTGCTGTTATATTCGCTCTTCTTTTTACCTCGTTTCTCTTTGGTCTTGGACATGCAAATAACCCAAATTCCACTTTCGTCGCATGGTGGAACATTGTAATTATCGGAGCCCTGCTCGCCTACACTTTTGTAATTACCAAGTCACTTGCTATCTCTATTGGTGTTCATATCTCATGGAATTTCTTTCAGGGCTGCGTGTATGGATTTCCTGTAAGTGGCAACCTTACTCAGTCATCATTTCTTGAAATCAATCAGCTTGGTGATCCCCTTTGGACTGGCGGCTCTTTTGGACCCGAGGCAGGTTTGGTGATTTATTTTGTCGCTGTTATTTGGTTGATTCTTTTACATATTTGGCTAAAGTATACGTCTGCTAAAAAAGAAGACGTTTGTACTTTTGCGGATTATACAAAGGATACCTTGGAGTGATGCGGGCTTAGTTGCAATCACTCAATACGCTTGCATATTAAAATGGGGGTAATATGGCAAAGGGTGAAGCAACCAGACAGTTAATTCTTGATATATCTCTTGACCTGTTTTCAAAAAATGGTTTTGCCGGAACCTCGGTAAGACATATCGCACGTGAAGTTGGAATAAGGGAAAGCGGCATTTATAATTACTTCACTTCTAAAACTGAGATATTTAAAGAGATTGCTAATAAGTTTAAAAGTACAGCAGTCGGCTCAACAATTATTAGTGATGATTTAGTTGAGCAGCTTGAAGAGCCTCATCAATTCCTTAATAACTTCACAAACAAACTTATTAGCCATTGGAACAGTCAAAATGAAAGAAGATTTATTCGGTTACTTTTAATGGAACAGTACAGCCAAAGCAGTGAAAAAATAATGACCTTAAACGAGTACATGAATGAAGCCCGCTCGATGTGGTGGATGATTTTTGATGAGCTTACAAGACATAAACTTATTAAGGAAGTTGATCCCAAATTGTTATCAGATGAATTTATCGCCCCGTTATACATGATTCGGATTGAGTATATGGCGGCCGATGAAGATGGAAAACTGGATGAAGTTCTTGATAAAGCCTATAACCATGTAGATTTTTTCTATGACTCTATAAAAATTGATTAAATCAGTTTCTCATCTTAACTTAGTACATCTTTTTAATATTCAATTCAAGGTAGAAGATGCTAAGAGAACCAAACAAAGCTGATCTAATAAATGCTTATGAAATTGTAAAGCAGTATGCTCATAGAACCCCTGTTTTATCCTCTGAACAAATAAATGAAATAGCAGGATGTAAATTATTCTTCAAGTGTGAAAACATGCAGAAAGTCGGGGCCTTCAAATTTCGTGGCGCCATAAACGCGATAAATCAATTGGATGATGAAGCTGTTAAAAAAGGTGTTGCAACTCACTCTTCAGGAAATTTTGCCCAGGCACTTGCCCTTTCCGCTAAAATGAAGGGTGTCCCGGCGCATATTGTGATGCCGAGAACTGCACCCCAAATTAAAAAGAATGCAGTCGCCGGGTATGGCGCGAAGATATATGAATCCGAGCCGACTCAGGAAGCACGTGAAGCTCTTTTGGATAAAGTTGTCACAGAGACATCAGCTACTTTTATCCATCCTTACAACGATTACGATATAATTGCCGGCCAGGGAACAGCAACCCTGGAGCTAATCGAGGATACAGATAAGCTTGATATTATTATATCCCCGGTGGGCGGCGGCGGATTGTTGAGTGGTACGCTTTTAAGTGCTCACTATTTTTCACCGGAAACAAAGGTTTTTGCGGCAGAGCCTGCCGGTGCTGATGATGCCTTCAGATCAATCAGGGATGATAAAATCTACCCTTCAGTTAAGCCAAATACAATTTGTGATGGATTGTTAACCTCGCTTGGTGATAAGACCTTTCCAATAATCAAAAAGTATGTAAATGAAATCATAACCGTCAGTGATGAGGTAACCATTAAGGCAATGCACCTGATATTTGAACGACTTAAAATTGTGGTTGAACCATCTGCGGCTGTAACTTTGGCAATTGTGATGGATAACCCTGAGAAATTTGCAGGTAAAAATGTGGGCTTAATTCTTTCAGGCGGTAACGTGGATTTGAATAAACTGCCCTGGTAAAACTACATCCCGGCTTTTAACAAAGAGCATTAAAATCAAGGGCTGTCTCATTAGAAACAGCCCTTGCAAAAGAATCTACTTACTACTACTCGCTATCAAATTTAGTGCGCTGCCTGCTTTGAACCATTCAATTTGATTCTCATTCATGGTCTGATTAAGTAAAATATCTTCAGTTGAACCATCAGAGTGAGTTATTACACATTTGACCTGATGTCCCGGTGCAAGCTTGTCTAGATCAATCAGACTTAATCTATCATCCTCATAAATTTTATTGTAATCGCCCGGATCACTAAATGTAAGAGGAAGCATACCCTGTTTTTTCAGGTTAGTTTCGTGAATTCTTGCAAAGCTTTTAGTTATAATCGCTTTACCGCCTAGGAAACGAGGTTCCATTGCAGCATGTTCACGACTTGATCCTTCGCCATAATTTTCGTCACCAACAACAACCCAATTAATATTATTCTCTTTATAGGCGCGGGCTACCTGATGCGGCTCCTGATATTCACCAGTTAATTGATTTTTAACATTACCCGGTTTATCGTTATAAGCATTTATGGCGCCCAGAAGCATATTGTCAGAAAGATTATCAAGATGTCCACGGAAACGTAGCCACGGACCTGCCATTGAAATATGATCAGTAGTACACTTACCTTTTGCCTTTAAGAGAACCGGCATATCAGTATAGTCTTTGCCATCCCATGGTTGAAATTTTTCCAGCAACTGTAATCGGTTACTATCCAGGGCTACTGCCACTTCAACACCTGAACCATCAGCCGGAGGCTCTATAAGTCCATTATTATCCTTAATAAAACCATTCTCCGGCAGTTCATCGCCAAAAGGATCATTCAGTTTTACAAGTTCTCCTTCGCTGTTTACCAACTCATCAGTAATAGGGTTAAAGCTGAGACTTCCAGAAATCGCCAGTGCAGTTGTAATTTCAGGACTCGCGACAAAAGCCAATGTATTCGGGTTGCCATCATTCCGTTTTGCAAAGTTACGGTTGAACGAGGTAACAATGGTGTTTCTCTCCCCTGATTCGTTGTCCATACGCTTCCACATACCAATGCATGGTCCGCAAGCATTAGCCATAACAACTCCGCCAAAATCGGTTAGTGTTTTAAGCTGACCATCTCTTTCAATGGTTGCTCTTACCTGCTCTGAGCCGGGAGTTATTAAAAATTGGGATTTAGCTTTTAATCCTTTTGAAAGAGCCTGTTTGGCAATATTTGCAGCACGATCAATGTCTTCATAACTGGAATTTGTACAGCTTCCAATTAAGGCTACTTTTATTTCATCCGGAAAATTTTCTGTTTCAACTGCATCTTTCAATTCAGAAATTGCCCATCCCTTATCCGGTGTAAAAGGACCATTAAGATGAGGCTCTAATAAATTCAAATCAATTTCAATCAGCTCATCAAAATATTTTTCGGGATCTTCTAAAACTTCACTATCGGCTTTTAATAATTCTTTATACTTATCTGCAAGTTCAGCAACATCAGAACGATCGGTTATTTTAAGGTAGGCCGCCATCTTTTCGTCATAGGCAAATAACGATGTTGTTGCGCCAATCTCAGCGCCCATATTGCAAATGGTCGCTTTGCCTGTACAACTTATCGAATTAGCTCCCTCGCCAAAGTATTCAACAATATGCCCTGTTCCACCTTTAACTGTAAGGATATCAGCAACCTTAAGAATCACATCTTTAGGTGAAGTCCAGCCGGAAAGTTTTCCGGTTAATTTAACACCAATCAGTTTAGGCCACTTTAATTCCCATGCCATACCGGCCATTACATCAACCACATCAGCGCCACCAACACCTATGGCAATCATACCAAGTCCGCCAGCGTTAGGTGTATGAGAATCGGAGCCAATCATTAATCCGCCTGGGAACGCATAATTTTCAAGAACAACCTGATGAATAATACCTGCTCCCGGTTTCCAGAATCCAACGCCGTATTTTGCGCCTGCTGTACGCATAAATTCATATACTTCATTATTGTCATTATTTGCCCGCTCCAAATCAGCCGTTGCACCAACCTGGGCCTGAATAAGGTGATCACAATGTATGGTGGAAGGAACCGCTGCCTTCGAACGTCCGGAATGCATAAACTGGAGCATTGCCATCTGTGCGGTAGCGTCCTGCATGGCAACTCTGTCTGGGGCCAAATCTACGTAATCTGCTCCCCCTTTAAACCCAATTACAGGCGGAGCCCACAAGTGAGTGTATAAAACTTTTTCAGCGTAGGTCATTGGTCTGCCAAGCACTTCGCGTGCGGCTTTAATTTTTGCTTCGTACCCTGAATAAACACTTTTAATCATCTCAATATTTGCTGTCATTTGAATCTCCCGTAAACTGTTACAATTTTATAACACTGAAAATACAGATAAATTTTCTTTTTTACTTAATTAGAACAAAATATAAACACCATTTGGATGAAAAGAATTGCATTTTGATTCGGATTTGTAGTTTGGTGCAAATAATCAGAACTACATATATGGGTAATAGCTTTCACACGAAAATATTCGAATATTGAAAGGGAAAACTCCAAACACAACACGAACTCCTTATATTCTTAGACCCCTCCCCAAGGGGTCTTTTTTATATATTGCTCTGAACACCCAACTTCTTCTTTAGAAGTATTACAAATCACTTGGCCTTTGAAACTAAATACGTAGTTTTTTGATTGTATTAGTAATCCTAATTGTAAAATCGAAGCTCATCCAAAGGAAAAAAACATGAAAATAAAATTTTTATTGTTTTCAACATTAACTCTCTTGTTAATATCCTGTTCAGTTCAGGAAATAATGAAAACAGCAGGCATAAGTGAGCCTATTGTAAAATTCCAAAGCATGAAAATTGATAACCTTTCCTTTGAAGACGTCAATCTGCTTTTCAACTTTTCAATTGATAATCCGAACGCCATCGGTATTGACCTTGCTGGTTTTAATTATGACGTGGAGATAAGCAACAACTCCTTTGTTGCCGGGAATCAGGATAAAGGTTTAAGTATTGCCTCCAGAGGTCAAAGCACCATGCAAATTCCTGTGAAACTTAATTTTACTGAGTTGGTAGGGATGTACAAGGTATTAAAGAGCAAAGATAGTGTTGATTATAAACTAAGCGGAGATTTTATATTTGATCTTCCCGTTCTGGGCAACGTTAGAGTTCCTTATGCAACAGCCGGTAATTTGCCAATCATTAAGGTTCCATCCATCTCCATTGGTGAGCTAAAGCTTAACAATCTCAATCTGCTGGGTGCAGAAGTCTTGCTGAGAGTAAAATGTGATAATCCAAATGCCTTTAGTGTAGGAATTAATGGGTTTGACTACATATTAAAAATTGCTGGTAAGGAATGGGTTCAATCCAATTCGAACCAAAAAATTAAGCTAAACAGCCATGGTCAGTCAGAGATTGAGATCCCTATAAAGTTAAATTTCTTACAGGTTGGCCAGTCCGTTTATCAGCTCCTAACAGGAAATGCCAAACTGGATTATAATCTTGTTGGTAATTTTAACCTGGAAACTTCACTGCCATATCTGAAAAATGAAGTGGTAAATATCGTGAAGAACGGAGAAATTAATTTATCCAGGTAATAAAATCTTATTGTGGGGATCAGACTTTTGTTAACTGATCCCCGATCATATCTTTACCTACAACAACAGTCCATTCTCGTATCGTATATTTTTTCACAAGGGCGTTTGTGTAATAAGGGTCAACCTTAACAAAGGATTCGACTACACTCATGTCCTCCGCAAAAAAGACTAAGGCTGCGCTGTCAGCGGGATTTGCAAATGCACCTCCCAGCCTTAACAGATCTCGTTCGATATACTCATGTACAAGGTTAAGATGTTCCTGCCGGTATGGTATTCTTTTTTCAAGGTAACCATCAACAAATTCGTAAAATAAAATGCAATACATATTCTCCCCAACATTTTTACAATAAATTTATTTTAATATAATAATATTGGGATCCTGCTCAAATTCTTTTCAAATAAATACTAATTTAGTATTAGAATACTATTTCAACAATTGCATCTTATTAGTCTGGACATAGTCATTCACCTGAATACGGTAAAAATATGTGCCGCTGGGAAGATTTCCTGCATCAAATTTCACGGAATGCAACCCTGTAGTTTTATATTCATTTACAATCATATCCAGTTCATTACCGAGTAAATCGTATACTTTTAATACTACCTTTCCACTAATTGGTATCTGGTATAAAATTTCAGTTTCAGGATTGAATGGATTAGGATAATTTTGATGTAATATGTAATCACTCGGAATATTCTCGGTTTCCAAATCAGTAGGGTTGGCTATAGTAAATACTCCGTTGCTTACATCCGAAGGATCCCCGTCACTTGCCTCACTAATGCGAATAAGGCATTGGCTGGAAATTATATTTGGGACCAGCCAAGAATATCGTCCATTGTTCGCTGTACTGCTGACAATTACTTCCCATTCTGTCCCGTTGTTATTTGAACATTCTATTTTAACCTCACCGACTATACCTGAAGTTATCCAAGTTATCTCGTGGGTGCATTGAATAGAACATATTTCTCCTCCATCAGGACTTGTTACCGTTATTAACGGAAGATAGTTTGGCGCATTTGAGACATTTACTTTTTCAATGTTCTGATAGTTTACCTGTAGGTAGCCATCCACACTTAAACTCAACCCGTCATCATTAACAAGTAGTCCTTGCCCATTAAAGCTCAACAAATCTTCAGTTGTTTGCCCACCTCCATCAATTGTTCTTTGAACAGACTGTAAGGGATTTACGAATATATTATCATCAAAATCTGAGCCTACAAAGCCTTCAATCGTACCAGTTAATGATAACAAATCTCCATTTGAATTAAATGCCTGGGCGGTGTCCTCTAAATCCAAATCAATGGTAACTCCAAATGGTGCTTCAGAAAAATCAAGTACGTCTGTACCGGAATCATCTGAAATGACTAAAGTGAATTCATTATCTATGGAAGCTGATTTGTTAATTGCGCCATTATTAACTTGCGGTATTATGAATGTATCATCTCCTGAGCCCCCGTTTAATTGATCACTCAGGGTACCTGCTCTCAGACGATCATTTCCATCTCCTCCATTAATCTGGTTGCAATTCTTACTCCCTTGAACTATATCATTACCTGCTCCAGATGAAATGGTTATCGGTGGGCAGTCCGAACAGCATATATATGGCAGGGCAAAATCCGCTATAATCGTGTCATCCCCAGGTCCCCCTTCAACATTACAAATGATAATCGCTGACCCAGAAATTGGTACTCCTCCGGTATGTGCAAATCCACTGTTGTTGATAAGAAAATTACCCAATGCATCGGTTTCCATTTCGATTGTGAACCCATTGGGATTATTTATTTTTATATCCAATATTCCCTGCAGAGGATTCCATACATAAGAACAGTCTTCAGCATTTAGTTCAGGACCTATCTCGAAATTATTATCGCTTATATCCACTGGTACACTGTCGTCCGCATCGCTAATTCTAATCATACAGGTTTTTGACTGAGTATCCGGAACAATCCAGTCGAGAACCCCTAAGGTTGCATCGAGACTTGCATTAATTGTTGTATAATTTGTTCCGTCTGTTGTATACTCAATCTTTAGATTGCCTATATTTTGACTTTCCCACAGTATCTGTATATCTTCACCCGCTCTAAAATATTCTTCGCCATTTGGGAATGTTACGGTAACTGTCTGAGCAATATTAGCTGCATTGGTAATATTAACTTTTTCAATATTCTGGTATGTCACTGGCTCAAACCCTTCAACGGTTAATGTAGATCCATCATCAGTAACATTTGCTCCTTTTGCGTCAAAATTCAGAATGTTACCATTCTCGCTCGCGCCACCGTTAATTATTCTAGAAATGCTCGCAAACGGATCCATGTAAATAATATCATCATAAGCACTTCCAATAATGTTTTCAAATATTCCATCAAGAATAATTTGAAAACCTTCTATACATAAACTTTGAGTACTATTTTGTAAATCTAGGTCAATAGATATTCCTTCCTCAATATTTGAGAAGTTTATAGTGTCGTTTCCATCAGTGTCTTGAATAAGGACTGGTTCTTGATCATGAATTTTATTTAGAGTGCTTCCCCCAAATACGGAAGTACCATAATAATTGTCATCCCCTCCGCCACCATAGACTTCTACCTGAACATCATTAAAATAGATATCATCGTTTCCATTGCCACCCCATAATTCAGTCAAAGCACACTCACTAATTAAGGTATCATCACCATTTCCACCTTCAGCAATACTTTTACACGCTTCACCGTGTAACCTCAAATTATCATTTCCCTCATCTCCATATAATTTACAGTACCCTCCAGCACACGATAAAATATCATTTCCATCCCCACCATGTATTTCAATATCATCTTCCAGTTCTCCTTGTATTGTATCATCTCCACTATACCCCCATGCAGTGGTCTTACTGTTACAAATAATGAAGTCCCCGTGTTGGCTTCCTTTAATTTCGTTATCACCACCACCTGATGAAACGTTGATGTGAAATTCGGATCCAACCTTTGCCAGGTTAGGATAAGATGTTGGAGTAATACATTCTAAATTAATAATATCATTACCATTCCCACCATTTACTTCTAAATACTTTACATCAACTGCCGGAATGTAGCCATTATAACTATCTCTTGGCCACTCACCATTAATGGTGACCATTCCATATTCACATAAACATATAACAATTGACTCACCAGCAGGGCCTGCCGTTACAGTTAATTTTCCTGTTATTGAGTCCCAGGTATATGAAAAGGCATATAATGAACTTGAGAAAAAGAGAGCCAGGATAAAAATCAAAAGTGGTTTTAGTAATTGTTTTAATTTGATTAGCACATCGAGCATAATAATTCTCCCCGAAATTAATAAATCGGCAACTCCTTTTAGAATGCAAACTCATTGCTTAGTAGTTTATACTAAACAAGAGAATTTATGTGAATATTTCTCACAAAATTCAGAGTAGAAGAGTGGGGAAAACAGAGGACTTGGATTGAAAGAAATTACAAAACAATACCGAAATTTCAAAACACATAAATCATTCTTTTGAGAAAATTCGGATGGACAAGAGGATCCGGAATAATCACGTAGCATTTGGAATTGTGTTAATCCATATTTTTTTTTACCCTGTTAACGTAATACTTATTTAGTATCAATTGGCTGTTGCAACATTTACATCCATATTCAGAGGCAGTTGCGGCTTGTTTGAGAGAGCTCCTTTTCATAATTTAAGTAACTGTTTATCGGGGAAATAAAAATAAGGAAGAAATATGATACGTAAATTCTGGATTGTAGTACTCTTGTTCGTTGGCTTAATGCTAAATAACATCAACAACGCCTGCACAAATTTTATTGTAACAAAGGGCGCCAGTAAGGATGGTTCTGTAATGATAACCTACTCTGCTGACTCCTATCAAATGTATGGCGAACTTTATCATTGGAAAGCCGCGGTTTATCCAAAAGGGACAATGCTTGAAATCTACGAGTGGGACACAGGCAAACTCTTAGGTAAAATACCTGAGGCTGAAGTAACTTATAATGTAGTTGGCAACATAAATGAAAATCAGGTTTCAATTGGAGAAACAACATTTGTTGGACGTGAAGAGTTAATAAACGAAGACGCAATCATGGACTATGGCAGTCTTATCTATATCGCCCTGCAAAGAGCGAGATCTGCCAAAGATGCCATAAAAATAATGACTGGCCTTGTTGCAGAACACGGCTATTACAGTTCAGGAGAATCGTTTTCAATTGCCGATAAGAACGAAGCCTGGATCTTAGAATTGATTGGCAAAGGTCCGGATATAAAAGGCGCAGTTTGGGTTGCCAGACGTATTCCTGACGGATACGTTTCCGGTCATGCTAACTATGCACGAATCCAGACTTTCCCTAAAAATGATCCTGAAAATTGTCTTTATAGTGAAGATGTAATTTCATTCGCCCGCGAGAAAGGATATTACTCAGGCAGCGATGATGATTTCGATTTTGCTCAGGCATATAACCCTCTCGACTTTGGAAATGTACGGTATTGTGACGCGCGCGTATGGTCACTATTTCGTCGTGTAAATAAAGACATGGACAAATACCTCGAATACATTCGCGGAAACTCATTAGAAAGGATGCCATTGTGGATTAAACCAGATGAAAAGTTGTCAGTTCAGGATGTTATGCATCTAATGCGCGACCATTTTGAGGGGACTGAAATGGACATGACAAAAGGCGCTGCCGCCGGTCCTTACGGATCACCTTACAGATGCAGCCCCCTAACCTGGGATATTGGTGGTGATGAAAAATATTTTAGTGAGCGCCCGATTTCTACTTATCAAACAGGTTTCTCATTCGTCTCTCAGTTAAGATCACAATTGCCCGATGAAGTTGGAGGTATAATTTGGTTTGGCATGGATGATACATACATGACCGTTTACACCCCAATGTATTGTTCCATGACAGAAATACCACAAAATTATCGAAGAGGTCTTGGATCCCTGGGCAAGTTTACATGGGAATCGGCTTTCTGGGTGTTTAATTCTGTCTCCAATTTTATCTATCCGCGGTATTCACTTGCAATCGATGACCTTCAAAGAAAGCAGAATGAAATTGAGGGTGGTTATTTGCAGCAGCTAAAGACTATTGAAGAAACGGCTCTTTCTTTACTAAAAAAATCAAAGGGGGAAGCTGTTGATTATTTAACCAAATATTCCATCGAGGCTGGCAATAACACCTATAATACCTGGAAGGATTTCTTTGGTTTCATGATGATGAAATATATTGACGGCGTGGTTAAAGATGAGTATGCAAAGCCCAAACGCGTTGGTTATCCTCTGGAATTCCGCAAACATATGGTTGAGCAAACTACATATGACATCTCCTTTAAAGAACTTAATACTGACACAGAAGTATCCTTTAATGATTTAATAAAAAAGGGCGATTCTTGTTTGAGCAAGATGGAATACAAAAACGCTAAAGAACATTATGAAAAAGCACTTGAGTTGAAGGCGGAGGATTCTTACCCAAAAGAACAACTGGCAAAAATTGAAAAAATGCTGGCTTCAATGGAAGAACTTCATAAGACACAATTTGCTAATTAAAATTGCAGCCAAATAAGATTTATTTTTTGTAAATTCAGGATCAGTTGCAGAATCATTGCAAATGATCCTTTTTTATATCTGGAGAAAGTTTGAGACAAAGTTTCATCAATGGCGAAAAAGTAGAGACCGGTCTTGGAGAAATTGAGATCGTTAGCGAATTGGGAAAAGGGAAATCCGGGTTCTCATTTAAGGCGATTCATAACAATAAGGAAGTGGTTCTAAAAGTTATGCACAACGAATCAGCTCCATACTACTCTTTTAACAAGAACAAGGTTATTCTTGAAACAAACGCCTATGAACTCTTAGAGCGGTTGGGTGCCCCTGTTCCGGAGCTACTTTACTCAAATATTGAAGAAAACTATTTAATAAAAAATTACGTTCATGGCAAAACAGGTTCGGATTGGATTATCCAGGATAGTGAAAATGAAATTATTATTAAGCAGTTATTTGAGATCTCTAAAAAACTGGAATCTCATAAAATCAATATTGATTACTTCCCTTCTAATTTCGTAATTGATAATGACAGGCTTTACTATATTGACTACGAGGTGAATAATTATGACCCCGAATGGAGTTTTTTAAATTGGGGAATATATTATTGGGCTAACCGGGAAGGTTTTACAAAATTTATGAAAGAAGGAGATGCAACAGCAATTAATGTGGATGTTGACAAAGGTCAACCACACAAAGAACCCTTCAGAGAAATAGTTAATACGTGGATACAAAAGTATCTCTGAGGTTATACTGGTTTGTGACTTCGACTTCTGTTTTCATCATTTCCCTTCAGTCATGAATTTATCAAAAACACATAGCATTAATGAATCAATTTAAACAACATAACAGACACAGAAATTTTCGGTTTGCAGCTATTGCAATTTCCTTGCTGGCATGCCAATGCTTTGCACAATACAATGATTTTAAAGACGATTTACTTAATCATTTCATCAATTATCATACAGAATTTTCAGTAAGGTATTTCGATGAGGCAAAAACATTTGTAAAAGATCTTGACAATACCGTTAACAGTGTGCTGCAAACGGCGGAGTTGAGAGGTGTGTTTTTAGCATCCATGGAATATTCGGTGCAATATTCATCAAACAGGGCCAAAGTGGACTTTAAGGTTAGCTACCTTGAAACTGCACAAAATGTTTTCAATACAAAAAAAGAACTGGCTGAGTTTATTTCCCAAAAACTCCAGAAGCAAACTGCTATTTTTTCTGCAGGAATTAGAATAACTTCAAGGGGCAATGATCAATCGCTGGCAACGGAAATGTTTTACGCAGGTAACAAGTTGGCTGAAAATGTAACCAGACAGATTTTAGTTTCTTCCTTCGGCTGCGATATTACTTCTTTTGAAACTTATGTTAATTTTGAGTTTAGTGTTGGATATTTTTCTGCTAACAAGGAAAAGATCTACGCGTTTAATCAAAGTGAGCTGGATTCAATAGTTTCTATGCACCTGGCTGTAAGAGATATGAATTTTGTAGTTCATTTTCTGGGTAATGTGAGTAATGAAATGGTGGATCCCATGAAATCCATTAACCTTGCAGGGGCAAAAGATGAATACCTCAAAAATAGTATTCGTTCAATGACCTACCAAAACACTGCATTTAATAAATCCAAATTGATTCGGTATGATATTAAGTACTATGCAAATTACGAGCAGGAGCAATATATCAATCAACAAACTGATTTAATTCTCAAGATCATTATTAAACCCGGAATGAATATTCACGAAAAAGAACGAGCGATTCATGATTACCTTGTTTTGAATATAGCTTATGATGATTCCCAGCAGTACGGCAGCGCATACGATGCTCTCACTAACAATAAGGCTGTTTGTCATGGTTACACGCTTCTGGCGTATAAACTATTGGAAAAGACTGGCATTAAATCCCTGATAATTGACAGTCCTGAAATGAAACACACCTGGAATCTCGTTTTCATCGATGGCGCGTGGTATCACCTTGACGTTACCTGGGACGACCCCATACCTGATGTTGCAGGAAGAGTGCTTTATAACTATTACAATTTGAGCGACAACGAAATAATGTATAGAAGAAGTAAAAAACACTATTGGGAGAGGGAAAATTATCCTAAAGCAGTTACTGAGTATAATTACAGATTTAATTCTTCTGTTTCTCCTAAGAACTAATTTTTTTTGATACTGGATTTAGTATTCCTTCTTAACCTTCCTGTTTTTTTTGAGAGAGTTTTTCTTAATAAAATAGATCTCACAATAAAAAGGAGTAAGAATGAAAAAAGTATTTCTACTAGCAACAGCCATTCTTCTTACCACCGGAATTTATTCCCAAAACAAAAGCGATATGGCATTTGTGTTTATGGGGAGTTTTGGCTACACAGTGGTTGATGTTCCTACAGCAATGGATATTCCGGAAGTTGATGCTTCAGGCGATGGTTTAAGTGATTGGAATAATTATAATATTCATTTGGTGGGACAGTTAATATTCAACAACAGTCAAAATATTTCCTATGGAATTGAAGCCGGAGCAAATCGTCTTTACTGGTGGGAAGAAAAAGACTCTGATCCCAATAGGAGTCCTTACTGGTACTGGGGCGAAATATGGACTTACCAGGTAGGCGGAATCATTAAATTCAACTTTAACAAGCAATTCTACTTTTTAACAGGAGCTTCAGCACATATTTTCTCTAATGAATCCGGAACTACAATCGGCATACCTGCCGCACTTGGTTATAATATTGTCGTATCAAAAACATTTGAAATACCTATTGAGTTTCGTGTAGATGTTATTTTCGGTGATGGCACTCCCATTCCTGTTAATGGCGGAATTGGATTGAAATTCAACCTAAATTAGTCTTTTCAGGGGGAATAGCAATATTCCCCGATCCTTCATTTATTATGGCATTCCATATTTTAAAAAAAAGGCTTTATATTAAGAAGTTAATTTTTCTATCAATTTTATCTCAGTATCCGAGAGAGAGATGAATAAATATATTCTTATATCCGTGATGTTTTTATTATATGCTTCCCACTTCATGAATGCACAGAACGAAGGGGCTGAAACAATGGTGGTGCTTTTAGGAACAGGAACCCCAAATCCAGACCCAAACCACTCAGGATGTTCCCTTGCAATAGTTGTCGGTAATAATTCTTACATAGTTGATTTTGGACCGGGACTCGTTAGACAAGCCGCCAGTCTTTCCCCAAGATATGGAGGCGAAATAGAGGCTCTTTGGACCAAAAATATTAAACGCGCTTTCCTTACACACCTGCATTCTGATCATACGACAGGATATCCGGATCTAATATTAACACCATGGGTCGAGGGGAGAGATGAGCCTTTGGAGGTTTATGGCCCTGAGGGAATACAGGAAATGACCTATCACATCCTTGAGGCATACAAAGAGGATATTCGTTACAGGCTTTATGGTATTCAGCCGGCCAATAATCAGGGCTGGAGAGTAAATGCGCATGAAATAGCAGAGGGTGTAATCTATAGCGACAATTTTGTTAAAGTGGAAGCGTTCAATGTTGAGCACGGCACCTGGCCTAATGCATTTGGATTCAGATTTACAACGCCTGATAAAGTAATTGTTATCTCCGGTGACGCACGCCCAAGTGACAAATTAATTGAATACGCCAAGGGCGCTGACATTCTCATCCATGAAGTTTATTATAAAAAAGGTTACGATACTAAAAGTGAGTTCTGGAAAAAATATCACGCGCTAAATCACACTTCAACCTATGAGCTAGGTGAAATTGCTAAAAAGGCAAAGCCTGGTTTGGTAGTATTGTATCATACTCTTTATTGGGGAGCGACGGACGAAGATTTGTTAAACGAGATTAGTGAATTTTATGATGGCAAAGTTGTTGTTGGACAAGACCTGGGAATTTATAAGTGAGAGGCTATAAAATGCAAGACTTCTTAAATAGCAGAAAAGAGTTTATTAGTGAAATTTATAAGATATTTTCCAAACTTGATGAAGAGCTTGTAAGAATGAAACCAGATAAGGGCTGGTCGCCAAAAGAAATTATCGGGCATCTCATTGATTCAGCTTCTAATAATCACCAGCGTTTTATCAGAGCGCAATTTACCCGGGAATTAATTTTTGAGGGATACGATCAGGATGAATGGGTAAAGGTGCACAATTATCAGAACGCCGACTGGCAGCTACTGCTCTCTCTTTGGCGGGACTACAACCTATTATTAATTCATGCTCTTGAACACATTCCTAAAGAGATGCTTTCAATAGAAAGAATAAAACATAACTGTGACATGATTGCTTTCAATACAGTACATAAGGATGTTTCTGTGACCCTGGAATACTTTATTGAAGATTATTTTAAACACCTTAAACACCACATAAATCAGTTTAGAAAATTAATGGGATTTTAAATTTCTCAATTGAAAGGAACGTCATAATTTACTAATCATCTTACTAATCGGCTTTAGGTAAAGATATAGTAAATTTGCTTCCTTCTTTCTTTTTACTTTTCACTTGCATACTTCCCTTGAACAATTCTACGATGTTTTTTACAATTGAGAGTCCCAGACCACTCCCCTGTGGATTAAGCTCCCTTGATATTTCGGTTCTATAGAAACGTTCAAAAACTCTGGTTTGTTCTTTTTCAGGAATTCCAATACCACTATCAACAACAACAATATTTAATTGGTCGTCAACTTCCGAAAGAATAATTTCAACCACGCCATCATTCTGGGAATATTTAATCGCGTTGATTATGAGATTTGAAACCATGATGTCAAACAACTGCGAATCGACCTTTATCGTAAAGTCTTTTTCTAGTTTATGCTGAAAAATGAGTGTAATGTTCTTAGCTTCTGCTTCCTGATGAAAATTTTTGGTGAGGTTTTCAATATGTGGAGCGGGATCAATTCTCTCAAGTTCGAGACTCTCCCTGTTTTCGATTCTGGAAAGCAATAAAAGATCCGCGAAAATATTTCCAAGATGATTTGACTGATTAAGAATTTTGTTCAGGAATTTATCCTGCGTGACCTTATCATCAACTGTTCCTGATAATAGCGTCTCCGTGTACCCTTTTATTGAAGTAAGAGGAGTTTTAAATTCATGACTGATATTAGCAACAAAATCTTTTCTCATTACTTCCAGATTGTGAAGACTTGTAACATCTTCAATTGATATTATAAACCCGTGATATTCATTAGAATCCAAAAGCAGCGGTGTTATTATATAATCAATATAAACCTGACCGGGATATTTTGTGCGGTTACTTAAAGGGCTTTTATTATTCAGAAAATCATTAATGTCATTGATAATAGGCGGGAAATGGATAAGATCATAAAAAGGTATTAATTGCTTTATTTCCCCTGTGATATTGAGAACTCTTTTAAATGCAGTGTTATGGAAAAGTATTTTGCCGTCTTTATCAAAGGCCGCAATCCCTTCCTTCATAGCGTTAAAAATCCTGTGAAGCTCAATGTTATCTGTTTTAATGTCACAATATTTTTTTTGATAGTAATTACCAATTGAGTTAATATTCCCGGCAATTAAGTCGAACTCGAAATATTTTTGCGGATCAATCTCAGTAAAAACTTCCTTTTCTTTAACTGATTCCAAATCTTGAATAAACGCATTTATTCTGTTCTGTAAATACTTACTGTAAAAAAAGAGAAATAAACTCATTAATACGAATATGCTCACGTCTATCAGTAAAATAAGCTTACTCAAAAAATCCATTTTGGTGTCGAGTTTCGTTGCAAACATGGCAAAGCGAATAAACCCGACAACTCTATTATCTTTATAGTAGTTTTCACAATAGTATAGCAAGTCTGTATTAATTGTAGCGCTGTGTCTGCGTGAAAAACCATTGCCGGTTTCAAGAGAGCTTTGAACCTCCTCCCTGTTAATATGGTTTTCTACATTTGGCAGTTCAGAAATATCAATTTCAGAATCGGCTAAAACTTCGCCATCTTTTGAAATAATTGTTGTTCGTAAACCAGTCGCTTTACGAATACTATTAGAAAAAATTTTGAGTTCTTCTTTGTTCTTTTCAAAAAATGATTCGGGGCTAATAATTTTACGGGCGAGATTAACATTCAGACTCAGTTCTTCTTTAATTTCATCAATCAAAAAATATTTAGTCTTTTCCCAAATAACAATATCCAGACCTATCAAGGTTATTATCACAACTAAATACGTTATGAGGACCGAATTACGAGATAATTTTTTCATAAAAACTTACT
The DNA here is from genome assembly GCA_018818065.1 of Bacteroidota bacterium. Taxonomy (GTDB): domain Bacteria; phylum Bacteroidota; class Ignavibacteria; order Ignavibacteriales; family Melioribacteraceae; genus JAHISV01. The sequence goes on along the minus strand of JAHISV010000005.1, from coordinate 193,193 downwards.
AGTTAGTTTAGAATTATTCTGTAGCCTACGCCTTTAACTGTATGGATCGCCTTTGAGCAGTCAGATAGTTTATCCCGAAGGCGCTTGATGTTAACATCCACCGTCCTGGTGTCACCATAGTAATCAGCACCCCATACAATATCCATCAGATCCTGTCTGCTCAACACTCTGCCTTTTGCATTTATCAGAGCCGACAATATATTAAATTCTGTTGGAGTAACTTCGATTTCATTATTATCGCATTCTACGGTTCGGAGATTAAAATTAATTTCAAGTTTGCCACTTCTAAAAACATCCGTCTTGGAGGGTTTTGAACGCCGGAGGAGTGCGTTTACCCTTGCAACAACCTCGTTCACAGAACAGGGTTTCGTGATATAATCATCAGCGCCAATATTAAGTCCAACAACTTTATCTGTCTCCTGCGTGCGAGCTGTTAACATTATTATAGGAAGATCACGGGTTATCGCCTGCTCTCTTAAATACTTGCAAATTTCAATGCCGGATAATCCCGGAAGACCAATATCCAGCAGAAGAAGATCCGGCGGATTCTCAATAATCAGTTCATATGCTTTTTTGCCATTATTCTCAATCAAGGTTTCGAATCCTTCTTTTTCAAGATTGAATTGTATTAGCTCAGCAATATCCGGGTCATCTTCAACAATATATATTTTTGTTGTCATTCTTCTTTATTACCAAGCCCATATCTGATAATTTTAGCATCCTTCATAAATATTACATCTTCTCCAAGATTTACTGCCAGGTCCGCAATTCTTTCCAGATGTTTAACCACATTAATTAGCTCCATCCCTTGTTCAATCTTAGCCGGGCTATCCTTAATGTTGGAAATTATTTTCTTGGTGATTCTTTTCATCTCTTTATCAATTAATTCGTCACGTTCTCTAATTTCAGCTGCCTGGTCGGTATTAAGATTTATGAAAGCCTGAACAGCGTCTCTGAAAATAGTCCTGCAGTCACGCCCAAACTGTGGAACGTCCTCAATAGCCTCAAGGAAAGGTTCGCCCGATAATTTTCGGGCAACTTTCGCAATATTTTTCGCGTGATCACCAATTCTTTCCAGGTCATTATTCATTCTTAACGCCGCTACAATAAACCTTAGATCAATAGCAACAGGCTGTTGCAAAGCGAGCAATGAAAATATTTTTTTTTCAATGGCAACTTCTGCCATGTTAATATTTATATCAGCAGCAACAATTTCTTTAGCTTCTTCTTTATCCTGCTTTTCGAGTGCCTTAAGAGCGCGGTATAAAGCATCCTCAACCTGGTTAGCCAGGAAGATTAAATCTTTTTTTACATCCTCAAGTTGCGCTGCAAACTTATTATTCATTTCAAACTCTATTAGTTTATAAACCTATTGTAAAAAATAATAAAACTCTAACCAAACCTGCCAGTAATGTATTCTTCAGTTAGTTTTTTATTGGGATTAGTAAATAAGGATCGAGTATCATTAAACTCAACAAGTTCCCCCACCATCATAAAAGCGGTGTAGTCCGATACTCTAGCCGCCTGCTGCATGTTATGAGTAACAATTACGACTGTATAATTACCTCGTAATTCCTCGATAGTTTCTTCAATCTTACCTGTGGAAATCGGATCAAGTGCAGAAGCCGGTTCGTCCATTAATATAATGTCCGGTTTATTGGCAAGTGCTCTTGCTATGCATAATCGCTGCTGCTGACCACCGGAGAGATCCAGGGCTGAATCATTCAAACGGTCTTTAACCTCCCGCCACAAATCTGCCTGAACCAGTGAAGATTCTACTACCGCGTCAAGTTCAGACTTGCTGTTTTCCCCGTTTACTTTTGGACCAAACGCCACATTCTCATATATGCTCATGGGAAACGGATTTGATCTTTGAAATACCATCCCCACTTTTTTTCTGAGATCTTCGAGCCTGATATTATTCGAATGAATGTCATCCCCATCTATTAATATCTTCCCATGAACTTTAATGTCAGGTATCAAATCATTCATCCTGTTAAAGCACCTTAACAAGGTTGATTTTCCGCAGCCAGATGGACCAATGAAAGCAGTAACTTTCTTCTCTGGTATCGCAATATTAACATCTATTAGTGCTGGTTTATCAGCAACATAATAAAAATTAAGGTTTTCTGTTGCAATTATAATCTTCTCTTCATTTATGCTGTTTATCTTCTCTGATGTGAGAGCTTTCCCAATATCAACAACCATTTTATCACTCATTAATTTTTTCCAATTCTTTAGAACGAAGACGTTTTATATTTTTTCTTTAATTGATTTCTTAAGTAAATAGAAAATATATTTAATAAGACAACGATTACTATCAATAGCAGTGCGGTAGAATAAACCATTGGCATTGCCGCTTCCACGTTGGGCGATTGAAATCCAACATCATAAATATGAAATCCCAGATGCATAAACTTCCTGTCAAGATGCAGGAATGGAAACTCCATATCAAAAGGCATTGCCGGTGCAAGTTTAACAACTCCTGTAATCATAAGAGGGGCAACTTCTCCGGCTCCACGACTTATAGCGAGAATTAAACCAGTTAATATGCCGGGCATTGCATTAGGTAGTACTATGTCTTTTATCATTTGCCACTTTGTTGCGCCAAGCGCCAGCGCTCCTTCTTTATTAGCCTTAGGCACGGCAAGAATTCCTTCCTCTGTGGCAACCACAACTACAGGAAGAGTTAATAAAGCCAAGGTTACTGATGCCCATAATATTCCGCCTGTACCTAAAGTCGGCTCAGGCAATTTATCGGCAAAAAACAGCGAATCTATGGAACCCCCAATCATATATACGAAAAACCCCAATCCAAAAATTCCATATACAATTGAAGGAACTCCTGCCAGATTATTGACCGACAAACGTATCATCCTGATTATCGGACCCTGTTTGGCATATTCATTTAAATAGAGTGCAGTAAGTACACCGAACGGTACAACCAGAATTGACATGAGAATGACCATCATTACAGTGCCAAATATCGCTGGGAATACTCCGCCTTCCGTGTTCGACTCACGGGGTCCATCATAAACAAATTCCCATACCTTAGCCAGATAATGAATTGTCTTACTGAAAACGTTCATTATGTTCGGTTGATGAAACCTTACAATATCTTTTAGATGGATCTCTTTTTCTATTCCATCACCGGTTCGCACAGTAATGAAAAATTCATTTATTCTCTTATCAAGATCACTAATTTCATTTTCAATAATTACTATATCGTGGTTGTTACTCTCCAAAAAATCTTTTTCCTGTTGCTCATATTCGCTCAATAACTCTTTCTCGTCAGAGGAAAGATATTCTTCATTCATTTTAAGGAGAGATGATCCTCTTCGTATTTCATTAAGAGGTGAAAGTAAATCCGTATGTTCTTTTCTCTTGTCAACAAACTCTTCTTTAAGATCATCAACCATTGAAAGAGTTACTAAAATTTTGTCAACAAAATTCTCCGAAGATTTATCATATATATTCGACTCGGTATGAAGAGATTCTATGTAGCCGTAAAAATTACCATATTCATATCTTTCAATTAAAACCAGTTCGGGATTAGCGACAATACTCTCAACTTCCTTGTCTTGAAACCATGCGAAATCAAATCCATAAATATCCCGGTTTCCAATTTTGAGTTGTGAACGGGTTATATCCGCTTCACCTTGTGATTTTTTTAGATCAGTCGCCCATTTTTCACCAATCAGTACCCGGTTATCTGAAAGCTTCACTTCATACAGATCGCTCGGCCAAAAAATTCCAAGACCATTTACAAGTATAATTCCCAGCAAAACAAATACCATGGTTAGCGTAAAAACCAATCCCATGGAAGTAAGCAAGATATAGGGATCGCCCTTCTTAATGAAATCTTCGTTGCCTTTTTTCATCTAAAATCTCGCATATTTTTTCCTTAGCTTGTCACCAATCCAGGCAGCAAAACTATTGATTACAAAAGTGAAAATGAACAGCATCAGAGCTGTTAGAAACAGCACCCTATATAATGTGCCATCTACAGGGGCTTCAGGAATTTCAACTGCAATGGCAGCACTCATGGCACGAAAACCGTTGAAAGGACTTAAATCCATTATTGGCGTATTACCTGTTGCCATTAAAACAATCATTGTTTCACCAATAGCCCTGCCCAATCCAAGCATGATTGCCGCAAAAATGCCACCAGCTGCAGCGGGGAGAACTATTTTCATAACAGCTTGCCATTGAGAGGCCCCAAGGGCAAGCGAGGCGGAAGTTAATGATTTTGGCACGTTACTTAAGGCATCTTCGGAGATCGTGAAAATAATTGGGATAACTGCAAAACCAAGAGCGAAGCCTACAACAAAACTATTACGCTGATCGTAATTTATTGCCAATGTATTATAAAGCCACTGATTCAAATTACCGTTGAATAAAAGGTCTTCAAAATATGGTGCGAATGATATGGCTGTGATAAATGACGCTGCTAAAAACGGTATAATAAAAACCAGATGAGCCCCTTGAGGGAATCTTAATCTCCTGTTCTCAGGAATAAGCTTCCAGACATAAATACTCATTAAGAATACAATTGGAATGAGGATTAAAAGGGCAAATGCCGTTATTAGATGTTTCTCGAACAGTGGCGAGAAATATAGCCCGGCCAGAAATCCGATAACAACACTTGGAAGTGCGGCCATTATTTCAATTGTTGGTTTAATAATTCTGGCCCATTTTTTAGGAGCAAACTGTGAAACATAAATTGCAGTTAGCAATGCAAGAGGGATTGAAAAAATCATGGCATAAAATGTACCTTTTAAGGTACCAAAGATTAAAGGTATCAAACTGAATTTTGATTCAAATTCATCAGAGCCGCCAGTTGTTTGCCAGACAAATGCCGGATTTTCATAACCTTCGTACCAGACTTTACCAAAGAGAGTATTAAGATTTGTTTCCGGGTGATCGTTGTCGATACTGTAATAAATCATTTCTGACCTGGTATCAATCACAATCAGCCCATCAGCCTTGGGAGAATATGTTGCACTTATAATTTTATTTTCAGTATGGTCTAACTTTAGCTGGATGCTTTTTGTTGTTGAATATCCCAGATAAATTTCACCATCCTCATTAATGGTGAAAAAGCTTCTGTTCCTTGGAGATGCCTGTATACTGGTTATTTTTGAGTTCTGCTTCTCAAAATCATTAATTCTTGTAAACTTAAAATCGCCATCTTTTTTCCGGACCGGGAACCAATGAGTCAAGCTTCCATCCTGCTGACCAATTAATAGACTATTATCACCAATCAGGAATTCAAGTTTTGTGATTTTGGAATTGGAAAACCTCCAGTTATCTTTAAGCAGAACATCTTCCGGATCAGACAGATCAAACCAGAACATGTCCCCTTTGTCGGTTCCGACCATCAATAATTCGCCTGAACTAGAAAATTTTATTGAGGAGATATTTACATCACCCAGCATTGAAGTTATATTATGGGAATAATATTCTTCCTCATCAGAATCGTAAATCCTGAGTTTTAATTCACCCTTTTGATTTACCCATCCCCAGTAATTGAATCCATCTTCATTTTCTGTGAAATCGAGACTGGATATCTCTTCACCTGTATTTTCTTCAAGATTTTCTACAGTGTATATTTCATTAGTTTTGAATGAGCACTTGATAGTTCTACTATTTCTATGATATTCCGGACTCATTTTTGCTTCGGCAGTAATTATTCTGCCTTTATTTGTTCCGACCGCAAAAATGTCTTTTCCCAAGGTCCCTTTTTCAAAAGAAATAATGCTTTCACTTTCCTCTAAGCTTATACTGTCTTTGTAAGCTGTGCTATTATCAGCAAGGTAAAAAAATACTATTTGTCCCTTCGCTTTTAGAAAATATCCAACCTCCGTATATCTGTCAAGCCCGGTAGCGATTATATCATTTGCTTTGGAATCCGCAATGCCCAAATCTTTCTCATCAACTGAAGGCGATATAATTAAAGGGAGTGACTCGTACAACAAAAACATCAGGATAAGGACAATGCTGGCTATAACACCATATCCACCAACAGTTATTATGATTTTGGCTATATCATTGCTTCGCTTTATCTTTTTATGGTATTTAGAACTGTCTGGTGAATTCACAATATTTCTTCTTAGTTAATAAAAAAATCTGACTGGGAAATTTTCCCCAGCCAGATAAAAATTCAAATGTAACGTATTTCCTAATTAAGTTTTGCAAGTTCTTTTTGCACAACTTCAAGAGACAAAGGCAAATAACCATCTTTTACCACAACCTGCTGTCCTTCATAACTAAAAACAAAACGTAAAAATTCCTTTACCAATGGATCGAGAGGTTTAGAAGGATTCTTTGCAATACTAATATACAAGTATCTGGAAAGAGGATATTTACCGTTATTTACGTTAGTACTGTTAGCTTCAAAAAACTCCCCGCCATTTTTCTCAGACAAAGGAAGAGCTTTTACACCTGAGGTTTTATAACCGATTCCACTGTATCCAATTGCAAACTTATCTTCCGAAATACCCTGCACAACTGAAGCCGAACCCGGCTGTTCTTTCACATTATCCTTGTAATCACCTTTTTTCAGTACTTCGTCTTTGAAATATCCGTAAGTACCTGAAGCAGAGTTACGTCCGTAAATACTGATCGGGCGATTTGACCACTCACCTTTTAAGCCTACTTTATCCCAGGTGCTTATGTCATCCCTTGAGCCTTGTTTCCTCGTCTTCGAAAAAATTGCGTCTACTTCTAAAAAGCTTAACCCTTTAAGTGGATTATCCTTGTTAACATAAACCGCAAGAGCATCAAGAGCGATTTTAAGGGTTGTTGGTTTGAAACCATATTTTTCTTCAAATGCGTCGATTTCTTTATCTTTCATTTTTCTCGACATTGGACCTAACTGAGCCGTTCCTTCTATCAGCGCAGGAGGTGCAGTTGAAGAACCCTTACCTTCAATCTGGATTTTAACTTCAGGGTAATATCCTTTAAAAGCTTCTCCCCAGAGAGTCATCATATTAAGGATTGTATCGGAACCTATTGAATTGAGGTTCCCTTTAATTCCGGTTTTCTTTTCATATTTAGGTATTTTGGGATCAACCTTAACTGTCTGCGCGCTTAAAGCTGCAGTTAGTAAAAGTGCGATCGCAAACATTACTATTGGCTTATAACTTTTCATTGATTCTCCTACTTAATTATGTTTATTAAAATTTGAATTCGAAATTTACTTTGAACATAGTAACTTCATCTTTAGCGTCTTCCTGAAAAGATGTGTATCTAACGTTAGGCGCTATTTTTAATCCCTTTACCGGGCTCCAGATAATACCGCCCATCAGGTAGTTATTTCCGTCATCGCTGGCATCTGTGTTAGGGTCATAAATATCCGCACGGGCAAAAGCCTGCAGCAGATCATTTAATTCGTAATTAGCATAGAGTGAAATGATTTGTTTTGTTAAGTCGGTACCGCCTGTTGTGAAGGTATCAAATTCAACACCGGTTCTTAAACCGCTACCAGCATATCCTGCAAAAGCGCCAAGTACTGTTTTTGCTTCAGTAACGCCTTCGTTGTCGAACGGTTCGTATGTGAATACACCACCAAGATTAAATCCATCTTTGCTGGAAAGTTTTGTCTGACCATAGGCAACCTGAGCCGATATTTTTTTGTACTTATCGCCTTCCGGCTTTTTGTAGCCTTCGCCATTAGAAACGAGTACGCTCATGTGCAGATTATCTGAGAATGAATTTGAATAACCAATAGCAAGGTCAGCTGAACTGGCAAATTTGTTTTTATCCATGGCGGATTTTTCAAGAAACCGATGTCCCCAGGTTGCTTCCTGAATATTGAATACATTCATTCCCTGCAAACCAATAATGATTGTACCAAAAGAGTTTTTCCAGTCAACTTTGGCATTCTTCAAATACACCTGTAAACGTGAGTCATCGTCTGAACGACCAACATCAACCTGGAATTTATATTTTAGATTATCTGCTATCTGATTTTCGTATGCGAAATAAACTCTTTCAAATTCAAATTCGTTGTTTATCACCAGGTTATCTGCAGTATTATGAGTAAAATCAAAATAAGCTACACCGCTTATTTTTTCTTTGGATTTTTCTTGTGCCAGTGATATGGTAGAAATTAATAGAAAAGTTATAACAATTCCTGTAAATAGCGATTTCATTCTCTCTCCTTTTTTTTGCATTTTATACTATAAATTTGTTTAATAAAAAAGCTGCTTCCTTGAAAGAGGTCTTCTTTATAATACATTATATTGAAGGTTTCTCTCAATGCCCAATCTGTTAATGTGCAGTTAACAGAAAAGTCAGTCAGCACAATTATTTTTACACCCAAAAGTACTTTTTCAATGTTACAATTCAATTACATTTGCTTTTCTTAACGATTTCTTAACATTAATCGTTCTTCAGACCAGGGATGTTTGAAGTCTATTAAGTTTTTTCTAATTTGCTGCTCAACATTAATGTGAAACGGGACAAACATGATGAGTTACAAAATTAAGTTTGATGACCTTGAATGGAGCCATCCGTTTGTAGGAGTTAAAGATAAAAGCTATGTACAAGATGGGAAGAAATTACGACTTGTTGAATATTCAAAAGAAATGCCACCGCACTGGTGCGAAAAGGGGCATTATGGAATCATTTTAGAGGGGACATTTGAAATAGAGTATGGAAATGAGACTCTTACTTATCACAAAGGTGATGGAGTTTTTATTCCGAACGGCGCGGAGCACAAGCACCGGGCACGAGTAATTGGTGAGAAAGTTACCGCCCTATTAGTAGAAGAAAACAGTGAGAGAAATCATGAATAAACCTATTTTGGTCTTGTTTTTCATTTTATTCAACAACGCTAATTTTGGACAAAACATCTATACTTCTCTCCCCCAAAAAATTGACCCATCTGCCAAATATATATTCTATCTGCATGGACATATTGTTGAGTTATCAGGCAGGCATCCGCATAGCGAAGAATATGGTTATTATGAGTATGACAAAATAATTGGGAGACTTGCCGAATCAGGGAGTATAGTCCTGGGCGAAGTTCGCCAGCCTAATACTGACAGATTTGAATACGCGAAAAAAGTTTCCGCACAAATTGATTCGCTGATGTCCAGTGGTGTTGAACCTGAGAATATAACAGTTATAGGTGCATCCCGAGGCGCTTTTATCACAATGTTAATCTCAAATGAGCTTAGGAACAAAAAAATAAATTATGTGCTGTTGGCAATATTTAACAAAAGAATTGTGGACATTTTTATTGAGAATAACTTTATTCTTTCGGGTAGAATATTGTATATAGTAGATGAAAGCGACAAAATAGCAGGTAGTTCAAAACCATTCCTGGAAAAACTTCAGAATGAATCGTTGCTAGAATTTAAAGAGATAATTACTCACATGGGTAATGGTCACGGACTGCTATTCCAGCCGTATGACGAGTGGGTATTACCGGCCCTTGATTGGGCAAAAGGAACAGACTAAATTTTGATAGTAATATTTGAATCAATTACGGAGATAGCATGATTCACAGAGCTTCTGAGGCGGAAGTAATATTTGAAATTGAAGGAGCCGTTGGCAAAAAAGCAGGTGTCATTAACAATTGCGAGTATGTAAGACTTTCAATAGATCCGGGGAAGATAATTCCCTCACATTCTTTGGATGTTCCTGTTACATTTTATGTTATTGCAGGTAGTGCTGAAGTTACTCTTACCGGAGAGATGAGAGAAATTGCTGCCGGTGATATGCTGGAAATTAAACCTAACCTTGAGCGGGAATGGAATAACACGGGAATTGAAAAACTAGAATTGCTGGTTGTAAAACACTTATGATTTTATAGCCCACGATTATAACGTGGGCTATAAAATTTATCCGTAAATCTCTCTTTCTGTCAATTCACACAATATATGCCCAACTGTAATATGCCCCTCTTGGATTCGTTGTGTGTTATCTGAGGGAATTATAATGGGCACTTGAACCAACGGCATTAGTTGTCCGCCGTCGCCGCCTAAAAACCCAATAACCTGCATTTTCTTTTCATGCGCTTTTTCAACTGCTTTTATTATGTTTCTGGAGTTGCCGCTGGTTGATATTGCAATAAGGACATCGCCTTCACTGCCAAGTCCCTCCACGTTACGCGCAAGCACGTTATCAAAACCTATGTCGTTTCCGCCGGCAGTAAGATTGGAACTATCGGTAGTCAGAGCAATAGCTGCAATGGCAGGCCTGTCAAGGTCGTGACTAAGACGTATCATAAATTCTGTTGCAAGGTGCTGGCTATCTGCAGCACTGCCGCCATTCCCGCAAAGTAATATTTTATTTCCGGCCTTTACGCAATCGATGAGTAAATCAGCCGCTTCACTGATGGATATATCGCATTCGGTTATCATTTTTATTTTCATGTCTGAGCTTTCTTCAAGCTGTTCAGTAATAAAATCTTTTCTGTTCAAATGAACTCCCTGGTTATTATTTCAATTGTCAAAAATAACAAAGTTTGCTATTATTTACCCATCTATTAAACTCACAATAAATTGGAGGTTAATATGAATATGCGCCACACATATCTGGCATTATTCATCGTCGGGACAGTTATTCCATATTATCATTTCATACTTTTTATCTCAGAGAATGGAATTGATTTTTATTTGATGATGACACGATTATTTACCAATCATATGAGCACTTTCTTTGCCTGGGATGTTTTGATTTCGGCGGTTGTTCTCCTCCTCTTTATAATTTCTGATATGACCAGAGAAACAATAAAGTACTTGTGGATGCCGATAGTTGCTACTATCCTCATTGGTGTTTCATCCGGACTTCCTTTGTTTTTGTATTTACGGGAAGGGTACCTTGAAGAGAACGAAAATTAGCGGAAATTATTCGTGGCAGTGAAAAAAGAAGTGAAATTACCAGAAACTAAGTATCCGGATTATTGCGATTATTCTTGCAAATTTGCAGACTTTGCTGACCCGGACGCAATAGGTGCCTGCCGGAATGATTTGGCTGTGTGGTCTAAATATTTTAAGAGGTATAATAACAAACACAATTCGTGTTTTGGAAATAAGAAATAATCATAAATTCTCAGGAGAGAGAGAAGAGAAATTTATAACAAAAATAGTTCCCATATCTTTTTCTGACGTAACACAAATTTTCGCACCATTTAAATCACAAAAATACTTAACCAGTGACAAACCTAAACCATTCCCGTCAAATTGTCTGGAGTAACCCTGTTGCTCTTGTTTAAACAGTTGAAAAATATTTTCCAGGAACTCTTCTGACATCCCAATTCCAGTATCGCTTACCGACACTTCAATGTTTTCATAATCAATTCTACGTAGTCCAACCACTATTTTACCCTTTTCAGTATAATTTATTGCATTATCAAAAAGATTAGCAAATATTTGAGTGAGGCTGTATTGATCCCCAAAAATATCAGCTTTTTGTAACTCGGTTGAAAATGAAAATTCAAGTCCTTTGTTTTTTGCATTCGGGTAATATTCATTAAAAAGAGGGGTCAGTATTGTATCTATTAATTCGATATTTTTCATCAAAGGTTTGTAAGTACCAAGATGCATCTCTGAGGCATTAATTATTAAATCAATACTTCTCATGAGTCTTTTACCGGCCATATTTATTCCAAGGAAATATTCCGATAATTCTGGAGTAAGTTTATTTTTCAATTCATCTTCAGCCAGATTAGCAAAGCTTAAAATTGCACTCATTGGAGATCGAATTTCATGAGATATCTGGGCAAGAAATTCAGTCTTAAATTTGTCAGATTGTTCAGCCTTCTCTTTAGCTGAAATTACATTTTTCAACATTTTTTTCTTTTCAGTAATATCTTCAGAAACCGATATAAAATGGGTAATATCACCCTCGTCATTTATTATTGGAGAAATACTGGCACTTTTCCAATAGAGCTCGCCATTTTTCTTCTTATTAAGAAGTTCACCTATCCATGTTTTACCGGCAAGTATTGTATCCCAAAGTTCCTCGTATTTTGCTTCCGGAGTCTGACCGGAACTAAAGATTCTTGGATTTTTACCAACTGCTTCCTCATATGTGTATCCGGTAATTTTGGAAAATTTCGGGTTAGCATATTCAATAATCCCATTTTGATTAGTGATAAAAATACTAACCGGACTTTGTTCAACAGCTTCGGATAATTTCCTTAATTTGTCTTCACTTTCTCTTTTTTCTGTTATGTCCGTTGCCACACCTATTAGAGCAATTGGTTCATTATTCTCATCCTGGATAACAGAGGTTGATAAATATATTGGAAATTCAGTCCCGTCCTTTCTTCGGTTGATTACTTCTCCCTTCCATCCTCCTTGTAAGGTTCCTGGAAGAATGTTCTCAACATTTTTAATTGATTTGGCACCCTTAGGTTGCACAATGCTTATATGTTTTCCTATTAATTCCTTTTCTGTGTAACCATATGTTTTTAGGAAGGCTTCATTCACAAAAATAATGATGTCTTTTTCATCAGTAATTGAGATGCATTCACTTATGCTCTTTATGGAATGAGCTAATAATTTTATTCGATTTTCGGCTAATTTACGTTCAGTGATATCTCTTGAAATACCAAAAGTCCCGAAAATCTCTCCATCACTATCTGTAAGTAATTGCTTGGTAGTGGAAACCCAGCTTTCAGAACCATCTTTCCATATTTCTTTTTCTTCTTTATTTATTATTGGTATTCCGGTTTTAATAAGATTTTGTTCATCATTGAAAGCATTTTGCGCGTGTTCAGCTGAAAAAAAATCGAAATCGGTTTTCCCTATAGCAGCAGCCGGATTGGGTAAATTGAAATAGTCTGCTTGTGCCTTACTTACCCTAATAAAACGACTTTCTAAATCCTTAAAATAAATATTATCCGGTGTATTTAGAAGCAGCGCATCTACTAAGTTTTGAACAAATAATAGTGCTTCTTCCGCTTCTTTGCGTTCTGTTATATCTTTTATTATGAAGGAAGTTCTGGGTCTTCCATTGTTATCAACAAAATTAGAAGAGGATATTTCCGCTTCAAATTTTGACATATCTTTTCTAATAAAAGTTAGCTCACTACGTACTTTGTTGCTTTGTTCTTTACGGATGAGGAATACAGGATACCTCGGATCATTCAAATCAACCAAACCATTTCTTTCTAACCGACAAAGCTCATCTTCACTCATTTGAAACATCTCACAAGCGGCTTTATTAGCAGACAATATTGTTCCATCCTGCGTTGCAAAAAGTATAGCATCCATACTATTTTCAAGAATAAGTCTATTTTGTTCTTCACTTTCCATGAGAGCTTTTTCGATCTTCAGCTTTTCAGCCAAATTTTCTTCCAGTTCTTTAACGTAATTTTTTAATTTCTTTTCGTTTTCGGCCGTTTGTAACATTTTGTCTTCTAACTTACGAATAAGCGTTTCATTGTACTGTTTAAGAATTACGTTTTCCGATAATTCCGGGGATGAATCCAAATGACTACTATTCCGGCTTTTCTTTGCAATACAACTTTTAATAAGATCAATAAAAACATCAGGCTCTTGAGGCTTAAGGATAAATTTATTTGCCCCAAGATTTAATGCAAATTCTTCATCCTTAGGGTTAGTATAAGTGGCCGTATAAAAAATAAACGGAATGCTTTTTAGTTGTTCATCCTTTTTGCATTCACTGCAAAAAGTGTATCCATCCATTACCGGCATAAGTATATCAGAAATTATTATGTCGGGTAGGTATTTTTTTGCAAGACCTAAGGCTTCCGCCCCGTTTTTTGCAGAGATTGTTTCAAACCCGCTCCCCTTCAGCAGTGATTCAAGTAAGTACAAATTTTCCGGTTTATCATCAACAATTAGTATTTCCACTGTTTACCTCTGTTACACATTAGCATTCGGATAGTATAAATGCCTTAATTTGAGAAATTTATATGTGCTGAGAATCCAATACTGATACGCACCGACTTTTTAGTTAATAATTTTTATTCCATAGAAAGAAAGATCTCTTGGGTTTTATGTCTTGTAATTTAAACAATAGAAAGTGATTCGGAATTCTAATTAATTAAAAGTAAGTGTCACCTTACTTCCTCTTCCTTTTTTCGATTTTACATTTATTATTATGCTGTTCAAGTCGCAATATTTTTTCACCAAGGCAAGCCCCAGCCCATTTCCCTCGAAACTTCTCGAATATCCCCGTTCTTCCTGCATAAATGGCTCAAATAAATTATTCAAGAATTCCTCCGACATCCCAATGCCTGTATCCTCTATTGTTATACTTGCCTTATCATTCTGATCTTCTGAAATAATAACATCTATCTTCCCATTCTCTGTGTATTTAAGAGAATTATCCAGAATGTTATTCAGGATTTGACAAATACTGTATTGATCCCCATTAATTTGAGCGTGTTCTTTTTTATAGATAAAATTTAACTCCAAACCCTTTTTTTGGGCATAGGTAGAAAATTCTCTTTGCAGGTCTAAAAGTATATCATTAACCAGATCAAAATCCTTCCAAATGGGTTTATAAGTTCCTATCTGAATTTCGGACATGTTCAGTATTAATTCTATTGTGCGTATTATCCTAGTTGTTGATAGTTCAATGCCATCCAGAAGTGAAGGCAGTTCATCATAACTGCCCTCTTCCACCTCAGCTTTAATCACATTTGCAAAATTGGCAATAACGTTCATTGGAGTTCTAATTTCATGAGACATCTGAGTTAGAAATTCTGTTTTTAATCTATCTGATTTTTCTGCTTCCTCTTTAGCCTTTAACAGTTCTTCATTTGCTCTTCGCAACTTTTGGGCAGTCTCTTCGGCTAATCTCATTTTGTCTTCAAGTTTTCGAATTAGAGTCGAATTGTACTCTTTTAATACGACATCTTGCGACAAATTTTGAATGAATTTTGTCTTACCTTTTTCGGATTTAATTGTTTTAAAGACATCTTCGATCAATTTGATGAAGATATCAGGATCCTGGGGTTTCAGTATAAATTTATCTGCTCCCAGACTAAGAGCAAATTCTTCATCTTTAATACTGGTGTATGTTGCAGTGTAAAAAACGAAAGGCACAGCTCTTAAAGATTTATCCTTTTTACATTCAATACAAAAAGCAAAGCCATCCATAACGGGCATAAGTATGTCGGAAATAATCAAATCCGGTGGATTTTCCAAAGCCAGGCTTAATGCCTCCGATCCGTTATTGGCCGTAATTGTTTCGTACCCGCTTCCTCTTAAAAGAGTTTCCAACAAGTAGGAATTTTCCACTTTATCATCAACGATTAGTATTTTCATGTAAATATTTACCCTTAACTTAATTCTGTTGGAAGAAATGATTTCATTTCAGAAATAAACGTATCAGGATTAATGGGTTTCTCGATATAACCTGTCGCACCGGATTCGATTGCTTTGTCCTTATCACCAGGCATAGCGTATGATGTGACTGCTATGATTGGTATCTCTTTTAACTTTTCTGCTTCTCTCAATTTTTGCGCAACGGCATAACCATCCATTTCGGGCAATTGAATATCTAGAAGTATAATATCCGGTTTAATATTCTTGGCCATATCAATCCCTTCAGGTCCGCTATAAGCCTGAATCACTTCATAGTTTTCACTTTCGAGCAGATATGAGAGCATATACATGTTTTGTTCATTGTCCTCTATAATAAGGACTTTTGTTTTCATACCTGTCTCCTATAATTTTGAAAGTTTTAATAAATATTATTCTATATAGGTAATGTTACCGTAAATATGCTGCCTGTTCCAACCTCGCTTTCTACCGTAATTGTTCCTCCCAATTTCTCTACCAGTTTTTGACTGATCGATAGACCAAGCCCAGTACCTTCATGATTACGCGTAAGTCCGGTATCAATTTGACTAAAAGGTTTGAAAAGTTTGTTCATATCTTCTTTATTAATCCCAATTCCGGTATCAATTACTTTTGTTACAATTTTTTTATTTATCATTTCGCAGTTTATTTCTACATGTCCCCTATCTGTGAATTTAATAGAGTTATTAAGCAGATTAATAACAATTTGCTCAACTCTTCTTTCATCACTTGTGATTTCTTTCACATTTTCGGAAATATTCCATTTCAATTTTAGATTTTTCTTGTCGGCAAGTGGTTGAATGCTTTCAATAACCTTTTTAAGCATATTTGCGAAATTAAAAGGTCTTGGCGAAACAACGAGTTGACCAGCCTCAATTTTAGAAATATCAAGTACATCGTTAATAAGATCAAGTAAATGTTTTGCGCTTCCTTTTGCCATACCCAACTGTTTAAGCTGTTCGTCGTTTAAAGGTCCTGCAATACCTTTCATTAAAATTCCTGTAAACCCAATAATTGAATTTAGCGGAGTTCGGAGCTCGTGTGACATCGTTGCAAGGAAAGCAGACTTTAGCCGATCTGCCGATTCTGCTTTTTCTTTTGCTTCCTTTAATACTTCTTCATTTCTCTTTCGTTCAGTAATATCAACTGACCAGCCGCATGTAGCTGTCATATTATCGGATAAATCGAATATTGGGAAAAGAATATCGAAATAATAATGTGTACCATCTTTTTTAAGAGAGGCATTTTCAAAAACGTGTGCTTTACGACTTGTAATAACTTTGTTGTTCTGAGAAATATTTCTTTCAGCTCTTTCTTTTGGAAATAATTCCCGATCTGTTTTATTAACTACTTCTTCAAAAGGTAAATCCATGACTTTTTCAAATTCTTTATTTATAAAAATGTATCGTCCTTCAAGATCATTTATATAAACAAGAATGGGCGCATAATTTAATATATTTTCAAGTCGTTGTTCACTTTCGGAAAGAGCCACTTCAGTAAGCTTTCTTACCTCAATTTCTTTTAATAATTCTTTGTTAAATCCCTCAATCGCTTTTTGGGCAAGTATCAGTTCATTATTACTTTTTTGTAACTCAGTTGTTCGTTCCTTTACCATATCTTCAAGGTTCTCGCGGTACTTCTGTAGTTCTTCTTCTGTTTTTTTTCGGTTAGTAATGTCACGAGATACAACAACTACACTATTAATATCTCCATTTACATCCCGAATTACACTTCCCTGTGATTCAATAAAGTGAATTCCTCCATCTTTAGCGACTAGTCTATATTCATCACGCTGCCCAACTCCTGTTTTCACAGTTTCTAGAAACAGATCTTTCATTCGCTCTCTATCTTCAGGAAATATAGCCTCAAACGAATCTGTTCCAAGTAACAAATCTTTTTCACCAAGTATCGGCTCATATGATGGATTACTATAAACCCTTTTTCCCTCAAGATCGAGGACAACAATCATATCAGCCACATTTTCCGATATCAGTCTGAATTGCTCTTCACTTTGCCTAAGTTTTTCTTCTGCTTTTTTTCGCTCAGTAATATCAGTTATAACCGCAATTCGAGAATCTCTCTCCTCATAAGAAAACTTGTGTGAGTGAGCTTCAATAGATATTAGAGAGCCATCCTTTTTTTGATGATGCCATTCACCAGCGTAAGCATGCCCCTTTATTTTATCGCTAAGCTCTGCTACAGCTTTCTTTTCATCTTCAGGATAAAGATCCGTAAGGTGCAGAGATAATGCCTCTTGTTCGCTATAACCATAATGTGATACAAATGCATCGTTTACTGCAAGCATTTCCAAACTTCCTAACTCGTAAACCAACATTGGTACGGGATTTTGTTCAAACATATAGCGGTAAAGAACTTCACTATTTTTTAGTTCTTTTTCCACGCGCTTTCGTTCAATAAGCTCTAACATTAGCTGATCATTGGATGAGTGTAATTGGTTAGTGCGTTCTTTGACTTTTATTTCTAAATCTCGGTTTAACCTTTGTTTGCTTTTGTAACCTATATAAACCGAAAACACTAGTACTATTACAAGAAAGACAATGATTCCAAGCAAATACATAATGTTTTTCTGTTCTTGAATCGTTTCCCCTTTTTCCTCCAGAATCTTTGCCTGCGACAATATTTGATTATTCAGATCTTCAAGTATCTTTTCACCTTCCCCAAGGTCTCTTTTTTGAATTTCCAACCTGTTTGCTTGTGTCTCAAGAATATTTTGCTGTTCTTGAATTTGAAGAATCTGGGTTTCGAGGTCTTTTCCTCTCTCTTCTAAGAGTAAACCCTGAGCACTCAAAATATTTTGTTGCTCTTTTACTTTTTGAGATTGTATATCAAGACTATCTTTTTGAATCCCAATTTCTTTGGTCATTTTAGCAATACTGTTTTTAAGCTGATTCAGGTTTTTTTCAAGATTTTCAGTATGTTTTTGGAGGGCTCGTAAACTTTGTTGACCTTCCCGGTATAAAGCTGCAACATCTACTTCAGTCCCTCCAAGAAGAATCATATCCTGCATAATTTGAAGATGCTGGTTTATGATATTGGCCTTGTTTATTTCAAACGAAATAGTACCATTGGAGGATTCGACAAAATTAATCATTATCAGTTTTCTGTCTTGAAAGTTGTCGCTCACTAACAGTATGTTTTTGCCTTCAATTTTGTCAAAAATATCAACCAGTTTCGTTTCAGCATTTTTTGTAACATATATCAGCTGCACTTTATCATTTTCTCTAAATTCGCTCGATGATGATACCCTGATTGTTTTATTCCTCAAAGTCTTCATTTTGGAAAGAGAAGTCATCTCTTCAAGAAGATTTTTATCTTCGCCAATTATGCGGAAATGAAATTCCTTTAGAGACTCTTCATTTTGCCATTGGACATTTTTTGCAAAATTGTAGATATAGGCTGAAATCACCTCGTGGCGTTGTATGTTCTGTGCGCTATGGCTGGAAATAAACAAAAAACAACCAAACACAGATAAGCGAATAAATCGATTTGTTCTTTTCATAATCATCTTCTCACAATTTACAATTCAGATAAATTGTTCTCTTTTCTTATCTCTAATAAGTAAACGCATAGCCTACGGAGAGCAGAATAGTACGCTGGGATTGGCGATATCTATCGGGCTCTCTGTTTGAAGTGTGATAGTACTCAACGTCAAATATATTTTTTGCAGATAATTGTATATCAAACCCCTCATAGTCCAATAGTGATATTGCTCCATGAAATACTAAGCAGGGATCAATAAAATTACTGTTAGTAGCAGCTATTAGTTTTGGATTCTTTCTTTTTCCGATATAATTTGTTCTAAGATTTACCGATAGATTTTTACTTAAATAATAGGTCATACCTGCATTTACAGAATGTTTGCTTATCTCTGATACAAATTGATGGAATTCATCGTAGCTTTGGTTAAAAGTGTAATTTAATGATGATTTCCAATTCTTAGATTTGTGTTTGACTGATATCTCAACTCCTTCTGTGTTTACTTCGCCACTATTTACCCACCTGTATCCATTAAGAATGGTTTCTTTAACAAAAGCATTTTTAAGATTATTCAAATACCCTGTCAAATCAACCTGAAACAGATCAGGTATAGATAGTGTAACTGAAGCTTCCAAAGATTTCATTTTTTCTGGTATTAAGGACTCATTTCCCAATCCGTCGGTATAATCCCAGGGCTTGGGTGCTCTAAAAGCTTCTGAGTAAGAAAGATGCAGAATGTAGTTCCCTTTGTAGTAGCTAACGCCCATACGTGGTGTTAATACCAGATCGTAAATACTGCTGTAATCCAACCTTGCACCGCCTGAAAGATGTAGTTTTTTTTGCAGCTTTATGTGAGGCTCGATAAATATGCTTGCTAAGTAATTGTTTAGCATTTCTGTTTTTTCAGGAGTCGGGGGTTTTTGATAGGGAGAATCGCTATAGGAAGTTGTGTTTTTTTTAGACAACCTTTCATACTCGAATGTTAAACCACCGGCAATTGATATCATGTCATTCATATTGTAGTTCAAAACATTCTCAAACCCT
Source organism: Bacteroidota bacterium (assembly GCA_018818065.1). GTDB lineage: Bacteria > Bacteroidota > Ignavibacteria > Ignavibacteriales > Melioribacteraceae > JAHISV01. Next base: position 173,358 of record JAHISV010000005.1, on the reverse strand, counting down.
GTTAAATTATTTGGTCTGTAATAACCAATTTGGGCTGTGTCGACCACAAAGTAAATCGTATTATTAAGAACTGTTGCATTGCGGTTATACAGAATTGAAGAAAGAGAGAACTTATTAGAAAACTTTTTTTCGAATTTTAAATATGTATTCAAAAATTGAACGTTCCACGAAGTACCAAAGTCTCTAAAAACAGTACCAATTGATTTTGTGGAAGTAGCTCTGGAGGCTTTTTTATATAGATAGTTTGCTCCAAATAAAAAATCCCCGTTCTGTATTTTTAAATCAAAAGAATAATCGTTTTCAAAATTATCCATCTTATCTGTCCAGTTATTATCGCCGGCAATCCCTTTCAAATCAGCTTTAGTTGTAGTCTTATACATACCCGAAAAGAGTACTCCAAAAGATTTTTCCTCATTTGTGTAGCAATAATTAATATCTCCTGAATAAGTGTTAAATGATCCTAGCCGTGAATTAACTTTGAATTGTTCTTTGAGTGCACTTTTTGTAACAAGATTTATAATACCTGATAATGCATTAGTTCCATAAGCTACCGATGCGGGGCCGTATATTACTTCTATTCGCTCGAGATTTGATAAATTGTATTGGCCGCCAGCATAAAAACCACCTGAATTGAGTTCATTTACCTGTACTCCATCTATAAGAACTAATGATAAATTGTTTTGATTGGGGATACCACGTTGGAAGACATAACTGTTAAATCCCTGTATGTTTCTGAACTGAAACCCGGGTAGAGTGGATAGTGCTTCTTCCAGTGTAAAATATCCGTTTTCTTTGATCTCTTCTTTAGTGATAATAATGATTGATGAAGGTAATTCGGTAATGTTCTGAGCAACTTTAGTAGCTGATGTTATCTTCACTTTTGACAACTGAGCCAGGTCTAAGTCGTACACATCAAGACTGTCAGACTGCGAAAATACTTTACTTGGAAAACATACTATGACAAATAAACAAATAAGAAATTTGCTCTTTTTGAAGTGATTATTAATCTTTGTTATAGCCACAGAATACGTATTCATGAAAAGTCTTTTTTATATATGTATAAAACTAACTATTCTACGATATTTCTCATTCCGGGAATAATCCAATATTTTTCATAACTCAACTTTACTACATTTCTTTTAATTCAATATCAAAAATTGGGAAAACGATATACTACATAATGATTTTTTGTCAATTTTAGTTCAAATTTTGAGAATGTAATTGGTATGGTTATTGTCATTTGGTTAGGTTTAGACCAAATGCGTAATTTAAGTATTCATAGTTATGATATAAGCAAATTGATTGTGGAATATGCGATATAGAGGATTATTCCTAAACAATATTAGAATTGCATAAGTCTGTTGTTAAAATATCCCCCTTCCTGGTTTGCAGCCATGCTAAATACTTATACTGATAGAACCACGAAGAGTCATTCTGGTTTATAACAAATTCTATTTCTTATTATTTTCCAAATAACCGGGAACATACTCCACTCTCTTTATTTTGTTTGTTGGTGTCGTAACAAAGGGGGAAGACTGTTCGATTACCCGCTTTATTCTTGAAGAAGCAGGAAGCTTTTCGTTGGTTTCCATCTGTATTTCTTTAAGAAGATCAATAATGTTTAATGCAATAGCATCTTCATCCTTTTCGTTCTTCAGATTTTCAATATAAGCGTAGTTTGGGTGTATGCGAGCCACAAGTTGCCCATCGTCAGCCAGATATACAATTGTCTCTTCTACAAGAATTGATTCAAGAAGTTTTGCTTCAATAACCTCGGGATATATATTCTCGCCAGATGGACCAACAATTAAATTTTTAGATCGACCTGTAATAAATAAAAATCCATCTTCATCCAGATAACCCAAGTCACCGGAAATAAACCATCCATCTTCAGTAAAGGCTTTTTTTGTCTCCCCGGCATTTTTATAGTAGCCCTTCATCACGTTTGGTCCTTTTATACATATTCTGCCAACACCACTATCAGGGTCAGGATCCATAATCCTGATTTCAACATCAGTGATAGCATGTCCCGGTGATCCGGTTTTTTGCTTATCCATGGAGGAAAAAGTTACGAGGGGAGAGCATTCACTTAAACCATATCCGCAACAATATGGTATTTTCCCCTCCTGCATAAATTCTTCAACATCAGGTGAAAAACTGGCGCCACCAATTATTACACACTTTAAGTTTCCACCAAGAAGGTTGTTTACTTTTTTACCTATCTTTTTATAAATCAGCTTTCTTGTAAATTTACTCTTTGTAAGCAAACGAAGGGCAAAACTTTTAGAAATAGCAGGCACAACCTGTTTGTGAAATATTTTTTCAAACACCAAAGGGACGGCACCCATAATGGTAGGTTTAACTTTCTGCATGGCATCCAGCAAAATTTTTGGCGACGGAAGTTTATCCAGATAGTATATTGATGATCCTCTGTAAATAATAGAGAGGAATGCCGAGGTTGATCCGAAAGCGTGAGCCATTGGGAGGATTGAGAGCACAACACTTTCTTCATTAATTACTTTCAAAAGATCTGGTCCTTCGAAAAGATTGCTTACAAGGTTCTTATGTGTAAGCATTACTCCTTTGGAATAACCGGTTGTCCCCGACGTGTATAGTATCTCAGCAATATCATCTTCTTCTATATTTTTGCCCGGAGCAGGGCGTATAGCTTTTTCAACAGACTTAAAAAGTTTTTCAGGTAAATCATGCAGCTGTTTCCAAATACCAGAATTAGATTGCATATCCTCAATCCGGAGGGATAAATCGTCAAGCTTAAAAACACATTTCATTTCTTCAATTGCCGGCAGGGTAAGACTTTGGTATAATGACTCAGAAATGAAAATAGCTACCGCCTCTGAATGTTTTGTTATATGATCAATATCTGCCTCAGGAAAGCCCTCCAGAATCGGCACAGCAACAGCACCCATCGTAGTAATTGCAAGAAATGCAATTGCCCAGTTGGGAGATGAGCTGCCAAGAATAATTATTTTGTCCCCCTTTATATACCCCAGGTTAATAAGAGTCTCACGTAACTTGTCCACTCTTATTCCAAATTCCTCATAAGTAAAAGGCACTTCGTTTATAAGCGCAAGCGCTGGATTCGAAGAATAGTCACTAACAACCTTGTTGAAAAAATGATCCAAAGTATATTGTTTAAGTCCGTATTTCATCAGGGCACACTCCAAGATATAATTAGTATTTACTAATTGGATGAATCAATAATAACACCCACTAGTGGCGGTTTTTATGAACAAATAATAGTAAAAATTAAGGAGTTTTGGTGAATTATTGATGAATGATTTAAGGAGAACCTCTTTCAACACTTAAAAGGATTTTTAGAAATGAAAGTACATTACAGGACGGAGTTAACTCCGTCCTGTAATATTTGATAATCTGTCTTGACTATCTTATAAAGTAAAGGCAAATATAATCATTCCTACAAACCCGATTAAAACCAGAGCTGTAAAAACGATGAACATCGTGGAACCTTTAAATTCTTCTTGCGGGGCATTAAGAACAGCTTTCATTTTATCCTCAAAATTAAAATTATTTTAAAAGTGGTTTTGTTTATTCGGATAATATGAATTGGCTATAAGTCGGCTGTATATTGAGAAACAAGACTGTTTCGTTCAACAGTATTTTCTTTTGATGAAATGACAATTGCCTTTTGAATCTTCATTTGAAGATTCAATGATTGTTGAATTACAACATCCATTATTGCTGTAGTATTCCCGGATGCATTGCCTGGTGTTTTTTCCGGAGAAGTAACAGAAGATGTCGTAGCAACTCTACTGGAGATTATCGCCGAGTCTTCAAAATAGGCATAGATCTTTGATTCTGAGGTTGCTTTATAAGTAAGATCCTGCAGGATGATAAGGTGAAACACAATAATTGGTATAAAGTAAATATTAATTGCTCTGCGAAACATTTTTGCACAATTCTAAAAATGATGTTGGATATATTATTACCTCTTTTCCTAATCATTTCCAAATGAATTTATTCAGACTAAGGCTGGATGTGACGGCTCGTCACAAGTCAGATTTATTAAACCTCATTTACAATTAAGCATTACTTGAAAATTGATGAGAAATGCTGTCGAATGCTTTTTATGCAGAATTGAAATACACTCAGAAAACGAAATCAGGCAGATTTATAATGAGGGTTTTTTAGATGTTTAAAACCAACCAACTTCTTCTGATTTTCATCCCAAAGGCTTAATAGAACACTTCTAAAACTTGTAGTGAGCGTTAGGGTATTTGCTTTCTGGAAAAGAGGATTTTGCTTATGGCATACCTCAAGATTATAATTCGGAATTCTTGGACTAAGGTGATGAATGTGGTGATAGCCTATATTGCCGGTAAACCACTGAAGTATTTTAGGTAGCTTATAAAAAGAACTTCCTTGCAGGGCAACAAGTGTATAATCCCAATTTCCATTCTGCTCCCAGTAAGTATCAGGAAACTGATGCTGCACATAAAATAACCAGGTGCCGGTTGTTGATGCCAAAATAGTAATTGGTAATTGAATCACTAAAAATGATTGAAAACCGATAAACCAAATAACCAAGGCAAAAACCAAAGCAATTAGCAGTGTTGTAAAATATATGCTCAATTCTTCCCTTTTTAGCGATTTGGAGCTCGAAACAGGAAATCTGTATAGTACAACAAACAGAAGAGTTGGGATAACAACAAAAAGAAAAAATGGATTTCTGTAAACTCTGTATTTAAATCTTCCCCATTTTGATTTATTCAAATATTCATCCACCGTAAGCGTATAAATATCACCAATTCCACGATGTTCTAATTTTCCGGCATTAGCATGATGAATTGAATGCCCCTTACGCCAATAATGGTAAGGCGTCAGAGTAAAAACACTTGCAATTATTCCCCATACTGTATTGGCAGTTTTTGAATGGAAAAATGAACCATGCCCGCAATCGTGCTGAATAATAAAGATTCTAACTGTAAAACCAGCAGCCGGAATAGATAACAATAAAGTTATCCAATAGCTTACATCCAGCATAAAGTACATCAGATACCAAATAACGAAAAATGGCACATAAGAATCAATAAGCTGCCAGATACTTTTCCGATTGGATGAATTTTGATATTTTTTTACGAGGGATTTCCAGTTAGACTGTGTCGGTATTGAATCATTTTCAAACATTGAACTTCTTCTTTTTTGCCCCCTACTAATAACAAAGTAATGTTTTTTTGCACTCGAAAGTTCAACAATCTTTGATTTCATTGATGACAAAAAAAAGCGGGTCTAAGACCCGCCCCTACCCTTTGACCAGTTCAGGGTAAACTATTCACAATTCACTATTGACTATTCACCCAACTCATTTAGAATTATCTCAATCGCCTTTTCCAATTGAGGATCTTTCCCGGTATGTCTGTCAGGCATCGTATTCTTAATATAAACATCCGGCGATGCTCCAACTTCCTCGATGTTCTTACCATCAATGGTATAACAGCCCCAGGAAGGTAATCTGTAGAACGAACCATCAACCAAAGTCTTTCCAGAGGTAAATATTAGCCACCGGTATGTTTCCGTGCCTACAATTGTACCCAGCTTAAGTGCCTTAAAACCATTTGCCGTCATCTCAGCATCACTCAGTGACTGTTCGTTAATGAGAAGAACGATAGGCTTATCTCCGGGATTAAAATTCGGCTGCGGAGTCATTGCTCCGTCACGGTACTTCCACTGGGTGTAAGATTTCTGACTGAGGAACTGAAGAATGTTGTCGTGAATATTGCCGCCATAGTTGTAACGTAGGTCAACTATTAACCCGTCACGATAATGCGCTTCATTACTCATTTCAATCAGGAACTGATGGAGCACCGGATCCGTCATGGATTGCAAATGCACATAAGCAATCTTCTTGTCGGATTTTTCATCAACAATTGCCTGTCTTTCATTTACCCATTCATCGTATAAATCAACCTGAAAATTATTCCTGCTATAAGGATGGACTTTTACAGTAAATAACTCTCCGTTTCTGGAAAATCCCAAAATCATTTCTTCGCTTCTAAATGGACCGGCAAAATAATATTCTCTGTTCTTTTTGAAATCAATACTCACTCCGTTTACACTTATCAGTTTATCGCCCTTTTGTAAATGGATATTCTCTTTATCCGCGGGTGATTTTTTAACAACATAATCAACAAGGTATGGTTGAACATTGTCGAATACAATTCCTGAATACGCGCTGGTATACTCAACGTGTGTTTCTTCTTCCGGCCCACTACTCGTGAACCGAAGATGGGATGCATTTAACTCGCCAAGCAAATCGGTAAATAGAGTGCGTAAATCCTTCCTTGATTTCATATAAGGAAGGTACTTACTGTATTTAGTTTTAATAGAAGGCCAATCCAGTCCGTGAAAATTACCATCGTAGAAGTTTTCCGTAAGATTTGTATAGGCTTCATAAAACATCTGCTCAAATTCATCTTTCAAATCCTTTGTAAACTTAAAAGAAACTGCTATTTCATCGGCTTTGTTCTGAGCAATATTTAATTCATAAATCTTGTTGTTTGCTCTAAGGTAATGTTTATCCTTTGCCCCAACAATTTGAAAACCTTCGTCGCCAAGAGAAGTAATTCTTTTAGTTTCCTTCTCACCGAAAGGCTTAAGAACAGTTTTCCATAAACCTGTCCCGGCGTTATCATGATTTGAGCTGTATAGAATTATTGTTTCATTATCCTTCTGAACAACATATGGACCTTCTTGATTGGCCGGGAATTCAATTAAGGTCTCCCATCTGTCATTCAACCCCTCAAAATCAATCTGCACAACCGGTTTAGTAGTATCCTTTTTCTCCTCCTTAAAAAGCTTGGCAAACTCATCTGCCTTGTACTCTTTGTCAAACTTTTTTAGAGCTATTCTGTGAATTTCAGCATCATCAGTTCCCCAAGGATAAGTTGCACGGTATCTGTCTGAAGAGAAATAAATATACTTGCCATCGGGAGACCAAAAAGGATCAGTTTCCGTAACCCCTGTCTCGGTAAGGTGTTTAGATTCTTCTTTATCTATATCATAAATAAATATATCATGTTCAAAATTTCTGTACGCTACGTAGACTACAAATTTATCGTCGGGCGAGAAATAAGCAGGTTTATTGTAAATTGCCCAAAATTCATCTTCAACAATGGTCTTACTCTTAAAGGTCTTTAAATCTATCATCCTAAGCTCATTACGTCCGGAAAAATAAAGCCCTTTAGTACGATCACTATTAAAAATAATTTCCTGATTATTCTGATTATCTGTTGTTAGTTGTTTTTCCGAATCAGTTTTGGTAACCTTTTGAGTAAATAGATTCAGCCAGCCCTTCACTGTTCTATTATAAAGCAGAGTCTCGTTATCCTCGAGCCACAAGACTTCAATAACGCGTTCTTTGGTTTCTGTTTCAATTTGTTTAATAAACGTCCCTTTCATATCCGAAACAAAAAGTATTCCTCTTGAGACAAAGGCTATTTTTTTGCCATCGGGCGAGACATCAAAGTTTGATATTTTTCCAGCGGTTGAAAAGTCGTCGCTAAATACAAGCGGATTATTTTCGTAAACATTAATCCCGACCTTTTTAGCTGAACCACTTACCACATCAAATTTGTAAATTTGATAATCTTTTTCAAAAACAATTGCACTGCCATCAACGCTTACACGCGGTCTGCCGATTGAGGAATTAAATTCAGTTAAACTGGTTTTTTGATCGCCCTTAAAAGTAAAGAGGTTGTATTCTCCGGTGCCTTCATCAGAAGCGAAATAAATGGTCCCTGCCTTATCAATGGTTGCCCACATATCCTTACCATTGTAAGATGTGTATTCTTTATATTCATTGGTACTGAAGTTATATGATTTTATATCCGGGTTGTAATCACCCTTGTATCTTTTACGAAAGGTATTTCCATAACTTTCAAAAGATTCATTAAAAAATATTTCACCTGTTTTAGGATGTTCAACAACATTGTGCTGACGGTTCTTATAACCCTTGAATAATCTTACCGGTGTACCGCCGGCAATATCCATTTTGAAAGCTGTCATAACATTAAAGCGATTAGACGTGAAATAAATTGACTTAGAGTCCCACGACCATGATTCCATATTGTCTGTCGCGTCATTAAAGGTCAACTGTGTAATTTTACCACCTTTTGCAGGCACGATATAAATATCTGAATTGCCCGCCTGGGTAGAGGTAAACGCTATCCACTTACCATCCGGTGAGTAGACAGGTCGTGACTCATCACCTTCCATAGCTGTAATCCTGCTGGCCGTTCCACCATCAATAGAAACGCTCCATATATCACTATCATAGGAAAAAACAATTTGTTTGCCGTCTGGTGACGGGGCTGGATCGCTTAAAAAATAGACTTCGTTTTGTGCAGTTAGTACACAAGTAAATAACAGAAATGTGAATATTGCTCTCATGCTTGCTCCATATTCGTTTATATATTATATGGTATGCTCATAAGGAGGGGGAATTACTTATGAAATACAATTAGTGTATTAAAACTATAATTTTGCCGTTATAATTCCAAATGCCTGGTGTTTTCAATAATTATTTATCGCCTTTTCTACATTTTCCTCCATACAATTTTATCTCCTTCCTTTATGCCAACTTTATCTGAGTATCCTCCGTTTACCTCCACTACATATTGCGCTATTGATGTAGAGGGGTATGAATTTTCATCAAACGGCTTTGCATTTTTATGAATTGTAACAATTTCCAGTTTGGAGTTTACAAACATGATATCAAGCGGAAGAATAGTATTCCGCATCCAGAAGGATTGAAAATTTTCATAGGGAAATATGAAAAACATTCCCTGGTTTTCATCCATTTTTGCTCTGTACATCATTCCTGTAGAACGGGACTCTTCATCATCGGCTAATTCAATATCTATTTTAGATATAAATTCACCTTCAGCATTTCTGAAGGTCAACTCACCTTCTTTTTGAAAATCTATGGATGACTGTTTCAATGTTCTTCCGGTTTGTGAATTCTGTTTAGGTGCAATAAAGCTTGAATAGATCATATAGCCCAGGAATGCTATCATTATAAATCCTATTCCTAACTTCATCGAAAGTGATTTTTGTCTGTAAACAGGTTTGCCTGATTGCTTTTTTGATTTGCTCATTTCTCATTCAATATTTATTCAACAAAAAACTATCTTAGGGGTAATAATATATAACTTTTTTTGTGTAGAAAACATGAATGAATTAATTCTTAAAAGAGAAAACCTTACTTTAACCGAATCTCAAATCAAAATGATTAAAAGCGGTTGGGGAGATGAAGAAATTGAGTCAACAACTGTAGAGAAAATAACATATAATTCTGACGGACTAAAGGTAAAAGCCTACCTGGCATATCCAAATGATAAATCTCAGAAATACCCATGCGTAATTTGGTGCAGGGGCGGCATAGGTCAGGCTGGCGTTATTGATCAATTTAACGCTCAGGGGATGTTCGCTCAGCTTGCCAGTTGGGGATTTGTTGTTTTCGCTCCACAATACCGGGGAAATGACGGCGGTGAAGGTGTTGATGAATTCGGCGGCGGTGACTTGAATGACATCCTCAATCTGATTCCGCTGGCTGAAGAAGTACCACAAGCTGATACTTCAAGATGGGGCATAGAGGGATGGAGTCGTGGCGGAATGATGACATATCTTGCCTTAACCAAAACAAATCTATTTAAAGCAGCTATTGTTACTGGGGGGATTGCAAACCTTAGATGTAACGCAGAGGAAAGCACCTTTATGAAAATTCTTTACGAATCGATCATGGGCAAAAAAGACTCTGTTGGATTTAATGAAAAATGTCAGTCCAGATCAATTGTAAATTTTGCTGAAAAGATTACTAAAGAAACGCCCATTTTAATCATTCATGGAACTGATGATAATCGTGTGCTTCCTCATGATTCCCTTGATCTATCTTACAAACTACTTGAGAATAAAAACCCATTTCGATTAGTAATGCTGGAAGGTGGGGATCATTTTCTGAAAAACCATAGAGTTGAGGTTGACAGACTAAGAAAGAACTGGTTCAATAAATATCTCTATTAAACTATAGTTTCAGTTCTACTTCTCTGCCGGATTTCTTGTAAACAATCATTAGAGTATCAAAATTGCTAATGTTTTTTTGCAGACTGAAAATATTCTTTCCAAATGATATATCACGGGTCAAAATTGATTCAAGTCCGTTTTTGTTTTTGCCAAGGATCTCAATTTCTTCGTTATTATTTGCAAAGAGAAGAAGTTTAACATCACCGCTATTTCTGCGTATGAGCGCCGGTTTATTAAACACCGAGTGGTTTTGAATTAATCTGCGTAATTCCGGGATAGTTATATCCACAATATTCGACGTTTCTTCGCTTTCATTCCATAATTTATCTACAGACTTAAGCGCCAAATGATAGTTCACACGCTTTGGCTTACCGAAAGAAAGAATTAATGAATCACGAGTTGCTTTAACAACATCGTACAAATACTTATGATCTGTTTCAGCAGTGTCAAACGGAAAACTGTAAAGAGCATAGTAATCAGTAACTGCATCATTGTAATTGTATTTTGGCTGAGCCCAACTCAATGAAAGAGTGAATGGGTCATAATCCTGAATAACGTAGGATAGATTAAAAGGTGGATTTGGTTTTACTGCATCAATCCACGCCATTTCTGCGGGATAAGAATAATAATCGAAAGAGTCGAATGTATAGTCTTTAATGTGCTCATAGCGAAAGAAAGCTATTCCCTGAGCGCCAATGTGACGGGAATATTCAATCATGTTTTCAATTTCAGCCTTAACCTCCGGCTTATATGCAGCAATTCCAAGTATCATATTTCGGCCATAGGAGTTTAGTTGCCAATCTCTGGCAAGGACATCAAATTTAGGATTGTCCTTAAAATTCCAATAAATCTGAGGAACAGCATAGTCAATAAGACCCGTCTTCAACCACTTACGAGTATCCTGAAAAACGGAAGAATACCCTTCTAACCCGCGAGCACCCTGAATATTTTCATATATCCCAATAGGAGTTACGCCAAGCTTAATATATGGCTTGATTTCTTTAATCCGGTAGTTGAGCTGCTCAATAAACAAATTAATATTATTTCTCCGCCAGTCATCTCTCGATTGTCCATCTCCGTAAAGATTGTAGGAAAAATCGTCTGCAAAATCTTTTCCAGGGTAGCGTATAAAATCAAGATGCAGTCCATCAATATCATACACTTTAACAATTTCTGCGAACAGCTCAACCAGATAATTTCTAACTTCCGGCAGACCCGGATCCAGCCAGTATGCTTTTCTTCCATCATCTTTACGTTCAACAAGCCAGTTTCTATGAGTATTAAATAAGTGCTTAGGATTCTCAAGAATAAATAATTCCTCTCCTGCAAAACATCTCATTACATTTACCCATGCATGAATCTCCAGTCCCCGTTTCCTGGATAATTTTATCGCTTCTTCCAGGGGATCATAATCAGGCATTTTTCCGGTTTTGCCGGTAAGGTATGGCGAATAGGGTTCAAACGAAGACTCGAACATGGTAGTGCCATTGCTTCTAACCTGAAAAAAAAGAGTGTTTAGTTTCTTCTTCTTTATATCATTAATAATATTGCTTAATTCGGCTTGTTGAATTTGCTGGTTAGTAGTTTTGGGAGGCCAATCTAAGCGAAAGTTAGTAGTTAACCAGACTGCTCTGGTTTCTCTGGCTAACTGTGCAAAAACCGAGCCGACAAGAACTAAGGATAGAAGAAATAGCACTAAAACTTTTTTCATTAAATCTCTTTAATTGGGGGAAACGCACATTTTAGCTGAATAATTGCAGCCCGTTTTTCAGAGCAAAATACACATCTTTTTTCTCTGCTACAACATCTAAGAGTATTTCACCTGAAGTCTTTATTAAAACAAATTTGATGATATTTTCCCTGTTCTTTTTATCCCGCAACATTATCTTATACAGAGCATCCAGATTCGGTTTACTAATTTTGATTCTTCCGAGAAACCTGTTAAAAAAACCAAGCTGTTTTTTAAGCTCAACATCTGATATTATCATTAATTTGTTCGACAAGAATAGTGAACAGACAATTCCGACAATAACTGCTTCGCCATGTTTAATTTTGTGGCTCTGCTCAACTTCAACAGCATGCGCAAATGTGTGCCCTAAATTTAACACCTTGCGTATCCCGCTTTCTTTTTCATCCTTTGATACTACCGAGGCTTTATAGCTGATTGAGTCAACAACAATTCTACTTACAACATTCTTTTCTGTATCAAATATTCTATCAATGTTTTTAGAAGCATAATTAAAGTAAGATTGCCCGGCAAGAAAAGCATATTTTGTAATTTCGCCAATGCCACAGAGTAATTCTTTTTCCCCTAAAGTTTTGAGAAAATCCGTATCGAAGAGAACAAAATCCGGCTGGTAAAAGGCACCAACAATATTTTTAGTCGCTCCAAAATTCACTCCGGTTTTCCCTCCTACAGAACTGTCTACTGCAGCCAAAAGAGTTGTCGGCACCTGCACATACTGAACTCCACGCGAAAATGTGGACGCCACGAACCCTGCGATATCACCAACAATACCACCGCCAATGGCAACAATGACTGTGTCTCTTCCAAAACCGTTTTTCAGCAGAGAGTTGTATAACAATGTAAGAGTCTCGTGCGTTTTATTCTTTTCACTAGCTGTTATCACTTGTTTTTTAACCTTACCTTCAAAATCGGAAAAAAGCTCATCAAGGGTCTTACCATAAAATTTCTGAACATTTCTGTCAATAATTAAAAATAGATTCTTATTAAGCCCCAGTTTTTTTATTTGCCCGGGGAGCTTTGGAAGAATGTTTTCACCTATAAAAAACGGATAGGATTTCTGTGGTATGGTAACATCAATTTTTTTCATGCTTCATTCTATTTAATTGGTGAGCAAGTTGATCAACCGTAATCCCGACCCTTCTGGAATCACAATCTATTACTATGTCTGCCTGAGAGTAGTACTTCTCTCTTTCATTTAACAGTTTATTAATGCGTTTAATAAAATCATCTTTCGGATTTTCAGACAATACAAGATCACGAAAAAGTGGTCTGTCAATTTTATGTTTCAGTCTTTGGTATAGAACTTCAGGTGCAACTTTTAAGTATATCAATTTACCATTATTCTTCAAGAGATCAAGATTCACCTGGTTTGCAATGGTGCCACCACCAAGAGCAACTATGATATTATTTTCCGTTACAAGCCGCTCTAATACGCTGGTTTCCCGTCTTCGAAAATATTCTTCCCCTCTTTCCTTAAAAATATCAACAACGGCTTTTTTTTCTTCCTTTTCAATTACCTTATCAAGATCATAGAAGTTCCAACCAAGAACATTTGCCAGGATAGGACCAAGTGTGCTCTTGCCGCTTGTCATAAAGCCCGTAAGGAATACTTTATTAAAATGCATTATCGCTTTGCACTGTTGATAGTTAATCGAAATATAAACAAAAGAGGGGAAAACTAACAAAATAACAGGAGAGGGATCTTGTATTAGAAACCCGTTACTAAAAAAAGAGTGCTGCTCCGAGAGTGAAGATAATTCCATCTACATTAATACGGGAGTAAAACGAATTATTCCTTATCAGAATAGTTTCGTCATCAACAACTGTTGAAGCTTCATTGTACTCACTTTTTACCTCAAAGTCGGGGTCTCTGAATTTCAATTGTCCACGAATTGCCAGGTAATCTAAAACCATATAATCAGCGCCCACTATCACGTTCAGTCCAACATCATACTTACGCTCAACAGTCGAAACACCAACTCCGCTAACATCCCTGTTTATATTACCAGTATAAATACCAACACCGCCACCCATAAAAAATTTAAATTCTTCGGATGAGAAAGGGAGATAATAAAACACCGTTAATTCAAGCGGGAAAAGTTCATACCCATCCTCTGCGGCGATAGTAACAGGACCGTCCGGGGCAATTCCTTCAACAGGGTTAAACACCGTTGTACTTTTCATGTATTCTAAACCTAAACCCACAATTACTGATTCTGAAATTCTATAGCGAATATCAACAGAATAACTGGGAAGATAATCGATTGACTGGTAATATCCTCTTACCCAGTCGTCTGCATGCCTTGGATTGGAAAATAGACTTGAGGTAACCGTGTAGTTATAATATCCGGCTATTGAGAAAGAATGGTTCTCGTACTGAGCTGAAATATTACTAAAGCTCACAATGAGCAATACAAACAGAAAGAAAACAATATGTTTATTCAGATTTAACATCGGTAGGAAATATATTGAATTGAACATAAAGATAAAGGGCAAAAAAAAAGCCGTGATTTAATCACGGCTTTAATAAACTATCTCCAGAAATTGTATCGATAATCTTCAATGTCCGCCTCTTCTTTAACACTGGCGATCCACTCAGAATATAATCTTGATTTTTTCTGTCTTAACAAGTTTTCTCTAATTGTATACTTTTGAACTGAAAACCCTGATTCATCAAAAGGAGTTCTTTGGGTAACTTTTATTAAATAGCAGCCTCTGGATCCCAAAATCGGCTCCGAGACTTTATTCAACTCAGCATTCATTGCGAAATCTGTAAAAGCAAATTCCTGACCAACGCCAGGTATTCTGCCAGTTGCTGCGAATTCATTAGCTGCATCAACCTGTACTGTAGCGTCTAATTTTTTCGCATCATTTAAGTCGCCAGAAGCATCAACAAGTTTTTTCATTTCAAGCGCAAGTTCTTTAATTTTTTTAGACTTTATTTCTTTGCGGATGATACTCTTTATTGATCCGCTCACATCCTCAAGAGGCTTGAATCCTGAAGGAATATCTTCGGAAACAACAGCGACTACGTAACCGGTTGGGAAGTTGAATACATTGCCAACTGAACCCACAGAGTTTTCAAAGGCAAATTTGGTTAGGGCTTCGTTCTGACCTAAGCCAGGGATCGATTTTGTTTCTTCGTTAAAAGCGTAAGACTCTCTGACGTCGTATCCAAGTAATTCAGCCTCTGATTCAAAACCATTATCCTGAGCTACAAAAGCAAAGTCGTCTGCGTTTTTATATAAATTGTCGATAGTTGAACCAGAAGGAACCAGTTTACGAACAATTTTTTCAACTATATATTTTTGATCGTTTTTGCCGGTAACCTTAATAATGTGATAACCAAATCTGGTTTTAACTGGTTTTTGAATAACATCAACTTTGCCATTAAAGCAGGCATCATTAAACTCAGTAACCATTTGTCCCTTACCAAACCATCCTAAATCACCACCATTAAGAGCATTGCCTTTATCTTCTGAATAAAGAGCTGCCAGGGTTGCAAAATCAGCGCCGCCTTGAAGTTGTTGGTATATATCATCGGCTTTAGTTTTCGCTTCATCATTTTCGCCTTTAATAAGAATATGAGAAGCTTTTACCAAGGGTTCTTCTGATTTCGTTTTGCCAATCACTCTGTAAACAAAACAACCTTCTTTAGTTAATACCGGACCAACTATTTCGCCAATATTAGCATTTCTCACTAATTCTTTTGCTCCCTCAGGAATAACTTTAAGAGATACTGAATCTTGTGCATAAGGTTCTTCAGAATAAATTTCCACGTATGTTTTGAAGGAACTAGTATCACTTTCCAGATCCTTCAAAATAGAATTCAGATCTGCAAGAATAGCTACACTATCAGAAGTGGAAGGCTCTCTTTTGAAAAGAACATACTTAATCTTCCGCATAGCTTCTTCTTTGTAATCTTTCTTATGGTTATTGTAATAGCTCTTTATATCAGATTCGCTCACTTCAATTGTAGTATCAGAAATAGAGTTGTTGTTTATGAAAGCATATTCAGCGCTCATCTTCACATTTTGCTCAAGAAAGTTACGCTTTACTTCTTCATCAGTTACTGTAATAGAAGCAAAAAGTAAATTCTGTAATTTAGTCTGCATTTTTTCCTGGCGAACACGATCTTCTAACTGGAGGAGAATTTCTTTGTTTCTTGGATCGAAAAGAGCAGTCTCATACATTTCACGATTGAAATTACCTGTGGAGTCAATAAAACTCTGTCTTAAATCTGCCGGAGGATTTGGCCCCAACAATACGTCCTGTACTTCTTCATCGGTTACGGTTATCCCAAATTCTTCAATTTTGTCTGCAAGCAGTTTTTGCGAAACAACTGCGTCCCAAACCTGATCTCTAAAAATTGCCATTTGAGATTCTTCAATTTCACGTCCTTGCTGTTGCTGAATCGATTTTGCATTCTCAAGAGTTTTTGAAAACTCCTGATATGTTACATCAAATCCATTAATTGATCCGATAATATTTCGTTGTTGTCCAACAAAGCTTGCCAGGTTTGAATCTGACAAAACCATGAACAAAACAAATAATCCACCAACAGTGAGGATGAACCAAGGAGCGAGACTCCGCATCTTACCCATCATTCCCATTATATACTATTCCTCCATTTTAGGTATTTAAAAACATTCAGAAGTCAAATTTAGAGACACAATTAGTTAAAAGCAATCATTTTGCCCTTATTAATATTGACTAAGGGTACTAAACCATACAATAAAAAAAGCCGAAAGATTATCTTCCGGCTTTACTAGGGATGTAAGGAAAGTAGAGATATGGCGTAAAACTACTTACTTATTGTCTGTTAAGATGTTGTTCGTCTAAAAAGGATTCATGCTTTTTTGTTTTTTGCCTTTAATTGGTTTTTAACCATTAGAACGAAAACATGACAATTTTTTGATGAATAATCCGATCTATTAGTATCAAACCCTGATGAAAAAGCTTAATAAACGGGGAATTACAGATTTTATTTGCAAATGATTCCATGCTTCTTTAATTTGAAGACCGTTGAATACTATAACAATTCTAACAGGACATTATGCCTTCCTTTGAGCAAACTTGGCTTCCCTTTCTATATTTATATGGAGTTGGCGGGCTGTTCTTTTTATTTGGTATGTTTATTATCAAGAAGAGTGGAGCAATAGACCTAAAAAAGAAAAGACATCTTTTTTGGTGGCGGATTTTAATATTTGGATTTTTCTTCTTTGTTTGTTTACATGCATTTTTAATCATCGCAGCATTATATTGGTAGGCTATGGAAACTTTTCATAATATTGGAACATCGACTGATTGGATAGTAATGATAGTGTACTTTGTTGTAATTATGCTATTTGGAAGCTATTTCGGTCGATATAACAGAAACACGAAAGACTTCTTCTTTGGCGGCAGGAGATTTGCCTGGTGGCTTATAGCTTTTTCCATTGTTGCTACTGGTGTTGGAAGTCATAGTTTTATAAAATATTCGGCAAAAGGATTTGAACATGGTATTTCATCTACCATGACATACATTAATGATTGGTTTTTCGTGCCATTTTTTCTCTTCGGTTGGCTGCCAATCATTGTGTATACAAAGATAAGATCCATTCCTGAGTATTTTGAAAAACGTTTTAGTCCATCTGCGAGATTCCTTGCGACCATTCTACTTCTTTTCTATATGATTGGTTATATCGGTATTGGATTTCTAACCCTGGGTAAGGCTGCACAGCCACTATTACCAGAGTCATTTGCATTCCTCGGAATCAACTTTGATGTGACTCTTATGGGGATTGTTACTGTAATTGCCATTATTACCGGTGTTTACATTACCTTCGGTGGTCAAACTGCAGTTATCTTTACTGATTTGCTGCAGGGATTTATTCTTCTGTTCGCGGGATTTATGTTATTCATTTTGGGTTTGGATTATCTGGGAGGCTTTGAAGTCTTTTGGAATTTGCTGCCTGTTGAATGGAAATTGCCTCTGGCTCATTACAATGAACCATCGAGTTTTAATTTTGTAGGAATATTTTGGCAGGATGGAGTTGCCGGTTCAATCGGTTTCTTATTTATGAACATGGGACTTATTATGCGCTTTATGGCAACAAAAAGCGTTAATGAGGGGAGAAAAGCTGCAACATTTAATATTATTGCCATGCTGCCACTCTCAGCAATCGTGGTTGGAAATGCCGGATGGATAGGTAAGGCTATCTCTATAGCTCACCCGGATGTTGTTCCTCCAAACACTTCGCCTGATCAGATTTTTGTTGTTGTTGCAAATATAGTATCTCAACCCGGTGTTTTTGGATTCATAATGGCAGCCTTAACCGCGGCACTCATGTCTACTGTGGATACTCTTATAAATGCAACAGCGGCTATTTACATTAATGATGTTTATAGACCTGTTAAAGAATTCATGAAGAAAAAAGAAATTACGGCAAGAGAAACTGATAAAAATGAATTGAACGCTGCAAGATGGTCCTCTGTTGCCATAACAATTCTGGGTGTATTGGCGGTACTTGCCCTTGATAGATTCCCAACCGTGTATGAAGCCCACGGGTATTTTCATTCAACTCTAACACCACCTTTAGTGGTGGCAATTTTTATGGGTATTTTTTGGCGAAAGTTTACTCCTGCGGCAGTTATGTCAACTTTTATTGTTGGAGTAAGTTTAATGATGCTTGGGGCAGCTAATCCCGGAGTATTAATTTCGCCATTTGATCATGGTATTGAGATGAATCCCTCTCATCCATATAGTTACATAAGAGCGCTTTATAATCTGGTCGTGTGCACTGGTGTAGGTGTTTTGGTGGCTTTTACAACCCAATTCCAAAAAGATATTATTACGAAAATAAAGTTAAATGGAAATCATAGAAATATATTTATTGTACTGATAATGATAGCGGTTGTAAGTTTTATTGTGATTGCACTTAACATCCCTACAGTGTTTGTTTCTCTCCTTTTATCAGTAGTAATGCTTATTGCTGTGGCTCTTACCGTAACATATTTTGTTAAATATGACGAAAAGACAAACCTTGATGGACTTACTGTATGGACTATTGGACAGGCAAAAGAGTTTTTCAAAGGCAGCAAAGTAAATGATGAAGAAGGGGTATTAGTTAAAGTAAGATGGAAGATAAAAGAGGGTGAAGACGATATTGTTAACTTTAGCAAAAATCAGATGTCTTTAATGAAGGCAAATGTAGGTGATTTGGTTTATTTATGTGATGCGAGAAAATATCTTGGTGGATTAAAATCCATTCACTCAGTTTACGGAGAACCACATGATGAAGACGGTGTTGTATATATAAACAACGAACACCTTTTAAGTGGTGTTTTTGTTAAAGAAAAAGGGCTTACAGCAGAAAAAGAAATGTAGAATCAAAAAAGCCCCTAAAATTGGGGCTTTTTTTTTAGCCATACTTTTCTTTTAATTTTTTAGCTACAATTGGCGGGACAAAGTCTGACACATCCCCCTTGAATTGGGCGAGATTTCTAACAATAGTTGAATTTAAGTATGTATACCTTTCGTGCGGCATCAAAAAAATAGTTCTGATATCTTCATCTAATTTCCTGTTCATGAGAGCCATCTGAAATTCATATTCAAAATCACTTATAGCTCTTAAGCCCCTAATAATACCCATAGCGCCGACTTCTTTTGCATGTTCAACCACAAGTCCATCGTGTGAATCTATGCTTACTTTGGGATAATCCTTTAGACTTTCTTTCAACATAGTTAGTCTATCTTCCGTAGAAAAAAGACAGTTCTTAGTTGGATTTTTAGCAACGGTTACTACTAATTCATCAAATAAATCAACGGCCCGTTTGATGATGTCAATATGTCCGTTTGTTACAGGGTCAAATGTTCCCGGATATATTACTCTCTTCATTCTTATCAGTTCCAATATGAATTTGAAATTTATTAGTGAATTAAAATAGCAATATTATTAACCTAATGAAAATGTGAAGACGAATTGATGATGGAATGGGGAATTAAAACTAAGTTTTAACAAATTCGTATAGAAGACTATCGCCTATTTTTTTGAAGGGATCAATACCGAAACCAACTCTGTCTTCTTTTTCAGTTTGAACAGATCTTTCAATTAAAAACCGCCCTTCATTCTTCAGGTAATTTCTTTCAAGTAAATTCTCTGCTACTTTATGTATATCATCCATAAAGAAGGGCGGATCGGCTATTATTAAGTCATAGCTATCGTGCTCAGCAATTTTTGAAAATTTCAAGGCATCCATTTTGAAGATTCTTGTACATTCCTCCTCACCAACCGTTTTGATATTCTCCTTCAAGACAGTAATAACAGGAAAATTTTTTTCGACAAAATGCACAGTTGCCGCACCACGGCTAAGAGCTTCTAAACCTAGTGCACCAGACCCAGCATATATGTCGCATACCGAAATTTCATCAAAATCGATAAGATTGTTCAGATAGTTAAAAATCACCCCTTTGGCTTTATCGGTGGTTGGCCGGGTAAATTTTGTGCTGGGAGTTTTTAGAATACGCCCTCTGTTGTAACCTGATATTATCCGCATTATATCATTCTCAATGCCATACCGGAGGCAGCTGTAAAACAATGATAATTCTCCTTAAACAGATCGCTCTCAAATAAATGCGGTGATACTCTCGTTTTATCCAAAGGATTATACCTGATAAGATTTATATCAAAATTGTCTCTGAACATTTTCATGAACTTGTCATCAGCTAAATCTCCGCCAACATAGCATTTAGAAATTGAGCGGGTTGAAACACCAACCTGAATCAAGTGATCCAGTTCTTCAACCATTTGAGCCGTCATGTTATCATGGTCTTTTATCTTTCGCACACGGAAGTACATTGGGTGTTTTTCATCCAGTCCAATTATTGATAAATAATCCCCGTCAACAAGTATACTGCAATATATTTCTTTGCGGGAACCAATATTATCTAACAGAATGAAAGAGTTTGAAGCAATGTGCACATTATCAATGTTTTTTAAAATGAGGTTATTGTTCCGGCAAAATTGATGGATAATTTGGACCATCTTACGCTTTACTGCTACAAGAATCACTGTATTATTATTAATAATTCCTTCCCGATTTACCTCAAAGTGGCGTAAAATGTAATCGTCTCTTCTACACGCAGGGAACAGTACATCAAACTCATATTTTAAATAATCGAGCAGATCCAGTTTTAGCAGGGTAGATTCATATGGAATTTGGGCAATTTTAAAAAACTCGTGACCCAAAGAGAATGAGACATTCCTGCTTAGAAGTGGTTTTCTGGAAATGATTTTTTGAAATGAATTCTGGAGAATGTTGATGATTTCAGCAACTTCAGTGCCTTCGTCAAAACCATCAAGCTTTACTTCATCAACATTCTCCAAAAAAAAACTATTTTCTTTATGTATAACTTCAACCAACTGCAATTTATCTGCTGTTAAATTCAATCCAGCATGATTTTCAAATAATGCCATGAATTAGCTTATTCCCAGGTGGATGAATTTTTCAAGGCTTGGTTTTTAGTATCGCCTATTTTACCATAACCATCGGGGCATATAATTTCATATAATTTGCCAATTTCAGTTAAAGTGTCAATTGATACAATAGTACCTCTTCTGTTAATCACGGTATCAATCTGAATTGAAGTGTCAACACTCATGATATAACGAGCTAATGATTTTGGCGAAGTAAATAATGAATCGAAAGATAAATCCCTACTCATTAACAGTGTATCAAAAGGATTAGTCGATGCATTTCTTACACTATCCCAACCCTCAATCAACTCTGCAACTTTTGAGTCTGTTTTCAGGAAGCTAACCAATTCTTCTAAATTGTCAGTAAACTGCTTATGTCTATCTTCAAATAGCATCTGCGCTTGTTTAAGGTTTGACATTCTCAAACGTGATTCCGTTTTCCATCTCTTTTCATTAGCAACAACTTCACTAGGGTCAATAATAGCAACGCGAATAAGGATGTAAGTTAAAATAGCTATTATAACCATAAGCACTGCATGGATATACCATGGTTCAGTCTTTCTTTGCATTATACCTCCGGGTATTAAAATAGATTTTATTATTCAACAAAAATATACTTCCTAATTTTTTCAAATTTTCTTTCTCCAATGCCTTTAACAAGCATTATGTCTTTAATGCTTTTGAATTTTGCAATGGAAATCCGATAATTTATAATTTGCAGAGCAGTCTTTTCTCCAATACCTGGTAACTGCACTAACTCATTAATTTCAGCAGAATTTAGATTTACTCTTAACTCTGCCAAATCAGGTGCTTTTTGGGATCCTGACTCGATTTTATCAGTCCTAAAATCTAAAAGTTCTTGTTCAGAATCAACATTTTTCTCAATCATTTTTTCGGTTTGGCTGACCGAAAAAGCAAATAAACTATCCTGTTCTGAGTAATCAAAACTAACTATTTCGAAAGAATTCCCCTTTTCTTTCAGATAGTTTGCTAAAATGCCAATAAACAGCATTAAAAGTAGAAAAAAAATTACCCTGAATTCTACTTCAGTGAAACCTAGCTTTTTACTTATGTCTGATAAAAATTTTATAATAATTCTCAATCAATGACACTTAAAAACCTCTAGGATACCTTTATATTAGGCTGAGTTGCCAGTTCTTTTAATAATTCGCGTTCCTTGGCATTAACAAATTTTGGAATTTTTAGATTAATCCTAACCAATTGGTCTCCAGCTCCATGCTGATTCAAATGCTGAATACCTTTGTCTCTCATTTTTAATAATTTGCCCGACTGCGTGCCAGGTTCAATTTTTAATTTTGCTCTTCCCGTAAGTGTCGGTACTTCTATCTCGGTTCCTAAAATGGCTTCCGGGATACTGAGATCAAGATCGTATACAAGATCATCGCCTTCGCGAATAAAGTATTCATGAGCAAGTTCTTCAAATACAACAATAATATCTCCAGCCTGCCCGCCTTGTTTTCCGGCATTACCTTCGCCGCGCAGAGTCATGTAACTATTGCCCGTTACACCAGCAGGAACATTAATGCGGATTGTTGCTTCATCTTCTTTCCTGCCCTCGCCCTTACATGTTTTGCATCTATCGGAAATAATTTTACCGGAGCCGCTGCAATTGTTACATGGAGCGATATTAACAAATTGTCCAAAAAGTGATCGGGATACTTGCCTGACCTCCCCGGAACCATTACAAACAGAACAGGTAGTGTACGAATTGGAATCTTTTGCTCCCGACCCGTTACAAGTACTGCACTTTACATTTTTCTTGATCTTCAGCTTCTTTACCGTGCCGGCTGCAATTTCTTCCAGTGTTAGCTTTAAGACAACTTTTAAATCACTACCCGGAGTACCTGTTCCGGATCTTCTACGTGATCTTTGTGCGCCACCACCCTGTCCACCAAAAAAATCGTCAAAAATGGAACCACCGCCGCCAAAAGCACCACCAAAAATATCAGAGAAATTGCTGAAGATATCATTAACATCATTAAAGCCATGAAAATCCTGCCCGCCCTTAAGTCCGGAGTGTCCGAACTTATCATACTTAGCTCGTTTTTGGGGATCTTTTAACACTTCGTAGGCTTCAGCGCCTTCTTTAAATTTATCTTCGGCCGATTTGTCATCTGGATTTTTATCAGGATGATACTGCATCGCCAGCTTTCTGTAGGCTTTTTTTATCTCGTCATCTGAGGCATTTTTACTAATCCCTAGTATTTCATAATAATCTCGTTTTGCCATATTTAGTCCTAGCTTTTTGCTTCCTCTATTTTTGTATCCTCAGCTTGCACCTCTTTACTCTCATCAGCAACTACGGGTGAACTGCTTACAATTACTTTTGCATGCTTTATTACTTTATCCTTGTAAAGGTAACCATTCTCAAATACTTCTAAAACAGTATCTGGTGGTACATCAGCCGATTCTTGTTTCATCAAAGCTTCATGATAATTAAAATCGAATTCCTTCCCCTTGGCATCAATCTTCTGAACACCGTTATTTTCAAGAATTTTACCGAACTTATTGAAAACCATCTTTAAGCCCTGGATTAATGAGTCTTTATTCTCATCATTAATATGGCTAAGCGAACGTTCTAAATCATTATATACCGGCAGCATCTCAATCATAAATGGTTCAGCAGCATACTTAAAAACATTAGCGTAATCATTCTCAGTTCTTCTTTTGTAGTTTTCAAACTCTGCCATTTTCCTTAGCAGTTGATCGTGTAGTTCCTGTTTTTCTTTTTCAAGCTTTGCTACTATATCTTCAGCGCCTTGTTCGGCAGGAATTTCTTCATCGGTTGATTCTGTTCCCTTAAGGTTTTCGATTTTTACCTTGGTGTCTTCAACTTCTTCTTCATTTTTTTTCTTTGCTTTCATATCTACCTTTTTAACATTTATTTTATGTAACGTTTACAAACTTATTTTTTTAAAACCCAGCGATAGCTGCTCGGCAATATAAACAACAGTTGCTATCATTCGTGAATACTCCATTCTTTTAGGTCCCATAATGCCAACTGTACCTGTTGCACCGCCAACCTGATACTCTTTGGTTATCATGCTAAAATCAGAGAACTTGGATTCCATAGTTTCTTCACCAATAATTATAGAAACATTATTACCCGATGATTTCACCTTATCCATTATATGAATAATAATATCCTTGTCTTCTATCAGCTCGATAATTCCCTTAAATTTGTCCTGTCCTCCAAACTCCGGTTGACTAAGAATGTTCTTGGCGCCAGTCAGGTAAGATTTATCCTGAATGTGCGAGTCCTGAAATATTTTATCTACCGATTCAAGGAAAACCCTGACTATCGGTCTGTAATTTTCTTTTGGAATATCCTGAATTCTCTCTTTTAAAGTTTTCCTAATCTCAGTAAATGTTAATCCACTAAGCTTTTCGTTCAGAAATTTTTGAACGGCAATAATATTCTCAGAAGATATTTCAGTATCAACTTCAAGCGTGATTGTCTTAACCAGTCCTGATTTAATGCTTACAACAACAAGTAACCTTGTTGACGAAAGCTGTACAAGTTGAATACTTGTCAGTATAGAGTTTTCAAACTTAGGAAAAGTAACACACGCCAACTGACTTGTTAATTCACTCAAAAGTGAGGCGGTTAATTTCAACAAATCGTCGGTTTCCGAATAAAAACTATTCATCTCCGCTGTAATAAAATCTTTTTTCGTTTCTTCAATCACCGGAGGATCCATTAGTGAATCCACATAGAATCTATATCCTCTGTCAGTTGGAAGACGACCGGCTGAAGTATGCGGATGATTCAAAAACCCGGAATCCTCCAAATCAGCCATAATGTTCCTTATAGTCGCAGGCGATAATCCCAAATCATTTTTTTTTGCTATATTCCTTGACCCAACAGGATTAGCAGTTAAAATAAATTGATGTATCACCGACCGTAGGATTGACTTTTCTCTGTCTGATAATATATAATCTTCCATAACCAGTTCTTTTTAAAAAGTAATTACTGAACCTGCAAATATATCGAAAAAATAACTTTTTTTCCTTTAATAAGATGTATCATACAATAAACAGGTTCATACAGTTTTTCCCCACTTTCTACAAAAATGCCTCATAAAGAGTTTCACTTTAACAGCTATAGCTGTATTTTTGGGTAATACAAATTATGAGGAAAACTTGGAATCTAGTTACAAAGCATCAGGCGTGGATATAAAAGCAGGCGAAGAGACTGTAGATAAAATTAAGGAGCTTGTTAAGGGCACCTTCAATAAAAACGTATTAGCCGGTATTGGGCATTTTGGGGCATTTTACGAGTTTGATACGGAAAAATACAAAAAGCCGGTTTTGGTCTCGAGTGTTGATGGTGTTGGAACAAAACTTAAAGTTGCCATAATGATGGATAAACATAAAACTGTTGGGCAGGACCTGGTTAATCACTGTATTAATGATATTGCTGTTTGCGGTGCTGATCCCTTATATTTTATGGATTACATGGCATTTGGAAAACTTTTCACAGAAAAAGCTGCGGATATTATTGAGGGATTCGCGATTGCCTGTAAGGAAAACAATATTGCGCTTATTGGTGGGGAAACTGCCGAAATGCCGGGGCTTTACGCAGAGAACGACTATGATTTATCCGGCACTATTGTTGGTGTTGTTGAAAAAGAAAGAATTATTAACGGGTCGCTGGTAAAGAGTGGTGATGTATTAATTGGCTTTGCTTCTACAGGTTTACATACAAACGGATACTCGCTGGCGAGAAACGCACTTTTTTCAAAGTATAATGTTAATGATAAACATGATCGTCTCGAAGGAACACTTGGCGAAGAGCTTTTAAAAATTCACAAATCATACCTTCCGTTAATTAATGAGCTGAAAACAAAACATAGTATTCATGCATTCTCCCACATAACAGGTGGTGGAATAATTGGCAATACAAATCGTGTTGTACCGGCCGGAAATAAAATTGAAATGAACTGGAATTCCTGGGAAATTTTACCAATTTTTGAGATCATTCAGGAAACTGGCGATATTAGCGATGATGAAATGAGAAAAGTGTTTAATCTTGGTATAGGGTTAATTGCTATCGTTGATAAAAATGATGTGAATGCTGTTCTTGAATCATGCAAATCAATTAATGAGGAAGGATGGGTCATTGGTGAAATCAAATAACCTTACTCAACTTTTTTTTCTGTTATCACTAATAGTTTTCTTAGTCTCAGGGTGCGATGAGGGCATTGCACCCAGACCAGAGGCAATTGATCTGGGATTTGAGGGCACCATAAGTTTTATTGGAGAATGGCCGGAGGGCGTACAACGCACTCACATTGTCATGTTCAAGGAACCATTAAATTCAGCTGATGATTTTACTATATTAAATATCCGTTATATCGGCTCGGAAATTCCAGCCAATTCAACAACTTATGATTATAATACATCCGATAATTTTCTTGAAGCAGGACTAGAGGCAGGAGATTATGCATATCTTGCAGTCGCACAATCTTTTAGTCCTGCCCTATCACTGGTTCGTTCCGATTGGGTTGTTGTAGGCATTTACTCGAACAATCCTGATCAGTCTCCGTCAACCTTAACTCTTCCGGCTAACGCTTCTTTGGATAACATAAACATTACCTGCGACTTCACTAATCCGCCGCCACAGCCTCCTGGCAAAAACCAAGCACTGCCAAGTTATTAATGGCGTCATAAATTTTTCATTCCATTTAAATTCACTAAATTTGTAATCATTCAAAAAAAAATAGCTGACCTTATGTTTATTGATACACATGCTCATTTGTTTTTACCCAACTTTAATGGGGAACTTAACGATGTAATTGATAGGGCTAAAGTAGCCGGCGTTAAATACATTATTGTACCTGCAACAGATTTAGCCACTGCCACACAGGCAATTGCCCTTGCTGAAAAGTATGAGTGCATTTATGCAACCGTGGGAGTCCATCCTCATGACACACAGGAATGGAAGGACGATTTACTGGTTCACCTTGACGAGTTAGCTAAACACAAAAAGGTGGTTGCGATTGGTGAAATTGGGCTGGACTATTATTACGATTTCTCCCCAAGGGAAAAGCAATTGCACGCTTTTGAAGAACAGATTAAATTAGCATTGAATAATGACCTGCCGATAATTGTTCATAACCGTGAAGCTGATGAAGACACAATGAACATAATCAGAAAATTCAAAGACTCCGGGTTAAAAGCACAATTTCACTGCTTTGCTGGTAATATTGATGACGCACATGAGTTAATTGAACTTGGTCATTTTATTTCTTTCACTGGTAATGTTACACACACTAAGGCAGATAATGTTAGAAAAGTGCTTGAGAGTTTGAATGTTGACAACCTTCTTTTAGAAACCGACGCTCCATTTATGACACCAAAACCATACAGAGGTCAGCGGAACGAACCAGCGTACATTCCAATTATTGCAGAAAAGATAGCTGAGATCCATAATCTTTCAACAGAAGAGATTGCACGAAGAACAACATATAATGTTAAAAAACTATTTGGTGTCGGGGAATAAGTCATGTTAAATTTCACGTATCAAATTGGGGATTCGCTTTACATAAATGTAACCAACAGGTGTAATGCTGATTGTGTCTTCTGCGACAGAAAAGGCGAAGCGATGATAAAGGGATATAATTTAAAAATGAAAAGATCAGAAGAACCTGAGGCTCAGGTTTATATTGATGAAATTGGCGATCCTACAAAGTACAAGGAAATTGTTTTTTGTGGTTATGGTGAACCAACAATCAGATTTGACGTTGTTAAAGAGGTAGCTAAATACATAAAAGATAAAGGCGGACAAACCAGAATCAATACGGATGGACACGGTAATCATATAAATAAAAGGGATATTACTCCTGAGTTGAAAGGATTAATAGATACTGTTTCAATCAGTTTAAATTCTGTTGACCCTGATCAATACGCAAAATTAATGAGAGTTGACCCTCAAATGCATGGAGAAATGATAGACTTCACTAGGAAGGCAAAAAAATATACAAAAGTAGTCATGTCAATCGTAGGACTGAACGAGGTAGATTCAGAAAAAGCCAAAAGATTTGTTACAGAAGAAGTGGGAGTGGATTTTAGAGAGCGGGCATATTTTTAACAGAGTGGATAGAAAATGAAATTAAAAAATGCTCTGATAATATTTTTGACATTTTCCTCATTGATTTTTTCGCAGGGAACTTCTTCCAATGTTGTAACAAAATTGGAAGGTGTGCTTTCAAATAAGTTTTTTACCTCCACCTCAACGGCGCTTGAGATTTATAACCTTTCTGAAAATAAACTTATCTATAGTAAAAATGCCGGATTACTTTTAAGACCAGCCTCTACCTTAAAAATTTTGACTTCCTTAACCGCCCTTTATTATTTAGACGAAGCCTACACATTTGACACAAAAATATATTATACAGGCAAAATTATAAACTCCGTTCTCTATGGAGATTTATTTGTGGTTGGAGGGGGTGACCCTGAATTCGATCTTGAAAGCCTTTCTTTGCTTGCAACTAAGATTAGCGATTCTGGAATAAAAAAAATTACTGGAAATTTGTATGGTGATGTTTCAATGTGCGATAGTCTTTTCTGGGGTAATGGATGGATGTGGGATGATGATCCTTACGCTTTTACTCCTTACTTAAGCCCACTAATACTTAATAAATCTGTTTCTGAAATACATTACTCCCCTGGAGAAATTGGCAGCCCGGTTGAGGTTTCCGTTACACCCCAATCAAAATTCTTTAATATACTCAACACTTCTACTACAATAGCCGAAGACACCTCCGACTTTCATGTGACGAGAGATTGGCTTAACAGATCTAACGAGTTGCTTGTTAGCGGAACGCTTTCAAGAAAAGCAAAATCCGATACGGTTTATAGAAATATATTTGCTCCACAGAACTTTTTCCTGCAGGTGTTCAGTGAGTATCTCGATTCTACGGGAATAAACTTCAGCGGAATCATCGATACCCTTGAGGTTCCCGATTCTGGTGCTACTCCCCTGCTTATTTTTAGTCAGCCTTTGGATACAGTGCTTTTTTACATGAATAAAGAAAGTGATAATTTAAATGCAGAAATGGTATTAAGAGCCTTAGCAAAAAAAAGAAATGAGAAACGTGTTTCGGCAAAAGACGGAATGATTTCGTTGGACAGTCTAATTACAAAAGTTGGTCTTAATCCCAAAACATACAAAATTGCTGACGGCTCTGGTTTATCGTTTTACAATTTGATAACAGCTGAGTTGCTGAGCGAGGTTCTAAGATACACCTATTACCATTATCCTGATATTTATTACAGATTAATTAATACCCTGCCTATTGCCGGTATTGACGGTACACTTAAAGACCGCCTTAAGAAGAATGGCTGCTATAATAACCTAAAAGGAAAAACAGGAACCATAAGCGGGGTAAGTTGTCTTACTGGCACACTTAAATCCTCAAGCGGAGATGACATTCTTTTTACTATAATGATGCAAAACTATGTTGCTTCCGCCAGGATTGCCCGAACGCTCCAGGACAAAATATGCCGAATACTTTACGATGAACTTTAACAGGAAAACAAATGAAAAACTATAATGAATTTACCGTTACCTCTATACCTTTCAATACTGATTTACTAAGCGGTTTGCTCTGGGAGCTACCAATTATTGGGATTAATGAATTAGACAACTTTCTCCTCGTTTTCACAGAAGAATCAAACCCTCTGACTGAGTCCGAGATTTCGGAATGTTTATCCGGATTAATAAAAAATAATCTTGCCGAATCAATTACCGTTAGTAAACGTGTGGTAGAAAGTCAAAACTGGAACGAGGAATGGGAGAAAAATCTACGAGTAATTGAAGTAACAGATAGGATTGTAATAAAACCTTCCTTTAAAGAATATATGGCTAAGGATAATCAAATTATTTTACACATCGACCCCAAAATGTCGTTTGGTACAGGAGAGCACGAAACCACCCGTCTGGTTCTTGAATTACTGGATTCCGATTATAATGGAGAAGCAAAAGTGTTAGATTTGGGATCCGGGACTGGGGTATTGGGTATATGCGCCGCAAAATTGGGTGCGGGAAAAGTATTTCTTGTCGATAATGACGAATGGTGTTTTGAGAACGGCAAAGAAAATATTGCTGCGAACAACGTGGGAGAATGCACAAGTATCACTCTGGGTGAAATAAGTGATTTGAAAGAAGATCAATTCGATTTAATTATAGCGAATATTAACAGACATATTTTACTTAGTATTGGTTCTGACATAAAAACCAAATTGAAGAGAAGTGGAAAGTTGATATTGTCCGGACTATTAGTAGTAGATATAGAAGATATAACTGAGAGCTACCGCAATATTGGATTTAAAATCATAAAACAAAAATCTCATCAAGAATGGGCAGCTCTCGTTCTGGAACTGGAAAATTAGTGCAATTTTGTAAGTAGTCTGGAAAGTTCTCTCTGCTCATCTTCGCTTAATGTACTGGCAGTTTCCATCATATTTGTTACATATTGAGGGAAAATTACCGTCATTTTTTCGCGGCCCTTATCAGTGAGCTCAGCATTTATTATTCTTCTATCTTCTTTAGAAGGAACTCTTTTTACTAAATCTTCTTTTTCGAGATTATCAACTACACAGGTAATATTTGCACCGGTTACCATTAGTTCTTCACTAATTCGTTTTAGCGGCATTGGTCCGGCTGCTTTCAATACTTCCAACACATGAAACTGAGGAGCAGTCAGTTTGTGTTGAGACATTTGTTTTACGTGCGACTTGCGCACCGTGTCGTGTGCTTTTGTCAATTTGCTCCAGAGATCCAAAGCTAATTGGGATTTTTGGTCTTGCATGGTCACCTCATGTTGTGAAAAAGTTCACGTCACTACGTATAAGTACGTAGGACAATTATTTCCTTTACAATATAACAACAAAACTACCAAATAGTAAATAGTAAATAGCTAATTTGCACTAAATTTTTTAACTAAGTTATGAATGAACTAAATATTTAAGTCTACTAAAGTATTTTTTATTTTCCGGATAAGAAGACTAAAGCACACAGTATCTTGTTAATTGTCAGAACTAGTTCTTAAAATTTGTATAAACAAGACAACAAGCAAATAAACGCCATTTATTTACATAAATCAAAGATAATTTTAATATTTTTTTTCTTACTTCAAAAATAACAACAAACAATCAAAGCCTACAAGTTCACTAATTAACAATTTTATTCGCCTACAATTGCAAATTTAACTTGATACTCCGCCTGTTTATATCATAATATTTGAATTCAATTCATCAAAATAATCCCAAAATACGTTAAAATAGCTGTTTTTATGAATTTAGATGAGCCAACGTAAATTTATTCAAATTTAGGTTATTTACAGTACTTATACGTAGTTCTTGTTTGCCTCTAATATTGTGGTAAATTTTTAAGTCTGCTTCTAAAAATAAAATTTGAATCTTTTTTATCCGATTTTATACTTATATTTATTTTTTAATAACTCTCGACATTTATTGAAAATGACAGATCGATTCATTTCGTTTGTTAACGACATAAAAAAGAAATCAACTCCTAATGGCATAGCAAGTTATGCGCAAAAAGTTGAGGATGCAGACTACTATAATCTTATCAGTTCACTACAACATTCGGAAACCTCTTATTTTCTTATTGAAAAACCTGTTTCAAATTATAGATTGATTGGATGGGACAAGATTATTTCTGTTAAACATTCTGGTAAAGAACGTATCCTGACTTCAGAAAGCGAAATATTAAAAATTGCGGTGGATTTTGTCTCAAATTGGGATGATTTTTCTGGAATTATATTTCCACTCTTTCTGGGAGGTATAAAATTCCACCCTGATAATAAGCTTGCTGATGACGTATGGACTGACTTTAATGATTCAGAATGGTTTATACCTAACACTATCTTCTATAAATACGAAAGTGATACATATCTACTCTTTAACTTTTATTATAACGCTCCGACAAGTGATATTATTTCACAGTTCGAAAATGCGACTGAAACATTTTATCAATATGCGAAAGCGAATAAACGTAATGGCAGTACCAGCCCATTACTTAAAAATGGTGAAAATTCAGAAGACTATACAGCTTGGGAGAAAAACATAAAAAGTGCCCTTGAAATCATCCAGAATAATGATGCTGAAAAAATAGTTTTATCTCGTCGTGTTGAATATGATCTAACCAGTTCTCCGGAATTATCTGATTTAATAAAATCACTTGCTGAAAATTATCCTGCCTGCCATACATTCGCATTCAGACAAAACGAATCGATTTTTTTTGGGTCCAGCCCGGAGCGCTTAGCAAGTTTTTCTAAAGGGTGGGTTGAAGCAGATGCTCTCGCTGGCTCTATTTCGCGGGGCGTAACTGAAGAACAAGACATAGCTTTAGCAAATACTCTACTTGAAAGCCAAAAGAACATTAATGAACAAAAAGCTGTTGTGGACTTTATTGCAAAATCATTTGAAAGCTTTACCGAAAACATTCAATATGATTTATATCCACAAATCAGAAAGCTTCCCAACATCCAACATCTTTGGACACCAATCAGAGCAAAACTGAAGGATGAGAAATCTGTTTTTTCATTATTGAAAGAAATTCATCCAACACCAGCCATATGCGGTGTGCCTTGGAATAAAGCACTATCCTTTATCACTCATGCGGAAAGCCATAGACGTGGTCTTTATGCCGGAATTGTTGGCTGGTTTAATTTTGATAATGAAGGGGAGTTTATTGTTGCCCTAAGATCCGGTCTCCTTAAAAATGACAGACTTTATGCCTTTGCCGGTTGTGGAATTGTTCAAGGTTCTGATCCTGAGGCTGAGTATAAAGAAAGTGAATTGAAATTAAAACCTATTTTATCTCTCTTCCAAAATGCAAAAAAAGGTTAATAAAAATATTGTTTGGTCTGAAATGCTATTCAGACAATTATCAAGGCTAGGCGTTAATAATGTTGTTGTTTGCCCAGGCTCACGAAGTACTCCGCTTATTTTTGGCATTGAATCTCAAAAAAAAATAAAAACTTACAATCTTGTTGATGAAAGATCCGCCGGATTTTTTGCTCTCGGCCTTTCGAAGGCTTCGAATGAGCCCGTTGCAGTAATTACCACCTCTGGTACGGCTGTAGCAGAATTATACCCGGCAATTGTTGAAGCATACCAGCAACGTATTCCGCTTATTATTTGCACCGCAGATCGTCCACCTGAATTGCAAGACTGTGGAGCTAATCAGACAATTAATCAAAAAAATATTTTCGCAAATCACATTCGGTATTATTTTGAATCTGATTTGCCCTCTGTTCGTTACGAGAAAGTTAAAAAACTATTAACGCTCATAAAAAAGGCCTTAAAAATTGCTGTTACTAAAGATCGCGGGCCAGTTCATATAAACCTGCCTTTCAGAAAACCATTTGAATCGGATAGCTTTACTGACACTATTTCCAAAGAAGATTTTGAAAAAATTGTTTCCCTGAATGTAATATCTATCCAGGCAACAGCTTCAGGCTCTTTAAGCAGAAAGCTGTTCTCTGAGATTGAGAAATCAAAAAAAGGGCTAATTATTTTTAACGAAAAAAATGCTGATAAAAAAACCATTGCCTCCGTTCTGAAACTTTCTACAAGACTTAATTTCCCTATTATAGATGATGCAACTAGCGGTTTACGATTCAGTTCGCAGACCAATTCGCTCCTATGTAAGAATGCCACAACCATTCTTAGATCTGATAACTTTGCTGATATGGTCAACCCTGATTTGATTATCCAATTCGGGGATGCGCCTGTCTCTAATTCATTACTTAAATTTTACCAACGGATTAATTGCAATAAAATATTGGTTAATGAATTTGGCGACATTAAAGATCCATCAAAGTCGTATCGTAAAATTGTATCAATGAAAACAGTGGATTTTTGTGAGGCTGTAATTAGTAAAGTGGCTCTAAAAAAGGAAATAGTTAATTCAACAAGGAAATTGTTGCGTGCTGAAATCCTTTTAAATGAGGTAAAGTCTGACTTCCTTCGAAGCTGTGATTTTTCTTTTGAAGGGAAAATCATCAACAAAGCCTTGTCCCAACTTCCCAGTAAAACCAATGTCTTTTTTTCTAACAGCATGCCTGTTAGAGATTTAGATACATTTTCTCCCGACATTAATAATAATTTGAATATATATACAAATCGTGGTGCCAGTGGAATTGACGGAATTACTTCGACGGCTCTGGGTATTGCAGCTCGTTCGAAATTCCCGACAGTTCTAATCATCGGTGATCTGGCCTTTTACCATGATCTAAATGGATTATTGGCATCATACAAGTATTCCATCCCCTTAACCATTTTGTTAATTAACAATAACGGTGGTGGAATTTTTGAAAATCTACCTATTAGTAACTATGGAAAATTATTCAAAAAGAACTTTATTACTCCTACAAATCTTGACTTCGAACCTTTTGTTAAAGGCTTTGGTGGTGAACACACCCATGTTAAATCCTCGGATCAACTAATAAAACACCTTCTCAAGTCGATAAGCTCCAGAGGACTTAATGTACTTGAAATCGAAACGGATTCACTTCAATCAGCCAAATTGAGAAAACAATATGCGTCCATAACTCTCAAAGAAATTGAGAAAACAATAAATGTTGATTGAATATAATAACCTCAACCTAAATATTTCCTACAATCCGGATGACATTGAAAAGGGGAAAACACCTCTGGTTTTTCTCCATGGATTCACCGGTGCGTTAAATGACTGGGATTCTCTTAAAGCCAAACTTGCCGATCAATATGCTCCGATAGCAATCGACATACTGGGTCATGGGCAAAGTAGTTCGCCTGATAACCCGGAATATTACACTGAGGATTCTCTTGTTGAACAACTGCATTACATTCTTACTCAAATTGGTGTGACCAAATCATCTTTTGTAGGTTATTCTATGGGTGGAAGACTCGCTTTTTGTTATGCCCTCGCCTACCCTGAAAGTATTAAAAGTTTAATTCTTGAGAGCTCAACCGCCGGAATTGAAGAGCAGTTGCTGCGGGCAGAAAGAATTTTTAGTGATGAAAAACTGGCAGACAAATTAACAGAATCTGGCACTTCAAAATTTATAGATTACTGGTTCAGCATTCCCTTGTTTGATACTTTCAAAAATCTTCCGGCAGAGCAATTAACACTGTTAATTAATGAACGAAAAAAAAATAATCCTGTGGGTCTTGCTAACTCACTTCGTGGGTTTGGAACAGGAAAAATGAAGAACCATTGGCCCGAATTAAAAAGCATCAAAAAGCCAACATTGTTAATCACGGGCGAACTTGATTTGAAGTTCACAGAAATCAACAGACAAATGCTAAAACAACTTCCAAATGCCACTCACCAAATTATTTCTAAGTCCGGACATAATACTCATTTAGAAAAGCCTCAAGATTTTTTTATCTTAGTAGGTTCTTTCTTGAGAACTTTTATTAAGTAAGTATGTTATTCACTATAAATAGAGAAAATGATGACTAATAACTGGCTAAAGTTTAAAGATTACGAAGATATTAAATATGAAAAGATGGATGGAATTGCAAAAATAAGCATTAACAGACCCGAAGTAAGAAACGCCTTCAGGCCCGAAACAGTTTTAGAAATGCATGAAGCCTTTGCTGATGCGCGAGAAGATCCTGAAATTGGTGTTGTTCTTTTAACCGGTGAAGGTCCTTCCAAAGATGGCAAGTATGCTTTCTGTTCAGGTGGTGACCAGAAAATACGCGGTGACATGGGGTATGTGGGAAAAGATGGTGTTGCACGGTTGAATATTTTAGACGTGCAAAAATTAATTCGCAGTATGCCTAAACCAGTCATTGCACTTGTTGCGGGATACTCTATCGGCGGCGGTCATGTTCTTCATGTTGTATGCGATCTTACCATTGCAGCCGACAACGCAATATTTGGTCAAACAGGGCCTAAGGTTGGCAGTTTTGATGGTGGATTTGGAGCCAGTTATCTTGCTCGTTTGGTCGGTCAGAAAAAAGCCCGTGAGATATGGTACTTATGCCGGCAGTATGATGCCAAAGAAGCCCTTGCAATGGGTTTGGTAAATAAAGTGGTACCGGTTGAAAAACTTGAGGATGAAGGCGTTCAATGGGCAAAGGAAATTTTGGAGCATAGTCCACTTGCCATAAGATTACTTAAATCTGCGTTTAACGCTGAACTTGACGGACAAGCCGGAATACAGGAATTAGCTGGAAATGCAACCTTACTTTATTACATGAGTGAGGAAGCGCAGGAAGGAAAAAATGCTTATGTTGAAAAACGAAAACCCGATTTTAAAAAATTTCCAAGAGTACCTTAAACGATGATTAATAGTTCTGTAGAAAATATAAATAAGCTTGAAAGCTGGGTAATGGCTAGCAGGCCAAAAACACTGCTGGCTGCTTTTGTACCCGTGTTGGTTGGGTCGGCCATCGCTTATAACGACGGCATGTTCCAACCTGCAGCTTCAACTGTTGCATTACTTTGCGCTGTTCTTATCCAGATAGGGACCAATTGGGTTAATGATTTATTTGATTTTCTCTCGGGTAAGGATACAGATCAAAGAGTTGGACCGACCAGAGTGCTTGCGTCCGGGTTGATTTCAGTAAAAGAGATGAAGGTTGGAATCATTCTTATATTCACTCTCACTTTTGTTATAGGTCTTTATCTTGTCTACACTGCAGGATGGGTTTTACTTCTCATAGGTATTCTCTCTATTATTGCCGGAATTGGCTACACCGCCGGACCATACCCACTTGCCTACAACGGACTTGGCGATATTTTTGTTTTTATATTTTTTGGATTGATCGGTACAGTTGGTACTTATTATGTGCAGTCATTACAGGTTACAGGTTTTGTCCTTTGGGCATCTATACCTGTGGGCGCTTTAATAACCAACATTCTGGTCATCAATAATTTCAGAGATATAGAAGAAGACCGCACTTCAGGAAAACAAACACTTGCCGTTAAACTTGGCAGACGGTTTACCCAAATTCAGTATCTAATCTTTATGATACTTTCATACCTTGTGCTGGTCGTGGTATTTTTTACTTTTAAGCAAAGTGTATTTGTGTTTTTACCAATTCTAACACTCCCGCTTTCAATCAAATTGATAAAAATGATTTACACTTTACAGGGTGAGGCACTAAACAAAACACTGGAACTTACTGCAAAATTATCTGCAATTTATGGTGTTTTATTTGCAATTGGTATATTGATATGAAGATAAGTGGAATAACATATTCCAGACAATATTACAAATTCAATTCACCAATCCTGACTTCCAAAAGTCAACTAAACGAAAGAAACATCCTAATTATTAACCTTGAACTTGAGGATGGAACATTCACTCAGGGTGAAGCCGCTCCACTGCCGGAATTTGGAAGCGAAACCTTTGAAGAAATTGAGTACTCCATACTCAACGACAGTCCTAAAATACTTTCTGAGTCATTTACTAATCCTGATCTTACTCATATCCTTTCAACAGCAGATTTATTCATAGATGATAAATTTAAGGATATCTTTCCCCTTGTAAATGGAAAGATAAATTTCACTTTTGATAAATATTGCAGAGAACTGTCATGATTCCTACCGATATAAAAGAGAGTTGGCTAGAGTGGCAAATTAAACATGTTGCTGATGCCCCCTTTATCAGAACTGAAAACTCTCTGTTTTCCTTTGAAGAAATTGGACGAAAGGTAAACTCTTTAGCCCACCATTTTCAAAATATGGGTGTTAGCAGGCAGGAAAAAGTTGCTGTTATTTCAGGCAGCAAACTGGAAATTATTTTAGCCTCTTTGGCTTTATGGCAAAACAACAACATTCCTGTAATAATAAACCTGCTGTGGAGTCTCGATCAAATCAACGAAGTACTTTCCGATGTCGGTATTATGAAGATTGCTGTGCAATCTGAACTGAAAGATGTTGTTAATAGAATATCTCCAGATATTACCCGTATTTATTTTGACTTCCCCGAAATTTCTGAGCCAGGTGAAAAGCAAAGAAATTTTTCTTCTATGAATGATGCCCTGATACTTTTCACCTCAGGTTCAACTTCTAAACCAAAGGGTATTGTTTTCTCTTTTGATAATCTTTTTAACAGTTTCAAAAATATGAATGAAAGATACAATCATTCTCAGGATGATATTTGGTTAGCAAGTTTGCCTTTATATCATATAGGGGGATTTCAAATCTTTGTAAGATCTATTCTTTCGGGTTGTTCGATTTATATACCGGGGAAAACCGATATTGCATCAATTGAGAGTTGTATTAATGAACAAAAGATAACCTATGCGTCCTTTGTTTCCACTCAATTTAAAAAACTTGTCGATGAAAATGTGAAATCCCCTTCATCGTTTAGAAAAGTATTTTTGGGCGGCGGACCAATTGATACTGAACTCATTAACAAGGCTATTGCCCTTAATTGGCCTGTCGTTAAGGTTTACGGCGCAACCGAGACTTCTTCCATGGTCACATCCATTGATTGCTCGGATAACCAAAAAGAAATTGAATCTGCCGGTAAACCCTTTAACAATGTTGTGATTACCATTGCTGAAAAGAGTGATGGTATTTCTGGTGAAATTGTGGTCAGATCCGCCAGCCTTGCCAAGGGGTCTATTAACGGTAATGAATCCTTCCCACTAACTCAAAATGGTTTATACTATTCAGGTGATGTTGGTTATCTGAATGAGGATGGTTTTTTATATATAACAGGCAGGTCGAAAAGAACAATTATTTCTGGTGGTGAAAACATCAGCGCTCTGGAAGTTGAAAATGTAATCAACCAGCACCCGGATATAGCCGAGTCATTTGTCTTTGCCGATAATGATGCTAAATGGGGGGAAGTGCCCGCAGCTGTAATAGTTTTTAAGGCAAGTGCCCGAATAGATCTGGAACCTGTAAATGCTTACCTTAAGGAAAATCTGCCAACTTATAAGTGCCCAAAACGTATAAATATTCTTTTTGAGTTGCCTAAAAATGAGATGGGAAAAATTGACATTGTAAGTCTCATGAAAATCGTCAGACCCGGTTAGCCCTCAAAAGTTCAACCAATTCCATTGGAAGAGCAGTTTTCTTAAAATCACTTTTGTCTACTGCAACATGAACGGTTTTTACCTCAGCATGCAGCTTCTTTATTCTGTCATAGAATAAATTCGTAAGTTCAAAAGAACTGTCATTTAGTTGAGAGACTATAATGTTTGTAGAAAGAACGTCACCGCTTTTCATAGGAGAAAAATATTCTGCAGTAGCCTTTATTATCGGCAGGGCTATAGATTCATCGTCAAAAAAATTTCGATCTTTTATACTTTCCAACAATTCCTGGTAGATATCGTGTGACAACTTGAATATATTAGCATAAAATAAAATACCTGCAGGATCACAATCGTGAAACTTAATCTTTACATCAGAAGTAAACATTTATATTCCGTGGCTAATTTCTTAGTTTAATGTAAGGAATAATCAGCTTCATGTAAATATTTTTATTAACTCTTAAAATGCGACATTACTCAAGTATGAATATATCACGCTTACACTTTCTTGCAATCAGTTTCATTTTTCTTTTTTCTTTTAGTTTAGCGCAAAGTAAATCTGAAATTATTAAAGAATATCACCCAAACGGCAAAATCAAATCCGAAGGCTATTATAAAAACGGCGTTAAAGATGGCATTTATAAGGAATACTTTGACGATGGACAATTATGGAAAGAGTGGCAATTCAGAAATGGATTGGAACAAGGTGAATCCCGATGGTATTTTTTTGATGGCACACTTAGCATGATTTGGAATTATGAAGATGGGAAACTTGAAGGGATGTCCAAATGGTTTTATGAATCTGGTGAATTATGGGCTGAACCGGTATTCGTGAATAATGTGCAAACCGGCTTTACGAAAACCTATTACAAAAGCGGTGCTGTACTTGCGATCTGGAGTTACCGAAACGACATGCTGAATGGTAAATCCAAAATCTTTTATGAAAGTGGCGCTCTTGAAGTTGAGCGTAATTATATTGACGATAAGCTGGAAGGCATTAGTTATGTTTACTACGACTTTGGCGCAGTGGCGCTTGAGGCAAATTATAAAAACAATGAGCTCGATGGATACTCTTACATTTATTATTCCGACGGTTCAATTCAGGTAGCAGATACCTACCAAAACGGACAAATAATTAAGCGAGTTCGTTATGATGTTGTTGGTAATTATGAAAAAACCGAGGAGAGTTTCACAGAATATCATGATACCGGTGTTACAAAGTCTGAACAGAGTTTTAAGGAAGGCAGAAAAAATGGAATCAACGAGTACTACTATAATGATGGATACAAAAAAGAAACTCTTGTATATGATTCTGACAACCTCAATGGAACGTGTAAATACTATCATGCAAATGGTATTTTAGGAACTATAACAACTTATTCTCATGGCACGAAAAACGGATCGGAAAAATTATATTACGAAGACGGACAGCTTAAGGCTGAGCAAAAATACATTTACGGACAGCTGGAAGGGATTGCAAAAACATATTATCATTCGGGTAAACTAGAATCAGAAAAATTCTATAGTGATGGCGAGCTTCACGGGCTGGCAACTTTCTATTATGAATCGGGGCAGCCGTGGTACGAAGAAAATTTTAAAAACGGGAATAAGCATGGTTTGGTAAAATGGTATTATCCAAATGGTCAATTATCAGATTTTTGTTTTTACGATTCGAATTTGCTGGACGGCACTTATTTCAACTACTTTGATAATGGATATGTAAAACGCCGCGCGGAATATAAAATGGGAAGGATTATTTCTCAGATTAAGTTTGATAAGGACGGTCGGGAGATAAAATAAACAATTCATATTACTTGATTAGAATCATCTTCCTGACCTCATAAAAATCATTGGCTTCAATTTTATAAAAATACACTCCTGATGTAAGGTTGCCTGCATCAAAATTATATGCGTGATAGCCTGCCTGTAAATCCATGTTTTCAACGACAGAACTCACCTCTTCACCCAAAGTGTTATAAATTTTTAATGATACTCTTGACGCTTCCGGCAAACCAAAACGAATGGTTGTTGTTGGATTGAAAGGATTGGGGTAATTCTGAGTCAGTTCGTAATTAACAGGTATTCCCAGCTGTGATTCAATAGCATCATAGTAACCATCACAATAGTCAACAAAAACCTTAAACGATGTTTTCAGAAAATCACCGTTTACATCTAAGGCAGTAATTGATATTTCTGCATTTCCATCACTTAAGCCTTCAATTTCAAATGTTGTCTCAGAGAATTCTCCCCCAGATACATAAACAATGTCAGTGTCAGAAGAAGTACAATAATATTTTAATTCCCCCTCATTCCCTCCAAAAAGTCCATCAATATCAATCAACACTTTTTCGCAGCTAAAGCCTAAATCTGGAAGAGTTCCGGTAGTATATAGTTTAGTTGGAAGACCAAAAGTTACTATTGTAGGCACTCGTTGAAAAACACCCCTTGTGTACATGCATTTTATCAAGGGTAAATTATCTGTAATTGTATTTTCATAATCACCATTCATCTGGAACCATATCCTTTCACCGGAATATGGTACGAATTGAAAAATGCCAATAACTTCATCCACATTAGCGAAATCAGTGAATCCTTCAGCAGCAAATTCCAAGTCATACATAAGACTCGAGAGTGGGTTATTGTTCTCTGTTACTATCAACCAATGAAAGTCTGGAAAATAAGTATAGGATCCTCCTTCAGATTCAATCGGTAATCCGTTAGCATCGGATGGTTTTTCATCAATGTGAGTGGCAAGAATAACCTCTCCCAAATTTGTTACAGAGGTATTTAAAATCAACATTGAGAAAGGTCTATAAAACTCTACACTGCCTACTGGCCAAGATGTTTTACTATTTTCTTTTATCGGATCAAGTTTCGGTTCAATTCCAACCGTACCAACAACATGTGAAACATCACCCACTGCTGGTTGATGAACAAATCCCAACTCATCCGTTCCAGCTGGCGCTTTAAGAATGAGCTTATTATTCCCCGTTATAAACAACCCTTTTGTAAATATTACAACATTGTTAAAAGTTGAGTCATAACTTTCACTCAAATCAAGGTTGCCGCCTTCCAGAATAACATTTCCGTTCGGTTTGTTAATTTCAAAACTTCCTATATACGCCCCTTCTTGAGGGACAGAAATTACCTGATTATCATCTCCAATGAAAACCAAAGGTGAATTAAAGCATAATTTTCTATCCGTATCTGGAAGGGATGGATTTGATCCAATTGTTAAATTCCCAAGTAGATTAAATGATTCATTTAGCTGAAGGCTGTTATAAATGGTAAGGTTACCCTGAAGATTAAACGGAGAGTTTATTTCTACAATGTCTTCACTACTATTAAGCGAATCACTGAAATTAATTTCCAGATTAGATGAGATAGAAATTACGCCACCGGAAGATTCAAAAACCAAATCCTTCGTAATAATTATTGTATCAGGCTCCGAAGTGGTAGATCCATAATCGATTCCTGTATTTACTATTATGATAGTGTCCTGACTGTTTGCTTCAAAGATTGTGTTTGCAATAGTCTTCTTTGGACCAGATGTTGGCGCTGCCAAT
Source organism: Bacteroidota bacterium (assembly GCA_018818065.1). Classification (GTDB taxonomy): domain Bacteria; phylum Bacteroidota; class Ignavibacteria; order Ignavibacteriales; family Melioribacteraceae; genus JAHISV01. The sequence goes on along the minus strand of JAHISV010000005.1, from coordinate 130,492 downwards.
GTCTCAGAAAGTCCATCATAATCATCGGAACCTATTAAATTATTAACATACCACTTGGATTGAGCATTCACCTGCAAAGAAAAAATCACTAGCACGGCAGACATAAATTGATAGAAAAGCTTCTCGGTTTTCATTACAACCCCAAACATCATGTAGGAAGGAATTTAAGTCTAAAACAATTACATTCATTTTAGCTTAATTATTCTAAATTGTCAATGGTTTTGTGGGGGAAACCTTTAAAATGGTTTTATGTTTTCTTTAAAACTACATAGCCCCGGGATTAATCCCGGGGCTATATGAGAACAGAAAATTCACAACGGTTTTAACCGTTTATAAAAACCTTGTTAATTTAATTTCACTGATATAATGGTTGGCATAACCTGTTCCTCCGATCTCTTCCAAACGAAGTACAACCCAAAGTAATATAATGTCGCAGAGCCCAGTCCCATGATAATACCAAGTATATCATCCTTAAAAACTTCTGAGCCAAGGATTATACCCGCTACTACCAAAAGAAGTGGAATACCATAAAGCTTGAGGGAAGCTCTTAGAATATCGCTTCCCTCAATATTAATAGTTACCTCGTCACCAGGCTTCACACCTATGGGGTCTCTAACTTCAAGCACATTAGCATTTTCATCTTTTGGTTTACAGAATACCTTTGCGGTACACTCTTCACAGGCATCATTTGTATGCAGCTCAACCTTAGCCTTGCCATCTTTAGCTTCTATTACAATTCCTTCCTCGTGTATCTGTTCGCCATTCATCATTACGCTCTTTATACTTTAGTTAGGTAAACCTTCTTCTTTGGATTCAGGAGTCTCTGGCTTTACTGGTGGAACCAGATAACCAATTGCTCCTGTCTGACATTTATCAAATGGTATCTTGCTTTCATCAAGCGCGTCATAATTAATAACACCAAGGAAGTTATCCATCTCTACACCACCGTCAGATTTACGGGCACAAATACCACAACCCAGACAAGCTACTGAGCAGACAGCTTTTGAAGTCTTCGGATCATCATGATTCTTACAGAAAACGAATACATTCCTGTCTGCCGGATGCATTTCAATAATATCCCGCGGACACGCTGTTACGCATAAACTGCAGCCAGTACAGAGTTCTTCTATCACAGTAGGCAGTCCATCGTCAGTCATTATCATGGCGCCAAAAGGACAGGCAACAACACAGTCACCGCCGCCCAGGCATCCGTAATAACAAGCCTTATCGCCGCCCGAGACAAGATCCATAGCTGAGCAGCTTAACGGTCCGTAGTAATCCGCCATTTTCCTAACAGCATCGGCGTTGCCACCGTGGCATAGAATGCGCGGATACATTTTATTTGCAGTACCGGCTTCAATACCAAGAAGCATAGCAACATCCTGAGCTGTATCTTCACCGCCAACAGGGCAGCCGCTTGGGTCTGCTTTGCCATCAACAAGACTAACCGCAAAGTCATAACAACCAGCTTTGCCACAAGCACCGCAGTTCGCGTTTGGTAATATTTCATTTATTTTACCAATGAGTGGATTTTCTTCAACGCGCAGTTTTCTATCTGCTATGGCTAAGCCGCCGGCAAATATAAAACCCAATCCGCCCATTGTAGCTAACGCTATCATCAATAATGTTACATCCATTGTAAACCTCCGCCTTCATCCCCTAGGTGGGAAATAAGCATTTATTAAGATTTCACAAATCCCCTTACTACTTACGAGTAAGGTATCAAATTGAAATTCTGTCATTATATTAAAAACAACATTTACTTTGTTACTAAATCATTCCTGAGAAACCCATAAACGCAAGAGCCAGGATACCAGCCACCAACAAAGTAATTGGCGCGCCTTTGAATGCTTTAGGTACATCCGCTAATTCAAGATCTTCTCTGATGCCAGCCATAATGGTAATAGCCAGGGTAAAACCAACACCAGCGCCAACACCGAAGACAATGCCTTCAACAAAAGAATATTCTTTCGATATCATAAAGAGAGCCAGACCCATAATTGCACAATTGGTTGTGATAAGTGGCAGGAAGATACCAAGTGCTCTGTATAATGGCTGACTAACTTTTTTAATGAACATTTCAACGAACTGCACAAGTGAGGCAATTACAAGAATAAATGACACATACTGTAAGAATTCAAGTCCGAATGGAGCAAGGATTTGATGATAAATCAGATGAGTTACAATAGTAGTAATTACCATTACAAATGTAGTTGCGAGTCCCATTGAGAACGCTGAGGAGATTTTATTCGATACTCCTATAAACGGGCAGATACCCAGGAAGTATGCTAACACAAAGTTGTTTACAATAGCGGCTGAAAAAAATATCAAAAAGAGTTCCATTAGTTAACCTCCGCTTCGTTTGTTGCCAATGTTGGTTTAGCCGATAAATGTTTCCTGATTATCGCCTGCTGTTCGTTTCGTTTTCTCTTATCCATAAACGCGTTACTGAATCCCATCAATAATCCCAGGGTTAAAAATGCACCTGCGGGAAGAATCATAACCAACCATGTTTCGAAGAAGTCGGGCATAATTTGAATACCCAGTATTGTTCCGTTGCCAAGTAATTCGCGAATACTGCCAAGAACGAATAAGGCTAATAGGAAACCTGTTCCCATTCCTAGTGCATCAAGAACTGATCTTAGAGGACCATTCTTTGAAGCAAATGCTTCCTGTCTGCCAAGAATGATACAGTTAACAACTATAAGGGGAATGTATGGGCCAAGCGCCTTACTTAATTCCCAGAATTGCGCTTTCATCACAAGATCAACGATAGTTACAAAAGTAGCTATGACCACAATGTAAGAAGCGATACGAACCTGTGTTGGAATAAGTTTTCTTATTATGGAAATAATAAAACTTGAGAAAACGAGCACGAATGTTGTAGCAAGAGCCATGGCGATTCCGTTAATAGCTGAAACCGTTACGGCAAGAGTTGGACACATTCCAAGTACCTGCTTGAAAACAGGATTGTTCTCCCAAAGTCCTTTTATGTATTCTTTACTTAAGCTTACTTTCTTTTTCATAACTTACCTCCCTCTTTCAGGCTGCGTAAGTGTTTAATACCCGCGTTCAAAATATTCACTACTGATTTCTGTGAAATAGTAGCACCTGAATATGCTTCAATCTCATTCTCTTTAGGAGTTGCTGTTCCGGCTTTTATCCAGCCGATATATTCCGGGATATCCAATCCGACAAACTGATCAGCATATTTTGGCTTTGTTATTATATCGCCAAGACCAGGAGTTTCTGTATGTCCTAATACCTGCATGGCGGTAATTTTTTTAATATCGGCGCTTAAGCCAACAATAAGTCTTATGTTTCCCTGAAAACCAACACCAACATATGCCAGCGAGTATCCTATAGTCTCATTGCTGTCATTGTATACTTCATAAACCTCTATACCTTCAGCCTCAACTCTGGCATAATCTTTTGCCTCGGGCTGTACGTTGAAGATAGCTTTCTTTGTCTCTTCAATTTCATTGTATTTAATTTTAGGAGCCGCCCAGTCATTAATGCTGAATAACGCGCCTCCCGATATTATTCCAATAAGAGTTAGAGTAGCTAAAATGTGTATTACAGCTTTCATTTTGCACCTCCGAAGACACGTGGTACGGTAAATTTATTGATCAGTGGAGTCAGCGCGTTCATAAATAATATCGAATACATTACACCTTCAGGCAAACCACCAAAGTTTCTTATCATTACAATCATAAGCGCCGTACCTAAACCAAAAATCCACATACCCTTTTTTGTTAGCGGTGTAGTAACCCAGTCAGTTGCCATAAAAAATGCACCAAACAAAAAACCGCCTGCTAAAACATGAAACAAAGGATCAGGGTATTTTGCGGGATCCATTAACCAGAAAACACCTCCAAACAATAAGGTGCCAAGCGTCATTGCAATAGGAACTCTCCAGTTAACAATTCCAATAACAATTAAAAAGACTCCGCCAAGAATGATAGCAAGACCTGATGTTTCGCCAATACAGCCACCTGTATTACCAAAGAACATTGCTTTAAGTTCGCCACCTGAAAAATGACTTAATAAATCACCAAATTTCGATCCTGAAAGAGGAGTGGGAGTTGAAACTGAATCCACTGCAAAATTAGGCGCCAACCAGGTTGTCATTGGAACCGGGAAAGCTGCCTGCAAGAATGCGCGCCCAACTAACGCCGGGTTAAAAATATTATATCCTAATCCTCCAAAAATCTCTTTGCCTATGGCAATTGCTACAATTGCACCAAGAGCGGTTGAGAACAATGAAAAATCAGGAGGTAAAATAAGAGCTAGTAGTATACCGGTAATAACACCACTGCCATCCATAATACTTACTTCTCTTTTGCGAATAACTTTTATCGCTGCTTCTGTACCTACACAAAAACCGACACTCACCAATACTATTACCAATTGGTAGAATCCGAAAAACACAACCGCAGAAACGAGGGCTGGAAGTAATGCTGCCACTACCATCCACATAGCCTGCTTTGTATTCCATCTCGAATGTACGTGCGGCGAGCTTGCCAGTTCCAATCTGTAGGTTGGATTTGCTGTTACTGTCGCCATAATTTTTACTTTTCCTTATTATTCAAAACTATACTTAAGAATTTATCCGACTGCTTTAAGCAGACTGTCTCTCTCTTTGAATTTGCATAACTCTTTGTTTCCCTAGTCTTATCCACTGGACTAACGGTAAGTTAGCGGGACATTCATACGTACAAGTACCACATTCCATACAGACTGTAATATTCAGATTTTCAGCTTCTTCAAATTTTTCCAACTGTGTATATCGTGCCAATTTGGTTGGCACTAAGCCTAAGGGGCAAACATCAACACACTTACCACATTTTAAACAAGGTGTAACTTTAGTATCATTTACCTCTTCTGCTGTAAGTACCAATATGCCGGAAGTTGCTTTCATAACTGGTGCCGCAAAGTCGAATTGAGCAACGCCCATCATAGGTCCGCCAACTACAACTTTTACAGCATTGTCTTTTACTCCACCACAATATTCAAGAACATCCGCTATTGGTGTACCGATTGGAACAAGGAGGTTTTTAGGATTTTTAATCCCTCTGCCCGAGACTGTTAAAGCAGCCATAACCTGTGGTTCACCTTTAATAACCGCATCATGAATTGCAACCGCCGTACCGATATTCTGAATTACAACGCCAACATCCAGAGGCAATTTTCCGGGAGGAACTTCGCGCCCGTTAACAGCTTTAATGAGCATCTTTTCCGCGCCTTGCGGATATTTCGTCTGAAGCACTTCAACAGACAAACCTTCCTGCCCTGCAATTGCTTCATTTAATTTTTTAGCTGCTTCAGGTTTGTTATCTTCAACGCCAATTGCGCCCTTTTTAACACCCAAAGCTTTCATTATTAGTTTTAATCCGGAGACAACCTCTTCCGGTCTTTCGATCATAAACCTGTAATCCCTTGTAAGGTAAGGCTCACACTCGCAGCCATTAAGAATTACAGTGTCGATTTCTTTGCCTTGCGGGGGAGTAAGTTTTACAAATGTGGGGAACGCGGCTCCACCCTGTCCAACTATCCCTGCCAATCTAACTCTATCCCTTATTTCTTCCGCTGTAACAGAATTTGCATCCAAAGGTTTAAATGTTTCATACTCGTTTTCCTCCGCAGATTCAATAATTATTGATTCTTTGGGAAAACCTGAAGCATTTGTCTCTTTAGCAATTTTTGTTACAGTGCCGGATACCGAGCTGCATATTGGTGATGAAATAAACCCGTCTGCTTCGGCAACAATCTGACCTGCTTTAACAACATCTTTTTTTGCAACTATAGGTTTTGCAGGTTTGCCAATGTGTTGAGAAATAGGAAGAATTACAGTTTTTGGATTGGGCATAACTTCAAATGCGAGTCCTTCCGTCAATTCTTTTTCTTCTGAAGGATGAACACCGCCGCTAAATGTTTTGCTTTTGCTGAATATACTCATAACTGCTTCTTCTTTTAGTTTTTTTGATTGAATTTCCTGAAGTGAATAACGCCATTATTGTGCCAAAAAATGATTTTAATACTCTCAGGTATTATTTGAAATAAAACAGTGAAATATAAACAAAATGGCTGGAATGACCCAATTATCATTCTTTTTTTTGAAAAAAGTTTTTCGAAAATGAGAATATCGGACAACATAATCCAATAATGAGAATTAAAGAAACGGGGAAACCATGCCTACGATACAAAGGCAATCTCCGGCAGGCAGGCGGGGAAACGGAAAATAGCAAACGTTGAATTGTAATTCCAAATGGAGAATTTTATTTATTTGACATTGCGTACGCTATAGCGTACTTTTGCAAAAAAAGAGAACCTCATGAAAAATATTTCAGTTACAAACGCCAGGGCGAATTTATATAAATTGATCGACCAAACAAACATAGATAGTGAACCGATTCAAATCACTGGAAAGAGGAAAAACGCAGTTTTAATTTCGGAAGATGACTGGCGCGCCATTAGTGAAACACTACATTTGCTTTCCATACCTGGCATGAGAGAGTCGATACGTGATGGACTTAACACGCCGCTGGAAGAAACTTCAGATAGCATCGATTGGTAATGTACAAAATTGTTTATACTAAACAGGCTCAAAAAGATGCAAAAAAAATCTCCTCAACCGAATTGAAGGATAAAGTAATCGAGTTAATTAGAGTCATCGAACAAAATCCTTTCCAGGCTTCCCCTCCATACGAAAAATTAGTTGGGGACTTATCAGGAGCCATTTCCAGGAGAATTAATATCCAGCATCGGTTGGTCTATCAAGTGTATGAAAAAGAAAAAACAGTTAAAATAATACGGATGTGGACACATTATGAATAATGCAGGCACGTGAAAACGTAGAGTCGTACAGACGGGAAAACGGAAAGGCAAAAAGATTAATAGATAATTTTGAAATCTTAATTTTGGATTTTGAATTGAGGAAACATTGTTTCATTGCTAAACCCGCCTTCCAGCGAGGCAGGTTGTTCTATTGTTAAAATAAAAGAGATTGAAACTCATTATTATATAATTGCAATTAAAAGGGCGAGATGATTTCTCTCGCCCATTCTGCTCGCAACTTTATAACTTTACGAACTTTCTACTTTATGAACTCTCCTTTACAACATTGTTCAGTTTTTTTACTATTTTGAATTCCATTTTATTTTAACATCTACAAATTTGCTGCAGAGGCAAATTCGTTCATATAGGATTTTTTATCAATGAATATTCTTTTCATCGGCGGCTCTTTAAATCAAACAAAAATGATGCACCAAATCTCCAAATTCTTTCCTGAGTGCAACTGCTACTTCTCCCCATATTACACCGATGACTGGCTTGATTTTTTCGTTCAGCGCAACATGACCAACTTCACTATACTTGGCGGCAATTTCCGTAAACAGACAGAAAGCTATCTAAACCGGAATAATCTTAATATCGATTATCAGGGCAGGTCACGTAATTACGACCTCGTTTTTACCGGGTCCGACCTTATCGTTCCTAAAAATGTCCGAAATAAAAAAATGATACTGGTTCAGGAAGGTATGATGGAACCCATCAATTTTGCTTTCTATCTGACAAAGTATTTAAAATTTCCCCGGTGGGCCAGCAACACGGCAGCAACCGGCTTGTCTGATTATTACACTCATTTTTGCGTTGCTTCGGAAGGATTTAAGGAGCTTTTTATTGAACGTGGCGTAAATCCAGATAAAATTGTTGTTACGGGTATTCCGAACTTCGATAACGCCAAATCATTCTGCAATAACAATTTCCCTCAAAAAGGATACGTTCTTGTAGCAACCTCTGATGCGCGGGAGACACTTAAACCCGAGAACCGAAAGAAATTTATCAAGTTTGCAAAAGAAATAGCTGGTAATAAACAGATCATTTTCAAACTTCACCCGAATGAAATTTATAAGCGTGCTGTTAAGGAAATTGAAAAATATGCTCCCGGTTCACTTGTATTTCAGAATGAAGATATTGATTCAATGATTGCTAACTGTGATGTTCTCATAACCAAATTCTCTTCCGTTGCATTTATCGGGCTGGCTCTTGATAAACAGGTCTACTCCGCTTTTGATATGGACTTTCTTAAACGATTGTTGCCTATTCAAAATGGCGGTACTTCCTCAGAAAGCATTGCGAATGTGGGACGAAAAGTACTTGGGATAATGGAATAAAGTACTATCTCTTAACCATCGTGTGAAAAGTTGAGTTGGCTACGATTAATTCCTATATTTAGCTAAGGATATTTACTGGGGACAAGCATGTACAAACCGCTTGAAAACTATGCGTTTATAGACGGACAAAACCTTAACCTTGGCATAAAAAGTTTGGGTTGGAAAATTGACCTCAAAAAATTTCGCAAATACCTTGCAGAGAAGTACGGTATAAAAAAAGCCTATTATTTTATTGGCTACCTTCCGGAGATGAGCGACCTTTATACATCTCTTCAAGACTATGGATATGTTTTGATTTTTAAACCAACATTAAGAACAAATTCAGGATTAGTTAAAGGGAACTGCGATGCAGAGTTGGTTCTGCAGGCAATGATAGACATTCAAAAATATGAAAAAGCAATTTTGGTCACAGGAGATGGCGATTTTAGTTGTCTTGCAAAATATTTATTACAACAAAACAAACTTGAAAGAATTTTATCACCAAGTCAGAAAAATTGTTCGCACCTTTTAATAAAAGCGGCTAAAGGAAACATAGGTCACATGGCAGATCTTCGAACTAAACTAGAATACAACGAAAAATAATACTATTTAAAAAGAAAGAACCTCATAAGGACAGAACCTTACAAGGCGCTTTTAGTCGTAATTCTACCTATGAATATATATTACAAATTTACACTTGTCAAGTACTTTTTCGTACCTCACTAAACTAACTTATCTGCGGTACTTGTTTTTTGAAGAGGGATTAAGTTTTTGAGTTATGATGGTAATTGCCATTCAAGATAAATGACAAATTCCCAAACAGAGAGTTTATTTAATCACTAAATTTGCACTATATGACTGAGCTAAGCATTGTAACCGTAATACAGGCACGCACCGGTTCCACAAGATTGCCCGAAAAAGTCTTGCTGGATATCTGTGGTAAACCATTATTACTGCGAATGGTGGAGCGGGTTCAACTCTCCAGATTCGCCGGGAGAGTTGTGGTTGCTACTTCCACTAAACCGGAAGATGACATAATAGAAAAGTTATGCAGGAAAAATGATATAAGCTGTTTTCGCGGGCACCCCACCGATTTGCTCGACAGGCATTACCAGGCGGGACTTAAATACCTTGCCGAAGCCGTGGTTAAGATACCTTCTGACTGTCCTTTGATTGATCCCAAAGTTATTGACAAGGTAATTTCCTTCTACCTCGATAACATAAGAGAATACGACTTTGTAAGCAATCTACATCCTGCCACCTACCCTGATGGCAATGATGTAGAAATTATTTCCTTTCATAAGCTGAAAATCGCATGGGAACATGCAACAAAAGAATATGAGCGGGAACATACGACACCTCACTTCTGGGAAAACCCTGATAAATTTGCCATAGGAAATGTTAAGTGGGAAACAGGGCAAAATTTTTCAGCCTCGCACCGCTGGACTATTGACTATGAAGAAGATTATCAATTTATTAAAAGGGTTTACGAGGAACTGTATCATTATAACCCGGCATTTGAGTTAAGCGATATTTTGAACCTGCTTGATAAAAAACCTGAGATTGAGGAGATTAACAAAAAATACCAGGGACGCTACTGGTACGAGAACCATTTGGAAGAATTAAAGAACATTGATGAATTTAAAAAACAGATGAATAAAGAAAGTTAAGAGAGAAATAATATGCCGAACAAGGTAAAACTGAACGATAATTTTCCTGAAATTACAAAATCTGATGAATACTATGAACGGGCAAAAGGGCTTATTCCATCAGTTACCATGACACTTGCAAAGGGTCCAACACAATATGTTAAAGGTGTTGCACCAAAATACCTTGTAAAAGGTAAGGGCGCCAGAGTCTGGGATGCCGATGGTAACGAATATATTGACTACAACATGGGTATCGGTCCCCTCTCCTTAGGTTACGCCTACGAAAAAACGGATAACGCTATTAAAGCCCAGTTGGAAGATGGAATCACTTTTTCTTTAATGCATCCTCTCGAAGTGGAAGTTGCTGAACTGATAAGAGAAGTTATTCCAAATGCCGAAGCTGTTAAATTCAGCAAGACCGGCGCTGACGTTACAAGCGCGGCTGTTAGACTTGCAAGAGCTTATACCGGCAGAAGGAAAATTCTCTGCTGCGGATATCATGGCTGGCATGACTGGTATGTTAGCACAATGGCGCTTAATGCAGGTATTCCCGAAGAAGTTCAGGCTATGACTTACACCTTCAATTACAATGATATCGAGTCATTTAAAAACTCTCTTGATAATGACGTTGCTGCTGTTATTCTGGAACCTGTTGTGTTTAATGAACCGAAAGATAATTTCCTCCACCAGGTTGCAGAAGCCTGTAAAGAAAATGGCACTCTTCTCATCTTCGATGAAATGTGGACCGGATTCAGAATGGCACTTGGCGGCGCGCAGGAATACTTTGGCATTAAAGCTGATTTGGCAACCTTCTCAAAAGCAGTTGCTAACGGAATGCCCCTTTCGGTTCTTACGGGACGAAAAGATATTCTTAACTTATCTGAAACTGATGTCTTCTTCTACACAACATTCGGCGGCGAAGCCCTTTCGTTAGCGGCGGCCAAAGCAACCATTGAAGAGTTGAGAGATAAAAATGTTTCGGAACACCTCTTTAAACAGGGAAAGAAATTAAAAGATGGCTATAATAAAATTGCCCTTGAACTGGATTTAATTTATACTAAAGCTATTGGCTACAATTTTCGATCAATGGTTGTCTTTACCGAAGAAGGCGGCGATCCATTCTTAACAAAATCATTTGTACAGCAAGAATTAATTAAGCGAGGGATTCTCTGGAGCGGCTTTCATAATATCTGTTATTCGCATACTGATGAAGATGTAGAATATACACTTAATGCTTACAGAGAAATACTGCCTCTTCTTAAAGAAGCAGTTGCAAACGGTACTGTTGCCGCACAAATAAAAGGAGAGCCCGTTCAACCGACTTTCAGGAAAACAAGCAATTTTAATACAAAGCCAATGGATAAAAAGTAATGGAAATGTTTTCGCTAAAAGATAAAACAGCAATTGTTACCGGCGCTCTGGGTTTAATAGGAAAAGAACACTGCAGAGCTCTTAAGGAAGCCGGCGCAAATGTTGTTGTAACCGATACTGACGCAAAGGGTTGTGAAGAATTTGCTAAAACTCTTGATGATAAGTCCTTTGGAATTGCGCTTGATGTTACCTCAAAGGAATCCCTAGAGCGTGTAAAATTTGAAGTGCTGGCTAAGTATGGAACAATTGATATACTGGTGAACAATGCCGCTATTAATGATATGTTCGAAAATCCAAAGGCGGCTTCGGAATTATCAAAATTCGAGAACTACCCACTTGAACTGTGGCAAAAATCTATTGATGTAAATCTCACCGGTGTATTCCTCTGCTCACAGGTGTTTGGTGCGGTAATGGCAGACCAAAAATCAGGGAGTATAATTAATATTGCTTCCACCTACGGAATTACTGCTCCGGATCAATCCCTTTATATTAAAGAAGATGGTACACAGGCGTTTTATAAACCGCCGGCTTATTCTGCTACCAAGGGCGGAGTTATTATGTTCACACGTTATCTTGCCTCGTACTGGGGTGATAAGGGTGTGCGGGTAAATACACTTAGTCCGGGTGGCGTTGAAAACGGACAGGATGAACATTTTATAGGAAAGTATTCTGCTAAAACTCCCCTAAAACGAATGGCAGCCCCAGGTGATTACAAGGGCGCAATAATTTTTCTGGCCAGTGATGCCTCGTCCTATATGACAGGCGCAAATCTGGTAGTTGACGGAGGTTGGACAGCATGGTAAACTATCTTAACAATATTAGTCTGGAACTGATTGAAAAAGCACGAAAAATTAAATTGTTACTCTCGGATTGTGACGGAGTTCTGACAGACACTGGAGTATATTACACGAAAGATGGCGAAGAAATGAAAAGGTTTTCTCATCGCGACGGAATGGGTGTGGAAAGATTGAGAGAACTTGCCGATGTTGAAACCGGATTTATCACTGGTGAAAATTCCGACTTTGTAAAAAGAAGAGCCGAGAAACTTAAAATAGAAGAATTGCATATGGGCATTAAGGATAAGGTTGAGGTTTTTAATAGCATAATGGAACGACTTAATCTTAGACCGGAAGAAATTGCCTTTATTGGCGACGATACAAACGATGTTGAAATAATGAAACTGGCCGGGCTTACCGCCTGCCCCAACGATGCAACGCCCTTTGCTAAAGAAGTTGCTGACATTGTTGTAGAAAGCAATGGCGGCTTTGGCGCGCTAAGAGACTTTGCGGAAATTATAATTGAATCGAAAACGAAATAATTAAAAGGAAATTTAATGGCAAGAGTTAAAGTAGGTAATCGATTTATCGGGGATGGTGAACCGGTTTATATTATTGGTGAAATTGGAATTAACCATAACGGGTCCATGGAAATAGCAAAAAAATTAATAGATGGCGCGGTGTTCGCCGGATGCGATGCTGTTAAATTTCAGAAACGTACTCCTGAATTGTGTGTTCCAAAAGATCAGTGGGATATAGAACGGGATACTCCCTGGGGCAGAATGACCTACATAGACTATCGTCACAAGATGGAATTTACAGCACAGGATTACCACGAGATTGATCAATATTGTTCAGCAAAGGGTATACACTGGTTCGCTTCACCTTGGGATGAGGGAGCCGTCGATTTTCTGGAAGAGTTTAGTCCAGTTGTATACAAATTATCAAGCGCCTCCCTTACTGATAATGCACTGTTAAGCCGTATAAAAGAAACCGGAAAACCGATAATGCTCTCCAGCGGAATGTCGACAATGGAACAGGTAGACACCGCGCTTCACTTAACAGGCAAAGAAAATGTAATGCTGGCGCAGTCAACGTCAACCTATCCCTGTAAACTGGAAGAACTGAACCTTAGGGTTATCACCGCCTATAAAGCGCGATACCCTGAAATCCCCATAGGTTACTCCGGGCACGAAACCGGACTTGCACCCACTTTAGCGGCTGTAGCGCTGGGAGCAAATTTTGTAGAAAGACATATCACAGTAGACAGGGCTATGTGGGGTTCTGATCAGGCAGCTTCTGTTGAGATACAGGGTATGTTCAGACTTGTTGCTAATATCCGTGACATTGAAAGATCACTTGGCGACGGTATTAAAAAAGTATATGATAGTGAGCTCCCCTCTATAAAAAAATTGAGAAGAGTAAAAGAAGAAGTTTCCGTTTAGAATGTAACGGGACATCATATCGTGACGTAAAACTGCAAAATAAAAATTGATTGTCGATCTTACTGTCACGTTGCGTTTACCAGCCTGAGGATGGAACGTGACAGTCCGGGAAAGGTTAGAGTAAAGCCGGGTCGTCACGCTGAAGGAGCAAAACCCGGACGTCATGATCCCACCAAAGGCGGGCAGGCATGTCGTGACGTAAATCTTGCAAAGTAAAAATGAATTGTTGAACTAAATGTCACGTTAAGTTTACCAGCCTGTGGATGGAACGTGACAGCCTGGATGCCGCCAACTGATGAATGCTTGGATCTGAAATCTGAAAAAACGATTAACTCGGCCGTCATGACCCCCTGTCGTGACGTAAATCTTGCAAAATAGAAATGAATTGTTGAACTAACTGTCACGTTAAGAATGTGACAGCCCGGGAAGGTCAGAACAGAACCGGGACGTCGTGACGCTGAAGGAGCAAAACCCGGGCGTCATGACCGAGTCATGACGCTGGAACAATAAAGATTTATCACAAGTGCTTTTTTTTAGAATTTGAAAGAACTTGAAATATGGAATTCCTGACAAATATGTCTGGTCACCTGTATGAGTTTGTAAGTAATCTTACAAACGCCGAACTCTATTCCTACATTATTATTCTATCAACTGCGTTGATTTTTTCCTTATTGGAAAGAGCGTTCCCCTACAAAGAACAAAAATTTTTACGAAAAGGATTTTTCAATGATCTCGTTCTCTACACAATTGCACAGAGTTATATTCTCGGGATTATCATCTTCACCTTTATAATTTACTATATCGACACAATTACTGGATTATCCCGGCTGCAGCTATTTGCGGACACACCCATCTGGCTGCAACTGGTTTTCTTCACCTTAACACACGATCTTTACATTTACCTTATGCACCGCTGGCAGCATAAAAACAAATACCTGTGGCGCCTGCACGAAGCGCACCATTCACCGGATAACGTTGACTGGCTGGCAGGTTCACGCTCGCATGCATTCGAAATTTTAATAAATCAAACAATCGAATTTTTACCAATTATTCTGCTGGGCTCCCCACCCGAGGTTATTGCCTATAAGGGTGTTATCAGTGCCGTATGGGGCATGTATATTCATTCGAATATCAACATCACTACCGGTCCGCTTCAATATGTAATAAACGGACCTGAAATGCACAGGTGGCACCACACTACAGGAAAGGGAAGAAACAGAAATTTTGCAACCAAACTTGCTATCTGGGACTGGCTGTTCGGTACAGCTTATTTACCTTTAGGAGATAAGGTGGATCAATACGGATTAAAGACCGCGTTCCCCGATAATTTTTTCCGGCAGTTTATTTTTGCGTTCCGTTGTTTTAGCACAAAGAAAAAATCAGAGTAATCACTAATTGAAACTATATTGCTCCTTGAATGAAGTTAACTTGTGATCAAAATACAATTATGGTGTAATAGACTTATGAAAATCAGCATTTTCTTCTTTCCATTTCCTTTGCTGGTAATTTTTCTAATTATCAAAACAACTATCCCTGGCGCTTATCTTTATCTCATAAGTGAGGATTCGGCAATGGAATATGCTCAGGTTATTATGTGCATTATATCAGCTGTGCTTTCTGCGTTAATTGCTAAAAGATTTCTAAACAATAAGAGCGCTTTTCTTGCCGTGATGTATGGACTTTTGGCTTTCGGGCTCTTGTTTATTTCTCTTGAGGAAATAAGTTGGGGACAAAGGCTATTTAATATTAACAACCCTGAGTATTTTGATCACCACAACCTTCAAAATGAAATATCTTTGCATAATTTAGATTCTGTCCACCCCCAATTAAATAAACTCTACTGGTTTGTTGGGGCTTTTGGAGGATTTGGATGGTTAATTTTATTGATGTTCACCTCAAAAACAAAAGCTGAACATCAACATATTCTAAATTATATTATTCCCGATTGGTTTATAAGTCCCTATTTCTTTTTTCTGTTTTTCTTCTATTTCTTTTACCCTCTTCTTGATTATTTTTCTGCTTATTTCATAAGTATCGGATTAGAAAAACTATGTATTGGAAATTTTTTGCTCTGGAGAGACCAGGAAGTAGGAGAATTACTTTTATATATGGGTTTCTTAATCTTTACTGCCTATAATTTTTTAAGGCTTGGTTATTCCTCTCCAACTACTTTGAACACTACAGACAAAACAATATCATTTAAAGAATGGTGATTGTCAAAATATCACACCCTTAGTTAATATTTGCCGTCACTCAATGGGCACTTAGATTTCTGTTATTTGCTGGTCCGGTTCGGTAGTCTTTTAAAGGTTACAATACTTCTTCAGGTAGAGCGTAAGGAATAAATTGTGGTTCTAACTGTCATGTTACGTTTACCAGCCTGAGGATGGAACATGACAGCCTGAGAGCTACTATGCAAAAAGCCGAATACAGAAAAGTTTACATAGGCTAATTATCTCATACCAATTAATTTTCTCTTTCCTGCCGTCAAAGTCTTATTACCATTTCTTTTCAATAATGCTCAAAATTACCTTCGGTAAATACGGCTTTCATCAGCAGTCGATCTGGCATTTTAACATTTTTAGCAGATTTTCATCGGTTTTTAGATGGTTGTATAAATATACCGAATTTATGCCTATTCTTCATTCACCCAAACCATTAAATTAATTGTCATATAGACTATAAAAAGATCCCTTTCAGTTCTGCGTGCGGGCGAACATTACTATGAGAAAAAGATCCATTTAACAATTCAATGCCTCTTTGGGGCTAAGAACTGGCATTAGGCATGGTTCAGAATTACAAACTTCCGGCTATTCAATAATGATTGATAAATTATATATCGGCAGAATGATTTGTTATGGTAAATCCACATCATAATTAATTAAAAATATTTAAGAACAATCCGGAGTCAAACTCAGTGAAACATTCTCTTATTCATTATTTCTTTCAGATAATACTTTTGTTAATGATCTCCTTAGTTGTTGGCAAATGCTCTGAAAGTCCTACTGAACCAGAAAGATTATGTTCGTTGCAAATTGAAATCATGTCAGGTAACAATCAAAAGGCAAGTTCATATGAATACCTTGCCGAACCGTTAGTATTTTCAGTTAAGAATTTGACTTCTATGCCGGTTTCTGACAAAGAAATAATTATTTCAGTAATTGCGGGCAGCGGTATGGCAGAAAATACACGGGTCACAACAAACAATGAAGGAATAGCCGAAGTCAGATGGAAAACGGGAACCGGCGATAATCAGATTCTAAAAGCTGTAGTTGAAGATGAAGAGGGACTTACTGCCGACGTCTATGCAATTGCTAATTCGGATATAATTTTTGAAACGAAATGGACTACAGGATTGACTTTTTATCGGAATTTTACTGAACCTACGGAACACGACGGTAAAATTTTAGAGACAAATAATTTCCTGATTTTCAGTAATGGCGGCAGTGATAACAACAAAGTGATTTTTGCAAAAATTGCGGAAGAGCACCTTTTTCAGGTCATGAATAAATTCGAATTAGCAAGCAGTGAAGAGTTGGGCATTCATAAATTAAATAGTGAGACAAAAATTAAAATTTATGCTCATACAAGTACAAATCAACCCGGAATATGGAGAGGCGCCAGAAATTACGGTATACTTTTTCCCTCCTATGGATCTTATGGATGGATTGAAATGGGACTTAAACATGAAATGATGCACATGGTAGAATTATTACTTACAGGACCAGAAAATTTTGTGGGAGCTTCCGTACCCTCCTGGTATACCGAGGGCATAGCCGAACATATGAGTAATTATACAGCGGCTTATCCAAGACAAATAAACTCAGTCTCTCAGTTAAATTCCTGGATTTCCAACCACAATAACCCTTTAACGATATTGAATTTTGAAGACATTGGTAATGAGTCTGCCAACGAGTACTACAACATGTTCGGTGTTGTGGTAAAATTTATTCTGGATGAAAAAGGATTAGGTAAAACTTTTGCCGAATTAAAAGAAATGTACAGGGATATAGAAATCTCCGGAAATTTCAATCAGTCATTTGAGAATAAACTGGGAATATCCGTTGATTCCCTTACGGAAAATATATATACGATGCTGAGAAGTTACTTCTCAACACAATAATATTAGTTAAAGGTGTTCCTAATTTTTACATGTAATGTGAAGTTTGTTTACCAGGAGATCTGTATGAAAACAATTTTATTTTATTCCATAATTTATTCGGCAGCACTATTATTAATCATTTCATGCGATAAAGGGACTGAACCATCTCCACAAGCATCCATTCCGATTCTAACAACACTCCAAGCCACCAGCATTTCATATTCGGCAGCAACTTCCGGCGGAAACATTACTTCAGTCGGAGGCGCAGCTGTTACGGCAAGGGGTGTATGCTGGAGTACCAATTCAAATCCAACCATTAACGATAATATAACATCCGACGGAACCGGAACAGGAAGTTTTACAAGCATAATTATTGGATTATCATCCAACACAACATATTACGTCCGCGCATACGCAACAAACAGTGCAGGAACAGGTTACGGGAATGTTATTACCTTTTCCACCTTATCAACCAGTAATCCCCTTGAGTATTTTGGACAGACTCCACCCGGTATGGAGTTCGTTCGTTTTGCACCCGGTATTGTTCCTGAGGATATGTATCATAGTGTTACCGTATCTCCCGATGGACAGGAGATTTATTGGTCGACAAGAAACAGAATAATGATGACTAAATTAATCAATGGCGCTTGGACTACACCTGAAGGTCTTCCGTTCAGTGGAGACGGCACCGGGGAATTGTATGATGACGCCCCGGTAGTGTCTCCCGATAACAGGAAGTTATTCTTCACTTCGTTAAGACCTTATAATTCCTCACCTGCACGCGCCAGATTCAGTTTTTGGTATTCGGAAAGAACGGAAACCGGATGGTCGGAACCGCAGCCATTACCTGAGGTAATTAACTCGACAGGAGGAATTCACTGGCAGGTATCGGTTTCAAATTCCGGGAACTTATATTTCGGAATTATTACTGAAATTAGAGCGCAAATATATTTCTCTCGTTTAGTTAACGGAACATACACAGAACCCGAACCCATGTCTACAATTAATAACCTTGGGAGTGTAATAGCTCCTTTTATCTCACCTGATGAATCATATATAATTTTTAACAGTGAGAGCGGAGGTGGAGTGAATGTACAGACATGTATTAGTTTTAAGACAAGCGATAATCAATGGTCAACACCTCAAAGGATAACTCAATTTCCGGAACATCAGGAAAGTGCATTTGTTACGCGCGATGGCAGATATGTTTTTTGCAAAAACTTCTGGGCTTCTGCAGAGATTATTGAAGAAATGAGACCAGGTAACTGATAAATCGAGAATTAATAGTTGCTAAGTGTTATTAAAGATAAATGGAGGGGGAATGCATTCAAAAATATTACGGACTAATTTAATTCTATCAGCAATTATTTTATTAATGGTTTCCTGTGACAAAGGAACAGACCCCACACAAAGGTCTGTTCCTTTGTTAACAACAACAGAAGTTACTAGTATTAGTTCATCATCCGCAACTACCGGCGGCAACATAACAGCCGATGGCGGGGC
Organism: Bacteroidota bacterium; assembly: GCA_018818065.1. Taxonomy (GTDB): domain Bacteria; phylum Bacteroidota; class Ignavibacteria; order Ignavibacteriales; family Melioribacteraceae; genus JAHISV01. The sequence continues at coordinate 111,493 of JAHISV010000005.1, read as the reverse complement.
TTCTGTTACATCCAGGGGTGTATGCTGGAGCACAAATGCAGCCCCAACAATTAATGATAATATAACAACTAACGGAAGCGGAGCAGGAAATTTCACAGCTTCAATTACCGGACTATCTGATAATACGACCTATTCTGTTCGCGCCTACGCTACCAACAGTGTTGGAACCGGTTATGGAAACAATGTTATATTCACTGCCTTATCAGCAGCTAATCCTTTGGCATATTTTGAACAGACACCTCCCGGCAGAGTACTTCAACCTTTCGCACTTGATATAATCGGCTCCTGGAATCACGCAGAGGTAACTGTCTCGCCTGATGGACAGGAAATATATTGGACTTCAAGAACTGCAATTTTATATTCTAAACTTCAAAACGGAAGCTGGACCTCACCTCAGATAGTTTCATTCAGTGGGCAAGGTACTGATCCTTACTACGATGATGTTCCTGTAGTTTCGCCCGATAACACCAAATTATTTTTTCTCTCTAAAAGACCAATCGGATATGCTACACAAAGCCGTGAGCATATCTGGTATGTGGAAAGAACTTCAACGGGTTGGTCAGAACCAATACCTTTGCCCCAGAACGTTAATTCAATTCAGGATATTCACTGGCAGGTTTCGGTAGCAAATAACGGAACCTTGTATTATGGTGGTTTTGGAGGGATTTTCTATTCCACCTTTGTAAATGGTGCCTATGCTGATCCGGAACCGCTTAGAGCAATTAATAATTTTGGCAACGTAACATGCCCGTTTATATCGCCTGATGAGGCATATATAATATTTTGCAATATAGTTGCAGGAAGGGGGTCATTATATGTCAGCTTTAAGGATGCTGCCGGAGAATGGGGGCAGCCACAAATATTAAACAACATTCCTGAAGTAACCTCTTTTGTAACACGGGATGGCAGATATCTGTTTGCTCTTTATAATTGGATTTCTGCAGATATCATTGAAGATTTAAGACCGGGGAGTTGATAAACCGGAATCAAATAATTGAGACGAACGAAAGAGGAAGTTTCCGTTTATAATATAACCAGGCTGTCATGCCACCTCCAAACAAAGGCGGTATTGTCGTGACGTAAAACCTGCAAAATAAAAATTAATTGTCGATCTAACTGTCACCTTGCGTTTACCAGCCTGAGGATGGAACATGACAGCCGTGCAACCACAAACCCGGACGTCTTGACCGTGTCATGACGTAAATCTTGCAAAACAGAAATGAATTGTGGTTCTGCGAACATGACAGCCTGGAGGTGTATTCTTGAACTACTCTTATCCTTGGGGTTCTTATTCTTCTCTGTAAACAATTTCAGAGAGGTAGGCTTGTGAACTTAAAATTACTTCTTCCTTTTTAATTCAAATTTGTTATATTAAGCCACATCTTAGATTGTTTAATCTAAAGCCTTGTCAAAAAGCATGTCATTTTAATCACAGTTATCGCGTACTTGCTATGCTGGTAAAACGAAAATTAAAGCCCGGTGACCCAGGCACAAAAAAGTATATAAAGAAATATGGCGAGGAGCTTGTTGCCGTAAGGTACCGCTATAATTCCGAGAGTAAAGAAAGAATAACAACCGTTGAACTGATTGAGGATAGAGGAACCGTCAGGGTTAAGTCTGAACCACCCCATAATAAAATTGTATTAGTTAAAGTTGGTTACGATGAGTATGCGCTTAGAGAAAGAGTTAAGACCTTTGGCGCCACCTGGAACCCTGAATTAAAGCTATGGGAAATAGATTACCGATCAGCCAGAGAACTAAGAATTACATCAAGAATTGTTGAAAAACCGAAAGAATGATATCATGAAATTTTTGGCTATATATAGAAAATCAATCTTGGATAATACCAGACAAAAAAACGGCTTTCTTTCCAGATGTAGACAACCGTTTTGCAATAATAGACAAAAATAATTCACAACCCTTGTCGGGTTAATATATAGTTATAAACCATAAGGTAGTTAAATGAAAATATCATTTTTATTTATATTATTTTTTTCTACAACAGCATTGTTTTACTCTCAAAATGATATTTCAATTGTAGAACACGAAACTGTGCGATTTGAACCACTTTCATACAATGACAACAGTTATAATATTTATATAACTGCTCCCTCTATTTCTATTGCCACTATAGATGAAATCAATAGAAACTATAATTATTATTCTAAAAGTTACCTTGATGAGAACACTAAGGTATTTTCCGAACTCAAGTTAGTTAATGACAGCACCATTATGTTTTTTACAAAAGATATTGATGACTTCTTTGTTTGTTACGATCGTTTCAAGCCAAAAGATTTTGGAGATTGGTATGATCTAGAATTAAGCACTAATAAAAGCAATGAGTATGATAATGATTTGTATAAGTGCGTCTTAAAATGGGTGCCACCTCCATACATTTCCAAACCAATTGAACTTAAACATGATACAAAATTATTGATTAGAACAATACCTCAGGATTTAGATTGTAACACTGATAATCTATTATTTTTATCTTCATTGATATATGACAATGCCGAATTTACTATTTCAGTTAGTGATACTATGGTACACCATTCTTGTCAAGATACGGATAGTTTGTTTGTAGACAATTTTGATTATAAAACAACTGTCCGTTATTCCAAGAATAAATCAGGGGTAATAGAAAAGAACTACCGCAGTATTCACTGTGATTGCTGTAATAAGTTTTCAATTAAGATTTATGATGGTAACAAATGGATTTGGGAACGTAATAATAATGTTGGTGATGCAAGGATCGTGGTTCATGACTTTGATAAAGATGACATTGATGAGATAGTTGTCATTTCTGGTTTATGCCATGGACCTCATCCAATTTGGGTGTATAAAAGTAAATACAGTGCTGGTTTATAACCAGCTGCTCAAGACCGACCGCCGATGCGATGCGGCATTTGAGTAGTTTTAGTATTTACGTTTTTCGCAAAGTATTTTGTTCTATGTAGTTTGTAAATGCAAGTTAGGTCGCCGCCATTGTTTTGAAAGTTAATGGCGGCTACACATTATAAATATTCGTTGTTAGTAAGTCATTGCTGTTATGGGCGGCGGCTTATCAGCAACTACGTTATACTTATTACGGTGAATATGAAAATATATTTGATTTTGATCCTATTAGTGACTTCCACAATTTCAGCACAAATTAGAAATGAGCTGCGAGGAAATAATATATTTTTTCTAAACGAAACTTTTGGTGCCATTATTAAGGAAGGTGGCGCTATAGCTATTACAGAAGATGGTGCCCAAAACTGGAATCAGGTAATAATTACTACTGAAATTCCATTGAGAAAGATTCTTTTTACTTCTGAGACAAATGGTTGGCTGCTTTGTGAAGATTGTGTTTATAATACAGTAGATGGCGGAAGGATCTGGTTGAAAAACAGTTCATTTGAAAATGAACACTTATATTCACTTTATTTTATAAACAATGATTATGGTTTTATTGGTGGGCAAGGTTCCGATCAAACTGGATATGAATCAGTTATTTACAAAACCCAAAACAGTGGTCAAACCTGGGAGCGGGCAACTCTCGACACAAATTTCTATTCAGGTGTTATTGATTTTTCATTCATGAATGATTCTATGGGAATAGCTATTGATGGCTTTACAATCTACAAAACTGAAAATGCCGGGAGTAGTTGGGTTGGGCTTCCTATTTATTTTTATACAGGGGCAATTTCTCCCTCAGGAGGGAAAATGCTAAATAATCTTAATTATATTCTTACCGCATGGTATCCCATCGTAGTAGCAGAAGGTAAGTTATATAGCACAAGCGATGGTGGTATTAATTGGGACGGGTATGGGAATAGACAAAATTTCAAATGGGGCATTAGAGACGAATATATTATGAACAAAGACAGTATCTGGTTGACAACTGGTTTTAAAACTTACAGGACAACTGATGCAGCTCAAACATGGGATACTTTGGATGTTGAACTTGACTCGTTCAGTTTTATTACGAGTAATATTGCTTACGGAATAAGTGGTACTAGCTTACTTTATACAGCAGATGGATGGCATTCCCACTCATTAATTGACTCAGCTATAACCTCTATTATTAGTAATGAATCTTTACCAACAAATTATGATCTATATCAAAATTATCCAAATCCATTTAATCCATCAACAATAATAAGTTTTTCGATTCCACAAACATCAGAAATAAAGATCATTTTATATAATAGTATAGGTGAACAGATAAAGTTGTTAGCTGCAAATTATTACTCTGCTGGCAAACATGAATTTACTATTACGGCAGACTATTTACCAAGCGGTGTATATTTTTATTCGTTACAGACTGATGACTATTTCGCATGCAAGAAAATGATTTTGTTAAAATAAGTATAACCCGCTGCTCAAGACCGACCGCCGATGCGATTTGGCATTTGAGTTTTTTTTTAGGGTTGGCATTTATCGTAAAATATTTTGTTCTATGTAGTTTGTAAAAGTTAATTAGGGTACCGCCCTTGTTTTGAAAATTAAGGCCGGCTACTAATTATAAATAATCGTTGTCAGTTAAGCATTCCTGCTATGGGCGGCGGCTCATCAGCAACTACGTTAGGTGTATGAAAAATTATTCTATAATATTATTAATCGTGTGCTTGTTCGCAAATTGTTCGGAATCTGTAATTGATACCGAGATCGAACAACCATCTGTAATGTCACCTGCAGACGATACACTATTAAGTGATAGTCTTAAAAATGTTTTTATCGAAGACGGATATAGATTAGCTCTAGAAAGTTTTTTAAGCGAAGATCCGGCAAATAACAATATTATTGAGATTCCTGACAGCCTTTTTAAGGATTTTTATAATGGGCTAATTCACATATACAATACTGCTTCGGCTGAAAGAGATTCCATATTTGATCGATATTTTATTCATTCTGCACCTGAACCTGTTTTTCATGAATTTATTGTCATACTAGATTCGACTCCTTCCTGGCTGGAAAAATGGATGTATGATATTACGCCTGTGGGAAATCAGTTGGTGGATAGTTTATTGCAAAATTATTCTCTTGAAATATTGAGCTACTCAGAATCCACCATTGACAACTGGCTTTTATTAAATTGTAATCAATTCAATAATATTTTGGCTTTGGCGAATTTATTTAAAGAACTGGATCATGTAACAAACGTTTCTCCTAATGTTAGGGGGAATTATGATGGGTTTTGGTCAAAAGATATTCAAGCAAAAAAAGAGAACGATTCTATTGTATATAAATTTATCTATATAAACGATGAATTTAAAAGTATAGGTCCCTGGTATTTCTCAGTGAAATATGATGGCGAAGTAATTTATCGCGGTAAAAGTATGAATCTCGAATAATATACACCTAACCAGTGTTGCAAGCGGAATGCTTCAGCCGGTCGTTACATTGGTAGTTCGACATGGTTTTGCTTTTATAATGTAGGAAGTAATTAACTAACATAATCAGTAAAACGTAATATAAGGCGGCGTAAACGCTTGGGCATCCGCTTAAACACCACGCCGTTAGGCATATTTAAAATTATTTTACATCCTATAAGTTGGAGTATCGAATGAAAAATGTAATTAGAGCATTATCTATAATATTAGTCGCAGTTACATTTATTAATGCGCAAAATAACATCCCAAAAGGTTGGTTCCCTTCAGGTAATGATATCTCAGAATATGAAATTGGAATTGATAACTCGGTATCCACAAATGGCAATTCTTGTGCATATATAAAATCAATATCTCCAAAGGAAAATACATTTGGAAATTTAATGCAAACGATCAGTGCAGAGAAATATTTAAACAAAAGATTAAAAATGACTGGATTCCTTAAAACCGAAAATGTACAAGGCTGGAGTGGAATGTGGATGCGGATAGATGGAAACGGTAGAGAACAACTCGGATTTGACAATATGCAAAATAGATCTATTAAAGGAACAACTGATTGGGAGATGTATGAGATAGTATTGGATGTTCCAGAAAATAGTAAATCTATAAACTTTGGCATATTATTAGGCGGCAATGGTAAAGTATGGATGGATAATATCAAAATAGCAGAGGTTGATAAAAATGTGCCTGTAACAAATATGATAAAAAATAATGAATTACCTAACAAACCAATGAACTTAGATTTTGAAGAATAAATATGTATGCCTAGCCCATCAAACCGCCCGCCCCGCCAAAAGGACGGCGGGCAGGTGAAACGGTTTGGGGTTAGTACCATTTTTATAGTTTAGATTTTTCCCCGCAAAAAAACTGCGGGGCAAGCTGTTCGGCATTTTGTTCGATGTAGTTTGTAAAAGTTAAGTAATGTCGCCGCATTTGTGGACAAGTTAATGCGGCTACTAATTATATAAATTCGTTGTCAGAAAAGCATTGCTGTGTTGGGCACTTCGACATGCTCAGTGTAAACTCCGGCTTATGGGCAACACCGTTATAATGCTTAAAGTAGAGAGTTGTAATTTCTAGCACCATGAAGAATTCTATGCACTATAATTGTTTTTTCTTCAATGGTATAGAATAGAATGTAATTTTGAATAATAATATATCGATAGCCAAGACTTTTGATATCTATATCTCTTGGCACTCGACCAAGTAATGGATTTTCTGATAAATTTTCTAAGTTCTTTTCAATTTTGTTTGCGATTGCTTCTGCCGCATTCGGATTTTCAGCTGCAATGAATGATATGATTTCAGTAAAATCTTCTTCCGCTATTTTTAGAAGTCTAACTTGGAATTTATCTTTGGGCATCAATGGTATTCCTAATGTTATTCATAACTTGCTTTAATGTACGACCCTTTTCGCCATTGGCCTTCTGGTTTTGGGCAACAGATAGTTTTCCAAGTAAATCAAGTTTTAATTGCAGTTTTGAATAATGAGCCATAGACATCACCACTAAATCACCTTCACCATTTTTTGTGATATAGATAGGTTCATTAGAATTATGAGCCAGCTCGGATATTTCGTTTGATTTATTTCTTAAATCAGATATTGGCTTAATTATTGGCATTATATGCTCCTTAAATAATATCAATATTATATCATTATTATGATAGTTGCAAGTGTTTTATTAAGCGCATTATAACCAGCTTTTCAAACAGACTCCGCCCAAAGGACCGGCGGACAGGCAGCCATACTTGAGGGAAAATCCGCCGCGGTGGAATGCGGGATAAACTTAAAAACCACTACGTTAACCATTAAAGTTGGTGAGGAATGAAAATATTATTGTCGATAATTTTTTGTCTTACGATAAATTATGCTCAGGAAGCAGATTCATCGAATATTGGCTTTGTTAATTATAGTTCACAATTCGAATTAGTGACTATTCCTCAAAGCACAACACTATCATTTTATAGGCCAACAACATTGTTGTCAGGTGAAACATACAATCTAAAATTTATTCACGGTCCAAATATATTAGTCTACGATGAAGGATTTTTGAGTTATTATCTTGAATATGATGTAATGAGTAGATTAAATAAATTAGTCTTATGGTCCATTAATTTAGGAATTGAGAGTGGTATCTGTTACAGGTATATGATAAAAAACGGACCTGCTTCGGAAGACGGACTACGTTTCACCCTTGGTATATTATTAGAGTATGAAATAAACGATGCATGGCAAATAATTCTTCGAAACAGTTTGATATTCCATGATGCTCAGGTTTCTAAAAAATCTAAACAAGGTATTGGAATACGATTTAAATTCTAGATGCTGGCTAGGCATTGACATAATGTATTATTGGACAAGTGATAAAGAATATGCTTATTCCCACTATTTCAGTTCATCAGGGGAAATGGTTTATATAAATAAATACGTCAATGGAATTTATAAAGTTGGCTTTAGTCTTGCCTGGGATATACTTTGATTTACTAAAGAAGCCACTCGCTGCAACTGATAACAAAAAAGCACACCCTAAATAGGAATTGACAAAAATAATCGGATCTTCACCTAGCAAGCGTAAAGGTTCCTTTATCATAATTTCTTTCATAACCTTGGATTGCTTTTTGGGGTGCTCTCCATCTATTGAAAAAAATCCGTAATTTTCTAAAACACAATTTAATATTAACAATAAAGAGCAAAGGTAAATGGAAGAGAATATTATTAAACCAATTGACGCCATGAGTGATGATGAACTGATATCGATACTAACGATAAAGAAAGATAATTTTCATGAGGATTACAGAGAGAAAGTGCAGGTAGAGTTAAACACCAGGGGCATTAAACTTGAAGATGTATTAAAAGTTGTTGAGTACAATATAAATCTCAATGAATTTGAAAAAGTTGATGTAGCTTCCGCTTTTGAAAAAACTTCACTTTTAAAAGAACCGCTTGATGTAATCTACTTCAGAAATTATATGGCTGAACATTTAGCCATCCAAAAGAACGCCAGGACCTTTGTTCTTCATCATTACGATCCTAAGTCGGGCTTCAGTTCTTTCTTCCTCGATGACGAGACGATGTTAAAGAAATCCCTGATCGATTTTTTCTCACTCGGAGATTGGCTGCCTGAAGGAATTGAAATAATAAAACACTGGGATACATTTGCCGACTCAACTTCAAAAGCTTACATTCTCCGGTTGGCACATCTACTGGATGATACCGGGATAAATTATTCAATTAATTCAACTAAGCTGGTTCGTTTTAGTTCTTTCAATTCACCTTATTCAATTGTTCTTCCCATGGAAGATATGGATGAAGCCGAAGGCATTATGATCGAAATTGAGGATCTTAAAAACAGTCTCCATGAAAAACTTGAAGCAGCTGAAAAGAATGAGGACGTTGATAAGCAGTTGGAAATATTAACCGAACTTGAATCCGTTACTCCTGAAGATTCCGCCTTGTTCTACAATAAGGCCCAGCTTTTGGACGAAAAAGGTGACTATCAAAATGCCTCGGATGCACTAATCGAATCTTTCAACCTTGATTTTAGCAATGACGCCGTTGATGATGTTGAAGAGATAGAAAATTATCTGATTGAAATGCTTAAAAAAGTCGAGACAAAAACCAATATCCTTCATTGTCTGGCAACTATCTCGGCATTCAAGGGAGAGATTGATGATGCCCTGGCATATTACCAAAAGCTGGTTGAGTTGGATGAAAAGGACCCGATTGCTCACCTTAATCTTGGTCATCTTTTATACTCTCATTCCGATGATGACGAGAAGGTGAAGTTTCATTTCAGAAAGTATATGGAACTGGAGCCGGAGGGTGCCGAGCGCGAGTCAATAGAAGAAATTTTGAAAAATATGGAATAGCAGAAGTACCGCTTGGGGGGGAAGACAGGCAATAAATTGAATTATTTTCCATAAAGTATGGTTTATTTATTGCTGTTCAGAATGTTTTTCAGAATCCTTTCCAGGCTGCTGCAAAGAATGATTATGCTATAGATTTGGAGTAGATAGAGTTATTGAGCTCGGGAACATGCAAATTATCAACTTGTTAAGGAGCATGGGATTGGGACTCGATATAAATGGCATTAAGTTTTTATTATACTCCCAAAACCAGGGATCTGATTTTACGAGAACTGCCATGATAGGCAGACAAAACCTGGGGCTAAGACCTTCTGACCTCAAGCGAAGTTTTACCCAATTTGGATTTTCTTTTACAGAAAAAATCATCAGAGAAATTTATTCTTGCGGCCCATATGCAGAAAGATTTTTCCAGTCCATCGGGGCTAAAAAGGTGGACTCATTTGACTTTTCTGATTACGAGGGAAGCTCGCACGTACACGATATGAACCTTGATATCCCTGATCAGTTCAATGAACAATACTCGGTTGTTTGTGATTCTGGCAGTTTGGAACACGTTTTTAATTTTCCGATGGCTTTGAAAAACTGCATGAAAATGGTAGAAGTTGGGGGGTATTATCTTGGAATATCTCCTGCCAATAATTTTATGGGACACGGCTTTTATCAATTTTCTCCGGAGCTGTATTACAGTGTCTTTACACCGGCAAATGGTTTCGAATTGGTTCGTCTCATTGCCTTTGAAGACAACCCCCTTGCAAAATGGTATTCTGTAAAAAATCCAGCTTCTGTAGGGGGAAGAGTCACCATGACCAGCACCAAACAAGTTTACCTTCTTGTTCTCGCAAAAAGGATAGCCAAAATTACACCTTTTGAGTCGACACCACAGCAAAGTGATTTTGTTGTCGCCTGGAATTCTAAAAGCGATAGTGGTGTTAAGAACTTGCCCGGACAATTGGTTAAACAAAGTGGCATCGAAACGCTCTTCAACAAAATGAACGATAAAGCACCACATTGGTTAAAAAATATTGTAAAAAAATTAATTCTATTTCATGTATGGCGCGCGGGTTTTAGCGCTAAATTTTTTCAGCCATTTAACCCGGCAGAGGGCATAAAGTCATCGAAGAAATTAGTTTAGTATCTCTACTTAGGTGAACTAAGTGAAAGATAAACAACTGATAAAGAATTTAAGAGAACCTTTAAAAAAGGAATATTGATTTTGAACGATCTGGAAAAATATTTTAATGAAAATACCGGTAAACTGATCCATAAATTTCAAAATTATTTTGAAATTTATGACCGGCATTTTTCCCGTTATAGGGGAAAAGAAGTAATCGTGGTAGAATTTGGCGTCTCACAGGGTGGTTCTCTGCTGATGTGGAAAAATTATTTTGGACCTAAAGCCAAAATATATGGAGTTGACATTTTTCCGGATTGTAAGAAACTGGAAGAAGATCAGATAGAGATTATTATTGGTGATCAGGACGACAGAAAGTTTCTTGCTTCTTTGAGGGAGAGAATTCCTAAAATAGATATTCTTATTGATGATGGCGGACATAAAATGAAACAGCAGATTAATACGTATGAGGAGCTTTTTCATCATATGGATAAAAACGGTGTTTATCTTTGTGAGGATTTACACACTTCATATTCTTTCAAATGGGGAGGTGGATATAAAAGTCGCCACTCTTTTATAGAATATAGTAAAAATTTTATCGATCAAATACATGCCTGGTATTCATTCCAGAGGGGCAGATTGAAGATTTCAGATTTTACAAAATCAGTTCATTCTCTGCATTATTACACCAATGTTCTTGTCATTGAAAAACGCCCGGTTGAAATGCCAACAGACCTAATGACCGGTATTGGTTCAATCCCCGACTATGAACAACCATTCAGTTTTTTTAATTACGCCTATGCAAGATTGAAAAAAGAAATTGACCGATTGACTGGGGCCGGCGTTTAATATAATTACTGTGAAATTAGAATAATAAATATTTTTGAGGGAAAGTGAATATAATAGAAGGAATTTGGTATTACTATTCAAGATTTGGTATTAAAGGAGCTTCATTAGCCATAAAAGCGCGGCTTTTTAACTCAGAGGAAATAATTGAAGTAAAGAGACCGGGAATAAAATTTCCGTTTTATTTGAGGTGTTTGACCTCAGATATAGTTGTGTCTGACCAGGTTTTTGTGGATCTGGAGTATGACTTTCAGTTGAAAGAATCACCAAAAGTAATCGTTGATACGGGCGCTAATATTGGTCTCACTTCTATTTACTTTGCCAATAAGTATCCTGACGCTCAAATTATTGCTATCGAACCAGAGAACGGCAATTATGAAGCCCTTAAAAAAAATGTGTCTCCCTACACTAACATCAGGACAATTAATGCTGCCCTGTGGAATAAAAACGAAGAAATTAATCTGATTGACCCGGGAAGACATGGAAATTGTGGATTCAGAACTGACAGTAAAGAATCCCCTGTTGATAATAACTATCCTGTATGCCAGCAGATACAAGCCATAACTATTGACAAGATTATGGAGGAATATCAATTAGTTAGTATTGATATTCTAAAACTGGATATTGAAGGAGCCGAGATTGAAGTCTTTAGCACTTCTGATTCATGGATTGGAAAGGTAAATGCTTTGATAATTGAGTTACACGACCGGCTAAGACCCGGATGCAGCCGAAGCTTTTATAACGGATCAAACGGATTTGATTATGAATGGCAAAAGGACAATATTGTTTTTATAAGAAGAAATACTATTAACTCTACAGAAATATGATCTTGGGTTTTCACTCAATAAATATGGCGCTTCGTTTCATTTTGGAAATTGCTGCCTTAATTGCCATGGGTTATTGGGGGTGGCTTAAGGGCGTTGGTGTTCTCAGTTATGCTTTGGCTTTTGGTATTCCCCTTTTGGCTGCAACATTATGGGGTGTGTTTGCAGTACCACACGATCCAAGCCGGTCAGGTAAAGCACCGATACCAATCCCGGGGCTTCTTCGTCTTGCTCTTGAGCTTGCTATTTTTGCCTTTGCAACATGGGCCTTATTTGATTTAGGCTCACTCATAACCGGTTGGATGCTCTGTATTATTGTTACAATCCACTACCTTGTTTCCTTCGAGCGTTCCATCTGGTTATGGAAGAATTAGGGTAATTAAGAAACCTCATTATGCATTACTTACTTGAAAAAGAATTCTTTAATAGCTAAGATGTGATTGCGTTCTTAAAAACAACGCATTGATATGAATTTTTGAATGAACCCAGGGTATTTTCCTGACTAATTGTTTTTAGCATAGAATATGAAATTATACATTAAATATATGGTAAGCTTACGCTGCAAAATGATGGTAAAGGAAGAGCTTAAAAAACTTGGACTCCATTACGTAATTGTTGATCTGGGCATGGTTGAAGTTTTGGAAGATATAACCAAAGAGCAGCGCAAGCAGCTTAAGAAAAATCTTCTCAAGTCGGGATTGGAATTGCTGGACAGTAAAAAAAGCATCCTTATTGAGAAGATAAAAAATGTTATTACAGAAATGATTCATTATTCGGAGGAATTGCCAAAAGTTAACGACTCTGATTACATCAGCGAAAAGCTGGGTTATGATTATACTTACCTGGCTAACACTTTTTCAGAAGTGAAAGGCATCACCATTCAGCAATTTATTATTATTCACAAAATAGAAAGAGTAAAGGAATTGCTTTTGTATGACGAACTGAATCTTACGGAAATTGCACACAAACTACACTACAGCAGCGTAGCACACTTATCAAATCAATTCAAGAAAGTTACGGGACTCTCCCCTTCCTATTACAGGCAAATGAAGCAAAAACGAATAAAAAATCTGGAAAACCTGTGATATATGTAACATATTCCCGGATATGTGTAATGCTTTAAATGTTCAACATACCGATCTTATAAAATAATATTTATTATCGAATTAAATCCAAAATCACTTAAAAATGGCTGATATAACAATAACTATTGGAGAAATTGGATATTGCTTAGCAAGATGATGGCAACAACACAAAAATCTTTTGAACTTTTGCTCGGACGCAAAAACCTTTCTGTGAACAAAATTTAAAGTGCGTTTATCAAAGTAATCCTCCCAATTTTAGGGATACCACACTTTTCTTCAAACCATCATTTTTAATTGAATTAACAACTCTTACCGATAAGTAAATACTGCACAAAATAGTGTATTCGATAATGGATACAAAACAAATCAATAATCAAAGTGGTAACACATGAACGCGTTAGTATATAGTGAAAATGAATTTGGTAAAATAGATGGTAAAGTTGCAAACGGACTTGCCCGACATTCGGCGAAATATAACATACTTGGAATCATAGATAGCAAAAAAGCCGGTGTTGATGCCGGAGAATACCTTGATGGAATAAAAAACGGGATTCCTGTATTCCGAAGTCTCGACTATGCTATTGAAACCCTGGGATTAATTCCTGAATACTTTATCTATGGTATTGCCCCTCTCGCTTCTTATCTCGACAACGAACAGAGAGGCATAATAATTAATGCTATGAAAAAGGGAATGAACATTGTAAATGGTCTTCCTGAATTTTTCACCGAAGATGATGAATTCGTTCAAAAGGCAAGTGAATATGGAGTCAGGATTATTGATATAAGAAAGCCGCCTAAGAGAAAAGACTTGCATATATTCACAGGGAAAATTTTTGAAGTTAAAATTCCCATTATAACTGTTCTTGGAACAGATTGCGCTGTTGGTAAACGAACAACCGCGGTAAATCTTGTAGATGCCTTAAAAAAAGAAGGCTTAAATCCGGCATTTATTGCTACGGGTCAAACCGGATTGATTCAAGGAGCAAAGTATGGTGCAGCGCTGGATGTTTTAACCTCGGGCTTTGCCACCGGAGAAGTTGAGAATGCAATTCTAAACGCTTGTGAGAATGATAACCCTGATATAATAGTCGTCGAAGGACAAGGCGCTCTAAGTCATCCGGCTTTTACCTCCTCAAGCGCGATTATAAGAGGAGCCATGCCCAAGGCAATAATTCTTCAGCATCCGCCACAAAGGAAAAACCGCTGTGATTACCCAAATATACCAATGCCCACTCTTGAAAGTGAGATTGAGCTGTTGGAAATATTCTCAAAATCAAAAGTCATTGCTATTACTCTAAACCATGAAGATATGACAGACGATGAAGTAGAAAGCACTATTGTTGAGTATGAATACAAATATGATCTGCCTACAACAGATGTTCTGAAAAATGGATGTAACAAACTTGTTGTTGAGCTATTCAAGATTTTTCCGGAACTGCAAAAACAGGCAACTTTGTTATGTCAACCCCAAGAATAGAGATAAATCTCAAAAAAATTGCCCATAATGTAAAAGTATTGAAGAGGTTATTTGGCTCAAAAGGCATTGATATTATTGGTGTTACTAAGGTTGTTTGCGGAGACCCAACTATTGCTCATGCCTTAGTAAAAAGTGGAATAAGTGTTCTTGCCGATTCGCGCATAACAAATATAAAAAGGATGCGTGAAGCAGGTATACAAGCTGAATTCCTGCTTCTCAGAACTCCTATCCTCAGCCAGGCAGAATCAGTGGTGAAGTACGCTGATATCAGCTTAAACTCAGAACTGGCAGTAATCAAAAAACTCTCAAAGTTTGCCCTTAAGCAAAATACAATTCATAGAGTATTATTAATGGTTGAACTCGGCGATTTGAGAGAGGGACTCATGCCAATTTTTCTGGATAATACCATAAAGCAGGTACTAAAATTGCCGGGTATTGAACTAGTGGGTATAGGAACAAATTTGGCATGTTTTGGGGGGATTGCCCCAGATGAAGAAAAAATGACTTACTTCTCCTCACTTGCCAAGCGTATTGAAGAAAAATTCGGAATTACATTATCCTTAGTTTCCGGAGGAAACTCTGCGAACTATAACTGGTTCATGTCCACTAAGAACGTAGGTAAAATAAATAATCTGCGCTTAGGCGAATCGATCTTCCTTGGACATGAAACTCTCAACGGCAAACCAATTCCAGAATTATTCACAGATGCCTTCACACTGGTTGCGGAAGTCATTGAAGCAAAAATAAAGCCGTCACTTCCATACGGCAAGGTTTCGCAGAATGCATCTGGAAATGTACCTGCGTCTCATGGTCGTAGTAAAATGAAAAGAGTTATCCTCGGTCTTGGAGAACAGGATGTTCTTGTTTCCGGTCTGACACCAAGACTCGACATCAAAATCCTTGGCTCCAGCAGTGACCATATAATAGTTGATGCAAAAAAAATAAAATTGAAAGTTGGAGATGAATTGGAGTTTGTTCTGAATTACGGAGCTTTGCTCTCGGCTATGATATCTCCTTATGTTACAAAAAAAGTAGAGGTAGATGTATGGAAGCTCAAGAATATTGCGAATTTGTTGAACAAAAATACCGTAGATATCAACAACATCTTCCAACCATCCAAATTAAAGAGAATACCAGCCTCCTAATCAGTTTGAAAAAATCTAATTTTAATCTGGTGTTCGAACCATCCATCAAAAAAGACTACAAATATATGGTAAGAGAAGCTGTTTATGAAAAGATTGGACGAATAAGCAGACTTTTAGATAGCGAAAACAAGAAACTGATTATCCGTTCCGCCTGGAGATCATTTGAACATCA
This sequence comes from Bacteroidota bacterium, assembly GCA_018818065.1. Taxonomy (GTDB): domain Bacteria; phylum Bacteroidota; class Ignavibacteria; order Ignavibacteriales; family Melioribacteraceae; genus JAHISV01. The sequence continues at coordinate 95,594 of JAHISV010000005.1, read as the reverse complement.
GCGTCTACTTTGGGAAGATAAAGTCGAGTCTTTACAAAAAGAACATCCGGGTAAATCATTCGAAGAAATCATAGAAATTGTTTCCTACTTTATTGCTCCGCCGGAAAAATCATTGCATGCTACCGGTGGCGCTGTTGATGCATTAATATATGATCTTAAAAATAATTGCATTATGGATTTTGGAACGAATGATGGATATAAAATTGAACTAAATGATAAATGCTATCCTTACCATCCTCATATATCATCCAAAGCGAAAAAGAACAGAAAATTATTAATCGATCTCTTTGAGAATGAAGATTTTGTCGTTGATATAAAAGAGTACTGGCACTTTGATTTTGGTGACGCCGCCTGGGCTCTTGAAAAAGGGGAAAAGTTTGCCATATACGACATCATTAAAGAATAAATAATTCTCACACCTCCGGTTTTACTCTTTAGCTTCTGTTCCAAATAGTAATCCTCATGAACTACTATTGCAAAATATTTTATTGCCTAATTTAGTATGTTTTAGTCGGAGGCATTTTCTCTAACCTCACGAATTAATTACCCAAATAAGCAAGAAAGAATTCTTTTTTAATTCTTATTATTACTGTATCGGTAAAATAAAATAAGTGAAATCGTGAATTATGTTTGAGTATCAAAAAGAGAATTTGTTTTTTGCCCAGGTTACCGGACAAATGGAAGAAATGTGTGAGCAGGAATTAATTGCCCTTGGCGCAACGAACACCCGCCCTGTTTACCGGGGAATATATTTTAATGCTGAAAAAGCCGACCTGTACAAGATAATTTACACCTCACGATTAATTACCAGAGTGCTTGCGCCTCTCACCTCATTTTACGCTAAGGATACAGATGCATTGCGAAGAACGGCCTTTAAATTTTCCTGGGATGATTTTTTATCACTCAAGGATACTTTTGCAATTACAGCCTCGGTATCAAACAGTAAAATTACTCATTCAAAATATGCCGCTCTTTGTCTTAAGGATTCCATTGCCGATTATTTTACAGCAAAAAAAGGTAAGCGTCCTAACGTTGAAACAAAGAGCCCCGATGTTCGTTTCAATCTTCATATTGATAGGGATCAGGCCGTTGTTAGTCTTGATGTATCGGGCGAATCGCTTCATAAGCGAGGCTACCGCCTGCTGGCGGGTGAAGCGCCCATGCAGGAGACGCTTGCCGCTGCCATGGTCAATCTAAGTTACTGGAATGGAGATGTGCCGCTTGGTGATTTCATGTGCGGTTCCGGCACCATATTATGCGAGGCATTAATGCATTACTGTAAAATACCTGCTCAATACCTTCGCACAAATTTTGGTTTTTTTAATTTGCCCGATTTTGACAAAGAGCTATGGAAAAAAGTAAAGGAAGCTGCCGACAAGGAAATAAGACCATTACCAAAAGGACTGATATTTGGAAGTGACAAATCAATTAGAGCTATTGAGGTTGCCAGAGAGAATCTTGACCGACTTCCCCACTCGGGAAATATTGAGTTATTTACACGTTCGTTTCAGGAGATTGAAAACTTTGAGAATGGGGTAATTATAACTAACCCGCCCTACGGAATAAGAATTGGTGAAAAGGAAGAAGCACAAATTTTATTTAAGGAATTCGGCGATTTTATTAAGCAAAAATGTAATGGAACATCAGCATTTATCTATAGCGGAGATCCCGGACTTAGAAAACATATTGGACTTAAAACCAGCAAAAGAATACCTCTTGTAAACGGTAAACTTGAAGGAGTTCTTTTTCAGATAGACAGTTTCAAAGGAACACATAAAGAGAAAATGATAGAAAAGTATAAAGGGATATCAGAACAAACCTAATTAGTCTAAAGGAGTTTAAAATGACAGCAGAAGAATTAAACTCGGAAATTGACCGTCTTATTGAATCGTACGAAAACATGCAGGAATTTGCCGATCTGGCCAGCCCCAAGGAAAACTGGATATTAATCGATAAAAATATTAATCTCCCAAGCGACGTAGGCTTCGCGGAGGAAAAGTGTCCGTACTGTTATGAAACAATCCGACTTATTCATGATAAGTTTTCCACAACAAATTACGAACTCCCCCTTGCATGTCCCTTTTGTAAAAAGGACATAAAATGCAAAATTGAATTTGAAGGCTACACCAGTGGAATTTATCTGAAAAGAAAATAGAAATTTTTATTGTTCAAAAAACATTTTGTCGCCTCAGTAAGAAAAAGAGAATCTTATGAGAAAAGTGTTTTCATATTTCCTGGTTTATTTTATCTTCATGGTTATAACCATGGAGTGTAAAGAGATTTCACCTTCATCTAAAATACCATCCGATAGCACAGAATATTTCACAACCGAATACATTGATGGAGATGGTTTTGTCGCTTACGACGAAAACAATCATAAACTATTTACAATTTTCACCTATGATAACGGGCCAGATTATATCTCTGAAGGGTTATTCAGAATTACAGACAATAACAAAATGGGTTATGCTAACTATAAGGGTGAAATAGTTATTCAGCCAATTTATGATGCGGCTCTCCCCTTCAGCAAAGGACACGCCGCAGTTTGCATTGGTTGTATTTTGGAAGCCGATGGAGAGCACTCATCTTGGGCAGGCGGTAAATGGGGATTTATTAATAATGCAGGTGAAGTTGTTGTTCCAATCCAGTATGATAAAATTGTATCAGATTATGCAGAGGGTATTGCAACCGTTGAAAGGGATAGAAATGTTTATAAAATAGATCTAAAGGAGAACAGAATTGAGATGGAGGATGTAAATTATAAAAAGTGGACAAGACTACTAGCTGAAGCTGTGCAATTGTCTAATCGGGTTATATTTTCAAATCAATTAGTAATTGAAATAAACAGTGACCCCGAACCTGGTGAATTTAACTTCTATGATAATCAACCGGGCGTGATCGAAATAAATGTGAAATCAGAAAAAGATGTATTTCCGCTTGTCACCTACACTCTTATTCCCTGGCAAAGTTTTTCTATAAATAATTCGGATGGTTTCGGCATTTCCCCATTAGTCCTGAATAATATTCTCACTGTAACTGATTTTACCATAATATATTCTTCCGGAATATTTCCGAGAGATAATGAAATTAACTACCAACAGGCGGTTGATTTTGATGCTGCTTTCAAAAAGCTTATTAATATTACTGAAAATCAAAACCCCGAAGAGCTTGAATACCTCAATATACCGGAAGGGGTTCAACTAATTTCTTACGAGGTATTTCCAAACCACATCAAACTTCAGACAGCTCTGCCCGGTAGCCGTAGGCCTGAACACACTGAATGGGAAAATGTATCAAAGGACCGCATGATATATCTTCAGCAAATCCCTGAATATGGACAAAAGAACAGTAATTGGTTTAAACCATCTGATCCTTACTACGATACATACTATTTTTCTGTCGAAGAGGATCTTCTTGAATTATTTTTTCAGGCTTTATCGGAGGCTGATAGTAATCCAATTAAAAGAGAAGAAATTTTTACTGCAGCAGCGAATAAAATGAGAGCGTTATTTAATGCCGCCAACAGTTATGTTAATTTCCTTTATGATAAGTATGAAAGACTTTTAAAAAACTGGTTGTTGATTAGTAATGATGAGGCTGCCCTACCTTTATTGGAGACAATGTTCGGTGATTATCAACCGAAGCTCACCCCCGATAGTGTGATAGATTATATGCCCGACATCCATGACGAATATGTCCGTCTTCCTGCGCCGCTGCTGCAAAACCTTGGAGAGTTATTAAATTTATTTCATAATTACCAAAAAGAAGCGGAATTAAATCCAGGCAAATGGGAAGAGGGGAATATAATTCTTGGTGCTAACGAAAAAGAGTATCGTGCTTCTCGCGAGGAATTAATGCTAGCCGAAATTGGTAAGTTGCTTACATTCATTATTACAGAAAATTCTCCGGATGATATTAAAAGTTTTACTGATTCCATTGATATAGACAGCTCTAAATTGAAATATAATGAATTCACATTTATCCATTATGATGTGATGGGTTCAGGTCGGTTTTTCTATATCCAGAATATAAGTGAATCACGATTGGAGTTACCATGAGTTATACACTTAAATGGATTTTATATTTAATTAACAAAACGTTGACTCTGCTTTCACTTGCATGGGTTATTTATTCACTCATCCAACTCATTACAAACATTAATGACTGGATTCACTGGCTGTTAATGCTTGGTGTTGGAATACTATCCTATGTTCTTTCGAAAGTGATTTATGTCATTAGAAAAAGTTATTTCCCCCTCCCGGGGAGAGATTATCTTTGAGGTGAAATATGATTACAGAAGAAGAAATTGAAGCAATAGTAAAGTCAAAAATTGAAAGAGATGAAAAGCTTGGTGAACAAAGCGGCGGTAGTGGCCATTTCGGTTATGTAAGCTATAAATTGAACGAGATTAAGACTAATGTGTTACCAGGTGATCAGCTGCAAATTGATTATCATTACACCACTTATATTGAAACTGAATTTACATACGAACCGGACAACCCCGCCTATGAATACCCGCATCACATTTCGATTATTGTAAACGGAGAGAAAGAAATTATTGGGGAAAAAGAAGTTTTTGAAGAGAGTGAGAACACACAATATTTGTACACTGATCAGGACTGGGAAAAGGCAAAAATGGATGTAATGAATTATGTTGAATCGTTTTTAGCAAAAATTGAGTGGCGATACGGCGATAACAGGGCACCAATAAAATATCCACCGGAACTTTATGAATTGGTTTCGGATGAATTTGAAATGGAATATGGTTGCATGATTGAGATGGACTTGGGAGAGGATGAAAAGATTTATTTCAAATCGGGAAATCCCTTTGAACTTCTAAATCAAATAAAGGCTCAATTCGCAAAACTTTTTCCCTCTGATGTTGAGTGATATTATATTTGAGAAGCGGCTGCGTTTCTTTTAACAAGTGAATCAAAATTCAACAGCAGAATCGAACTTGTAAGCGTGAAACCTCTCCGCTTTATAAGCATCTTACAGCTAAAAGTAACAATCAAATAGGATCTTCTGATGACTTCCAAATTTACAGTTTTACTTTTTGTTTTTGCATTATCGCTGTCAAATATTCTTTTAGCACAAGATTCTGATACTCACCATCATCACGATAGTGATTATGAGCTGGGGTTTTCATTTGGTCTTAATCATCTTGTGGAAGAGAATGAAACTCCATTAAGTGCCCATATTCATTTGCTCAGAAAACTGGGTGATGAGAATATTTGGGAAAGGATAGCTTTAGGCCTGGGTTACGAGCATATCTTTTCAGAGCACACACACTATAGCGTAGTAGGAACAATTTCAATTAATCCGATATGGCATTTTGTCTTTGATGTCTCACCTGGTGTTTTAATAACCGAACATGAAGGAAGCAATGAAAGTCAATTTGTAACTCACATAGAACTTACCTATGAATTTGAGGTAGGTGAAATTGGAATTGGGCCAGTAGTTGGATATGGCGTGTCAAGCGAAGATAATCATTATACAATTGGTTTACATATTGGAATAGGATTATAAATTCAGAGTAATGATTTAATTTCATTATTTTCGCTCGCTTAATTACTAATAATCTTAGGAATGGAATTTAAAATGGAATCAAAAAGTGTACAGGATTTCTATCCGGATGACGTAGCACATTGCTATGGCTGTGGTAAACTAAATGAACATGGTCATCAGATAAAAACAAAATGGGACGGCGAAGAAACTGTTACATACTTTACTCCAAGAGAGTATCACACAGCCATTCCGGGCTATGTATATGGCGGTTTGATAGCCTCGTTGATTGACTGCCATGGAACAGGATCAGCCGCCTTGGCTGCCTATAAATTTGAAAACCGTGAACTTGGTTCTCTGCCTCCCTTCCGGTTTGTTACTGCCTCTCTCCAGGTTGATTATTTGAAACCAACGCCTCTTGGTGTAGAACTTGAGATTAGAGGTAGAATAACGGAATTGAAAGGAAAGAAAGTAGTTTCTGAAATTACTCTTTCTGCAGAAGGTGTGGTTACTGCACGAGGTAAAGTTATTGCCGTTCACATGCCGGAAAACATGATAAAGTAAATTTATTGATAAAAAATCTATTAGAAGTTTTCTTGTTTATTAAAAAGCAAAGCCCCGAATATCCGGGGCTAAACCTTTTATTCACTACTTCACTCTACTTCATTAAGTTCATTTTCTTGGAAATATTTACATTAGCACCTCTTATGCTATAAATATAAATACCTGATGATAGATTTGAAGCGTCAAAGTTGACTGTATGGCTCCCTGCCGATAACTGACCATCAATCAGATTTGCTACTTCCTGACCAAGTGTATTATAAACACTTAAGGAGTAGTAACCTGATTCTGGTAGTGCGAACCTAATGGATGTTGTTGGATTAAATGGATTCGGATAGTTCTGACTTAGCTCGAATCCTTCCGGTAAAGCTTCATTATCAGAATTTTTCTGGAGAGAAAAATCTGTTTCAGATGATCCTCCGCCAACATTTACCATGTCATTAGTCAAAGGTGCAACTGCTGGAATAACGGTTCCACCAAGCACTTCATATACAGCTCCATCATCAATAGCTGTATCTTTTTTATCATGCGGAACACCAACCTGGAAGGATGCGCTTCCAATGTTTCCGTTACCATCGCTGACGGATACGTAAATGGTGTAGACGCGACCGTTCCCGGTTCCTTCTCTTTCTTTCCTTAAATCTACAGATTGGAAATCATCTGCAATCACAATATCATTTTTCGTATTACCGTCGCCATTGCTATTAGCATCTTCAGGTTCATCACTTGTCACTTTTGTAATCAAAATTGAAGAAACTGAAACATCTGCACAGTTATCAGTTACAGATACTCCAAAGTCGCTTAGACTTACGGTCTCATATTTATGGTTTGGAGACCATAAAGTGAGCGCTTGTTCAGTTGACTCGATAGTTGGCTCAGTAACGTCATCAACCACTACATTTTGTGTTTGTTCAGAAAAATTGCCATTGGAGTCTGTAAACGTCCAGGTAACTACAAATGCACCCTGTGAAGTATATTCTAATGGATCACTTGTTGTTCCTACAATAGGTCCCTCACACTCGTCTGTTGCTGTTGGAACTTCTGTTACAACCGCACCACACTCACCTGTTACATCTGCTAAAGCTTCAGCATCTGGTACTGGAGCAGTTGCATCTGCATTGATTGTTACCGTAACTTCATCAGAAGCTGTTCCACCTTTGCCGTCATTTACTATTAAGATAAGTGTATGTGTGCCTGGTGCAAGTGTTACTGTTTGAGCTGCTGTTGTTGCTCCGTTACTCCAACTATAGGATAAAACGTCACCATCTTCATCAGAAGAACCGCTGCCGTCTAAAGTAACTTCACTACCAGCCAATGGAGCGCAATCAATTGTTTGATCTTGTCCGGCATTTGCAACAGGGGCCGTATTTACAAATCGTGAGGGTTCAAATGTTGGGGCTTCATTAGAATACATTGTAATGTCTATTCTGTAATTTAATCCTACCCAGCCGCCTTCATCTTTTAATCTTACAGTAATTTCATTTAAGCCAGGAACAAGATCTTGATCAATTGATAAATCAGGCGCATTTGATGCCTGACCTGTAATATAATCTAACACTCTGCCATTTATAGAAAGCCATGCGTAGTTATCGGCTTTAATTGTAAAGGTCATTTTTGGATCTGAAAATTCTTCTGGAATATAAAATCTAATCCTATAATCTGTTTCTTCATATAAACCAACAAAAGGACTTGGATCAAAATTAATCCAGCTATTGGTACCATCTACAAAATTCCATGGATGCCATCCTGTTAAAAAAGCAGGCTGCCAAGTTGCACCGTTATCACGAGAAGCTTCAATGTAAGGATCAATATCACCTGGTTGTCCGTTACCGCCGAGAATTGTAAGAGTTTGGAGCGGTGCTGGTGGAGGGCAAGGTGAAACAGATACACCATTCGACCAAGCTGCTCCTGATAATAGTTCACCAACATAGCCGCCAATGGTACTTGAAACCGCAGTACCTGAGTTTTCATCAAACGGGAAATACGCAAGGAGTCCATTATCGTTACACAATGTATTGTGGCTCATATCTGCTGCAATTTCCTCTTGAGTACGTGCGACATTCCAGATTCTAAATTCATCTAAACTGCCGTTAAATCCAGCCCAGCCATTAGTAAGAGTACCAAGCAATGCAGATGTCGAAGAACGGGGATAAACATTAACACCTGAAGAAGAATGAACAAATTCACCGTTTATATAAAAACTACAAGTTCCATAGTTAAATACAAGAGCTACATGTGTCCAAACATTTGCATCTATGGCTGTTGGGGCAATGCTGCCTGATGCATAAGATTCAAAATATGGCTTCCCATCATATAAGAAAAAGGCATAACCTCGTTCACTACCACCGGAAGGTCTGTTTGCAAAAATAGTGTTATAACCAGCCACTGTGTTAATTTTAACCCAAGTCTCCATTGTAAAAACAGAGCTTGTTGTAAAATTAGTAGCATTTGTAAGTGCAGTTCCCAAATTTATATAATCACCTGGGGCACTTAAATCAACAGAACTACCTTGAGCCGAAACAGAATTAGCTCCAAAAATCATTACTGAAAATAAGAACATAAAAGTAAATGAGTTCAATACCTTTGATATCCCTAGCTTTAGATTTTGTACTATATTATACATTGTGTAACTCCTATTTATTATAAAACAAATTTATTTTGTAATCTGAATTTCTAAAATATCTTTGATCAGTTTATGACCCAATCTTTGAGCAAATAGGTTTTTATGTCTATTAAATTATCCTTAACAAAATATTTTATAGCGCCCGATTCCTCAGCTTCCTTACGAAATTCATCGTCATTGTAATTAGAGATGATAAGTACTCTCGCCTCAGGAAATTTAGCTATCAGATTTCTTGTAGCTTCAATCCCATTCATTACAGGCATATTAATGTCCATCAAAACATAATCAGGATGTTCTTTGACATAAATTGGCAAAACCTGACTGCCGTTTTCACATTCAAATACGGTATCTCTCGTATTGGTAACTATTGAACGTATAGACTTTCTCATTTCTGCGCTGTCATCTACTATCATTAATTTCATTTAGGACCAAGTGTATGATTTTATTAATGTCAGACACAAGGTGTGATTATTTTTTAGAGAAAGATAGAGTGGAACCACTCTATTAAGGGGTGTTAAAATAATTCTTTGTTTTCGAGGGCAAATTTTAAAAGACTGTAGGATCCTCTTAAATTAAGTTTTTCTGATATTCTGTAACGATAATTTTCCACTGTTTTGGGACTCAAAAAAAGATCTTCGGCAATTTCTTTCGTTGATTTTGATTCAGCTATAAGCTTAAGCACTTTAATTTCTTTTATGGAAAGATCCTTGTAGCCGTTAATAAATTCATTTTGATTTTTTTTCTTTTCCATTAGTTTTAAGGTTAAGGCTGGGCTGATGTAATTACGTCCAGCATGCACCATATTTACGGCATTAACAATATCCAGGGCAGCGCTTTCTTTTAATATATAAGCCTTTACTCCCAGATCCATAGCTTCGTTTAATATATCCTCATCATCGAACATAGTAAGAAGAACAATTTCTACCTTATTGTCTTTTTCTCTTAGCTCTTTTGCTACCTGAAGTCCCGTTAAAAATGGCATATTAATATCAAGAACAGCAACATGGGGTTTTTGTTCAAGAATAATTTCCAAAGCTTCTTTCCCATTGGATGCTTCACCTATAACATTTATGTTGCCATCTGTTTCTAATGCCTGGCGAACACCTCCACGAAACATAGGATGGTCATCTGCAATAACAACTTTAATTTTCTCCATTTCAGGAACTCCTTTTTAGTGGAATCGTCAGCTTAATTTTTGTGCCAACATGTCGCTTGGAGTCAATTTCATATATCCAGTTAAAAACATGTGCGCGTTTTTCCATACCATAAAGACCGAATCCTTCTCCATAATCTTCACGTTTTTTAATTTCAGATATATTCATACCCTTTCCATTGTCTTCAATTAAAACAGTTAAAAACTCCGGAAAACGTTTGATTTTTATTACTGCCTTGGATGCTCCGGAATGTTTTATAATATTATTGAATGTTTCCTGAATAATTCTAAAAAGATTGATTTCTGCTTTGGTTTCCAAAGCGTTATTTAAGTCGTCTACTTCTGTAATAATATTAATACCGGACAATTCATTCAATTGTTTTGCCAACGATTTAATTGTTTTTGTGAGTCCCAGTTGATCCAGCAAATGAGGGCGTAGATTATGTGATATAGTACGCACCTCCTGAATTGTTTGAGAAACAAGTTCTGAAGTTTCCAATAAACTTTTCCCCTCAAGTTGGGCTAGCCCCTGTTTAACAAGTAAACTATTCTTTATTACCAATAAATTTTGTCCAAGACTGTCATGCAGCTCATTAGCTATTCGCTGGCGCTCAAGTTCTTCAGTTTCAATTAATTGACGGGCAAAAGCTTCCTGTTCTTTGTGATGTCTGTCAGCGGACTTTAACTTATTACGCATAAAAAGAACAACAGCAAAAACAATGACTAAAAATATACCGCTCCTGAACCACCATGTAATCCAAAAGGGGGGAGAAATTATCATTTCGAGAGCAGTCCCTTCTTCATTCCACAAACCGTCATCATTAGATCCTTTTACTCTTAACGTATATGTGCCGGGATCAATATTAACGAAAGTCACTTTTTTCTGTGAACCAAGATTTATCCAATCACTATTAAAGCCTTCGAGTTTATAAGCATATTGATTCTTGTCTGGATTTATATAGTTTAATACTGCAAATGAAAAGGAAAAAAGATTGTCTTTATAGGAGAGTTTTATCTTATCCCGATAGGCTATGCCTTTTTCAATTATCGCTTTATCAAAATGGTCCTCCGTATTAAATCTTTCAAAATTATCAATGACAACCGGCGGAATAAAAGAATTGTCTTTAAGACTATCCGGGTGAAAAACAGTAAACCCATTAGCGCCGCCGAAAAACATTTCTCCCCTATTATTTTTGAAACAGGACCAGATGCGCAAATCGTTTATCATCATACCATTTTCATTATCATAGATTTTAATGTCATTTGTCACGGGGTCAAACCGTGTAATAGCGTTTCCGCTTAAGAGCCATAACCGATTTTGGTCATCTTCCAATATTCCGACAGCTCCGGGGTGGAGAGGTCCTGCTGCCCCGTTGAAGTTGTTAAACTCTCCGCTCATCCTGTCCAGTTTTGAAAGACCCCCATTCGTTCCAACCCAAAAACCGGAATGATTGTCTTCATAAAGAGCAAATACTGTATTATCAATTAAACTGGTGGGTATCTTCTCCTGATGCACATAACGCCTGAACAAACCTTTTTCCCTCTCAACCATTTCATTCAAACCGCCATTCTTGGTCCCGGCCCAAAGTCTGTTGTTTTTGTCGAGAAATAGTATCCACACGTGATTATCGCTTATACTAAGTGAATCTCTCGGATTGTTCAGAAAAGACCTGATTTTTTTTGTCTTGGGATTAAACCTGTTGATTCCAGCCGTTGTTGTTCCGATCCACAAATAATTATCCTTATCTTCTACAATAGAGGTTATATAATCGCTTCCAATACTCGTGGAATCAGTCTGACTATGAATATAACTTTCAAAACTACCTGTTTCACGAATAAATTTGTTTAGACCGCCACCGTAAGTTCCCACCCAAATTGTGCCTGTATGATCTTCGAAAACAATCATTGCACGGTTACTTGAAATGGAAGAAGGATCATTTTTATTGTGAAGAAAGTGTGTGAACTTATTTGATGATCTGTTGTATTTATTTAATCCGCCGCCGTCTGTGCCAATCCACATTATTCCATCACGGTCTTCTATCATAGTACCAATTGCGTTGTGGCTTAGTCCGAAATCATTATTTTTTTCCTTTTGAACATGCTCAAATTTATTAACTCTCAAATTGAGCAGGTTGATCCCTTCGTTTGTGCCAATCCAGATAAGATTCGAACGATCTTTATAAATCGAGTAAACCATACTGCCTCGAAAGGCATTAGGTGAATCAGGATTATTATCTATTTTTAAATATTTACCTGTTTTTGTATTGTAGATTATAACTCCGTCTTCCTCTGTTCCCAGCCAAAGAAAATCGGGCATGGATATGTCATAGAATAAGGTTTTTATAAAACCCGGGTTTATATCCAAAGTTTTTAACGGCTCCCTGGAAACAGCAATAAATTCTCTTTTATTCTCGTCATACTTAAACAATCCCCTTCCAAAAGTTCCTGCATATAAGTCACCGTTTGTCTCCTGAACAATTGCGCGTACATCTCCATTTCCCGGAGAGTAAAATTCAACTTGAAGGTTAACCTGTGTTATTGGACCACTGTCAATCCTTTTAATTTTATATAAACCCCTGCCGCGGCTGGTTATCCAAAGATTACCTTCATTATCTTCAAATATTGCCGTCACATTTGGGGAGTGAATTCTTTCATTTCCCAGAGAAGTAAAACTAATAACCTCGAATATTCTTTTATCAGGATCAAACCTGCTTAATCCCTTTTTTGTGCCAACCCACAAAGTCTCTTTACTGTCTTCAAAAATTGTCCAGACAAAGTTATCATCCACACTTTGCGGATTTGAATCATCATGAGTGAAATTAATAAATGCTTCTGTTAGCGGATTAAATAGTGAGAGTCCTCCCTCAGTACAGACCCATATTCGCCCTTTTGTATCTTCATACAATTTATTAACATAACTGTGCCTTAGGCTGGTTGTATCAAAGGGATTATTGCTGAAGATCTTAAATTCGTAACTGTTATACCGGTTTACACCGCCCTGGGTGCCGAACCAAAGAAAACCTTTTCTATCCTGCAAAATTGTATAAGTTGAGTTTTGTGATAATCCATCCTCAGTTGAATAGTGTTGAAAGATAAATTCATTTTCTAAGATAGATCCAGTCTCACTTTCAGATTGCCCATTAATCAAAAAACCGTTTCCCAATAGCAAAAGGGAGAAGCTATAATATAAAAGGAGACAAGTATTATTCATAAAATTCTTTCACTTTTTTCTTAAAAACAGCTCATAGAGATAATTAAATTTTGCTACTGTAAAGGTGAGTTTAATGTCACAACAAATACCAACAATATTGAGTATTAGTTAGTTCTAAGAATGGAAGGCTCATCAATTTTCATTCGGCTTGTAAAATGTAAAGTAAGAAATATCGTCATATGGTTTAGTCCTTTTCCTTGAAAATCACTTGTTGGATTCAATATTGAATATCACCAATTAGTAACTTATCCCTTTTGATATAAGATATAATTACGCTAGTTTTGAATTGTACTTATTTGTAATGCTTCAGTCTCTTACCTTTGTCTGCAATTCTTTATAAGATTTTCATTCATTCCGCAACTGATCCAGAACAGAATAAATTTATCTAAGTCAGATTTAAAAGGAAAATTCAATAGATGTCATTCAAGAAAATAAATCTCATTCAAACATTACAAAAATCGTTAGCCGAAGAAGGCTATATAAGACCAACCCCAATTCAGAATCGCGCCATTCCAATTATACTTTCGGGGAAGGATTTACTTGGTTGTGCTCAAACAGGAACAGGCAAAACTGCTGCGTTTGCACTTCCTATCCTGCAGATACTTTCCAACAAAAAGGAAGGTGCTCCCAGAAGACGGACAATTCGATCACTGATACTTACACCGACCCGGGAACTTGCCGTTCAAATTGGTGATAGTTTTACCGCCTACGGTAAGCATACAGGACTAAAGAATGTTGTTGTCTTTGGTGGTGTTAAACAGAGACTCCAAACTGATCGACTAAAAGCAGGTGTTGATATTCTTGTAGCTACACCTGGTAGACTACTGGATCTGATGGAACAAAATTATATTATTCTTAATCACCTTGAATTATTTGTACTTGATGAAGCAGACCGCATGCTGGATATGGGATTTATAAATGATGTAAAAAAAATAATTTCAAAATTACCTTCTAAAAGACAATCGTTATTCTTCTCCGCTACCATGCCGGATGAGATTGTGAAACTTGCAAAGACCATTTTAGTGAACCCCGTTAAAATTGAAATCACTCCTGAATCACCTACTGTTGAGGCAATTAAGCAGAGTCTCTATTACGTTGCAAGACCCGATAAAAAAAATCTACTTATTCATCTCTTAAAAGATCCCGCAATTGTATCCGCACTTGTTTTTACACGCACCAAACATGGAGCTGATATTGTGGCAAAAGTTTTGAACAAGGCCAATATTTTATCCGAGGCCATTCATGGCAATAAATCTCAGAACGCTCGTCAGAGAGCCTTGAATAATTTTAAGGAAAAGAAAACCAGAGTTTTAGTAGCAACTGATATTGCCGCACGTGGAATTGATATTGACGAACTTTCCCATGTGATAAATTATGAGATCCCGAATATTCCTGAAACTTACGTCCACAGAATCGGTCGAACGGGCCGCGCTGGATTGGGAGGAGTTGCAATCTCTTTTTGCGACGGTGAGGAAAGAGCTTTTTTGAAGGATATTAACAAACTGATTGCTATTCCCATACCTCTTATTGAAGATCATCCATATGTCTCTGATGCAGCTGCTATTGTGAACCCAAAACCATCAAGCAACAAAGATAAGCAGCCCAATAATAAGCCAAGATCATCGAGTGGAAAACCCAGACAAGCGAAAGGTGGATCAAGAACCGAAAAGTCAAGAAGTGAGAAAAGCAGCGCTTCTGAAAAACCAAGGGGCGAGAGGAGCAGTGCTTCCGAAAAACCCAAAAGCATTAAAAGCGGTACTACTGAAAAATCAAGGAATGACAGGAGTGGCGCTTCTGAAAAATCGAAATCGTGGCGAAAAAATAAGTGGGCAAGAGAGATTAAGAGTAACAGAGGAAAAAGTTAATATTATGAAACCCGCTGATGGGGATTAATCTGGCGAAGTTGTTTTTAAAAGCTGAACAAATTTACTTCCCTGAGGTTATTTTGTTGAGTACATTGTATATGATAAAACCCGATTGCCGACGAAAAGAGACAATCATGTTCATAATAACAAATGCGCAAATTATTCCCGTTGAGATAAATAATGGAATCCTTTTTTTTAACACCTTCAGTTGCCTCCTCTCCTCTAGTGCGATGTTATATCTCTTTATTAAATGGCGATGAAATATGTGCCGACAAATTTATTCCGGATGGAAACATGGGTATTCTTTTAGAAATTACGAAAAGGAAAAACGGGAAAATAATAGAGACGTAAATATCTATATAGATAAATTCATTGTTACTCCCGAAAAAAGTAAAGTCAAAAAAGGAGAAGAGATTGAAGTTGAATTCAAACTTGTTGACTGTGACGGAACACCTCTTCCAGGTAGAGAAGTACTGCTTCAAGGAGGGACCTTCGGGGGGTCTTCACTTGCCAGAAGTACTAACGGAAGATTTTTAAATTCCACAGCAGTTACCAATGATCAGGGAATAGCAAAGGTAAAATTCAAGTCCGGAATTTCACCCGGCAAGGCTGTACTCAGAACCTATCACAAATATTTTAAGCCTAGCGGCGAAGAATATTGCGCCTACGGCGAGGCGGAAATTGAGGTTAAAAAAGAGCGCCCTGATAAATACCTTGGTAAGATGAAGGCAACCGTCACAACTCATACAGCAAGCCCCAATTTCAGCGAACCTGTAGAGGAGAAAAAGACGGAAAGCACTTATTTTTCCTTTATGGAAATGCAGAGCAGTTGCGGTAGTATAGAAAACCTGAGTAAACCTGAATTCAGGGGAAATATCTTTCAAACAGGTGTTCAGTACCCTGTCTTCTGGGGTATTACAGCAAGGACTGACCTGGGTGAACCAAATAAAGTTAAGACAACAATTAAAACCAAAACTTATGATGAACAATTTGGTGATTTCCAACTTTTTTACGAAGGCACAATCGAAGGTGAGTCAAACGGCTATGACTGGAATTTTACTGTTTTCCCCTACTTAAGACAAGGTACGGGTATTCAAAGCATAGATACAAAATCACAATACTGCGTTAAGTTATATATGACCGGTAACATGAGGCTGCATACTGATCCAAAGTACAAAACTACCGGGCGGGTACACGGAAGAAAAAGAATAGACGTTAATAAATTTGAAGATGTTTCTGAAACTATTGATGAAGATTCTTACCTTGGAGTAGCCCAATGCGATTGTGATCCACAGGTGCAAAGCGATGAACAACATGTACTTCCATTAATCATGCAAAACCCGCGAAGTTTTGAAGAATTTCTTCTTGATCCTGAAGGAACATTTACTCTGGATTTATCCGGCAGGTGGTACCAGCAGGGCGGTGGCGTTGAAGAAGCAGAAACAACGATTGAAGTTAAAATAGATTTCACACCTATCGACTAATAAGTGCTAGCAAAGACATTTCATAAAGCAGCAATTAAAAATTAATTGCTGCCTTGTGATAAACATTCATATGAATCTTATTGATTTCAGCATCCTGCAGATATTCATCAAATGTCATTTTTTTATCTATAATTCCTGAGGGAATAATTTCTATTATCCTGTTTGCAATTGTATGCATAAACTGATGATCATGCGAACTGAAAAGGACAGTCCCGGGGAAATCAATTAGTCCATTGTTTAGAGCTGAGATTGCCTCAAGGTCAAGGTGATTTGTAGGTCCATCCAGTATAAGTACATTTGCACCTGTCAACATCATTTTTGCAAGCATGCAGCGAACACGTTCACCGCCCGAAAGAACACTCGCCTTTTTTAAGGATTCTTCACCACTAAAAAGCATCCTGCCCAGAAATCCACGTATATAAGTTTCCTCTTTTTCAACTGAGTATTGACGAAGCCAGTCGATAAGATTAATATCTACATTAAAATAATCATCATTTTCTTTGGGAAAATAAGCTACCTTTGTCGTTGCGCCCCAGATAAATTCTCCGCTATCCGCTTTATCTTCTCTTGCAAGTATATTAAACAGTGTTGTCTTCAATACATCATTTGGGCCGACAAAAGCTATTTTATCCCCGGTTTCTACTCTAAACGTTAAATCGTTCAGTAATATTCCTTCGCTATTACTTTTTGTCAGGTTTTCAATCTCGAGAAGATTGTTGCCCGCTTCGCGGTCTGACTTAAAGGAAATGTAAGGCATTTTTCGGGAAGAAGGTTTAATGTCTTCAAGAGTTAAGTTTTCAAGCTGCTTCTTTCTGGATGTAGCCTGTTTTGATTTTGAGGCATTCGCGCTAAAGCGGAAAATAAATTCCTGCAGCTCTGCTCTTTTAGCCTCTATCTTTTTATTGGAATCCTTTGCCTGCTTCATAGCCAACTGACTGCTCTCCAGCCAAAAGTCATAATTACCGGTGTACATTTGAACTTTGCCATAATCAATATCAGCTATGTGAGTACAAACCTGATTAAGAAAGTGTCTGTCATGCGAAATCACAATAACTGTATTTTTGAATTTCTCCAGAAAATCTTCAAGCCACCCGATAGAAATAATATCAAGATGGTTTGTCGGCTCATCAAGCAGAAGTATATCGGGGTTACCGAACAAGGCCTGAGCCAGAAGAACTTTCACTTTCTCGTTGCCGGTCAAATCCTTCATCAGTTTTTCATGATATTCATCTTCAATACCCAACCCGCTCAGTAATTCCGCGGCTTCTGATTCAGCCTCCCAACCAAACATTTCGGCAAATTCACCTTCCAACTCCGAGGCTTTAATACCATCCTCTTCCGTAAAATCTTCCTTCGCGTAGATGGCATCCCGTGCTTGCATTACAGCGTAAAGTTTAGGGTGCCCCATGATAACGGTTTTTATAACCTGGAATTCATCATATTCAAATTGATTCTGTTTTAATGTCGTTAGTCTCTCGCCCGGTGTTATTATAACCTGCCCGGAGCTTTGTTCAATCTCGCCAGAGAGGATTTTCATGAATGTTGATTTACCGGATCCGTTTGCTCCAATAATTCCGTAACAGTTACCTGGTGTGAATTTCAGATTCACATCCTCGAATAATGTCCGTTTTCCAAATCTCAGTGCTATGCTGCTTGTACTTATCATTTATACCAATATAAATTTTGTGTCAAAAATAGTTTGCCGGCTATAATCATTCGTGCAGCTTTGTGCATAAACAATTATGCCCAAATGAAATCAGATTGGTTAAGCCATGTGTCAAGTTTGAAGAATGAAGAGGGAAAAAAGAAGTATTTTTTCGCTTACGATTGTTCTTATTCAAAACTCCATAACAAAAATACTAATTAATCTCCTCTGGAACAATCAATAGTGGTAAAGTTTTATTTATTTAAAGCAATCTTTTAAGTAACCGTTTATTACTTGTGGTAAATAAAGTTGATCCCACTACTTTCGAAATAAATGATTATATAAATAATAAGTATTTCCTATATTAAGCCGAAACCTATTCCTGCATTTAAGAAAATTGAGTTGATTCACTAATGGCTTACCGTCCTTAGATATGCTTATATTCTCAGCTTTTTGTTTGGTGAACTTTTATCCAAAGACTTATGTACTAATCGGGAATATCATAAAGAAAGCATATTGTCCCTGAATCCATTAATTATTTTATGAAGGAGCTAAAAATGAAAAACTTAGTGGAAATAACCACCCCAGAAGATATTTTCCCTCAATACAGAGATACACCTATTGAGCTATTTCTTAAGTATCACAACCTAAATCTTGATATTGAATCAGAGAACTATACTGAGGCACAACTACTAATCGGTATGTGTATGGATAATAGAAAACATCTGCATATTCCGGAAAACTTCGCTTACATTATCCGTTCCGGCGGTGCTAATTTAAGACACAGTGAGTTCAAAGTATCTTACGCCATAGCTGTGGGAAATATCCAGCATATAGTGTTAATCAGCCACAACAATTGTGGGATGGTGAATCTCCATGCACGCAAGGATCAGTTTATAGATGGACTGGTAAATAAGGCCGGCTGGGACAGAGCCTGGGCAGAAGAACATTTCATGCATTTTGCACCAATTTTTGAGATAGGAAACGAAATTGATTTCGTGATTTCAGAAGCACAACGTCTTAGACAACGTTATCCAAGTGTGATGGTGGCTCCAATGTTTTATCAGGTTGAGACTAATAGACTACATTTAATTAGAGAAAATGCTTAATTTCACAATATTAGCAGTTTACTTAATAACAGAATAGTTAAATGCGTATACGGAAAATATTTATTTTTACATCATGGATACCCCTGGCGTACTTCATTATAGTTAGGATTCTCCTTTATCAATTTGAGAACCACACTACTTTTGGAAAAGCCAAACTCCTTTTCCCGGCTATTGCCGTTAGTGCAATTACAGGACTGATAGGCGTTGTACTTTATTTTCGGGAACGCAACAAGGGTAATCGGGATTTCAGTTTAATGTTTGCTACGCTATTGGCTGGGTCCGTTGCCGCTTATTATTTTTTTATCGGTTTCTAGCAATTTGCAAATGCCTTATTACCTTTCAAAATACTTGGGTTTAGTCAGCCAAAACTGAGCTTTGTTCTGTTCACTCCGACAAATATCAATAGTTAGTTTTGCTTTCACTCTAACTTCTTCATTATTTACATTTAAATAAATTTTACTATATTACATCCCACTTGGGGAGTGATCAAAATCATAAATAAAATGCGGTCTCTTTTGTAAAGTATCGTTGATTTTTTTTCTTTTTTATGAGCTCCGCTAACCACTTTATCTGCCTAATGAGAGAATACTATTTGCGATAAACTAGGAGAAAACAAATGAATTTCTTACAAACCGGGAACGGTACGGAAATGATTTTTTGGGTTACAGCAATCCTCGGCACAGTCTTTTTCTTCCTGCGCATTGTAATGATGATTGTCGGGGGTTTTGGAGATGATGTTGGAAGTGACCCTGGTGATCTCGCCTCCGAAACCGGTGACAGCAATGTTCACCACGTTGATGATTCCGACATATCATTCAAACTGGTTTCACTAAACTCAATTACCGGTTTTATAATGATGTTCGGGTGGGCTGGCTTAGCCTCATACATTCAATTTCAATTAAACGGTACAATTTCATTTTTAATTGCCATTATTATCGGCACACTATGCATGTTTCTAACAGCTTACCTTTTTAAGCTTGCACTTAAATTACACAGTCCCGGTGCCCATTTTGATATACATAAATCAGTTGGGACGGTAGGTGAAGTTTACCTTAAAATTCCCGCAAAGCAGATAGGAAAAGTAAAGCTAACGGTTAATGACGAAACCAGAATTGTGGGAGCCATATCCGAAGACAAAGTGGATATCGATTCATTCAAAACTGTTAAAATTATTAGCGTTATTGATACAGACAAAGTTTCAGTAAAAGAAATATAAAATAGGAGAAAATATGAATCCGGATTCAGCAAATTTTGTAGTTATCGGGACAGTTATACTAGCCATATTCATCTTTGTTTTGATATTGTTTTTGGCAAGCAGGTACAGAAGATGTCCATCCAACAAGGTACTTGTAATTTTCGGTAAAGTCGGCGGTGGTAAATCTGCAAGGTGTCTGCATGGCGGGGGTACTTTTGTATGGCCTTTAATTCAGGATTATCACTATCTGGATTTAACACCCATGACAATTAACATTCCTCTTAAAGGGGCTCTTTCCCAGCAAAACATCAGGATAAATGTTCCAAGTACATTTACTTTTGCAATTGATACTTCTGAAAAGAGCATGAATAACGCAGCCGTTAGATTACTACGTTTAAACCAGCCGCAAATTGAATCGATGGCAGCGGAAATTATTTTTGGTCAGCTTAGGTTAACTGTTGCCTCGTTAACCATCGAGCAGATCAATCAGGACAGGGAGAGATTTTTAGAAGCGATCAGAAAAAACATCGACACAGAGCTCGAAAAAATTGGTTTATATCTCATCAACGTAAACATTACCGACATTACTGATGAATCGGGTTATATCGAAAGTATCGGTAAAAAAGCCGCCTCTACCGCTGTTAATCAGGCCCGTGTTGATGTTGCAGAACAGGAAAAGAAAGGCGCCATCGGCGAAGCAGATGCTTCTAAAGAGAAAAGAATTCAGGTTGCCCAGTTTAACGCTCTGGCTGTTGAGGGTGAAAACACTTCTCAGGCAAATATTGCAAATTACAATGCAACACTCGCAGAAAAAGAAGCTGAGGCAAACCAGCGTGGTGAAGTAGCCAGACAGGTAGCTGAAGCTGAAATTCAAAGATCAAAGGCTCTGGCTGAAACGAGAAGACTGGAAGCATCAGAAGTTGTACCGCGTGAAATTGAAAAGAGAAAAATTGAAATCGACGCGGAAGCGATGGCTGAGCAAAACCGTAAAATTGCACGTGGTAAAGCTGATGCAATAATTTCCGTAAGAACTGCGGAAGCCGAAGGTATTCAGAAAGTACTTAACTCAAAAGCCGAAGGTTATGCTGCTCTTGTTAAATCTGCCAAAGATAACACAAAAGATGCCGCTACTCTGCTAATGGTTGAGAAACTTGACGAAATTGTAAAACTGCAAACCGAAGCCATTAAAAATATTAAGATCGATAAAATCACTGTCTGGGATAGTGGCAATGGAGAGAACGGATCTTCCACAGCTAATTTTATGAGTAACTTAATAAAAACCCTTCCCCCGCTTCATGAGGTGGCAAAACTTGCCGGGCTTAATTTGCCTGATTATCTGGGCCACATCCAAGAGACTTCCGCTACAAAAACTGAGCCTTCAGAAAAAACTGAAAAGTAATGTTTTAAAAGGTTGAGTAAATTTTTAATAATATTTCCATAATTCTGTTCGCCTTAGCGAACAGAATTATGAACTATTTTTTGCATTTATTTGTAGACTTGATGTTATATCATGTGGTGATAAATGAACGAAAAGTTTAAATATGAATTTGATACAACGACAGGCATTTTATATAAGTATTATTACGGAATTATTCGATTAGAGGATATTTTTTCCTCGTGGGATTTTGCGATAGAAAACAACCTAATTCCACCGCAAAAGAAAGGATTTCTTTTGGACTATAGAAATGCTTCTTTTGATATCAAATTAAGTGATTACGTTAAAATACCTGAGTATTACGTTAAACATCTTGATGTTTTTCAGGATCAAAGGATCGCCATTTTAACTCAATCTGTTCAGGATGTTGCAATTCCAACTCTAGTGGAGACAAAGGATTATAAATATCAGTCCCGTCCATTCTATACTATTGAGGCGGCGTTAAAATGGGTGTTAGGTTAAAATTAATTTCCATTTTCAAATTTTAGGGATAGGTCAATTTTTTCTACTTGAAAAATATTTGGAACCTTTTGTAGCTTTTATGTAGTTTATGGTGGACAAAAAAAGGGGAGCTTTATAGATATTTGTACCATTATTACATCTAAGAGGTAAAATTGAAAAACATATCCGCCGTGGTTTTTGCGTTCTCACTCTTTTGCACGACCTCAGTTGCCCAGTTCAACTCATATGCTAGTAATGAATCCATAAAAACGAGTTTCCTTGATAATCTTTCCAATGATGGTACAACCTTTTATAATGTTGGTGTAGACTTTTTTAAGAGTCCTTTGAATTTTACAGCTGAGGATTATTTCATTTCTGCTTTTTTATTGGGTGCTACCGCCCTCTCTTCTTCTCTGGACTATTCTTTACAAAGAGAAGTAGCCAAGACGAGGAGTCTGACCATGGACAATATAACCATCTTTGGAGAGCGACTGGGCAATCCTCAATATGGCACCTTGCTCGGAGGCGCACTTTACCTTGGCGGACATCTGATTGGCGATAAATACCTGCGTGAGACAGGACAAATCCTGGTCGAAGCCATTCTCTTCAACGGTATCGTAACTCAAGCTATGAAGATGACTTTTAGAAGAATGCGTCCGGGTTACCAGGAAGGCAACTACGATTTTGAGGTGTTGGAGTTTAACGGTGAAGACGGTGCCGATTCCTTCCCTTCCGGGCACACATCAACTGCATTTACAATTGCGACTGTACTTTCAGACCGTATCGATAATACCTATGCATCAATTCTGCTTTACTCAATGGCTGGGTTAACAGCGTATCAGCGGATTTATGCAGATAGACATTGGTTTTCTGATACTGTTCTGGGCGCAGTTCTGGGTACAGTAATTGGGAATAAGATTGTTAGTCTTCATCTGGATCAGAATAAAAACAGCTCAATTCAAAAAAATCTTAATCTTTCTCCCTATATTTCAGGTGGTACTTACGGTGTTGGAATGACATTTAACTTTTAAAGGCTTCATCTATTTACCTGCTCATTAGCTATGATAAAACAAATAAGCTTACTTCTGTAAATTAATTTCATTAAATTTCTTTATCCTTAAAACGGACCATGAAGTTTTAATATCCCCTTTTGAATTTTAATGCAAAAAGATTTGGTAAAAAACATTAATAGGAGTATGAATGAAAGCAGTAGAAATAATGATGGACGAACATCGAGTAATTGAAAAAGCACTCAAATCTTTGGAAAAAGCCGCAAATAAAATTGAAGCCGGAGAAGATGTTCGGACGGAGTTCTTTCTTGAAGCCGCTGAGTTTATACAGGAATACGCTGACGGATGCCATCACAGCAAAGAAGAAAACATATTCTTCGGTATAATGCTCTCTTCCGGCTACTCAAAGGATGAAGACCCCTTAAAAACGATGTACACTGAGCACAACATGGGTCGCCATTTTATTCGTGGAATGAAGATGGCTACAGAAGAAGTTATTGCAGGCGACAAAACCAGAAACAAAAATATCTCAGCCAACGCTAAAAATTATGTTGTTCTTCTAAGATTTCATATCAAACGGGAAGACAATGAAGTTTTTCCAGACGCGATTAATGATCTGTCTGATGAAACCATTAGTGATATTGAAAAAGCCTTCGAAGAAGAATATAACAAAGAACTCGAAAATGGTTTACATACTAAATATGCCGCATTAGCTGAGAAGCTTGAAAAAGAAATGGAGTGATAAACCCTTATCATTATTAGTGAAGGAAGCCCCTCTTTATAAAATATTTATGATATCTGAAGAAAAGAATACACTTAAAAAACTTGTCGCTCTTCAAATTGCTGAGTTAGAAAAAGAGATTGAACTGCTGGAGAGCACTATTAAACCAATTTCTCCTGACAGCGCCTACGGAAGAGTTTCACGAATGGATGCTATAAATAACCAGGCAATTTCTGAGGCGGCACTTAGAGATAAGAAAACCCTTCTTGACAGGATGAATTTTGCGCTTACTAAAATCGATCATGCTGAGTATGGTTTTTGCTTCAGATGTAAGGAAGAAATAGCTTTTAACAGACTTAAAAGTATCCCCTATGCCAGCCATTGCATTAAATGCGCCGGCAGATAATCTCTTACACTTCACTTGAAAGTTTTATATCTCACCATAATTAGCTAATTTTTGCTATGCTCAAACTGAATGAAACTGGGATGATAAACCCCAATGAAAGAATAATTATTACGAACGCTAGGGAAAATAATCTTAAAGATTTTTCTCTGGAGATTCCCCATCATAAACTGATCGCTGTAACCGGTGTCTCCGGATCCGGTAAATCTTCCCTGGCTATTGACATTATTGCAAATGAAGGACGCCGGCAATATTTGGAATCTATCCCCTCTTTTGCCCGTCAGTTTTCCGGTAAAATTTCAAAACCTGATGTTGGATCAATAACCGGGTTGTATCCTGTTATTACAATCGGTCAAAGAACTTCAGGCGGTTCAACAAAATCGACAGTTGGTACTCTTTCAGAAATTTACGACTATCTTCGATTACTCTTTGCCCGTTTCGGAAAGGCAGATTCCGGTATTAAGCTTTCAAGAAGTTTGTTTTCATTTAACAATCCTCTTGGTGCTTGCCCGGCTTGTTCCGGATTGGGTCTCGAAGAAAAAATTTCTACTGGAAAGCTGATAGCCGACCCCAGCAAAACATTGCGCGAGGGTGCGCTCGTACCCACTCTTCCCAACGGATATATTATGTATTCGCAGGTAACTATTGACGTACTCAACACTGTATGCCAGGAGCATGGGTTTAACGTTGATATTCCCTGGAATCAACTGACAGATGAACAGCAAGATATTATACTGAACGGTAGCGACAGAATAAAAGTCCTTTATGGAAAACATAGCCTGGAATCACGATTAAAATGGACGGCCTTAAAAGCCAAACCCAGGGAAGAAGGATACTACAAAGGCATGCTTCCGATAATGGAAGACATTCTTAGACGGGACAGAAACAGAAACATTTTACGATTTGTTGAGTCTGTAACATGCAGTTCCTGCGAGGGGAAAAGACTTAACAATAGCGCCCTCTCGGTAATTTACAGAGGCAAAACAATTGACTCTCTGACAAATTTTGAATTAACTGAACTCCTCATTTTTTTTGAGGGCTTTAACAGTAAAGATGAAGCAGAGATTAAAATTACAGGTCAGATCTGTAAACAGCTTAGTCATTTATGTAACCTAGGTGTTGGTCATTTGCAATTATCACGTGGTGCCGGAACGCTCACCCGTGGGGAAATACAACGCATCCGATTAGTAAACCAGTTGTCCGCTCAACTATCAAATGTTCTTTACGTGTTTGACGAACCTTCTATTGGGCTTCATCCACGTGACAATAAATATATGATTGCTCTTATGCGAGAGTTGGTCAATAATAGAAATACTGTGATTATAATTGAACACGACCTTGAAACCATAAGGAATGCTGACTGGGTTATTGAAGTCGGTCCACAGGCAGGGATTAAAGGTGGAGAACTATTATTTAACGGGCCATTTAGGGATTTTATAAATCCTGAGAAGGATATTGAATTTACAGCTACACAAAGAGTGCTTTTAAAAGAAGATGAACCTGTTCAGTACAAAACCTCAACTGAAAACCATCTGGTGCAAAACTGTTCCGTTAACAATCTAAAGGGCTTTGATGTTAACTTTAAGATTGGTGCGCTCAATGTAATTACGGGTGTTTCAGGCGCCGGTAAAGCCAGTCTTGTTTCGGGTTGTTTGCTGCCAACCCTGAAAAACGTAATAAGAGTTGATCAATCACCAATTGGCAGAACACCGCGCAGCAATCCGGCAACCTATACGGGACTTGCGGATCATATACGCGATTTGTTTGCCAGCCTGCCTCTCTCAAAAGAACTTGGTTTCGGCAAAGGACGATTCTCTTTCAATAACAAAGGAGGACGCTGCGAAGAATGCGAGGGCGGCGGTAAAATTCAAATTGGTATGCATTACATGGGCAATATTGATGTTACCTGCGATAAATGTAACGGAAATCGATTTAATGATGAGACCCTGAAAGTTGAATATAGAAACCATTCTATATCTGGTGTGTATGACTTAAGCATTAACCAGGCAGCAGTGCTTTTTGAAAAAGAGCCTAAAATTTTAAAATACCTTACTACACTGATGTCACTGGGACTCGGTTATTTAAAACTTGGTCAATCATCAACTACACTATCCGGCGGCGAAGCTCAAAGGATAAAGCTTGCTACCTCTTTGGTGAAGAAAACACCAGCGAATACATGGTTCATCCTTGAGGAGCCAACAACAGGTTTACATTACATGGATACGAAACTCCTTATTAAAGCATTACGCGAGCTTGCTGATAAGGGAAACACAATTGTATACATCGAACATCAGGAACAACTAATAAAAGCATCCGACTGGATAATTGATCTTGGACCCGGCAGCGGAAAGAAAGGCGGCCAACTTTTATTTGAGGGTCCCTGGAATGATTTTATAAACTCGAAGGATTCCATTACTTCTCAATCCATACTTGAACAAGGAGTCATAAATTTTAACGAGCCTCGACAAAGCAATTATCTTAAAATTACAAATGCCACTACGAACAACCTGAAGAATGTATCTGTGGAATTCCCCATGAATGAAATAACCGTTTTGACGGGATTATCAGGGAGTGGGAAATCTTCAATTGCCTTCGACACCTTATATGCAGAGGCTCAATCACGATTCACAGAAAATCTTTCAACCTATGCAAGAAGTTTTATAAAACAATCCAACAATGCTAAAGCTGACTCATTTGAAAATCTCACTCCCTCAATAGCGATTAACCGAAAGAACCTGCCAACCTCCCCACGGTCAACTGTTGGGACAATGATGGGCATAAACGAAAAGTATCGCTTCATGTTTTCACGTGTTGCAATAAAAAGTGGTGTAAATCTAACAGCCAGTTCCTTTTCATTTAACCATGAATCCGGTGCCTGTAAACACTGCTCTGGGTTAGGTTACAAACTTACTGCCGACCCCATGAAATTAGTTAAAGACTGGTCAATGTCAATAGACGAGGGAGCTCTGGATCATAATGCCACAATAAGATACTATGGCAATCCTCACAGCCAATTTGTTGCAGTTTTACGTGAAGCCGCCAAGGGAAATAAATTTAGTTTGTCGAAATCTTTTAATGATTTTTCCGATGATGAACTGGAAATTATTTTCAATGGAACCGGAGATAAAAGATGGGAGACAGTCTGGGAATTTAGAACTAAGACCTCAACTGGCTCAAAAGTAATAGCTGCCCCGTGGAAAGGATTTTGTAATCATATCGACGAGGAATATCACCGAAGACTGCATAATAAAAACCTTGAAGAAATAACTTCAATGATGCATGAAGTTGAATGTGAAAGATGCAATGGAGCAAGAGTAAGTGAGGAAGCCCTAAAGATAAAAATTGAAGGAAAGAATATTTTCGAACTCTCTTTACTAAGTATTCGTGATACAATAAGTTGGTTTGAAGCAACATTAAAAAGCGAATTACATTTTGGAATAGTAGAGTTTATCTACAATAGCATTAAGCCGCCACTCGAAAGCCTTATCGAATTGGGACTCGGGCACCTAAACCTGAACAGAAGATCCTCAACACTATCAGGAGGCGAGGGACAAAGACTTCGTCTGGCGCAGCAACTATCCGGCGGTTTAACAGGCATGACATACGTCCTTGATGAACCAACAATAGGACTGCATCAGAAAAACATTGAGCAGTTACTCAAAATTATACGGAAGCTTAAAGAAAAGGGAAATACCATTGTAATTGTCGAACATGAGAAAGAGGTTATAAAAACAGCTGACAAAATAATTGAGGTGGGTCCCGGATCTGGCAGCGAAGGGGGAACAATTGTTGCCGAAGGGAACTATTCCGAATTCATAAAAAATTCCAAGGCAATTACTCCAATTTACCTTGGTGACTATAATTTACCTAAAGCTATACCACGAAACACTATTGATAAATCTTTTGGTCTGCGGGGAGTATCCAAACACAATCTGGTTAATAGTGATTTTGATTTTATTGCCGGAGGAATTATTGCTCTGACCGGTATCTCCGGATCGGGCAAATCAACCCTCGTTCATCATGTTCTTGCACCAACTCTGTCAAATAATCATCCGGTTAATTGCACTGGCTTTTACAATAATGTAAAGTTCGACCAAATAATATCAGTTGACCATAAATCCTTATCCGGTACTCGAAGCAGCACTCTCTCATCATATATGGGTCTATTGGATATCTTGCAAAGTATTTTTGCTTCCTGCAAATCGGCAGTAGAAGCAGGTATAAAAAAGAGCGCCTTTTCATATAACAGCAAGGATGGTAAATGCCCTCTCTGCAATGGAATTGGGGAAATTAAAATCAGCATGGATTTTATGGATGATGTCTGGAATACTTGTGACGAATGCAACGGGTCACGTTACAACAACAACGTATCCAAAATTAAACTGCATAGTTACACAATTGGAGAGGTATTAAATCTGACAGTATCTGAGACAATTGAGTTCGCCGGCCAACTTGACAAAAAATTAACAAAACCCTTGTTACTTATACTCAATCAACTTAACGAAATAGGAGTCGGGCATTTGAGGCTTGGTCAAAGCATATCCTCGCTATCGGGGGGCGAGTCGCAGAGATTAAAACTATCTAAAAGCCTGCTTGAAGCAATTAGTCAGAAGAACCTCTTCCTGTTGGATGAACCGACCTCAGGGTTACATTACAAAGACATTGATGCTTTGATAAATGTCTTTAACCGGTTGGCAGATATGGGACACACAATTCTGTTTATTGAGCATAATCCTTATCTTATTTCAATCGCAAATCAGATTATAGAATTATAATCAGTTAAATATCCGGGGGATGAAAATGGATTCCTTTCAAGAAAAAGTATTCTTGAATACTTGAGCCATGGCGGCATTGTTTACCACCATGGCATTAAAGCTTACAATCCCATTATTTCTTTATCGCCAGGGTACCTTACAGAAAACGAAAACGCCTTTTCAAGTGATTGGTTTGGCTTAACATTTAACTGCCAGGTTATCTTTCCAGTATCTTTATCTAACTGACCACCTGATAAATCAAGGATTTCTATCTCAATATCCTCATGTTGAGAAACGGGAATTTGATCTTCCAGTTTTAGCTCGATAGTAGATTTTTTATTGTTTCTTATATCAATTTTAAAAACATATTTCCGTTCAACATCTTTACTTAAAAATTTGTCTTCTGTAAAATCCTTTACCTGTTCTCTGTTAATTGCTATTTCCTCATCTCGACCTAAAGCAATTTTAATATCCTTTGTTTGATTAAGATTCAGTTGAGTATTTCCTACGTAAGTATTTTCAAAAAAGATATTGATTTTACCGGGCAGAAGAACTGTCTCACTCCAACTATCAAGATGTGCCGCTAGAAAGACGCTATTTGATATTTTAGGTGCTGCAAAATATTTGTACGTAGCTGGTATTTCGTATTCCTGAAGTTGAACAAAATGTGGTTTGCCATCCGATGGAATATCATACTTCAATTCAGAAACAAACTCCTTGCTTATTTGTCCCTCTTGAACCTCAATATAATCTGAGGCATCATCGGCCTCCATTGCGGGTTTAGCCAAAGACATCGCAACCATTTCATTTGCCCCGCCACGCTGCATTTTTTTCATCCCGTATATATCCGTGCGTTCTTCCATAAAATCGAGATACCACGGATACAGGTCGGGAATACTACTTCCAAGTGATGGATTACCAGTCGATAAAACTATTGAAAGGTTATTCCAATCAAGTCCTGTATTTTGCCAAACTCTTCCCTTCTGAGTTAAATTTATTGATGAATTAATATCTTTCACCCTTAAATCATAAGCTGCATTCCATCCGGCATTCTGCGTAAAGTATGTAATCTCAATTCGCCCTTTACCTTTGGACTTGCCGATTATTTTCAAAACAAGCTCAGAGAGAGGAATTGTTTGTAGACCTTGCAAATCATCAAGTTGATTTTTTATTTTTTCAATTATTTCTTCTCGCTTCGAAATTGATCTCCTTAACTCAAGAACTTTACCATTCAACGAAGTTAGTTCACTGGCAAAGTATGACTGCATCTTTTGTAATTCCAAAACACTCGGTGCTTTTGTGTTCGTACCCAATTTGTTGTTCACCATAATCAATTCCATTTGAACCTGTGCAACGGTTATATCAGCATTAAGAGATTCATTCTCATAACGTAGTAATTTAAGAGAGTCTTCCAAAACCTTAATCCTGCCCGTATGACTTCTGTCACCCAAATAGTCAGTTTGCTTCTTAGATTCCATAATTATGAAATCGCCTTCACCCGTTATTCGCAAACTATTCATATCAGGATTTGTAGACAACCCCTTCAATATTATTTCATTCTGCCCCAAATTATAATCAATGCTTGCAGAATGTGTTATTTCGGCTCCCCGAAGGAATACCTTTACTTTTGTTACTTTTGCATCATTAATTTGGTTCAATGCAAATAGAGCAGGAGCCAGGGCTAATACAACAACAAATACAAATATCTTTTTCATAACTCACCTTTTATTAAATCTTATCTTTTAACAGTTTTTTGTCCTGTATGTTCCGAGAATGGATTAAGCCGCTTTCAATAAATGGACACTTTGCCTATTTTTGAGAACATACTATTTATACAATTAATATGCATTAATTTTCGTCCACTGACAATTTTATTGGACTCAGTATAATGTGTGACGTGAAATAAATTATTTTAGAAAAGAATATGAAAAAATTAATCTTAGTACTACTAAAAAATTATCGAAGTGAAATACTGCAAAATTGGACTGATAAAATTGCGGGCAATCTTTCAGGCAAATTATCAATTGATCAGATAGAGTCCCTTGTTGGAAATTCCCTAAACACTTTTATAGAGGTTATTGAAACTTCAGATTATTATTCGGCAGATGAATACCTGATTGATATTTATAATCTCTTTTCGCAAGCAAACCTTAATCTCCTGGAAATAAGTCAGATTTTCAGCCAGGCAAGATATGCAATACTGGCTGTAGTGGAAACCAAAGGCGACAATGATCTTGATATGGTAATAATTCTCGGTTTTCTTGATGAAATAATCGAGCAGGTCTATGCCCGGTACGGAATGCTTCATCAGGAAGCTCAGATGAAAGAACTTGCCAGCGACCGTGACCGTCTTGCCTCGAAACTTGAGCTAAACCAGCAGTACCTGACCAATATAATACACTCTTCAGATTCTGCCATTATGGTTATCGATGAAAATGAGAAGTTCATTGCCTGGAATAGCGGCGCAGAAAAAATATTTGGTTATACAGAGAAAGAAGTAATTGGTCAACCTGCGACCCTTTTACTCCCCCCTGAAACAAAATACAGCAATGAACTTGAAAGAATTATTAGGGAAGTAAAAGAAACAGGTTTTATAAAAATTGTTGAAACAGAAAGGATGACCAAAACTGACAATCTCGTTTCTGTTAAATTGAGTGTTACAAAACTAAGAAGTACTGAAGGTAATTACCGTGGACGAAGCGTTATTATAAAAGACTTTACTGAAGTAAAGGCGCTTCAGCAACAGGTTGACCAATCTGAAAAAC
The DNA here is from genome assembly GCA_018818065.1 of Bacteroidota bacterium. GTDB lineage: Bacteria > Bacteroidota > Ignavibacteria > Ignavibacteriales > Melioribacteraceae > JAHISV01. The sequence goes on along the minus strand of JAHISV010000005.1, from coordinate 63,714 downwards.
TAGCCGTTATAGGTCAGTTAGCGGCTGGCATAGCGCACGAGATCGGGAATCCACTCGCGTCTATCTCCTCATTGGTACAGGTGCTACAAAGGAAAGCCAAAGATGATTTCTTTTATGAACAACTTGCAGATATTAAAGAAAACATTGACAGGATTTCAAAAATAGTCCGGGAGCTTGTCGATTTCTCACGTCCACCTTCGCAGGAAAAATCGTTAACTGAATTAACTGATGTTATTAAAACTGCAATTGGAATTGTTAAGTATGATAAGCGTGTTAAGGATGTAAAGTTCAGAAATGACCTGGTTGATGATTTACCGATGATTAAAATTGTCCCGGATCAGCTACTACAGGTTTTCGTTAATATTATGATTAACGCTCTTGACGCGATTAAAGGTAAGGGCAGCATATTTGTAAAATCTTACTTTGATGAACATAATGTTTATTTTGAAATTACAGATGATGGTTGTGGGATGACCCAGGACGTTATTGATAGGATTTTTGATCCTTTCTATACGACAAAAGAAGTTGGAAAAGGAACGGGGCTTGGCCTGTCCGTCAGCTACGGAATTGTTAGGCGGTCTATGGGAGAAATAAAAGTTAAAAGTAAAATTGATGAGGGGAGTACTTTTGTTATTAAACTGCCAATTGAAAATGAAATTGAATAAAGGGTTCTTATGAAAGGTAAAGTATTAATTGTTGACGACGAGAAGGCAATTCGTGATTCTTTAAAATTGATTCTTATTGACGAAGGGTTTGATACTGAAACTGCCTCAGATGGTTTAGTCGCGCTTGAAAAAATAAAAGCAGATGACTTTGACGTAATCATCTCCGATATAAAGATGCCCAATATGGATGGTATTGCTCTGCTCAAAAAAGTATCTGAAATATCCCCTTCATCTTTTTTTATGATAATGACGGCATATGCCTCAGTTGAAACTGCCATTGATGCTCTGAGACAAGGCGCCTTTGACTATTTGCTTAAACCTGTTGAATTTGATGAAGTAATTTTTAGGATAAACAGACTGCTCGAATTCAAAAATATATCCATGGAAAATAAACTTCTAAGAACCCGGCTTTCTTCCGAGGGTGGTTTTGAAAACCTAATTGGTAAAAGCACCTCTATGAAAAAGGTCTTCGAATTAATTGGTAAAGTTGCTCCAACAAACAGCAATGTTTTGATAATGGGCAAAAGCGGCACTGGAAAAGAACTTGCTGCAAAAGCAATTCATTATCATAGCAAACGAAAGGATGGAATTTTTCTCCCCATTAATTGCGGCGCTATTTCGGAGAACCTAATTGAAAGCGAGTTGTTCGGACACAAAAAAGGATCCTTCACGGGCGCTACAGACGACAAACAGGGTTTGTTTAAGGTTGCAGAGGGAGGAACACTTTTTCTTGATGAAATTGGTGACCTTCCACTTAATTTGCAGGTTAAGCTCCTCCGGGCTCTTGAAGAAAAACAATTTCTTCCCGTGGGTGGAACAAAACCTATAAAAATTGATGTGCGAATTTTAGCCGCCACAAATCAGGATTTATTTGAAAAAGCTCAGAACGGACTTTTCAGGGAAGATCTTTACTACAGGTTAAATGTTGTTGAAATAAAACTTCCTTCCCTAAGCGAACGCTGCGATGACATTCCTTTACTTGCTAATCATTTTATTGAAAAATATTGCAAAGAGATGAGCAAGAATATTATTGGAATTGATAATGATGCTATGAAAGCTTTGATGAGCCATGAATGGCGTGGTGGAGTAAGAGAGTTGGAAAATATTATTGAGAGAGCTATTATATTTGCCCATAGTGATATAATAACGATTAATGATCTTTCTGACTATGTAAAAGGAAACGTGAAAAACTATACTTTCCCCGATTCGTTAAAAGAAGCCATAAAAGATTTTGAAAAAGAACACATTTTAAAAGTGATAGAAAAATTTGACTACAACAAAGACGAGGCGGCTAATGCTTTAAACATTGGCCTTTCCTCGCTCTATCGTAAAATGGAAGAATTAGACATACCTACTAAGTCGTCAACTTAGTAGGTTCTATTTAAAACTCTGCACTAATACCAATTGTTGGAAATATTCCAAGACTTGATCCACTCTCGATCTTGTTTTCCCTGTAATTATATTTTATACTATTGGAATTTTTGTTGTTATAAATATTTTGGATATCAATGTATGCTATAAGATTCCAATCTTCAAAATTCCATTTTCTATCAACTCTAATATCCAGGCTGTGTAATGGATCGAATCTAGTGGAATTATAATTACTAACACTTTGTGAGCCATCATTATTATAAGGCGTGTAAGGATTGCCCGTTGCTAGTCTGAACTTTAATGAAGTCTCCCATTTTTGATTAAAGATATAGCCACCCGTAAGATTGAGTATCCAGGTTTGGTCATACGCCCCTGCTCGTTCAATGCCATCAATTGCTGTAAATTTAGCCTCACTATAGGTTAGGCTAAATAGAGCATAGTGTGGTACCTTTGCCGCCTTCTTTTGCAGGGATAATTCAAAGCCTTTTACATTTCCAGTTCCATCGTTAGTGAGCGGTTCCAAACCAAAAGCGGAATAGTTGTCATCGGCTCCGGCAAAGCCTACACCGGTATTTGCAAGTACCAAATAATTTCTTAATTGACTGGTTGGATAGTTTCGATAATCTTTGTAATACCCTTCCAGTTTTACCCTTATATCGTCCCGTAAATAATGTTCAATGCCAACAACAATCTGGTTTACATTAACTGCTTCCAACTTCTTATTGGAGTCAAACGTACTCAGCCACAGGTACGAAGGGAATTGATAATAAATTCCTCCGCTCATGTTCAGGCTTGTAATTTCGGAAAGCATATAGGATGCTGATAAGCGGGGACTTAAATAAAACTTCTTCTCAATTCCGCTAAAATAATCGGCTCTTGCGCCCAGACTATACCTTAATCTTTGAAAAATAACGTCACTAAATTGAAGATAGCCGCCATACTTCTGATAAGTCTCACTTGCAACTAATGAGTTAATAGATAGAGTTTCACCAAATGATGTTTTGAAAAATGGAAATTTCAAATTAGCGTCAAATTCAATTAATTTAGCAGCGGCTCCCACATTCAATTCAGATGAAGAAGAAAGCTTTAAAACAATATCCGCCTTTAATTCATTTTCAATTTCACTGGATAAGTTTAGAAAAACAGGATTCAGAAGGGTGTCTCTTTGAGATGCATCGTAATCAACAAAATTTCTGCTCAGACTTACTTTGTAGAAACCATTTTCGAACAGATGCCTGTAGGATAATCCTAATAAATATTGAATCTGATCATTTGCCAGAATTCTGGAATTATCGTACAAGTCTTCTTCGTTGTTGTTGTTAAATTTCACATTATCAAAGGCGCTTACAAAAAGAAAAGAAAGCTTATTCTGATTATCAATCTCATAAACCGCTTTACCTAAAACATCCCAGTATTCCGGCACAAAATTAAATCCGGCCGCATTAAAGATGAAGTCCAGATAACTTCTTCTTGCAGAAAAGAGAAAGTTGCCCTTACCGGACAAAGGACCCTCTAAATTAAGACCAAACTGGCTGGCAGAAATAGTGGCTTTTCCACCAATTCTATCACTTCTGCCCTCCCTAAGATCAATTGCTAAAACGGAAGAAAGCTTATCTCCGTAAAGTGCCGAGAATCCACCTGTGGAAAATGTAGTGTTATTAACATAGTCAAGATTTATATAACTTAAAGGCCCGCCAGTTGCTCCCTGAGTACCAAAGTGGTTTATGTTGGGGATTACAAAACCATCAACTAAAAATAAATTTTCCGTTGGCGCCCCGCCTCTGACCACCAAATCATTTCGCCCGGCACTTACACGCGCCACACCGGGAAGTATTGAAAGAGCCCTGACAACATCTTCAAGTCCACCTGGAGCGCGCCTTAACTCCTCATAAGAAAAACTGGCAAGGCTGTTCATTTCAGTAGGATTCATTTCAAAATAATCAGCACTGACTGTAACTCCGTCTAGTTCAATCACTGCTTCATTCAACTCTATGAACAATTGGACTGGGCGTCCGGTGGAAACATAAATATCAGTTTTTATTACTGACTCGTAACCAACCGAGCTAATCCTTATCTGATAGTTTTTAGCAGGTAGTTTATCTATTGTGAAGTTACCCTCTGCATCGGTTGCTGCTCCTCTATCATTATCAATTACTATTATGTTTGCCCCAGGTATAGCCTCTTGTGTAAATTTATCAACTACTTTACCGCTAATTGTACCCATATTTTGCTGAGCGAACAAAGAACTACATAAAAGAATAAAAACAAGACTTTGAACAAACTTCATAAAATTTCCTATATTTTTTAATAATTATGAAAGCCTTAACACTAATTAATGTTTACAAGTTCTAAAGCGCAAGTATATTCTAAACATAGCTTTCTTTCTTTTTTTTTTTTATTTTCATTTAATACATTAACCCATCTTCGGAATGAATCTGGACACTGAAAAATCTAATAATATTAAGGATCTTCAAGAAAGTCTGGATGACTTTCTTTGGTCAGTAACCTACCGGCATCCTTCCGGAGATGTTGTACAATACTCCGAGTCCCTCTACTCTATAACCGGGTATACTTCTGCGGAAATTGAAGAAATGCCGGGAAGAATTATTTCTCTTGTTTTAGAAGATGACAGAGATAATGTAAAATTAAAACTGGCAGAACTGGAAAATAATCCCACAAATAATTTCGCGCGAATTATTTATCGGATTAGAACAAAATCAAACAATATTGTATGGCTTAAAGAAAAAATAAAAGTAGCCCGTGATGATTCCGGGAAAATCATTAAGCTGAACAAAATAGCTGTTGATATAAGTGATCTAAAGGAAAAAGAATCTTTACTGGAAGAAGAAGTTTCGAAACTTAAGCGACTTCATACAGAGAAGGATAAATTCATCTCCATTATCTCCCACGACCTAAGATCACCCTTCACAACACTTCTTGGATTTACTGAAATATTAATTAATGAAGATTCTGTTTCGGTTGAGGAGCAAAATGAATACCTCGGCTATATTTATGAAGCATCAAAAACCCAGCTGCAAATGATTAATAATTTACTTGATTGGTCCAGACTCCAAACAGGCAGGGTAAAAATTGACCCTGTAAGATTAAACCTTAGAACTGTTGTGTCAAATTGTGTCTCCTCTCTTACTGGTGAAATAGTTCGCAAAGATATAGATGTAAATACAGAAATTGACGAGAACCTCTTTATTGTTGCTGACGAACGTTACATTGATATCGCTATCCGAAACCTTGTGAGCAACGCCGTCAAATTCTCGCCCAATGATTCTGTTATTGAAATAAGTTCAAATGCCTTTTCTGAGGGCAAATGTGAGTTGATTTTCAAGGATCATGGCACTGGCATTCCGGAACGTGAGCATTCCAAACTATTCAAAATTGATGAGAAATATGTTCGCGAGGGCGTAAACGGCGAAAAAGGAACCGGTTTAGGTCTCACGCTTGTAAAAGAAATTATTGATAAGCATGAAGGGAAAATCTGGTTTTACTCCCAGGAGGGTGAGGGAAGTGAATTTCATGTTGTATTAAATGAAGCCAAGAATATTATATTAATAATAGAGGACGATAAGGATACCAGGTATCTTTACGAGAAAAAATTTAATGAACTCCTCCCCCACTATACCGTGATACTTTCTGAAAATGGCTATAGTGCCATGAAAATATTAAATGATATTGTTCCGACCGTAATTGTTACAGACCACGACATGCCATTAATGAACGGAATTCAATTTATTGAAGCTATACGAAACAGAGATACATTTATCCCTGTTATCGTAATATCCGCTATCTTCAATAGTGAAATTAAAATAAAATATGAACAACTTGGTATTGTGGATTTATTACACAAACCAATTGATTACAAAGACCTTGTACGCCGTATCGCAAAAAACATTAAATAGTTTAAAACATTACTAGAATAATATATGACCGAAGTTAGGAAGAACTGGTTTGCTCTTTATACGAAACCACGTGCGGAATTTAAAGCCGAGGAGCAATTAAAGGCTGAAGATATTGAGAATTATCTTCCCACCTACAAAACCATTCGTCAGTGGAGCGACCGAAAGAAAAAAATAACCGTACCGTTATTGCCCGGATATATATTTGTTCATGCCACGGAAAAAGAAAGATTAACCGCCCTTGAACAGATGTCAATTGTTAGAACTATTATTTTTGAGGGCAAACCAGCTGTAATTCCTGATTGGCAAATTGAAAACCTGCAAAGGTTACTTGATAGGGATCCGGAAGTATCTGTTATCGATAGAATAATGACTGGAACAAGAGTAAAAATCACTTCCGGATCTTTCTGCGATGTGGAAGGGATTGTCGTTCTTGAGGCTAACAATGAAAGAAACCTTGTTGTTTCTATTGACATGCTCAATAGATCGGTTATTGTAAAATTACCAGCAAATAGTGTTGTCAAGAAAGTATAACTGTTAAGGCAACTTCAGAATAAAAAAACAATTTTAAATAGCGTCGTTGGATATGAAAGATCAAAAAGATTTTAAGGATTTGAAACCCGGAGAGAAAGCACTTCATTATTGCCTTGTTTCGAAGGTAGAGCAAAAAGCCACCAAAACAGGAAAAACATATTTAAATCTCGAGTTACAAGATGGTTCAGCCATACTTTCGGCTAAAATGTGGGACGGATTTGGTGATGTTCTGCCCTCACTAAAAGCAGGGTCATTAATAAAAGTGAGCGCAAAAGTTGATGAATATCTTGGGCAGACTCAATTGATAATAGATAAGATTAGAATTACTGATGTAAGCGACAATATACACCCTGAAGATTTCATGCCAAAATCCTCACGAGATCTTGATACTATGATTGCGGAATTGAATGATAGAATAAGTGAAATTAAAAACACCTATCTGAAGAAACTTGTTGATACAATTCTTTCCGGAACAAGTTTTGAAAAATATATTCGCGTTCCTGCCGGAAAATCGTGGCATCATTCTTATATTCATGGTTTGCTTGAGCATACACTGGAGATCATCAGAATCTGCGATCTTATCAGTGAATTTCATCCGGAAGTTAACAAAGATATACTTATTACTGGTGCAATCCTCCATGATTTTGGCAAGACAGAAGAATTGAGCTATGAAGACTCCTTTGACTATACTGACAAAGGGAGACTACTTGGGCATATTGTGATTGCGGCAAACTTAATTGAAAAGACAGCAAATGGAATTAGTGGCTTTCCTGAAGATTTGAAAACACAGGTAATTCATCTGGTACTCAGCCATCAGGGGAAACTAGAATATGCTTCTCCAGTTGAACCTAAGACACTTGAGGCAATAATACTTTATCATGCTGATGAATTAAGCGCTAAATCAAACGCCTACAAGCTTGCTATTTTAAATGAAAAAGGCAGTGGTAATAAATGGACAAAATTCTTACATCTTGCAGGAACATCACTTTATATTCCGGCTACAGAGGAAGAAGAGAATAAAACTACATTATTCGATTAATTAAAAGAGGGTCTAATGAAATCATCAACATTGTTTAAGTCGCTAATGATACTGTTTTTCACATTGTCCTTAAATGTTGTTTCGCACGGACAAGACAATGAATCAATTATTGGAAAATGGAAGACGATCGATGACGAAACTGGAAAAGAGAAATCAGTTGTAGAGATATACCAAAAGAATGATGGCAAATATTATGGCAAGATTATTAAACTTTTCCGTAAAGAGGGTGAGGATCCTGATCCTGTTTGTGACAAGTGTGATGAAGATGACGCAAGATATAACAAAAAAATTCTGGGGATGGAAATCGTTACAGCATTAGAAAAAAATGAGGATAATGAATACGAAGACGGAGAAATATTGGATCCGAAAAAAGGCAAGGTTTACGATTGTAAATTATGGATTGAAAATGGTAAGCTGCAGGTTAGGGGCTATGTTCTCTTCTTTCATAGAACACAGGAATGGTTAAAATACACTGAAGAAAAAGCCCCAGTCCAATAAATTTCAAAGAGATCAAAAACAATAGATCAGGAAAGCGGTTGGAATTTAGAAAAGACTTTTTTGAAAGATTAAAAACAGCTAAGAATATTTTATTTTTTACGGGAGCTGGAATTTCTGCGGAAAGTGGAATTGCTACTTTTCGCGGGAAAGATGGATTGTGGAATAAACTTAAGCCCGAAGAGTTAGCGAATTTTAATGCTTTCATGAAAAACCCTGATATGGTTTGGGAATGGTACCAATACCGAAGAGAAATAATTAATGAAACAAAACCGAACCTCGGGCACTACACTATTGTTGAATTTGAAAAGTATTTTGAAAAAGTAGATGTTGTCACTCAGAACGTTGATAATTTGCACGGTAGAGCCGGCAGCAGTTCTATTTACGAGTTGCATGGCAACATTGAGAGAAATTTTTGCGTGGACTGCAAAACTTTCTATAACAAAGAAGATCTTTTAGGTTCAGAGAAGGTACCACGTTGTACTAAGTGCAACGGACTTATAAGACCAGATGTAGTTTGGTTTGGTGAAATGCTCCCCGCCGGTGTTTTTGAGAAATCAGAACAACTTGCTATGAATAGTGATATTACCTTCGTAGTAGGAACATCAGCTGTTGTGTACCCTGCGGCATATATTCCTATATCAGCAAAACAGGGTGGCGCTTATGTAGTAGAAATAAATTTGGATGGTACTGAAATTTCTGGTTCGGTTGATTATTCTCTTAGGGGAAAGTCCGGTGAAATTTTACCTGAGATATTAAACATTATTAAAGAGCAAAAAGGGGCAGTTTAGCTGCCCTTCTTTTGCAATTCTATTTTATCCTGCGCGTAAGTATTTTCTGTCTCAAAAACCTTAACCTTGACACCATAAATGTTATCTGGCAAATCAGTTTTCTTTATTTCATCAAGAAAATATCTACACATATTTTCAGCGGTTGATTCGAATGGAGTCACAACTATTTGGCTATTAAGTTTATTCAAAGCATCAATAACTTCCGTATCCTTTTCGTATACCATAAAAGAATGATCAAGCTTATCCACAATGGGCCCAATAATATTTTTAACATCGTAGTAGTCGAGTACCATACCATTTTCATCCGGCATACCTGAAAACTCTACCATCATTTTATAGGAGTGACCATGCAAGGATTTACACTTGCCTTTATGGAAAGTAAGTCTATGTCCCATTTCCCATCTAAATTCTTTTGCAATTTTCATCATACACCTCTTTTATCAGGATCCCAAATATATTTATGTATCTGGAGCTGCATCCTTACGTTTATTCTGTCATCTAAAATCCACTCAGATAGCACTCTAGGGTGCAATTCTCCAAAAACGGTTGAAAAAAGAATTTCACATTTATTGAATAATCTATATGTCTCAATTATTTTTTTTGCCCACTCGTAATCTTCCCTGGTACCAATAACAAATTTTGCTTCGTCTGTTTTCTTTAAGTGTAAAACATTTTCATAAAGATTACGTTTTTCCATCCCGCTCGAGGGGCATTTATAATCCATTATTATTTTTACACGCTTGTCAACGGTTTCAATTGAAAGACTCCCTCCCGTCTCCAGTAAAACTTCAAATCCGGCATCGCAAAGCCTTCTCATCAATTCCGGAGTTTGTTTTTGCATAAGCGGCTCGCCACCAGTTACCTCGACAAGTTTACAGTTATAGGAGCCCACTTCACTTATTATTTCGTCAAGGGAAGTGTCTTTTCCTTGGAAAAAAGCATATTCTGTATCGCAATAAGTACACCTAAGATTACAATACGTTAGTCTTACAAATACACATGGCAAACCGGAATAACTTCCTTCACCTTGTATCGAATAAAACAATTCATTTATTTTAAGCACGTATTCCCTTCAAAAAGGATAACTTATTCTAATTAACTCGCAAAAATAGCAATATAATTTTATTAATACTAATCAGCCGATAATTGTTTAAATTCCACAACTAAATATTGATTTATTACCATAATACGCCTATATTTAGTGTCTTTCGAATAAAATATTTAGGATAAAGAATGGCGCAACATAAGTCTGCCAAAAAAAGAATTAGGTCTTCAGAGAAAAGAAGACAAAGAAACAGTGCAACCCTGTCAAAAATTAAAACATTGATTAAAAAAGTTCATTCTGCTGAGAAGAAAGAAGTGGCTGAAAAAGCATTAGTTGAAGCTGTTTCTTTTATTGACAAGACTGTTAGCAAAGGAAGAATGCATAAAAATACTGGTGCGAGAAGAAAATCTTCTTTGACAAGATTTGTAAATTCGCTGGAAGCATAAAATAACTTTTGTGAAAAGTATGAAGCGATATTACTGTGTAAGTAATATCGCTTTTCTGCGTTTAAATATCCTGCACCTGGCGAGTCATTCATACTACTGAGAATGGAGGTATTTCTGTACCATCAGCAATTACCTTTTTACCCTTGATGACAGAGAAATTACCAATAACTACATTGTCCCCAATTGCTACTTCTCCCTCAATTTCCACATCTTTTCCAATATGTATGTTACTACCAAGTTTAACTCCAGAACCAATTTGAGACCCCCGACCAAGAGTAATATCCAAAATTTCTCCCTCAGAGTCTCTACTCAAAAAGTCGTTAACCAATTCATCTGAGATAAAGAAATCGTCAGGGTCCTCAATTGTAATAATGTCCTTCAATTTATTATAAATTAATTTTCGGGCTATATTATTCATTTCATAAAGAACTGATTTATTATTGAACCCCATAATTACATAATCTTCTTTTGGACTAACTGCACCAACTTTTAATCCTTCTTTATTGAAAAGAGATATTAAATCGGTCAGGTAAACTTCTTTTTGCACATTATTGTCTTTAATAAGAGCAATTAATTTTTTCAAGTATTGGTACTTAAAAACAAAAACACCCGAGTTAAATTCATTATTAGCTATTAAATTTGATCTGCTAAATGAATATTTTTTAGTACCATAGTCTGCAATATAATCTTCATTTTCATCAAGTTTCAGAATGTCCTTATACTCCAAAATACCGATTACATTTCCCTTTTCCCTTGCTGTGGAATTACCATTACAATCTTCTTCCGGCACACGAATTATCCGCCCATAAGCATTTTCCATAGGGTCACCAGAGTAAATCCCTGTTAAAACCATCATATCATTATCTGAATTTTCGAAGGATGACTTGAAATCCAATATAGTTTCGGAATCAATTAGCCCCATATCACCGGCCAGGACATATACATTTCCATCATAACTATCGTCAGTAATATTTTTCAAGCCCATCTGTACCGCATGCCCCGTTCCATTTTGTTCAGCCTGATGAGCAAAACTCACTGGTAATTTTCCTTCAAAACAGTCAATTACTGAATCCGCCTTAACTCCTACGACCACTATTATATTACAATCGTCATTAAAAGTTTTTGAAGCAGCTTCACTTACACGTAAAGCTGTAGGTTTTCCCCAGATCTTATGGAGCATTTTAGAGTTGTTTGATTTAATTCGTTTCCCATGCCCCGCTGCTAAAATAATTGCAGTATTCTTTTTTTTCTTATCGAACTGAACAGATTTTTCATTTATTATTGAATCAATAACAGCACCCGCCATGTAACTCTCCTAAAAAGTTTAACCGTTCAAAAATAAGAAAATATATACCAATCATCCGGCTTTTATGCTATTATGGCTAAATACAGCCCTCAATGGATTATGAAAAAATTCGATAATATATTAGTCAAAAAATGTGAATTCTATTCACAATGTTTTCATTTACAAAATGAATTATTTTTGTAAATCAGAAGTTAAATAGTTGTTAGAAAATTTATAATTTAAGTGTGTTGGCGAAATGTTTCAAGACGAACTAAAAACATATTTCGATGATCCGCAAAAAGCTTCCATGAGTGAGATATTTGAACAACAAAAACAAATAAGATCGCAAGATGTGCTTTGCAAAATTATCAACAATTTCCCTTTCTTCGTTCTTATATTAAACAAGCAGAGACAAATTGTTGAAGCAAACAGTTCGGCATTAGATAGTTTTAAGGGGAAAAAGCTCAATGAGGTTCTGGGATTAAAAGTCGGGGAAGCACTCGGATGTATTAGAAAGGATGAATATCCAAACGGATGTGGAACCACGAAATTTTGCAAAGACTGCGGTGCTGCAAGTGCAATAATGAAGTCAAATAAATCTTTATCCTTTGCATCTGAAGAGTGCAGAATTATTGCTGATGACAATGGCAAAAACATATCTCTCGATTATCTTGTTCATACCGATAGCATTAATATTCAAAACGAAGAATATACCATGTTTGTGGTTCAGGATATTTCGAAACAAAAACGACTTGAAGTTCTGGAAAAAATGTTTTTTCATGATATTCTAAATACCGGCGGCGCGATTCATGGACTGGCTACAATTTTACCTATGATTGAAAATAGAGACGAGAAGAGAGAAATTGAAGAAGCAATACTGGATTCATCGAAACAATTAATTGAAGAAATACAAGCCCAGCGTGACCTTGTATACGCAGAAAAGGGTAACCTTGAAGTAAATCCTATTTACACATACTCAAATAGTATTATAAAAACCGTTTATGAAATGTATTCCAGAGCAGAATTATCCCAGGATAAAAATTTTCTGGTAGAATACCTGACACCAGATATCGAGTTTAAAGTGGATCCAATTCTGCTTATTCGTTCCCTTAGCAATTTGGCAAAGAACGCTCTTGAAGCAACAAGGAAAAATGAGACCGTAAAAATTTCTACAAGACTAAAATCCACTAGTATTGTTTTTGATGTATTCAACAGTAATGTAATGGATGAGCGTGTGCAAAATCAGTTATTCCAAAGATCGTTTTCCACAAAAAATGGATTAGGTAGGGGCATTGGGACTTATAGTGTTAAATTATTAGTTGAACAATATCTAAATGGAAAAGTCTCTTTCAAATCAAATATTGAATCAAAAACAATTTTCTCAATCGAACTCCCGATATAGTTACCTCACCCCCAATTCTTTCACTCAAGTCATAAATATCTTATATTAGCACTTACTCAATATTGAATAAGAATTCGGGGATTACAATGAAAATGAACAAGATAGTATTGTTGTCAGCACTCCTGATAACAGTTACAATTACTACCATTGGATGGATATCTACTTTGCCTGCAAAGGGAATGTATCCGATGAGTGAAATTTCAAATTTAGACCTTATGGAAGCCGGATTAAAAATCAATCCGGAAGAGATCTACAATCCAAATGGCGTTAGCATTACTGATGCCCTTGTTAAAATTAGGGGCTGTACCGGATCATTTGTATCAGAAAACGGGTTAATCTTAACTAATCATCATTGCGGATTTGGTTATGTTAGCGATGCTAGCACAATCGAAAACAATTATCTTAAAAACGGCTTTCTAGCAAAAACATATTCTGATGAAATTCCCGCCACTGGCAATTATTGTAAAATAACGGAATCATACGAAGATGTATCTGAAATGGTTCTTGCCAGTATCGAAGGAGTTGAGGATCCGGCCGAGAAAGTTAGACTAATAAAAAAAACAATGCTGGCTATTGGTAAAGAAGCCAGTGATGAAGCAAACAACATCGAAGCAACCGTATCGGAAATGTTTATTGGCAAAACCTATATATTATTTAGGTACAGAGTAATCCACGATGTCAGGTTGGTCTATGTACCGCCGATATCGATTGGTAATTTTGGCGGAGAAACGGATAACTGGGTATGGCCACGCCACACGGGCGATTTTACATTTATGCGCGCATATGTTGCTCCTGATGGCAGCGCAGCAGAATATTCCCTTGATAATATTCCCTACACTCCTAAAAAACACCTTAAAATTAACCCAAAGGGAGTTAATGAAGGGGACTTTCTTTTTGTTCTGGGATACCCTGGAACTACGTTCAGAAACAGACCGGCAAAATACTACGAATACAGAGAGAATTATGTGCTACCCTACATCTCCAAACTGTATGCCTGGATAATTAATCAAATCAAAGAACTTGGAAAAGACAATGAATCTGTTGCCCTGGAACTTGCAAGCCGGGCAAAAAGTCTGGCCAATACAGAGAAGAAATACAGAGGGCAATTAAGAGGCTTTAATAAACTCAACCTCGTTAAGACCAAATTGGCGGAAGAGCAAGAATTACAGAAATTTATTGAATCCGACGCGGAACTTGCAGAAAAATATAATGGATTATTCGAAAAATTAAACTCGGCATATACTGATTTACACAACGTAGCAACGAGAGATCTATGGCTCGGACAAATTTTCTGGCAATCTAAATTTGTTAAACTATCGGATGACATACTTCAATATTCCCAGCAAATTCAGTTAGATGAAAGTAAACGCAAGCCCGAGTACAAAGAAGATAACCTGAGCAAGGAAAGAGAAAGTATAATTAGCTCCGTTGATAATGTAAATACTGAACTTGAGAGGCGTGTACTTACTAAGATGATAAGTGACGCAAGACTTTTTGCGGATAATTCAAGAATCGATGCCGTTGAAGAAATTGGCAATATCTCAGTTGACGAATATGTGTTGAATTTAATGGATAAAGATTTGCTGAATCCGGAAAAAGTAAAAGATATCTTAATAAAAACACCTGAGGAGTTGGACGAATTAAACAGCCCATTATTTTATTTTGCAAAAGAATTAAACGCGCAAAGGACAATTATTAATGAGGAAGTAGATAGAATAGACGGAACTCTGAATGCTCTTCTATCACAACTGATTGATATTAAAAGGATTCGCAATAAAGATTCTTTTGTGCCGGACGCAAACAGCACCCTTCGATTAACCTACGGATACGTTAAAGGTTACTCCCCGGCAGATGCTGTCTACCATTCTTCCCAAACAAGCCTGGCCGGTATAATAGAAAAAAATTCACTCGGACTAGAAGATTACGATATACCATCTAAGATAAGGGATCTATATGAAAAGAAGGACTTTGGACAATTCTATGATGAAAACGTCAAGAGTGTTCCGGTGGGTATTCTTTACAACATGGATACAACAGGCGGCAATTCCGGCAGTCCTGTCTTAAATGCTTATGGAGAATTAATAGGTCTGAATTTTGATCGCGCTTTTGGCGCCACAATAAATGATTACGCCTGGGATGATTCGTTTAGCAGATCCATTGGAGTTGACATCAGATACATTCTATGGGTTGCACAAAAATTTAGCGGTGCAGATTATTTACTTCAGGAAATGGGTGTGATAAATTAGTGAAATTAAGAACGCCTTTAATATTTCTCATTGTTGCGGCTGTATCGATAACTTCGATACAGCTGTTTTTTAATTCGTCGTCAAGCAACACTCCGCTATCTATAGAACTTTGGTATGGTAAAAATCAGTTGTTTGGTGTTGATGGTTCTCCTCAACGCCAGATAAATATTCTTGGTAATATAACCGGCAATGTTAGTGAGTTCACCTACTCATTAAATGACGGGGAACCGATCCCCTTATCCATTGGTCCACAAAAGCCCTTTGAAGTTAGACGCCTATTTAATCCCGGTGATTTTGCTACAGAAATATTCTCAGAGAACCAAGAGCTAAAAAACACAGGTTATAGCCCGAATGGATTGCTCTTCATGAGACCGAAACCGGGCAAGGGGATCTTCTAAATGTTTCACTTTTCCAAGAATTACTAATTCACTAAGAAGTACACGATCAGACCCAATGTAACTTTCAATTAACTTAGTCTTGGACAAGCTTGATTTTCTAACAACTCCAAATACATCATAGCAAAAATGGTCAGTGTGAGTATAATTTTTGAATCTTTTTGACTTTGATGAAGAATCGCCATCTGGAATATGGATGAAATTGTTTTTAAAAATATGCCCTTCATGATCAATAATATTTATACGGGATTGACAGAGAACATAACTGTCTTCTTTTTCTAGCAGCTCAACACACTTTTCAATATAACCCGGAAGTATCAAATCGTCGTGCGCAAGCCACTTGAAGTACTTGCCTCTAGTCAGACTAAAAACACGGATAAAATTCGGTGCTGCCGCTAAATTTCTTTCATTACGCGAGAGAATAATCCAGGAATCCCTGTCTACATAAGATTTACAATTTCAAAAGTGTTATCCCTGGAACAATTATCCGATATTATAAGCTCAATATTTCCATAACTCTGAGCTAATACGCTTTCAATTGCCTGTCCAACATATTTGGCTCCGTTATAAACCGGAATTCCGACACTAAGAAGAGACAAACTATAACCCGATTAATTATTATGTTAGCGATTAAGAAAACTTTGTTGTTAACAGGCAGAAATGAGAATCATTTTTACTAATTTACTGTTTGTTAACTGTTTGCAACATGAATTTTAAAAAAATAATTCACATCTTCGGGAATTAAATGGAAATTTCAGTCGTCATCCCCGCATTTAATGCAGCAAAAACTCTTGGCAAATGCCTGGATGCATTCTCAAACTCAACGAGAAAACCAAAAGAAATTATCGTCGTTAACGATAACTCTACCGATAATACCCTTGAAATAGCAAACCATTACGAAACAACAATACTCCATAACACTGGTAGCAATGGAGCAAATATTTGCAGAAATATGGGCGCCAATGCGGCAATTGGCGATATTGTTTTATTCATCGATAGTGATATTAAAATTCATCCTGATACTATTGAAAAAATTCATCTTGAGTTCAGCGATTCTTCAACAACCGCTGTGGTTGGTTGCTATTCGGCTTTTCCTGAACAAAAGGGAATATTGACCAAGTATAAAAATCTTTGGATTCGTTATTCTTACCTTCAAAGTCAAAAAAAAATTGATTGGATATTTGGCGCTGTTTCTGCCATAAAAACTGATGTATTCAAAGCTTTGGGAGGCTTCAACGCAGACCTGCACGCCAAACATGGAGTTGACGACCTGGAATTTGGCAAAAGGTTAATATCTTCTGGTTATATTATCATTCTAAATAAAGAAGTAGAAGTTGATCATTTGAAGGAGTTTACATTTAAAAGTTTTGTTAAAAATGAATTTATGCGCAGTCTTTGGTTTATTACCCTGGCTGGTGAGTTTAATCAGGTCACAGAATCCGTAAAGTCCGGTTTTGTAAATATTTACCCCTCGTTTATTTTATCAACTTTACTTTCATGGCCGACTTTCTTATTCATTATTATGTCTCTGTTTTTCCCAAATTACTTCATAATACCTCTAATATTTCTTGTAGTTTTATTTTTATTAAACTATAAATTCCTCAAATACTTTACAAAGATATTTGGAGTTATTAATGGACTAATCTCTTTCTTTGTATTATTTCTGGATTATTTGGTATGCACACTGGGAAGCCTTTTAGGAGTAACTTTGTTATTATTTAATTACCTTGCATCGAATGAAAAATAATCAGCTTAAATATCCGCTCCTGATTTTTGGCGTTCTTCAAACCATTTATATTCTTACATTATGTCCCACAATATATATAGGCGACAGCAGCGAATTTATTGCTAATATCTCACTCTTAGGGATATCACATCCCCCCGGTTTTCCCTTTTATAGCCTTTTGAACAGAGTTCTGATTACCTTTCTGAAATTCCTTAACTATACAATTATAATAAATTACACGTCCGCGCTATTCTCCTCTTTAACCGGTGTTGTTCTTTACTTAATATTGTCACAACTAAATATCAAAAAAATAATCGCCATAACTTCAGCACTAATCTTTGGAGTATCACTTACGCTTTGGTCACGATCAACCATTGCGGAAATCTATACTATCGCCACTTTCTCGGTTGCTCTAATTTCTTTGATTATGCTTCAATATTTTATAAAAAAAGATAATAGACTTATCTTTCTCATTTTTTATTTGGCTGGGTTGCTATTAAGCCAGCATATTCTTTCGGTGATTGCTTTTTTCCCTGTTTTACTATTTCTTATTTTAGCTAACCCAAAATTTATTTTTCATCCCAAGGCATTGTTTTTGGGGATTACCTTTTTCATTCTCGGCTTTTCAATTTATTATTATATAATAGCCAGGTCTCAAACCAATCCTCCATCTTTTTTTGCTCTTTCTGAAACATTTTCTGAATTATATAGATTTCTAACTCCCCGCGTTTCCATTGATCTAATAGGACATAGTACCAGTAAAATAGGAACTAATAGCGCAGTTAATCTAACCTGGTTTATTGAGAATACTTTTCTTAAGGAATTTTGGGTTTTCGGAGTATTTGCACTGATTGGATTATTTAATTCAAAAGTTAATATAAAAATCAGAGCCTACTTTATTATCACTATTTCTCTAATTGTTACATACGCAGTGCGTTCTCCTTTAATGCTCCATAGCGATCTGGATGCACAATATATTGTAGCATATTTCTTTTGGTCACTACTAATTGGATTAGGCATTGATCTGATTTGGCAAAAAATATCAGCAGTTACCAAGACAAAATATCAAAAGCTGGTTGTTTCGGTCGGAGCAATTTTACTTCTTTTAATACCAATTGGGATTTTCGCAAACAATTTCAAAATGAATGATAAAAGTAATAATGTTATTGCTGAAGCTTTGTGGATAGACACGTTTGCAAATCTACCCACTAATTCGATTGTATTTTGTACAGCCGATGATGATGCTTTTATTCCCTTCTATTATCAGAACATTAAACACGAAAGAGAGGATCTGACTGTCATCTCAGTTCCCACTCTTAAGAATAAGAGCTTTGTTCAGAAGTACTTATCCAAATTAAATCTTACTGCCGGAGTCATTCCTTTCGAAGATGCCTTTATAGAATTTGTAATTGATGAACTAAAATCCCAAAGAGAATTTTTTTTTACATTCAGGTCTAAAAAAACACCAATAAGCATTGATGAAAATCGCCTGGAACCTTACGGTTTTATTTGGAGACTGAAATCTGAACACACAGGAGATGACATTGATGGGGAAATGTTATCCGATTTAAGAATGGCCTCTGTTACAAACAACACTCTCTTAGATGCAAGAGCAAGTTTGATCGTTTACGAAAAATATCTTATTCCGCTAATAAAAAATGCTTACAAATACGAACAATCAAATAATTATGACCTAGCTATTTCATGTATGAATGCTTGTTTGGAAATAAATTACCCATTGGACAAGCTAAATCTTGGGGATGCCTATTTTATAAGAGGAGCCGCCGCCATGAAGAAAGGTGATTCCGATAACGCTACTACAGATTTTAAGAAAGCGATTGAGCTAAACAAGAACGATTGGCGAGCATACGAATATTTAGGAAATATATTTGAAAGTAAACAGGAAATTGAATCGGCTCTTAGTCTGTGGAAAATAGCAATTCAGATAAATCCATCTCGTTCTCATCTTGCAAAAAAAATTGCCTTCTATAGAACTAATTCCAAAAATAATTGATTAAGATATTCTCGGTAAGTTTATTAATTTGCAGTAGATTCCCTCAAATAGATACTTAATTATGATACTTGAAAATAAAAAGATCAGGATTTTCCTTGTAGACGATAAACTTCTTGCGTTTTCTCTATTTATTATAACTTTTGCCGTATATCTTTTTACATCATGTCCCTCAATTTACCTGGGTGATTCAGGCGAATTTGTTACAAATTCATTTACATTGGGGATTAACCACCGACCCGGATACCCTTTATATACAATGCTGGGCCGACTATTCATAATGATTTTTTTCTTCCTTAAACCAGTTTTTGTTATGAATGCACTTTCCGGATTGTTCTCATCACTTTCGGTCGCAGTCACTTTTAATCTTCTTCGAAAAATTCAATTAACAAAATTTATATCCTTTGTTTCGTCACTTATTTTTGCTTTTTCATTTACACTTTGGTCCAGATCGACCATCTCAGAAGTATATACACTGAACATATTTTTTATTTCGTTATCACTATATACTTATGTCTTTTATGAGAACACTAAAGAACTGAAACACCTCTACTTACTTATGTACATTATAGCATTGGGATTATTGCAAAATTTAAATGGCGTTATTGCCGCAGCAGTAATTCTTTTCTTCATTTTCCTTACGAATTATAGAATAATAAAACCACGGATATTTTTTATTAGCCTCTTAATTGGGATCTTAGGAATTTCAATTTATGCATATCTTCATTTCCGATCGATTTTAGATCCTCCAATGGATTTTAATAACCCCGAAGGGCTTGAAAATTTATATAATAATCTTGCACCCGGGATAATAATGAATAGTGCTGAAGGTAGTGGTGAAAGTATCTTTAACAATTTCTCCTGGTTTATTAATCAATTATTCTTCAGTGAGTTTTCGATAACCATTTTATTTATTGCAAGTGTCTTTTTCCGAAAGCCTAAACACACAAAATTTATTCTCTTAAGCTTCTTTATACTGATTACAAATGTAATTTATAATTCAAAATCTTTTGTTAGAATATACGGTGATCTTGACGCATATTTTTTACCATCTTTTTACATTCTCTCAATATTTATTGCACTTGGACTTTCCAATTTTCAGGATTTAATATTACAAAAAACAACTTCAGCATTTGTAAGATGGAGTTTATATGCTTTTCTAATTTCTCTTCCTATGCTTCTCCTTCTTAGTAATTACTCGGCTAATGATAAAAGCAATTACTACTTTGGTGAAGATCTTGGTAAGAGTCTTATTTCATCTCTAGAGCCAAACTCTGTTTTAATCCCACAGTGGGATGAAGCTGTAAATATTCCATATTATTTAAAATACGTTGAAAAACATAGAGAGGACATTTACATAATCCCCCCTGCTTTTGTGTCGGCTGACTGGGTTAATTTGCACTATCCAGAATCATTTAAGGGCAAGAACTATACAAAATATGACAAACATCAATTATTGAGCATATTAATCAATAGTTATAGAGAAGCACCTATTTATTTTAGCTCCCATCTGCAAAAACCAGTGAACAGCACAGAATATAAATTGATTCCCCACGGTATTGTTGAAAAACTGATTAAGAATGATGAGAATGATAATGACTCCCTTTATCATTCTTTCACTCACAGCTACGAAAATGTTGCCTTTGATATACATACGAAGTATATAATTGATTTATACCTGGATCGACTACTTGAACATGCATTATATCAGTCTGATAAGCACAACTACGAAAATTCAATTGCCTCCCACAAAGCATTCTTAAATTTTCCAAAGAGTAAGGATCATCAAAATTATACTGATGTTCTAGCAAGCATTGGAATTAATAGTTTTTTTCTAAAAAGATTTGATGAATCAATTCAATATCTTACAGAAGCGTTGAACAGGAAGACCGACCCTTATTTGTTCACTACATTAGGTAAGTCTTATCTTGCAATTGGAGATACAGCAAAGGCAGTTGTTAACTTTAATCAATCCTACAATATGAATAAAAATAAAACTGCTAAGCAATTACTCGAAACATTTGCTAAATAGCATTTCATGTTGGAATTGTAAAAACCATCACAAATTTAATTCAAGCTTAACATAAATGGAAGTATTGTAGACTGAACCAAATGGATGAGTTACGTGGTAATCAGAAAATATGTTTTTAACAATCAGATTGAAACTGATTTTCCCGTCTAATAGAGATTTGCGGATTCCACAATCCAGAAGCATAAGATTATCGAAATAGGTGCTATAAACATCTTTTAATTCCGTTGCTCCCAAAAGTGTATTCTTCCATTCTGTTTCTGACTGATACTTTAGCTTAGCCCAAAAGACAAATGAACTGGCGAAATTTATGGTTGTAGTAACACTGAGGTTGTGATTCGGGATTGATACAATTTCATTCCACATTAAATTATGCTCGTCAAACGAGCTAGTAAAGGCATAGAATGCATTTATGTTAATAATAGAAAAGTCTTTGTTAAATCGTGTGCTGAACATAAAGGAACTTCCACCTGAAAGGAGTCTTTCATATTCCTCCAGGTAAATTTCTTCTGAGTAGTTATAAAGAAACTTAACAATGGGGTAATTAGAAAAAGATTTATAACTGATTGTGCTTTTTAGATTATAGGTTTCACCATAATTCGTCCAATGCAGTTCTGCATATTGTAATTTATCTTTTACTATGTTTTCATAAATATTATCATGCAAATCAAAATCTGAATATGCGTTTATCCCTATTTCATTAAGATAAAAAGTGTCGTTCCTTTCATCATCAGTTACTTCAGTTTTACCAACAGACAAAACAAATCTGTTTGAGTTATCAAAATCATACGTTAAGGAGAGATCCATACTTAAAGCGTATGTGGAATCACTATTTTGTAGATCCAGGGTCATACCACCCTTAAAGCCATTTGTAAATTGATACGAAGATTCCAGGTAAAACTTATTTTTGTTTATAGCAAAGCTACCCGGTAATTGAGAAGAATAATATTCTTTTCTTTTAAACGAGTATCCAGCTGATGAAACAATATTCCCCGTCATATAATTTAGAAATATGCCGCCATGAAAGCTATCCTGAACAAAATCTAACTGATACATATCTTCTGAAATTGGATTAATGCTTTTACTAGAGAGGCTTGTATTATATCCGAATTCCACATTATCAGAAAGAGCGATATTCCCACATAACAGGAAAGAATTGAATTCAGTATCAGAATGGAACTCCTTACCTAAAGCGCCAAGAAAGAATAGATCAGCACCTATGTCAGAAAACAATCCAAGTTTTCCAATTTTGGATTTTCCGAATGATATACTGTGTTTTTGATGCTCGTCCTTGTATGTAATTTCTGAGTAGTAAGAAAATTGTCGGCTCTGTTTTAGAGCCCATGGATAACTCGAATTTCTAAATTCAGTTTTAGGGTCAGTAGAAGTGTGAATATGATATTTGCCAGAAAACAAATATGATAAATTACCCAACTTGCCTGAAGCTCCAAAAGCGTAATCTGGTCCAACTTGGTCAACATTAGGGGATTGGTCACCAGTATATTTGTATGGGCCAGGATCACCGGTTTCATTTCCAGTTCCAGCCATAAAACTTACGGATAAAGGCTTATCTGACCTCTTTGTTATTATATTAATTGCACCCCGTTTTATATAAACACCATTCAGTTCCATGGGTGAATTTATTATCTCAATTTTGTCAATATCATTTACGGAAATCGGCAAAAGGTTTATATGCTGATATTCCATGAATTTCACATCCATTTCTGAGCCATTTAGGAGGATCATCCAATCCTGATTATTAAAGGTATTCCAGCCACTTGCAGAGGCATAGTTGCGATAGCCATCTATGGAGGAAGTTGTCCATTCGTCAATCAAGTAAAACAAATCAGACAAATTTGTTATTCCAGAGTTACAGATTTCCACATTCGTAATCACTCTGTTTGCCCCGCCATTATCATTTGAATACATTGGGTATAAAGAGGATAGAATCAGGAAACCTATTTTAATATGTCTCTTAACCATTCGGGGCTCTTTAATGTAACAACAATTCCGGTAGAAATATAACCTAATTCAATTGGCTTGGCTGTGAGTATTCGTAAAAATGTATAACCTGTTTCTAGCGAGATATAATCACTAAAAACTAATGATAAACTGATATTAGCCGTCAGGGATAATTCTCGTTCCTTAAGTAAATTTCTATCTGTATTTAGATCCTCATCCTCAAAATCCATTTCAAATAATCCTGGACCCCCATCAATTTTTATATGCATCCAGTTAGTTACTTCAAACCTCTCTCCCCATAACAAATAATAGTTTATGGAAGAGAATTCTGGTTGATTTATTGAGAGCGGTAAAAAAGTGGAGTAAGATAATCCTGTTTCTAAAATACCAAGATAGAAGGGGAATTCGAGAGCAACTCCAAAGGATTCGTTTACTTTCCAGTACTCATGAAACTCATTTCTGTTTTCATTTACATTATAAAGGGCTTTAACCCGCAGTAAAGAAAATTCACCATATCTTTTCTGAGCGTTTAATCCCACGAGAAATATGAGCATAAAAATAAGAGAAAACTTATTAATCATTATCAACGAGATATTGTCTTAATGGAATGGACTAATATAAAAAAGTAATCAGGCAGTACAAAGCATAAGATTAAATTGGTTACTTACTTTGCCTTTGGAAGAGTAAAGATAAAATTGGTGCCAACGTTTGCTTCGCTGGTTACCCAAATACTGCCGCCATTTTTCTCAACAAGCTCTTTACACAATATTAAACCGACACCGGTACCCATTTCATTCTCAGTACCTTTTGTAGTATGATGTACATCAATCTTGAAAAGCTTTTCTATATCCGCTTGGGATATACCAACACCAGTATCGCAAACCTTTACTTCTAAGAACTCTCCAACTTCAGCAGTCTCGATAGTGATACTGCCCTCAGCAGGTGTAAATTTAATAGCATTTGAAACAAGATTTCTAATAACGCCATTCACCATTTCTTTATCGGCGAAGACAATGGTGGATTCTGGAATACAATTAACCAGCTTGATATTTTTTCGTTCGGCATTTCGTGAAAATAACTTTACAACAAGAAGGCAAAGTTCAAACACATCAAAGTTTTCCGGCTCGTATGGCATCCTGCCAGTTTGAACACGAGACCAATTCAATAAACCTTCCAATAGTTGAAATACACTTCTTGAGGTTTCATGAAGGGAACCAATAAATTCTTGAATTTCTTCGTTGGTTAGTTCATCAAAATCCTGAACCAGAATATCTGTGTAGCCAAGTAGTGCTGTAAATGGACTTTTTAAATCATGCGCAATAATTGAGAAAAACTTATCCTTACTTGCATTCAGTTTACTAAGAGCCTCTTCCGAATCTTCCAGTTTCAAGTTTAGCTGCACAAGTTCAAAGGCTTTTTCTTCCATTATATCTTTTGTTTCGTGTAGTTCCTCAATGTATTTCTTAATTTCCTCTTCGGCTATATAGGTCTCAGTAATATCCTCAGCTGTGCAAAGAATTGTTTCTACGTTACCATTCATATCAAGATTAGGCGTTTTTACAAGATTCAGCAATCTTCTTTCGCCTTTTGAATCCGGATACCATTCCTGAGTTCTTACCTGTTTTTTACTTTCAAATATTTTTAGATTACTCTGAATCATTCGCTCAGCAGTCTCTTTATCAAATATTTCAAAATAACCTTTGTATTCAATTTCATCCTTAGCTTTATTCCAATACTCTGCATGTGCCTTGTTAATAATTCCATAAGTACTGGCGTTTATTAAAAACCAGACTTGCATTTCAATATTATCAAGGATAATAGCCTGTTCTTCTACTTTCTTTTTAAGAAGTTTTTCCGCTTGTTTTCTCTCTGATATATCTTGTATCATGCTAAAAACAGCAGGTGAGTCTTTATAATCGACAAGCCTTGTATAAATTTCAACACTTACCTCTTTGTCAGGATAAAGTGGAATAACCCTTTCGGCATAAACTTCGCCAAGCTCTTGTGTATCGTTGAGAATGGAAGATTTAAGACCATCCTGATTATCGTATCTTTTCCTTAATTCATCAAGTGCGTTATCAGTGCTGATTTTTAGAGCATCTTCACCAAGAGCATCGGCCTTAATTAAAGTCCCGTTAGTACTATGAAGCGCTGCAACACCGTTGGAATTGTTTAAGATTGACTTTATACTCTCATTAAGCTTAATCGATTTGTCTTCAAAAGCATCAGTTACGTCGTATCCAGAAACCAGTATGCCTTCAAATTCTCCCTTCTCATTGTAAACAGGATTTTTAACAATTTTTAAAAATTCTCTATTTCCGTTTCCTGTAATCAATTTATTTTGAATTAACGGTTTTTTGGTTTTAATAACCAGCAAATCGCCTTCACGATTTATTTCAGCTTCGTTTTTGGGGAAAAGATCATAGTCCGTTTTACCCACAATATCTTTTTCAGTCACTTCCAAAAAATTGCAAAATGCATCATTAACAATTTTGTAAGTTAGATTACTGTCCTTAAAAACTATTAGTCCCTTTGTCGAACCAATTAAAACACGTAACAAATTTCGGATTCGATTAAGTTTGATGTCGGTATGAAAATGCTTGGCGTCTAATTTTTCGAGCTCAGCATTCCTTTTCTTAAGTCGCTCAATTTCTTCGAGTAACTCTTCTTTGCTTAAACTGATACTATTTTCTTCAACTTGAAACATTTTCTTCAGAAATAAATGAAAAAATTGATTTTGTGAGGCATTAATTTAGGTAAACAAACTTTCCCATAAAACATATTTTCGTCCCAATTATACTATCGAAAGATATTTGATATTGTTTATGTTGAGACTTGTCGGATTTTGTTTAAATAGCATTGATATTGTTCATATCAATGCTAATTTAAATTTGTGATTGCTATTTTGAAATTATGGATACTGAACCAGACAATTAATTCATATTTGCTTAACACAAACCATGTGTTGATCTTTCACGCTAGTTTTCATCAAGCAACGATGACCTGCAGAAACATCTGTTAAATAATTGTCTTGGTATGTTAATTCAAGTCTTAATGTACCTATCTGATTAGTAGCCATATCCAGAGATCCGAGCAAGGGTGTTCCAGCTGTGTAACATACCCGAGAATAAGTTGCTCCTGTAAAGGTGATGAACAGAATGATTATTTATGCATTTTTCATCAGTCTACATTTTTAAAAATATAACCGGCTCATGTAAGGAAGTCTGTAGTTTGCAAGACACTTAAACTTATTTAATTATATGATTCCCAAACTATTAATTAATTGCAAACTTCTTGACAGTTTGGAAAGTTAGTTTTAGCTTAAAACCAGTCTTTTGAATTGAACAGAATTTATGATATCGCTGTTTAGACAAAACAAATAATAATTCGAGAAAAAAATGGCTGCAGAAACAAAACTTTGGTACCTCGAGAATTTTAATATGTTTACTACTCTTGAGAAACCAAAATTGATGGAATTAGAGAAGATGACTTCAATGCAGGAATTCTCGAAATCACAACCAATTTATTTTGCTAATGAACCTTCATCATCAATTTTTTTCCTGAAGAAAGGAAGAGTAAAGTTGACCCGTTCTTCTCCTGAGGGTAAAGAAATGATAATTGCCCTGATTAACCCCGGAGAAGTATTTGGTGAGATGGCAGTGTTGGATGAAAAGGACAGAACAGATTATGCTTATGCCTTGGACGAATGTTTAATTTGTGCCATAAGTAAAGATGATTTCAAAAAATTTGTTGAAAAATTACCAGAATTGAATTTCAAAATTACCAAGCTTATTGGTTTAAGGTTGCGCAAATACAGTGAAAGAATTGAAGAATTGGTTTTTAAAGATGCGCCACAAAGAGTTAGCTCGTTTGTATACAATTTAGCAGTCGAGCAAGGGAAAAGAATTGGTGATGAAATATTTTTAAAACCATTCCTCACACATCAGGATATTGCAGAGCTAACTGCGTGTTCACGACAGACAGTTAACGCCATTCTTACAGATTTACGAGAACAAGGAATAATCAATTTTGATAGAAGGAAACTGATAATTCAGAAAGAAGAGGAAATTAAAAAATTGATTGGCTAATTCCCTGATGTCGCAGACACGACATATTATCTTTACAGCATAAGTTAAATTGCATATAAAAAGATCATGGAAATAAAACTGTTTGTAGCCAGGAACTGTGAAACATGTCATCGAGTTGAGTTTCAATTAATTAATTTACTCTCTGAAAAAAAGAATATAAAAATATCTGTAGCCAATATCTCAAAGTATACGGGTAAAAATATGCTGGTTGTTCCCGCCTTATTTGTAAATAATCAACTTTTCGCCTATGGTGAATTTAATGAGGAGCGATTATTGTCCTTTATCAACAAACAAGCTTCAAAAAACAAACCCTCGTAATAACTATAAAAGTATTATAAATTTTATAGCGTATTCTTTCTAACTACTTTGCAAGTTCAAGGCTAATTTCAAAACTTATAGGTTCAATTGAAGATCTATCCATGCCGCCTGGTTTACCTCTGCTCATTCCACCTGCTCTTCCTCCTCTCGCGCCACCGGAACGTCCACCTTCCATACCGCCGAACCGCTCACCACTGCCTCCGGGATTTTTTCTTTGCTCTGGCTTCTCCATTTCAACACTATTTATACTTATGAGAAGTTTTCCATCATCGTTGGGATGCACAAAATGTTCAAACTCCATAAAAGGTATAAGAGGTATCCTCAATTCGTATGCTAAGTAATCATTTTCCAGTCCAAGCTTTACTTTAAATCCCCTACTGCCGTCAATTGGATATGAACCCAAGGGAAAATCTTCCTGGTTTACCAGTAAGAATTCATTCTGATCATTCAACAAAAGTTTCATTCGCTCAGCGCGTGGGGCTCTGTCTTCCTGCATACCCATGGTATCCATCAAATCTCTCTGGTTTTGTCCCTGACGGACAGGATAACGAATTCCAATGGCTTTCTTAGTGCCCTCTTCAGGATCAAACATAATGGTAATTCCCGTGGACAATAGCCTTCCTACTTTTTTGCGATCAGTAGCAGACAGACAGATATAGAGAAATTCTTCATCATTCTGAAACCCTATTGCAAAACCCTCTTCATCAAAGTACTCCAACTTGCCTTCCCAATCATCAATCTTCCCGTCAATTACTACTTCGCTCTCTTTTCGGATACTTTTTGTTTCGTATTCCACACAAGCAGTAGTAATTATTACTATAGAAATCATAAGCCAAATTATTTTTTTCATGAAAGTCTCCTTATTCTCCAATAACTTTAAGATGTATCGTCTCGCAAGCTTATTCGCTGAAGACTCTCAAACCATTATTAATGTTTGTCCTTTAGTCAGCGCAGCAATTGCGGTTAACAAAATGGCAAGAGGTCACTACCAAATTAGACGACAAATTCAAAAGACGAGTCAGATATTATTTATAACACAATTATGTCATAAATAGAATATAATGATCCAGCTTGACTTATTTGTGTCTCGGAAAACAGATTGTAAAAACTTCTGATTTAATTCAGCTGTAGTTTGACACGGAAAATTGTTAAAAGGTTTAAAAGAGTGATGAGATTGAATTGTAAACTATTTAAAACAAAAAAACCGATCATTGCTGATCGGTTTTCGTGAGCGCGCCTGGTCTCGAACCAGGGACCCTCTCCTTAAAAGGGAGATGCTCTACCACTGAGCTACGCGCCCAAATAATTAGACTCCAAATTTAAGAGTAATTATAATTTATCGCAAGTATTTCAGGTTTTTTTTTTAATTTCTTTCACGTTCGAATAAAATAACTAATAACTACTCATGTAAAAAAAATCATATCAAACAGGAATAATAAGAGTAACATTAATTTACTATAATTGATTCAGAACAAAGCTCTATAATGGTTTTATCTGTAAATTTCGTTATATTTTGAAAAATCAACTAAGAATAAATGAATCCCGAAGACTCACGAATACTTATTGCCGATGATGACGAGGCACTTTGTTACCTTCTTAAAGAGGAGTTGGTAACTGACGGGTACCGGGTTGATATTGTTTATGATGGCAAAGATGCCATCAATGGTCTTAAAAATGAAAATTACGATCTCCTTTTGCTTGATCTGGAAATGCGAGAAGTTTCTGGTGAAGAGGTATTAAAATATGCGAAAGAAGAACATCCTTTCACTCAGGTCATCATACTTACGGCAAGATCCGAGATAAGAACGGCAATTAATTGCATTCAACAAGGAGCTTATGATTTTATTCCCAAACCCTATGAATTCGGGCACCTCCGAATAACAATAAAACGAGCTCTAGAACACAAAAACCTTCTTGTAACAAATCAGATTCTATCTTCCAAAGTCAGTCAGTCAACTCCTGGTAAAATAGTTGGAGAAAGCAAAGCTATAAAGAACGTGATAAATCTTTCGGAGAGAGCCGCCAAATCGTTTTCTAACATTCTTTTACAAGGAGAGACAGGAACAGGTAAAGAATTATTTGCAGAATTTATTCATAATAATTCCGAAAGAAACAACAAACCATTCGTTGCTATCAATTGCGCATCACTGCCTGACCAGTTAATTGAAAGTGAATTATTCGGGTATGAGAAAGGCGCATTCACTGACGCTAAGACAAAAAAACAAGGACTTGTTGAAATTGCCGATGGTGGCACCCTGTTTTTAGATGAAATTG
The DNA here is from genome assembly GCA_018818065.1 of Bacteroidota bacterium. Taxonomy (GTDB): domain Bacteria; phylum Bacteroidota; class Ignavibacteria; order Ignavibacteriales; family Melioribacteraceae; genus JAHISV01. Next base: position 33,681 of record JAHISV010000005.1, on the reverse strand, counting down.
GCGAGCTAAGTCTTTCGTTACAACCGAAATTACTAAGATTCCTTGAAAAAGGTGAGTTTAGAAGAATTGGCGGTGTGTCTAACTTGAGATCGAACGTGAAGGTTATTGGCGCTACAAATAAAAATCTAATGGAAGAGGCTGAGATTGGTAATTTTAGACACGACCTTCTTTTTAGACTTAATGTAATAACCCTCACAATACCTCCGCTCAGAGAGAGAGAAGATGATATCTTACTACTAACCAAATATTTTATGGAGAAAAAACTTCCATACAATTCTGCAAAAGTACTTTCACCTGAGACTAAAATGGCATTAAAAAATTATAGTTTCCCCGGAAATGTAAGAGAGTTGGAGCACATAATTGAAAGATCTCTCATCTTTTCCGATTCAGACTCCATTCAGGTAGGTGATTTGGCACTCCCTGATTTTGTTAAGAAGGATGTTTCGGCGACTCCCTCTTTGCCACAGTTAGGTACAATTGAAGAGTATGAATTATTTTTAATAAAGAATACTCTTGAACAATTCGATTGGAATCGTGAGTATTCGGCAAGATCCCTGGGCATCAGTCAAAAAACACTATATTCCAAAATAAAGAAATACAACCTGAAATCATGATTACCAACAACACTGAAAATAAACTAAACCAGAACAAAGAGTTAATCTCTCAACTGATAAAAATTTATAATGGACCCTTGCTTATAACTAATAAAGAACTAACAATTGTTTATAAGAACAAATTATTTGATGATTTGTTCAATACCGTAACAGCAAACGATTCCATTCCAGAACTGCTGGATATTAAACCTTCTATCACGAAAATCACACAAAATTATTTTTCAGAAAAACTAAAAATGATCATTAAGCTTTCTCCAATCGTCCTGGAGGAAGAACTTGAAGGTTTTCTGATTACGCTTGAGAATGCCCACGAAAAGCCAGCGGGAGAACCATCAAGGTTAACAATACGAGCTATTGCACATGATTTGAATAACATATTTACTAATATTATTAATAGCATTGATCTTTTAAAACATTCCGAAAATCAAGTGATTTCTAAAGCAAAACTATTGGGAATTATTGAAAACAGCTCCAACAGAGCACTTGATATCATTTCTTCTGTATTAAAGAAAAGCACAGAAACTAACACCTTTAAAAGTCAGATTGATATGAATTCCTTACTGGAAGAAATATCTGTATCATTCAAATTGTTCCTTCCAGACAGAATTAAACTTACAACCGAAATCCAGTATGGTTTGCCAAAAATCTTAGGGAACTATACTGATTTATACCGCTCTATATATAACTTGTTGATAAATTCTAAAGAAGCAATTTTAGGTAATGGAGAAATAAAACTGGCTGCGACACAATGCTTGCCTGTTGATGCCGACGACTCTTCTTATAAAGCACAAAGAATGTTATTTGTCAGAATAATTGATACCGGACACGGAATTGATGAAACACATCTTGATAAAATATTCAATCCTTCATTTTCTACACGCGATAAGGATTTAGTGTCTGGAATTGGATTGAATAATGTGAAATCAATTATCGAAAAACATAATGGTAAAATAAAAGTTGAGAGTATAAAGGGTACAGGGACAACATTTGAGATTTCCTTGCCTGTGCTTGAACAGAGTAAATCCATTATTATTGATGAGCCCAAAAAAATTCTTATCGCTGAAGATGAAGATACATTAAGAGAATTACTGAAAGACCTATTTGAATCTCATGGACTTCAGGTAAGCGCAGTTAAAGATGGATTAGAGGTAATAGAAGCAGTTAAGAATTTTCCGTACTTTGATGCTTTAATTATTGATAAAAAAATGCCGAACATGGATGGGCTGGAATGTATATTGGAGCTGCATAATTTAGGACTTAAAATTCCTATAATACTGGCAACCGGGTCTACCGGGGAAAACCTTCACGAACTTGAAAGTGAATATAAGATTAATGTTGCCCTAAGAAAACCATATAAATTTGATGATTTGCTGCATCTTGTTAATAAGGTAACCAGCTGATTATTTGTCAGAATCCAGGTCAATCATACTCATATTGTTTACGTAGTTTGTAAATTCGGGACGCCTAATAGAACTTAACTTATCAAGTACATCTACAATGTTCTTCCCTGCTGTTTCTATAAATTGAATTTTTTTATTAATGGCCTCCTTCGAAATCGGATCTTTACCAAGTTCCCGTTTAATGGCAGCCAAACTAAGGTTAATGAGTGTTAGTGGTTGCTTAATCTCATGGTTTGCTGTAATAACTGTCGCAGCAAAGGTTCTAATCTTTTCCATCTCCAGCATCACTTTATTGCTTTCGCTAAATCTAAGAGCCGATCTAACTCTTGCAATTAATTCTACTTTATTAAAAGGTTTCTTTATATAGTCAAACGCTCCTACCTTTAATCCAATTTCCAGGTCCTTTACTTCAACAAGAGCTGTAACCAGTATAATCGGAATTAGTTTAGTCTCATCATCATTTACTAACTTTTCACAAACTTCCAAGCCAGACATACCTGGCATCATTATATCCAGGAGTATTAAATCCGGTAATTCCAACTTTGCTTTTTCTAAACCTGCAATGCCATCATATGCAGTTAATATTTCATAACCTTCTCTTTCAAGTCTATCTTGTAGAATAAAAACATTATCCGGCATATCATCAATTACTAAAATACGATTCATAATTAAGCACCAATATAGTTTTTAATTTTTTGGTGAAGCTCTTCACTGTTCACTGGTTTTGTTATCAGATCAACAAACCCATGTTTTTCAATAATATCTTTGTTTTCAAGCATTGCATAAGCAGTAAGCGCAATAATAGGAATTTGAGAGAGTTCTTTTATGGACTTTATTCTTCCAATTGTTTCAAAACCATTCATTTGTGGCATCATAATATCCATTAATATAATACTCGGACGCATATTGTTCAATTTAGAAAGACATTCAACACCATTTGATGCAGTAATATATTCGACGTTTATTTCTGATAATATCTCTCCAATAGTGTAAAGTGCATCCGGGTCATCATCAACAATCATTATTCTGCGATCTATCACCTGAATATACTTCCCGGGTACCGCTACCTCCGCTGGCACATCAATATTAGCCTCAGTTATTCCGTCATCAAAATAAACAGTTAATCTATCTCTCAGTACCTTAAGAACATCTAATGGATGATGAGCTTTTGATATCATTACTTCATTTAATTCATTAGCCCATTGACTCTGTATTTCGCCAGTAAATTCAATAAGTCTACACAATATGGGAATGTTTTTTGTTTTTGGAAAGTGCTTAATCTCATCTATTATTTTAATTACCTTGCTGGAATTACTAGTGGAATTTATTACAATAAGGTCAGCATCTGCACTAATATCTGACAAATGATATTCATCAAAGCTAACCGATTTCACTTTATATTCATTGATACTTTCTTCAGTTATCTCCGGATGATCAGACAGATAAAAAAGTGATGGGGTTTTCTTAGTGAATAATGCAGCATATTCTTTGATAATTCTTTCTAATAATTTATCATCCATTTCGTTCATAAAATAGTCATAAACTGCAAACCCATATCCAAGTTTTAATGACTCGTTAATACAAACCATTGTTACTGGTACTTTAGCAAAAGTCTCCGATTTTTTAAGCCGGCACAGGAGTTGCCAGTTATTTGCAAGCGATATGTTTTGATCAATAACAATCAATTTTATTGAATTCCAAAATTGAGCAAACAATTCATTTTCATTTTTTATAACACTAACACAAAAATTGTTAAGCTCCAGATAATCTTTTAACATTTTTTCAGTGTCAGGATTTTCTACAACTAGAATTACGTCTGGGGAAAGATTTTTTTTATCAGCAGTTTCAGTAAACTTGGTAAATTTAGTGTGCTCATAAAACTCAATTTCTTCTATAGGGGTATTCTTCAATAATAGGTGGAAGTCGGAGCCTTTCCCATATTCACTATCTGCATAAAGCTCGCCGCCTAATAATCTGGCATAATTTGAAGAAATAGTAAGACCAAGTCCGGTCCCTTCATATCGCCTGCTAATTCCACCATCTGCCTGCCTGAACTCATCAAATATTATGGCTAAGTCCTCTTCCTTAATTCCAATACCAGTATCCCTGACAGTCATTTTCAACTCAGATTCACCAAGTAAACGAATGGACAACGTGACTTGCCCTTTACTAGTAAACTTAACTGCGTTTCCAATAAGATTAATTAATATTTGTTCAAGTTTCCTTCGGTCAGAAATCAAAAGCAAATCACTTACTGGTTTGTAATCAATAATAAAGGTTAAGTCTTTATCCTTAACTAATGGCTCAAAAAATTGTTCAATTTCACGCAATAAAGCGGAAAGAAGAAAACTATCCTTTTTAATATTTGTTTTGCCGGATTCAATTTTAAGATAATCCAAAATATTATTAATCAAACTCAATAGTTTTTTGCCGTTGCGAAACACTACGTTCAATCTTTTTTTTGTGTTTCCATCATGCAACTCATCTTTAAGAATTAGTTCTGTTAATCCTATTATTGAATTTAATGGCGTTCTTAATTCATGCGAAACACTGGCCAGGAACTGTGATTTTAAAACCGTCATCTCTTCAGCTTTATTTTTTTCTTTCTCAAGCTCTTCGGCTTTTTGTTTTATTTCTGTGTGCAATTTCACTAATTGCTCATTCTTATCTGTTATTCTTTCGTTCTGTTTAAGGTATTGCACATTTAATTTTTTTAATTCTTCAACCGATATCTCTAACTTGCTGTAGGTATCCGCATTAGCTATTCCCACCGCCAGTTGATCATGTATTAAATTTATATAATCAACAGGTGACATTTGGGGAGACGAATTAGAAGCTATTTCTATAACCGCAATTACTTTTCGATGATATGTTATTGGAACTACTAATGCATATTTAATCTCAACAATTTCCAAACCCGTATTGATTTTAATTTTCTCTTTCGATAAATCGATTTCAATAATTTTGCCTTCAGAAATTGCGGACTTTATTTCGGATTCGTTAGATATATGCATTCTTGTTTTGTCATTGTAGCCAAGGGCACTTACCATTTCTGTTTTATCTGAAGTGAGAGTGAAAAAAGCCCCATAATTCATGCCCAGCTCTTTCAAAATAACTTTCAAAGATTCTTCGGCAATTTCATTAAGCGTAGGGTTCTGATTCAATAATGTTAAAAACTCAGCGTATTCCTTCTCTCTCTTTTCTTTTTGCCGCAACTCAGATAGCATTTTATTAAATGCCTTGGCCAAGAGTCCTAATTCATCTTTGGAAACTATTGATACTTTTCTGTTAAAATCTCCTTTACTGGCATGTTCGGCAGCTTCACTTAAATACGATATTTGCTTGCGCAACTTTGTAGTAAACAATAAGACAAATATAAGCGAGAGAGCGACACCGGTTACTATCAAAACAAGCATAATAACACCCATTTGGTCTCTAACCTCAAATGCTTCGATGCTTGTTGTATGTAATAAAAATTTTATCTCATTTTGTGATAGATAGGCAGAATTGAACGAATAAATAGTTGCGAAAAATACCGTCGAAAGTAACTCCTCGCTATAAACAGAAAAATCCGGCTGGTCTTTTAATGATTTGGAAATTTGGACTAGGGATGGCAGCTGCTGATTCGTTAATGTTGAGTTTGAATACTCATAAGGAGTATCGTTAACAAGCAGCATAATTTCTACACGGGATTTTTCAGCCATTTGATTCAAAAATTTTTCATTTATTATTTTCCCGTAGTATACCTGCTTGTTATTTTCTTGTGAATAGAAAAGAATGAGATTCGGGTTATTTTCTACAAATTTACCCAGCTGAAAGGATGAAAAATTTAATAAGGAGTTACTGCTGAATCTCATCGAATTTCTTTCAATTTGGTAACTTTCATCAACAATAAAAATAAAATCGAGGTTAGTTGTATCAATATCAATTATACTAAATTCACTCTCGTTAACGCTCAGTTCTGCGTATTCCTTATTAATATTTCCTATTTCTGTTTGGAAAGCAAGAACAAAATCGTAAGAAGACTTTAGAAAACTGTTTGATAATTTCGATTGAAGTATTGTGTTGGTAACTGAGAAAAAAACGAGGGTAGAAGTAACAGATATTACAACTATAATGCTAAAAGTGATTAAGAGTAATCTTAGATTAATCTTCATCTTGCTGCAATACTCGTCGAACAGATATTAATAATTCATCAAGGTCGTAAGGTTTACTGATAAAATCAGCGGCCCCTAAGCGGGCGGAATCTATCGCACTTTTTACATCGGCGTAGGCAGTAAGAACAATAACTTTAATGTTGATTTTATTTTCATTAATAGCATTCAACACATAGAATCCGTCCTTATCCGGCATTTTAAGATCGAGTAGTATCAAATCATACTTTTGCTCCCCCGAGATACATTGTATGGCTTCATCGGCATTTGTTACATAATTCGTAACGTATCCAATTTCATTTAATTCTTCGCATAATACAGTACAAAGATTTATGTCGTCATCGACAACTAGTATTGATTCCATAACAGTCTAATCCATTTCTTCAAGATTTTCAGCATTATTCTCTTCTTCTGATTTCTTCACTTTATAACGTTTTGCATCTTCTTCATCTTTCATATACTGTTCTTTTATCAAATTATTATTTCTTTTGAAATCAACGCGTTCTTTTAAAGTTGGTAATATTTCTGCTTTTATAAGAATGATAACTTCTTTCTTCGTAACTGTTTGCTGATCATACCCAAAAAGATATCTTAGCCCAAAGAACCACCACGGTAAATCCTTAAGAATAGGAATTCCTCTTCTGGAGCTGGTTTCATCATTAATATATAATCCACCAATAACAGTCTCCTCTCCGTTTAGCAACAACACATCAGTATTTGCCATTGTTTTTGCAATCTCTGTAGTTAAAGCGTTCACAGTGGCCGAACTACGCTCCAGGTTAAGCTTAAGCAAAACGTAATCAATATTATCCTCTGTATACAAAAATGGAGTAACTTCAACAATTGTACCTGTTGGTTGAAATTGTTCAATAATATTTCCTGCAAAATCTCTTTGTTTAATTGATATATCTGAACCAATCTGAATCCGGCCCTGAGTTTTATTTCTGACAGAAATTGATGGTTTGGAAATAATTTCACCAAGATTTTCAGATTCAAAAAACTTAAAAATACCAAGAGCATCACCAACAAACTTGCCCATCTCAAAATGTGTTTGGGTTCCAACCTGAAAATCAGGTGCTTTTGCCTGAGTCTGTGTAGAAGTGCTGGTAGTCGTTGAAGCAGTCTGATCTTTAAAACTTAACAACCCGGAACCATCTTGCGATGAAGCAACTCCAAAAGTAGTCATATCACCACCAAGAGTAATTCCAGCAGCAGAGAGTACAAACTGCCAGTTAATACCCCGCTCCCGCATATCAATAACATTTGCCTCAAAAAAGACAGCGGTAATCTTAACTTCCCTTTCATCAACGGACGCATAAATTTCTTCCGACAAATCAGAAGTCTTATCCGTTGGCCTTTTAACAATAATTACGTTGTCTTTTTCTTCAGATAACAAACTGTTGTATTGAACAATAATATTTAAGGCTCTTTTATATGGGAGATTATCAATTTCAATCCCAACGGGGTCAGTCTTTCCGGTAAGTGAAACAATTTTCTTTCCAGTTAATTTCTCGCTCACTTTGCTTAGAACCTCAATCGCCTGGTCAAAAGGAATGCTTACAGACAGGGAGACCAACTCATCAGGATTGACATATCCGCTAAGTCGTTTTTCCAAATCCCTTTGCCCCAACATTGTTATTGAGAGAGCAAGTAAAAACAGTGGTATAAATAATGATTTCATTTTATTTTTCCGTTGAATTTTCAAGTGTGAGTGATATTTTTTCAATAATTCCGCCTTTATTCAATATGAATTCTACTGAATTTTTTTCGTAATCAATTTCTGTCAAATAACCCAGGTATACTCTATCGCCTTCCCACAAAAGAAAAGTATTGCCCTCAGGGTCAGCCAAAAAAGCGCCATCGGGTATAAGTGCCAAAAGTGATGCATCCTGAACGTCCAGTAAATTATCAGTATTAGGTGGAATTTCATTCCTGATTAATGGATAGAAAATATCGTAAACCGGATTTGGAATAAGTCTGTTTTCTACAAATTCCGCCGATGCAAATCTATCATGAACTGAAAAATAAATTGCCGCAGTTAGATTAAATGTAACCAGATAATGAGGTGTTCTATCATCATCTACTTTAACAAAATTGTTCATTGACGCATCAATTATTTTTTTTAATTCTTTACTCTGTTCTATAGCATAAATCAATTTATAAATATCGTTAAATTCTGCTGTCCCGCTAAGTCGAAAAACATAATAACTGAAGTCAGTTAAGTTGTCCAACCGGTCATACTCAATGTTAACAAAGGAATTGGGAGAGAAAGAAAAAGTAACTTTATTAACAAAATCATAAAAACTTGACTGAGATAAATTTTGCGGAATATTATATTTACGCAATGCCAAAATTGAATCCAGTTCAACAACTCTCTTTTTCAATACCGTCAATTGCTCAATCAGAGCTTCAGTATCCATCTGATACATCATCAGATCTTCAATTTTCTTTTCCCTTTCATCAATTTTTCCCTTCTGCAACACGTAAGTGTAAACAGCCCCACCAATACCAATAATTAGTAGAATTATGAAAAGGATGATAGTATTTTTAACTTTTCCGCTCATTAATCAAGTTCTTGATTATTATTTGATTTTGAAATTAAGATTATATGAAAATGCATTTCTGTCTCTTAACGGATCATACAAAACATTTTTCAGTAATGTAGAATTATTTGTTGTTGCAAACTCTGTTAATACACTCCTCGACAATGAGTATCCGGTTACCAGAACTTTATTGTCTTCAATTCCCTCAACTTTTGTCATCCAAAAATTTCTTCTACGTTCAACAAAATCAGACACATTTGTAATCATGTTGCCCCATACTTCTGTTCCAACAGTTGCCGAATCGAGGATTGCCTGTGTAGCATCAAAACTATTTATTTTTAGTGTCAATGGTTCAATCTCTCCAACAATCGCCTGGTTTTGTTGTTGCTTTAGAGTTAAATCCTGAATCTGCATATCAAGTTCATTTATTTTTTCAACATTTCCCAGAGCTCTAAAGGTGAAGAAAAAAGTAACTAAGAAAATAAGCGGCAGCATTGCATAACTATGCCATCCAAATTGAAAAGTCTTCTGAGATTCTTTAATATACTTTGGTAAAATGTGAATACCTGAATACGTTTTATCCAGTTCATCAAAATATTCAATTGCCGCAGCTATAGGGATTGAATACTCTGATAAATTTCTTTTTGCTTCTTCGTCTAAATTTGTGAGATTAAGTTCGTCAAATTTTAATTCACTAACATTGGCTTCCGGGAAAGTACCATAAAAAGATAAAATTAAATTCTCAGACCGATCTTCTCCGCATAGAATGATATTGTCAAGTTTAGGAATTCCGCCATTTTCCATTTCGAGGAGAATTTTTGAGAAGTAGACATCATACGTGTGCAGATTTTTTGTGCCTATGTCAAGAGTCGCACCAAGATGTTTTAATTTTTGCCCCTCAAGAAAAATCAGCTTACTGTATTCTTTCCCTATATAAATTATCAGGGAATAATCTTCAGGGAAAAATTTTGTGGATTTTGAAACATAATGAGCAAGAGATAACTCTGCTGATTTAAGTGTGGGTATTTTAAAATGTCTTCTGCCTCTATAGCTAGCGAGTGAGCCAATAAAATCCACACAAGGGATATCATTTTCAACAAACACGCTAAGAAGGGATTTATCATTTAGTTCAGTAATATCAATACAACTTGGTTCAAGGAAGATGTTTTTTGTGTTTCTTATATCTGCAACAACAGATTCTATAAGTTTTGATTTGTCTTCGTTTTTTTCGCCTTCATAGAGATGATAACTCAAAACCGGCTCGGTTAGAACCGGAATAAAATCAGCTTTGTTCAATTGCAGTTCTGATAACCCGGAAGATATTACAGCAATACTTGCTGAATTACTTGAGCCAGAATCTGAACTACTCATATTATCTAAGGAAATATCATCACCAAAATCATCATTGCCAAAATCTGACATTCCTGAATCATTAGAAGAAGTAACTGCCGAAGTCCCGGCACTAACCGTCCGGTGAACGATTATCTCATTCTTTTCCTTCGATAGTACGGCAAGCTTGGTATCGCTTCCCTCACAATAAACACAGACTACAGGCCTCATACTATATTGCCTTTAGCATTTGAACGATACGAGTTTTATTATTTGCATACGATACTGCCATTTCTTTCGAAATTTTCCGCTCCCTAAATAATCTGATCAAATCCTGTTCCAGTGTTATCATTCCTTGCGGAGCTCCTTGATTAATCATCATGTAAATTTCACTTGTGTTGTCATTCTTGATAGCAGCTTTAACACTAGGTGTAACTATAAGTACTTCTTTTGCCAATGCTCTTTTGCCATCAAGACTAGGAACAAGTTTTTGAGAAACAACGGATGTCAAAACATCTGCCAGTCTGTTTCTAACTCTCTCTTGTTCATTGGCATGCACTTCTGCAATAATTCTGTCAATCGATTCAACAGCTGATGATGTATGTAAAGTTGAAAAAACTTTGTGACCGGTATCGGTAACCTCAAGAGCGGCTAAAATTGTTTCAGGATCTCTCATCTCACCAATTACAATGATATCGGGATCCTGGCGCAATGCCTGGATTACTCCCTCTTTAAAAGATAACACATCTCTGCCAACTTCTCTATGACGAATTAAACACTTATTCGATTTATGAACATATTCAATTGGCGCTGCTACAATAACAATATGGGCGTTATCAGTTTTATTATGGTTATCAATAATTGAATCAAGAGTAGTTGATTTACCGGAACCTGTTATTCCGGTTATTAAAGACAAACCAAATTTTATAAATGTATGACTCATTGACTTAACAGCAAAAGGATGAAAACCAAAAGATTCAATTGGTCGGGTTTCAGCCGAGATCGAACGCATATTCAGTGCTAAAGTATCCAGATCATAATAAGTATCCGCTCTAAATCTTACATCTTTATTTTCTTTTTCATATCGGAAAGAGTAACTAAAATCAAGGTTCCTGCTTACGAGAAGATGCTTCAATTGATTTTGATTAAGCAAACTCATGATCAACAAACATGATTCATCGGTTGTCAACTTGGGTAATTCATGTACTGGATTTTTAGCTCCAAAAATTCTCAACCAAACATACTCGTTTGTAGCATGTCCGCCTAATTCAATATCCGAGGCTTGGGAGTCAAGCATTTTGGATAAAATATGATTAGCCAACTTGAGTAATATTAACTTATCTTCATCACTTATTTTTCCAATATTTTCAGCAATGTAGGCTACTCTTTCAGGGCCAAAAACTGTTTGAGGAATTTGCGATGCAAATGCAGATAATATGGATTTAGCTTTATCGATCATAGAATATTACTCATTGGTTGTAGTAATTATTCAAAAGGTTATTTAGCAAATCTTTATTCTAAAAGCAATTACTTATATCACACTACTACTCATCCGATGTTCCAGCCAATACTTCTTCAATTGATGTGAGCCCTAACTTAACTTTTTCCAAACCGGACTCTCTTAAATTATAAGTACCATCTTTTCTTGCCTGTTCTCTAATCGCTGATTCATCAACATCTGAGCCGGAGTTAACAATAATCTGTCGAATTTCTTTTGTGAAATATAACGCTTCATGTATGGCCATTCTACCTTTATATCCGGAGCCGTGGCACTTATCACAACCAACAGCCTCAAAAATTGTAAATTGCTTCCATTCATCAATATTTAGATTAGCTGCTTTCATAATTACAGGATTTAATTCAACAATTTTCTTTTTACAATTATCACATAATTTGCGAATAAGCCTCTGGGCAACAATAATGTTTATGGCATAAGCAATAAGGAACGGTTCAACTCCCATTTTATATAAACGGGCAACAGCACTTGGTGCATCGTTTGTGTGAAGAGTTGAAAAAGTCAGGTGACCGGTATTAGCTAGTTTAATAGCAGTCTCAGCAGTTTCCTTATCACGCATCTCACCAACAAGAACAATGTCAGGGTCATGACGAAGAATGGCTCTAATAGCTTGTTCAAAATTCATACGATGACCGATCTTCAACTGTCTGGCGCCTTCAATTACATACTCAACCGGGTCTTCGACAGTAAGAATATTCTTTTCTGTTGTGATAACCTGGTAAAGCGCGGCAATAAGAGTTGTACTTTTACCACTACCGGTTGGCCCGGTCATAATAATCATACCCTGGGGTTGTCTAATTGATTTTTCAAACGCTGCTGCCGAATACCCAGTAAGACCCAGCTTACTAAGGTCTTTAATAACTTTTCGGTCATCCAAAATTCTTATTACGATAGATTCAAACTTGTTTTTTAACTCGGTACCGACAAGAGGCAATACAGAAACTCTATAACGAATAATATGTCCGTCAATCTCTCTTTGCGCAAAACCATCCTGTGCTCTTTCTCTTTCAAATCTATCCATCCCCTTGGATCTATCTTTAAACACGGCGACTACAGCTTCAGGCAGTGTAGCTTCCTGAGCATGCCATAATTGTAACTTGCCATCAATTCTAAAATGAATTTCTGTTCTGTTACCAGGTTTCGGAAAAACATGTATATCACTCGCGTTTTTTCTTACTCCTTCAATCAGTGCTGCTTCAGCAAGATTAATTAATGCGCTCTTGTTTATTTCAGCATCAAGATCTTCTTCGTTAATTGATTGTTCTTCAATCTCGGCAGACATTTCTTCCGGAGATTCTTCCATCATCTTTAAAAATTCATTCTCTGTTGAAAGAATCTTGCCAATCAATTTATCGTAGTCTCTTTTACGCAGATAATTTATTTCGAATTTTTTTACGTTAAGACTGTAAGCAATTTTTGCAAGAGCTCTGTCTGTGGGATCAACCGCGGCTAAAATTAATTTATCTCTAACTCTGCTGTCAAATTGAAATGGAATCACGCGATGATCCAGTAATAACTTCTTAACAGAGTCACCATTTTTTTTAATTAAATTTTTAATTTCATTCAATCTATCATCGCCAAGCTCGTCAGGATGAATATTCAGTTCTTTAAAAGCGTATAAAACTGCTACTTCCCTGAATATAGTATCATGATCAAACTCAAATTCTTCAACCAATATTTGAGCAAGATTCCGTTTTAATTTTCCCTGATCAGCCTGCTTAATTTTTAGAGCTTTCTCAAGAATACTAGTATCAATAATACCTTTCTTAAGAAGAAGGTATCCAATTTTGTCTGTCATTTCCAGTTGAGTATCTAACATTTTAACTTTTCCACATTTATTTCAACACTCTACCCTACAGCAGGGTTTTTGGGACTAATTGTAGCTGTTTCTGCTGACACTAATGTTAAACCGATCATTACTATCATAATAACCATTGCTATAACAACTTGTATTAACTCAATAATGTTTTTTAGTCTGAATACAGTTTCACTTTCGTAATAATCTGCTAATTGTTTAGCTGTGTTCTTAATAGTACCAGTTTCTTCCCCTGAATGAAATCTTGATAAAGCTGTATCAGTGAATACGCCACTTGCCTCGAAAGATTCTGTAATACCAACACCTTTTTTTATCATCAAAGGAATTGCAACGTTTTTTATCTGATGCTCAAAATAAGTGTTATCAGAAGCTTCCGCCGCAATTTTAATCGGTTCAATACTTTCAGCAGAGCCACTATAAAGAGTATAGAATACCCTGCAAAAAACTTCTATAGTTGTTTTATGAATGAGTGAACCCATTACAGGTATTTTGAACATATATTTATCAATAACAAACCTGCCCTTTTTTGTTTGAGCATAACGCCATAATAATATTGGCGGAACGATAATAACTAAAGTTACCATGAACATATTATCCATTAAAAAATCACTAAACTGAAGAGTTGCCTTTGTCATTGGGGGCAAATCTATACCGAATTTAACAAAGAGTTTTGCGGTTTCCGGAAAGATATAGCCAACATAAAACAGAACGGCCAAAAATAATATAAACAGAGTAACAAACGGGGTAATTAGAGCACTTCTTAAACTTTTTCTAAACTCCTGCTTTCTTTCAAGGAATTTAGCAGTTGCTTTGTAAATCTCTGCCATATTTCCACTTTTGGCAGCCAACCCCAGCATGTAAGCTGTAAACTTACCAAATACTCCCTGGTATCGGAGAAATACCTGCTCGCTATCCCCGCCCTTTTTTAAATCATTATTAATCTGCTTAAGAGTTTCCTTTAAAGTTTTGTTCTCAATATCGTTCATCAGTAAAGTAAGGATTTCACTAAAGGGCAATTTTTGTTCCATCAGTTCGGCGCTGATTTTTACAAAGGCAAGGATATCCTGCGCAGGTGGTTTCATGGTAAAATCAAGCAGCTTTTTATTAACTGATATTACCGTATAACCCATTTTCTTTAACGCAACAGATACCTCTTCTTTAGAAAATGCACGCTGCTCACCAAGTATGGGTTTATCTTGCCCTTTACGAACTTTATAAAGGTAAGCTCCTTTTTTTTCAATGGACTTAATATTTAGCTTATGCTTTTGGGCCAGCTGGTTGATTTTATGCTTGGCCTCCTTTAAACTAGGAGCGGTTAAAGTACCGCCAATTGGCTGTCCGTTTGCCTTAAGAGCATTGAATCTTAATTCAACCATTTTATTAGATGACCTATGCTAATTATTTGTATAAAAAGTTGATAAACCTATTTTGACCATACACTTAGATAAATTTAATAAAAAAAAAAGGAAAAAAAAGCAATTATTGCTTTAAGATTAAGACAAAAATTTTGAGAGGTGATAAGTAACACATTTACATGTGTTTGTAAAATAACTTTTCAAATATTTTATTGGTCAACGTTCCCACTAAGTAATTGCTGCTGCCTGAAGCCAGTGGAGCCATGTTGTCAAAAAAAAGCTGACAATCTGATTAATTCAGATTGTCAGCTTGGAATTTGAAATTTTATTCAAAAGAATTAAAGAGCCGGAGTCGTTGATGTGATAGCATTAGGACCGAATACCATTGTAACAGTAATCTTACCAGTACCTGCGGCATTATCTTCAGTTCCTGTCGCTACCAAAGTTACAGTTTGAGCTCCAACTGTTGGGGCAACTGCTGCACTCATGTTTCCTGTTTGTAATAAATTAGCAGGTACAGTCCATGCTGTTCCAGCAGGTGTTCCACTACCATCAAATGTGTTTCCACCACCACCAAGAGCAGCTGGTTTTCTGTAGTGCTGTTGAGCCATTGCGGCTAAATTTGTACAATCAGCAATAAGAGCGTCTGAATTAGCTTGAACACTGCTTGCTGTAAAAACGTTAATACCAACTACAACTGCGATACCAACAATGATAACGCCTAAAACGATGAGAAGAAGTTGTTGCTGACCCATAATGATCTCCTAACAAATAATGATTAAGTATGTTGTTTAGTTAACAAGTAACTGTATTTAGTGAATTACTCTTGTTGCATATTCATCGGGTAATATTGTAAATTGAACTTCCACAGAATCAGAACCAGTAACCACTTCATTACCAACCGCAGTTATAATAATTTTCTGGCTCTCTACAGCACTGGTGTATCTGCCACTTGCTGTAACCCTTAATTGAACCGGAACAACCCATCTGTCAAAAGTTCTTCCACCACCGCCAAGTTCAGCTGGTCTTCGGTAGTGTTGCTGAGCCATTGAAGCAAGATTGACACACTCATTTATCAGGTTATTCCGCTTTGTTTCTATGGCGTTTGCTGTAAATAAGTTAATTCCAGTAAAAATTGCCAGCCCAACTATGATGACACCCAAGATTATCAATAAAAGTTGCTGCTGACCCATGTTGCTTTCTCATATTTAATGATCGGTAATTATTTCCGACTCAACATAAGAAATATTACAAATATAGGGCCAACTATTTAATCGACACGCACTTTTTGAATAATGGCTTAATCTAATAGTAAATATTGGATAAATCAAATGTATTTGTAAAATATACATAAAAAAACCGGTAAGTGTTTCCACTTGCCGGTAATAATTACACGTAACAACATCGTATACTTTCAAATACAAGCCATTTATACTTTATCTTACTTTTATATGCAGCTCTTTTAGTTGAGTATCATCCACTAATGATGGGGATTCGTCCATCAGGGAGAAACCACTTGAGGTTTTTGGAAAAGCTATAACTTCTCTAATAGAATCTTCACCGGCAAAAAGCATTGCCATTCTGTCGAAACCAAATGCGATTCCACCATGAGGTGGTGCGCCATATTTAAATGCATTCATGAGGAATCCAAATTTTTCCGAGGCTTCTTCATCTGATATGCCTAAAGCCTTAAACATATTTGACTGCAGTTTAGAGTCGTGAATTCTTATACTGCCGCCGGCAATTTCGTTTCCGTTTAATACTAAATCGTAAGCACGTGCTTTAACTTTGCCTGGGTCACTATTTAGAAATTCAACATCTTCAACTCTTGGAGAAGTGAAAGGGTGGTGCATTGCGTAAAATCTTTTTGTGTCTTCATCCCATTCAAAAAGTGGAAAGTCAGTAACCCACAACAGTGCCGGTTCGGCGTCTTTCTTAATTAGCTCTAATCTTCTTGCCATTTCTAGTCTTAACGCGCCCATGTAACCAAGGGATTTATTCTTAGAGCCGGAAATAATAAAAATCAAATCACCAGTTTCTGCATTCAATTTATTTCTGAGCGCTGTTTTTTCTTCTTCCGTTAAGAACTTAGCAATAGGCGCCTCAATCGAATCTTCCTGAACGCGCATCCATATTAAACCTCCAGCACCAAGTTTTTTCACATAATCAGTTAAAACGTCCAACTGATTTCTTGTATAGTCGCCGCAACCTTTAGCAAGCAGACTTGTGATGATATTGCCGTCAGTAGTAACTGCATCTTTAAATACCCGAAACTCCGAATTAGCAAAGACATCATTTAATGTTGTCATTTCAAGCCCGAATCTTAAATCAGGTTTATCGCTTCCATAATTTTCCATAGCATCATCAAAGGTTAACCTTTTGATTGGCGAAGTTAACTCATAACCTTTAATGTCATTTAATAACTTTTTCATCAGCCCTTCGACTAACTCAAAAATATTTTCCTGATCAATAAAAGACATTTCAATATCTATCTGCGTGAATTCCAATTGCCTGTCAGCACGCAAGTCCTCGTCTCTGAAACATTTAACAATTTGGAAATATCTATCATAACCGGAGACCATTAACAATTGCTTGTATGTTTGAGGTGATTGTGGCAAAGCGTAAAATTTGCCCTTATGCATTCTGCTGGGAACAAGAAAATCTCTGGCGCCTTCAGGAGTGCTTTTCATTAGTATTGGGGTTTCGATCTCAACAAAATCTTTCTGATCAAGATAATTCCTTGTTGCTTTGTACATTTTATGACGTAACAACATATTGGCTTGCATTTTCGGACGTCTCAAATCAAGGTATCTGTATTTCAATCTCAGATCCTCATTGGCTTCCACATCATCTTCAATCATAAAAGGAACGGTTTCTGCCTCATTAAGAATAATTAATTTATCAACCATTACATCAATGGCGCCAGTGCTCAAATCCAAATTTTCAGTGCCTTCCGGTCTTTTCCGGACCTTTCCTTCTATTGAAACAACAAATTCTGTGCGAAGGGATTTGCCAATTTCATGCGATTCAATATTATAAGATGGTTCAAACACAATTTGCGTTTTTCCATAACGATCTCGTAAATCAATAAAGATTACTCCTCCCAAATCTCTACGTGTATCAACCCATCCATTCAATACTACATAGCTATCTATGTCCGATTCTCTTAATTCGCCACACGTATGAGTCCTGGTTTTAAAATTCATTTGAGATATTCCCTTCATTACTAAAAATTTTAGATGCAAAAATACACAATTATTAGGTAGGAAATCAAATTACCTTGAATTTATTGAATAAACGTTGATTCTGGTTTAAAAATCAATCAGGATTGTTGTCCGGAATAAAATCGAAATTTTAAGTCGTAAATGAATTATTTCGCCACAATCATTTTTCTTTGGTAAGCCTTACTTTCATACAGTAGTTGATAAAAATACACGCCGCTGGAAACATCTTTTGCGTTAAAGTTATAATGATGGGATCCGGCTTGCATGTGCCCGTCAATGAACACTTCAATTTCATCACCGAGTATATTAAATAGTGTGAGCCTGACATAACCGGAGTGCGGAAGAGTAAACACAATCTTCGTAGAAGGATTGAATGGATTAGGATAGTTTTGCGAGAGAAGAAAAGCTGTTTCCACAACCTCATCATTATTTTCTGATGTAGTAACAATTTCTGCCAACTCGGCAAAAGTACCAACGCTTAATTTCGACATTGCTTTATAGTACAAGCTATTAAAAGCAAAAAGCCTGTCGTTTGCCGTATGATAAAAGGCGTTAAAATCGTTATAGAGTACCAATATACTTCCTTCGTAATCCTCTATTAAAAGAATTGCGCCATAACTTTTGTTCCAAAAAGAAGACTGGTCACTTGAAGTCGTACCAACTGAGTGCACCTCAACGTTCAACATCAAAGAATAGGTTGAATTTACTTCTAACATTTTATTTTTCAATGCTTCGGAATTACTTATGTTACGGGTATGCACATCACAAGACCAGTCGCTATTAGAATCAAAGGCAATCATATCCATATTTATAACACCCATTATTTCTTCACCCGACGACCAGGCTGAATTAGCATAGTAATTACTTCCAATCATGCCAAGTTCCTCTTCATCAAAAAGGATAAACAACATAGTATACTTTGTTTGATAACCGGATAGAATCCGCGCAGCTTCCAATACTGCTGCAGTTCCACTTGCATTATCATCGGCCCCTGGAGCGTTGGAACCGTTTGAGGTTATTGAATCATAATGAGCGCAAAGGATGTATTTTTTTTCAGGATATTCGACCCCCAGCTTTTTAGCAATTATATTCCTTCCAACTCCACCCAAAGTATTTCGTGAAGAGACATAGTACTGATCTTCCACATCAAGTCCGTAACCTTCTAATTCCTGTTTAATGAAATCTGCAGCAATATCATTGTGCGGATGGTTCATATATCTTGAAAGTATAGTGATTTCTTCACTGCCAATCGTAACTGGTTTCTCGCCCGATAATCTACTAACAGTTGAAATTAAATTAGCGAGGCTTACTTCATTAATCACGTTTTGTACGGAAGTATTGAATTGTTGCGGATAGACAATACCAGACAGAATCATCACGAAAAAAAGCAGATTCACCACATTTGACGTGTTTTTCATTTTCTCCCCCCCGGGAAAATTTTAAATCAAAAACTACTACGCCAATATTACAATCCTTTGTTGAAGAAATCGCCTGCATAAACTGGGCATTTTTATCAATTAAACCAACAAATCTTTTGTTAGTTAACCAAAACGAGCTATACGACATAATTAATTTGCATATATTGTTAATGTGCCTTATATTTTGAGCCATAAATTATTCGTCAACTAACTTTATTAGGTTATGCTCGACTCAACAGACTTACAGATTCTGAATATACTTCAGGACAAGGGAAGAATTAAAAGGAATGTGATCGCTGAAGCGGTTGGTCTTTCACTACCTTCGCTGAGTGAAAGAATGAAAAAACTTGAAGAACATGGTGTAATTGAAGGTTATTACGCGAAATTAGATAAGAAAAGATTTAATTATGATCTCATGTGCCTAATCATGGTTGTTATGGATTCTTCAAAAAATTATCCAAAACTAACCGAACATGTGAACGATACACCGGAAATTTTAGAATGTTATTCCATCCTTGGTGAAGGTTCACATATGTTAAAAGCCCTGGTTAAAGACACAAAATCATTAGAACTACTTTTATCAAAAATTCAATCCTGGCCCGGAGTAACAAGAACAATAACAAACTTTGTGTTGTCGACTATTAAGGAGACAACCAAAATTAACATTTAAGGAGCAAGTATGGCGGATTCTATATCAGAAGTAACCAAAGTATTGAAATTTGTAAAAGAGACCGGTATAAAATTCATAGATTTCAAATTCATGGATTTCCCAGGGCAGTGGCAGCACTTTACAGTTCCTGAAAGTGAACTCACCGAAGACTCGTTTAAAGACGGTTTTGGTTTTGACGGATCTTCTTTGCGAGGATGGAAAAACATCCAGGAAAGTGACATGCTTATCATTCCGGATCCTAAAACAATGTTTGTTGATAAATTTATTGCCGCCCCAACATTAAGCTTAATTTGCGATGTATACGAACCGGCAACAAGAGAAAAATATACACGATGCCCCAGAAATATTGCCCAAAAAGCCGAGGCATATCTAAAGTCGACTGGTATAGCTGATACTGCATATTTTGGACCAGAAGCGGAGTTTTTTGTTTTTGATGATGTACGATACAAGACTACTCCTAACAGCTCTTTTTATGCCGTGGATTCTTCGGAAGGACAATGGAACACTGGCAGAGAGGAATCTCCTAACCTGGGTTATAAGCCACGCTACAAGGAAGGTTATTTTCCTGTACCACCAACTGACGCATTAATGGATTTGCGGAACCAAATGGTATTAAACCTTATTGAAGCCGGCATTCAAGTAGAAGCCCAGCATCACGAGGTTGCAAGCGGCGGGCAGTGCGAAATTGATTTACGTTATCAATCATTGTTAATTGCCGCTGACCAATTGCTTCAATTCAAATATATTGTTAAGAACACGGCAAAAGCATTTAATAAAACTGTAACCTACATGCCTAAACCAATTTTTGGTGATAATGGCTCCGGTATGCATGTACATGTGAGCTTGTGGAAAAAGGGTAATCCATTATTTGCCGGGAGCGGCTACGCCGGCTTAAGCGAAGAGGCTCTCTATTTTATTGGAGGAATTCTTAAACATGCCAACTCGTTAATTGCCTTTACTAATCCTACAACAAATTCATTCAAAAGACTTGTGCCTGGATTTGAAGCACCTGTTAATCTTGCTTATTCGCAAATGAACAGAAGCGCTGCAATACGTATACCTATGTATTCCAATAGTCCTAAAAGCAAACGTGTTGAATTCAGATGTCCGGATCCAACAGCAAATCCATATCTGGCATTCTCTGCAATAATGATGGCAGGACTTGATGGAATTATGAACCGCCTTGAACCCGGCGAACCACTTGATAAAGACATATACGATCTACCGCCTGAAGAGTTGAAAAATGTACCTTCGACACCCGAGAGCCTAAAAGCTGCACTGGAAGCACTCGCAGATGATCACGAGTACTTATTAAAAGGTGATGTGTTTACCGAAGATGTTATCCGCACATGGATTGACTATAAAATGGAAAGAGAAGTTAAACCCTTCTCTTTAAGACCACATCCGTATGAATTTGAGCTTTACTACGACGTATAATTTAAAACCCTCATACATCTCAAAAGGACTCGATTCTGCCTAAAGGTCGGGTCTTTTTGTTTTTAAACTCTTACTTCGGAAAAATTATTTCCTGTGCTCGTAAGGATCTTGGGAACTGACTCTTTAAGCCTTCTTTGGTTGATACCGCCACTCCCATAACCTTTCCATTGTATCTTACTACTTTCTGCCCTGTGGAATCATACTCTTTCTTAATCGTTCCACCCTGCATATAAAAACTTAAATCCTCATCCTCCAGATCAATAATGTTTTTGCGAATATGATCGCTTAAAACTCTGGCGCCATGTGTATGCAAAATTATATAATCATTTTTATCAACCTTGCCAAATTTTAATCCCAGTCTCTCGTATAACCCAAGTTGATCTATCTCCCAATCTTTATTAAGAAAGTAAATGTCACGGTTTTTATGATAGAACTTGAATTTATTCATTATCGCCCAATCTATATCAAAATATTCAGAGAGGTCTTTAACATATTTTTTTACTTTCTTGCTCTCGGCTGAAACAAAACGCACAGTCGGGTCATCACTGGTAATCCTGTTCTGCGGCTTCTCGGTAGGACCTGTCTTACGCAATTTGGCAATAAAAAATCCTTCGGAATTAATATCCCATGGTACAATCCTGCGTGCTTTTTTAAGTGTAGGCGAAAATTCAAATCCCGCGTATTCCGTTAAACCGTCATGAGATGGAACCGGCAATTCAACATCAACTAATTCAACAGGATACTTTTTCAGAACCCTATCTATAATAAACTCATTTTCTTCACAGGTCATCGTACAAGTTGAATAAAGAATTTCTCCGCCGACTTTTGCCGATTTTATGGCACTAATTAAAAGTCTGAATTGCAGATCACTCATTCGGGCAACCTCGTCCGTATTCCACCAGTTATTTATTTCGCCTTTCTTTTGCACTATGCCAAGACCACTGCATGGAGCATCAACCAGTACCTTATCAAAATATTCGTGGTAAACTTTGCTGAGTGTTTCGCCCCTGAATCTTAACACCCCTACATTTACAAGGTTCTGCCTGTCAACATTATGCACAAGACTTCTGATTCTTTTATTGCTTGGCTCATTTGCAATAAGAGTTCCCTCATTATTCATCATTTCGGCAAGCTGAGTAGTTTTTGAACCGGGAGCAGCGCAAAGATCCAGAGTTTTATCTTCAGAAGTCGGGAGCAGCGCGAAAGGGGGAATCATTGATGAAAGACTTTGAATGTAATAATGCCCCAAAGCATGTTCCGTGGTTTTCCCAATAATATCTTGTCCTTCAAGAACTTTATATGCGTTAGGAACTCCCTTAACTTTTTCTACAACAATTCCATATTCTTTAAGTCGGTTTTCAAACAAGGTGTGATCTTCAATAAAGGTCGAAAGTCTTAGATAAACCTGAAAATCGCTCTTTACGTATTCAAAATATTTTTCAGCAAATTCGTCACCAAATAAATCTCTCAAATAATCAATAATCTTACTGCTTATATCTATCAATAGCGCTGCCTCTAATATCGTTGTAAATTTAACATGTGAAATATCTGGTTTGATACCTGATAAAAGTTCTTGTTTCCCGGAAACTCTTTCTTAAAATCTTTTTCAAGTCCCTGAAGAATCTGATCAATAGAATTTTCATACTTTTTAACTACACTGATAACATCTGTTTCCTTTACCGGAACAGATATTTTTGAAGGTTTTGTTCTGTTACTATAAAGATAATATTTCGCCTCAAGTGTACTGCCAACCTGAAAATAAACATTGCCATCAGAATCAATAATTTCAAATGATCCAAATAGTTCCTGACCTAAAACAATTGTTTTACCAGGCATATCCACAGACCTGACTTCAACATCACTCAAAAAATTACCAGGGAATTCAGGAAGACTGCCCCTCGACTTTGTTACAGATATTTCAATAAATTCTTTTTCTGTCATGAACCATTCCTGTAACTGTTAAAAATTATTATCCTCGTCCGTGGGATTTTCAACCCAGTCAGCAACGAAAATGTTTGTTTCCCTGCTCGAGCTTCTATCTACTCTTCTATTCGAAGCAAACACAATTTTGCTTCCATCGAATGAAAACATAGGGAATGCGTCAAATGTACCTGAATGTGTTATCTGTTCTAAACCTGTTCCATCGAGATTAATAAGAAATAAATCGAATAGTCGACCACCTTCCCCAATAGAATGATGATTAGAACTGAAAATAATTTTATTGCCTGATGTGTGGAAAAACGGAGCCCAATTTGCCCCGGGTAGCTCAGTAACTTTTCTTACGTTATTTCCTTCAATATCAGCTATATAAATGCTCATCGCTTTAGGTTCCACCAATCCCTCAGAAAGCAATGCTTTATATTCATTTGCTTCTTCTCCAACTGGTCGGCTGGCTCTCCACACTATGCTCCTGGAATCTCTTGAAAAGAATGCGCCGCCATCATATCCAAGTGTATTTGTTAGTTGAAGCAGCGCAGCGGTTTCAATTTCGTAACGCCATAATTCAAGATCGCCTGAACGTGTAGAGGTAAAAACGATATATTTTCCATCGGGCGAGGCTGTAGGCTCAGCGTCGTATCCCTCGCCGCCGATAAACAATTCTGTAGTAGAGGCTGTACTGTCTGTAATATATATATCATAACTCTTGTATATTGGCCAAACATAACGCCCGCCTGTAAACATAACTTGCTCAGGGCATTCTTCGCTTTGGGCATGAGTTGAGGCAAAGATTATTCTTCCATCTTTCAAAAAATAACTGCAAGTGGTTCTTCCCTTACCGGTGGAGATAAGACGATAGGTTTCATTCTGAACAAGTTGAGAGCCATCAACGTTCATAAGAAAAATCTGATCACATCCATGATCATTTAGTTTGTCCCAATCGCTCTGAAAAACCAATTGCTTGTCATCAAAACTCCAGTATGCCTCGGCGTTGTTACCACCAAAGGTCAGCTGCTTAATATTCCTTAGATGAACCTCCCCTTTAAACCGGAGTAAATCAGTTGATGGATCATAGTTCTCTTTGGGTTGGCTGCATGACGATAAAAAAATAATTGCAATAGTGATTATTGACTTAAAGATTTGTTTGTTTGACAACAGGTTGTCCTTTCCGAAGGAATTTATAAAAACTCTAAATTTGTGCATTAATTTTTTCTTTGCCTGATCTAAAAATTAGGTAGACGCCACCTAAGATTACCGGTATACTTAATAGTTGCCCCATATTTAGCAGCATACCTGCTTCAAAATATGTCTGATCTTCTTTTATGAATTCAACAAAAAATCTGAATCCAAAAACCAAAACTAAAAACACTCCCAGGATGCGCCCTTCCGGAATTTGCCCTTCTTTCTTTTTATACCAGAGTATTAATAGTATGAAAACAGCAAGATACGCAAGAGCTTCGTAAAGCTGGGCCGGATGACGAGGCACATTATCTATAAGTACAAATTTAAATGCCCATGGAACAGTTGTTTCAGTACCAATGATTTCAGAATTAAACAGGTTGCCAGTTCGTATAAAGAAAGCTGCCAGCGCTACTGTTATTGATACCCTGTCAATAAGCCACAGATAGGAATATTTTCTCCCCTTCTTCATATAAAAATAGAGCCCGGTTATTATTCCAATCACTGCCCCATGGCTGGCCAAGCCGCCTTTCCAAACCTTAAGTATTTCCAGAGGATGGCTAAGATAATATTCCGGATTATAAAACAGACAATGCCCTAATCTGGCGCCTATTACTGTACCTAAAACCATAAACCAAACCAAGTCATTCAGGTCATCTATATTTTTATCTTCTTTTTTAAACATCCATAACATTATCTGCAGCCCGATAATAAAAGAGGAAGCAAATAATAGTCCGTACCATCTAAGGCTAAGTGGGCCTATTGCAACTATTTCAGGACTTATATTCCATTCCATCAAAACACCCCTACAAAATATTATTAAGAAAAATAAATTTTCTTATAGATATTAGCGATTATATATCCTGCAACCGCAACCATTATAATGGTCGCACCTGAGACCAAATTTAAATAATAAGAAAGTAATAAACCAATGATAGTAAAAAATAACCCGAGGACTATAGAATACACCATTGTCGTCTTAAGGCTCTTTGTAAACATCAAACTTATTGTGGCCGGAATAGTAAGCAAAGCAACGACCAGAATAATACCAACCAGTTTTATAAGTATTACTGTCGTCAGTGCAATCAATACCAGCAAAAGTATGTAAAGGCTTCTTACAGGAAGTCCGATAACCTTCGCGAATTCTTCGTCAAATGTTATTGCCTGAAATTGTTTAAAGAAAATGACTACTATCGAAACGATAACAATATCAAATCCTAACATCATGAATAACTCTTCACGTGGGATTGTAAGTATGTTGCCAAACAGATAACCCATTAAATTCGGCACATATCCTTCTTTAAGCGATATGAACAGAACACCGAGCGCCATTCCTAATGACCACATAATCCCAATAAGAGAATCCTCTTTTTGATTATCAGAGTATTTCATTACCGCTACAAACAATCCGGCTCCAACGGCAAATATCATTGCGCCTAATAAGGGGCTAAACCCAAGTAAAAATCCCAGCCCTATTCCACCATACGCTGTATGAGCAATACCACCACTAATAAATACGATTCTCTTTATAACAACAAAAGAGCCGATTATACCAAAGGCAATACTGGCCAGCAGGCTGGCAATAAGCGCGTTAACAAAAAAATCATATTGTAATAATTCTAGCATAATATTAGTGCTCGTGATGATCTAATACACGGTGAGGAACACCGTGGGCTATCAAATCTATTGGGCATTTATAAGTTTTCTCCAACATTTCTTTAGAAATACTTTTTGAATCATGAAATACTAAGGTCTTGTTCAGACAGGCGATTTTTTTTACGTAACTTGAAACCGCCCCTATATCATGCGAAACCAAAACAATAGTGATTGATTTATTCAATTCGTTTAATAGCTCGTAAAAATTTTGTCCGTGGAATGAATCAACACTTGCAGTCGGTTCATCCAGCAGCAGTAACTTTGGTGAATTAACAAGCGCGCGGGCAATAAGCACACGTTGTATTTCGCCGCCCGATAATTCGTTAATATTTCTCTCCAAAAAATCCTGCAAACCAACCTGAGTAAGTGCTTTTGTTATTTTTTCACTATGCTTTTTATCCCCAAACTTTAACAAGCCCAGCCCGCTCAATAAACCCATTCTTACAACCTCGTAAACCGAGATTGGATACTGGTTATCAAACGTGTTAAACTGGGGAACATAACCAACTTCTCTTTTTGATTTCTCTATGGATTTTCCCGCAACAAGGACAGTGCCCGAATCGGGCTTGATTAAACCAACCAATACTTTTAACAAAGTAGTTTTTCCAGCTCCATTAGGCCCAATTACACCAAGGAATTCATTCTCTGTTAATGAAAGATTGATGTCTTCCAAAACCAATTTACCTTTAATTGATGCATGTACATTATTTAGCTCAAGAGAATTCACTAAGGCGCATACCTCATTATCTTGTTTGTAATATCAATCAGGTTTTCAATAAAATTGTCTGGTAAGGGGTCAATTACAACCAACTCAGCATTTATATCCCGTGCAATAACTTCAGCAGTATTACTGCTGAACTGAGGCTGGATGAAAACAGCCTTTAGCTTAAGCTGCCGTGCCTTTATAATAAGCTCCATTAAATCCTTCGTGTTTGGTTCCCGGCCATGGTCTTCAACCGAAAGTTGTTCAAGTCCGTATGTTTCTGCATAATATAACCATGCCGGATGATACGTTAAGATTGTTCGGTGCTTAAGTGATGCAAATTGTTTTTTAACGAACTGGTCTACAGAATCCAGTTTTTCAATATAACTTTTATAATTTTCTTCGTAATAAGTTTTGTTTGATGAATCAACCGCGCAAAGAATATTTTTAATATTACGTGTTATTATTTTTACTTCGTCAGTGCCATTCCAAACATGATGATTATGGTCCAACTCTTCTAAATCTTTTGATGTGTCGTATACTTTTACTGAAGGGTTAACCCCCTTTAGTTTTTCGATCCATATTTTTTCAAATTCGAAAAAATCCCCAACTCCCAAGTAATATTTCGCCCCGGCAAGTTTCATTAAACTGGATGGTATAGGATCAAATTCCGGAGGACTTATACCGGAAGGAAGCATGCTTATAACATCAACTTTATCGCCGCCAACTTCATTAACAAAGTTTTTATAGGTGGAAAATGAAACCGCAATTTCAATTTTTTCAGAAATTTCCACTGGTTTATCGCTTGAACATCCATTTAAAACCATCAGTAGTTGTACTGAGATTAGACAGTATTTTATTGCTTGCATTCCGGGCATATTCCCACAAACTCCATATGATGTTCTGTAATTTTATAATTTGTAATCTTCTCAACCTTACTTAAAAAACAAACATTCAGCTTCTCAATCCCGCCACATTTACTGCAAATAATATGATGGTAATGCTCCTGCAAGTTTAATTCGTAACGAATTTTCTTATCACCCATACTAATTTCTCTTACAAGGTTAATATCGCAAAACAGTTTAATATTGCGGTAAACGCTTGCAAAATCAACATTTTCGGTTTTCTCAAATATTTCATTTAAAGAAAGAGGACTTTTTTCAGAAAGAAGCGCCATTAAAATTTTACGCCGTGGAACCGTAATCTTAACCCCATCCTTCTTTAAATATTCTAAAAGATTTTGCATAGCTCAAAACTAGTTATCAATCAACACAATTGCAAATAACTTGCAACAACAGACGTTGCGACTTAGTTCAAAACGCTTTCCTTAACCTTAAATAATATACGGTACTTGTACTGATTTATTTTAAAGAATAATGTTTTATATTATATGAAAGTTAAGGAGGTTGTTTTGAGAATTGAAGAAATAGAAGCAATGGCCCCTGAGGAAATAATTACACGCGTTAAGGACTCGTTCCTCCCGGAATATACGTCCCTCAACAACTTTAGGGAAAAATATTTTCTCATGAAAAATCTTAAAAAAAATTTCCCATATGTTCCGGAATCAATCATATATATGATAATTGACCGCACGGCAAAAAAATACGATTATAAGGAACACAAAGAAGAATTTATTGAGAAATTTGTTAAGCAAATATTTCCTATCTTATCAGAAAAATTTTAGGCCAAATGTTAGCTTTTTTCTATTCTGTAATTTTCTATCAAGATGATCTGAATAAGCTGCTTAACTATTTTTTTAGTGCAGGCAATCCTGTATACTATTCTCTGGTTATTGTGATTGCCGTTTATTTTGTGATAACATTTTTCTTCCGAAGAAATGTAATTCCCTATGAACATAAAGTGGTTTCTGAGAAAAAAAACCTCTATGACCATTTTAGTGAAGAAATACGGGAAGTAATGAACCTTAACCCGGATCCCGTTATTCGGTTCTCTCCTTCCGGCTATGTTACTCTTTATAATGAATCTGCTCTTCAGGTTTTCCCTGCTGTTGCCAGTCCCCGTATTCAGTTCAAAGAGCTTTTCAAAATAGAGAATTTTGATTTTAAGGATTTTTTTAAGAGTAAAAAATCTTCTGAGTTTTCAATACACGAAGAAAACCTTCACTATTATGGAAGATTAATTGCAAGTAAACAATACAATTTTGCAACCGCTCATCTGCACGACTCATCTGCCTATTTTCGCTATGAACAGGAATATCTAACCATCCACGATAAGATGGATAAACTAAGAATTCACACCCTTGACAGAATGGAATCTGAGAAAAAAAGAATCGCCAGCGAACTTCATGACAGCGTGGGACAGGTTTTTTCGGCGGCAAAAATGCAGATCAGCAGATTAGAAAATATTGATGAACTCTCAAAGGTTAAAGACGTCTATAACAACAGCATGGATCTGCTTGGCGACGGCATTAGAGAATTAAAAGATATAACCTTACGGCTGCGCCCTAAAATACTTGAAGAACTGGGTCTTCCCGCAGCTATTGAATCACTTGTAAGCAGAGTTGGAAGCGGTGACTTTCTTAAAGGCACATTTGATTACTACGGGGATTTTCATTCTCTTACAGAAAGGCAGGAAATAGCGCTCTTCCGGATTGCGCAGGAATCTATTTCGAATATTGTTAAGCATTCGCATGCAACCAGTTTTAGTATTCAACTATTGCTTAACCAGGACAGAATTAAACTTTTGGTTAATGACGATGGCAGAGGGTTTTTGATGAAAATTGTTACAAGAAAAAATAGGCTAAATAAGGGTATGGGTTTGTTGAATATAGTAGAAAGAGTTAAATTGTTCAACGGAAACATTAAATTTAACACAAACCTTGAGCAAGGTACTTATATTACTATTGATATTCCCGTAGAGAAGAAAAATGGAAAATGATAAACCGATAACTCTTTTACTGGCTGACGATCATCATTTATTTAGAGCCGGGCTTATAAGCCTGCTTAATGATGAAAGCAATATTCTTGTTGTTGGAGAAGTTGAAAGCGGCAAAGAATTGATTAAGAAATACTTCGAATTACACCCGGATATTATACTGCTTGACATTTCTATGCCCGGACTTTCCGGCACTATGGCACTTAAAGAAATAAGACGACGCGACCCAAAAGCTAAAGCGCTTTTCCTTTCTATGTACGAGGGAGAAGAATATATTTTTTATTGTATGAAACTTGGCGGCAGAGGGCTTGTTAATAAAAACATTATGAGAGGCGAACTGATATACGCCATAAAGCAAGTTTACGAGGGACAACGGTATTTTGGGCAGAATTACGGCGAAAACAAACTTGAAGAACTTGCCGTTAAATTTGAAGATATTGCCGCCACTCACATTGATGAATACACAAGGATTTCCCCAAAAGAGAGAGACATTCTTGTCCATATTGCCGAGGGTATAACCAGTAATGAAATTGCGAAACGTTTGGGGCTTAGTAAACGAACTATTGATACGCACAGGGCAAATTTAATGGATAAGCTTAAGCTTAAAACACTGCCTGAGCTAATTGCATATGCAATAAAATTCACCATGGCAAACAAGATAATTTCTGAGGGTTCTTAATTCAGTTGCTAATGTTTTCTTCTCTGCTTCGTTTAGAGCAGTTTAATTTCAGAATTTTTATTCGCAATTTTATATTATAAAAAACAATTTTGTCTAATTATTATGTTATTTATTGTAAGTTTATTAAATAATATATTCTCTCCTTTAAACTTTTTATTCCATTATTCGATAATTAATCATACTTTAATATCTAACATGGAGTGATGTATGAAAAAGAAATATTTATTATCAACTATCGTGCTGTCGTTGTTTTTAACTGCCGTAGTTACTAATGCCGGTGTAAAGGGCAAAATACTAACAAAAGCAGAAGCCGAAAAACTGTTTGGACCTGTTACAACATCAGTAACAATTACATCAAGTGCACTGGAAGAGATGTTGACAAAGGCACAGGATAATATTATGTTTATGATTAGAGACGGAAAACTGTACACGGCAACCTCTCTGGATAGTGTTCTTACAGAAGGGTACGTAAAAGGTGAGAATGATGTTTTTCATGTTTACAGTAAAAGTGTTGCCGAAGCATTATTGAATTTTATGTATAAAGAAACTACGGGAGCCGCGGAAGATGGTGAAGTTCCGGAACCAGTCAAAGACGTTTATGTTGAAATGCGGGAAGATGTTATGACTGTTTCTTATGGGGATTATGTTATGGAGTTTGGTTCGCCTTGTCCACCCTATTGTGAATAGTAAATGAGTGATCTTCCTTACATTTATATTGTATTTTTGATGTCATTTTTCTTCATATTGCCTCCATTCAGGCAATATGGAGGAAAATTTTTTCTTTATTTTCTATTTTTAGCTCTATCAGGACCTATCGCTTTATTATTTATTGAATTTAAAATTTATACACAGTTTGGCATCAATCAAAACATAACAATACTGCTCTTTTCTCATCTATTGATTTACGCTCTCTTGTATAAAAAAATTAATAAAAAAAACCGTGTTTTGTTACTGCTTTTTTTAGTGTGCCTTAGTGTAGTCATCTATAGCCTGTTATCTTACCCTATTCTATTCATTTATTTCATTGTTGTGCACTTTTGTGTTATTGCTTTGATTTTGAAGATGGCAATAAAACATTCAATGGATACTCTTGAGGTTAAGCTTTTCTATGCAGTTTTATTATTATATGAAATGATGGGGATCGGTAAATATCTTTCATTAATATTGGACTTGGACTCTGGTCTTTATTATTTGGCTATTTCTAATATTTTTCAAATCTTGTTTGCAATATTCTTCACTTTTGTCCGCGAAGATAAACCAAGACTTGCTTTAATGCTAACGAACCACCCCGCCATATTACGCAACCGTGAAGATCCAGATTATCTTATCCACGACAGGTTTAAGGAAGAGTAAAACTTCATACTTGCCCGACATTACGTGAAAACCCATGAACTCATAAACTCGGACGTCATGACCCCCGGCGTGACGCAAGAAACCACAGAAAATCGTCGCAAACCAACGTCACGTTGCGCCTGCCCGGCAATGACGGGAACGTGACGGCCCAGGTTGTGGGGCTTGGCCGTCACGACCGTGTCTTGACGCGGGGAACCACAAAGACCACGGAAACTCATCGCAGACAATCAAAACACCACAAATCCATCGTCACGTTAGGAACGCGACGTCCCGGGCTAATGGGATTCGGTCGTGACGCAGAAACCATGAACTCGGCTGTCACGATCTCATCGTGACAGGGGAAAACCACAAGAACTCACGGAATCATCACGAACAAGCTAAGCACCACAAGTTCATCGTCACGTCGAGCTTGCCCGGCAAATGACGGGAACGTGACGTCCCATGTTGTTGGATTCGGACGTGACGACCTGGTGCTAAGAGAAGATCCAGATTGAAAGCTCGGCTGGCTGGCGTATCGTAACAGGAAGAAAAAATTTTTACCAGACATTAATTTATCTTGATATTCATCTATAAATATTTATCTTTACCAACTTCCAATAACTATTTTCTTAATATAATATGGAGCTTCAATGAAAACTTTGATAGTGTTTTTTACAATCTGTTTAATATCTCTTACAATCTCTGCCTCTGGCAAAAAAATTGGTAAAATCCTTACGGCCGATGAGGCAAATGACCTTTTCGGATCTGTTACTGAGTCTGTATCAATAGATAGAGAAACACTTGTTTCTTACCTTGAAGAATGCGACAAATACATGATGTGCGCAATTAAGGATGGTCAGCTGATTATTACTGACGATAACCGTAAAGTCCTTACTCCTTTCAAACTAGAGATTGCTTCTCTTAAATCTTCCGTACCAAACAACTACATCATTTCTGACGATGAAGTACTTAATGTATACAGCAAATCTGTTGTTGAAGAACTATTGAAGAAAGCTAATGAAAGTGAATTAGGATTTGATATGCGTGGTGATGTTATGACTGTTTCTTATGGAGATTATGTTATGGAATTTACTTCTCCGTGCCCACCTTGGTGTAGTTAATGAGTACAGCTTACGTATATTTAATACTTATTGTACCAATTGCCTTTGCTATTGTCCCTTTTAGACAATACGGGGGCAATTTTTTTTATTTCTTTCTGATACTTGCAATTTCAGGACCTGTTTCATACTTAATATATCACGCTCAAACTACAGGAATTGTATCATTTAATCAAAACACCACAATTCTACTTTTTTCCCATCTGTTAATTTATGCACTCGTTTTCAGAAATCTAAATAAGAAGAATCGCATTCTTCTCTTCCTTTTTTTTGTAATACTAAGTGTATTGATCTATAGTTTATTTACTTATCCTATACTTTTCATCTATTTTATACTTATTCACTTTTGTGTTATTGCTTTAATTTTAAAAATCGCAATAAAGCATTCTATGGACACTTTGGAGGTAAAACTTTTTTATGTAATTCTACTCTTATACGAAATGACAGGGATTGGTAAGTATCTTTCGCTAATACTGGACCTGCACGGGGGCAGGTTTTTTTCTCGGCTGAACCTGGCCGTCACGATCCAATCGTGACGCAAGAAACCACAGAAAATCGTCGCAAACCAACGTCACGTTAGGAACGTGACGTCCCGGGCTAATGGGATTCGGTCGTGACGCAGAAACCATGAACTCGGCTGTCACGATCTCATCGTGACAGGGGAAAACCACAAGAACTCACGGAATCATCACGAACAAGCTAAGC
>JAHISV010000004.1 GCA_018818065.1 Bacteroidota bacterium | reverse complement strand
TCAAATCTATTCACAGCCCCTGCTCTTGATCTATTAACCTTTTAATCTATTCATCTCTTTCCCTTTTCGT
The DNA here is from genome assembly GCA_018818065.1 of Bacteroidota bacterium. GTDB lineage: Bacteria > Bacteroidota > Ignavibacteria > Ignavibacteriales > Melioribacteraceae > JAHISV01. The sequence continues at coordinate 7,329 of JAHISV010000004.1, read as the reverse complement.
CTTTTCATCTCTTGACCTTTTGACCTTCCCCCGCTTTGCGGGGGCGGAGCTTCGCCCCGTGAGTCACATTTTTATTACTCAAAAAGGTTGAAAAAGATATAGCAATCCACGTCAGATCGTGTGGATCATATTTTACTTTAACTCAAAAATGAATGCAAAAAACCCTGTCCGTGGAAACAAACAGGAAAACGAATGAATTTTAATTTAGCCCCTTGCCGGTACATCATATATTTACAGTTAACCTACAATATGGTTGAATATTGGTTAAGCGGAAATCTTATATTGATAATTCTTTTGGACGCCCTATCCTGATTGCAACTTAAAGCATTAAGCATCAATAGTCAATTCAAAAGTAAAAAGTAAAAAGTAAAAAGTAAAAAGTAAAAAGTAAAAAACAGAACAATCTTGATCTCAATTCCATGTCTTTTAATTTCTACTGGATTAACGACGAAGGATGTAAATGAGTTCACTACTAGGGAAGTTTTGTTAAAAAAAAGAATTATAGATGAAGAGATAAATGGACTGAGTGACTGAGTATCAAAGCAAAGACAAAAAGATCAAGAGACAAAAAGATCAAGAGACAAAAAGACGAATAGACTGAAAGAGTAAAAAACATAAAAGATTAACAGAAAAAAGAAAAATTAAACAAATAAGATCAAGAAAAAGATGGTGGATTTAATTAGGCAAAAAACTGAATGAGTAAAATGATAATGTTTTGTCATCATGATTTTATTTTGGAATCTGTGATTAAATGAAGGAAAGATCCTGATATGCATCATGATGACAAAGTACCAGTCATTCCGAATTTATTTCGGAATCTGAAGTGCAAGAAAAGAAGATCCTGATATGCATCAGGATGACCCTTCGGCAGGCTCAGGGCAGGCAAAAACTAAAACCTGTCATTCCGGGCTCGTCCCGGAATCTATGGTTTTGTGAAAAGAAGATCCTGATATGCATCAGGATGACCCTTCGGCAGGCTCAGGGCAGGCATTTTTGAATTCTGTTTGCTCAATACTCTACACCTGGGCATACAGATTTACTGAAAAACATTTTTCTTAATTCTAAATTCCATCCATTAATTTAGCTTGTTGGGGTCTGCTTGTGGGGTTTCAATTCATGTTGGTTCTGTTTCACAAAGATTTGGGAGGGTCCGTGCCAAACCTGTGCGCCCCTCCAAAGGCGGGCTGGCTTTGGCGTAGGCGGAGGTAAACATGCCCCTCCCCTGCCTCTTTGTGCAATTTTTTAATTCTAAAATCTTTTTCTTGATACTAAATACTGATATCTAAATACTGTTCTTATGAATATTTTGTAAGTGGGCTACTCCCTAATGGATATACTTCGAAACCAATATCAAACAACTCCTTATGGTTCAGGATGTTTCTTCCGTCAAAAAGATATGCGGGTTTGCGCATGGAGTCGAATATTTTTTTGTAATCAAGTACTTTAAAATCATTCCATTCAGTTACGATGGCTATTGCATCAGCATCATATGCTGCTTTGTATGGGTCTTCTTCGAAAGAGAGCATTTTGTCCGCAGTATATGCGGACACTACTGGTTCCAGATCAATTTTTGCGTTGGGGATTGCCTTGGGATCCGTGATGACAAGATTCGCGTTCTCTTCCAATAACATTTTGGATATGTAATAAGCGGGTGTTTCGCGTGTGTCGCCTGTGTCAGCTTTAAAAGCAAATCCGAAAAGCGCAATCTTCTTTCCTGCAAGAGTATTAAACATATTCTTAAGCATGTTCTTCACAAATCGTACTTCCTGGTAATCATTCATCTTTATTACTTGTTCCCAATACTCGGCTACTTCTTTTAATCCAAGAGTTTCACTTATGTAAACGAGATTAAGAATGTCCTTTTTAAAACAGGATCCGCCGAACCCGACACTTGCGTTAAGAAACTTATCGCCTATTCGTGTATCTGTCCCGATATTACGGGCAACTTCCCTTACATCAGCGCCAGTAGCCTCACATATGGCGGATAAACTGTTGATGGATGAAATACGCTGAGCCAGAAAAGCATTAGCTGTAAGTTTTGAGAGTTCAGAACTCCATATATTACTTTCCAGCACCCGCTTTTTGGGTATCCAATTACGGTAAATATCACCAACTTCCTTACGTGCCTTCCTGCCGGATTTAGTTTCCCTGGAACCTATTAAGACTCTATCAGGGTTTTCAAGATCACGCACAGCCGTACCTTCGGCTAAAAACTCAGGATTTGAGACAATTTCGAACCTTATCCCTCTGTCATTGCTGTTCAGAACGCGCTCTAAAGCTTCGGCGGTTCTTACGGGCAAAGTAGATTTTTCGACAATTATTTTATCAGAATCAGAGGCTTCCAGAATCATTCTGGCGGTTTTTTCAATGTATTGTAAGTCCGATGCCTTACCGGCACCCTCGCCAAAAGTTTTAGTAGGCGTATTAACGGAAACGAATATAATATCAGCTTCCTTAATGCTCGCAAGAATTTCCGTGCTGAAGAAAAGATTTCTGCCTCTTGCCCGTTTAACCACTTCCAAAAGACCAGGCTCGTAAATGGGAAGATCGTCAGTCTGCCAGGCTTTAATTTTTTCTTCGTTGATATCGACAATAGTTACCTTGTATTGCGGACATTTATCAGCAATCATAGACATGGTTGGCCCGCCAACATAACCGGCACCAATACATAAAATATTCTTTTCAAAATTCATGTAAATTCCCGTGTATACTTAATCAGTAGATGAGTTTTTAATCTTGAGGATTATACTATCCTTTTCCCTGTTGCTTAATACGCTGGATTTCGAGGTGGACTTGAAGAGATCCAATAAAGTAGTCTCGCCATAATTAGCCGTTTCGTTACTATCCGGTTCACCCTCTTCCAAAAATTGTTTAATATTTTCATTTTTTTCTTTTATACCAAGCGCCATTTTCAACAAATCGATATGTTTATCCCGCGCCGTGGAATTATCCTTTTGCGGGGAAAGACTAAGCTTGTTTAGATCTTTCGGGGACTCAACTTCATCTTCAATAATCTCAAGCTTTTCAATTTCAATTCCTGCACCTTTGGAATTAAGATTCCCGTCCCCAACAATGTCCTGTCCGGTTTTTTTTATTCCTTCATTTTTCTGGATGAAGGTCTTCGGTTCAACTCTTTCAGGTTTCTCAATTTCAGGGCTCTTCTCTTTATTATTAAGAGGTTTTGCCACTACTATTTCGGGGTCCTTTTGAATCTTAACCTCGCCATGATATGAATCATCGAAGACAAAGATGGCATCCGCAAATATTTTATCATTCTGGTTTTGAGCTTCGGAAGCATTAAGATCAAAGGTATAAACTTCCTTGTAAATTGGCTCGGAATCCTTCGCTTTGTCAAAAGTAATTCCAAGCTGCTGGATTTTAAATCTGAATTTGTCTGGATCAATATTAAACCGAAGATGTCTTAGATCTTTAATGGCAAAAATGGGATCGAAATAAATCAGTTCCATCTTGCCGGATATATTAACAAAATAACCATATTTGGTAGAATATGCATCGAGACTCTCGACGTTTGTCAAGAGTCGATACACTATAAGATTTTTGGGTGAAGTATCCTTAATAAACTCGCATACCTCAAAGTAGGTTGTTTTTTTTGGACTTCTGTCAGGCCCCTTCTTAAATACAATTTTAAAGTTATCCTCAAAATCAAATCTGTTCTGTGAATAAATCAAAACATCATTACGCCTAACATCCAAAGTCTCTAATAACATTTAACTGCCCTGTATTTTTTATTCGGCCCATTTAATGAGGCCAAGCTCGAAACTATTTATTAGCGCCGGATTCGAAGGCAGGATGCGCAGAGTGAATCCGAACAAACCGGTTTTATCGCAAGGGATACTTCCTGTATACTGGTAAGTGTTTCCCTTTTTACTATCCTCGATAACACTCATATTAACTACCTGATTGAAATTGGCCTTATCTTTATCCTCGGGCTTACCGTAATAGATTTGAACCTGAACATCACCAGGCTCTAAATTACCGAGAATAACATCGGCATTTATTTCGTATTTCTTTCCAACCTTAACCAAACCGTTATCAAGCCTATGAGAAATATTATTGAAACTAATTTTATTCCACTCTGTTTTCACCTTCTTTTTCCACTGAGTGAATTCTTTTCCCATAGCCCAGTCATTCTCAATAAGTTTTTTCCGATTTTCCAGGGAAGAAATATAATACTTTTTAACATATTCGCCTACCATACGGTTAGTATTAAATACAGGTCCGAGGGTTTTCATGGAAGCTTTCATCATGGCAATCCACTTACGAGGAAGTTTATCCTCCCCTCTATCATAGAAAATAGGTACAATTTCTTTTTCGAGAGTTTCGTAAATCTGATTTGATTCCAGTTCATCCTGATAATCAGGATCCTCATAGTTTTCTCTATCTCCTATTTTCCAACCAAGTTCCCTGTCGTAAGCTTCATCCCACCAGCCATCAAGGATACTGAAATTAAGACCGCCATTTGCAATCACTTTCATGCCTGACGTGCCGCTTGCCTCCATGGGACGGCGCGGGTTATTAAGCCACATATCGCATCCCTCAACCATGTAGCGGGCTATATTCATATCGTAGTTTTCAATAAAAACTATTTTCTTACGAAGAATATCATCCTTGGCAGCACTTACAATGTCCTGAATAAGGCGTTTCCCCTCATCATCTTTTGGATGTGCTTTTCCGGCAATGATAAACTGAACCGGCATATCGGCATCACATAGCAGACTGGCAAGTCTTTCGATGTCACGGAGAATAAGGTTTGCCCTCTTATAAGTGGCAAATCTTCTCGCAAAACCAATAGTTATTGAATAAGGATCGAGAACTTCCTTAGCCGCTAATACTTCCAGTTTGGAACCACCTCTTGCAATAACCTGCTCGCGAAGTCTTTCCCGTGCGAATGCAACCAAACGTTCACGTCTCCTCTCATGTGTCCGCCATAACTCTTCATCAGGTATGTCATCAATCCCATCCCAAATATCTTTATCGGCAGGATCCTGTACGAATTTTTCTCCAAGGTACCTTATAAGCAATTCGTGCATATCTTTTGAAATATGTGAGGCTGTATGAATACCGTTAGTGATGGATTCGATGGGGATCTCGTCAAAAGGAACACTATCGAAACCATAAGCCCACATTTTCTTTGAAACCTCACCATGCAGTTTACTAACCCCATTAACATAGCCGGCCATATTCATGGCAAGGTGAGCCATATTAAAATTAACCGGCGGTGCATCGTGCTCAATAGTGCCTAACTCATAAAACTGCTGACCGGATAACCCGAGCTCGTTTCTATAATACTCGCCAAAATATTTTTCAACCATACTGTTCTGAAAAACATCAATACCAGCAGGAACAGGCGTATGGGTTGTAAATACATTTGAGTAGAAACCAATATCCTTGGCTTCTTCAAAACTTAGTCCGTGTTCAGTTATAAGATGCTTAATTCTCTCAAGGGCAAGGAATGCCGAGTGCCCTTCGTTCATATGGCAAACGGAAGGTTTAATATCAAGAGCGTGAAGAGCTCTGATACCACCGATACCAAGAATAATTTCCTGCTGAATCCTTGTTTCAGTATTTCCGCCATAAAGAGCTTTCGTTATATCTTTATCCTGCTCATTATTTTCAGCAACATTAGTATCCAGCAAATAAAGTGCAACCCTTCCTATTTGTAATTTCCACATCTGGAAATAAACATCTCTTCCCGGAAACCTGAGTGATATTTTTATGGGAATGTCCTTCTTATCCGTCACAAGCTGCATTGGCTGATTATGAAAATCTATGGTTTCATAACGCTCCTGCTGCCAGCCGTCCACGGTTAAATACTGCTGGAAATAGCCCTGCCTGTAACAGAGTCCAATACCAATAAGGGGAACACCCAAATCACTCGCTGACTTCATATGATCGCCGGAGAGGATTCCCAGTCCGCCGGAGTAGCTCTGCAGACAATCGGCAAGACCATACTCGGATGAAAAATATGCTACATAGGGTTTCTCTTCAGCTTCAAAATTCTTATCGTACCAGGTTTGTTCTGCCATGTAGGTCGTCAGGTCAACATAAACTCTGTTCATATGAGAATTGAAACCATCGTCTTTAGCAAGTTCCTCAAGACGATTTTGGCTGATTTGACCCACCAGACTAACCGGGTTGTGATGGGAGGATAGCCACAAATCTTTATCCATTCTTCTAAAAAGCTCCAGAGCATCATGGTTCCATGCCCAGTGGAGATTATAAATAATTTCTCTTAGTGGTTCTAATTTATTTGGAAGTGAAGGGAGAACCGTGAAAGAACCTAAAAACTTAATCATCAAATACCTCTGTTAGTTATAACATTACATTTATTAAAACTTATAATTGAGCGAACAAATTCCATATCTAGTAGCTAGTATTTAGTAGCTAGTATTTAGTAGCTAGTATTTAGAGAAAGAAGAAAATAGTAAAAACAAAAAGCGAAAAACTCAACGACTAGAAGCCAGAAGCCAGGAGCCAGAAGCTAGAAGCTAGAAGCTAGAAGCTAGAAAAAATCAAAAAACAAATAGCAAAAAACAAATAACAATTAACAATTAACAATTAACAATTAACAATTAACAATTAACAATTAACAAATAACAAATAACAAATAACAAATAACAAAGATCAAAGATCAAAGATCAAAATAAAATCAAAAGTTTTAACCCGAAATACGGAATTCAAAATCAGAAGTCAGTCGCCAGAATACAATAGCCAGTAATCAGAAAACAGAATACAGAAATCAGAAATCAGAAAACAGAAAACAGTAATCAGAATAAAGAAAACAGAAACGGAAAACAGAAACGGAAAATGAATGAGCAATTAAAGCACGGAACCCGAAACTCGTAATCCTAAATCTCACAATCTATAAACAACAAATGACTATCTTTGACCATAAATGACTTTTAAATCCTCTCAATTCCTCTACTCTATAATCATTCAATGGAAACTGAGAAATAATTTCGATAATTTAGTCAAAGTATTTTTTTTATCAAACAAGTTATGCAACAAAATGCGCAATCGTTTGTGTTGATTTTATATTGTTTTTCTTGCATTTAATAATAATCAGTTTCTTGTAAAAGTATTTCTCTTAATAAATAATGGAAATTTATGAATTATATCATCTGCGGAGTTATCGGTTATCTCCTTGGTTCATTTCCAACCGCCTTCATTCTTCTCAAAAAGTTTAAGTCTATCGATATAAGAGAACAAGGTTCAACAAACATTGGAGCGCTTAATTCGTTTCGTGTATCCAAATCCAAAATGCTGGGCGTTTTGGTGCTCCTGATTGATATGACAAAAGGAATAGCC
>JAHISV010000003.1 GCA_018818065.1 Bacteroidota bacterium | reverse complement strand
TCATTTCCTGGTATTTTGTTATTTCATCATTAACAATATACTCAGGCATTTTCTTCTCCTGCTCAATCCTGCTGTATAAAGTTTGCATCAAAACAGGATCGTCAAGAATCATGATCTGGGCTTCAAAAATACCGGCTCGTCTTTCACCGAGTTTATCTAAAGCCAAACTAAATATTTTCTTTAGTTCTTTACGAGAACGATCAAAAGCTTCGTCAAGATTTTGCTTCGCCTCTTCTACATCGACAATATCGATGTCGCTAATCTGCTCCTGTTCGCGAGTATACATATAAGCCTTTGAAATTGCGATCCCCGGAGCGGCGGCTATACCTTTTAGTATATTGTTTTTATCATTTAGCATTTATAACTCGTCAAATCCTCTTTTGAAATATCCTATTATTGTTTCTGAAGCCTCTAATTCGTCTTCACCGTCAAAAGTTAGAATAAGTTCAGAACCTTTCTCAGCAGCCAAGGTCATAACCCCAATAATACTTTTTCCGTTAATATTAAAACCGTCTTTCGAAATAAAAAACTCTGACTTAAACTTTGCTGCTAATTTAACAATAGTTGCAGCCGGGCGAGTATGCAAACCAGCCTGATTTATAATTTTTACTTTTTTTTCAATCATTAATAGCTTCTCTTTATAAGGTAATTAGCTAACCATTCGAACAACTTAACAGAACTTTTATTTTCAAGACTACTGATTGATTTTAAGGCAAGCTTCGTGTATCGGTCTATTTCATCCTTGGCTTCCTCTAAAACTCCTAGCTTAATATACATTTTTCTGAAATAATCAATCTGATCTTTTTCAACACCTTTGTTTTTAATAACTGCAGTTAAATTTGATTTATCTTTCCCTTTTGCCTTTTCCAGGGCACGTAAAAAGAGAAAAGTCTTCTTTCCCTCAACTAAGTCGGCTCCAATAGGCTTGCCAAATTTTTCCTGATTTCCCATAATATCTAACAAGTCATCCTGAAATTGAAAAGCCATGCCAATATTGTGTCCGTATTTCTTAAGAGCAATCACGTCATTTTTTGAGCCACCACCAATCAAACCGCCAATTTCACAACAACGTTCCAGCAAAACTGCGGTCTTCTTATTGATCATTAGCAAATAGTCTTCAACGGTTACACTCTTTTTCAATTCAAAATCCGTATCGTAACTTTGCCCCTCGCAAACCTCAATTATAGCATTAGTAAAGCTGCTAACAATCTGAACGCAATTTGTTTTTGAGTCTTTTAGGAGACTATTATAGGCAATTCCAATTAAATTATCACCAGCCAATATAGCTGTATTAACATTATACTTTTTGTGAAGAGTTATTCTCCCTCGCCTAAGATCAGAATTATCCATAATATCATCGTGAACTAGTGTGAAATTATGAAGAAGCTCAACACCAACAGCCGCATTATATGCCTGCGAGAACTTACCGCCAACTGCTTCGGCTGAAAACAAAACAAGCAAGGGTCTTAATCTTTTTCCACCGTTGCTGATGATGTATTCACATGGTTCATATAAGGATTTTGGTTTATGATTTTTCAATAATCGTGATAATTTTTCATCTATTTTCTTTCTTTCACGATCGTATTTATTTTGAAATAATTGACTATCTGATTTCCCTGCCAATATATTAGTCTCCCCTTTTTAATTTATTGGTTTTAAACTCATTCAAATTTGCACATCCTGTTAGAAACATAATTCTCTTTACATCTTCAAACCAGTTTTCTATTAAATCAATAACTCCTTCTTCCGAGTTAATGACTAAGTGCTTTAGGATTACGTTAGCTGAGGCAACAATGTCGCTCCCCAATGCGAGTGATTTTGCAACATCAATACCATTTTTTATTCCGCCGGAAGCAATTAAATCAAATTTATATTTTTTCTTAAGTTTCTTTACACCTATTATGCATTCTGCAGTCGGTATTCCCCAATCCCAGAAATACTCATTCCTGTTCTTGTTTCTAATCATTTCAACAGCGGCCCAGCTGGTACCACCGGAACCGGCCACATCTATTCCCTTTACGCCAGCTTCCAATAATTTTTTGGCTGCTGCTTTACCAATACCTGAGCCAACTTCTTTTGCAATAATTGGCGTTTCAATTCTACCGCATAATTTTTCAATATTATTAAGGAGTCCCGTAAAATCCGTATCCCCTTCCTTTTGGAACAATTCCTGTAAAGGATTAAAATGAATTACCAAAGCATCTGCTTCAATCATATCAATAAGTCTGTTTCCCATACCCACTATGTCACTTGAACAGGCGACCTCTCCAGCCCCAATATTACCTAACAGTGGAACATTTGGAGCCATTTTCCTGAAAGCTTTGTAACTGTCAATATAGGAATCATCTTCAAGAGCCTGTCTCTGGCTTCCAACTCCAATAGCAATTTTCAATTCTTCGGCAATTTCCGCCAGCTTTTCATTTATTGTTATTGACTCTTTAACTCCACCTGTCATGCATGAGATTAAAAATGGGAAACTGATTTCCTTGTCCAAAAAAGCAGTTGTAAGATCCATTTTTGAATAATCAACCTCAGTTATTGCGTAGTGCTCAAAGTGATATTTCTCAAACCCATTATTTTTATTTTGGAATTCTGCATCCTCATTTAAACACACATCAAGGTGATCTTTTTTTCTTTCACTTGTTATTTCAGGTGTTTCCTTCATCCAAAATCCAAAAATTAAGCTTTAATCAAAATAGATAATTCCGTGATAATTATCCTTTCGATTTTGCGTATGCAATCATTTATATTGTTGAGGATCGAAAAATCATCTTATTATTTTGGTCCACTGTTTTTACTGAAATTTCCCTGCGAACTGAGTTTACCAACTTTATAGAATCTGCCTCTGTTATATCTGATAGCTTTAGAATTTTTTCCTCGCAATTGTCAGTGGTTTTCAATAAATATTTTCTATAGCAACCATCAAGCAGACCTGACGCAACGGGAGGCGTGAACCATTTACTACCCTTCTTAATAAATAAGTTTGTAAAACTTCCTTCAGTTAGTTCATTTCTTTCATTTACAAATATCGATTCAAAGTAGCCCTTTTTGTTTGCCTCAATTTTCGCAGTATCATAAAGTGTTCTATTACTGGTTTTGAAATAGTAATACTTATCTCTCGAATCAATTATTTCATCCGAAATGATCAGTTTAACATTGTCATCTTCTTTAATTATGGGTAAGTATTCTAAAGTGACATCACCCCACTTGTTTAGAATACATTTTACTCTGTATTTATCACTATTAAGTGAGTTAGAAAGCACTCGCAGTTTAGATTTTATTTTTTTCTCATCATAATAAAACATAAAATAGGAGGCCGTGGAATTGAGTCTTGATAAATGAGACTGCAGCAGGAAGTATTCGCCATTTTCAAGCAGAATTGTTTCGAATATTTCGAAGTTCTTTTCTGGTTTTAAAAGAAAGTTGGCTTTCAGAAGGGTTTCTTTATATTCCTCTTCCGGTTCGCTGTCCCAAACTACCCCGCTTCCAATTCCAATTTCACCCTGTTTTGTTTTCGGATCTAAAACTAATGTTCTTATAGGAATATTAAACATACCTCTCTCATTCACGAATAGTCCGATAGTTCCTGTGTAGTACCCCCGGTTTTCAGTTTCAAGTTCCTTAATAATTTTCATCGTACTGATTTTAGGCGCCCCCGTTATGGAGCCACAAGGGAAAATATTTTCAAGTATTACTTTTAGATCCTTTGTTTTTAACTTTCCGGAAACTGTGGAAGTCATTTGAAACAAGGTTTCATATTGTTCAATATCATATAAAGAGGAAGCATTAATAGAATCAAACTCGCATATTTTCCCCAAATCGTTTCTTAGCAAATCTACAATCATAACATTTTCAGCACGATTCTTTTTATCAGCTTTTAATTCAGTAAGTCTTTCCTCATCTTCCTTTATGTTTTTTCCTCTTTTCGTTGTCCCTTTCATCGGTTTGGCTATTACATTATAACCATTAACATCTATAAATAACTCAGGGGAAATTGAAATTACAAGCTTATCCCCAACATTAATAATTGTAGTGTAACCAGCAGATTGATTAAAGAGCAGTTCATAAATAAGATGGATAATCTCACCATTAACCTGATATTTGCCCTTCACTGTGTAGTTAACCTGGTATGTATCACCCTTTTCTATGTAAGCCTTTATTTTTCTTATGCTGGTTAAATAAGTGTCCCGTGCGGTATTTAATTCGAAATTCTCGATAGATAGTATTTTCTCAGAAATATGCTTTTCATAGTTCTTAAAAGATAAGTCCCTGGATTTAATTTCTACAAACTCAGATTCTTTGAAATGATTAAATTCCAGGAAAGGCAAATTATAATTTTCCGGCAGGTAACTACGTAGACTTTCCTCAAAAAAATATCCTGTTTCGTATGGGATTAAACAATATCCAAATGATTGTTTTTCAAGGTCTAGCTGAATATTTTTGAAAGCCAAATCAATAGCATTGGGATTGAAAATAATGTTTGATTTATCAGGCTTCCTGAACCAATACGATTTGGCGTTTTTGTAAATTGCCGGTGTATAAAAGAAGGCTGATTTTTTATTTTCAAGTACGTTAGAAAGTATCTCAAATATATCCAATTTTCTAAGTCCTCATCCCATTAAGTTCAAAATTTAAGTATGATTTATCCTAATACTAAAAAAGCCGCAACAGCGGCTTTTTTAACTAAACCTATAATTAATTATGGGGATTGATGACAATATCAATCCTTCTGTTCTTTCTTCTTCCATCTTCAGTTTCATTATTTGCCACAGGCTTTGTTTCGCCAAAACCAATTGCAAGTAACTTGGTTGTATTCATGTCAATATTAGCCAATAAGTACTGCCGCACTGCCTCGGCTCGTTCCTGCGATAAATCCAGATTTTTATCATCACTTCCCTGTGCATCTGTATGCCCTTCTACAGATACTGTGCATTGATTAAACTTCTCAATGGCTTTTTGTACCTTTGATAGAACGGCAAAGTATTGAGGATCTATGATAGATTTACCGGCATCAAAAACGAGACTGATTAATCTTATAACTACATTCTTACCATCCCGAAAAACTTCTGCCTCTGATAATGAAAATAGTTCGGCAACTTCCCTGAATTCTCTTTTTTCTTTTTCAAACGCATCAACTTTTATCTGAAGTGCTGATTTCTCTTCCAACACACCAGCCAGGTAAGTATTAATACTATCAATATTTGTCTCTAAAGATTTTATTTTCTCTTTCTGAAAGGCAATAGTATTTTTTTGATCAATAATACTTTCTTCTTTCCCATCAACAAATGCAATAACAGCTTCCTTAGCTTGCTCATAACCGTTTTCAAATCCTACTTCCAAACTATATTTATCAGAAATGGTTTTTAGTAGTTTTTCCGAATCAAGTATTAATTCCTCCCAGGATTTTTCCGCTTCAACCATTTCTCTTATTAGCTTATCAATATACATTGCATGCTTACTTTCGTATTTAGATTGCTTAATAATCCGAACAGCATGTTCATTATCGTAACGGTTATCGTTTAACTCTGATTCTGCCTGCTGAAGAAGTAACTGTGCCTTGGCAAAGGTAACCGGAGCATTTTCCTGAATATCATTCTCCCCGGCTTTTTTTATTAACTCTCTAACCTCACCAAGGTATTTACCTTTAATAGCTGTTAATTCCGATTTTCTATAAAGTTTTTCTGCATCATTTGCTGTCTCTTTTGCATCCTGGATATCACCATTTTCAAAATCTTTCATGCAAGTGGATAACAATTCTTCAGCAGATACCCAATCTTCCTTCGCTTCTATATCAGCAGCAATGGATTTACAATCAGATCTTGCCTTAAACAAATCTGCAAATGTTTCATTAGCCATTTCAGCAACTTCAACAGCTCTTTTAAAATAGTTTTCACTTAGGGTAATCTTCTCTTTAATATCTTCAAGGTCATCACCATCCTTCAGCGCCTGTTTTGCATCTCCATACTCCTCAAGTCCATTCGCATAACTTTCGGGAGCGGATATTACCGCATTAAGTAAATTTGCCTGTTTGTATAATTGCTCAACTTCGCTAAAAAGCATTTCATGCGCGTCCTGAGCAAATACTCCCCCATGAATGATTAGAAAAGTAAAAAACAGTTTCCATATAAATTTCATTTCTGCCTGCTCCTGTAATTGTATTATTGAACAATTTTAAATATTAATTCAAAACTTGTCGTCCTTGTTGGATCTTTATCTTTATTTTTCAATTCAGTAATGCGAAATACAATTTGTAATTTGTTATTCACAAGATCAGTACCTGAAAGAATAATATCCTTTAATTTGAAATCTCCAACATCCGTCCAACCATGTTCCCGGGTAATCCAGGTCTCGCCAACACATGCTATAATTTTTATTTTCCACTCGTCAAGCAGTTTATTCGCGGCATTCATATCCTTCCCTTCATAAAGAATGGAGTGATATGAACCATCTTCCTGATCAAGATATTTCCTCTTCTCCCCCTTGAATTCAACTTTACTCCCTTTCTCATCACCAAGCAACTGAAATGATGCCCTGGCATGGGCTAAAATAAAGGAGAGTTTTTCGCAGAAACTTGCCTCTGCACTAAGATTAAATGCTGTTTCCGGACCTATTGCATTCTGTAAAAAATACTGACCTGTTTGAGATTCCTTACTTGACACATATAAATACCAATCTCCTGATTCAGGAATAACGCCTCTCAAGCGGGCAAACTGAAACTGATCCCCTACTATCTGTTTGAAAGTTTTTCCAGAGGGGTCAACTAAAATAAATGTTGGATTGAACTGTTCGGTATAGAGCAGGAATTCAATATTTTCTCCCTCATACAAGGGTATTTCATAACCATCATAAATACCCATTGATTGACTGAACTGATCAGTAGATTCAATTTCACCTATGATTTGCTGAAAATCGAACTCATGTTCGCTGTTCTGAGCCAGTAAAACTAAGCCCTGAAATAAAACAAATACTATTATAATTTTTGACATTGTACCCCTATAAGGTTTATAAGGAAGAATTCGATCTAAAATTTTGCGCCTGTTAAAGGTAATTATTTTCTAATTCAGAAACTACGCGCATTGCCCTGGAACTGAAGATAATTTCATTTATACCCTCCATTTTGGCAGCGTTATTAAAAGTATGAATAAACACGAATGGATTGCCGACTGTTCTTACCAGTTCTCCTCTGCCCAATTGTTTTAATATCATTCTCGCCATATAAAACCCGGTTGGGTGACCACCTTGAGGTACAATTTCTTTTATTATATCAAAATTCTTTCTTTTCAGCGAGACATTATCCGAAATTTGCTCAAGCAGTTCAATAATCTTTTTGAGTATTCCGGGTGAATCCTCAACACTTTTTATATAGTTCTTTTCTCTCTCTCCAAGATTCCTTTTATTCAGGAACCACTCAGCCTTATCAACCTGATCAGCAACGCCTTCTGCTTCGAGTTGACTAATGGTCTCAATAAAAACCTTATCCTCAGAATTAACCCTACTATAATTTATCTTAACCAATCTATTACGGTACCAGTGATGGTACTCATGTGCCAGGAAAGGTATAAAATCCCAATCTGTCGAGGCAAACAGATCAATTACTATTGGGGAGTATCCCCTTCCGTCATTGGCAAATATTACAAATGACACTGGCGGAAAATCATTTACGTTGTTCATTGGTAAAAAATTTAAGGCTTTGTTGGCAGCAATGCTGTTTTTGTTTGATATTTTAAGCTTATTGACCTGGCTGACTAGAAACGATTTGTTTTCGTCTGCTTTTCGGTAATGCTCCAGATAATATGCATCGCTACGGTTCTTAATAGTTCTTTCGTATTCCGCTTTTTTATTGGGATTAAATGCCAGTGTAAAATTTTTTATAAAGAACTCTTTTTTAAACTCGCTCTGTGTAAGCACTTTATATCCCGGAGTTGAAAACAAATCATTCCATAGCTTTTCAGTTGGTACTTCATTGGATTTAATGATTTCCACAATTTCCCAGAATTTATTCATTCCCGAAAATTCAAAATTGGAGTTATGCGATTGTCCCTTAGTCGTAAGTACAAGAAGTAAAATAAAGACAATATTTTTACTTATTCTTTTCACTTACTTCTTTCTCATCAAAGTTTCATAGCCAAGTACATACACTTCCCTTAATAGCGGTAGTCCAATAACTTTAACTATCGGCGTTCCAAAACGCAGGTTGTAAATCGGGCGAAGGAGGAAATGTTCTTTTACAATATACTGCCAGTTATATTTTTTAGTGAATTTTTCAAATTTACGAATACTCATCCCGGTTGAATAATTAGTCTTTAGATGAGCCGGATATTTAACGTTTTCCTGTAATTTCCTGGATAGAAGCTCTAATATCTTTAAGGGCAATAGATGTATATATGGCGTTTTTTTCATAAATGATTTGCCAACCTGTTGATGTCCGGCAAATGGAGAATATTTGGGTGGAAAACTCATAAATAAATAACCACCTTCTTTAAGTAATTCGTTCAAATTCTTAAATGTTGAGTCTTTGTCTGATACATGCTCTATAACTTCACGCATTATTATTAAATCAAATTTTGTATTTAACTCAGCAACAATGTCTTTTGATGAGATATCTCCAACAACAATATTCATCGATTCGTTTTTACTTTTTGCCATCCCGGCTCTATTCTTGTCAATTTCAAGCCCTGTTACCGAATGTCCTCTTTTATGAAGTAAATCGAGGACACCTGCCTCGGCACAACCTATTTCAAGAATATTAAATTTTTCGAATTTCTCAACATTTGTATTGAGGTACGGAAGAAAGTATTTTTCAGCGTGATTAACCTGTTCTGAGTAGTGTAATTCTGGCATTTTGTTCCAAATTTTTCTTATTAAACTCACAACAAAGATAACGAACTTTTAAATGTTATTGCCATCGGTAAAAATGATTCTTTTATTCCATGTCATTTTTTATTTAATTTCCCTGATTGATTTTCAGAAATATTGAATATTCCATATTTACAAACATTATTGAAAATAGCTTGCAACAGGTAGAAAAAAATATAACGGTTAATAGAAGAGCAAGGTATGACTATGCAATCAGTCAGACTTATGAGGCTGGTATTTCTTTGCTGGGAACCGAGGTTAAGTCTCTTCGTCAGGGAAAAGCCAATCTTGTTGATTGCTATGCAACCATAAGAAATGGTGAAGTGTGGTTGATCGGTGCTCATATTGGCGTTTATGACCACGGGAATACTAGTAATCACGAACCAATGCGTGACCGAAGGCTTCTTCTGAATAAAAGCGAAATAAAAAAGATGAATCGATCGGTATTGGAAAAAGGAAGTACATTGGTGCCGTTAAGAATGTATTTTACAAATGGTCGTGTTAAAGTTGAGATTGCCGTGGCAAAAGGCAAAAAGTCATATGATAAAAGAGACGATATTGCTAAAAAAGATGCCAAGAGAGATTTGGACAGAAGTTTAAAAAATTAATATTGGAGTTTAGTTTGAGTAACAAATTAATATTTCCTTCGATTAATGAACAAATGGATGTAATCAGAAGAGGTACATCCGAAATAATACCGGAAGAGGAATTAGTTAAAAAATTAGAAAATTCTATAAAAGAAAATAAAAGACTTAATATCAAGTTGGGCTGCGATCCTACGCGTCCGGATCTTCATCTTGGGCATTCTGTTGTATTAAGAAAACTTGCTCAGTTTCAGGAATTAGGACATCAGGCAATTCTTATCATTGGCGATTTTACCGGAATGATCGGTGACCCATCCGGAAGAAACGCCACACGCCCTCCCTTAACTTTTGAGGAAGCACGTCATAATGCAAAATCTTATATAGACCAGGCCGCAAAAATTCTTAATCCTTCTGACACGAAAATCGTCTATAATTCCGAATGGCTTGGAACAATGAAGTTTGAAGATGTTATCAGACTTGCCTCTAAATATACTGTTGCTCGTATGTTGGAAAGAGATGATTTTACAAAACGATTCAGAGGCGGAATTCCAATAAGTATGCACGAAATCCTCTATCCCCTCGCACAGGCGATGGATTCTGTTGCAATTAATAGTGACGTTGAACTTGGCGGCACCGATCAAAAATTCAATTTACTTGTTGGACGGGATATTCAAAGAGAGCACGGAAAAGAGCCGCAGGTTATTATTACTATGCCGCTTCTTGTTGGAACCGATGGCAGTGAGAAAATGAGTAAATCTTATGACAATTACATTGGCATCGACGAACCAGCAAAAGAAATTTTTGGCAAGACTTTAAGAATTCCGGATGAACTTATTTATACTTATTACGAGTTGGCAACTGATATCTCTATTGAGGAGCTAAAAGAGATTAAAAGTAAACTTGAAGATCCTTCTTCAAATCCACGGGACATTAAACGTGCATTAGCCGCTAAATTAGTTGAAATGTATCATAATACAGATGCAGCGATTGCAGCCGAAAAAGAATTTGATAATATTTTTATTAATAAAGGAATACCAGATGATATTCCAGAATACAAATCCGAAGAAAGCGAAACTAATATACTTGACTTAATTGTTATAATTGAGTTCGCTCCTTCAAAAGGTGAAGCCAGAAGGTTAGTACAGCAAGGTGGTGTATCAATTGATGGCGAAAAAGTATCCGACATTGCTCAATCTGTTGTTTTTGATAATGAGCAGATTCTAAAAGTCGGGAAAAGAAAATTCATGAAATTATTAGCACATTAATTAAGGAGTAGAAGGAATTGTATCTTCCAAAGAAAATATTTTTTACAAAGGGTGTCGGAAGACACAAAGAGTATTTGGCCTCATTTGAGGATGCTTTACGCGATGCTCAAATTGAGAAATACAATCTTGTTACAGTTAGCAGTATTTACCCTGGGCACTGTAAAAAAGTTGCGCTTAAGCAAGGATTGAAAGAATTGGAACCTGGTCAAATAGTTCATTGCGTTATGGCCAGAAATTCGACAAATGAGCCAAATAGATTAATTGCTGCTTCTATTGGTGCTGCCATCCCAGCTGATCAATCTATGTACGGTTATCTTTCTGAACATCATCCCTTTGGTGAAAAAGAAAGTGTTGCCGGTGATTATGCAGAAGATCTAGCTGCCTCTATGCTTGCAACTACCTTAGGAATTGATTTTGACGCTGACAAAAACTGGAATGAAAAAGAGCAGTTCTTCAAAATGTCTACCGAAATAGTTAGAACTTTTAACGTTACTAAATCGGCAGAAGGACATAAAGAAGGTCTGTGGACTACTGTTATTGCTGCTGCAATTCTACTTCCATAAAATAGTTTTCAAGGGTTCTACGGAACCCTTTTCTTTCCAATAAATTGTATTAACATAGCAAATATTAAACCCACCACCATCGGTTCTAAATCAGAGAGATAGCTCATCTGAATATTCTGCCGGAGTAAATACCATATCAAACTTGCACTTGTTGCTATTACAACCTGTAAAAGTGCCATTCGGTCTGTCAGCCTGAACCTTTCATAATATGAAGTGACAACTACAAAGATTAAACCGGGAATGCACATGCTTCCAATTGTATACCATAGCCCAATAACCGATTCAGCATAATATGCGAATACTATTGAGATAATAGATGTGAATAACAATCCCCATCGTGTGTATTTCTTTACATTCTCTTCTTTGGCATCTGGTTTTAATTTCTTTATAAAATCATTGCTGAAAGTTGTGGCGCTTATAAAAAGGAAACTATTCATTGTGGAAAGTATGGTTGCAAATAGCGCGGCATAAAATAATCCTTTTAGGCCCGAGCCTAAAATCTTTTCGGCAAGTAAAGGGAAAGATATAACAGGGTTTTCCATTCCCGGCAATATGGCACGCGAATAAAGCCCTGTTGAAGTTGTTAAAAAATCGAATAATGCCCAAAAGAACACGGAAATGATAATTCCTTTTTTAGCAATTGATCCGGTTTCAGCAGAATAGCATCTCTGGTGAAATCCCGGATCGGCAAAAGTCCAAAGCGCTATCAAAAACCAGACAAGTATGAATGTTGGAGATGAACCGCCTGTCAGATCGAGATGATTGACTGGCAGATTTGAAGACAAAAAATCAATACCGCCATAATTGATATACGCAACTACCACAATAACTATAAATCCGATAAACATGATAAAGAACTCAAACGCATCAGTAAGGATGTCTGCTTTATAACCTCCCCTGAAGAGATAAATAACAGAAAAGAACGCACCTATTATTAAGGAATATAAAAGGGGAATATTAAATATCATGGACAGAAGACTGCCAATCATTAATAAATAAGGAGCTGGTGAAACGAGTATAAAGATTAAACCAGAAGTGATTAGTCCTAATTTTCTTCCATACACTTCTGTAATTTTATCAGGAATAGTAAAAAGAGAGGCTTTTCTTATCTTGTCAGCAAAGAATATGGCAAAAATTATGGCAAAGATATAATAAGGTAATCCTTGAGTGAACCAGCTTACAATTCCATATCTGTAGGTGAACTCGCCAACCCCCAGGATTCCACCGTACCATGTTGCGACATTTGTCAGAACAAAAAGAAAAAGTCCGACCTTTCTCCCCGATAACAGATAATCCTCATTACTCCCCTTCCCTCGGGGAATAAAACCAATTATAGTCATGATCAGAAAAAATGTAGCAATAATTACTATATCAAGATTTGAAAAGGAAACCATTATCTCTCATCACCTTAAAGTCACGTATTACAAGACCGGGACCCTGTTTAATTATTAATTCAATTTCCTTTCCCATTGCAACGTTACTGGTGCTTTCTTTTAAGCCAAAGGCAAGTGAAGCTAATTTCAATGGATACTTCAATCCTTTAGAAGAGAATTTTGTAATATTACTTACTCCATATATTGAGATCGTTTCGCCCTTATCAGTCTCTAAAACGATCTTTCCGTTATATGCCGATAAGAAAGATTTCTGATGAAGAATATCAATTCTAATTTTATCGAAATACTTTAGAGTTATCCCGATGTTACAAAAAGAATGATCAAGACGGTCACCGGTCGCTCCCAGTAAAACTGCCCGTTTACAGTTATTATTGATAGCATATTTTATGCATTTTTCAACATCAGTATCATTTTGTCGTTTGATTAACTTAATAGGAACTTGTTCTCTGGAATAATACTCCTTAACGTCGTCCCTTATTGAGTCTAAGTCTCCAATTACTATATCGGGAATCAGATCTAATTTATAAGTAGAATTTGCACCCCCATCTGCACAGATGAGGGTATCAAATCCATTATTACGTAAATAGTTTATATCACTTTTTTTAGGTAAATCGCCATTTGCGATAATTATGCACTGATTCATTATAGACCTAATTTCATTCCTACGAAGAAGTTTCTTTCGGCGGCCGGGAAATATTCTTTACCAACTGCATGAGCTGCGTATAAGTTATCAAATATATTATTTACCTGTCCAAATATTTTTATTGGTCCAAATGAATCCGATGGCATGAATTCATAACTGACAATTGCATTTGCGACAAAATAAGAATCAACTTTGTTATCAGTATAATCAACAAAGTCAGGATGTACGATAAGGTAATTATTTAACTCGTCAGAATAATTATCCGAATAATAATCACCAACATATTTCAGAGTAAGCTGACTATAAAACCCATCTTGGTTATACTTTACCAAAAGATTGGCAATCATTTCAGGGAAACCATTGATACTGTTATCTGAAAGATCTATGCTCTCTATTTCATCAAGATACTGAATGCCATTAACAATATAGTTTTTGCTATAAGTGGCGTTAAATACCAGATCAAGATTTGAAGACAATTTGGTCGATCCGGAAAGTTCAATACCTGTATGAAGGGTCTCCTCCATATTACCAGTCATAGGTTGTCCGAATCTATCCAAATGACCATTCTTAACAATTTCATTGGTAAACTGCATATAGAAAAAATTAGCTGTTAATGAGTAATTTTCATTCTGATAAGTTGCACCAAGTTCAAAATCATTCATGGTTTCCGGTTCAATGATCGGATCTTCAAAATCGTATATCAAATCACTATTGAATCTGAAATTTGGTAAAGCCCCGCCACTAGATTCGGCAGCATCATAATAATTCTTTAATCGTGGTTCTCTGGTAACTCTGGCAAAAGCCAGATATGTATTAAATTCCGTAGTAAACTTATAGTTAACGCCTACTCTGGGATTCAGATATATTTCGCTGAATTCAAATTCATTATCAAGGTACTTTTCATTTGCGATTTTATAGTTATGATATGCTAACTGTGCTTCTGCAAGGAAGCTTAATTGTTCATTGAATTTCCAGTTTTCGTTTACGAAAAAGTTCATTATATCATTTCCGCCTTCATAATAGTAATACCTGTAATCTCGTGTAACACCTGTTGGCAGATTATCACCATGAATTATACTTCCCCAGTGAACAGAATTATGAAATCTAAGTTCGCCACCAATAATAAGCTGTCCATTATCATGTTTAATACTCAGTCTTGGAATCCAGCCCCAATGCTTATTCTCAACACGTGCACGTATTAAGGCATTTGATGAGAAAGTATTATCGAGATCATCCTGAACATCAAAGCCATTTTCAGGTGTCAGTCTGAAATAAGAATAAGATCCCCAGGAACCATCATAATCGAAGAACCCATTTCCGATGATTAAAAATAAGGCCGAATTTAAGGTTACGGATTCACTAATATTAAATTCATTTAATAATTCCAAATGAGGTTGAGAAAAATTTTCAATCTCTTCAGCTCTTCTTACTCCTTTGTATAGATATTCATTGTCGGCTGCACCCCACCAGCTTAGGTTCTCTTTTCGTAAATCTCTATCCTTAATGGCAAATTTAGCAACACCATTATAAACCAGTCCATCTTCAAGAGGACCGCCATAAATGTTGATTTGAGTTGTGATGTTCTTATCATATCTTACGGCAGAAATATTATACGAACTCAATCTACTCCAACTTCTGTCTCTGTAGCCGCTTGATTGTACTTGACCAATCTTTGCATAGATTGAATATTTATTGTCTATTAATCCGCTTGAAAAAGAGGCTGTGTACTTACGAGTATTATAGCTGCCAACCCCGGAGGAAATTTCAATCTTTTTTTCATTTGAGAAGGGAGAAGTAATAATATTAATCGCCCCTCCAACCGACGGGTAACCAACCACTCCAGCGCCAGCGCCACGCTGTACCTGAATAAAACCAGTACTTTCCAGTATGTCGGGCAAGTCAATCCAATAAACATTATGATCTTCAGGATCATTTTGCGGGATCCCGTTTATTGACACTGAAACTCTTCTCTGGTCGAATCCACGGATACTAAGGTAGTTGTAACCAATACCATTACCTCCTTCCGAATAAAAGGTTGTTGATGGCAATGTACTTAAGTATTCAGGAATATCCTGAATAGTATAGTTCGCTTCAATGTCTTTTCTCTCAATTACATCAAAGGTAACGGGAGATTCTCCTTTTTTTGCAATTGCACTTTCAACAAGTACTGACTGGCTCGATAAAACTTTTGGTGAAAGGATAATCTCATTAATATTGGCTCCAAGATCGCTCAGCTTAATCTCTTCCGTGATATAGCCAAGATAACTGATAGAGAGAATGTCATCTTCCTTGAATGAAGCACTTAGCTCGAAAACTCCTTCCTTGTTGGATGTTGTACCAAATGCAGTTCCTTTAAGGAAAATATTTGCCAACTCGAGTGGTTTTAAGTTCCCCTCACTTTTAACAATACCTTTAATTAGATCCTTAGCTGAAAGTTGGGATAGCAGGAAAAATAAAAGAATAACTATGTGTTTCATTTCATAACTCCATAAATAGTATGAGAAATAAAAAAGCCGTTTCTTGAGAAACGGCAACACCAATTATTCTTTCCGCTTCCCTACGCTGGCATTATCCAGATCAGGTTTCAGGGTTTGATCTCAGCAGCTCGATAATCGAGAGCACCCCTAACGACTTTTAAAACGTACTCAAAAGATATAAATCAATTACCTCTTTTCAAAATAACTAATTCAACTCCTGGTTTAATTTTATCATCCTTCAGGTTATTCCACTTAATTATATCATCAACCCGACAGTCATGATTTTTTGCGATCAGCCAAAGAGACTCGCCTTCCTTAACAACATATTTTAAGCCCTTCTCTGGTATAGTAACTTTTGCATTTTTAGTATTATCTGATTGTGCCATTGTATCAGGCGCACCAGATGAATAAATAATCAGTTTTTGCCCAACCTGGATCTCATCATTTGACAAATTATTCCATTCTTTTATCAGGGCAATCTTTGTTTTATAATCAGTAGCAACATGACTGAGTGTTTGTCCACTTCTTACCGTGTGAATAATTTTATTCTCTTTATTAATTGATTGTGCTGTGTCTGAGGTCTTATCCGGTTGCGAGTTGGCATCTGTCACATTTCTGTTTTTATAGATTTTTATAATATCACCAACAACAATTTTATTAGTCTCCAGATTATTCCATTTTCTCAGCTGACTCGTTGGAACTTTAAATTTTAGAGAAATGTGCCCGAGGGTGTCTCCTCGCTTTACTGTATATTCAAAATGGGCTCCCTTATCAACTGCTTCCTCAGCAACTTCAACTTCGCCATTTCCAGTATTATCCTCACTATAAATTCTTAATGTTTTTCCGGCAACAATACGGTTCGAGGATAATTTATTCCATCTTCTTATCTGGGATGTAGATACAGAATATTTTTCCGCAATTTCACCTATAGTGTCGCCTGCTTTTATAACATACTTTGAATGATTACCAGTATTAACATTTGATTCGTTGTTTTGAGAAGTGTTATTATTATCATTACTAACAACTTGATTGGCATTATCACCGACATATACTTTAAGTTTTTGCCCCTTAAATATTTTATTGCCGCGAATATTATTCCATTCACGAAGTTTGGATACCTTTAGTCCGTATTTATAAGCTATTGTTGATAAAGATTCACCCCATCTTACTTTATGGGTTATCCATTCCCCCCCGTTGTTTGAATAAATCAAACCTAATTTTTGGGTACGCGATAATTCAGTGATTTTTTCAAAATGTTCCCTCTTTTCCTGAGGGACATAAAGTTTAAGATCTTGTCCAACATGAATGCTAGCTGTATAAGGTAAGTCATTCCAATTCCTAATATCAGAAACTCTGGCTTCAAAAAGATCCGCTATATCAACAAGGTTATCACCGCTTTTAACTTTATATGTTACCGTTGCACTGCTATCTGGAATCATTACTTCTGTTGAATCATCTCTAATAGTTTTATATATATCCAAGTATTTGTCTTCATCTGCAATATCTTCCAGAACTAATTTATACGAAGCTGTAGACTCTTTTCCGTTCATTTCATCTTCAACCGCAATCATTATATCAGTATTAAGATCAAAATCAGCATTGGTAAAATTCGATAGTGGTATTTTAAGATCGACTCCTGGGTAAATTCTTGAATTTGAAGAAATACTGTTAATTTTTGCCAAATGATTTAACTGAACCTTGTACTTCTGGGCTATTCCGGATAATGATTCTCCTTTTTTAACTTTATGAAGAACATATTGCAGCTTTGCTTCATCGGGAACATGTTTCAGATTATCGAGAAAAGCTTCTGAAGATATTTTTGGAACATTTAAGGGAAAACCACCCGTATAATTTGGTGGCGTACAATGCTGAATCAATGATGGGTTGAGTGATTTTAATGTTTCAAGTTGAATACCTGCACACTTAGCTAAGACGTTCAGATCTATCGCTTCATTGATTAGATGTGTGACCAACTCAACCGGCTGCTCGTAATCTACATTATCAAAACCATATTTAGCAGGGTTCGAGGCAATAATAGTAACAGCGATGTATTGAGGCACATAATTTCTTGTTTCTCGTGGTAAAAAACCCCTTATCTTCCAAAAATTGTTGGAATCAGCTTTTTTTATCCCTCTTCTAACCCTGCCTTCCCCACAATTGTAAGAGGCTAGGGCCAAATACCAGTTGTTCAACGAAACATATAAGTCGCGTAAGTATTTAGCAGCAGCTCTTGTAGCTTTTTCAGGGTCGCGTCTATCATCAACATAAAAGTTCACTTCCATATCGTAAAGTCTTGCAGTTGAGCGGATAAATTGCCACATGCCAACTGCTTTAGCCCAACTTCTTGCTTCAGGATTTAATCCGCTTTCCATCATACTCAAAAAGATTAGCTGCTGAGGCACCTGCTCTTCTGCAAATACTCTGGCCATCATAGGAAAGTATTTGCCGGATCTACTTAGCCAGGTCTGCATGTTTTTGCGTCCCTTTCCAGTAAAATATTCTATATATTTTTCAACATATCTATTAACCTCAAGGTTGAAATCACCAATTGTAATAACCTCTAAAGTCTCAATATTTTCTTCAGCATCATAATCACCCAACTCAATATCGGGGACGTTATTATTCATCCATTCTTCAAGCGCATAAATTGAGACTCCTTCAGGGAGTTCATCCAGTTGTTGGATGAAAAGCTGATAATCTTCTACAATGGAATTTTCGAGTTCAACGTACGCCTCATTTTCATCAATATCAGGGTAGTAGCTAAGGGTATTTATCATCGATAGGGCATTCTCGTAAGCGTTTACAGCTGATTCACTTTTACCCATTTTTTGACTGTTCAATGCATCAAGATAAAACTGTCTGGATTCTTCTAGTTTTTCATTTACAATCATTGATTTATCAACAATCTCAGTTTCTTCCTGATCTGCAAACTCACTATCATCAGTTGTCGAACTCGAAGAACTACAGGAGGTAAAAAAAACAACAGCAATTAGCGAAAGGAAAAATGATATTCTTATAACCACACTCACTCCATTAATTAAATATTATCAAATAAAAAGTTATTCAGATAGCTACATATTATCAAGCCAGATAACACATTAAATGATAATAATGTGGATCTCAGCATTGCTGAGCTAATTAAAGAGGTATATTAGAATGTTTTTTCCTTGGATTGCTATCAACTTTATTCTTTAACAATTGATAAGCATTTATTAGTCTTTGTCTTGTTTCCCTCGGATAAATAACTTCATCAATAAAGCCTCTTTCTGCCGCAGCGTAAGGATTTGCAAATTTGTCCGCGTATTCTGTCAGTTTCTCATTCAACATAGCATCAGAATCTTCTGCATCCTTAATGTCCTTCTTAAAAATAATTTCAACCGCACCTTTAGAACCCATAACAGCAATTTCTGCTGATGGCCAGGCAAAGTTAAAATCACCTCGAATATGCTTGGAATTCATTACATCATAAGCCCCACCATACGCTTTTCGTGTTATTACTGTTACTTTAGGAACCGTAGCTTCACAGAAAGCAAAAAGCAGCTTTGCACCGTGGCGGATTATACCATTCCATTCCTGATCGGTTCCAGGCATAAACCCGGGTACATCTTCAAAAACAAGCAAGGGAATATTGAATGCATCACAGAATCTAATAAAGCGGGCAGCCTTAACCGAAGCATTAATATCTAAAACTCCGGCAAGTACAGCTGGCTGATTGGCTATTACACCAACAGACATGCCGCCAACCCTCGAAAAACCAACAATAATATTTTGGGCGTAATCCGCATGAACTTCCATAAAACTATCATGATCTATGCAGAGCTTAATAACTTCATGCATATCGTAAGGCTGAGATGAATTTTCAGGAATTATTTTGTCCAGTGCATCAACACTTAAGTCAGTATTAAAATTAAATTCCTTTTCGGGGGCCTTATCCAAATAATTGAGAGGAAGAAAATCAAACATTTTCCGGATGCTCTGCATCATAACAACTTCATTGTCTTCAACGAAGTGAGCAACACCACTTTTAGTTGCATGCGTTTCAGCACCTCCTAATTCTTCGAAAGTGACCTCTTCATGAGTGACAGTTTTCACAACGTTCGGGCCTGTAACGAACATATGGCTGGTCTTATCAGCCATAAAAACGAAATCTGTTATGGCAGGAGAATAAACAGCCCCACCAGCACAAGGTCCTAATATTGCAGATATTTGTGGAACAACCCCTGAAGCGAGAGTATTCCTGAGGAATATTTCAGCATAACCGCCTAAACTGGCTACACCTTCCTGAATTCGTGCTCCTCCGGAATCATTCAATCCAATTATAGGAATACCCATCTTCATGGCAGAATCCATAATTTTACATATCTTCTCGGCGTGAGCTTCAGATAATGAACCTCCGAACACAGTAAAATCCTGGCTATAAATAGCAACCGGCCGATTGTTAATGCGAGCAAAACCTGTTATTGCGCCATCACCCAGATACTTTTCTTTTGCAAGTCCAAAATCACTCGATCTGTGTTTAACAAACATATCAAGTTCCTGGAAACTGCCATTATCAACCAGGAGGTTAATGCGCTCTCTTGCAGTCATTTTGCCTTTGTTGTGTTGAGACTCAATTTTCTTTTTACCGCCACCCAATTGAGCTTCATCACGTAATTGCTGTAATTGATCAAATTTTTTATTCATTTTTAGCCATCTTAGATTGTGAATCTGTACATTTGATGATTTTTATAATATCGATATGAGTCTATTATACGATTTCTTTTTTGAAGAAAATCTTCATTATTCACCAGCTCAACACAACTATCCTGTGTAAAATTCACTTCAAAATCATCAATAATACTGCAGGGATCTTTGGCAAGCAGGATAATTCGGTTAGAGAGAAGCAGTGCTTCAGATAAGTTTCTCGTCCCAATTAAGAATGAGCAATTATGTATCTTTTGTAATGCTTTTAATTTTTCGTAGATGTCAAACCGATCCTCATCGACTAAATATTTAAAGGATTCATCTACAACTATCAACTTAGGATTTGTGATGATACTTCTAGCCAGGGCAAGACGAACCCTAAAGCTATAACTACTCTCAAGCGGAAATTGATCTTCATACCCATCAAGTCCTACTTGATTCAATACCTCCCTCGTTAAATACTCATTATTTTCCTTAAACATAACATTCATGTTATCTAAAACATTTAGCCATGGAAATGTTGATGGTTCTGTTGGTAAAAATATTATCTCTTTGTTAATATGATTCTTATAATTCCCGGATGAGGGCTCCATAAGATTAGCGCATATTTTCATTAAAGAAGAAAGTCCGGCATCTTTTGGCGCAATTACTGACACGATTGTGTTTGCTTCAATTCTTAAAGAAATATCGTCAAGAATAATTTTACTCTCCCCCAAATCATTTTCATGATGATAAGACACATTTTCAAGTTCTATAAGCCCTGACAATTTCATTATAGCTCCCAAAATCTGGTTCTGTATGAATAGAAGTCAAGCAATCTATCGATAACAAACATATAAATACCCATCACAATCATTACAGAAAACAGACCGTAATAGTCTTGAAGATCGATCAATAATTTAATTATTTTGCCCATCCCTACAGATAACCCCAGATATTCGTAACCGATGGCGACCAAAATTAATTTATGATATACTTTTGGAAGTGATTTTTTTATTTCAACTAAGGAACCCTTCCAAAGCACTTTTTTTACGAACAGGTTTTGATCCATATTTAAGCTTTTGTAAGCCTCAAAATATCCTTGCTGCATATTTTCAATGCTTTTTATAAGAACACCGCCCAATTGAACAATTAGAAACATAACAAGAAAGAGAAATTCTCCGTAATAGTTATAGTCAAAAAGAATAATAAACAAACCGGCAAAAAAGACTATTGGGATGTACTTGTAAAAATTACTTAGATGTTTAATTGCAGGCAGATGAATGTAAATATAGGATAACCAGAGTCCGAAAATTTTATAAAACAAATAGACAAATGTAAGAGCAACCGTCGTTAAAAGGAAGGTATCAAGAAATCCCTCCTTTAAGGGATAGTTATTATAGACATCGCAGAAAGATGTATATAAAACTGATGGTTTTGGAAGTGGATAAAATCCCGTAAGCATAAGCTCGGTAAATACTGTATATAGCAATACGATAGTTAGAAGTGTAGTGGCTACAGGGTATTTGAATATAGCTCGTGGTTCTTGATTCATTTAGTTAATCTGAGTGATTTAATGAATCAGAATATATTTAATGAGTTGGTGTATGTCAAACAGTTAATTTACAGATAGGGATTATTTTCCTTTTCATGCTGAATTGTACTCTCAGGTCCATGTCCCGGATAAATAATTGTATCAGCCTGAAGAACAAATAGTTTAGTTCTAATTGAATTTTCCAAAGTGTTAAAATTACCTCCCCATAAATCAGTCCGGCCAATTCCTTCGTAAAATAACACATCCCCTGTAATACAGAATTTGTCATCCTTCACGTAAAGACAAATCTCACCGGGCGAATGTCCGGGAGTGAAAAGTGGTTTAATAATTGACTCTCCTAACAACAGATTTATACTTTCATCAAAATACTTATCAGGTAATGGAGATACTTTCGTTTTAATTCCATAGTTATTCCCTATCTCTTCCAGTTTCTCCAAAATAAATTGATCTTCTTTGGGGAACCAGAATTCTGGATTATATTTTAACTTAACATATGCGTTGCCAAGAACATGATCAATATGACCATGGGTATTGAAAAGATACTTTACGGACAAATTATTTTGATAGATAAAACGATCCAGTTCCTCCTCTTCAAAAGAATCATTACAACCGGGATCAACAATTGCTGATTCGCGACTAACTTCATCCCAAAGAATAAAAGTGTTTTCTGAAAAATCATTAAAGACAAACTTTTGGATTTTCACGATTTTTTTACCGATCTATTTCTTAAGGAAATTTTTATTTAGTCTTGCATTGGATTTCTTGAGATAATTCAGGTAGTTATCCCTTGTCTCTTCAATTGAATCGCCACCAAATTTTTTAAGAAAGAAATCAGCGATGACCCAGGCTACCATCGATTCTGCGACAACAGCACAGGCAGGAACAGCAACAAAATCACTGCGTTCCCTTCTAGCTTCAATTTTATTCATGGTGTTTAAGTCTATGGTTTCAATAGGAGACATTAGTGTAGCAATTGGTTTCATTGCAGCCCGGATAATAATTGGAAGTCCGGTTGAAATTCCACCCTCAATTCCACCTGCCCTGTTAGATTTACGGGTAATAGCATCACCGTGCAGAATAATTTCATCATGCGACTCAGAGCCAAAAGCATTTGCAGATTCAAATCCACTTCCTATTTCAACACCTTTCATGGCATTAATAGACATAATGGCAAATGCTAAGTCGGCACTCAATTTAGTATCGTAATGAACAAAACTGCCAAGTCCTAAAGGAAGTCCGCTAACAACAGTATAAAACGTACCGCCCAGAGTATCACCACGTTTCTTTGCCAGTTTAATTTTTCTGATAATTCTGTTTTCATGCTCTTCCTCAAAAACTCTTACACTGCTTTCATCTGCCTTTTCTGACATTGTCCAGGCATTAAAGTCCCGAGGCTGTTTGTTTTCCAAAAGAACCTTGCCGTAATTTTCTTTAGGAAAAATATTCCCGATTGACTCAACAAAACTTCCAATATAAATACCAAACTCTTCAAGAAACTTGCGAGCAATGGAACAAGCGGCCACTCTGGCAGCGGTTTCTCGGGCGCTTGATCGCTCAATAGAATTTCTAATATCGTCAAAATTATATTTTGTAACGCCAACAAGATCTGCGTGCCCTGGTCTGGGGATACTTATTTTTTCCTTGTCTTTACGTTTATCCTCCGGTGACATTTTATCAGCCCAATTCTCCCAATCATTATTCTTTATGAATAAGCTAATTGGAGATCCAAGTGTTTTTTGGAATCGAATACCAGATAGAATTTCAGCTTTATCTTTTTCAATTTTCATCTGCATTCCACGCCCATAGCCCATCTGTCTGCGCGCCAAATGAAAATTTATATATTCATTTTCAATCTGTATATTTGATGGGAAACCTTCAACGATACTTGTTAGACCTTTTCCGTGAGATTCGCCTGCCGTAAGAAATCTGATCATAATCTGCCCTTAAATAGAATTTTTTATCCGCAAATATAAAAAAAGCGTCCCAATAATAGGACGCTTTTCTTTTAAATTATTGTAGCTCAGTTACTAGGGAATTTCTAATCCAACAAATTTGGTGGTTCCATTATCATCAATCACCTGAAGAAGAACAGCTTCCCCCTTACTATCATTGATGATTTTTTCAAATTCTTTAACCGAGTTAACTTTCTTCTTATTAATCTTTGTAATAACCAGCCCCTTAAACAATCCCTGATTATGAGCCTTACTATAAGGTTTTACACTGCTGATAAGAATACCTTCCTTAACATTATATTTATCATACTCATCATTAGACATAGAACGAATTGTTATTCCAATATCCTTGATTTCCACTTCAACTTTTTCTTTACTTTCTTTTTTAGGCTTCTCATTATCCTTTGATGCTTTATCAACATCTACATCATCTTCTTTACCCTTTAAGGTAACAGTACGAGTAAGCTTTTCACCATCACGATAAATAAGCAATTTTACCTTTGTTCCTGCAGTTAAGGATGCGACATAACTTTGAAGTGAATTTTCAAGGAATAATTCTCTACCGTCAATCTCAAGAATAATGTCACCAGGTTGAATATCTTCCTTAGCAGCCGCACCATCTTCTACGACACTCTGAACCATAATTCCACGAGGTTTATCTAGTCCAACTGCTTTAGCAGTTGCTGCATCCACTCTTGTAATTTGAACTCCAATGTATCCTCTATGAACTTTTCCATGTGTTATTAGATCTTCAGCTACCGATTTTGCAAGATTCATTGGGATGGCAAAACCATAGCCAATATAACGGCTTGTAACACCATCTGTCGCTATTGCAGTGTTAATGCCAATCACAGAGCCTGATAAGTCAACAAGTCCGCCTCCGCTGTTCCCAGGGTTGATGGCGGCGTCTGTCTGTATAAAGTTTTCTACACCGTAGCTATCACGAATAAGATTCAAATCTCTGCCCATAGCACTAACAATACCGGCAGTAACCGTTGAAGCAAAAGATAATGGATTACCAATAGCCATTACCCACTGTCCAACTTTAACATTCTCCGAGTTTCCAAGATGAGCGGCAGGAAAATCATCACCCTCAATCTTGATAACTGCCAAATCAGTGAGAGGGTCAGTTCCAACAACAACGGCTTCGTATTCTTCACGATCATTAGTAAAAACAGTTACCGCTGTTGCATTATCAACTACATGATTGTTTGTAAGGATATATCCATCTTTGGAAATTATGATACCACTGCCTCCACCCTGCTGCTCTTTTGGCAAATCTTCGCGGAAGGGGAAAAAGAAATGAAATCCGTCATCCGGCTGACGTGTTGTACTGCTTACTACTCTTATTTGAACAATTGATGGTGTTACTTTATTTGCTACTTCAACAAATACATCACTAAACTCCTGTGCATTTACAATTACTTTACTTGCTGGAGCTTCATCGGCGCCAATTTTTACATCGGCAGAACTTGGCCTTACGAGTCCAAATCCCGAAACGAGAATGACACCAAAAACAAAACCTATAATAACCAACGAAATGGTGCCAAGAACTTTTTTACTTTTCATTTTAATCCTCCGTAACATTACATTTTATATTAACTGTAACGATTTAAGACCCTTAAATTCATCTATGTGGAACATGAGATATCTTTCAAGGAAATAAATTAAATTGTCAACAAAACTGTTTTTGATAAGTGTTTCAGTTTCTTTTCGACTTAGACAAATAAGCGCTTCAAAAAGTTCCTGCGAAAATTCATACGAGTAGATTCTTTCTTTTGAACAATTGTCACACATCATTCCTAATTCAAAATTGAATTTTGCGCCCCTGGTTCTTATAAGTTCAGTACCGCAAAAAGTACAATTATCAAACTGAAATTCATACCCGAGTTCCTGGAGTAAAAAAATGAAAAATTTTAAAAAATAATAATTAGACATGTTCTGTTCGCCATTCATATACTTCAGAATTTTTATAGCTCCCCGAAATAGTCGGTCATATTCCTGATGCGATACGGTGAGGATATAAAGAAGTTCCAGAACTGCGGATGAATATTTTAGGGAATCAAGGTTTTCTTTTATGCCGGTAAAATTATTAATTAAGTCGGCCTGGCTTACTAATTGTATATCTCTGCTCTTTTTGGAATAATAAACAAGCTCAACATGATTTAAGGTATCGACAACACCCCCAATTTTTGATTTACCGGAACGGCCGCCTTTTATTATAACAGATATTTTCCCCTGATCCGGTGATAAGAGCGTAGCGATTTTGCTTGAATCGCCAAAATCCATTTTCCTTAATACGAGGGCTTCGGTTTTAACTAATTCCGACATTGAAATTATACGGTGGTTGATGTAAGTCTTTCTCAGTGATAATACCAGCAATCAATTCATGTGGAGTGACGTCAAAGGCTGGTGAATAATAGTTGTAATCGTTTGATGTTATTTGAATTCCCTTAATGGTTGTAATCTCGGTTTTATCCCTTTCTTCAATTACAATATCCTTTCCTGATGAGCGTGATAAATCCACTGTTGATGTAGGGGCGGCAATGTAAAACGGTATGTTATGATACCTGCATAAAACAGCCAGATTATATGTCCCGATTTTATTGGCAGCATCTCCATTTGTCGCTATCCTGTCAGAACCAACAATAACCAGATCAATTTTTCCCTGCTGCATCAAAACAGCAGCAGTTGAATCTGTATTTACGCTAAATGGTATTCCGGCCTTATCAAGTTCAAATGCCGTTAACCGGGAACCCTGTAATAGTGGTCTCGTCTCATCGGCATGAACATGTTCAACAAGTCCATTTTCGAATGCTTTTTGGATAACATAAAAAGCAGTGCCGCCGCCGCCGGTTGCTAATTGTCCCGTATTACAATGGGTAAGCACTACTGATTTTTTCGTAAAAATTGGCAGCCCATTTTGTGCCATAGCGTTACACTTGGCTACGTCATCATCGTGAATTTCTTTTGCCGCGGTAAGAAGAACATCATAGAGTTTTACTTCTTCAGAGCAAAAATGCTCAAAAATATTTTTCATAGCGTTTAACGCCCAAAACAAATTAACGGCGGTTGGACGTGTTGAGGCAAGTCGGTCGTATACTTTTTTGAAATGGATTTCAGAATTGTCCTCATACTTTTTAAAAGCAAGTGCCAGCGCATAAGCGGCAGAAACACCAATTGCAGGCGCTCCTCTCACTTCAAGACGTTCTATGGCAACAGCGATCCGTTCGTAATCATCTGTCTTAATATACTCTTCAACCAAAGGTAATTTCGTCTGATCAATTAATACAAGATGATCATCAACAAATTCTATAGACTTGAAACTACTCATTTCAGAACCTTGCTATTTCTTTGAATTCATTAAATCTTTTTTGAATTGCGGCTTCATTAAGCTCTTCAATTCCCCTGGTGCTAAATTTATCAACACAGAAGGAAGCAATCACGCTGCCATACACAACTGCCAGTTTAAGATTTTCGTAAGAAAGGTCATCGGTTTTATTCAGATATCCGGCTAAACCGCCAGCAAAAGAATCTCCGGCGCCTGTTGGATCGACCAGATTATTAACGGGGAATGCCGGGGCTGAAAAGATCTTTCCATCTGAAAATAATAAAGCCCCGTGCTCGCCTTTTTTAATGATAAGGTGTTTGGGACCCATGCCCTGAACAATTTCGGCAGCCTTTATTAAGTTGGATTCGCCCGAAAGCTCTTTAGCTTCAGAATCATTTATGATAAGTAAATCAACTCGCTTAATAACATCCAGCAGTTCCTGTTTACGAATTGAAATCCAAAAATTCATGGTATCACAAATGACAAATTTAGGGCTTTTAAGCTGATCCAATACATTTGACTGAAGCACAGGGTCAATATTCCCCAATACAACATAACTGTCATTTTTGTATGATTCCGGTAGAACCGGATTAAACTTTTCAAATACATTTAATTCCGTATACAGCGAATCTCTAACATTCATGTCAGGCTGATACTTACACCCGTAACGAAATGTTTTTTCATCCTTTACTATCTGTAATCCTTCAAGATTTATGTTATACTTTTCTAATAATTTTATATGAGAGTCTTCAAAGTCATCTCCAACAACACCAACAATATTTACAGTCCCGCCAAAATAACTGGCACCAATTGCTATAAATGTAGTTGATCCGCCTAAGGCGTTATCTATTTTATCAAGTGGTGTCTCAATGTAATCTAAAGCAATTGAACCAACGACTAAAACTGCCAAAATAATTCTCCTGTTTTCAATTATTCTTAAAATTGCAACTAAATACTAAGTTTTACGAACACTAATTTAGACTTTTCCATAATTATATACTCGTGAATTATTTCCACAGATTTTCTCTGACCTTGCCAGGCCAGCAACTCGATCGCCTTTTCCTTGTTAACCCACATGAATTCAGAATGCTCATCCGATATTTTAACCTGGGACTTAGCTTCAACTCTCATTACAAAAACGGGAACCAAACACATAACATCCCTTTCGTGCGAATAAAATGAATTTGTATGAGGCACCACCCAGAATTCCACTGGTGATAATCCTGTTTCCTCATGTACCTCCCGCAAGGCAGTTTCATAAGCCTTTTCTCCTTTCTTAATTGACCCGGTAACCATTTGCCATATGTTAGGATAAATTTCGGTTTGAGATCTTTTTAAGAGAAGAAATTCCAGGGAATTTTCAACTTCCCTGAATATATGTGTTTCGACCAAATATGATGTAACTTCCATTAGAAAAATGCCCTTGCTTCTGCTCTAAATGTATTTAGTACACGCCCTGATCCATGAAAACGCCCCATATAATTTACAGTAGTCTGAAGATTAGTGCCAATCTTATATTCAAATATTATTCTCAAAATATAATTCTTGCCAACAGCGTTACCCTTTGTTATCTCGAACGGGATATAATTTTCTTCTGTATTAACAAGGTATTCGTTCCTTTCCAACTCACCGCGGATTCTGCCCTTGGTAAAAAATGAATAATTAATTCTTAATTCCTGACTATTAAAGGTTATCTCAGTAGGAGTTTGCGGGTAACTATCATTCGTCGTTCCTGCCACAAATTTTAGTCCAACCTCCCATCTTGGATAGGGACGATAAGAGAACTCAGTGGTTAGTTCATCAGATATCAATTCTCGGTTTCTGTTCGAATTAAGTTGTGCCGAGACTAAATCAGTTTTATTTATGTATTCTGTCTGATTCAGAATCTCTTTTATTAATCCGATTCTTAATTTTATGGAACGCTCTCGCAAATAACCTTCTTCAATACCTGCACTGAAGTTGTTCAAATATTTTTTTTGTATATAGCGAAGACGCAATGAAAAATCGCGCTTATTTTTATCGTAGAATAAATCCTGAGTAAAAGTATTGCTCCCCCTTAAGGTAGTTGAATCACTCAGGAAGGAGGAAAGATTAAGAAAGTATATCTTGGAAATATCGCTCTCTTTACTATTCTCATCTATACGCCAGGATGTTTCTGACGATAATGCCCGCAATAACTTACTAAATGCTGCGTTTTCCTTGAAATATTGAGAGAGATCAAAAGACCAGCGCGTGTTAAATTTAAGATCGACAACCGGGAATAATTCATCAGTCGGATAGGTAGTAGAAATATAATCGCCATCATAAAGAGTTGGCTCAAACTCATTCTCATCAGCAATGCCATTTTTATTAATATCTCCAAGATAGCTATAGTTACCCGCACCTTGAGGAACTCTGATAAATATTCTTTCAAACCTCGAACTTTTCTCCGTCACCGCTTCATAAAAAATGGCACCCTTAACAAGTCGTTTACCAAAATTAAAATTATGCTGAGTCTTTATTAGCACTGTTTCGTTATCAGCAAATCCAAGTTTCTT
Source organism: Bacteroidota bacterium (assembly GCA_018818065.1). Taxonomy (GTDB): domain Bacteria; phylum Bacteroidota; class Ignavibacteria; order Ignavibacteriales; family Melioribacteraceae; genus JAHISV01. The sequence continues at coordinate 100,641 of JAHISV010000003.1, read as the reverse complement.
AAAATCATTTTCAAATTTCTTATTTAGGATAGAGAGGTTAAGATTTGATGAATATTTGTTATCGCGATATAACGCTGTAAAGCCCTGGGCGTTGGAAACAGATGCCAGTTTCATCTCGCCGCTAATAGGAAAAGATTCTTCGCGAATTGTATAATTTGCATAGAGCTCAAAACTTTTGCCGGAAATAAGTTGAACGCCTGGTTTTATTTGAAAATATCTCAGACTGTTCTGATGCAGTGAATCAGAATTAGCAAAAGAACTTAACTTATTCTCGTAAAGGAAGTCAACTATCAGTTTTATATCGCCTATGTAGTAATTTGCATCACTATTTTGTTTTACCCAATTGGAGACAAAATTTGCGTCTGAGGTAGTTACATAATCAATATCGTATTTAAGAGCATATTTATTTTGTTCCACGAAGGAGGCAAAAAACTTATATCTATCAGAGGAGAATACATTTCCTTTCCTGTATCTTCCCCAAAAGGTATTGAGATCAAATTGATTAGAAAGTTTTGATTTTATTTGAAGTTCTGTGAGGTGCTCGTTACCCTTAACATCTAATCCAATATTATAATCTCTGCCAAATTCAACTTCATCAATTCTATCCAGACTTCTGAAGTTCGTATCGATAAATCGATCCTTTAATGAGATATCGATTTTACGAAGATTAATCCCGGCAACTGATAAATTATCGAGTGAGTATTGTGCTTCTAATTTTCTGGCAAAACCTTCATTGTCATCATCATCAATATCCGAGAATCGATTCTCGTCAAAAATGCTCCCAGCCAACTCTATCTTAATATTCATATTATCAATTGGGTTAAAATCAAAGATCATATTCCCCATTTGCCTGAATGCCGGAAGTGGTAAAAATCTTAATGGTAGATATCCTCCCTGCCCGACACCTGCAAATTTATACTCACCAAGTCTTTCTCTTCTGTAGTCACCTTTACCCTCACCTACGTAGGAAAAGGAAACGTTGTATACTGAATTTATTGACTCTGGTGAATACCGATAGTATGTAAATGGCACTCCCATAATCAATGAATCAACAGCAGTATATGAACCATGAATCACACCAAGAGAATCTGGTTCAGGAATTCTGACGCCACTTACAGCAGCATTCTGAACATTATCCCCCGCGTTCTGCAAAATTTGTTTGTCATTTTCATCCAGAATCAGATCCAGCGGGCTTTCATGTTCATCACTTTCACTGAAATAATTAAAAGACACTTTTAATGCGTCATTAAATAGTTTCGTTCCAACTCCTGCACCAAAATAATCTCTCTTATATTGTCTGTCAGAATACTCAAAGTCAACAGATATTCTACTGGCAGAAGTAATAACTCTTTTAGGCGTAAAAAATATTTCCGCAGTAGAATAATCAATCGAGTAATCATTATTCTCACCACGTTGAAGCTCAACTCCATCAAGATATACTCTTTCGCTCCCGGCTATTATAATTATGTTTCTTTCATTATTTGAGCCGGTTAATCTATAGGGTCCCTGCACACCATCATTCCCCCCAAAACTTTTATTTGTGAATTTACCGCGCTGTGTTGCGAAAACAAAAGAAGCCGTAGAATTTCCATAATTCAGATCAGTTTGCAATCCTTTCAGTTTTCTTTGAAGTTTACCAAATTCCCCGCTCTTAATTTTATAGTCAATATCACCAAAAGTGCCAATTACGTTGCTATGCTTAACCTGTATGAAAACCTTGTCAAGCTCTTCTAGTGTTTCTGTATTTCCATCAGGCTGAATAGGAGTATTCTCGTCAGTCAAGGCAGCAATAATTTCAATATCATCCGAAAGTTTTCCAGACAAACTCAAATTTAATCCGCTATTAAGGGAAAAATCCTTCGTTGTTCCAACAGTAAAACCACGAGTAATAGAACCACTTTTCACCATATCTTTACCAAAGATACTTTCACTTGTAATAGGCTTTGAATGAAGTAATTGGCTGATTACCAACGAGTCTTTTTCCTGCGGGGAGTCATAGTAAATTAAAGCTCTTTTTCTGTAGCTGTTTTTAAATAGGTCCGGATAAGTCTTATAGAAAACAAAAACTGTATCAATTCCTGTTGATGTTCCAATGTCATTAAAAGTTATTGAGTTGCTGATTGCGTCAAAATTTATCTCTTCACTACCGAACATTTTTTCTGATGTTGTTACTCTAACGCTATTGGGAATAGCATTATTATTATTCAATATTACTTTATTGCCTGCACCAACAACAAGTGTATCTACAATAGTAAGGTTATCAATCTGCGCTAATAATTCAGATGATATCAGAAAAATGATAATGTAAAAGATTTTTTTCAATTAGTCTTGAGGCTTATTAGAGATGGTAAAAATTTGTGAAGTGGTACCTCTTTTTTCTGCAAATCTATACTTCTGCCAAATATGTTGCAAGGATAATAATCGACAATACTTATTATTCGAACCTTAGAGCTTCAATTGGGTCGAGGTTTGAGGCTTTTATTGCCGGATAACTGCCGAATATAACACCAACACAGGTAGTTATAAAAATTCCTATCAGAATCCAATCAAGAGGAATTGCAGTATTTACGTTAAGAACCGATGCAATTAAGTTCCCGCCTATGAGCCCCATAATAATTCCAATGATTCCTCCAATCTGACTCAGAACAATGGCTTCGAGAATGAATTGAAGCCTTATGACTATTTTTTTTGCTCCAACTGCCTTTCTAATACCAATTTCACGGGTTCTTTCAGTTACACTTACCAGCATAATATTCATAATACCCACACCAGCAGCTACCAGGGCAATAAACGCAATTATTCCGGAAGCTATCTTAAAATATTTTGTAAGATCATTAAACTGTTCAATTAGCTGGTCGTTTGTTACTATTTCAAAATCATTTTCTTCCATCAGCCCGACTTTTCTAATAACCCTTAAGGCACTGATAACTTCATCCATAGTTTGAAGAATATTGTCTTTGCTTGAAGCCTGAACAACAAACGAGAAACTTCCATCCGAACCATAGTTCTTTGTAAAAAGTCTTAGAGGAATGGCTACAAAACTATCCTGTCCAATGCCCATAACACTTCCCCGTTCCTTACACACTCCAATTATTTTATAATTATACCCATCGACTTTAACGACCTCTCCAATCGGATCAAGATTCTCGAAGAGCTTTTTTTGAATGTCACTGCCAATTAGGCAAAACTCTCTTCCACTCTGCATGTCAAATTCTGTAAATGCGCGTCCGGAAATAATTTCAACGTCGTTGGCTTTTAAATCATCCAGGTTGGTACCCCATAGTTCAACCTCAGGATTTGTTTTAATATTACCATATTTGGCAATCTTACCACCTCTACTTCTGGATATTCCAACCGCGGAAGGAAGCCATGCAATTTTCTTAAGTTTATCTCCTTGCTCAATTGTAAGGTCTTTTCTGTTTCGGTATTTACCCGCTAAACCATGTCCCACTCTAACAGCCGGATATTTTTGAATAATGAAATTATTGGTGCCAATGGAATTGAAAATATCCTCAACACTGCTCTGAATGGCGCGAATAGATGTCATTACAATAATGATTGCAAACAAGCCTATTGAGATGCCCAGGAGAGTTAGTATCGATCTCAACTTATTAGCTATGAGCGATTGCCACGCCATTATTATGCTTTCAACCACCTGCATATTATTCATACCTCAAAGCTTCTACCGGATCCATCTTACTGGCCTTAATAGCGGGTAGCATCCCTGATACAATGCCCACAAGCGCTGATACGGAAAGTGATAAAAGAACAATGTTCAAGGGCATTGCAGTAGGTAAGAATTGATTAATCACCAAGCTTAAGGGGAATGAGATAAGTATGCCGATAGATCCGCCTAATAAACAGAGAATAGCTGCTTCAATTAAAAATTGAATTAGAATCGTCCATCTTTTTGCCCCAATTGCTTTTCTGATTCCAATTTCTCTGGTTCTTTCCGTAACAGAAACAAACATTATATTCATTATTCCAATTGCGCCAACAAAAAGTGAGAGAGCAGTAATAACAATACCCGCAGTGGCTACAACACCAATAGTCTGGTCGTACATTCTTCTAAACATCTCTTGCTGATTAATGGCGAAATCATCAGGCTGGTCCAAAGGAACCTTCCTGATTAATCGCATTAAATATCTAATTTCGGCTTTTGCATCCTCAACCTGGCGAATATCATTTAATTTAACATCTATTCTCATATAACCTTTTTTATCGCCCGTAATTTTTTCGTATACTCTTAAGGGAAGAATTATTTGCCCGTCCAATGTGTTTCCACCAAATAAGCCGCCACCTTGTTTCTCCAGCACTCCAATTACTTCCACTTTTGTATTGTTTAATTTGATATGCTTATTCAACGGATCGTCCTTATCAAATAAACCTGACGCAATATCCTTACCAATTACACAAACATTTCTATTCGCTTCGTATTCCATTTCAGTGAAATAACGGCCTTTTTCAGGAATTGAACTGGATGTTTTTTCATAATAATTACTGGTGCCTAAAATCATACCTGCTGTAACTGACTTACTTTTATACTTTACAGTACGTCCGAAGGTTCTTTTAAGTGGCGAAAAATATGCTTTTTGGGAAAAACTTTTTTTAAGCTTTTCAAATTGGTCAAGGTCAATATCTTTTCTGTTGCGTGCCTCACGGAAATCAGTGGTATTAAACCACTCAAATTTATCAATAAAGAGAACATCATTTCCTAGTCTGGATATGGATTCTGTGAAAGAATTTTCGAGCCCGACAATGGCAGTTGACATAGTTGTCACGGCAACTATTCCGATAATTATACCCAATGTAGTTAAAACCGATCGGATTTTATTTTCTGTCAGAGATTTAAGGGAAATTTTTGTCCCCTCTAAAATATCAATTAGGATTAAACGAAGCATGAATGAGTAATTTAATAATACTTTTATCTTTGATTATTAATATAACTCAATGAACTTAACAAACTGGATATATATTTCCAAGTAAATAATTATAGTTTTTGCGGGATGGGATTGCCTAAAAAAAAGCCACCCGTGTGGATGGCTTTGGTAAATTTAATTTCAACTCTATTCTTATTCGTAACGTAGTGCTTCGATGGGATCTAAATTGGATGCCTTATACGCCGGATATGTACCAAAAATAATTCCGATAAGAACACACAATAATACTCCTATCATTACATAATCCATTGGAATAACTGCCTTAGCCTCTAGTAATGAACCTGCCAGATTTCCGACAACAACCCCTGAGACAATTCCAACCAAACCCCCTATTAAACAGAGTACTATCGCTTCACTTAAAAATTGTATAAGTATAGTTTTTCTTTTGGCGCCAATTGCTTTTCTTATTCCAATTTCACGCGTACGCTCAGTTACTGAAACAAGCATTATATTCATAATCCCAACTCCAGCTGCTAACAGAGCTATTGCAGCTATTACAAATGCACCTATTCGAACACCAGAGGTGATCTGATTAATCTGCGACAGTACAGATTGATTTGAAAATATTTCGAAGTCATTATCTTCACCCGGTGGTACTTTTCGAATAGTTCTGAAATAACCTTCAGTTTTTTCAATTACGTCCTCATAATCATCACGCGAAAATGATGAAATCGTAATATTTACACTTCGAGTACGTTTACCGTAAAAACCCTGATATGTAGAAATAGGTATTAACGCAAAATTTCCTCTACTTTGTCCAAAAATTTCACCTTCATCTGCTAACAAACCAATAACTTTTAGTTTATTACCATCGATCCAGACTTCTTCACCAATTGGATCCGTATTTATAAATATTTTTTTTGCAACATCAGCTCCTAATACAATTACTCTTTCGTACCTGCTTACGTCGGATTCATTAAATTCTCGTCCGAACTCAACATCCCAGTTATTATTTGGAAATGCCCCGGGTGTACAGCCGCTGATACTTACATTTGGATTAGTCTCTTCATTTTGAAACTTAACAACTTTCCCAAATCCCCATATCTCGGCACCAATTGATTTTACATTAACAAGTTTATCCTCAAGACTGTAATACTCCTCGAGTGTTAAATCTTTACGATTACGTATTTTTGCTCTTTCTTCCCTGCCGCCGGTTCGAACGGAAGGCCACTTCTGAATTTGGAAAGTATTCTTACCAAGTTGCGAAACACCGTCTTCAATACTCGTCTGAAGCATCGAGATAATAGTACTAATCGCAATGATTGAAAAAATACCAACAATAATACCTAATATGGTCAGGGTTGACCTTAATTTATTCGCGTGAAGCGAACCAAATGCTATTTTTAAAATTTCCATTATTCATACCTCAAGGCTTCTACCGGATCCATTCGGGCCGCGGAATATGCGGGAGCGTAACCAGAGACCAATCCTGTTAATAGTGATATAACAATAGCGAGAATAACTGAATCGAATTGTACGGTAGTTGGCAGAAATTGATCTATGACCATACTGAGAAGAACCGCAAATATTAATCCAACAAATCCTCCAAGCAGACAAATAATAGCTGATTCTGAAAGGAACTGCCCTAATATTGCCCGTTTCTTCGCACCTATTGCTTTTCGAATTCCAATTTCCCGAGTTCTCTCTTTTACTGAAACGAACATAATATTCATAATACCAATTGCGCCAACGAACAAAGAAAGTCCGGTTATAAATAAACCTGCAATTTGAATGACGCCTACAGTCTGATTAATATTATCTAAAAGTCCCTCTTGCTGGTTAATGGAGAAATCGTCAATTTCATCATATGATAAACCACGGACACGTCTCATAATTCCGATCGTTTCTTCCTTAACTGCGTCCACCATTAAAGGATTTGGAGCTCTTACATTTATGGTGATTGATCCACGAGACTGACTTGAAAAATACTTGAATACGCAGCCGATCGGAATGAAGGCCTGAACGTCGGGATTAAAATTTCCCATAACCCAGCTACCCTGCTCGGCAAGTACACCAACTACTTTGAATTTTTTTCCCTGCATTTTAATGTACTTCTCCAAACCATCCCCAGTGGGGAATAATTCTTTTGCAATCTCATGTCCTAAAACAACAACATTTCTTGAACCATCACTTTCCGTTCCGGTAAAAAATCTGCCGTCAGCAAATTCCAGGTTTGTTGTTTTAAGGTACTCGGCGTCAGTTCCTATTACCATCACTGATTCAACAAGTTTATCTCCATTTTTCAAAGATTTATTTGTGAATTTTGAAGGAGATATTGCAATAGGTAATTTTGCCAAATCTTTAAACTTCCTGAAATCATCCATGGAAATTTCTCTTCTGTTTCTTAACTCCCACCATGGTATGTCGTTATCAAACCATGCCCATTTGTCAACATAAAGGTTATCAGAACCGAGCGATGCCACACCTGTTTGGAAAGCATTATCTATTCCCTTAATTGCAGTCGACATCAACACAACAGAAGTGATACCAATTACTATTCCCATGGTAGTAAGAATGGCTCTGGCCTTGTTGGCCTGCAGCGCCTTAAGGGAAATAATGAGTCCTTCCTTAAGCTCAAACAGCATATTTTTCATACTACCCCCGATTATAGTGATGAATTATTGTTAACTGGCACATATCTGTCTGAAACCTGATAATCTTTTTCAACAAAGCCGTCTTTTAATCTAATAACTCTTGCAGCGTGATTTGCTATGTACTCTTCATGCGTTACAAGAATAATGGTATTACCCTTCTCGTAAATAATATTAAAGAGGCTCATAATATCCTCACCGGTTTTACTATCAAGGTTACCAGTGGGTTCATCTGCAAGAATAATTGAAGGATTGGTTACCAATGCTCTGGCAACAGCAACACGTTGTCTTTGACCACCTGACAATTCGTTTGGCCTGTGAGTTATTCTATCTTCCAATCCTACACTTATTAAAGCTTCGCGAGCACGATCTCTTCTTTCTGCCGTGGGAACTCCGGCATAAATGAGAGGCAACTCAACATTATGCAGCGCATCGGAACGTGGAAGTAAATTAAACGTTTGGAATACAAACCCAATTTCTTTATTTCTAATTGTCGCTAATTGGTTATCATCCATAAGGCTCACATTCTTCCCTTTGAAGTCATAAATGCCTCCCGAAGGTGTATCCAGACAACCCAGCATATTCATTAAGGTTGATTTTCCTGAACCGGACGGACCCATGATAGCAACATATTCATTTTTGTTGATATTGAGGGAAACATCTGAAAGTGCACGAACCTCCTCAGAACCAACCTGATATATCTTGGATATATGTTCAATTGTTATAATGTTCATTTTATTCCGTCCGATTATTATTCGTCATCACTATTTTCTTTTTTCGCTTTGTTCTTATCCTGAACCATTAGCTTAGAGTCTTCTTTCAACTCCTTCGATATTGCCTTATATGGACCAATAATTACTTCCTCGTCACCAGTTAAACCAGTCTCGATCTCAATGTATGTATCATCGCTAATTCCTGTTTTTACCTCAATCTTTTTAGCAAGATTTTCTACATTAACAAATACAACTTCCTTTGGTTTAATTTTTTTGCGAGGTTTCTTGGGTTGGTCTTCGTCATCACCTACTATAGTATTTTCCGGCTCATCGGTTCTTGCGGTTACACTCTGTATCGGTACAGAATAAACATCTTTCTTTGTTTCGGTTTCAATGTCGGCATCACAAGACATACCAGGACGGATTTGCGGATCAGTCTCAAGAAGAAGAATTTTTACTTCGAAATTTACAACTTCATTTTGGGTGCCAAATCCTGATGTAATTGCACTATTGCCAATCTGACTTACGATACCCTTAAATTTTCTATCCCCAAAAGCATCAATTTCAACTCTGGCAGTATCGCCAACTGTTATAATAATAACATCGTTTTCATCAACTTCTACTGTAGCTTCCATACGACTTAAATCAGCGACAGTCATTAAATTTGTACCCTGGCTGAATGAACTGCCAAGTACTCTCTCACTCATCTCAACACCCAAGGCACTAATTGTACCATCTATTGGTGCACTAAGGACAGTTTTTGCTAACTGAACTTCAGCGTCATTGTATGATTCCAACGCTTGTGCTACTCCAGCTTTTTGAGCATCATAGGCACCCTTACTTTGCAGATAATTAGATTCAGCTACTTCTTGTTGTGATTCACTGGCTAATCCTTTTGCATACAGGCCTTTTACTCTTTCATATTCAGCCTGAACCTGATTAAGAGTAGCTTCTCTTATTTTTAACTGCGCTTGTGAAGCTTCTAGACTGGCTTTTGCTTGATTTTTTCTCGCAATATATTGGTCAGGTTTAATTCTGATCAATAAATCACCTTTTTTTACTACATCCCCTTCTTCAACTGGTAAATCAACAATTTCGCCAGTTACTTCAGGTTGTAACACAACCTGTTCAACAGGATTAATTTTCCCTGTCGCAGATACAACTTGTGTTATAGTTCTCTTTTCCACTTTTTCAGTATTTACAGTCAGAATCTCTTCTTTGTTACTTCCGGCAATGACTACAACAATGAGAACAACAACAAGCAATGCAATGCCACCGAAGATGAATAATTTCTTTTTTGATTTTTTAGATTTACCGTTAGCCATGAGTAAACTCTCCCGTTAATATTTATTCGTATTTTGCTATTTCAAGTTGCCCAAGATAGTTTAACAGAGCGTCTTTCAATCTGTAAAACTCATACTCAGCATTTATTTTACTGCGCAATGCATCCTGATAATCTCTGTCCGCTTGTAATTTTTCCAGAATTGTACCTGAACCCAGATTATATCTTTCATAATTAATATTTCTATTTTCTTCAGCTGCTTTCACATTTTTACTGGCAACATCCAGACTTTTCTTCCCAGCAACAAAACTTAAGTAACCTTGTTTGATTTCAATTTTAATTTGTCTTTCGAGAGCAGATAAATCTTCTTCTGCATTTTTAATTCCAATAGATGCTAATTGCATCTGGTAGTCAGTATTCCAATTAGAGAATATTGGTAAATCGAGCGAAAGATTTATATAGAATACTTTTCGATCAAATAAATTATCTACTTGTGTTGCGCTTGAACCATAAGAGTAATTTGCAGATAGAGATGGATACAATCCGCCTCGAGCAATTGTAGCCCCACTATATGCACTCTCCAGAGTTAATTTTTGTGCTTTATAATCTACTCTGTTTTCGAAAGCCGTGTCGACCATCTTTTTAATATCTTTAAATTCTTGCAGGTACTCATTAGTATTAACTTCTGAATTTGCAAATGGATCTATAAAAGAATATTCTTTAAGAACATCGAGAGCCAGATAATTTAACAATGTGCTTTTTGTTTGCTCATAATCATTTTCAGCCTGAATGAATTGTAACTCAGCATTTCCTAACTGAACTTGTTGAGTATAAACATCTGCAAGCGGTACAGACCCAAGTCTGTTTCTTTCCTGAATAGTTTCTAAAAATTTCTGATTATACTTAACGTTTTCTTCTCTTACTCCCATCAGTTTTTCTGCATTTATTACCAGATAATAATACTGAGAAGTAGCTAGGATAATATCCTGCTTCAGTTTAATATAACTGAAACGTGCAGCGTCGAGATTTTCTCCCGATTGGTTAATTCTTGCAATGTTCGCAAGACCGTCAAAAATATTCCAACGGCCGCTTATTCCGGCAGCATAAGTTCTGGTCTCAGAAGTGGAAGCCTCAAGTGTATCTAATTGTCCGTAAAAGTTTAACTGAGGACCACCCGGATCTTCGGTCCTGCGCCAGTCAAGCGAAGTACCAATCCCTATACTTGGAAGTAAATTACCATAAGCACTTTTTAGGGCGCTTTCATTTCCATCCAGATTGTTTTGAGCTTTAATCAATGTGGTGTTCTTATTTAGAGCAATGGATATTGCCTCTTCCAATGATAATTGGGTTTGAGCGCTAATTACTGTTGTTGTTACAAGAATCATGAAGATAGTTAAGATTCGTTTCATTATATACTCCCAATTAGAGAAATATTTGTATTGTTTTTTTAATAACTGCGAATTTGGACGTCGTGATGTATAAAAAAGTTACACTTTTCTTAAAAATATATTTTATTAATTCTCAGTTGCAAGGTTAGATAAAATCTGAATTATTTGTTACTAATTATCAGTAATAAAATATAAAAAGATTGCAACAATAAGAGAGTTATAAAGATTGGAAACTAAATTGTTTCATTTTTACAAAAAATAAATTAAGGATTGGATAAAATCTCATCTTTAATATCCAGCATAAATTTATAGGCATCATCATATTCATTGGGGATAATGCCATCAAGAATTGCCTCTTCAATGGCTGATTTAATCTCGCCCACTTTTTGTCCAGGAGGAATTTTACAAACTTCCATGATAGTTTCTCCTCTGACAGGTGATTGAAATGCCCTTAATTTATCCTTCTCCTTAACTTCCCTCACTTTCTGCATTACTTTCTCGTAATTAGACAGGTATTGGGCAACTTTGTTCTGGTTCTTACTTGTAATATCTGCCCGACAGAGAGCAATAAGATCTTCAAGGTCATCATCAATAGCAACGATCATTCGCCTTATGGCAGAATCAGTAACTTCGTCATCTACAAGAGCAATTGGTCTCAGGTGCAACCGAATGAGTTTTTGTAGATAATCTAGTTGAGACAAGGGGAATTTCATTCTCTTAAAAATTGACTTCATCATTCTGGCGCCCATCTCTTCGTGCCCATGAAATGACCAGCCAATTTCTTCAATAAATTTTTTAGTTTGCGGTTTAGCAATATCGTGAAATAATCCTCCGAATCGAAGCCACAAATTATCAGTAACTTTTGCTAAATTATCAATAACCAGGCATGTATGAAGAAAAACATCTTTATGATGGTAATCTTTCCGCTGATCCACTCCGCCAAGATTTGCAATTTCAGGAAAAATAACATCCATTACTTTTGAATTGTAAAGAAGTTTTAAGCCGACCGAAGGTTTTGGTGAAGACATTATTTTGTAGAATTCCTCAGTAATCCGTTCCTGTGAAACTATTTTCAATCTTTCAGCCATTGAACCGGCAGCATTCATAATTTTCTCATCAACTTCAAATTGAAGCTGGGAAGCAAACCGGAATGCACGCATAATCCTAAGTGGATCATCGTCAAACGTAATCATGGGATCGAGGGGAGTCTTTATCAATTTTGCTTCTAGATCATCAACCCCATTAAATTTATCTATTAAGCTACCGTAATCGTTCTTATTCAATGAAAGAGCAAGGGTGTTAATAGTAAAATCTCGTCTATTTATATCATCATCGAACGATCCTGCTTCAACAATTGGATTTCTACTATCCTGATTATAAGACTCCTTTCGTGCTCCCACAAATTCAAAATCAATATTTTTATACTTGAAATGTGCCGTTCCAAAATTCTTAAATGTATTTACATTCTTAACCTTAAATTCTTTTGCCAGCTTTTTTGCAAAATCCGGACCATCGCCAAGCACTAAAAAATCAATTTCATCTCTTTTTCTTTCCAGAAAGATATCTCTTACATACCCCCCGACAATATAGACTTTCACATCTAACTTTGCAGCAACGTTGCTAATTGTTGCAAAATAGCTTTCAGTTCCTAATATTTTTATAAAATCCGGAAGATTCAATTTAATTATTGCTCCATTTACATATTGTCACTGTTTTCAATCAACCAATCAACCATTTCAACGTATTGTTTGATTATTTCCAAATGCTCAGGTTTCTCTTTATAAATTAGAGCCTTATTCAAGAATTCCTTTGCAAGGAGATAATCGCTGTTATCAATAGAATATTTAGCTAATTCCAATGATGTTCTTGATGATTCAAGATTTTCATTTTCAAGTCTATTAACAAATTTAGTGAGAAATAGTTTATAATTCTCCTTTAACGCGGTTGATAACCGCTGAGCAATAGGTATAAATTTTATCGGAATGTCTGATTGATAAAATGAATTAAGGATAGAATATCGATCATATTCACTGCCGTTCATATATTCCTGACAGAGCGAATTGCTGGTTTGAAGCAGTTCTATGCGAAAATTTACCAGACTAGCGTAATACTCTGTAGGGTCAAGATCTGCTAATTTATTGTAAGTACTTAATGCATTTTCAAAATTCCCGGAACGAACCTGTAAATCTCCTAAACGGAATAAAAGATTCTGAACATAAGAAGTGCTGTCATATTTTGAGATATTGTCATTTAGTAAATCGATTGAATCCTGAAGGCGATTCATCATCATAAATGATTCGGATAAACCAATTACGGCACCATATGAATTCGTTAGATTTAGGATCTCACCATAGCATTCGGCGGCACCTTTATAATCCCCATCCCGATATAATTCCCCTGCAACAGCCATATTTCTGGCCGTATATCTGGGGCATATTTTTTTTATCAGAGGTTTTCGTCCAAAATAATAATTCGCTTCCGTCTGACTAAAGGAATAATCCAATGAATCGAGATAATTATCGTATTCCATTGACAGATCTTCGGTATTTTTACCAAAATACTTTATAAAATCACTATCGCCGTAAAACTTTAAAATTTTGTTTATCTCGTATTTTTCGGATAAATACTTAATAAAAGACCCTGATACAATATAAGAAAAGGCTGAATTCTGGCTAAAAAAGTTGAATCCGCTGAACAACTCAGTCACAGAAAATGAATAACCGGCTTTTCTGGCCATCCAGGATAAATAGTGAACTGTTTTATCATTATAGTTATTTTCAAATGCCATAGCATACCCTTCTATAACTGAAGGATTAAAACCATCGGCAATTTTAAATGGAGTTGCTCCATAATCAGCAAGTAAGGAATGGATTAACTCATGTCTCAAAGTGCTAAAATAATTATCAGAATCTATAAAAATACTTCCCATCCATGGTTTTGAAACATCCGCGTTCCCTGCTCCAAAATATTTCTTTTTCGTGCTCCGATCACCAAATACAAAAGATTTTATTCGCTTGACATTAGCAAAGTTATATTTTTTTTTCAGATCAGAATAATGATATTCATGAAGTCTGGAAATGTTTTGTCTCATCTTTTCAGACACATCGGTCGTAAATCTTATTTCAAAATTCTCTGTTGTAATGGATACAGGTAATGCATTTTCCATTCGCGAACTGTTCGTAGCGAATGTTAATGTTGGCTTTAAGAATAAAAAGACAATGTATGCTGTAAATGGAAGAATTACAAAAAGATAACGCATCTTGCCTGTGGATATTTTTACCCAATAAACTGATAATGAGAATAGCGAAAAGATGAAAACTGACATTATCCGATAAAAAATAAGAGTATTGTCAATTGATATGTATTCATCATAAATGTTGCCAGGGAAAAAGCCTATTATGGGATTATAGAAATAAACCTGTGGATAAAAATAAATTTCAATAATTGGCTCAAGGATTAAAATTGCCAGGAACATGAATAACAGAAGATATTTAAATCTGAATTGGCTGGAATAATGTGCAACAGATAAAGCAATACCATATGCAGGGACTGTAATAATAAAATAGAACCAGATATCAGAAGAAAACGGACACAAGCCAAACAACACTTGATTTATTGAAATTATTAGAAGAGGAATGAATAATATCAATCCAGAGTGTATTCTAATTTTCCTGACAGAATGAGAAAAACTATCATTTTTTGAGTGATTTGAAAGATATACAATGCCCCCAGCCATGAAAACATATATTGCATTAACAACTGAAAACTCGTATCCAAGGATATTTGTAAGTGGTAAATTAGCCAGGAGCAGGTTTAAGACTACAAGAATGCCTATTATTGAAAAACTACTGATGTTTTTAAGGTTCACTTTCATATCAAAAGTTAAAATTCCTCTGTTTTTACTCTTTCTATGTCAGCGCCAAGCTCTTTTAATTTTTCTTCAATCCGTTGGTATCCTCTATCCAGATGATAAATTCTTAAAATCTCTGTAGTCCCTTCAGCTGCTAGCCCGGCTAAAACAAGAGAGGCGCTGGCCCGCAAATCAGTTGACATTACAATTGCTCCCTTAAGTCTCTCAACTCCGGTTATAATAGCGCTGTTTCCAACATTTTCAATGTTAGCACCTAATCTATTCAACTCCGGCACATGCTTGAAGCGGTCATTGTATATGGTGTCTGTTACAGTAGAACTCCCCTTTGCCATGGACATGTAAGCCGTCCATTGTGCCTGCATATCCGTTGGGAATGCCGGGAATATTCCAGTTGTTACATCAATGGCGGTATAGTCTAAATTACTCGCATCCAGACCAACTAAGTTATTGCCTACGCTTATTTTAGCTCCACTATCTTCTAATTTTGCAAGAATCGCATTTAAGTTCTCTATCTGGTTGCATTCAATTTGAATTTGTCCTCTGGTCATAGCACCGGCAATTAGTAATGTGCCAGCTTCTATTCTGTCGGATATATTGATAATATCAGCAGAGTGCAATTCATCTACGCCCTCAACTTCAAGTTCCTGGGTACCTATTCCATTTATTCTTGCACCCATGGAAACAAGATAATTAGATAATTGGGTTATTTCAGGCTCAATAGCGGCATTGGAAATATGAGTTGATCCCTTGGCCAGCACAGCAGCCATGAGGATATTACCAGTTGCTCCAACTGAGGAGATATCGAACGAAATTCGTGCTCCGTGAAGTTTTTTTGATTTTGCAATAATATATCCTGAATCGAGTTCTATTTCTGCGCCCAATTTCTTCATAGCTTCAAGATGAAGATTAATTGGCCTGGGTCCCCAGGCACAACCACCAGGCATTGATACTTTTGCATATCCATAACGTGTTAATAATGGACCCAGCACATAAACTGAAGCCCGCATTTTCTTAACATGTTCGTAAGGCGCTACCTGACTGGTAATATTGGACGTATCCAGTGAAACTATATGGTCATCAAATTTCGATTCAACTCCCAATTCACTCAATAAACGCATCATTGTGATAATGTCACGCACTTCAGGCGTATTTTCCAATCTGTTAATACCACTATTTAGCAAAGTGGCAGGCATAAGTGCCAGCGCCGAATTTTTTGCGCCACTTACTCTAACCTTACCTTTAAGCTTGTTTCCACCTTTTACTATAAATTTGTCCAATTTTATTCCTGTTCTTTAATCAATTTTTAATAAAGTTCCATTACTGCCGCAAATCACTAACTTTCCAGTAGGAGTAAGTGCCAGATCATTCAGCTGAACGTAATTCCCATGATTAACCCCTTTCCATGTCTCCCCCGTATCTTCCGAAATAAGTATTGTACCCTTTCCTCCGAGAATGATAGCATGGCTTTTGGAGAGAAAATGAACCTTGTGAAGTGGGGTTTTAATAGGAGTTTTTACAGAGCTCCATGATTCGCCGGAGTCATTAGTCAAATAAATTGACCCGTTAGCACCAACAATAAGTCCATTTTCATTATTAAAATCGATTGATTTCAAATACTTTTTCGAAAACTGTGGGACTATCTGCCAATTTTCACCTTTATCATTTGTAACCATCACCACTCCATTCCAGCCAACAATATACCCCCTGGAATCGTTAACGAATGCAATATCGAACAATAAATTTTGTGTGTTATTCATCATTTTTTTCCAGTTGGAGCCACCGTCAATGGTTTTGAGAATTAACCCTTTGCTGCCGACAATAAACCCGGTTAAAGAATCCTGGAATTTAATCTTGAAAAGACTATAATCTCCTCCTAATTTCATGGAGTGCATATTATCAAGATAATTCTCACAGTAATAGAATTCTGAGCTTGAACCAACTAAAAACGAATTCCCATCTTTCCTTATATCCAAGTCATAATATGAATGTTTCGGAAGGCTGTCATATTGACTCCATGACTCACCGTTATCAATGCTAATAAAACATGCTCCCGAATCACCAATAACAAACCCATTCCCATTTTCCGCAAATGTGATGGAATTGAATCCGAAAGAAGTGTTAAGGTTAATTGGAGTTATTTTATCGAATGATAAATCTAAATCTGTTGATGAGAAAAGTGATTCAATACTGTACGTTTGAAATTGCTCAAGATTATTACCGGTAAGCAGTTCTTTAACCTGACCATAAACAAACCAGGTTAGCGCAAACATAACCGCTATGAAAGTCCCAAAACCAATAATTGAATAAATCTTAACCTTTTTCTTGTCTTCCTTTTTGCCCATTGCATTAAATGTAGGAACGGTAGAAAGATATTTATCCAGCTTATGTAATTCAACTCTAAACTCATCACAATCTTTATATCTGTCAGCGGGATCTTTTTTTAAGGCTTTCCTTAAAATTTCATCAATTATATCAGGTGTTCCTGCAATTTTTGAAGACATCTTAGGTGGTTCTTGCTTCAAATGCCCATCCATTATATCATAGTCGTTATCAGAATAAAAGGGAGGTTCCCCAACAATCATCTCATACAGAGTGCAACCAATAGAATAGATATCGCTTAGGTGATCGACATCTTTCCCTCTAACCTGCTCAGGACTCATATAAAAAACAGTTCCTACTTTTGATCCGGTCTTCGTCATTCCCTTATCAAACATCGATTTGGAAATACCAAAATCCATTATCTTAGCAACGCCTTCCTTATTAAAAATTATATTGGACGGTTTAATATCTCTATGAATAAACCCTTTTGAGTGGGCATATTCAATTGCATTAAGCAATTGTGTTCCTATGAAAATCGCATCGAATAGATTTAGTCTTTTTTGTCTTCGTATTACTTTTTCAAGACTCTCCCCTTCCACATACTCCATAACTATTCCAAGTAATCCATTATATTCTATGAACCCATAAACAGTTACAATATTAGGATGAGAGAGCTTTGCCTGGTTTTTTGCCTCACGTTTAAACCTTTCAATAAATCTTAACTTATCTGTCATCTGTGCATTAAGTATTTTAATAGCAACATGTCTGTCAAGTTTTACATCATAAGCCTTGTATACAATACCCATACCGCCTTTACCCAGTATAGATAGTACCTGATAGTTTTCGATTTTTTGACCGATAATCTTATCCATGCCAACTCTTTCTTTTTGGAATTGAGTTATTAATATACGAATTTCCTTACATTTTCAAATAATGATGATTATTTTAATTTTTTGACTACAGAACTTAATAAATGTGATCTGGTTTTCTTGCTTTTTTTAGGATTATGGACTACATTTGCAAGTCTTATGCGAGAATGGCGGAATTGGTAGACGCGCTAGTCTTAGGAACTAGTATTCGGAAGGATGTGGGGGTTCGAGTCCCCCTTCTCGCACTCCCGTTTTTCAACTCATAAATCAATCACAATAACTTAGAGGTAAATGTTGGAGTATAATGTTAAAGTCATTTCTGATTATGAAAATGAAATAGAAGTTAAACTTAGCTACGATGATATTAAGCCAGAAATAGAAGCAGCATATAAAGAAGAAAGAAAAACCATTACACATCCCGGTTTCCGTAAAGGTAAAGTTCCCCTATCAATTCTTAAAAAAATGTATGGCGAAGCTATTGAATATAAAGCTAGTGAGCAGATAGCTAATAAAAAATTCTGGGACGTTGTTGACGAAAAAGATTTAAAGCCGATTAGTACACCTCATCTTTCTGATATAATATTCAATCCGGGAGAAAACCTTGAGTTCAAAGTTAAATACGAAATCAAGCCTGAAATTGAAGTAAAAGATTACAAATCGCAGAAAATTGAGAAGCCGGTTTTCAAGGTAAAAGAAGAAGACATTGAAGCAGAAGTTAAGAATCTCTTAAAATCGGCAGCTACTTTTGAAGAGGCAGAAAAAACCGAAAGTGAAGATTATCGGATCACTGTTGACCTTCAAAAAGTTGATGAAGCCGGTGTTGAAATGGAAGGTCAGAAAAGCGCTAATATAGCTATTGATCTAAGTGATGAAAAAGTAAGTCCGCAAATAAGACAAAACGCGATTGATAAAAAAGTTGGCGAGACATTTAATTTCGAATTTGTCGACGAACATATGCATGGTGAGGAAAAACATACGGAAACTTACAGGTATGTTGCTAAAATTACGAAGATAGAAAAAATTGTTATTCCCGAGGCTGATGCAGAATACTTCAAAAAAGTAACTAAAGACAAAGCTACTAATATTGAAGAGCTAAAGGACTTTATGCGTGATAATTTTGAAAAATATTACGAGCAACAATCTGAAAGCATTTTTGGAAATAACCTTCTGGATACCATTGTTAAGAATAATGATTTTACAGCTCCTCCCGGGTATGTTCAGTTGCTTGCTGAAAGAATGACTGAAGCTGAAATTGAGAATGCTAAAAGAAAGAATACCAGGTTGCCGGAAAAAAATATTTTACTGGAAAATATTAAACCAAGAGCGGAATGGAATGCAAAATGGCAAATAATAATGGAAAAGATTGTTGATCTTGAGAATCTTAAAGTTGAGGATGCAGATCTTGAAGCATTGGCAAAAGAAGAAGCTGACAAGACTGGTATCTCGGAAGAAAAGCTTATGAATTTTTATAGAGATTCAAGAAGAGCAGATACTTTGTTGGAAGATAAAGTTATTGCGTTTCTTAAAGAAAATAATACTATTAAAGAAGTTGATGCCGAAGAAAAGGCAAAAGAAATAAAGGAAAAAGCAAATGATAAATGATATTCAGAACCAACTAGTACCGTATGTTATTGAACAAACTGGTCGTGGCGAACGTGGAATGGATATATTTTCTCGCTTACTACGCGAAAGAATCATATTTCTAGGATCCGGAGTTGATGATCACGTAGCCAGCCTTATGATTGCTCAATTACTTTTTCTTGAGGCTGAAGACCCTGATAAGGATATTAATCTATACATAAATTCTCCTGGCGGCAGTGTTTCCGCAGGTTTAGCAATATATGACACTATGAAGTATATTAAACCGGACGTGGCAACAATATGTGTTGGAATGGCCGCAAGCATGGGTGCTGTTTTACTTGCAGGCGGTGCTGATAATAAGAGATCTGCTCTCCCCCATTCAAAAATCATGATTCATCAGCCATGGATTGGAGGATTGCAGGGTCAGACATCAGATATTCAGATTCATGCAAAAGAGATGTTAAAAACTCGTGATACTCTTTATAACATACTTGCACAGCATACAGGTAAGTCTATGGATCAAATTACACAAGACTGTGATAGAGATTATTACATGAGCTCTAAAGAAGCTGTGGAATATAAATTAATAGACAATATTCTTGAGAATCGATCTAAACTCGACAAAGATAAAAAAAACAAATAGATTTTCCTTAAAAAAAAGTTAAGCCTTAGCGCTTAGCTTTTTTTTTACCAAAGCAAGACCTTTCAATAGCAGAAATATTATTCCTCTTAAGTTTCAAAAAAAGAATAAATTCGTTATCTTTTACCGTTTGATCTGTTAATCAAAATTACTCACTAAAATTAGAAGAAAATATGTCAATGGGCGTAAAATTTGAATTTGTTGAAGAATTTAACAAGATTACTCTTCTTGCGCGTGATGGACGCGATGACTTTGCAGATGAAGTTTGTAATTTTTTAGTAAACCATTTTGATCTGCAGGCCTCTGTACTGTTTAAGGTAGAAGGAGAGACAAATCTTGCTGTTTTGGGAAAGTCAAATTCAGCCAGAAAGAATTATCTAAAAGGTTCTGTATTTAATTGCTCGCATTGTAAGGTTTTTGAGAATAACACTAATTACGCACTCTATTCGGACTCCAGTTGTGAATTACAAATTTCCGAATTCCTTGTCTATGAATGCTGTATTTTCTTCGCTCTTGATACAGAAAAAAAAGCGTTTCTTAAACTTGCCAGAAAAAATCCGTTTACTCAAACTGACAAAGCAGAATGGAATAAAATTACAGAATATTTAATATTCATAATGAATATATGGCTCTCTGCCAGAGGTGGAAACACTCTACTATCTGAACGTCCCTTTAGTGAACTTGTAAATGATACTGCTCAGGCATTAAGGAATCCTTCAAACAATATTCTTGGTTTTACAACAATACTTAGTGACGAAAATCTTACCTCTTCTCAAAGTGAATATGTATCAACCATTAAAAAAAATGCGCAGTCTCTTTTACTACTTATTAACGACCTCTCAGATATTTCAAAAATTGAAGCTGGCAAACTACAGCAGGTTAACAAACAAATCAATATTGAAGATACATTAAAAGAATTCACCGGGATTTTTAAAAACAAACCTGAGTTTTCTGAAATAGATTTTAAAATTGATATTGAAAAGAACGTTCCACCAACAATAGAAATTGACGATCAAAAGTTGAGATATATTTTCAATAATCTTCTAACAGTTTCTACTAATCTTACTAAAAAAGGGTTACTGGAAATCAGGGTTGAACGCGTCTCTGCTAATCTATTACAATTCTCCATTGACGGAATTAGAAGAGAGTTTACTCCTGAACAAGAAAAATCTCTCTTTGATGCTTTTGAGATATCGAAAGTTGATGAATTAAAAAATGCCAATATAACTGGGTTGGGACTTAAACTTGTAAAAAAATATATTAATCTCCTTGGTGGTACTATATCCATCAAATCATCTAAAGGAAAAGGCACTTCATTTGAATTCACAATCAACGGAGAATTGATGTCTGAATTAGAAGTGAATATATCAAAATTGCCAAAATCATCTCCTACACATAATAAAATACTTGTAATTGAAGATGATTATGCTACTTCAAAACTACTTAGCAATTATCTGAACAAGTGGGGATATGATCCAACGATAGTTAACTCTGAGGATCAGACATTTGCCCTTCTAGATAAAGAACATTTTTTAGCAGTAATTCTGGATATTGAGTTACCAGGCGTTAATGGATTATCATTTCTAAAAAGAATTCACGAACATCCTAAGGCAAAACAGACTCCGGTTATTGTCTGTTCTGTTGAACCGGATCAGCAAAAAGCCTATCTGATGGGTGCAGTTGAATACTTTGTTAAACCAATTAATTATAACTTCCTGGTAGAAGTGTTAACCAGCTATAAACTGCGGAAGAACTCCAATATACTCTGTGTTGACGACGATGTACCAACCCTTAATCTTGTGAAACAGGCAATTGAAACGGCAGGATTCAAAGCTATTGCTGAGAATATATCATCGAAGGTAATGGATTTAATCCAGGACAAAGAAATTGATATGGCTATAATTGACCTTGAGATGCCCGATCCAAATGGTTTTGAATTGATTAAGCTGATAAAATCTGATCCAAAATTTGCAAAAGTTCCAATCATGATCTACACGGGTAAAGAGAACTATGCCGAAGATCTTAAACAGATTGAAGGACTGTTTGAAGAGTTGTTGGATAAAAGAAGTACTAACATTGAAGATCTTGGAAGTATTATTGATGGAATGATTAATAAATATGAAACACCACCGCCTGTTGCAGAAGTGATTGAGAAAAAAGACGTAATCAAAATTCTTCTCGCAGAAGATTACAAGCATTCTCAGATAATAGTTACACGATTACTTAAGAAAAATTCTTTTGAAAATATAGTTGTTGTTGAAAACGGCGAGGAAGCATATAAAATGGTTCTGCAGGAAGATTTCAATTTGATTCTCATGGATATGCAGATGCCAATTATGAATGGTTTTGAGGCTACTGAGAAAATACGTCAAATTGAAAAATACAAAGACGTACCTATTATAGCGCTTACAGCATTTGCAATGAAAGGCGACCGTGAAAAATGCCTTGAAGCCGGAGCGACAGATTATATTCCAAAACCAATAGATAGCAAAGAATTTATCGAAAAAGTCAAATACTACACGAGCGCAGGTAAATAAACCTGCGTTCTACATTTCCAATCTACCACACTTATGAAAAATTAATTTTATAGTAAGAGGAATTATGATTAATGATACACCAAGAGTGCGTTTTGCACCAAGTCCAACCGGGTATTTACATGTTGGTGGATTAAGAACTGCGCTCTATAATTATCTTTTTGCAAAGAAGAACAATGGAAGCTTTATACTTAGAATTGAAGATACAGATAGAGCCAGATATGTTGAAGGAGCTGTTGAAAACTTATTAACAACAATGAAGTGGGTCGGATTAGATTACAATGAAGGTCCTGATAAGCCCGGGGAGTTTGGTCCTTACATGCAATCCGAAAGGCTGGATATATATCGCGAGCATATTAACAACCTCTTAGATGCCAGGAAAGCATATTATTGTTTTTGTACTCCCGAAAGATTAACTCAGCTTAAAGAGGAGCAGCAGAAACAAAAATTGCCCCAGGCAAAATACGATAAACATTGTCTTAGTTTATCCAAAGCGGAAATTGAGAATAAATTAAAGAATAACGAAAGTCATGTAATCCGTTTGAATGTTCCCCCAACAGAAACAATTTCATTTGATGATATTATAAGAGGGAAAGTTGAATTTAGCACCAACGTAGTTGATGATCAAATTTTAATTAAAAGTGATGGATATCCAACATACCATATGGCAAATGTAGTTGATGATCACCTTATGAAAATTACTCATGTAATCAGAGGCGAGGAATGGTTATCATCAACCCCTAAACATGTTTTGCTCTATAAATTTCTTGAGTGGGAATTACCACAATTTGCACACCTCCCTCTTCTTCTGAATGCTGATAAATCAAAACTTTCAAAGCGCCAGGGTGATGTTGCCGTTGAAGACTATAAATCGAAGGGATACCTGAAAGACGCCTTAAACAACTTTGTTGCCTTGCTTGGCTGGAATGCCGGAGACGATCAGGAGTTTTATTACATGGATGAATTGATCGAGAAATTCTCTCTTGAGCGAGTAAATAAATCAGGAGCTGTGTTTAATCTCGAAAAATTAAATTGGTTGAATGGTGAACATCTAAAAAAATTATCGAACGATGTTATACTTGAGTTATTCAAGAATGAACTCGCCTCCTCTGAACTTAAAAACACTAATTACTCTGATGATACTCTGTTGTTAATAATTGATCAGATGAAGGAGAGAGTTGCTACTGTAAAAGAATTTATTTCTGAGGCGCCATACTTATATAGTAGACCAAATAGTTATGATGAGGTTTTTTCTTCTAAAGTATGGAAGGATAATTCTGCGGCACTTTTAACCGACCTAATTGAAATAATTAATGAGTCAGAAATAATCGATAAAGATGATTATGAGACTTGCCTAAAAGCCACTGCTGAAAAAAACAGTGTTGGAATTGGCAAGCTAATGGGTCCCTTCAGACTAGCTCTTTCCGGTGTAGGACATGGTCCTGGTGTTTATGATATAGCTAATATAATTGGTAAGGATGAAGTTGTTGAGAGGATTAGAGTAGTAATTAAGACTCTTTCTCTGTAGGATTTCAAATATTTAGAGTGATGGGTTGTTCTTTATTAGTCAACCCATCGCTCTCATGTCTTTTAGAATATAATATTTTAAAATTATTATAAAAATCAATAATCTCTGCAATTCTTTTCGCAGGATTTGGTCTACGCGAAAAAAACTCTACCAGAAAACTTACTAAATCGAATTTTGGCTCGGAGAGAACGAGAAAATCATCTGAATGTAATTCTTTAAATGCAATTCCAAGCATATCCACTTTTATCACTTTCACACAGTGTTCATGAGATCCTGATATCAAAGAGGCAATTCTATCAGCCGTGTAAACAACTGACCTTTCGAAGGGATATATGAAGAAATTAAATACAAACAATCTTTTAATATCATCCAGTACTTCAGAATAAATTGGAAGGAAAACTCTCTTAATTTTGTACCTGGCAAATTCATGTGCAATTATAAAATTTATCTCTTCTTCAGGCAACTTACTTGTAATAAGATCAAGTCCAATAATTAATCTTTTTATTCCAAAAACAGAGTAGAGCTTTGCGTATGTGCCACCCTTACGCACATACAGCCTGTATCTGATTTTTAATCCAAGAGCTTCGGTAAAACTATCTATTTTAGTGTAGATGTGTTTATAGGCTCTCCCATGGGCTTCATAAGCCCTAATAAGAAGTACAGACTCGTGTAGTCTGTTTAGAAAAAACAATAATAATACAATTCCGCCTGAACCTATCGAGCAATAAACCGGATTCAAATAAAATAAATATCCAACTCCAAGGGATAAGCAAATAAACAAAAGCAGCACACATAGAGATCTTGTATAAATAGTTCTATATCGAAATCTTCTTATTAAACTTGTTGGATTTTGAAAAAGGGACGTAAGACTCATTCAACTCCTCGGTTACAAAAAACATGAATCGAATATAAGATTTTTTCATTAATAATGAATCGATACCAGTACCCTATTTTAATAAATTCCTGATAGTCTTTAGCTGGATAAAAAAGTAGGGTTTCTCAAAATTGCATCTGACCCACAGTGCGATGAGAAACCCTACGGAGGGTGTTATGAGCGGACACTTTTATATAATTATTTCAAATTAAATTTTTCTCTGTTATTTATAGCAGTATCATATCCTGCATCTGCATGCCTAAATATGCCCATTGCAGGATCATTATGCAAGACTCTTTTTAAACATTTCTCAGCACGCTCGGATCCATCTGCAAGTATAACCATACCGGCATGTTGTGAGTATCCAATACCTACTCCGCCTCCGTGATGGAAGGAAACCCATGTAGCTCCACCGGAAGTATTAGCCATAAGATTTAGTAGTGGCCAATCTGACACTGCATCGCTACCATCAAGCATTCCCTCAGTTTCTCTGTTAGGTGATGCAACAGATCCGCAGTCAAGATGATCACGACCAATAACAATCGGACCCTTTACTTTGCCCGTTTTTACAAGGTCATTAAATATTTTACCAGCCATTTCTCTCTCTCCCATTCCCAACCAGCAAATTCTGCAAGGAAGACCCTGGAAGCTTATTTTTTCTTTCGCTTCAGTAAGCCATTTGATCATGTGATGATTCTCAGGAAAGGCTTCAATAAGTGCCTGATCAGTTACAAAGATATCTTCATGATCGCCAGATAAAGCAGCCCAACGGAAAGGACCCTGTCCATCGCAGAATAATGGTCTTATGTATTCAGGTACAAAGCCAGGAATATTAAATGCGTTTTCTTCTCCACCCTGAATAGCATATGCTCGAATATTATTACCGTAATCAAAAACCTTGCTTCCTCTTTTCTGCATTTCCAACATGAGAGATACGTGTCTTGCCATACTTTTAATTGCTTTTTCTTCATAATCTTTTGGATTATTTTTTCTTAATTCAAGTGCTTCTTCCAGAGTCATTCCATTTGGTACATAGCCATTTAATGGGTCGTGAGCTGATGTTTGATCAGTCACAATTTCAGGCACTATATCTTCACCCAATAATTTTTCCAATACATCACCAATATCCCCAACCAATCCAACTGATATAGCTTCGCCTTTTTCCTTGGCTTCCAGCACCCATTTTTTTGCTTCTTCATAAGAATAAGTCATCTTATCAATATACTTTGTTGATAATCTTTTCTTTATTCTCTCAGGATCAATATCAACTCCAAGGAATGTTGCACCGGCAATAGTTGCCGCTAATGGCTGAGCTCCACCCATACCACCAAGTCCGCCGCTGACTAGTAATTTATGTCTCAGACTGCCATTGAAATACTTGTCTCCGCATGCTGCAAACGTTTCATAAGTCCCCTGCAGGATGCCTTGAGTACCGATGTATATCCAGCTACCCGCAGTCATCTGTCCGTACATCATAAGACCATCATCTTTTAGCTTGTTAAAATGTTCCCAGGTAGCCCACTTAGGAACAAGATTACTATTCGCAATCAAAACCCTCGGTGCTGATTCATGAGAACGAACAACACCTATTGGCTTTCCCGATTGAACCAACAAACTCTCATCGTTTTCCAATTCAAGCAGATACTTGATAATATCTTTAGCCGCCTGAACATTTCTTGCTGCCTGCCCGGTACCACCATAGACTACCAAATTTTCCGGATCCTCCGCAACTTCCGCATCAAGGTTGTTTAAAAACATTCTAAGCGGAGCTTCAGTTTGCCAGGACTTTGCGTTTAATTCCAAACCGGTAGGTGCTTTATAAACCGGATGATTTGCATAAGTTTTAATAAAGTCTGAATAATTCATGATGCTCTCCCTCTAAATTTATACTCTCTTCTTGTGCAATTTCTTTTGTCTTATTTGCTAATTTTTTTGATTTAATAATATCTATACACTTAACAATATCATCACCAAATATTCTATCCTCAACTGCATGATCAATTGATTCTCTAACTATCTCATGACATTGTTCAAGTATTTTACTCGATTTAAGTGGTCTTCTGAAATCAAAAGCCTGAGCCGCGCATAGGAGCTCAACAGCTAATATTTTTTCTACATTCTCAATAACAGTTAATGCCTTACGTCCACTTATTGAACCCATGCTGACATGATCTTCCTGACCAAGAGAAGTAGGAATACTATCGGCACTTGCCGGAAAGCAGAGAGTTTTATTTTCTGATGCCAGAGCCGCTGATGTGTATTGAGGAATCATAAATCCCGAATTAATTCCAGTGTTTTTCATTAGTAATATTGGTAAGCCATCCACACTTCCACCCAACAGAAGATATGTTCTTCTATCAGAAATATTCCCTAATTCGCTGGCAGCTAAAGTAGCATAGTCTAAAGGAAGCGCCATCGGCTGCCCGTGAAAGTTGCCCCCGCTGATTGTATTGTTTTCGTCTATGATGATTGGATTATCTGTAACTGAATTTATCTCAATTGTTATAGCCTCTTTTAAGTGCAGCCAGGCATTCCTAGAAGCGCCATGAACCTGCGGCATACAACGAAGTGAATACGGATCCTGAACACGACTACAGTGAGCATGTGATCGCACCATTTCAGAACCCATCAACATGGTTCTTAATCTATTTGCAACAGTTACACTGCCTTTATAATTACGAATGGCATGAAGTTCAGGTTCAAAGGGTCTTATTGAGCCCAGGAGTGATTCTAATGACATTGCACCAATAATGTCAGCAGTATCTAAACAGTTTAGTAGCTTCTCTGTGACCTTGATGCCGAATGCGGCTATAAACTGGGTACCATTTATTAAGGCTAATCCTTCCTTCGGTCCTAAATCAATTGGTTGTAAACCCTCTTTCTCAAATACAAAAGAAGTGTCGACAATTTCCCCCTTGTATTTAACTTTTCCAAGTCCTATTAAAGGAAGAAATAAATGCGCCAGCGGAGCGAGATCTCCGGAAGCTCCTACCGAACCCTGTGAAGGAACAACGGGCAAAACATCATTGTCAATTTGCCAGATAATTCTTTCCAGAGTCTCCAGCGCAACACCCGAATACCCTTTTGCAAGGGCATGAACTTTTAAGATCATCATTAGTTTAGAAATCTCATCCGAAACCGGATCTCCAACCCCAACACTATGACTTGTGAGAATATTGTATTGTAATTTTCTAGTTTGTTCTTCAGAAATTTTGGTCGTACACAGTGGACCAAACCCAGTATTTATGCCATAAACAGTTTTATCATTTTTTACAATTTTCTGTACAGCATTAAAACTTTTTATGATTTTTCTCTTAGATTCATCATTTAAAATACCCTTAACATTTCCACTTGCAATGCCCAGTGCCGTTTCAATTGATAATTCCTCTATGCCATAAACAAATTCTTTCATTATCATCTCAATTTATGTTCTAACTTAATGTAGGTGTTTTTTACACCGTTATTATTTTCTTTAGAAATCATTTCGCCAAGCGAAAATCCATTATCTCTTAAAATTGTCATTGCGTTAGTTCTGTTCCTGTTTACCACAGCAGTAATTAATTTTGTACCCAATTCGATCTGATAGTTTATAATTCCTTTTACGAGAGAGTGTGCGATATGTCTATGCTGCCAATTCTCATGAACCAGAATAAAGTCAATTTCACACTCATCCTCAGATTTCCTTGAGGTTATAATTGTCCCAACCACATCATCATTAATAATTGCCAGGAGTAAAACGCCACGTTTTTCGCTAATAAATCTCGCTGGATCACTGAGGTCTTTCACACAATCAATATTCTCATCACTATTAATCAGAAGCCAATCAAGTAATAATTTTTTATATTTTTCTTCGTAATCCTTGCAATAAGATACAATCTCGGGCTTGCCATGCTCTGAAATTTCAATATCCTGCAATACTTTATTGCATAAATTTTCCTTCTTTAATATTTCTTCAACCTCTGTCAAGGCATCCAACAAATAGGAACTCGACTGACCTTTTTCAAGCATTTTTTTGAATACTCTGTTTAATGATTCCCAAATAGGCTCTAACTTCAGAAGCATTTCACTCCCCTTCCGGGAAAAAGAAACGAATCGTTTTCTCTTATCTTCTGAGTCGTTTGTTAATTCTATTAAGCCTTTCTTTTGAAGAATAGTTATAAGCTGACTAACAGCGGAATGAGTAATCTCGAGATCTTTTGCAATTTCGGTAACTGAAAGAGAACCTTTCTTGCTAAGGAGAAAAAATAGTGGGAACCAACTAATTTCAAATTCAATATCGAGTTTACTATAGATCTTTGAGACATCTAAAAGAAACTTTTCACTTAGTCTCTTTAATCTGCTGCCAAAAACCAATTCACCTATTTCCTGATAAAAACTCATCTTATCCTTGCTTACATTAGATATTACGTTAGTGCTTACATATATAAATATAATTTCATATCGAAGCAAGTATTTTTTTTAATTCTAAATCGGATTACTATTTATAGCCAGAGACCTGGATTGGAAATAAGATTGCTGCCTATCAATTTAATATTCGTGATGAGACTACTTAAATCCGACCCGTAAGCAACGTAAATCACTATTAAGAGTTCAGTTTTGCCATAACTTTCCAGCGAAATGGGACCAACCGAGATCAATGCCCTGCTATCTCGTGCATCATCAACCCAACCATCTCTGCTAATTGGGTTACCATCAAGGGCATATCTTGTTGTTTCACCTGAAACCGGGTTGATCATATCATCACCATTATTATCCAGTCCCTTAAGAGCCCAATAAGCACTTTCCGGAGTCAGTACCCCCTCGCCAAATCTGGTAGAATCACCTCTTGTTATATATCTATGAGAATAAAGCTCAACGCCGGCTCCAATCTGCTCATCTGTTTTAAGGACAGCACATCCTACACCAACTAATCTGTTAATTTCCGGAGGGTATTCTTTTGAAAACGTATAAGATATCTGCCATTGAGAATCATAACCGACATAATCACCATTAGTGCTGCCAAAGAATAGATCTATATCCCGGTAAAAGCCCAGATAGACGTCTCTCAGGTCAAATTCACTCTTATTTTCTATCTCGTATCTAATGAAAACAGCATTTCTACTAGCATCCTCATTTAGACAATATATTGATTGTGATACACTCAAGCCATCAAATGCAGCACTATGAATTCCGGTAAGTGTCGACGTAGCGGATTTTAATTGAACCCAGCACATTTCAGAACCAAATAATTTTGGCTCATTTTGTAAATTTTTGGGGAATGATTCAGGCCACTCATTAAATGGATTTTCGATCATGGACGGTAACACGTAATACACTTCTCCAACCTCACTATCAATCACGGGATCAAAAGAAGAGTTCGTATTCTCCCCAATTCCAACAACATTAGCACGTATTTCTCCATTTTGATATCCGGAAATCCATAAACCGGCACCGTAAACAGAACCCGGCCAACCATATTTTATGTAAGATCTTTGTCGTTGAGAAACTAAACCTTTCTCATTAAGGCCAATTCTAAAATCGTTTTTTGTTAATCTCTGTTCCCTTCCTTTAACAATATCACTCAGCTCATAATCTGTATTATCACTATCGTCATTAATATTCAACTCCTCCCTGCAGCCTAAAAGTGATAGCAGTAATACTGATATAACTATCTTCAGATCAAATAGAGATAACCAACAATTTTTCTGCCTGAGATTTTGGGTATTCATAAACCAATATCATTTTCTATGAAAAGACAATTTTGAAATTCTTCCTTCTGAACCGGAAAGCCAGATGGTTTTTCCATCATTTGCAACGCTGACCGAGTGAAATCCTAGTGAATCAATATGCACCCAATTTTTCCCATCATCAATGGAATAATCTGTGCCTGAGGGACCAGTAGCAACATAAAATTCATCAATTCCATCATTTACATAAGCAACACAGGATCTGAATCCAAAAGGCAATACTTCACTCAACTGCCAGGTTTTACCTCCATCATTTGTCCACGCCGCTGAACTGTCACGAAGGTTTAATTGATTGTAATCGCCACCTACAATAACTCCATTAAGGGAGTCCTTAAAGGAAACTGAAAATATACCTTGCGAACTTTCACCGTGAAGTATTGGTGTCGAACTCATTCTCCAATTGCTTCCATAGTCATTCGAATAAAAAATTCTTGCAACACTCCCTCCTGTGCCGAACCATACATACCCATCACCATAAGTAGTAATCATGGATCCACTGGCGGCAAATCCCGCTTCATTCATTTCGTTAGCAGGTCTCCGTCCATAATCAATTTCATGCCAGCTTGCACCACCATTATTTGTCTCAACAAGAAGAAATTTATCATCAATGGGATCACTAAATGCTATTCCCGTATTTCCATTCCAAAAGGTCATTGAATTAAAAAAGACTGCTGGATTTTGATTTTCATAAGAAACATTATAGGATTTACCCAGATCATCAGAATAGAATAGTCTGGCTGGCTGCCCGGCTGCCATTAAAAGAATTCTTGTATCCCCAATTAAATGTACATCTCTAAAATCATAATTTTCATCAGAGGGAGTTTGGATCTGAACCCACTTGTTACCACCATCCGGCGTTAGCAGAAGTTTATTACCACTCCCACCAGCAATACATATCTCATCATTGAAGGCATACAATCCTCTTAGACTGGTAACACTATCTGAATATTGCGAATGAAATTCGAACTTATATTGCGGGAGTAACTTTTCTGTGGTGCATGATAGAAATGCAATAAATATAAATACTGACAGACGAAACATATGAACTCCCTGGCTGGTTTGATTACGAATCTTTTTGTGGAATTTTACTCATCGCTCTTTCAGTGATGGCTGTAATAGTTAAAGAGGGATTTACTCCAGGGTTAGCAGAAATCATGGAACCATCACATACATACATATTATCGTATCCAAATATTTTATTGTCCTTGTCTATTACTCCATTATCAGGAGAATCACCCATAACTGCACCTCCAAGAATATGAGCAGTCGTCGGAATTCCCAGTAGGGATTCTGATACAAGAGCCGTTGCCAAACCGCCCGTTCGTTCAGCAAACTTCTCAGCAATTTCCAATGCTTCGGGAATAAATGCGCTGGGAGGATCCCCTTCATCCATGGATGATTTCATCCCGACCATACCTTTCTTAAATGTAAGAGTGCTATCTATGGTTCGCATGAATAATAGTATTTGTGTTCGCTTTGCCCAGTCATCTACAAAATAGGTCTTAAGAAATTTGACAGGTTGTTTAATGATATTAAAGATAACCTGACCTGTTCTTTGAAAAACATTTCCTCCTTTAATCATTGGTGTTAATGCCAGTCGCCAGAAACCGGAACCAGCCGGGTACCTGACAGGTTCCACATGACTATAATCGTCCGTATGAAATATTGAACTGATTGCAATACCTTCAGAAAAATCATTCTTCTTCCCTGGGGTTGTTATTCCAAGAAGGCTCTCGGAGTTTGTTCTGATCTTTCGACCAATCATATCAGATAAATTTGGCAAGGTTGTTTTTTTTAGTTTAAGAAGTAATGGAATTGTCCCCAGGACTCCACCCGCAAATACGATACCTTTGGAATAAACTGATTTACCTTTGCGAATAATTTTTGTGGATGATTTGTAGCAGACTTCATACAAATTGGTATCAGAGTCCCCTATTATCGGCTTAATGCTGTGCACTTTATGTTCGGGTAATATTTCTGCACCATGTTTTCTGGCAAAGTAAAGATAGTTTTTATCAAGAGTATTCTTTGCCCCTTCATTGCATCCAATCATACAATGTCCGCAAAAAGTACATGGTTTCCTTAACGGACCACCCCCATCAAAATATGGGTCGCATTCTTTTTCGTCATTGTTAAAATAAACGGCAACCTCAGTTGTTTTAAATTCTGATTCCTTGTTGTACTCTACAGCAATTGATTTGAGAGTTTTGTCGCCAATATCAAAACGAGGATTTGAAGCAACACCTAACATGTTTTTTGCTTTATCGTAAAATGGTTTGAGATCATCCTCCCAGTCATTTAGATGTGACCATGACTTTGATTCAAAGAAATCACTTTTGGGAACCGGCAATGCATTTGCATAAACAAGTGATCCGCCACCAACACCAACGCCTGATAAGACACCAATGTGTTTGAAGTAAGTTATTTTGAAAAATCCAAAGAAACGGAGGAAAGGAACCCATAACCATTTTCTTAGATTCCAGTTGGTTTTGGGAAAGTCTCCCGGGTTAAACGCTTTGCCTTTTTCTATTACAAGAACTTTATAACCCTTTTCAGATAATCGAAGGGCGGAGACAGCACCGCCGAATCCGCTCCCGATAATAACATAGTCGTAAATTTTTTTATTTTGCTTTTTCAATAATTTCCTGTTTATATATTCTGCAATAGTTGTAACACACCGTAAGAAATAATTAATCCCCAAATAAAGCTCAGGAAGGTTCCAATAATTATATACTCGGCCTCCATTCTATTCTGTGATTCTTTAATCTCACCAAAGCGGAGAATTGATTTTGCGGCAATCAGGAATCCTACCGCGGCAGGAATTTCCATTAGAAGCATTATGAAAATTAATATTCTTTCCAGGCTGCCTATCCACTCACCGCCGCTGGAAAGTCCTCGCGCAGGTCTGACTTCTTCCGAGTTAATTTGCTGTAAGAATGGGGTAACTATTATTCCAATAAATATTCCACCGGTTCTTATTAAAAGAACCAGTCCTGAAATTACCACTATTGCCGACAAATAAATCCCACCAGCTAATTCACTCCAAAAGAACTGAATGTTATCGATTGTAGAAACATAAAATGCAGCAATTAATATGAAAATGAGGTGTGCAAACTGATCCAGAAGAAAAGGAAATATTTTATCTTGGCCATATTTTGCTTTTATATAATCAATAATTATGTGACTGGTCCCAATAAATAAAGACAGATACCACAAATTCCATACACCTACAATAACGAAAGATAAAAGAGTTATTATAAGAGAATGCTTTGCTAATACGGCAGGTTTACTTTTGTTTTGTACATCCGCTTTACTCTGAAATACAAAATCGCCAATTATATGGGCGGCAAATAAGTAGATAATTATCTCTTTGCTAATTTCTGACAAATCGATCCACCTTATATTTTATTCTAATTCTACCCTAATACTCCCCTGATGCTATTTTTATTCCCGCCATTACTAACAGGCTGATTTGCCTGTTTCCCCAAATAACAGGCTTATATACCTGTGTCCTTTAACCATTTTTCTGATAAATCCAGGGATATTTCAACCTGTTTCCAGCCAGCACCAGAAAGAAAATCCGCAACGGATTGCTGTTTGATTGGTATTTCCCACAAGTTACCAATTTCAGTTTGTGATAGACCCATTAAGGCACCAGCAACTGCCAGTGCTTGCTTCTCCGTCCAATTTGTTGAAAGAAAATCGAGAAGAATTAACTGCGCATTAACAATACTTTCAGTTTGGTTATCAGAAGAACTGAAATGCAGATTTTGTTTGACAACAGTATCAGATAAAGCGCGACCGGACATTCTGAATGCCTCACCATCACTTTGTGAAAGTCGGTCTGGATTTAAAGAAGAAACGCTGCCAACCCCTATGGAAATACGCGTATCAACTTTAAGGGATGGTTGACATCCCTTAAAGTAAGATCTAAAAAGTAAGGCAGCTTTAATACTTTTTGAAGGATCTACCAGTAATATTTGCCAGGAATCCCCACTAAAAATATCAATATCAAGTGACGATTCCACCGAATACGTTTGGATGACAATCTCATAAGTTTTTCTTAACCGATTAAGCATTTCTGATCGTTTTTCGTCCGGCAATGAGGAAGATCCAATAACATCACCGGTTAAGACTGCATAGTTTTTATTTTTATCGATGTCCATTAATTCCCGCTAAAAAATATTATTCTAACCTTCGTGTTTGGTTTTGAATCCTTTCTGCATCCAGCCTTTAGCCAATAGTAATCCAACAGGGCTGACCATAGCAATTACACCATAAATCAACCACATATACTCTGTATCCATATTTGCTGGTAAAGTATCAATTGGGCAGTAATTCATGAGGAACCACCCGGAATAAAGACTTGTGATTACCTTAGTAAGGAACCATGGAAACTGACCAATACCCATGTAAATACCTGTCATGTTTTTAGGTGCAATCTCAGCTACCCATTGTAAGAAACGTGGCTGCCACATTGCTTCGCCAATAGTCATTATTACCAGGTAACTTAACAAAGTATTTAGATTTGGTCCCATTACCAATAAGAAGGTCGGCATAGCCATAACAAACGTTCCGAGGATCATCATATTGTAAGTATTCCGCTTTGCAGTAAAAGCAGTTACAATCGGCGTAAGAACAAATATAAATATCGGATTAAGGTTTGTGAAAAATTCAAAATTATCACTCACAAAACCCTCAAAAGCCCTGCTAGTATACTGAGGTATTGTTAACCAGTTATGAGCAAAAAGTGTTTGAACGAAAATAAGAATGAAAATGAAATAGACAAACCGAGGATCTGTGATGATAAATATCAAGGTAACTAATAGACCGATTGCTGCAAGATACCACCAGGAGAAGCCGAAAAACATTGTCATAACAGCATTATCAGAAAAACCAGTCATTATACTTGTGTGGAATAATTCTTTGATGATACAGATAAAGAGAAATACTCCATACCCAATCAAAGATCCATATGTTTTTCTCTTATTATTTGTTACCTGTTTCACAAGTTCATTTTTGAAAGCTGAAAATCCACCCTCGTCCTTGGAATCATCCTTTGAATCGGCAGTTACTCCACTCGCATCGCCGACAGCTTTCTTTATAGCTTTCTTGGTCATAAAAATTGTAACAACAAGAATACCCAGGATTGTTATTCCGGCATAAACATAAAATACACCTTCAATTCCATATCCCTTTCTCACTGGTGGGGAAATAAGACCGGGTAAAAATCCACCTAAATTCATTAAGGCATACAACATGGCATAACCCATGGCGGCTGTTTTTTCCGTAGTAAACTTTTTAACTGCCGCATAAGCAGCTGGCTGATAAATACCATATCCTAAAATGATACCGAGTATTCCAAGCATAGAGAATATGTGAGCGGCACTCCACATCCCTGTGCCCCCCATTCCCGGGGCAATTGGCAATAAAATTCTACCAGCAAACATTAGTACGAGTGATAGTAAAAGTGCTTTCCTGATACCAATCCAGTCAACAGTTGCGCCGAGGAAGAGCATAGCAAGTGTGATACCACCGGTGAGCACGCCAACCATACGTCCAGCATCAACGTCGTCAAGTCCGACGGACTGGTTAAAGAAAATTGCAAGCAAACCAACAACACCAAAGTAGCAGAGCCCTTCTAAAACGTAGGAAAGATTTAGCCCAAATAATGCCTGAGAAGTATGCGCTAAATCGAAGAATGGTTGAGTAAGTTCTCTGTATATCTTCTCAACACCACCTAATTCTTTTACTTCTTCATCACTCTTCTCATCATAAAATCCAAATTTCGAGTACTGGTAAATTGAACCAACAAAACCAAGAGCGATGGCGGCAATTACAGAATAAAGGACAAGCTCAGTTGAAATAGCAGATGATAGAAATTCGCCAGAGAAGAGTAGAAATAAACCATAAACTGCCAATAAACCACCAACAAATGAAGTGGCAAGTCTTTCAAAAAAGACAGGATGTTTATAAGAAGAATAACCCAGCAAGATGAAAAATATACTAAAGATTAGAAGACT
This sequence comes from Bacteroidota bacterium, assembly GCA_018818065.1. Taxonomy (GTDB): domain Bacteria; phylum Bacteroidota; class Ignavibacteria; order Ignavibacteriales; family Melioribacteraceae; genus JAHISV01. The sequence continues at coordinate 63,762 of JAHISV010000003.1, read as the reverse complement.
GGAACTGACTCCTGTAAACAAACTATATGACATCAATAAATAAACTGCAACGCTGAGTCCATTAAATATCCAGTAGACCTTATCAATTAATAATACTAAAAGGACAAGAACCGCAACACATATTACAAAAACAGTTACAGTTGCATCCGATTGAAAAAGTAGCTCTGATAAAATGTCACTTACTGGAATGGCAACTATAATTCCGGTTAATACCTTCCAGATATTTATAAACCTATACCCAACAAAATTAAACGTACCACCTAATATTACCAGTGCTATCGCAATTAAGATACCGTAGTTAGAAACCAACTCTCCCATTTTTCCTCTTAATAATTTATTTCACTTTGTTATTTATATAATGTTTACTTCTTCTTCGAGTAATATTTGAAATTTTTCATCGACAGATTCTTTAACCATGTCAGCGTAATGGAGTATCTCACTTCCGGTTGCACCGCCATAGTTAATTATTACCAGAGCCTGTTTACTATAAGTCCCAACATTTCCAAACTTTGCTCCTTTCCACCCAGCTTTTTCAATTAACCATGCAGCAGGAATCTTAAAACTAGTTTCGTCAATATCAAACCACACTACGTCATCATACTTACTTTTTAAGTCTTCAAGAGTACTTATTCCAACAATTGGATTCTTAAAGAAACTTCCAACATTACCGTATTTTTTAGGATCCGGCAACTTTTTAGACCTGGTTATTTTTACAATTTCACTAATATCTTTTATAGAAAGACGATCCCCGTAACTTGCCGCCGCATTTTTCAGATTACCATATTCAAGTAAGGGGCTTGCATTTTTTTTCAACTCGAAGAGTACAGAAGTAATTAAAAATTCATTCTTCATTTTTTTCTTAAATACACTACTTCGATAGGCAAACTCACAATCACCCCGATAGAATTCCTTCTCCTCCATGTCGGTCAAGTAGAATCCTTTAGCAGAGTGAAATACATCAAATAATTCAACGCCGTATGCACCAATATTCTGGATTGGTGCGGCTCCTACAGTACCGGGGATCAGCGAAAGGTTCTCAACACCCCAATAATTGTTATCAACGCAATATGTTACAAAGTCATCCCAGACAATACCAGCACCCACTTCTATAATTACAGAATTACCATCCTCCTTAATCACCTCAATTCCAGAAATAGAGTTTTTAATAACTAAACCTTCGTAATCTCCGGTGAAAAGCATATTACTTCCTCCACCAAGAATCAACTTCGGTTTTTTGTGTAAAGACTCATTTTCTAAAACAATTTTATAGTCACCAGGCTTGGATAATTCAAGGAAGTATTCAGCTTCTACTTCCAGATTGAAAGTATTGAGGTCAGTCAACGAGTAGTTTCTTATGATTTCAGGAGTCATATTTGCTTAAAATATCCTTCTAAGAATTAATCTCTCCAATTGATAAACTGAAAGCTCTTGCCATCACTTTGTATGATTACTGCGCCCAATTCATCAGTTCTAAGCGGCAAGATATTCTTTTCTTTTAATTTATCCAAGACAGTTTTGCTGGGATGATTAAATCGGTTATGTTCACCCACACTAATTAATCCATATTTGGGTTTCACGAGATCTAAAAACCTGGTTGTGCTACTGGTTTTACTTCCATGGTGTCCGACTTTTAAGATATCTGACTGTAAAAAATCACCGTATCTTTTGATAAGATAATCCTCGACTGGCTTTTCAGCATCACCCATAAAGATAATTTTATTCTCTCCGTGTACAAGTTTTATGACGCCACTTTTATTGTTTGTATCAAAAGAATCATAACCAGCATAAGTCGTATCATTGAGTATGTATAGTCTTGCATTCGCAATCTGTAAAGTATCTTTGTGGAAATACTGAATCGTAATTTTATTCAATGACAGAAGTTCCTCCAGTTGATTATCAGTCTTCGTTTTCTCTCTCAAATATGGTTTGTAAAGACTGCCGATTTTTATTTGACGAATGAGGGAGATATAACCACCATAATGATCGGAATCAAGATGGGTAATTACACCATAATCTATCTTATCAATCCCAAGGTATTGTAAAAGTGGGAGGATCACACGTCCACCGTTATCAAAATACTCAGAGCGGTCGCCCCCATCAATAAGAGCAGTCTCACCGTTTGGAAAACGTAGGATAAAACTATCCCCCTGACCAACGTCAATCATCAGAATAGACAACTTACCATCCGGAAGTAAATCAGTATTATCCAGTCGCGAAAACAATAAAAACAATACCAGCAATATTGGAATTACGATAAATCTGGATTTATAAAATCGAAATACCTTGAGGAAGTAATAGGAGAATATCGCTGCAACATAAAAAATCAGAGAATCATAAACAGAGAACTGTGTAACATCGATGTATGAAAATTCTGTGTTCCCTATTAACAAGATAAAATGGTTCATAACAAATACCCAGAACTCACTTGCTGAGGCATACAGGGGAGCCAGAAATGGAAAGGTAACTGATAAGAAAAGTGTAAATATTCCCAGAGCTACAACAATACCAATTATAGGTATTACTATTAGATTAGCAAACAGTGATAGTACTTGTAGTTTCGCAAAATAAAATAAGGTTAGTGGAAGTGTTCCTATCTGTGCGGATAATGACACACCAAAAAATAGCAGAATATATTTGATTATTTTGTTCTCAATTCCCCATGAAAGAATTGATTTTTGGATTACCGGATAAATAATAAGAATAGATAGAACAGCTGAGAATGACAGCTGAAATCCTGGCATAAATAACTGATTCGGATCAAGTACCAAAAGAATTAAAGCGGCAAAAGCTAATGAATTTATGGCATTATACTTACGTGTCCCCATACCCGATAGAAGTAATACAGCCGCCATAATTGTTGCTCTGAATACCGAAGCTGGTGATCCTGTTATGATCAGAAAAGCGAAAAGACCAAAGATTGTTAGAACGTATCTTACTTTTATATTCAGCCTGTTAAACATGAAAAGAAAAATAATGATGATGTAACCTACATGAAGTCCTGATACAGCCAGAACATGCACTACACCTGCGTTTATGTAACTGTCTTTAAGATTGTAATCAATCAGTGATTTATCGGCAAGTAGCAGACCTCTCAGAAGTGATGCAGTATTTATGTTATGCAGCTCATTAATTTTTTGATCAATGGATCTTCTGGCATTGTGAATATTATTCTGAAAGAATGATGTTGAGGAATCAATAATTTCAATCTTATTCACCTCATACATATCAAGGAGCGCATGTATGCCAATACTTTCAAGATAAGCCTGATAATCGTATTCGCCTGGATTACGTTGTGTACGCCCTTTCTTAAAGGTACCATCAAGAACAACCTTGTTTCCAATTTGGAGTGAATTATACTCTGATTTACTATCCTCATGGAATACTCTAACAAGTAATTTAAAAGAGACTGCTTTTGCAATATGACCGACCTGAATTGAGTCAGTTGACACAATAAATTTGAAATAGTTATCAGCAGGTAATTTTATTTCTTCAACTTTGCCTGTTACTACAGCATCCTTATACTTGGTTTCTTCGAACGGGTATTTAACAGGATTAATATTTGAAAATGCATGGTAAGAAGCACCGGCTAAAGCGATTGTTATGTAAACAATTAGAGTGGATAAATATTGTTTTTTCCCTTTTTGCAAAAACTGTGCAATTATGAGAAGTAGAAAAGAACAACCAGTAATCATCAGCAGATCAAAGTGAGCAGCATCCAATATCCGTGAGAATATTATTCCGCAAATAAAAGGGATCACAAATTTTATCAATGGATATTTGAGCATCAGTTTATCCTATTAACAAAACAAAATAATCATGCTACGTCAATAGCAATTACTTTAGTTTAATCAGTCTTAGCTACCTTGGTATAAATCAAGTATGCTATGTTTAATATCATACAAAGATTTTATTTTGTTAGATAGCAGCTCAGAATGTTTCCCAGCAGTGATTGTAAGGGATGGGTTTCTCGTATGTGATTTTACGGAGATATCTTCAAGGTTACCGTGATCGGAGCAAATAATAAGTGTTCGGTTACCGATGTTTTTTATTACTGTATACAGAAAATTGTCAAGCACATTTAAAGTATAGTCGAATATATCCGGGTGCCGTCCATGCCCAAAATGGTCTGTATAGAAAAACTCAAAGACCGTTAGTTCATGTTTATCAGAGATTCTGAGTAACCGCCTGGCTGCAGTCTCAGACTTTATAATGGGTAAATTGTAATTAAGTCTTTCCACCCACCTGCTGTTATCAATCTCAGCACTTAGCCCTTTTCCATTTCTTAAATCAGTTGGAGTATAGAGTCTCACTCCGGTAAGCAGACAGCTGAGTGAAGTCACACTTAATCTTTTTCTGCCGGAATTGATATAATCAAAAAATACTTTTGGATAGGCGTTCAGAAAAGTAGGGTTCATTCCTCTGTCCAGAAACTCCTTCCAGATATTCTTCTTTTCAAGCTCAGGGACCAGAGTAGAATACGGGTATGGACCAAAATGTTTGCCGATAAATTTTGGCGCATTAAATCCCGCAAATATCGAAGTCTGCCCCGTTCCGCTTTGCGGTAAACCATCTACACCCATGCACGCATCTGTTGGGAAAATAAAAGCTTCTTTGCTCTCAATTCTTTGATTACCAAGGTGAGGCGTTTCGCCAAAAATTTCATAAAAGGTTTTAAATTTATTTTTAAAGAATGGATTTACCATGGGGTCTTTTTCGCCGATTCCCACACCATCAAGAAATATCAGTATCGTTGAGTGCATTTACTTCTTGTCTTTCGATTCTACTAAAATAGTTACTGGTCCATCATTCATAATCTTTATGTCCATCATGGCTGCAAAGATACCTGTCTTAACTTTTTCTTCACCAATATTGCTTTTCATTCGTGCAACAAATTTTTCATAGAGATCATTCGCCAACTCGGGTTGCGCGGCTTCAATAAAACTTGGTCTGTTTCCCTTCCGTGCATCACCGTATAATGTAAACTGTGAAATAACGAGAACTTCACCGTCTATATCTTTTAGTGAAAGGTTCATCTTCTCATTTTCATCTTCAAATATTCTTAAGTTGCTGCACTTATCAGCTACAAATTCCATGTCCGCTTCGGTATCTGTAACGCTTACACCCAGCAGAATCACCATCCCTTTGCCAATCTCAGCGGAATAGTTTTCTGACTTTATGAACACTCCGCCTTCAGAAACTCTTTGTACCAGGGCTCTCATCCTATCTCTCCATAAACAACGCGGTCAATATCCAGATAATCCTTGTGGGAAGTAATGAAAGACATTCCGTTATCGGCTAGTAAATCCTTCACCCTATCAGCCTGCCCAATACCAACCTCAAAATAAATCTTGCCCTTGGGATTGAGCAATTGCGTAGATAACTCCGATATTTTTTTATAAAAACTATATCCATCGCCAAAGTCACTCACGGCTTCCTTTGGCTCATGCTCAGTAATTTCTTTTTGTAATGTGTTGTATTGTTCTTCATCAACATAGGGCGGGTTTGAAACGATCATATCAAACTTCCCAAGTTGCTCAATGGACTGCCCATTGAGTATATCAAAATGCATTACTTCAACATCATCTTCAAATTCATGTAACTTGATATTCTTTTTTGCAATATCAATTGCTTTAGACGAAATATCGATGGTGAGAAACTTAAAAGAAGGAAGATTCTTTCTAAGAGATACAGGTATATTACCGGTACCTGTACCAATATCAAGAACTCTAATTGAATCCATGTTCTTGTTTTCATTAATGATTTTTTCTACAAGAATTTCTGTCTCCTGCCTGGGAATGAGAACGGAAGGGTCAACAAAAAATTTCAAACCATAAAACTCAACATAGCCTAAAATATATTGGAGTGGTTCCAACTTCCCTCTTCTCGCAATAAATTCTCTGTATTTCAATCTTTCATCTTCAGAAACGGGACGATCAAATTTTAGGTACAAATCAAGTCTCTTACACCCGATAATATCCGCGAGAAATAATTCAGCATTAGTTCTGGGGGACTCTATTCCCTTTTTTTCGAGATACTCGGTAGATAGTTTTATTGCTTCGAGGACAGTTAACATCAATTCAGCTAAATAGTTTATAAAATACGTCTAACGAATTTAAGAAATTATGATGGCAGTTGAAATGCTAACTATTTTGTCCCGCTTTGCTTATAAACAGAGACAATATACTCAGCTATTGCTCTCGCTTCATTAGGTTTTAAACCCTGGTTCGGCATAGCTGGATAGTTAGTATCAATCTTTTGAGGATTGAGTATGTATTTAACCAAATCCTCCTGTTTTCCCTCATATTTACCCAATACGGAATTGTAAGGAGGACCTACGACTTTTTTATCGAACTGATGACAGGCTATACATTTGCCATTGTAAATATCTTCACCACTAATTTCAACGGCGGCAACACCCATTGAGGCTAACATCTCAGAATGGTGAACCTCGTATTCAGCGTTCATAACCTGAAAATGTTTATCGGCTGAGGTTGCAAATGCGATATTATCCTTAACCACAAAAAGTATGATTAAGGTGAGAGTAAAAAATAAGGAGGCATTAGCAAAACGGTAATTTCCATCCTTAATCATAAGATAGTACATGCTGGAAATGGAGAGTGAAACAATGGCTAACAAAACAAAAAGAATAAAGATATTTTCACTTTTGCCTTCGGTTGGGACTAATATCATTCCAAGCGCAAGAAAGACTAATGATAATATCGTGGAAACTATGCCGGTTTGCATAATTCCGGATTGTAATTTTTTTTCTGATACTTCACTAATATCATCAGCTGGATGATCCTTTCGGAGATAAACAAATACGACCGAGCCGATACTGAGGCTGAAGAATAGCAAAAATATGAAATTTACCCATGTGGAGATTGAGAACATAAGTCCAAATATGTTAGTTGTTTTCTCAAGTTGAATCAACGATGATACACTTGAAATAACGCTTATCACCAATAGTACAGATAACAGAAGGAAGACAAGAGCACGCTTTCCGTGCTTTTGATAATTCTTTTGCAAAACAGAACGCATTGCCGCAGCCTCTTCTTTTAGATAGGTTTGATCATACCGGCTGTCAACTTTAAGAAGATCTTTATAGTGTAAATCAGCTTTATACTTATATAAAAATACGAGAGCAACAGCTAAAAGAATTATGGCAACGAATAAAGCCTCAAGAACAACATTAGAATTACTATGCAGTAATTGAGCATATCCGAACAAAGCACTTACAAGCGGTACAATACCTAATCCATAAGGCATACCTTTACCACCTGTTGCGAAATCTATCATCTTTTTTGAAAGGTAAGAATAATCTTTATTGCCGGCAGTTACAGCTTTTCTATCGAACCAAAGAGAGTAGCCAAGAGTACCCAGTAATATACTGACGTAAGGCATAAACAATACGAAGGTCAGCATCAATAAATATCTCACCAATTCTAAATGATGATATGACTGAGGTAACACTGCACCATCAATAAATTCCATTTGATTCCTCTCTTGTTACAATATTAATTTTTCTACAGAAATTACCGCTACAACAATTAAAACGAACAGATTAACAACTAAAAACATTTTCCTGATACGAGTCTTTTCAAGCACAGGCTTAAGAATTTCTCTTGACTTAAAAAGCAGGTAAATACTAGCAATGATCAACGCTGCCAAGGAATAGTAACTTTTAGAAATACTAAATAATGGAATGAGCAGACTGCTTACTGCAAGAGCTGAAATCCATACAAAAGTTATTCTACTTAGCTGTTTACTGCTAAAAACCCCTGTCAAAGTAGGAAATCCCGCCTTCTCATAATCTTTTCCATAAATAAGAAGTAATAACCAAAAATGTGGAATTTGCCAGATAAAAAAGAACAAAGCAAAGGCCTGAATTTCATGATTATTTAACCCTCCGCCGGCACTCACCCATCCAATCATGGGAGGAATTGCACCGATTAAAGAGCCCGGAACAACCGCCATGGCATATTTTTTCTTCATTGGTGTATATATTACGTTATACCAAATCAGGGCTAATATTCCAAGAAAGAAGGCGAAAAGTCCACCAATTGAGTAGACAATAAACAAACCAGCTGATCCGGCAATAAGAAAGAACAATAATACATTACCCGGCTTTATCTTTCCTGCTGGAATTGGTCTTCCTTTCGTCCTGTCCATTAATGCGTCGGTATCACGCTCCTGATAATGGTTAAGTGCGGATGAAGCCACAGCTAACACAAACACGCCAAAACCTACTAATGCCATGTTCCAATCAAGTTCATTACTATAAAGAACGTAACCCATACTTGTAGAAATCGCGACAAAAAAAGTGATTCTAACTTTACCTAATTCCAGAAAAATATTTATTAAGTTTTTAATTCTCTTGCTCAATTTAGTGCTTTCAATATTCCAATAATTTGATTGACTTCATCTTCATTTAACATTCTTTTTTGCTCAGGCATAATTGCGGGATAGCCTTTTACTATTTCAGAATAAGGATCCATAATAGATTTTCTGAGATAGTTATCATCTACAGTGATAGTTCTTTCCTCACCACCCTCAAGAATCACAGTTTTTCTGCCATTGATGGCCAGAAAAGAAGGAGCCTGTTTTATACTTCCATCAAGTGAATGACATGTGATGCACCCTTTGTCGTGTAACAAACCAACGTTCAACTTTTCTGCCAGCAGACTTACACTTTCATCAATTATCTGTTTTTCAGTTTTACCTTCCAGCCAGTTATTAAATTCGGTGAGCGGTAAAGCTTTTACGGCAGTATACATCATGGAGTGTTTCAGTCCGCAATATTCTGCACAAGTAATAATGTAGGTGCCTGCTTCATCAGCTGTAAACCCTAAATGAGTTTTAATTCCGGCAATTACATCTTCCTTTATCCTGAAAGCAGGAATAAATAATGAATGATTAACATCTACCGATTCCATAACCAAATTAATGGGTTGCCCTACCGGGACATACAAAGTATCAGAGCTCTTTCCATTTTCATAATCGAACTTCCATTCCCACATCCTTGCTGTTACCTTAATTTCCATGGCGTTCTCCGGAATGGTCCTCATTACAACGAATCCGTTATAGCCATAATAAAACATGGATAAAACTAAAATTGTAGGTATTGCAATCCAAAGAATTTCCAGCCACACATTGCCATGAATATCAACAGGTTTGTGCCCCTTCTTACGATTGTACTTAAAAACAAAATATATCATAGTGATAGTAATGCCCACTAATAGTAAAACACTAACGCCTACTATATAAAGCATCACCATATCTACTGTGCCGGTATTTTCGGATGGACCTGAGAACATTCCTTCCCTCAACGATAAATGATATCAAAATAAGTTAATAGAAATATTACTGCTAAAGTAAGCACACTTATAAGAATGAAAACCTTAAAAATCGGGTCTTCATACTTGATGTGCATAAAAATCGAAATCACTAAATAAGATTTTATTGCCGCAATCGTCAATGCAACGAATAATGTATAGCTACCTAAATCAATGCCGGCAATAGTAACTGTAATGGATGTCAGTCCTAAAAGTGCCAACCATACAATTATATATAAACCGTAACCGGTAGAATGATTTTCGTGTTTTTCGTTTTCGTGACTCATTCGTTCCTCATTGTATTAGATAGAATAACGGAAATAAGAAAATCCAGATTAAATCAACCAGATGCCAGTACAACCCGCCATTTTCAAGCTTAACATAATTATCATGGGTAATAACATCTTTTAGAATGAATACCACCATAAAAGCTAAAATTATTACTCCAATGATAATATGGAGCGCATGCAATCCGGTCATAACATAGTAGAGTCCAAAGAATAATATTTCACCATTCTGTTTTGCGAGTAAGACCTCAGAACCCGGATAAATTCCATGAGCGATTTTTGTGGACCATTCAACATATTTATTAGCCATAAAAAACAGGGCAAGTAAAATAGTTATAACTAATAGTAAAACTGATAACAGCTTATTCTTCTTTTGCAGAGCTGTTATAGAAAGTACAACTGTCAAACTACTCGTTAATAGAATTATAGTGTTCAGCGCTCCAATTCCGGTGTTCAATTCAGTTGCCGCAAGATGGAACTGATCAGGATATTGAAAACGGTAAACAGCATAAACTAAAAACATACCTCCAAAAAGCAGTAGTTCCGTAAAGAGGAATAACCACATACCCATTCTGGCACCAACATCATCTCGATGAACATGTCCATGCGAATCATTCAGTGTATGCTCATTTTGACTCATAATCCATCTCCTTAAGCTGGCTAAAATCGTAAGGTTCGTGTGTAATCACGGGTACTTCATGGAAGTTTTCCAAAGGCGGTGGTGAGGCTATCTGCCATTCAAGGGTTACACCTCCCCATGGGTTTGCATGTGCTATTCTGCCAGTCTTTAGACTCCTGACCAAATTCCAGATTATCAGAAATATTGCAACAGCCATTAGCCATGAACCAATAGTAGAAATAAATTGCAGAGTCGTAAACTCACTTAAATAGTCATAATACCTTCTCGGCATTCCCATGTACCCCATAATAAATTTCGGGAAGTACAGAGTATTGAATGCAATGAAGTAAAGCACAACTGTATAATTTGCTAATTTAATATTGTACATTCTTCCAAACATCTTGGGCCACCAATAGAATAAAGCGGCAATAAATATTGTACCTGTTCCGCCAAACATTACATAATGGAAATGAGCAACCACAAAATAGGTGTCATGTAAGTGAATATCTGTAGCCAGGGATCCAAGAACCAATCCGGTTAATCCTCCAATAGAAAAGAGGAAGATGAATGCCATTACCCATAAAAATGGTGGCTTAGGATCGATGGAACCTTTATACATAGTTGCGACCCAATTAAATATTTTAACACCACTTGGTAACGCAACTATAAAAGTTAATAAAGAAAATATGATTCTTGCCGTATCGCTGATACCGCTGGTAAACATGTGATGCGCCCAGACAAGGTAACCAACGAACGCTATTGCCAGACTAGAATAAGCAATCGCCTTATATCCGAAAATTGTTCTTCGAGAAAATGTAGGAATAATTTCGGAAACAACACCCATTGCCGGTAAAATCATGATATAAACCGCCGGGTGAGAATATATCCAGAATAGATGCTGATAGAGAATAGGATCACCACCTAAGGCAGGATCGAATATACCAACACCAAAAAATCTTTCAATTATGAGAAGCAGAATTGTGATAGCTATAATTGGAGTTGCAATTACCTGAATCCATGCTGTCGCGTATGTACTCCAAACAAAAAGAGGCATTTTGAAATACGTCATTCCAGGGGCACGCATCCTGTGAACTGTGGTAATAAAGTTAATACCTGTCAGAATAGAAGAAAATCCGAGAACGAATGCTGCGAAAATCGCCCATGACACATTTGTCGTACTTCTTACACTGTAAGGAATATAAAACGTCCATCCAGTATCAACAGGTCCACCGGGCATCGTAATTGCTAAAAGAGCTAAAAATGCTCCCGTTATATAGATCCACCAGGATAATAGGTTTAGTCTTGGGAAAGCAACGTCCTTGGCTCCAATATGAATGGGGAGAAAAAAGTTACCAAAAATTGCAGGCAGACCAGGCACAATGAACAGAAATATCATAATAACGCCATGAAGCGTAAATGTCTGGTTATAAGTCTGAGCATCCATGATTGTTCTGCCGGGTGCAATCAGTTCCAGTCTCATCAAAATTCCCAGAATTGCACCTACAACAAAAAATGTGGCAATCGAGCATAAGTATAGTATTCCTATACGTTTATGGTCTGTACTAAAAATCCAGGATTTAATTCCTTTTGGACTTTTTGTTGTACCCTCTTCATAAAAACTCTTTTCGGTTGCAACGGTTTTTCCGTCTGACATCTATAAAATACTCCTTAATTTTTCTTCTTTTTCTTTAAAGTAAGAACTCCAAAGAAGATTCCTACTCCAACTAACATTATGCTCCCAATAATTCTTGTTACATTCAAAGTATATTTTCTGCCACCAGGATCATAGCTAAAACAGAATTCTAATATTTTACTAATTGTTGGACTGGTTTTGCCAGCTTTGGCTTCCAATAACGCCATCTTCAGATCAAATGGATTAAATTGTGTCCCAAATACATATCTGGAAATTTTTCCTTCCGGCGATATTGATATCAAGGTACCTGCATGTACAAATTCCTTTTCATCCGGTTTGAAGTAAAAACCTGCAATATCTGTTAATTTTTTGATGGTTACACTATCACCGGTTAGAAATGTCCAGGCTTTCTCAGGAATTGGATTTTTCATCCCCTTGAAATAATCCGTCTTCCACTTATTGGCAATTTCAGGTGTTTCATGATGATCAAAACTGAGTGAGACAACCTGATAATCCTCCCCTGCCTTAAGGTCAATCTTTCCTACAACCCAGGATAATTCAGTTAATAACGGAGCACAAAGACCAGGGCATTCATAATAAACGAGAGCCAACAATGTTGGTTTATCAATTACTTGCGATAACTTTACAGAGTCCCCGTCAGAAGTTACAAAAATTTCATCCATAGGTAAATAAGCACCAAGTTTCTCATCAATACCTACTTCAATATGCTCTTGAGCAAATAAACTCCTCACAGGTAAGAAGACATAAATCATTACAAATAAATATATTACGACTATTTTTTTCATTTTTTTATTTAATGTTTGATTTTGAGATCAGGTTCATAAAACTCAAATGTACTCTTTTCAATTCTGCTTCTGGTTGCCTGGCAAGTCTTGAATTAAGTCCAAAGTTTAGTGGATCATTGACAACGGCTGTCTTAAAAGTATTGAAATCACTAAGATTAGTATTATTCTGCAATGTTGTCGCTAACCTTTTTAGATTTACAACATATTCTTCAAAAATTTCTTTATCAATATCTGCTTCGTGGTACTTAACATAATTAATAGCATAATTAACAGTCGTTATCTCTTTCGAGCCTTCTGCTATAATTTTTTCGGCAGCAAGTTTAACGGGAATTTGGTTAGCGGTTGTTATCTCGTTCGAAAAACCGTATGTCAAATCCATGTCACTGACTTCGCTATCTGTAATCTCAGGGAATTCTGCTAAAGTCCTTATATAGTGTAAGATAGCTAATCTTTCCTCAGGTATTAAATACTCATATGCAGCCATTCCATTTTTAAGAATGCCTTCCTGTAGAGTTTTGTACATACCAATCATACTGCGGGAATTTGTCCATCCACTTGTAGCTGTAAAGTTTCTTGGCTTGGGATTTAAAGCAGCACCGGCAGAGCCGTCACCCAATCCTTTAGCGCCATGGCATGAAGAACATGTCGCATCATATAATTCACGCCCCTTTTGAATCAATTCAACGGGAGCATTCTTAACTATTGCAAGATCTACCGCTGGTAAAGTGGCACCTTTTTTCATTTCGAGATCTGTAATTACCACACTTGCTGGCAATGCTTTTGAAATATCATTGAATGAGATGTCATTTACGCTTTTTACATATAAAATACCTACTACAACAATCAGAAGTAGAGTTCCAGGAAATACAAATCCAAATAATCTGATTGGATTCTTTAGCAATTCCTTAAAATTAATTTCATCTCTGTATTTATTTTTGTCCATAATTGTTCCTGTTAAAGCCTGAAATCAATTCCGCGTTTTAGTTTAGGATCCCCAACAGGGATTAAATCTTTATTTTTAGCAAAATAGTAGAAAACTAAAATAATGGTTCCAAATGCCAATAATGGATAACCTAACTCCATCCATCCAAATGCTGCCCCATCTTTGGAAAAAGTGGGCATAATGAGCCAATACATATCCAGTAGATGGGCGCATAGAATCCAGACAGCCATGAATTTTAGCCGTTTTGGATTCATTTTTGAAGGTTGTGACAATAATCCAATGTACGGAACCAAAAAATGTACAACGCCAAGCAGTATAGTGACAAATACCCAGCTGCCTTCCGTTCTGGCTATAAACCAGTATGTTTCCTCGGGAAGATTTGCGTAATAAATAAGCAAGAACTGACTAAACGCTATATATGCCCAAAAGTTTATAAAAGCAAAGAGCAATGCTCCCAAACTGTAGTAATGATCCCTCTTCAATCCCTTAACCAACAAACCTTTTTCATTCAAGTAAACAACCATAAAAGTTGTTACAGCTAATGCCGTAAGAATTGTACCTGAGAAATAGTAAATGCCAAATATTGTGGAGAACCAATGTGGTTCCAGGCTCATAATCCAGTCAATTGAGGCTAATGTAAGCGTAATACCAAAAAACGGCATAAAAATGGCTGAAATCTTTATGTTCTTTTTTGTTAAGCTTTGGTCAAGGGTTGTATCCTGTTTTTTTGAATTTCTCGTAAGAATAAGGTAAAAGAAAATCCAAATTGCGAAGAACAGTACAATTCTTATAGTGAAGAATCCTTCATTTAAGTAAGCCGACTTACCGGATAATATTTTATCTTTTAATACTTCTTCCACGTGTGTCCAGTGGAACATATCATGAATATTGAAATAGACGGGGATTATAAAGAATGGTAAAATGAAGAGAACTGCAGCAAAAAATTCAGTTATTCTTCTAAAAGGAGTGCTCCATACTGCTCCGCCTATATATTCCAGGGCAACCAGAAACAAGGAACCAAGTCCAACGCTAATAAGAAACATTAATATTATCAGATTATTGAACGCACTTCTTGTCGGGTCAACAAAATAACCAACAACGGCGACAATAAGACCAATGATAAAAAAGACCAGTCCAATTTTGAAAAGTCCTGCTGGAAGCTCTTTTCGCTCATATTCTATTCTGTGTTCAGTAGAATTCATTGTAAGTCGGACTCCTTAGCATTTAGAGATCTTTGTAAAGTTCTTATATATAAAATTGTAGCCCATCGTTCTTCGCGAGTCATTTGCGAAGAGTATGAAGGCATTACATTTTGTCCTTCAACAATTACATGATATATCCGTCCGTCCGTCCATTCTCTAAGTTTAGCCGAGTGTAAACTTGGAGGGTTTGGGAATTTTCCATTTAGCCTGCTATCCCCTTCGGCAAAATAACCATGGCATGGTGAACAGAATGTATTGAACTTGCTTTTACCCAGCGCTAAATTCTCTTCTGTTGGAAGTAGTGGGTTTGCAAGATTAGCTGCAGCAAGTTCCGGTTGACCACTATATGGATAAGGTAAATATCCTCTTGCAACAGTTCCCTGAACAGGAGTTCTCATTCCTTTAGTATCAGCGAACAATGTATGATTTTCTTGCGGTATTACCTTACCTTGATTTGCCATCCAATTAAAGGGTGGAAGGAACATAAGTTTATTTAAGACAAAATATGCTGTACCTGATGTTAAAATGACAAGAACGAGTAATAAGCCGATAAATTTGGGTTCAAAAATATTGTGCTTTTCAAGCACCTCATCGTTATCGTAGTAGACCTCTTCTATTTTATATGCGCCAAGTTCACCAAGCAAAACTGTTATTTCAGCTTCATCATATAACGGATCTTCGGACTGAATGCTAATACCATACTTATCTGATGATACAGCCTTCATATAATCAGTATCATGAAGCGGATGAACATTATTGGGAAATTTGAAGAAAACAAATAGCATAGTTAATACTGTGGCAACAGATGCAGCCAAAACGGTCACTTCAAAAATAATTGGTATAAATGCCGGAAGAGCAAAAAACGGTTTACCACCAATTATGTTAGGGTAGTCAATGACAGACATCCAATACATCAATGTAAGAGCTGTGAGTGTACCGGAAAGCCCAAATACCAGAGCTGCGTATCCTAGCTTAGAAGGCGGAAGCTTCATTGCTCCATCCATTCCGTGGACTGGATACGGTGTATGAACATCGAACTTGGTATACCCTTTATCAGATACTTTTTCAGCCGCTTCAATAATCTGATCAGGAGTATCGAATAAACCGGTCATTGAATATAAAACTTTTTCATCCATCCTTAATGATCCTTATGACTAGGTTGAGCACCATCTGCTACTGCTTTTACCTCAGCTATTGAAACCACCGGCAAGCCTTTTGTAAATAGTAACAGGAATGTAAAGAATAATCCAAAACTACCTAGTAGTATTGCCATATCAGTCAATGTTGGGGTATAATATGCCCAACTTGAAGGTAAATAATCTCTGGACAATGATGTTACGGTGATAACAAATCTTTCGAACCACATGCCCACATTTACAAAAACGGCTATCGCAAACATATATGGAACAGACCTTCTGATTTTTTTAATCCAGAACAATTGAGGGAAGATCACATTACAGGAAACCATTATCCAATAAGCCCAGGCATACGGACCAAAAGCTCTGTTAATGAATGCAAATTGCTCAGGCTGTACACCACTGTACCATGCAATAAAAAATTCCATTGAATAAGCGTAGCCGACCATCATACTTGTAAGGAGGATGATTTTATTCATTCTCTCCAGTGTATCAATGGGGATAATGTATTCGTAATTAAATATTTTCCTGATAAATATTAGTACATTTTGAACCATGGCAAAACCGGAGAATACAGCTCCCGCTACAAAGTAAGGCGGGAATATTGTTGTATGCCAGCCTGGTAGTATTGAAACAGCAAAGTCAAAACTAACAATTGTATGAACAGATAAAACCAATGGTGTAGCAAAACCAGCAAGTATCAAATAAACCATCTCATAATGCTGCCAGTGACGGTTGGAATTTCTCCAGCCAAGACTAAAAACTGAATAAATAATTTTTTTCACTTTTGTGGTAGCTTTTTCTCTCAAAGCACCAAAATCAGGGATCAATCCAACATACCAAAATATTGCGGATACTGTCAGATATGTGGATACTGCAAAAACATCCCATAAAAGTGGTGATGTAAAGTTTACCCAAAGTGAGTGCTGATTTGGTAAAGGTAATAAATAATGTGCTATCCAGGGACGACCCGTGTGAATTACGGGGAAAATACCGGCTGTCAGAACAGCAAAAATTGTCATTCCTTCTGCAAACCTGGCAATACCTGTTCTCCACTTCTGCCTGAAAAGAAAGAGAATGGCTGAGATAAGTGTACCAGCATGACCAATACCAACCCAGAAAACAAAGTTTACGATTGGTAAACCCCATCCGACAGGATTATTATTACCCCACATACCAGTTCCATAATAGAAGGAATATCCTAATCCGATAGCGCCAATGAATGCGAGTGTAAGCGTGAACGCCAAAGCAATGTAATATTTCTTATCCGGTTTCGTGTTCAGCGGCTTTATTATATCGTCTTCAATCTTTCGTAAAGGGGGTTTGCCCTCAAGCACCGATGGCTCTTGTGAATAATCAACACTACTCACTAATTTTCCTCCGAATGAGTATTTCTGAGTTTTGCGATATATGTTACATTTGGTCTTACATTTAATTCTTCAAGTACATGATAACCCAGGTTATGGTCCCTCATCTTAGCCACTTTTGAATTCGGATCGTTTGAATCGCCAAAAACAATAGCTTCAGATGGGCAGGCAACCTGACATGCAGTTTTAACTTCATCTGTATGTAATTCTCTTCCCTCTTTAATTGCCTCACTTCTTGCATCCATAATACGCTGAATACAAAAAGTACATTTCTCCATTACACCACGTGAACGAACTGTGACCTCGGGGTTATTAACCAGTTGAGTTAGATCGTTATTGTAATATTCATTTTCGAAGTGATCACGGAAATCAAAGAAGTTAAATCTGCGAACTTTGAATGAGCAGTTATTTGCACAATATCTAGTACCAACACATCTGTTATATGCCATCTGGTTAAGTCCATCAGGGCTATGGTTAGTAGCATTAACGGGGCAAACATTCTCACAAGGTGCATTGTCACAGTGCTGACAAAGCATTGGCTGGTTGCTGGGAATCGGTTCTTCAGGTGTACCTGAATAATATCTGTCAATTCTCATCCAGTGCATTTCCCTGCCATTCTCAACCTGATCCTTACCAACGACAGGAACGTTGTTCTCAACATTACAAGATGTGGTGCAAGCAGCACAGCCGATACATTTATTAAGGTCTATAGCCATCGCCCATTTATTGCCTTTATACTCAATATCATCTGTTATGCTGAAAACATCATGTTTGTGTTCTTTTAGGAATTCCGGGTTTGTCAGATATTCTTCCAGTGTTCCTTCCTGAATAATATGCCGTGACTTGTGGAAGTCCTTTACAAAATCATCGTCTAGTGCATGATGCTCTTGAGTTGACGCAAGTTTATAGTTTTTACCAGTCTTACTTACTTGATCAATTCCAAAAATAAAAGTTGAATCGAAAAGAATATTGGCATTAAAACCAACTTCAAGTCCTACATCACCAACAACCTTACGTCCGTAACCTGTTTCAATTGTAAAATGATTATCTGCCAGTCCGGGTTGAAGCATAACTGGTATTTCAAGTACTCTCCCACCAGATGTCAATTTAATAACATCACCGTTTTCAACTTCCAGAGACTTAGCTGTTCCGGGTGATACAGCAGCATAGTTATCCCAGGTTACCTTTGAAACAGGATGAGGCACTTCCTGAAGCCAGCCATTATTAGCAAAACGACCATCACTTACAAAATAACTTTCCTGAATGTGTACAGTATATTCTGAAGTTGTTTTAGCAGGTTTTTCCAAACTAAACTGTGATAATCTTCCGGAGAGCTTTTCAGATTCTAATTCAATAATACCATCGTGTAATACACTTAACCAATACTTGCTGAAATCAGCAGAAGGCTTTTGCAAATCATAGAAAAGTTCTTTTACTGAACTTTGCAAATAAGCATGATAAGAAGAATCAAACACTTCAGCGGTATCGTTTATCCAGCTAAGCAAGATTGCTTCTTTTTGTCTCGTATTAAAAATTGGCGCAATAACCGGTTGTTGAAGTGAAACAACTGAACTCCGTACCTGATGATCGCCCCATGACTCAAGCGCATTGTTTATTGGAAGTATATAATCACAAACAGCTGAGGAATCGTTTTTACTATTAACAATAGCAATTTTGGTTTGAACATTTTTGAAAGCATCTTCAAATATATTTGGATAATGATATATTGGATCAGAATCCACAATGATTAGAGCACCTAACTCTGAATTTGCTGCTAGAGTTTTAAGATCATTGAGTGAAGTTAATTTTCTGATTTCCACAAAAGAATTATTAAAGTCATATAGTTTATTACCACTTAGTAAAGAATTTAGGACATTAACTGCCTTATGCAACTCTACTGATAATGTATCTCCAGCATGAACGATTGATGTATCAATATTCTCAACAAGATCATCCACTAAGTATTTTACAGTTTTTTCATTCAGATTATTTTTCGCAACAAAACTGTTCATGGTTACTTTTGGGATACCGTTAGTTGGTTTATTCAGCCTTGCAGAGACTTCATCAATTAATGCCAAAACAAAATCAAATTGATTATCAGGACGTAGTCTAAGCCTGTAATCAGAATTCATTCCGGTAAGGCTCATTCCTCCTTCAACTGAATAAAGTCTGCTCATTTTTTTATTTGCTACAACATCTTTCCCTTGTGCAAATAATCTGGCATTCTCAACAAAGTTACCCTCTTTACCAATAAAATCTGACTCAAGGGCTAATATAATTTTAGATTCATTAAACTTTACTGAAGGAACAACTCTTGTACCGAAAGAAGCTTCCCATGCATCAAATCTAGTTTTCTGATTAAACTGTTTGTAAGAATAAATTTTGAGGGTTGAATACTTTTGTGAAAGTTCATTCAATATCTTGTTATAACTTGGGGAGGTCATTTCGTCAGTAATTACAGCAATCTCTTTCCCGGAATCTGAGGCAGTTTTAAGTGCAGTTACTATCTCACCATTAATCTTTGCCCAGCTAATTTTTCTTCCCTTTAATAAAGGCTCTTGCAAACGTTCAGGATCATACAAACTAAGAATACTTGATTGACCCTTTGTACAGAGTTTACCTTTATTTATTGGGCTATCAGGATTGCCATCAACTTTAATAGGTCTGCCTTCTCTCGTTTTAACAAGTGTCGAACAAGAGTTGGAACACCCCGTACATGTTGATGCGTAATAATTTGCAATCCCCGGTAAAATTTCTTCTGGTCTTTTGGTGTAGGGTACAATTTCACCTTTATCGGCATAATCAGAACAAGCCGTAGCAGCAAAAGCTGTTGAAGCGCCTAAAACCGCTAAAAATTTTCTTCTGGAAATACCGCTTAACTGATCTGGTTCAAACTCATCCGTAACACCATTCATAAATTCGTGATGCTTAGCTTCTTTTAAACTATTATCATCATTATATTCATTAATACTTTTCCAGTAGTTCTTATTACCCTTATCAGTACTCATTTACAGTCCTTATTTATTTCTTTTAACAGCATTAGGGTGAACATTAACTTTTATTCCGGAAAACCGGTTTTTTGTTTTAGCAATAAAATTACCAGGGAGCGCCATTAATACAGCTAGACCAGCAAATCCCTTACTAATTCTGGTAATAAATATTTTTCTGCTTTCTACTTCTTGCTGACTCATTTGCTCTCCAATTAGCGGTGACATGCCGCGCAATTTGTAGGACCATTTTTAACTTTTTCGAGTCCGGAAATATTTTCATGTGGATTTCTATGGCAATCTAAACATGCAGTCATAGTCCATCCATGTGCCTGCTTTACCACATCCATTTGTCTTACATCACCATGACAATCAGCGCAATCAATACCTTTATTCACATGCACACTATGATTGAAATAAGCATATTCCGGCACCTTATGAACTCTCTTCCAGGGAATAGGTCTGCCTGTTTCATAATATTCTGTAAGTTTGATTATTTCCGGTTTGTCTTTAGCTGCAAGCGTGTGGCAATTCATACAAATATTTACAGAAGGTACTAATGCATGTCTTGATTTTTCAACACCGGTATGACAATATTGGCAATCAATATCCATTTGCCCCGCATGTAACTTGTGCGAAAAATTGATTGGCTGTTCCGGTTCATAACCGATTCCATCTCTTTCGGTTCTGGAAGCATAGAATGTAATAATAAATGTAAGTGCTACAACGAATAACGCCAAAGGCAAACGAATTTTAAGAGTATAATCAAGTACGGATTTTTTCATTTGACCCCAAAGAATCAGTAACAAATTTATTAAGAATAATTAAAGCACTATTTGAAGAAAAAGGTTCTACTTTTACGCAATTTTTTAATTTTATTTAATCCCCAAACAATTATATTAAGACATTGCGTATCATTAATGAAAAACCAGCTTTTGAAAATAAGAAATTCTTTTCAATTACCAAAACTCAATGAATTAAAACAAAGAAATTAGATAAAGAATTTCAAATTTGTAGAATAATTTATAGTTTTTATTCGCTTATTTTTGTCGGTTCACAATGAAATCGAGTAAATCTATTAGGGTTGTTTTATTTTCGGAATCAGGAAAGAGCTCTAAATTAGACTTGGCTTTTTCTATATACTCTTCAGCAATTTTAGTTGCATGTTCTATACCATCATACTTTTTAACAAAATCAATCACTCTGGCAACGCCATCTTTTTTTGCACCTTTTTTAATAATCTTGATAATTTCTTTGGATTCTTTAGCAGGAGCTAATTTCAAGGCATGCAATAGTGGTAAAGTAATTTTTTTTTCTTTAATGTCACCACCCGAAGGCTTTCCAATAATCTTATTGGATCCGGTATAATCAAGTACATCATCCTTAATTTGAAAGGCAATGCCAAGATTTGTGCCAAAATCTCTTAGAGCTTCAATAACTTCCTTGCTATCGCTGGCACTTCTCGCACCTATTTCACAACAGGTAGAAAGTAATGAAGCAGTTTTGTCTGATATGATTCTAAAATAGGTTTCCTCATCAGTATCTAGTTTTCTTGTCTTGCTTATCTGTAGTAATTCTCCCTCAGACATACGTTTCACGGTATTAGTCATGACTCTTAAAAAATCAAAATCATTACCATCAACAGATATCATTAATCCCTTGGCCAAAAGATAGTCTCCGATTAAGACTGCGACTTTACTTTTCCAAATGGCATTAATAGAGGGCAATCCCCTTCTCGTTTCTGCACTATCAACTACATCATCATGTACAAGTGTGGCAGTATGCAGCAGTTCCACTAAAATTGCTCCACGGTAAGTTCTCTCACTAATTTCACCAACAAGTTTAGCCGATAGAAGCACAAGAGTCGGACGTATTTTTTTACCCTTTTGATTCAGAATGTATTTTGTAACGAGGTCAACAAGAGCTGTTTTGGATTTTAGACTCTTACTAAAAAGTAAATTAAATTGACCGAGCTCGGTTTTAATGGAATCTGTAATGCGGGAAAGTGTATTATTCTTCAATTTTCTTCTGCGATAATTTTGACACGAATATACTTATTTCATATAAAAGAACCAACGGAATAGCCAATAACACTTGTGCAACAGGATCAGTTCCGGGTGTCAAAATGGCCGCTAAAAAAAGGATACCAACTATGGAATGTTTTCTAAATTTACGCATAAATTTAGGTGTTAGAATACCTATTTTGGAGAGGAAAAACGATAGCATTGGTAGCTCAAAAACGATGCCTGCTGCCAACAATACACTCATAATAATTGAAAAGTACTCTGTGACGGCGAAATTGTTTTCAATTTCAGGTGTTCCAAAAGCGACAGCAAATTTCAAAGTCATTGGAATCATAACATAATAAGCGAAGGCAACTCCAATAATAAAACATAGGGAAGAGAAAATAACAATCCAGACAATATACTTCTTCTCTTTAGGTTTCAATGCGGGGGATAAAAACTTCCATAGCTGATAAAAGAAATTTGGTATCGAGACAATAAATCCAGCTATAAGGGCAACCTGAAAATAGAGGAACAACTGACCGAATGGGCGTAAGTTTTGCAGTTTTAAGTTTGCGGTTTTGGCAGGTAACAGCAGGATATTCTCAACAAGAAAATCAATAAAAATCCAACACCCTATAGTTGCCACTACAATACCAATTAAAGTATAAACAACCCGCCAGCGAAGTTCCTCAAGGTGTTCGAGAAACGACATTTCAAGTTCGTGCGATTCCGTTTCTGACGGATTGTTTAACTCCTTCAATTTATATACTATCCCTGCAGTTCTGGATATAATGGATTTTCACTACAAAGAATTTTTACTTCACTTTTAATTTCAGCTAATTTAGCCTCATCATCGCAATTTACAATTGCCAGATCAATTAAATCAGCAATCTTAAGCATCGAATCTTCCTTCATCCCGCGTGTTGTTGCAGCAGGAACGCCAATTCTGATACCACTGGTTACAAATGGACTCTTCTGATCGAATGGGACCATATTTTTATTAACAGTGATACCTGCAAGTTCAAGAATTCTTTCAGCTTTTTTGCCACTTATATCTTTATTAGTCAGATCGACCAACATAAGATGATTATCAGTTCCGCCGGAAATAATATCAAAATTCTTGCTTAACAGTGCTTCAGAAAGAACTTTTGCATTCTTAATAACCTGTTCAGCATAAGTCTTAAATTCATCGCTGAGAACTTCTTTGAAAGCAACAGCTTTAGCCATAATAATATGCATTAAAGGACCGCCCTGAATACCGGGCATTACAATACCATCAAAGATTTCAGACATAAGTTTTAGTCTGTCACCTTTCATAGTTTTAATACCCATTGGGTTTTCTTTATCCTTGCCCATTAAAATAATACCACCACGAGGACCGCGAAGAGTTTTGTGAGTTGTTGAAGTAACAACATCGCAGTGCTCTAAAGGATTATTCAACAATCCTTTAGCAATAAGTCCGGCTGGATGAGCCATATCGCACATTAAAAATGCGCCAACTTTGTCTGCTATCACTCTGAATTTAGCGTAATCCCACTCACGTGAATAAGCGCTTGCGCCAGCGATAATCATTTTAGGCTTATGTTCTAACGCCATTTTTTCTATGATATCGTAATCCAGTGTTTTTGTCTCTGAATTTAGCGGATAGCCAACAGCATTATAAATTCTGCCTGAAAAGTTAACAGGAGAACCATGAGTTAAGTGACCACCATGGTCAAGACTAAGACCTAAAACAGTATCACCAGGATTTAGAACAGCCATATAAACGGCCATATTTGCCTGTGAACCACTGTGAGGTTGAACATTTACATATTCAGCTCCGTAAATTTCCTTTAATCTGGCTTTTGCAACTTCCTCTGCCATATCAACGTATTCACAACCGCCATAATATCTTTTTCCAGGATATCCTTCAGCATACTTGTTAGTTAATACTGATCCTGCAGCTGCGAGAACAGGTAAGCTAACAAAATTTTCTGAAGCTATTAATTCAAGATTATTTTCCTGACGTCCAAGCTCTAGTTTTAATATGTCAAGTATTTCTTGATCATTTTGTAAATAATTTAACATTTTTTATCATCGCTATAGTTTACTAATTCGTTATTTAGAGTACCCCATACAATTAAATAAGAATTAAAATCTAGCAGTTATTGATCTGCCAATCCAATCGTAACATTTACCTTCAATTTTAACCTGGTCGCCATTGCTAACCTTGCGGAAGAAATAATCTTCCTGGGTCGGTGCAGTAGGCTTTAAAGAAGCCATTCTCTCTGCGCAAGTCGAAGCATAAGAACCACCTTTTGCTCTTGCAGAGCCATATGTTTCAATCGCTAAACCGAAAACAACTTTATCAATAAACTCCAGTTTACCATCCATGCATTCTCTTGCCGCTTGCTCGTATAAGGAAGCCTCAATATAAATTGGGAAATCCCAACCAGGATCTGCTTTAGATGCTTTATTCAAATAGGAACGAGCAATAGATAATTGACTTATTTTCTTATATACCAAAGCAATATTAACATAATTATCTCTGTTATCAGGCTCTAGCTGGATTAGCGTCTTGTATGCACTTATGGAATTGTCAGTTTCACCTAATTTGTCATACACGGTTGCAACTTGTTTCCAATAATTTATAACATCAGGATTATTGTTTGTTAAATATTCAAAAGCTTCTTTTGCTTTTACGTAATCCTTAAGACGAACTGCCTGCGAACCAACTTTCCATGCTTTTTCAACATTATTAATATCATTTTTCCAGGATCTATCAAAAATTGAGAGTAATTCTTCAGGAGAATCAACTATTCCTTCTAATCTGGCTGGCCATCTCGCATTGTCCGGCTCATCAGTGGCTAATTTATCATACCAATCAATTGCCTGCATTTTCATATCATTATTAACGTAAAACTGACCCAGTCTGTCCTTATATAGTTCGTCAAGGGACCAGTCCTTTTCGAAAGCGGCAAGATAAGCATCAATAACAACCTGAGGTTCTACAGAAAACCAGTTTTCGAGGAAATAAGCTTTCTTTACCATATAATATGATTCTTTATCAGGATCATACTGAATTGCTTTTGCGTATAAAGCTAGTATAGTGTCTGCAAAAGCTGTTTTCATTTCATCTGTGGCATTTTCATCATCATGCAAAGCAACAATGACTTCTTCCATTCGGGTGAATAATTTGTATTTAACAAATTGAGTTGGATCAGTATTAATGACGTTCCAGCCTTTTTCCATAGTCCATTCATCAAACTGATTATTTCTATGTGCCTCATAGAATAAACTGAATTCTGCCATTAAATTGATACTATCTGAAACAGCTATATTCCCTACTGTATTAACACTGTAGGCGAAAAGATTAGAAGCTGAAAACAGAACTAGCGCAATTATTAAATTTCTTAAGAGTTTCAATTTTGTACCCCTATTGATTATTTATCTTGTCGTATAAACCAAAATTCCCCGATGCTCATGGAGAAATACATCTTTATTAATTTTTCTTCAACTAAATTATTACTTGTTTTACCTCTGGTGCTATATTTAATTGCAAGATCTATTGTGTTACCAAATTCCAGTGGGTATGATAAGCCAGCGTGTATTGAATATCCATCAACGTCTTCTCCGTTTATTGAGTATTGACTTGACTCATAGCTTAGACCTCCACGCCAGGCGATCTGTTCCAGCGTACTTGTGCGCAATTGCACATCCCTCAGCTTATATTCAAAGCCAAGGCTATATTTAGTATATTCATTTAAAAAGCTGCTGTATTCATCATTAAAAGTATACTTTCCCCAATCCTGAGATACAAAATCTAGCAAAATAGTGTAATTATCATAAATGCGGAATGCAGCACCTGCAGATATTCTATCGGGAATTTTTGTATCCACTAATTGATAATCCAGAGTAGCTGAACCCAAACTTGATATAGCAAGTGAATTATTATCAGTCTTTAAGGCAGCAATTTTATTTAGTGCGAAGCCTAATCTGAATTCATTAAATGCTTTCACATCAAAGAATGTAGCAATATTGTTTGAAATTACACCCAGATTAACACCAAGTCCTCTGTAAAGATTATTTTGTTTATAGTTACTATTCTCATAATTTGACCCAGTAGCAAACACAACCCTTGAATCATAATCAATATGACCTGTGTAATATTCATATGCAATACCTATTGACCAATCAAATGGAAGTCTGTAGGTGGTACCTAAAAATAATTTCGAAAGCCCTCCGGAA
This sequence comes from Bacteroidota bacterium, assembly GCA_018818065.1. Taxonomy (GTDB): domain Bacteria; phylum Bacteroidota; class Ignavibacteria; order Ignavibacteriales; family Melioribacteraceae; genus JAHISV01. The sequence goes on along the minus strand of JAHISV010000003.1, from coordinate 37,217 downwards.
CCAACATAGTTGATAGTGTAATCTACTCCGAGTACATCACTAGTCCGAACATGAGAAACATCGTAGGATACATTTGAGAAAGGAACCATACCACCAACCAATGTTAAACCATAATCCCTCTGGAGTGGTATTCCAATCATAAATCCAGAAAACCGAATATTTGAATATTTTGCGTTACTTGTCTGATCGCTTACGTTCCACATATCGGTAGATAACCCACCTTCAAATCTGGTCATGGTTATTCCGTTCCAGGCAGCGGGGTTCATTGAACTGAGGTTTTGGTTATCAGCAAGCGCGATACCTAATCCGCCAAACCCAGCTCTTCTTGCTGAATATGCTGAAGAAAGCTCACCTAAACCATAACGTGAATAGATTGATCCATCTTGAGCAAGGATTGCGGAAACAAAAGTAAAGAGCATAAAGCAGTATATTTTCATCTTTTTCATAAATTTTTATTGTTTTCTGGAATAAATTATTTTTAATCTTGGTTTTAGAAGTGGATCGTTGTTCTGACTGCTATACAAAACTACTTTATTAACAAATTCCAATTCATCAGCCAGCGCAAGTTTGACACCATTATTAGAAACACCGTTATTTTCTTCATCATACAACCATCTCTGTACAAAACGTGTGATTGATCCAGAGAATATATCACCATCCCTTGTAAGGTAGAAAAAGCCAAGTGAATCAAGGGAAGCTCTATTATCATAGTCTTCTAACAAAGTCACTGTGAGTGAATCTACAAAAGGATTACCGAGTACGGAATTTAAAGAATCATAACTGATTTCCAGCTGTGCATTGTTAATGATTGAATTAGCCGGGATAGAGGATAAATCAAATTTTAAGGCTCCCCTTCCACCTAAACCTCCTTGCAATATAATAATATCTTCACTCGTTTCTGTAATCTGCCCTTCAACAATGTGCTGATCAGAAGTAAGCGTTGCCCAAATGGTGTCAGCGAATATTTCAGTATCGAAACCTACACCTTCATAGGCGATTTCCATAATGGGTTGAATATTTTGAAAATCAGGACCAAATGCCCTAAATCCAATTATTTTATCAGAAGTTTCATCAGGTTTTAGGAGAATTCCATGTGAGTTTTCAATGTTTGTATCCAACTGCGCTACCATCCAACTAAGAACCATGGCAGTATCAAGATTAAAAGTGATTAATGTATCAGAATACTCCATATTCATGGCAACATTTTCCTGATTGTAATCCAGCAGGTAAAGACTATCAACTGTAAAACTGTCAACAAACCAGGGAGAATTAATCGTATGAATTGTCATAGCAAATGGAGCAGTTTGATCACCCAATACATAATTTGGTTTAAGAATAACCTTTGCAGAGATCATATTGAATTGGCTCGAGTCAATTAACCTACCAGTCTCGACAGTAATCGGAATGAAAAAACGCATCATGGAAGTAGATTTCAATCCACTATTTTTACCAACAAGAATTTCATCAGCAGCACCCAAAAATACTTCTTCATCAAAATATACCGATTCTTGAGCCAAGTCAGCCAGATAACTATCCAATTCAATAAATTCAACAATATCTCCAGGCGGCAATAAATCATTTCCTACCGAGGTCGGATCTTCCTCACAAGACAACAACATCAATCCGAAAAAGACAAAAACGAAAAAAACAAAACTTTCTCTCAAGCAGAAACCTCCATAAAATCTTTTTTTATATACTCACACGCATCAGTAAAATTGCCAGCTACAAAGTTGGGTGTTTTTCCCTCGTTTTTCAAGTGAATAATTTCACTATCCTGAATTGTGTTCTTTAATAAAATTGTTTTCAAGCCGGCATTAATTCCACACTCAACATCTGATATTTTATCGCCAATAAAATACGATCTTTTGAGATCAATATTATGTTTTTCAGATGCTTCGAACACTAGTTTTGGTGATGGTTTTCTACAAGAACATTTTTCTTCATCATCAAAGTCGGAATGATAGGGGCAATAATAAAACTCGTCAATTGATGTTTTTTTTTCGGCAAGCAATTCATTAATTCTTTTATTGACCGCTCTTACATCCTGATGAGTCATTAAACCACGAGCAATTCCTGATTGATTTGAGATCACTATCATTAGAAAACCAAAAAACTCTTTTAGCTCTGAAATTGATTCAGCAACACCCGGGTACAGTTTTACCAATTTTGGGTCTTTTATATACCCAGGATCGTAGTTAATTGTTCCGTCACGGTCAAGAAAAAGAGCAGCATGTTTCATTTATTTTGATGTTACCATCTTTTTATATAATTCAACATAGTTCTTTGAGGAAGAAAGCCATCCGAAATCCAGCTTCATTCCGTTTTTCATTATCTTCTGCCATTTCTTTTTATCTGTGGAATATATTTTTACAGCTTTCTTTATTTCTTTAACAAGATCTTCTTTTTCGTACTTTTTGAAAACAAAGCCATTTCCATTTCCTGTCTTTTCGTCAAATCGTACAACAGTATCTGCCAAACCACCGGTTTCCCGAACGATAGGAACAGTACCATAAACAAGGCTGTACATTTGATTTAGTCCACACGGTTCAATTTTAGACGGCATTAAAAACATGTCCGAACCGGCTTCAATTAAATGTGCCAATTCTTCATCAAATCCAATGTAGCAGGAAAATTTTGATGATTTTGATACAGATGCTTCCTGGAAGAAACTGTGTAATTTCTTGTCGCCGGTTCCCAAAAGAACTAATCTGATATTCATCTTTAGTATTTCATTGAAAGCTTTTTTTATTAAATCAAATCCCTTATTACTATCTATTCTCGAAATCATTCCAATAATAGGCACTTCGGGATCATAATCAAATCCGAATTTTTCTGCCAAAGCTTTTTTATTTTCTTCCTTGTCTTCGAGAGTCTTAAGAGAATACTTCTTTTCAATTTGTTTATCTTTAAGCGGATTCCAAACAGCGTCGTCAATTCCATTAACAATACCAAAAATATCTTTCTTCCTTTTCAACAGTACTTCATGTAGTCCTTCACCATATTCAGGATACTTGCACAATTCTTTTGCATATGTTTCACTAACCGTATTAATGGTGTCAGCGTATAGTATCCCGGCTTTCATAAAATTTACTTTTCCATTTTCAATCAGATCTGAATCATTCTTTATAAATTCTGATAATCCTGTTTTATGCAAAGTGCTCTTAGGATACTCACCCTGATAAGCTAAATTATGGATTGTGTAAAGACACTTGATATTCTCAAAACCTGGTTCATCTTTGAATTGTGTTTTAAGATAAACGGGTACTAATCCGCATTGCCAGTCATTGCAATGAATGATGTCAGGAATCCAACCAAGTCTGTTAATTAACTCAAATATTGATTTTGAAAGTAAAATGAACCGCTCGTTATTATCCTTAAACATTTCTCCGGTTATCGGATCAGTGTACAGACTATGTCTCGAGCCAAAGTATTCTTGGTTATCCAGGAAATAAATCTGAACACGGGCTTTTTGCCCTACCAAAAAAGATGAACGCAGTGAAAATGTTACTTCTTTCTCACCGATGAATGTTGTTAAATCCTTTAGCCTAACTACTTCATGAATTTTGTATTTCCTCTCATCAATGGCACCATACTTGGGTACGACAATACGTACCTGATGACCCATCTCTTGCAATTTTTGAGGCAGCGCTGATGAAACATCTGCTAGCCCGCCTGTCTTGATGAATGGAACCACTTCAGAAGTTATATAAAGAATTTTGTACTTTTTGGCTGGAGGCATTTTTTACCTTGTGTTATTTAAAATAGACACTAAATTTACGAAAATATTGACTTATTGACAAAAATTTGTGCATATTTGAAATCTTAATCGCTATCCAAGAATTAATATTTTTTACTCTTAAAAAGCCAAAAGATTATGATTACGATTCTAAAAGAGCCTTCTCAGATAATAACTGTTGACACGAAGGGAAAAAATTATAAACGCGGTAAACAATTAAAAAACATTTCTCTCCTCGAAAATCATTCAATTGTTGTTGAAGACGATATTATTAAAGATATCATTCCAAATAGTTCAGTCAAAAAAAATGTCAATAAAACTATTATTAATTTAAATGGTAAAGTTGTTTTGCCCGGTCTTATTGAAGCTCATACGCATGCCGCATTTGCTGGTTCACGGGCAAATGAGTTCAAAATGCGATTACAAGGCAAGGGTTATGAGGAAATTGCCAAAGCCGGCGGAGGGATTAATTTTACCGTTAAGGCTGTCAGGGAGTCCTCCTTTGATGATTTAGTAGAGCTTGTTAAACCACGCATATCCTATTTTATATCCAGAGGAGTAACTACACTTGAGATCAAGAGTGGTTATGGTTTGAGCTATTATGATGAAATAAAGTTATTGCAAGTTATCAACCACCTTAATTCGATTAATAAGATTGATATTGTGCCCACTTTTCTTGGTGCACATACTTTCCCTCCAGAATATAAGAACGATCATGAAAAGTATATTGAAATTATAAATAATACCATGATTCCTTTTATCGCTGAGAATAAGCTCGCGGTTTTTTGCGACGCGTTTTGCGAAAGCACTGCCTTCTCAGCCGAACAGGTTGACAGAATATTTACTGCAGCCGTTGAAAATGGATTGAAAATAAAATTACATACTGAACAGTTTAACATTATTGGCGGATTAGATGTTGCCTTAAAACATAATGCTACCAGCGCTGATCATTTGGAGGTTGCCGGAGATGCAGAAGTAGCAAAAATTGCCAAGTCTGAAACCGTCGCTGTACTTCTTCCGGGTGTATCATTCTTTCTTGATTATGACTATGCCCCTGCCAGGAAATTAATTAATGAGAATGCTATTGTAGCACTTGCCACAGATTTCAATCCCGGATCTTCACATATCGCTGATCTTAATCTTATCATGAGTCTGGCGTCCTTAAAAATGGGAATGAGCATAGAAGAGACCATTTCGGCTGTAACAATAAATGCGGCTAAAGCACTGGATGTTGAGAAAAATGTTGGCAGTATTGAGATAGGTAAAAAAGCTGACTTCGCCATATTCGACACAAATGAATATTCTGACATCGTTTATAGTGTTGGAAGAAATCTTAATTGTATGACGATTAAGAATGGTGAAGTGATTTACGAAGTTTAATAATAAGAGGGTCCTCTTTCGAGGACCCTCTCCCCTTTATAATTTCTCTTCAACAATCTTTATAACAGATTCAAGCTTTGCCGAAGCACTTTTCTTTAGTTCATCACAGGTCTTTCTCATCTCGCTATTAAATGCATCATCCTTAATTCCCTTAAGATTGATAAGCACATTATAAATACCTCCTATTACACCTGTATAAGCAATGTTTGCGCCAACGCCTATATCAGTTATTGAATTCGGATTTCCATGATGTGCAACAGTTTCACAAATTTCAATCGATTCAAAACTCAATTTAGCAGTTGCTAATGGTACTGTTACTGCCTGCTTCAAGCCTCTTTGCATAGCTTCAAATCTCTTCTGTTTGTCTTCTTCAGTTTTCGTTGGTAACCGTAAAGCATCCATATAAGCATTGAAAGCGTTAGTATCGTCGTCAATACCACGAACCAGACTGGTTTTAATTTCAAGACATCTTTCGGCAGCAGCGTTCAACAGAGCGTCTACACTTTCACTGCCACGGTTGTTTGCAGTAAGATTAGCCACCATTGAAGCAAGTGAAACACCTAAAGCACCCGCCAACGCGGCAATAGAGCCGCCACCAGGAGCAGGAGATTCGCGTGAGACTTCATCAATAAAATCAGAGACTGTCTTTTCAACAAGAGCGGTTTCAGAATTTTTTGGTAAACCAAGAACTCTTTCATCAATATTGAATTTTGAAACATCATTTACACAAAGAGACTGAACTGCTGTATTTAATATATCTTTAACAGGAATACCTGCCGATCTCCCCTGCTTTTTTAGATAAAACTGACCAGTTTGAAGGAGTGCTGGAAATGGAACCATACCAATAATCTCAGAACCAGTTACTACAAGTCCCCGCTCAGCGGCAAGAATCCTTGTTTCTTCAAGAACATCATGCATAGCAGTTACTTTATAGTCAGTAAGGTTAATCGATATTTGAGCCCGGTCGTACTCATCAACCATCCATCCGATTGCTTTGCAGTTTTTAAATTTTCCAGGTTTTTTTGCTGATTGACCTTCAGGTTTTTTAGGATCAATGGCATTATCTATAAGCAGTTCAGCTAAATCATATTCATGCTCATTTTTACAATGATCAATAGTTTCTGAAATGGTTTTACCAATAAAAGCACAATTCCCGCAAGGATATGAACCTTCTTCATAAGTAAGAACCGTCGTACCCTTAAAATAGAAAGGAGAATCACTCGGCGTACGGGCAGATCTTCCCTTTTCACGAAGTTCGAAAGCTATATCTGTAGCGTATTTAGATTCGCGTGTATTTAGGGTAATATTATAGGCTATAAGAAACTCTCTAACACCCATAACTGTGCCGCCGGCACTGGCATTAAATTCAGCCGGACCAAAGTCAGGTTTCCATTCAGGGTTTTTTAGTTTCGCTTCCAAGGCTTCATACTCACCCTTCCTGATTACTGCCAGGTTTTGTCTCTCAGGCACCTGTGCTGATTTCTCATAAAGATAAACTGGGATATTTAACTCATCGCCAACTCTTTTTGCTACTTGTTTGGTTAACTCGTTACACTCTTCATCAGTTATGCCGGAAACAGGAATAAACGGACAAACGTCGGTAGCACCCATGCGTGGATGCGATCCTTTATGTTTTGTCATATCAATCAATTCTGCCGCTTTTTCTATTGCTCTAAAAGCAGCCTCTTTAACACCTTCAGGGGGTCCTACAAATGTAACAACCGTTCTGTTCATATCAGCACCCGGATCAACATCTAATAGTTTTACACCATCAACTTTTTCAATAACATCGGTAATTCTTTTAATCACTGTCATGTCCCTGCCTTCGGAGAAATTAGGAACGCATTCTACTAACTTATCGATCATGTTTAACCTCATTTTTTGGGTTGAAAATTCAACCACAGTTTCAATCGCACGATTAATTAAATTCCAGATCCACATCCCCAACAGGCCATCTCGCTTTTACATCAAGGGTATCACTGTAATATGTAAAGCGTTCAGAACTCCCGTAAGGAAATATTGAACCATTTGTATATTTATTGTTACTATCCGCATCCATAAAAGACCAAATAATATATTTCCCCGGAACAACTCTGGGGAAATTATAAACATTAACCGAATCAGCGGAAGTTGTATAAACTCTTTTTTTATCCTCAATATTTTCAAGAACAACCAATGTGTTAACAATCTTCTCTGAGCTTATACGCCCAGATACCCCTGTAAAATCAAGTTTATTTTTTGTTTTTAATTTGGATGTGAAAACAGAATCAACTTTGTTTCCTTTTGAATCCCTAACAAAATTTAAATCAACTTTTAATTCGTACCCAGCGTCAGGTTTTAATTCTTTCAAAGGTCTTACAATAAAACTACAGTCATCAAGATACTCAACCGTTATTGGAATGTAGTCCTCATTGAATATCAAGTTTACAAGACTAACCTGATCTGAGATGTCAACACCATCATCCAGTGTAATCTTTACAAATGCATTACTAAAATCCATCAGCCTGTTATTATATTCAGTCTCAACATTACTTATCATTGCGGCAGTTGTATCAGGCTTATCATTCACAGTAAATAAGGTGGAAGACATTTCCAACACATTTTTATTCATATCCGATAATGAAAACATGATAAGATAGTTCTCATTTTCTTCAATAAGACTATCACTGATTGTGATGAATTGATGTTGTGGTTTTGCGCTTCCCCTGTAAACATGTTTTATGTTATGCCTAATATTTGCTGTAGAATCATAGACAAACACGTTTTGATCGTTTATAGCCGCGCTATCAACAAACTCGCTAAACTCAACAAGAAGATGTGCTTCATCAGTCATTGTAACTGAAAGAATATTAGGTGGAATAGTATCTTCCTTAGTAAGCTTAAAATCATGGTTGAATATTATATGATTCGAGTCACTCAATTCTAATTTGGAAAATGGAGCGCCATATGAATCCTCTCCAACATTATAGAGAAAGTCACGAAAATCATCACGAATCGCGAATACCTGATATTCACCGTCGGCAAGTCCACGTAATGTGAATCTACCATTTTTACCAACCTGGGAAATATAATCCGGTTTTGTTGTTATTGGATTGATTAGAGAATCAGCCTGCAAATAAGCATAAACCATTACACCCGAAGGATCACTATCATAAACTTGCCCAGATATTTCGCCGGTATCTATTACATCACCAGTGCTAAAAACAATCTGGTAAGCTTCTGCCATTTTATTTCTGTTATTATAATCCTGAACATCCGTACCTATAGTAACCGTATATGTGGTATTTTTTTTAAGGCTATCTTCAAACTCAATTGTAAGTGATTTGCCTGACCATGAATACTGAATATTACCATCAATATTTGGGGATATAAAAATTGCTTCTCTTACAGAACCTTTTTGCACGTACTCTGAAAATGTTATTTCAAAATAATTATCATTATAGTTTGTTGTGCCGGGTACCGGATAAGCATCGACTACTGTTGGCGGAATTCTATCCTCTTCTCCACCGCTTGGTGAAACCTGATGAGCACAACGAACTAAAAGGAAGAGACTAAAAGCTAAGAGCACATGACCATATTTTCTTATCATTGAGATTCCCTCCACTCACGATAAAGTTCAACATTTTTCAGATGTTCTTTATAAGTTCTTGCAAACAAATGAGATCCGGTGCCATCGGCAACAAAATAGTAATAGTCATTTTCTTCAGGGAAAAGTGCCGCTTCAATTGCATCTTTACCAGGATTATTAATTGGCGCAGGCGGGAGTCCATAATTTTTATAGGTATTGAAGGGAGAATCGATTTCTAAATCCTTATACAAAATACGGTTATGTTTTTGATATCGCTTCAGGTACTGAATTGTTGGATCTGCTTCAAGTCTCATCCACTTTTTTAAGCGATTATGGTATACACCCGATATTCTTTTATACTCTTTAGCGATATTAGACTCAGCTTCGATGATAGAGGCAAGAGTAAGAATTTCGTTTTTCGACATCTTCAATTCTTCCAGCCTCTTATTAACAACTTCACCAAAACAACCATTCATCTCAATGAACAGTTTATTAATTATCTCACGCGCGTTGCTGTTAGTGTAAAAATAATATGTTTCAGGAAGCAGGTACCCTTCCAAAGTTTTGGATTTAATACCGAGTGAGTCTAAAAAATTTCTATTGTTGGATAAAGCCATGAATGAGGATGAATCTACTCCCAATTTTTCCTTAAGCAGCTTTGCCAGATTATTCTGCCAAATACCTTCAGGTATTGTGATAAGTTTCTGTTCATCATGACCACCCTTAACAAGGTAGTCCAGTAATTCAAAATAATTTAGTCCGGATGGGATTTCATATCTACCAGCCCTTAATTTGCTCTCAGCTCCATAAAGAAATGCAGCAAGTCTAAAATTGAATTTATTCGGAACAATACCTTCCTGATAAAGAATAGATGAAACCCTTGCAAAGGAACTACCCTGTGGTATTTCGAAAACATTTCCCTGTTTATTACTGACTGTATTCGGGTAATAGAAAATAAATAGAAAAATACCTAGTAATACACCAAAAAATTGAACGGGTAAATACCAATCGTGGATTGTTAATTTATTTTTTGAAGCAAAAATATTCTTAAGATTCATGGGCAAATTGGTCTAACTGCATTTTTTTGAATAATAAAATATAGAAAATTTAGTAATGATAAACGAACAGCATTGAGTAGATTAATCCTTGAATCGTTTTGATTTTCTGCCGTAATCATTGAAATTGAAACTTGGGAAGGCATTAAAACTTAAATCGAATTTTCGACCTGCCATATGTAGTTGCTGCCCTCGCAAGGCAATCATTGCTGCATTATCGCCGCAATACTCAATACCGGGAATTACGAGTTTAACATTATGTGTATCGGCAATGCTTTGAATCTCATTTCTTAAGACTGCGTTAGCTGCAACTCCACCAACAATAGAAATAGATTTAACTTTATACTCGTCAAGGGCCAATTTAATATTTTTTGCCAAAGCCTTTACCAATGAGTACTGAAATGAGGCTGCAAGATCAGGAATGTCACTTTCAGGTATATTTTCAGGATTCTCATAATTGTTTTGCAAATGTCGCAATACCGAAGTTTTTAATCCGCTAAATGAAAAGTCATATTTAGTTTGAGTCTTTGCTACAGGAAATTTAATTTCCCTCCCATCGCCATTCTCGGCAGCAAATTGAATTTTAGGTCCGCCTGGGTAACCAAGTCCTATCATTTTGGAAACCTTATCAAAAGCTTCTCCCGCTGCGTCATCAATAGTAGTTCCTAGGAGGGTTAATTTTACCTCACTCTCAACTACAAGCAACAGCGTGTGACCACCTGAAACCACTAATGAGAGAAAGGGAAACTCAGGTTTGCTCTCCATAAGAAAGCCAGAGAAAATGTGCCCTTCAATATGGTTTACAGGTACGAACGGTTTGTTCAATGTAAATGCCAGACCTTTTGCAAAAGTAAGACCAACAAGCACAGCTCCAATTAAACCGGGTCCGGCAGTCGACGTGATGAGATCGAAATCTTTTAATTCGAGATTGGATTTTTTTAAGGCTTGTCGAAGCAATGGTGCAATAATTTGAAGATGAGCCCGGCTTGAAAGCTCGGGCACAACTCCACCAAATTCAAAATGAAAATCTTGTGAGGCAATCAGATTGGCTTTTAACTCGTTATTTACAATAACCGCCACTGAAGTTTCATCACAAGAGCTTTCTATTCCAAGAACATTCATTAATTGAACTTGAACAAACTTGTTGCAATAGTAAATGCCATATTTGGATTTTCCTGAAGTCGGCGCATTGAATAAGCATACCATCTTTCACCAAAAGGAACATAGACCCTTATCTTATGACCGTCTGCATTAATTTTGTCGCGCAGTCTTTCTGTAACACCATAAAGCATCTGGAACTCATATTTGTCTTTAGATATTTTCTTCTCATCAATCATCTTATATGCTTCATCAACCAGCCATTTATCGTGAGTGGCGATGCCGACATAATTTCCATCATCCAACATACGTTCGAGGACTTTCATAAAATTATCGCGTACTTCCTGCTTTCCTTTGTATGCAATTTCTTTTGGTTCAATATAAATGCCTTTGCAAAGCCTGTAATGACCGCCAATCTTATTTAATTTCGCCGCATCATCGTAGGTTCTTTTTAAGTATGCCTGTAAAACAATGCCAACATTATCAGGATATTGTTCATGAATTCTTTTGTACACATCAATAGTCGAATCAGTATACGGCGAATCTTCCATATCAATTCTTACAAAATTGTTTTTTGCATGAGCGTATTTTACAATATCTAAAATCAATTGATATGAAAATTCAACATCAATACTAAGCCCCAAAGAGGTAGGCTTTAAGGAAAGATTTGCATCGAGATTATTCTTTTCAATAGCATCTAATATTTCAAAACATTCTTTTTGTGTATCTATCGCCTCTTCTTTAGAAGTAATTGCCTCACCCAAAACATCCATAGTTGCAACAATTCCCTCTGCGTTCAATTTTTTTGTAACTTCAACAGCTTCTTGTAAATTTTCTCCGGCAACATATTTTTTAGCAAAAATTCCTACAATAGTCTGTGGTAAAAGCTTAATAATACTAACTAGAATTTTATTTATGAATAGCACTTCGCACCTCTAATAGATCATTAATTTTACGATAATTTTCATGCCAAATGTAAGACTAGATTACTTTGAAAGCAAGCAGTGAGATAATGAGAAAAGTTACATACTCTTTAATAAACTCAAGATAAACTCAGTTTTCGAATTTAGATCTTCCAGTGTCCCATTATTATCAATTGTAAAATCAGCCCATTCTTTCTTTTGTAGATCAGGAATCTGGTTTTCCATTCTTCTTCGTATGTTATCAATACTCTCCTGGTCACGTTCAATAATTCGGGATATTTTAAGATCATCTTCCGAGTAAACAAGAAGAATATAATCAAAGAGTTCTTCCCTCTCCGCTTCGTATATTAAAGCAGATTCAACAAAAACAATATCGTGGGAAGAGAGATAATCAGCCATTTTCATTTCAATTATTTTTAATGTCCTGGGGTGAATAATTGAATTAATTGCCTTTAGTTTCTGCTCATTTGTAAAAACCTGTGCGGCAATAAATTTATGGTCGGGCAATTCATACTTATATGCTTCATCTCCAAATTCCCTGATAATCTCAGCCTTTACCTGAGAATCATTCTTCAACAATTCTTTACCAAGCACATCTGCCCTGATTATTGGATATCCTTTCTTTTCAAGCAAATCGCAAACAATTGATTTACCCGATCCAATACCCCCGGTTACAGCTACTTTTATTTTTTTCGACACATTTACTCCATTTACAACTTAAAATAAAAAAACCCGGCTTAATATTAAACCGGGTTTTATAATAAATCTAATCAAATTTATTTTGCGTAAGCAATCTTTCTAACTTCACGAATAACAACCACTTTAATCTGACCAGGGTATTCCATTTCTTCCTGAATCTTAGCGGAGATATCATGGGCTAATTGATCAGAGAATGCATCATCCACCTTGTCAGGCTCAACTACCACTCTTATCTCACGACCAGCCTGAATAGCATATGTTTTTGCAACGCCTTCAAATGAAGTTGCAATTGCTTCAAGATTTTCCAGTCGTTTAACATATCCTTCAAGAGGTTCACGTCTAGCACCCGGTCTGGCACCACTTATGGCATCCGCTGCCTGTACCAATGCTGCAATTGGATGTTCCATTTCTATATCTTCATGGTGACTACCAATTGCATTAAGTACTATTGGATGCTCACGATACTTCTTGGCTAATTCAAGTCCTAATAACGCGTGCGGTCCTTCAACACTCTTATCAAGAGTCTTACCTAAATCGTGTAAAAGACCAGCTTTCTTAGCAAGGGTTGTATCAAAACCAAGTTCAGCAGCCATAATACCTGTGAGGTAAGAAACCTCAATACTATGCTGTAAAAGATTCTGACCATAACTTGATCTGTACTTCATCTTACCAATGTGCCTCATAATCTCGGGATGAACGCCATGCAAGCCCAGTTGAATAAGGGTGTTTTCACCTTCCTTCATTATTTCTTCGCCGAGTTCGCTTTCAACTTTTTTAACGACTTCTTCGATTCTGGCAGGATGAATTCTACCATCAGCGATGAGTCTTTCGAGAGATATGCGTGCAACTTCTCTTCTGAACTGATCAAACCCGGAAAGAATAACCGCTTCAGGTGTATCATCAACTATAACATCTATACCTGTTGCTGATTCGAATGCGCGAATGTTACGTCCTTCACGCCCAATGATACGTCCTTTCATTTCATCACTCTGAATTTGAACAACAGAAACTGTTGTTTCAACGGAGTGATCAACCGCAGTTCTTTGAATTGCCTGAACGATTATTTTTTGAGCTTCTTTTTTAGCTTCAACTTTCGCTTGATCTCTTATTTCCTTAACATACTGCGCAGCATCTGTCTTTGCCTGTTCAGTCATGTTTTCCATAAGCATTTTTTTCGCTTCATCAGAAGTTAATCCCGCAGCTTTTTCTAAACGATTATTCTGTTCTATAATCAGGCTATCCAACTCTTGATGTTTTTTAGAAAACTGACTATGAAGTAATTCGTTCTTTTTTTCCGCTTCTATATTTAATTTTTCTTTCTGATTAACTAATTCGTACTTTTTATCAACGTTCTCTTCTTTATTTTGAAGCTGCTTTTCTTGTACCTGTAATTTTTGTTTTCTCTGATTTACTTCGTTATCAAATTCCTGCTTCTTTTTAAGCCATTCATCTTTAACTTCCAGTAATTTTTCTTTTTTAATGTGTCTTGATTCTTTTTCAGCATCTTCAATTATTTTTTCAGCCTGCTCTTTAGCATAAGATATTTTGTTCTTACTAATCTTGGAACTAACAATCCAGCCAACAAAAAACATAAGTAACGCAACGGCTGGGAATACTATACCAATAATTAACGGATCCATTTACCCTCCATTAGTCAAGATTTATATAATCCGCTGAGCCCGCGACTTAAAAAGAACTCCTGTCTATCCACAATGCGGGTTACTGCCCAACGATTTTAACGTCCACTTCGGTCAGCCAGAGGCTGACATCCCGATAAATCGGAATCGAGGCCTGTTATACACGCTGTAAGTCAGAATCCCTAAGATATAATGTTAGTTCTTTTATAACACGGACCCTGCGGGTTTAAAATTATGATGGTGTAGTGGTTTGATTAGACTCGTTAAGAAGAAGCTTTATTTTTTTTATCTTGTCCGTCGCCTGTATACTAAATTCTTTAAATCTATTTCTTTCCATAAACAAGTCGTAGGCAATATTAAGAGCAGCTATAATAGCAATTGTATCTTTCGGTTGATCACTTAGTTCACTTCTTGTATCTTCCATAACTTCATTAACATATTCAGCTAATTCAGTAGCAATTTCTTCGTTATCCACCAAAAGAGAGTACTCTTTGTCAAATATTTTTACTTTAAGCTTCTTTTTTTCTGTCATGTCAAAACCATTACCATCATCTGTCATTCTGTTTAAGATCTCAAATGGTAATCAATTTTAGATATTAAATCATCTATTTTAGTTTTTATTTTTTCTTTTTCCTCCGAACCCAAGGAATCATTTGCGTCTATTTCACTTCTCTGAAATTTAACAACTTTTTCCTCAACTTCCCTAATTTTAAGAATGAGAACTTCATTCTCATTTTCGAGTTGTTCAACTCTTTTAACTAATCGAATATTTTCCTCAGAAAGTTCAATGTCTCTTTGAATGAAAGAATAAATTCTCTTCTCAAGAGAAGAAAGCTCTTCCATAAAAAAATTGTATTTTGAAGTTTCTGGCACTTAATGTCCTCTTAATTGAGCTGAGAATTTACTCTTAACACTCTCAATAGCTTTCCAAAAATCTGAATCTACTTCTTCCTCTGTTAAAGTACGACTCTCATCGTAAAACTCAAGTTGATAAGCCATACTTTTCTTACCTTCACCTAAACTGTCACTTTCAAAGATATCGAATAACTTTATATTTTTCAATAACTTAGAACAAGCTTTCCTTATGACAAGTTCAATATCTGAATTCAAAATGTTTTTGTCAAGTATAAAAGCAGCATCCCGAACCATCTTTGGGTACTTTAGCAATTCATTAAATTTGACTGTTTTTCGTCTAAGTTTCTTTAACTCAGTTATATTTAAAGTAAAGACAAAGACATCCTGACCAATATCAAAGCTTTTAAGAATCTTATAATTTATTTTTCCACCAACTGCATATTCTTCTTTCTTAAATATTTTTGAATAACAAACTGAATATATTGAGGAATCTTTTACATTTTTAGAATCCTGCAACATATAATCTAAAGACATCTTATTCAAAAATTCATCAACAAAACCTTTTAAATCGTAAACATCATTTTTTCTTTCTTTTTCGTACCACTCTGCATTTGTATTGTTACCAGTGATTACAAGAGTTAATTCTTCTTTCTCAACAAAGTCAGAAAAATCTTCAATTTTACCTTCGGAGATTTTATTAAAAGTCTTGCCCACCTCGAATAACATGAGATTATTTTCACGTACATTAATATTTTTTGCTATTGTACTTAATGCCCCAGGGATTAGTGAAGTTCTTAGGTGCGACATTGAAGTACTTGATGGATTCAAAACTGGAATTGATTTACCGAACTTCCCGGCTACTTCATCAGTCATCAGGGAGTTTGTAATAATTTCATTAAATCCCATTCCAATTAGAGTTTTTTTCGCATTCGCTACAAATTCACTCTGATCTGTTTTTTTCTCAAGGGTTACATTTACCCGGGTAACTTCCGGAATCTTATCATACCCGTAAATTCTGGCAACTTCTTCTATAAGGTCAATTTCTCTTTCAATATCTGGTCTTAATGGTGGAACACTAACTGTCAATACACCAAAATCCTCTTTTAATACTTTGAGATCAAGCTTATTAAGAATGAGGATTACGCTATCCAAAGGTACGTTATAACCCAGTATCTTCTCTATTCTTTCATATCTTAATTCAACAATTAACGGCTCAATTTTATTCGGATAAACATCTATTGTTCCTTTGGCAATTTTTCCCCCGCCAAGTTCTGCTATTAATTGCGCCGCCCGTTCAGCTGCAAAAACAGTTTGTGCCGGATTACAACCACGCTCAAATCTGTAAGATGCGTCCGATGAAATACCCACAAGCTTCGCTGTTCTTCTAATTCTCGATGGTCTAAAATATGCGCTCTCAATTAAAATGTTGGTTGTTGAATCAATGACTTCGGAATTTTCACCGCCCATAACGCCGGCAAGAGCAACAGGTTTATCACCATCACAAATAAATAAATCTTCCGCTTTAACATTTTGTATTTTAGAATCAAGAGTTGTAAATTTTTGATCTTCACCGGCACTTTTAACAATAATTTTCTTACCTGATAATCTATCAAGATCAAACGCGTGCAAAGGCTGACCTAATTCATGTAACACAAAATTTGTTACATCAACAACATTATTAATTGGTCGCAGCCCAATCGAATTTAAAGTTTTCTTTAACCATTCCGGAGATTCCTGGATAGTAACATCAGTTACAACTTTTGCAGAATACCGGGGGCAGTCTTCAACGTTTTCAACTTCAACCGAGGCAAGATCCTTAATGTCCTGATCAGATTCAGACAATTTCACAACAGGCTTTTTAACATCTCTATCAAATAAAGCAGCTAATTCTCTTGCAATACCGTAATGACTTAGGGCATCGGCTCTATCGGGAGTGATAGCTATTTCAAGCTGTACATCATCAACATTAAGAGCAACTGCAATGGGAGTTCCTTCAATTAAAGCTTCATCCAGAACCATTATGCCATTGTGGTCATTACCAAGCAAAAGTTCTTTTTCAGAACAGATCATTCCTTCTGAAACTTCACCCCTTATATTTGTTTTCTTAAGTGTAAAATCTGCTCCGGGAATATAAGTGCCGGTAGGCGCAAAAATAATTTTTTGACCTTTAGCAACATTGTTTGCTCCGCATACAACAGACCAGTCTTTTTCACCATCAAAGACTACACACTTGGAAAGTTTATCTGCATTTGGATGCTTACCGCACTCCTTCACAAATCCTACAACAAAATCTTTAAGATCTTTACCTTTATCAATTACCTCATCAACCTCAAGACCGCAATAAGTTAATTTGTCAACTATCTCTTCAGTCGAAATATCATCGAGGTTAATATATTCTTTTATCCAGTTCAGGGAAATCAGCACTGTCGTATCTCCAAGTTAAAATTGTACTAAAAATCTTTTATCATTATCAAAGAAAACTCTAATATCATCAATGCCGTACTTACGCATGGCTGTACGTTCAACACCCATTCCAAAAGCATATCCGGAATAGATTTCTGGATCAATTCCAACATTTTTCAGAACGTTTGGATCAACCATTCCGCAGCCAAGGATCTCCATCCATCTGCCTTCTTTGCCAGAAGGCTGCCACCAGATATCCATTTCGGCACTTGGTTCAGTGAAGGGGAAAAAACTTTTTCTGAATCTGTAAGGAGTATCTTCACCAAAAAACTGTTTAACGAATGATATCAACATTCCTTTAAGTTCCGCAAATGTAACGTCAGTATCGATGTAAAGTCCCTCCACCTGATGGAAGAGGCAATAACTTTTTGCACTGACGGCTTCATTTCTATAAACCTTACCAGGCATTATTGCACGAATAGGCGGTTTCTTTTCCTCCATCAAACGAATCTGAACCGGTGATGTATGAGTACGAAGGACGAATTTTTCATTAACAAAAAATGTGTCCTGCATATCGCGAGCCGGGTGATCAGGAGCAAAATTAAGCGCTTCAAAATTATAATAATCGGATTCAAGTTCGGGTCCTTCTTGAACAGAAAAACCGAGAACACGGAAAATATCCTTTATCTCGTCCAGAGTCTGTGTAAGAATATGTTTTGTTCCAATATTCTTTTTTCTTCCCGGCAAAGAAAGGTCAATAAATTCATCAGTAACAGATCCTGATTCTTCAAGTTCCGTTTTAACAGAATTAAATCTATCCTGAATCTGATTCTTCATTTTATTAACAACCTGACCCAATTCTTTCTTCTGATCAACTGGCAGTTGTTTAAATTCTTCCAGAAGTACGGAAACCAGTCCTTTTTTGCTAAGATATTGAAGTCTTAACTCCTCGAGCATTTTCAGATCTTTTACTGCTGAGATTTCTGCTTCAAAACCTTCTGTGATTTGTTGAATTTTATCTTGCATTTGCACTGTGCTCGTGAAAATTTAAAAAATACCCCTTCGATTTTCTAACAACACATTAGAATACCGAAGGGGCTAAAATTAGATAGTAACAAATTTTACTATATCTGTAAATGCTTGTGGATTTTCAACTGCGATATTAGCTAATACTTTTCTGTTAATAGTAACACCTTTCTTATTCATAGCATCAATTAATCTGGAATAAGTTGTACCGTTAATTCTGGCTGCAGCATTAATTCTAACAATCCAAATCTGCCTGAATGTACGTTTTTTGGTTTTTCTATCTCTGTAAGCATGTTGTAAACCTTTTTCGACAGAACCCTTTGCAACAGTGTAAACTTTACTTCTTGAGCCCCAATAACCTTTGGCTGCTTTCAATACTTTTTTTCTGCGAGTACGTGACGCTACTCTATTATTAGTTCTTGGCATAGTTTCACCTCTCTCCTATTGAATCATTATCTTTACACGTTTGGAATCTGACTTTGCAACTAAAGTAGCTTGTCTAAGATTTCTTTTCGTTTTAGTTGATTTTTTTGTTAGAATATGAGCTTTATAAGCTTTACTTCTCTTAATTTTACCAGAAGCCGTTTTTCTAAAAGTCTTTGCGGCTCCCCGGTTGCTTTTCATCTTTGGCATGTTATCTCACCTTATTTAATTTTTCTTTTTCGGCTTTAGCGGTGCAAGTATTGCGTGCATTGTTCTTCCTTCGAATCTTATGGACTGCTCGACTTTTGCAACCTCTTCTAATTTTTCAACAAACTTCTTTAACAAATCCTCGCCAATATTTTTATAGGCAAGTTCCCGTCCCTTAAAAATAACAGCAACTTTAACCTTGTTGCCCTCTTCCAGAAATTTTTCTGCGTGACGAGCCTTGAATTCGAAATCATGTGTATCTGTGTTTGGATGAAGTCTGATTTCCTTCACAATGGTAATATGTTGCTTCTTCTTCTGAACTTTTTCCTTTTTCTGAATTTCATAAGCAAATTTACCGTAATCAATAATTTTGCAAACTGGTGGCTTTGCCTGTGGGGCAATTTCCACGAGATCCATCTCCCGCTCGTTTGCTTTTTCGAGAGCAGCTTTCAGAGAAATTACACCTAATTGCTCGCCGTCAAAATCTATAACTCTAACTTCCTGAGCCCTGATCTCTCTGTTCACAAAGTATTTTTGTTTGCTAATGGACAACCTCTCTATTTGTTATTAACTCTACTTTTTATCTCTTCAGATACAATTTTTACAAATTCTTCCAGTTTCATGCTTCCTTTATCGCCAACTTTATGCTCACGAACGGAAACTGTACCTGCTTCCACTTCTTTTTCACCAACAATTAACATGTATGGTACTTTCTGTGTTTCCCATGCACGTATTTTATATCCAACTTTTTCATTTCTGTAATCAAGTTCAACGCGAATGTCATCAGCAAGCAGTTCATCTTTAATCTTTTCCGCGTATTCAAAATACTTTTCAGAGACAGGCACAACAGCAACTTGTACAGGCGCAATCCATGTGGGGAAAGAACCGCCATAATGCTCAACAAGAATACCCATAAATCGCTCAATTGAACCGAGTAAAGCTCTGTGCACCATATAAGGTCTGTGCTCTTTTCCATCTTCTCCAATGTATTTCATATCAAAGCGTTCAGGAAGATTGAAATCAAATTGGATTGTACTTAATTGCCATTCACGCTTTAAGGCATCTTTTATTTTTATATCAATCTTAGGACCATAAAATGCTCCGCCGCCCTCGTCGACTTCGTAATCGAGCTTTTCTGACTCCAAAGCACTTTTTAAAGAAGTTACAGCCTGCTCCCAAACTACATCATCTCCGATAGCTTTATCAGGTCTAGTTGCCACATAAAATTTAAGATCGTCAAATCCAAAGGACTTTAACATATGGATTGAGAAGTGAACTGTTCTCTTGATTTCCGCATCCATTTGCTCGGCAGTACAGAAAATATGAGCATCATCCTGAGTAAACCCACGAACACGCAACATTCCGTGTAAAGCACCACTTTTCTCATATCTGTAAACAGTTCCAAGTTCAGCCCATCTTTTAGGTAAATCGCGGTAACTATATAAATTTGCTTTATATATCATGATATGAAAAGGACAGTTCATTGGCTTAAGATAATAATTCTGATCATCTATCTGCATTGGGGCGTACATATTTTCAGCAAAGTTAACCAGGTGACCACTAGTTTCCCACAACCACGATTTACCAATGTGTGGAGTGTAAAGAAGTTCGTACCCACTTCTTAAATGCTCTTTTCTCCAGAAGTCTTCAATTTCATGTCTGACACGTGCTCCCTTTGGGTGCCAATAGATCAGACCAGCTCCGGCTTCTTCCTGAACAGTAAAAAGGTCTAATTCCTTACCAAGTTTTCTGTGATCCCTTTTCTTAGCTTCTTCCAGTAATTCTAAATGTTCTTCAAGCATTTTCTTTTTAGGGAAGGAAACACCATAGATTCTTTGAAGGCTTTTATTCTTCTCATCACCTCTCCAATAAGAACCGGAGATGCTAAGAAGTTTAACATATTTTATCCGCCCGGTACCAGGAATATGAGGTCCGCGACATAAATCAGTAAAGTCACCCTCGTGATAAAGACTGATAGCCACTTCTTTATCATCAAGATCACTAATCAGTTCAATTTTATACTGATCCCCTTTTTTCTCAAAGAGTTCCAGAGCTTCTTTTTGGGTCAGTTCCTGACGCTCGTAACCTGAATTAGCCTCAGCCAATTCCATCATCTTCTTCTCAATTTTCTCGAGATCAGTCTCTGTAAGAGTTTCATTTATATCAATATCGTAATAAAAACCGCCTTCAACTGCAGGACCAACACCAAATTTTGCCTCAGGATAGAGAACCTGAATAGCGTGAGCCATTAGGTGGGATGTGGAATGCCAGTACGCTTCCTGTCCTTCCTTATTATTGAAGGTGTAGATAGCAATTTTTGAATCTTCATTAATAGCATAATACAAATCACGCTGAACACCATTAACAGAGGAAATTAGAGCATCTCCAGCTAAACGACTGGATATTGACTCAGCAACCTGAAAAGGAGTTACACCTTTATTAAATTCCTTTACGGAACCATCGGGGAATGTAAGATTAATTTTTTCCATAACTTTCTTAAATTATAAGTGGAAATATGTGTAAAGTATCAAAATTTTGTAATTACTCAGTTATCTTGTGGGTCCTAGTGGATTCCTCCGATGGAGTCCCTTTGGGAGAACCACTGACCTTCTGCACAATTTGATCATTCTGTGTGGGTCCTGGTTGATTCCTCCGAAGGAGTCCCTTTGGGAGAACCACTGACCTTCTGCACAAATTGGTCATTTTGTTGTGGGTCCTAGTGGATTCGAACCACTGACCTTCTGCACGTCAAGCAGACACTCTAACCAACTGAGCTAAGGACCCAAAAAAAATAAAATGAACAATTGGATCTACAATTCAATCGTGGCTGAGATATCTCTTTTCATTAAAAATAATATGTCAGCCAAAGAATAAAACTGAGTTCAAGCTTCTACAAACCGGATAATTATGGTACCGAGGGCCGGACTCGAACCGGCACGGAGTATAATCTCCGAGGGATTTTAAGTCCCTTGCGTCTACCAATTCCGCCACCCCGGCGTGTAGATTAGCTTAACAAAATTTTAATTATAGGACGCTGGAAATTTCTTCTTGGCACATTTGAGGTACACTCAATACCCGTTCATAATACCGTAGCAAACATGTGTTATTCTTGCTGAGTGTTTAGCTGTCGCTTTTTTGGCGCGTCCACAATTTTTGAAGCGTAAAGTTATTGAAAATGTATTAAACAAGCAAGAAGTACAATTAAGTTTTTAACTCCTTATCGTTACAAAACATCCAATATCATAATTTTCACATTCTCATAAAACATTAAGAAATTGAGCCTGACTATTATATTCAAGCCGTAATGCGAAGAAAGATCAGGATCAGGATCAGGATCAGGAACAAGATTAAGACATTTTGATTGCTGATTAAGTTTTAAAAAGAAAAAACTTGATCTCTGTTATGAAATCAAGTTTTTTAGGTGTGGGCGAACAGGGACTCGAACCCCGGGCCATCTGATTATGAGTGAAATCACTTATTGCGTTTTTAGCTCTTAATGTAACTATTTCTTAAAATTGTAATCTATGATTGTCATCTAATTTGCAAATCACCTACAATTTCTTGCATCAATCCGATCTTTAAGATATTAGTGGTAATTAGCTCAAAAGTCATTAAGTTACAACAACTTGGGGCTTTTCACATTTTATTCACACAATTTTAACTCTTGAAACGCATCTTAACTCCCTGCCAACCTATGTGTCGAGTACAATTGTCAATAAACTCAATGCTAATTATTATTAACTTATTAGGACACACCATTAATATTAAATCAATGCCTTTTATGGTGATCTATACCCAAGAATTTTTGTAGATTTCGTCATACGAAGATACTTCTATTATATTGAATCCTACACTCTCAAGGAAAAATTTCTTTCCTTGATATCTCCTGTCTTCCTTTTCGGGTATTGTGGTTACATACCACCCCTTCTTCTTTCTCTTCGGAAATTCCCTAAAATATCTTGCTCTTTCAAGCAACAACCACCTTAAAAAAACTTCATTTTCCTCTAATGCAAGTCCAAAAATCATTAATGATTTATTAAACAAAATATGTAAATATGTGTTTTTGCCCTGCCAATTCTCAAAATTCTTTCCACTGAACAATCTACGATCATCTTTATTATGTATCATTTGCCGAGCACGTTGAACACAGCCCATGTAATCTGAAAGCCCTAATCTTATACTTCGGTGATACTTAATAAATCCATTAATAAACCAAATCCCAAATCCATCTATTGGACTACGCATTTGTTTAATTGCATAGTAGGTGTTCCATGGGTAAAAGTCTGTGAACCTCCCCGAGTCAAAATAATACTGTTGAACATTGTTATCTTCCAATAAAGATGTATCAAAATTCAACGTTAGTAATGGCGCATTTAGTTTAGAAATTGAATCAACAATCCACTTGTGATGTGGAAGCCCCTCCCACCCATGCAATAAAGTACATAATTCTCTTTTAATTGGATAGGATTGAGCGGTAGATTTACTTAAGAAGAGATCAAGTAAATCATAGAACTCCGTGATTGCCAATCCTGCAGGTGTTGATGAAAACTTTTTTTGAGCAAATTTATACCATAATTTGTTTAATAATTCTTCCCATGATAGTGATCCGTCAAAATTGACATACCTGTTAATTCCATTACCGACAACAAAGGCAATGTCATGCTGATTTTGTGATATAATTTTTTTCATTTTGAGTCCAATAAATTATGGCGAACAAAACACTCTTAATTTTCCTCCCACGGAAGCAATTGAAGTCAAAGTTTCATGTAATTTATATGCTGCTTGGATGGCGAATCTATTAGGCTTTTCTTGAGATATTTTATCCCAGAAATTATTCTCTGAAAGAATATTCCCAAGATAAAGCCATACTTCTCTATCAGTATATGGGTTTTTAGTAATAGAATTAATTCGCGCCCATATTTCTTTTGTTGTCAACCCTTTCCATTTCATATCACCGTAATGAAACACTCTTTTATCCACATATCCCGTCACATGATTATCACCATCTGTCCATGTTCCATTCCAACCATCAATTTTTGATGGTTCTAATTCATTAAATAGTGAAATATAGTTGAGGTTTTTTGTCGCTTGACTACAAACATCCTGGAGATTTGTGGCTGAAACACCAGCTTTATCAGAAAGTTTTTCCCTTGACGCTTTTGCATGAATTAAGGCAATTTTTGATGGTTTTGTATTATCGCTATTATCATAAACAACTATAAAATCAGCTATCTCGGCTCCCATATCATCACAAATAATTAAATCAGGTTTTCCAAGTGATTTGCTAATTCCACTTCCTTTGCCGAGAGTTCTAATTAATTCAAATAGTGATCTATCTTCCCATCCAGTATGATCTGCTTTACACTTTTTCCCTTTTTCGGAATTTATCTTAGAGAAGATTATATCTGGATTTAATATCTGGCTAATTAGGTAATTTTCTTTTTCCTCGTTAAATAAATTCTTTCCTACTTTTAATGGAGGTTGATAAAATTCACCATAAGCATAAATAATATTTTCTGATTCTGGAAGAATTCTGAAGGATTGATTGGTATTTAATGACGCTGTTACACTCGGGAATGAGAATCTGTCAACAGATACGTACATCCTGTCTAATTCGTTTGAATATAATTTATATTTATTTTGTTTTCGTTCATAGTGAATCTTAACAAGTACATCTTTGCCGTTAGCCTTGATAGAAAATGAATCATTCTTAATTTCATGACACAAATTATCAATTATAATGGTTTCATTGCTAACAACACCATCACCGCCTGCAGTTCTAAACTTACCTATAATATCATCAATATCTAATAATATGTTCCGGGGAGTTGGCTTTATACTTTTTGTGTTTCTTGCAGCATAGCGCTTAAATACACGCGCAGGAATTCTGTTTTTTGTAATTATATTCAATATTTCTTTAGTCCAATCAATATACTCTCCTAAAGACAAATATTGTCCCATTCTATCATTGACCCTGGAATTTCTAAAACCAATATACCTTCTATTGAACTCTTCTGGGGACCTTTTAATTACACCTTCTGCGATCGTACAAATTTGCGCATGGTCATCCATTGAAGGCACCGTGTCATCAACTGAAAACGCCGAGAAGCTTTTTGTTCTATAGACGGATCGCCCTAAATGTGAGTTTTTTAATGAAAGACTTGTGATTAAATCAGATTTATTTTCAGCAAATAATTTTCTAAGGGAATTAATTTTCACTGGTTTCAATTTATTATTAGAAATGATATCATTTGGAGTATACTGACCTGTGTCGAAAAAAATTATGTAATCATTATATGCATAAAATAAAGTAACTCCGAAACGAGGTTCAAGAAAGCATTTATTTCTTAAGTATGGTGAATTTTTATAATTTATATAGTTTATTACATAACCATCCATTCCATTTTTTAATTTAATTATCTTTAACTTTCTGTCAATTTTCTCAAATTCTTCTTTTACAAAATTTTTCAATTCCTCTATATCAAATTGATTTTCTCTCGTGTAAATATTGACCTTACTTGGAATGAGTAAATCCTTGAAAGGATCAACGTTTTGAAGGTTGAATTTACTTCTGAATCGCTTTTCAATATAAGTAGAGTCAGGATGTTGCTGGAGAAATTGTTCAAAAAACTTATCGCTTACAGCAATAGTTTCCTCTTTTAGTCCTTCCCCTTCAATAATTTGATCATACTTCAGATATTCCTCCCACATTTCGGCCTGATCTTTATTTTTAGAATGATCTAAGAAATAAGCCGTTTGATTTTGTCGCCTATCCGAGTTTCTGATGATTCTTCCTACTTGCTGCACTAAAGGTTTAGCAGAACGAAAATCATCATATAATGCAAGTATCTGAAATTTTGGATTATCGATGCCCTCAAGAATTTTGAATTGATGAATCCAAAAAGTAGCATTCTGATTTTCTTCTGTTAGCTTATCTAAATTACTTTTACAATAATCCGTCTCTGATTTCCCATTAAAATTCTCATGAACTGCTATATAAGATTCATTAAGATTTTCAAAAACTTTTGAGAGTGATTTTATTGAATTAAAGTTATCACATCTAATAACGACTTTTGGCTCTTGTAGTTTATGTTTTCTTTTCAGGTCTTTATAGTTTTTAATAACATCCTTAACAAAGTCGTTTGGTTTTAGACTAAAAGGTCGTTGAATTATCTCCACTTTCCTTATATATCGTTCTTTTACTGCTTTATGATACGAAAGTGAATAGTGATGTTTAAGATCAATATCGAATAACTTAAAATCATTTCTAAATGGTGTTGCAGTGAAAATAATCTTTGGTGCCGTTATGCTCCTAATACTCTCTCTCCATTTATATGCTGGTTCATAATGCCCTTCATCAATCAACATTAACGAAATTTTTTCTTTATTCTTATTCATCTGATGGTCATTCTTGGACATAGATAGATGAAATTTTTGTATTGTTCCCACTAAAACCGAATCATCAAAATCAATTTGTCGCAAATTTAGATAGCTATCCCATTTATAAACTTTTCTCAATAATTCAGAATCCTTTTGTTTTATCGTTTTGAAAAATTCCAGGTTTACTTGGTTGAATATTTGGTCTCTAAGACCCGAGCGCGGTGATAGAATTAGAGATAAGTTAATTCCAGGAATCATTCGTGTTAGAAAAGCGATTATGCCCGTTTTTCCAGAACCGGGCGGCAAGTGTATTAAACATGACTTCTGATTTTGATGAGCTTCTTCATCATCGAGATAGCTAAGAATTGCTTTTAGTGCCTCTTTCTGGTGATCCCATAGTTGACTGACCTGAATGAGATTATTATTATTATTTGTATTAAAAGTCATTCGTTTTCCCATTTTATTATCTCTTGCTTGAATGCTGCCCCTTAGTAATTTCTTATTTTAATAAATAACCTTCCCGCCAAATACTCACTCCCCTCTTTCAACTCATTATAAATCAGACGGGCTTCTTCACTATACCTGTCGATCTATTCCTCATCCTAATGCGCCGGAGGTGGTTGAAGATTTAAAATTCAATAAGCCATCTTAAACATCAATACTTCCTAAGGCTGTTCTTTAATTCGTTTCAAGCTATCTATCATCATAGCGGACTTGTTCGGAAGCTTGTCGTCTTTTCTTAGAACGCCCTCTTCGTGAAAGTCTTTAGGCTAAAACAACTTAGGGGCTTTTCACATCATTAAATCTTCGTCGACAATTTGTTTGTTTCCTGGAACTATTTCAATTATCCAATTGCCAAATTTGTTAAGCGAATTGATCAAGTGTAATTCATCAACCTTCTCTTTAACAATCTTATTTCTTTTAGGATTGATAATTATGAATTTCCCTTTACAATAATCATCAATAACGATAAAATGCCCACCAACTAAATTTTCATCTTGATAGAAATGTTTTAACGAAATACAGACTATGATGAAATTCTTCTCACATATATTCCGCAAGAACGAAATTTCTGGATTTTTTATTATTATTGATCCGCCACTTTTATAATATTTTTGTATGGACTTATATGCAACTGAGTTTATTCTCATTTTTTTTTTATTGTAATCATTCATAAGAGAACTATTATAGCAGTAAACTTTGACTACTAAACCAGTAATATTTTTAATAAATGAAGCTATTTCAATAGCCCAGTACATATCTGGAATCGATTGTTCTTGTATTTTCAGTCGCCGTGTAAACAAATAATGCACACAAGCACCACCACAATTTAGATTTAACGGTTTGCTTATTATTTCATTCATGACATTCTACACTATTTCGAGTTATAATATAGAGTTTTTTATCTCGTTAAAAATTTCATCAATACCTGGATCGGTACATTCGTTTGAGGACATAATGATTTTGATGTTCTTGGCTGGGAAAAGCCAAAGTTTGTGATCAGCGTAATAATGAGTAAAAACTATTGTGTTGCTTCCAACGGCATTTGCCAGATGAAATATTCCGGTATCCTTAGTAACGACTAACTGACAGGATTTTATAATAGCAGCTGTTTGATTTATGTCAAATTTTTCATTCTTAGGTAAATATATTCTATCTTTATATGCATCCAATTCCAAGATAAACTTAGAGTTTATATCTATTTCATTTGGTCCATTATTCAGTATTAAACAAACATTTAGATTCGTTAATACTTTCCTTGCTAATTCAATATACTTATTATGATCACGCCATGTAGAATTTGATATTCCACCAAGATTTAAAAATATTTTACTCATTGAGTAAATATCATTATTCTTAAAATAGCGCAATACAGATGAGATATTCTCTTCCTTAATTGGATAATTGAGCGCTGGTTCATTATTAATTAGCAATTTAGTCATCCAAGGTGTAGCATAAATAATATAGCGATGAGCTAAATACATATCATCTAATTTTTTATTGGCTGCGAATTCTGCCAAGTCAAATGAATAGTTAAAAACTATATGTGAATCCCAATACGCTGTATTATCGTGGAAATTTTCAGCAATTAATACTTTAGTAGAAATTTTCGGTGGTGAGATTAAAAACGATCTTTTATGAGTCAGTGCCAAAAAAATATCAAAATCTATCTCACACTCTTCGGCTAAGTTATACAATGCTATGTTATAAATACTATTTAGCCAAAATTCATGAATTTCTTGTGGAGCAATTATATATATTAGACAATCATTTTCAAAGATCGCGCCTAATTCATTTATCAGTGGTGTTATTAGTAGATTTTGCCCAAGAAATCTATCGTCATTATAAATACCGACTTTCACACAAGTTCTTTTTTCAACAAATTCCTGTAGTTCGGAGAACTTCTTCATTTTAAGCAATCTGCTAAATTTAATAATCCATAATGAAGCATGAATTCTTTTACTGGGGAATTATGTAACTGCGATCTCTGTACCATAAGTGAAGATGCGATTAAAATGACATCAATAAATGAGAGGTTAGATATTTTTAGAATATCATGATAAGAATTGACTAATGTTTTATTATAGTTAACATTTACAACTGTGGTTGATTTATTCTGCTCAATAGTAAATTCATGATTTCTGACTAAATTAAATGGCATTACAATGGAAAAATACAACTTGGCGATGTCATAATATTTGTCTCCATAATCTGCCTCTCCAAAATAATTTTCATCGACATCAATTACTTTGAACGTATTTAAATTTTTGTTGAATATGATATTGGCTAAGTGTAAATCTCCATGAATTATAACTGGTTCCCCAAATTTCCAATCCCGCTTTTCTAAAATTTCAGATATAATTCCAACATTAGGAATTTCTATATTATTTATTTTACCAATTGTCTGATCACCGTAGATTTCAGCTAAAACTTCAATCGTTCGATCAATGTAGCGGCGCTTGCAATAATTAAAAAATGACTCTTCCGGAAGGATACGGTAATCGACTTCTTTCCAAAGATTTTCTAAAGACCAAATAAAAAAACTTTTCAGTATCTCCACATCACAATAATATGTAAGATCATGCCCAGGAAAGAACTCTGAATATATAGAATCTTCCGTAATTTGAGTAATACGCGGAACAGCACCTTCCATTGCATTTATGTGCTGGATTCTTTTTTCTTGTTCCTTTTTACTGGTAAATGATTTTTTTGTTTGCAGCATTCGATGAAAATTCCATCATTATTATGCACAATTATTCGAAATCCATTTATCAATTAAAAATTCAAAAATCTTACGACGATCATAGCAATGGGGATCTTCTCGATAAATACTTCCAAATTTCCCGAAAGCAGAATAGCAGCATGAGCAACACATTGCCTTATATATACAAGAATTACATTTTTTGATGTCCTTAAACGTACGGTTCTTCAAGTTCAAAACCCACTCTTGATTGAGCATTTCTGCTATAGTATCATCCTTTACATTTCCCAAAACAAATTTACCTTCAGCTTTAAAACCATCACAAGGAAGTACGTCACCATTGGGATTTATAGAAATAATTTCCCTTGCAGCGCCACATGGATATCTCAAACAAACATAGTCTCTTACTGGTGTATAAACGTTTTCTTCAAAAATATGAATTATAAAGTTTTCTACCTTAGCTGAATCGCTCAGATTATGCATTTTAATGAATGTTTTAGCCCATTGTCCTTTTTTAGTTGTGAAATTAGTCTCTTTTTCACGTCCAAGGATATTAACTGGTCTTGGTTTGAAATCAATATTTAACTCATTGAATAATTCAACTATGTCTTCAGCATTATTATAATTGTGTTGACCAATCGTACAAACAGCTCCATCAATACAAATTTCATTATTACGCAATTTACTAATACCATCAATTACTCTGTTAAATGTACCATTGCCTTCAGCATCAACACGAGCTTTATCATTCAATTGTTCTGGACCATCTAAACTTATGGTTATCTTCATCTTAAAATCTTTTGCAATTTGTGCGAACTCATCAGAAATCATAGTACAATTTGTAACGGTTCTATACTGCACTGTTTTGTTGCATTTGGTTTTTTGAGCTTCAGCAATTTCTAAGAAATTTCTTATCCCTTGGATGTTGCATAATGGTTCACCACCTTGAAATTCAAACGTAACGTGCGATGTAGGTAAAGAGAAGACCTGCTGAATTGTTTTCTCCATGACTTCATATTCCATTGATTCTCCAGCGGTGGGGGAACAATCCGCGAAACAATATTCACATTTCAAATTACAGGCAGTAGTGATGTTTAGTATTATTACACTTGGGTATTCAGCGGGCTTCGGAAAATCCATTTCCACAATCTCACCACTTTCACTTAATGCTAATCCTCTTAAATATAGGAGCTCCATTTCCTCGTCACATAATTCGGAATTCTCATATCGTTCTATGTCTTCGGAGGAGAATACAGCCCATGACCCAATTTCAGAATTAAGAAGAATCACATACTCTTTTCCATTGACTGTTCTCTTCAGTTTTTTTAAGTCATTCTTCTTTTTAAACGAGCTGTTCATCCAAGGTGATCTTATCATAAGAAACTGGTTTTTTGTTTGGAATCTTTTTGAATAATGAGAATATTAACTATTGGTGGCCGTGAGTTCCACAGCCATCATACCCATTTTCGAACTTACCCTTGGTTGTAAATTTCACTTTCTTTTTCCCATCTTTCGAAATAACGTTAGCCTTAAGTTTTTCAACTCTTTCATTTTTTTTGTCTTTCGATGCATTGTTTTTCATGAAATCTCCAATTACCTATTATAAATGATGTTCGACTTCAAAAGGACAAGTATTTATTTATTACAAGAATATACTAAATTAACTTTAACGTGTAAATAAAAAATTTGCGACATTTTTTTAAAATTATATTTTTTTATAAATTTTCACTATTTATTATAGATTACTAATCTGTGCAATGCTCGAGTACAAGCAACATAAAAAACTGATTTATCTTTTTCTGTAAATCTTTCTTTCCCATCAGTACATACGATCACACCATCAAACTCCAATCCTTTTGCAAGATGAACTGGTAGAACAACAATATTCTTTGAATAGTTATCTATCGGTGATATAATAAGATTAGCATCAATTGAATCCGAGATTTTTTCATATACTTTCTTGGCATATTGGACTGTCTTTGTAATTATCGCCAAATTTTTTAATTCTTCTCGTTTCATTTCCTGTAAATCCTGTATAAGCTCCTGGACTATCTGGTGTTCTGACACTAATTTTTCTACCACCTTATCACTCGATTTCGATCTTATGGCCATCACATTCTTTAGACCAAGAATGTTATTTGAATATTTAACAATTGGCGCAGTTGATCGGTATGTCTTATTTAATTCGATATATTTAATTCCTTTGTGAAACGCATCTCCAATTTGATTTAGTGAGTTATAATTATGGAAAGGATTTATTGTCTGATGTTTGTCCCCTAAAATTGTGAAGGATGCGGCTGAGAATATCCGTCTTAACAATTCAAATTGTACTGGACTGTAATCCTGAGCTTCATCAATAATAATATGCTCAATTGTCCTATCTCTCTTTAAGCTCGATAATTTGGATTGCAAATATAGCATACCTAAGCCATCCTCATATGATAATTGTCCATGACCACGTCTGCCTTTACTCGTATTTTGGTCAACTCCGCAATTTTCAAAAAAACTTGCCGAATTAACCAAATTTTTATACAATTTACGTAAATCTAATGGTTGATTTATGATTTCATTTAGTTGCTTAGTAATTTGCCTTACTTTTCTTTTACCTCTCAAGATCGCCAAATCACATAAATACTCAGCCAAATATTCAATACTTTCTTTGATCGGATGCCTGAAAAACCGTGACTTAACTAATTCTGTTAATTTTTGAGAAGTAAAAGTTTTGTTTCCTACAGTAAGATCATTAACAAAATATAAATTGTTCTTGATCTCATTAACATACTCATCAATCAAGTCCTTAAAATGACTTGAAAATTTAAAACTAACTAACTTGAACTCAGATGAACCAATATCAGTTTCTTGATATCGCATAATAAAGTTTGAAAATGACTCAACCTCAAATTTCAATTGAGATTTAACAAATTCACTAAATGTAGTCTGTAACGCATTTTCTTCTCCCAAGTCTGGAAGAACATCTGATATATATTCTGCGAATACCCGATTAGGTGAAAAGATTAAGACGCTGTTGGATGATAAATCTCGGTTTTTATAAAGTAAATAGGCTATTCGGTGCAAAGCAACAGTTGTTTTTCCACTTCCCGCTACTCCCTGAACGACCATGATTTTATCCTGAATATTACGTATAACTTGATTCTGCTCACTCTGAATCGTTGTAACAATATTTTTCAATTTATTAGAAACTGTTATATCGAGGGCATCTTG
Source organism: Bacteroidota bacterium (assembly GCA_018818065.1). Taxonomy (GTDB): domain Bacteria; phylum Bacteroidota; class Ignavibacteria; order Ignavibacteriales; family Melioribacteraceae; genus JAHISV01. Next base: position 4,403 of record JAHISV010000003.1, on the reverse strand, counting down.
CAGAAATTCGTCGACAATGTTCAAATCACTATCAAAACAACGGAGTAATTTACCTTCCTCTATTCTGTATTGACGTCTGAGTGTAATTTCTCCGATAATTTTTGTCCCATTCGGAACCACATATTCAGCAATACCTATTCCGTAATCATAGAACATACTTGATATTGGTGCTCTCCAATCATAAACGAAGTATGAATAATCTGAGACAACAGAAGAAATACCAATATAAATTTTTTTTTCTTCTTCATTCTTCCTGATAAAATCAATTCTACCAAAGTAAGGTGATTCTTTTGATTTTATCATCTGTTGCCTTTTTTTTACAAAGGTATTTGCAGTGGCAACTTGGTTATCTAAGCTCTGAATATTTGAAGCTATCTCAATATTATCCATATCTCCTTTACTATCCCACATATAGCTCTTATATTCATTTATATATTCTGCTTTCTCGCCTAAATTTACATTTAGTTTCATCAACTCGTCTGTGATAATTTTCATCACTAAATTTAGATATTCTGTTTCATTATTATATTCGACCTTTGTAATTTTCACTACAATTCCTCAATTTTTCTGAAAATTCATTTTCAGTATTTGCTTAAGATATAGAGTGAGTTTTGAGCTACATCCATTTCAATCATTATTCGAGTTTCCTAAAATCAAATTGAAGCAGTTTTAAATAAACTTTTAATCTTAATTCTGAGTTCAAAGGAAATATTTCGGTTATAATATTTTTGAAAAATTGTATACAAGTTAAAGCAACATGAAAACAATGATGGCAAAAGTCGAATAAATTCATATTATATCTTTAGGAAAGAACTTATCCCTAAGCTCTTATAATATAAGAAATTATGAATTTAATGTAAATTTATTTGTAGAATTTGACAAAGAACAAGTACGCAAAGTTCAATATTTGTTGATTTTTTGAAATAATCTTTCCGCCAAACACTCACTCCCCTCTTTCAACTCATCGTAAATTAGACGGGCTTCTTCACGGTAATTGTTAATCTTATCCTCATTCCAATGTGCTGGAGGTGGTTGCAGGTTAGTAATTCTATCAGCCATCTTAACCATCCAGACTTCTTTGGGCTGTTCTTTTATACGTTTGAGGCTATCTTTCATCCTGGCAGGTTTGTCAGGCAATTTATCGTCCTTACTAAGGGCATTAACACCATCCGCAACATCTTTACCAAAGCTGTCTAATACATCATCGTAGGTGGCTTCTGTGTCCTCTATAACGTCATGTAGCAAAGCGCACTGTACTGCTAAATCTGGATTATCAAGTTGTTCAATTGAGAGTGCCGCGATAACTTCCATAGCAACACTTCCGACGTGGAGAATATATGGTAAATCCGTTCCCGGAACTGTTTGATTAACTTTCTGGTGAGCAATCGCTGCAAACTTCCAGGCTTTGTTGTACTTGTCTTGATTGAAAATCATTTTTGGTCCATTCATGCAATAATTACTCCTGGGAATAAATTAAAATTGAGGTAAGTATTTTTCATTTCGATCAATGAAATTTTCAATCTATTGATGCTGCTTGAATATTAGCACAACTTTATAACGGGCTTGCGCAGTTTTCAAATATGCTAAATCTGTGTAATGAATCATAATTCTATTTCTTTCAAATCTTTTCTCAATCCTTCAACTATTATTAATGCGTCTTCTAATTCTTCCCTATAAATCGTTGCAGTAGTATTATGTGCTCCAAGATTCAAGGCTCTTTCAATAAAATGCCCAGCATCATCCAAAATTTGCACAGTCTTTAAATGGTCTTTGTGATGTTTAATAATAATTTTTGATAAAGATTTTCTGATGTCTTTCAATTTGTCCTTTTGCTCTGTGGTTACACCTGTTAATTCATTTATGTCATCGTTATTTGGCGTTGGAAATTTTTTAAGTATGTCGTGTGGCAATTCAAATGAGTCAATAATCTTCTTAAAATCTTGATGAGTTTTATTTAGAATTATATTCCGGGCTGAGTTAATTTGTCTACTTAATTCAATAAACTTTCCATCTTGGAAAAGCTTTTGTTTAATTAGAAATTCTTTGATAGAGCCTTCAACTGTTTTGCGCAAAGCCAAGGCACATGAATCAAAATCATTGTTTTTCAAAAATTGCTTCGCTTTTTGAATATCATCTTTATCGTTTTGTGTTTGAATTTTATTGTCAATCGGGTCTTTGAAAACAACATAATTCCAAGCGGTATCCTTGCCCATTGTCCATCGCTTTATTTCATTATAAAAACCACGATCGTGAGTAAAGAAGAAAAGTTGATAGTCTTGCTCATAAAGTTTAAAAATCATTTTCAAAACATCCATTCGGTTACTCATATCCAAACTAATGAGCAAATCGTCTAAAGCAAGAATTTTAATTTCAGGTTTCTTTGGTCGTTTTTCCAAAATTGTGAACCTAATTGCCAAAGCAATAGCTGTTAGTTTCGCTTCATTTAGGAATGATTGTGGCCGATCAATATCTTTTGGATTAGCAGGAGGTTTCAGCTGCTGGATTGAAAGCTTAATAAATGGAGGAAGCAATTCATAATATGACTTGGTTGTTCCAACTGTTCTTATGTCAAATCCCTTTTTGACCTTAATAACAATCTTCAAATTCTTGAATTGGAAATGTTTATGCAGAAAATCTGTCGCATTTCTATCAATATAATTGATAAGCTTTTCAAGTTCGCTATTAAGAGCTGCGATTTCAGATACCCAAGCATCCAATTGCCTTTTACTCTTTAGTCCCCTTTCGCCTTTTACTTTAACTTGTTTGATAATTTCTTCAAAAAGATTTTTCCCGCCGGTTTCTATTTGAACGAATGGAAAAATATCTCTCTCAAAAATGGAATAAAGGTCAATTTCTTTTGAGTTACGGAAGTTATAAAAATTGATAAGTAGCCTATGACTTATGAACTCACTGGCTAAATTCATTTCACTTAAGACTTTTCTTTTGTTTGTGTCTGAAGGAGAAAGTCCTTTTTTGTTAAGAGTGTATATCTTTTTTTTATTGTCAGTTAAAACCAGTTTGATAAACGAGCCTTTATTCCATGCTTCGTGAGCATTCAAAAGATTTTCATCTTCATCTCGATTAAAATATCTTTCAATTTTTGTAGTAGTTTTTGTATCGCATTGCAAAATAGTGTAAAGGGCAAAATACAAAGACGATTTTCCACTGCCATTTGAACCATATGCCAAAAAATGCTTCCCTTTCAAGTTGAAAGTTTTTTTAGGACCGAATGCCTTAAAATTTTGTATGGTTATTTTCTCAATACCTTTCATTTAACCAACACTTTCTTCTATCACACCGATGGTATCGGGGCAACGGGTTGACATTAACAGTAGACGGTTACGGACTTCATTCTTGGGTTCTCGCCATTTTTCAAAGAGTTTAGTGATGGCTTTCTCAGGGCTTAGTTTTTTAACTGCCTCCAAATCATTCTCCACTAATGCCAAAATGTCTACTCCTGCCTTTTTCATTTCTTCATCAAAGTAGAGTTCGTAAACACAGCCATTGATTATATTTTCAACTTCGAAATAATCTTCATCGTTTTTTTTCTGAAAGAGAATAAAATCAAGTAATTGATTAAAAATAGATTCTTCTCTTTCATTCGGATAATACACAAGTAAAGGTTCTAATGCCTGAACGCTGATAATTAAATCACCCATTCCGGTTTTTGGTGCATTTTCAAACAGTTGATAATTGCATAGTTTAGAATTGAGTAGGCAAGTCAAATATTTTATTTTCTCCCCAGTTGCAATACATGTACTGTCTAAGCAATAAATTTCATCAGTTGAATATGAAAAACGTAATTGAGAACCAATTCTTTTCCATATAATTTTCTCTTTTGAAAATTCTTTTAAGTAGGCACAGTTTCTCAAATTATAAGGAGTAATACCCTGATCTTGTCGTGCCGTAATTTTTTCTTTATAGAAATCAAGATGCTTTTTAATTGCAGGAAAGTCTTTAATTTTTATCGGTTCGATTGATTGATTCCCTACTCCATTATGAGTATTTATTAAGTATCCGCCATCCCATTTTGTATAATACTTTTCAATTTCTCGCCCTCTTAAAACGGGTCTAATTATTTTTTTACTGCTTGCATCGGTCTTAATTAACTCATTTCGTTTCTCTTCATCAATAATGAAAGCTTCATTGTACCCGGTTAGGACGCCTCGATAAATATTTATTTTCCATTCTTTCAGTTTACTTCCTTTAAGACTAATAGCATTATTTATAGCTTGTTTAGAGCAATCTGATATTGCCCAAGTTTCCTCATTTACATAAGGCATTGGTTCTAAACTATGATTGGTCACATTATTCAATTCATCAATATCAGTTATAGTAGTGCCTGTTAATTGATTTTTGTTCTGCGTATTTTGGATTATCAAAATGTTTGTATCAACCGTTGC
>JAHISV010000016.1:0-25000 GCA_018818065.1 Bacteroidota bacterium | reverse complement strand
CAAACTCTCCGTTGTAAATTGACTTTTTTTTTTAATATTCACGTAATCGTGTGCTTACTGTCTCTAAAGCATTTGCTTTAGTCATTCACTCTGTCAAAGAACTTTGTACATCAAAAACGGATTCAAAACTTAGTGCATTATTTTCTTTTTGTCAAGAATAAAAAAAACTTTTTATTCTTTTCTTTTTTATTTTCCGTTTATATCGTCGTCATAGTCATTAAGAACACAGCCCCAAAGTTATAGTCCAACTCGTTTAAATGCAAGAGAAAAGTAAAAATTAATTTATTTTTTTTCTTTTTGTAAAATGACCCGTTTATGGCATATCATCTTTATCCTCGTTTTATATATTTGTACCAGATATTAAATGAAAGAACTTGTTCCTTTATTTTATTGATGATCAAGCCTCAGTATTTGTAATAATAGCTGTGTAGAACTAATACTGCTACATTGTTATTATATTTTCTTTGTTGGTTCTTCTGAGGCATTATAAAACAACAACAACACTAATTCGTCCTAATCATATATCATAAAATAACCGGGGGTTATAATGAAAGATCTATCCTACAATGCACAAAAGTTGAATCCATTGGCAGATTTAATTAATGATGACATTTACGAACTTTTAAACAGTCGTAATCTTATAAATGAAAAATCTGTAAGAGATTATCAAATAAGAAGGAAGTTTAAGAATCTTCGTATACAAAAGATCAGTGCTAGTGAAGCTATTGATTCATTAAGGAACGAGTACCCATATTTACAATTTGATACTATTAGAAAAATAGTCTATCAGATTCAGAAATAAAGAGACTTGACAATAAGATGAGCTTCTTATATATTTGGGTTACCAAGCTTCAAGAGATCTAATGGTCTTTGAGTTTGTGATTCAGCCCAGTGTCACCCCCCCAACACTGGGCTTTTTTATATTTAATTGTGAGAAGTTATTATGGCAAAAGTAATAAAGAAAAAAAAGCAGAATAAACGAGCCATTTCCCCTTTTAGAATTGAATGGACAAAAGAGAACTATATTATAGCCTCGATTGGACTTTTTTTATTAATAATTGGTTTCTTTTTAATGAGTCAGGGACCGTGGGATAATCCATTATCATTAAGTGTTTCCCCGGTAGTCTTACTTATTGCATATCTTATTATCTTTCCACTTGCTATATTATATAAAAAGAAAAAAGCTGTCGAGAATGATTCTAGCGAAGGTTAAAGGCAACATTGTATCAACTGCCAAGAATGAGCATTTAATCGGTCATAAGTTGATGATTGTGCACCCGATAAATACTGAAGGAGCACTAATTGGCGATGAGGATATGATTGCTTTGGATATAATTGACTCTGGGATTGGAGATACAGTTCTGGTTGTAAGAGAGGGAGATGCCGTTCAACAAATACTTGGGCATGCCAACGCTCCTGTACATACCATGATTACTGCAATAGTTGACGACATCGATTTAGCATAAAACAAATTCCATACGTAATAAATGAACAACTTAAGCCTACGAGACATAGCAGATCTAAGGTTACTTTTATCAATAGAAGGAATTGGCCCCGCAAAACTCCTTTCACTATTACGTCATTTCCACAATTTCGAAAGTATTTTTGAAAAAAGTATTTCACACTTATCTGAAGTCAATTCTTTTAATACAATACTTTCCAAAAGGATTATGGAGGCTAAAGAAAACCGTGAAAATTTCCTTACTAACCTTAGCAGAGATCTAGAAATTCTTCAAAAATTAAAAGCGCGAATTATAACATACTGGGACGATGATTACCCGGAATTATTAAGAAATATTTATTTCCCACCTCTAATACTCTATGTTATTGGCGATTTATTTAATAAAGATGATCTGACATTGGCGGTAGTAGGTACCAGAAATCCAACTGAATATGGTAAATTACAAGCTGACAAATTTGCCACTGATCTATCCGAAAAAGGATTAACAATTGTAAGTGGATTAGCGAGAGGAATTGATTCTATTGCCCACACTGCGGCCTTAAATGCGGGTGGCAGGACAATTGCCGTTATTGGTTCTGGGCTGGATGTTATTTATCCTCCCGAGAATAAAAAATTATTTAATAGAATTTCTGAGAGTGGGTGTATCATTAGTGAATTTCAACTTGGGACTCAACCCGATGCACCAAACTTTCCGAAGCGAAACAGAATAATTGCAGGGCTTTCTAAAGGAACACTTATAATCGAAACAAAAGTAAGCGGCGGTGCAGTACAAACTGCAGCTCACTCCCTTAGTCAGAACAGAGAGGTTTTTGCCGTACCTGGACAATTAGGTGTACCTCAAAGTGAGGGAACGAATCTACTTATCCAGCGCGGTGAGGCAAAACTTGTTTCCTGTGCTCAGGATATACTGGATGAATTTAATTATGGTGGAATGGACATCAAAAATGTGAAGAAGAAGCCTGACTTTGATCTGGATATGTTTCAACAAAAAGTAATCGATAATCTGTCATCCGACCCGAAACATGTTGATATATTGTCTACTCAAACCTCAATTCCCACGCACGAGTGCCTTGCTCACCTGTTACAATTAGAATTTATGGGGCTGGTTAAACAGGTGCCGGGAAAAATGTTTATTAAAATCAGTTAATATTTTCGCGTGGGCCAATAAAAACGAAGTCTTTCCTGAATCGTTTTTTCAAATCCCTGATTGGATGGTTTGTAATATTCTCTGGGATTCATTTCATCAGGAAAATATTTAGCATCCACAAAGTGGTTTGGGTAATCGTGTGAATACTTGTAACTGTCGCCATAGCCAAGCTCTTTCATTAATTTTGTGGGGGCGTTTCGTAAATGAAGAGGTACACTATAAGCCGGCAGGTTCTTAATATCACTCATTGCTTTGTTAATAGCGGCGTATGAGGCATTGCTTTTAGGAGAACTTGCCAGATATGTTGTACATTGCGCCAGAATGATCCGTGCTTCGGGCATCCCTATTTTATGAACCGCATTAAATGCAGCCTCTGCGATTAACAGACCATTAGGCGAAGCATTGCCGACATCCTCTGAAGCCAATACAATCAGTCTCCTTGCAATAAATATTGGATCCTCCCCCCCTTCCAGCATTCGAGCCAGCCAGTAAACTGCAGCATCGGGGTCACTGCCTCTAACACTCTTGATAAAGGCAGAAATCACGTTATAATGTTCTTCACCATCTTTATCGTAGGCAATGTTCTTTTTTTGAACAACATTCTCAATTACTTCTTTCGAGAGAATTATTTCATCTTTATCCAACTCATGTAAAACTGAAGCTTCAAGAACATTCAGAAGTATTCTTGCATCACCGCCCGAAATAAATATCAAAAAGTCACTATCTACTTTTACAATATTCAGTTTTTTTAAAAACACATCCTTGCTTAAGGCAAAAGAAATAATGTTTTCAAGATCAGTTTTGCTAAGTTCGTCCAGAGTGAAAACTCTTGCCCGCGATCTTAAGGCTGGTATCACTTCAAACGAGGGATTTTCTGTCGTCGCACCGATTAGAATAACCTCGCCCGATTCTACAGAATGAAGCAGGGCATCCTGCTGAGCTTTATTGAAACGATGAATCTCATCAATAAACAGCAAGGTTCTTCTGCTATATTGAACATTTTGCTTTGCTATATCTATAACGCCTCTCACATCCTTAACACCGGATGATACTGCGTTCAATTTAAAATACTCAGATTCTGTTTCCTGGGAAATTATTCTGGCAATAGTTGTTTTACCTGACCCCGGTGGACCCCAAAGAATAAATGAGGAAAGTGAATCATTCTCAATCATCACCCGTAATGGTTTACCAACACCAACCAGATGCTCCTGTCCCTGAAATTCCTTAAGACTGTTTGGCCGAATTCTTTCGGCTAGTGGTTGATGTGGTATTTCGATATTGGTTTTCAACTATATAGTTTTCAATGTTCCTGGATTCTGAAGGCCTGCTCATTTTGCTTAAGCATATGGTGACGTTCACGTGCGACTTTCTCAATTTTATTAAGGCTGGTTTTAAGAGAGTCAATTTCTATTAATAACTCTTCAATACTCTTTTCAGTGCTTTGGATATCACCTTGTATTATCGATATTTCACTCTTCAATTGCATATATTTTAGTACACCATAGTCATTAAAAAAAAGATACCCCAATAGCCCGGTGACCAGGAGAAGGTAAATAATTACAAATATTAAATTCCCCTTGTTCTTCATAAAAGTGCTGACAGAATAATCTTATCAATTAATTCTTCGAAGGTAATACCCTCTGCTTTCGCCATTTTTGGAACAAGACTATGGCTGGTCATGCCCGGCAATGTATTCACTTCCAGGCAGTATGATTCATGCTTTTCATTAACCCTGAAATCAACACGAGCATAATTTGAGCATCCAATAGAATTGTAAGCTAACAGAGCCTGCTGCTGAAGATGTTTAAGAACTTCTGAAGGGAATTCTGCCGGAACTATATACTGACTCATACCGTCAGTATATTTGCATTCGTAGTCATACAAACCATGCTTGGGTTTAATCTCAAGGGGCTGTAATGGATGTTGTCCAATAACACCGACAGTCAGTTCATGTCCGGGGATAAACTCTTCTACAATAACCTTGTCAGAAACTGAAACAGCATCTTCCAGGGCCTTCTCAACCTCGGTAGCGCCACGACACACAGTTAATCCAATTGTTGAACCGGAATCATTCGGTTTGATAATGCAGGGGAAGCCAAAAAACTTTTTAATTTTCTCTTTCACTGTATTAATATTCTTGTCACCCGCATTATAAACGAACCACTTAGGAGTGTGGACATCGTAATGCTGAAACATCACCTTTGATAAATTCTTATCCATTCCCAGTGAGCTTGCAAGTACACCCGAGCCTGTGTATCTGATGTTGTTCAAGTCCAGAATCGACTGTACTGTTCCATCTTCCCCCCACTTACCATGGAGTCCTAAAAAAACAACATCAATATCTCTTAGCGCTTCTTTGTTTAATGCTTCTATATAATTCTCAGAACTTACCTGGGCGAACTCCTCTTTGATAAAATATTTTTCAACCTCGTCGGGCTGATTAATACCATAAGCAGGATCGATTACTTTTACTTCGTATCCCAGTGAAAGCAAAGCTCCATGAACAGCTTTGGATGAATCCTTTGAAACCGGTCTTTCCGGTGAGGCACCGCCGACCAGAAGCGCAACTCTTAATTTTTTATTTTTCATAATTAGTCTTAATAGTTTAGTTAATCAACTCTGTTTCTCGGATCTATTTTAATCCCGTAAGTGCTTTCTGCTATGTTGTATAATTGCTTAACCTTCAGCAGGGGAAGGTTTTTTTCTCTTCCAAGTGTACGAGCAATGTATAATGTTTTTGCCGATTGTTCTAATTTTTCCATCCTGTAGTAGGCGCCCTTTATATTTTTCCCAAAGGTAATCGCCCCATGATTTTCAAAAAGCATCGCCCATGAAAATTCTATATATGGCAGCATTGAATTTGGTAATTCCTCGGTTGATGGTGTTCCGTACTTACAGAGTGGAACTTTACCCAGAGCAAGTATCACCTCGGGGAAGACACCCCTTGTAAATCCCTCGCCTGCAGTTGCAAATGCTGTTGAATAAACCGGATGGCAGTGAATAACTGCGTCAATATCTTTTCTTTTAGTGTAGGCGAGCAGATGAATTTTAGCCTCCGTAGAAACCTTCCCCCTTCCACCAACCAAATTACCTCTGTAGTCAATCTCTAATAAGTCCGCCGCCTCAATTTCACCCTTACATTTTCCGGAAGGAGTAATAAGGATTCTCTCACTATCTAATCGCGCCGATAAATTGCCATCGTAGGCTGTTACGAAACCTTTTTCGTAAACTTTATGGCATGCATCAACAAGTTCAGCACGTGCATTCTCATAATCAGACATTAGTGACATTTCTTTCCAATTCTTCTATAAGCTTTATATTTTTTAGCGCATCATCACCGGAGTATGGTAAAGGTTCCCCTGATAAAAATGCCTTTTGAACACTTCTTAAAAGATGCAGCTGTTTGTTTGCTCTCTTACGAAAAGATTTTCGTCCCTCACCTGCAAGATCGATTATTAACTTTGCTGGCATATCCTTTCTGCCGATCAGATTTTCAATACAAATTGATCCATTATAACCAAGAATTTCAACTCGGTTAAAAGCGCGTTTACTATTGTAAGAAACACTCAACTGACCGTATCCGCTTTTCTCGAACTTAATAACAGCATTTGCGAAATCTTCAACTTCGCTTTTATAAATAACATTATCAGTAAAACCTTTTATTTCAGTAATTTCTCCCCCCAAAAATCCAAGCAAATCCAGCATGTGAGTTCCAAGATCCCACAATGCTCCTCCTCCACTTTTAGATTTTTTAAATCGAAAATTCTGGCTCGGCGGTAGGTCAATATTGAAAGAAACTGAAATTGAAATGATTTTACCAAGCATTCCCTTCTTAATTAATTCTTTTGTCTTAAGTACCAGTGGATGAAACTTATGACTATAATTAATCATTAACTGTACATTATTCTCACGACAGACATCAACCATTTCCTGTGCCTGAATGGAGTTAATAGCCATTGGTTTTTCACAAAGAATGTGTTTCCCTGCCCTGGCAGCCCTTAGTACCTGATCGTAATGATCTGAGTTGATACTTCCAATATAAACAGCATCTATATCACTGCTCAGAAAATCATCAAAATTATTGAAAGCATCTTTAACAAAATATTTTTCGGCAATTTCTGTTGCTCTGCCAAGATTAGAGCTATAAACAGAAACAAGTTTACTCCTTTTGAGTTGCTGAAGGGATGGAAGTAAAGTTTTTTCGAGAAAGTTACCACACCCGGCAACCCCCCACTTGAGCTTTCTGATTATCCGCCCCCGATTTATTACTGAATTCTTTTTTGATATAAGTTTCATTTATCTACAAGTTTAGTTTCGATAGAAGCTTTTTTATGGGTCCGGTATTTTGCATAATATAAAAATGAATGGCCGGAACGTTTTTATTCAACAGCTGTTCTACTTGTTTTTGCGCCCATTCTACACCAACATCAACAACATGTTCAGGTTTAGCGCTATTAATTTCATCAGCCAATTCTTTTGGAACATCAATGTGAAAATTTTTAGGAATATTAAATAATTGACTCTTTGCTGTAATAATTTTTAGCCCGGGTATAATCGGAACATCAATACCCTCTTTTCTACAGAGATCAACATAGTCAAAAAACTTTTGGTTATCGTAAAACATCTGTGTCACGATGTAATCCGCACCAGACTCAATTTTCATTTTGGTGTTTTCTATATCTGACTGAATGTTTGGGGACTCAAAATGTTTTTCCGGATATCCACCTACTCCAACACAAAAGTTCATGGGTTCTGCGTCAAGTAAGGAGTCTTCAATATATTTACCCTTGTTAATATCCGATATCTGATGAACCAGTTGGCTGGCATTCTGATTAATGCTTCGTCCATATTTTAGGGGTTTTTGAAAAGAACTTTCATCCCCGCGAATAGCAAGGACGTTGTCAATTCCCAGATAATGTAATTCGATGAGAAAATCTTCAGTTTCTTCCCTGGTAAAGCCCTGACATATTACGTGAGGAACTGCATCGATGTTATATTTATTTTGAATTAAGGCGCATATTCCTAAAGTGCCAGGACGTTTACGCTTAATTTTCATCTTAAATTCGCCGTGTAAATCCTCTTCATGAACGACTTCGGCAGCATGGCTGGTAATATCAATAAATGGAGGATTGAACTTTGTAATATCCTCTAATACAGACATTATCTGCCCTACATTGCCTCCACGCTTTGGAGGAATTATTTCGAAACTAATTAGTGTATTATTTGCTTTCGCAAGATGCTCGATAACTTTCATAACTTCCTATTAGAAATATGAATCAGTAATTTAACATATTATCAGACAATCTGCATAGACTTATTAATATCCTTTAGATGGTACCAGCAATAAAAGGTCTAAATCAGACTCATTACTTTTGAAATCAGTATTTACTTTAATATAATCGCCAGACAGCCACTTTTGGGTCATGTCATTATAATGATCGCTAATGATATGCCCTGACTGACCCGTGGTAGTGATAAACTCAAATACATCAGGATTGTTAAAATCATAAAGGAAACGCATAGAGGGTCCAAGTGTGTTTTTGTAAGGTTCTGTAAAAGAATATTCCGTATTAAATACGGTTGTTCCGTCACCTCCAATTGGGAATGGTCCAATATCTATAAGCTCGTCAAGAACCGATGATATTCCATGGAATGGATGTTCGAAAGTGACAGTATGAAGCTTGCCCCACTGCCATGAAACCAAATTAGCGCCTAGTTTTTGTTCAAGTTGAGTAAGTGCGTCAGCAAGAGATTTTCTTATAATTTCATCTCTCGCTTCACGCTTTCTTGTATTTACATTATCAAACCAGTCAGAACAGGGGTTTTGCAATAGTTGTTTAATCACCCTGTATGGCACATTTGACAGAAAAACATATTCCTTAAATACTTCTTCACCCATTTCATCCTGAAATATTTCTTTTAAGAGGTTTTGGTAGAAAACGGCAAAAATAGCTGGAACCTGGCTATCTTGATGAAAAACGAAGTCCCACTTTTTTAGTAATTCAAGACTCAATTTCAGATTCTTATCCTTCAAATCAAATCCTTTAAATGCATCCAGAATGTAAGGAGTAATAACCCTGGCATGGTGAGAATATAAATCATTCTGATATTTCTTAAAATCCTCCAGATTATGCTTCTCCTTCGCTGTCAACAATTCTTCAATCCTTTTAATCCTTGATGGTGGTTCCCAGGTATTAGTGATATGGTATCTGAAATCCTTTATTGTTTTATTATTTGCCGAAGCAATATAATTTTGAGCAGGATTGAACAACATTGGCATTTCTTCAAACGGTACAAAGCCTTTCCAATCATCGAGCGTTGTTGTTCCATCATAAACCATAGTTGGACTAAGATTATTTCTTATTGGCAGTTTTGCTGCGCAAATGTAGCCGATGTTGCCATCCTTATCTCCATAAACAAAATTCTGGCCCGGCACAGTGAAATGTTTTACTCCTTCCTTAAAACTTTCCCAGTCTGTTGCATAATTTACCAACAACAGGGCATTAACTTCATCACTAAAATCATGAGCTGTCCAGCGCATACTAATTGGGGATTCCGGCTTCTTTCCATTTTTGTAAAATGTATTATAGTAATGGATATCATTAATTATAGGACCGCGATGGGTCTTTCTGATATCAAATATAACACTTGATGAATCTTTTACATTTATCGTATCTTTTATAACCGAAAGCTTTTTCCACATACCATCAAGTAAATACTCGTTGGTTTCATTATTAATATTCTCAAGGTAAAGATCACAGTCATCAGCCATTACATTTGTTAGTACCCAGGATATATTATCGTTCTTACCAATAACAACTCCGGGCGAGCCGGGCAAGGTGAAACCGGAAACATTCCAATTATCACTTTTTATAACAACCACCAACCAGGTGCCTGGTGCTTTAAGCCCAAGATGCGGGTCATTGGCAATAATTACTTTTCCACTTTCTGACTTTTCCCCATTCACTACCCAGTTATTAGATCCAATATGTGTCCCCGACAAACCGAAAAATTCTCTAAACTCTTTGTTGAGATTTATATAATCCAGACTCACCCTTAGCTGATTTTTGTAATTTGTTGGAATAATGGTAGGAGCATTTTCCTCATAATCAGGGATTATCTCCTTTACTTTTTCAGGGTCGATATTCTGAATAAGATGAGCAAAAGAGATGTCGGACCACCACCCAATATTAAGTTGCCATGCCATAAATTTACTAACTAAATAACTATGTTCCGGTTTCCACTCGTATGGATCGTAACCAAGAACGTCAAATTCCAGGCTATGGTGGCCAGAAGCTTCTTTAATGAAAGCATTAACACCTTTTGCGTAGGCTTCAAGATATGATCGTGATTTTTCACTTAGCTGGTTATAGTGATTTACACACGTTTCATAAAGTTCAAGTGTCTTGAACATTTTATCATATTCAATAGTCTTGCTTCCCAGAATTTCACTCAATCTGCCCTCACCTGCCCGCCGAAGCATATCCATCTGAAAAAGCCTCTCCTGTGCATGAACAAAACCTAAGGCAAAAGAAGCGTCAAGTTCTGTCTCAGCATCAATATAAGCCACAGCAACAGAATCACGGTAAATTTTCACGGTGTTCGTTATTCCTGCAACTTCAACTTCTCCTTCGTACACCGGCATGTATTTGCCTAACATGTAATATGAAAAGAGTACCAGGGCAATGACAAAAATTATTAGAGTAGCTGTTACGCCAAATATTATTTTACTTTTTTTCATAATCTTATATATTCTTATTTAGATTCAGTTCTGATATGGTTAAATTTCAAGCGCTTAACAATGGAGAAACGATGACCGAATTTATACCAATCATTTCAATTGTAATATCAATCATTACGCTGCTATTTCTGCTGTTAATTTACAAAAAAGTAAAACAGTTTGAAACGAAAGAGAATACTGAAGAAATAACGGCTAGCCTGGTTAATAACATCGACCGGTTGGATAAAGCAATTAAAGATGACTTCTCCCGAAGCAGATCTGAAAATTCCGAGAGTTCAAAAAGCCAAAGGGAAGAACTGAGCAACTCATTCAAAATGATAAGTGACCAATTGACCACAAGACTGGATAAACTTACTGAAAAAAGTGAAGAGAAATTTGACAAGCTTCAAGAAAAAGTTTCGTCCCAGCTAAAAGAGATTCAGGACAACAACAGCCAAAAACTTGAAGAAATGCGTGTAACAGTTGATGAAAAACTCCATTCAACTCTGGAGAAACGTTTAGGCGAGTCCTTCCAAATTGTAAGTGAGCGTCTTGAACAGGTTCATAAAGGACTGGGAGAAATGCAGAACCTTGCAACAGGCGTTGGTGACTTGAAACGTGTACTTACTAACGTAAAGACACGAGGCACCTGGGGTGAGTATCAGCTGGAAAACCTCATTGAGCAAGTCCTTGCACCGGAACAGTATGCCAAAAATGTTGCAACAAAAAAGGGCAGTAACGATCGTGTTGAAATAGCTATCAAGATGCCAGGCCGGAATGAAGATAAGGATGATGTTGTATGGCTTCCTATTGATGCTAAATTCCCACTGGAAGATTATCAGCGTCTTGTTGATGCCCAGGATTTAGCTAATCCTGAAATGGTTGAGGCTGCCGCAAAAGCACTTGAAAGCAGGATAAAACTTGAGGCTAAAAGTATTTCCACCAAATATCTCGATCCACCACACACCACCGATTTCGCTTTCATGTTTTTACCAATTGAAGGATTATATGCTGAAGTATTGCGAAGACCGGGTTTATCTGATTTTATTCAGCGAGAATATAGGATTACTATTGCCGGGCCAACAAATCTTCTAGCGGTTATGAATAGTCTGCAAATGGGATTCAGAACTTTAGCAATTGAAAAGAGATCAAGTGATGTCTGGAAGATTTTAGGCGAAGTAAAAACTGAATTCGGAAAATTTGGTGATGTACTGGATCGGACGCAGAAAAAACTACAGGAAGCAAGTAGTGTTATTGACACGGCATCCGTACGTACCAGAGCCATAGAAAGAAAACTTAAAGATGTTCACGAACTACCGGCGGGTGAACATATTGATTTATTGCCTGAAGGTGAAGAATAATTAATCTATTGCGCATAAATCATTCAATTTTGGAAGATTCTCTGATTTACCAATGACAATTAGTTTATCGCCTTTGTCAATCTTGCACGATCCGGTAGGATTATAAATAAATTCATTGCTCTCCTTTATGATGGCAACAACAAGGATATTTAGCTCTTTTCGTATAGGTGAGTCTGCCAGGGTTTTTCCTACCAAGGGAGAATGTTCATGAACTTTCAGCTCTTCAAGATGAATATCAATATCTTCCCGGCGCGCTATACCTTCTATAAAATCTATTACGCCCGGGCGCAATAGCAATTGCACCATTCTACTGCCACCTAGTTCATAAGGTTTTACTACCCTGTTTGCTCCTGCTTTCATTAACTTTGATTCCGTTCCCTCTTCAATTGCGCGTACAACAATAAACAGATTGGGGTTAAGCTCACGTGCAGAAAGTGTTGTAAAAACATTTTCGGCATCAGTTCCGATAACCGAAACCAACCCTTTGGCATTTTTGATGTTAGCTTCTAATAAAGTTTCATCGCTTGAAGCATCCCCATAAACAAAAAGATACCCTCTCTCCAGAATTTTTTCTACTGTAATGCTGTCTTTTTCTACAATTACAAAAGGAATCTTGGCCTCATGCAATGCATCACAAATCTGCACTCCCATTCTTCCATAACCACATACTATATAATGCTGCTGAGAGTTTTCCAGTTTCTTGCTCATCCTTCTTCTCCTGAAGATTTGTGTTTCAATCAATAATTGTACTCCGCGACCACCAGTATAAGCGATACCTGCAAAACCAGTAATAATCAAGAAGATTGTCAATACCCTTCCTGTTCTGGATAACTCATGCACTTCCTGGAAACCGGTTGTGGAAATCGTTATCATCGTCATGTAGAAGGATTCGAACATATTCATATCTTCGATAATCATATATCCGAAAGTGCCAATACAAATTGTTGTCAGTAATGCAACAATTCCTAATCGTAATTGTTTGAGAGTACTTTGAACAACCATTACACCTCATCTATAACTTTCTTCGAACAAAAAAAGCAAATAAACCGGTCAAATACAACAAACTTCGTAAGAACAGACTCCAAATGGAGCATTTACCGATAATACAACCGCATTCGCCGATTTGTTATTTCCAAATAGTCATTATCACCTTACATTTGAACCAACGATTATAGGAGGTACAAATCATGGATAAGAATTCATTACTTTCAACAAGAGTTGTAATTGGTGCGATACTAATCGTATTAGGAGGATTATTTCTTCTCGACAATTATGACATAATATACTTTGAATTACCCGATTTTATTTTTGAATGGCAGATGATATTCATAATCATCGGTTTAATATTACTTTCTTCGACTCGCGACAAAACTGCAGGGTTAATATTTCTTGCCATAGGTTTATTCAATTACTATCCTGAACTATGGCCACTAATATTAGTCATTATAGGTCTTTCAATTCTGTTCAAAAAGAAAACCTGGAGCGGACATTTTGGAAGGAAGGGTTCTGAAGGCACTACGGATAAGGGCAGTATAGATGATTTTATTGAAGATGTTTCAGTTTTCGGGGGAGGCTCCAAGGTATTTCACTCTGACAATTTCAAAGGCGGTCGTATCGTAGCGATCTTTGGCGGCTCAGAAATAAGGCTAACGGAATGCCAACTGGCAGAGGGAGACAATGTCCTTGAAATAACAGCCCTATTTGGAGGATCAACTATCTTGGTTCCCCGAGACTGGAACGTAAATATAGATGTAACACCAATCTTTGGCGGATTTGGTGATAAACGAATTAAGGATCCTAATCTGGCTTATGACAAAAGTAAAAGACTAACCATACGAGGAGTAGTTATCTTTGGTGGTGGCGAAATAAAATCTTTCTAACTTTTTTTACTGAGGCTCAAAATGACACATTCAAATGGTAGTAGAAATTGGGTTGGAGTTATTCTTGTTCTTTTTGGTTTACTCCTGTTAATAGATAATTTTGATCTGCTGTATTATATCACACCCGATTATTATTATCCACCCATTAAATTGTTTTCATGGCCGATGATATTTCTAATCATTGGTGCTATTATTCTCGCAAATAATTCTCGCAATATAACCGGATGGATATTCCTGGCAATAGGCGGGCTAAACGTTGCCTCAAGATTCCTGCATTTCTCCTTCAGAGGATTCATCAGCGACTTTTGGCCAATAATTCTTATTGGAATTGGTCTTGCGTTAATACTCCGAAGACGTGGAAATAAGACACTTCATTTTCACTCGAAAGTTTACGGTGATACCGGTCAATTTAAGGATAATTTTCAAGACGATAGGAACAACATCAAAAATGATATCTATGGAGTCAA
The DNA here is from genome assembly GCA_018818065.1 of Bacteroidota bacterium. Taxonomy (GTDB): domain Bacteria; phylum Bacteroidota; class Ignavibacteria; order Ignavibacteriales; family Melioribacteraceae; genus JAHISV01. The sequence goes on along the minus strand of JAHISV010000016.1, from coordinate 10,963 downwards.
AGAAGATGTAAAAAATGAATTAAATGAGATTAAGAATGAATTTAAAAATGAGTTCAAGAATGAGTTTAGAGGTGAAGGAAATTCCTATGATGATAGCGGCGACACAATTGATGTGGTTTCGGTATTTAATTCAGTTAAAAGAAGAATCACTTCTGACAATTTTAAGGGTGGTCGTATAACCTCAATCTTCGGCGGATCGGACATTATGCTGCATGACGCAAAACTGGCCCAGGGTGAGCAGGTTTTAGACATTGTTGCAATTTTCGGTGGTGTTGAAATTTTTGTTCCTCGGGATTGGCGTGTAATTGTAAAAACTGTAACCATTTTTGGTGGATTTGAAGAGACCCGTTTCAGAGATTCAGGCACCAAGATGGCAGACGACAGGGCATTAGTAATTAAAGGCTTTGTATTATTTGGCGGTGGTGAAGTAAAAAATTAAGAGGCAACTTGATGGGAAATCCCTTCATTAAAAATTCAAGAATTACAATTGTATACGCTTTGGCATGGGCTATGTTAGCCCTTGCCCACTTATTAATGCTCTTTTTCGTACAGGATATAGAATTTGAAATAGCCATTGCTGATGCACTTATATTTAACGCATTATATTTCTTTATTGGGCTAAGTCTCTGGTATCCTACTAAATTTATTTCTTTTGAACATAGTTCATCAGCTAAAATTTTAACCAATCATCTGGCTGCGGCTACCATAACATCAGGTCTTTGGGTCCTGTCCGGATATTTTCTCCTAAGCAAATTCTACGCTGAAGATATTTTTTACCTAAAGTTTCTTGATGCCTCTTTATTCTGGAGGTTCTTAATTGGCATACTGTTTTACTGTATCACTGTTTCGATTAACTATGTGACCATCTACTATACCAATTATAAAGAAAAAGAGTTGAAAGAAGCTGAACTTAGGTCTCTGGTAAATGAATCGGAACTCAGGACTCTTAAGTACCAGATAAACCCTCATTTTATTTTTAATAGTCTTAATTCAATTTCATCCCTCACATTAAGTGACCCAAAACGCGCGCAGGAGATGACAATTAAACTTTCCAACTTTTTGAGGAATACACTTTCGAAAAACGAAAAACAGAAAAACCTTCTCAAAGAGGAACTAAATACAGTTAGACTTTACCTGGATATTGAGAAAATCCGTTTTGGAGATAAATTTACTTATAAAGAAGAAATATCCGGGAAGTGTCTTGATATTGAAGTGCCAAGTATGATTTTACAGCCATTGTTCGAAAATGCCATAAAGCATGGAGTTTATGAAAGTATAGAATTAGTTACTATAAAGATCAGTTGCATTCCGGAAGATAAATATCTAAAGATTAGCGTGGAAAATAACTTTGACCCGGAATCTGTTGCAAACAAGGGTGAAGGCATTGGTTTGAAAAATATTGCCAATCGACTTAAACTTATGTATAATCAGGAAGGTTTATTGACTACCAAAAAACTAGGAAATGTTTACACGGCAAATGTTTTAATCCCAACACAAAAGGCAGAAGCATGAACACATCAAAAATTAAAGCAATTATCATTGATGACGAAAAACTGGCTCAGGATATTGTAAAGAACTATCTTAAAGATAAGAATGTGGAAATTGTAGAAGTCTGCAACAATGGTTTTGAAGGGATAAAAGCCATTAACCAGCATAAACCGGATCTCGTTTTCCTTGATATTCAAATGCCAAAGATAAATGGATTTGAGATGCTGGAACTTTTAGATGAATCACCCACAATAATTTTCACAACGGCGTTTGACCAATACGCTTTAAAGGCTTTTGAGGTCAATGCAATCGATTATCTTTTGAAGCCATTTTCCAGCGAGCGGTTTGATGAGGCATTTGAACGAGCTGTGCAAAAGATACAATCAACTGGTGATAACTCCAGCCAAATTTCAGGTTTAATTGAATCTATTGATGAAAACCCTGAAAAACTTTCACGCATCGTAATCAAATCAGATTCCAAGATAAATATCATTCCGGTTGAAAAGTTAAATTACCTTGAAGCACAGGATGACTATGTTTCCATTGTTACTAACGAGGGAAAATACCTTAAGAAAAAAACCATGAAGTTTTACGAAGAGCATCTTGACCCTGATAGATTCATTAGAATTCACAGATCTTATATTGTTAATGTTGATCTTCTGAAGCAGGTTGATTTGATAGGAAAGGACAGTTACAAACTTACACTTACAAACGGGCAAACGCTTCCTGTTAGTAAGTCAGGGTACCAAAACCTGAAAGAATTGATTAAATAAAAAAGGCAGAGCTACAACTCTACCTTTTACCAAATTTTCTCACCCTCTAAAATACAAGACCTAACCGATTAACTGCATCAAAATAATCTTGTCACCATTTTTAATTCTACACCATTAAACTCGGGCTCATACCTACAGACACCTCCAATACAAATATTCCCTGCCTGCCGGGAACCAACGAGGAAGGACAAATCAGTATGTTCACCCAATTGATAACCAAGTTGAATAAAGGTCCAAAACTTCCTTACTAGTCTACCCTCTTCCGGTTCGGTTGTTTCCATTTCTGTTACAAAAGAAATCGATAATTTTGGAGATCTTAAATACTCAAGAACAAGAACATCATCAAACTTCTTCTCACCAGAGAAATTGTTTGTTGTCTGCTGGTGTTCCAGTATCACTTTAAGAGTATTCATGTCGTCAAGGTAAAACCTGTTCTCCAGAATTGGAGTAATATTTTTTGTATTTGTGGATAGCTCTTCGTTATATCCAAACCCGACTATAGTTTTAACATCTTTTGACCAGGCGTGGAAACCCTGAACATAAAATTCCTTAAACTGCATTCTGGGTATAACATTGCTGCTCATGATCCGCTGGTAATAGGAACCGCTGTTAAGCGTTTTTGTTTCACTGTAATTAGCTGAGAAATAAGTGTCTTCACTAAGATTCAAACTCGCCTCTAACTGGAAGCCCTGCTCGTTATTCTGGTCGAGTGGCGACGGATGCCTGTTAAGCAAAATGTACTGGTAGTCTTTTCGCACAGCCGGGGGTGTATTATATATTACCGTTCCGTCATTGGACATCAGAGCAAAATTATCGTAGTACTTATATTCGCTTGTTAAAGAGAAAGGACCATAGTAAAAATTCAGATTACCATAAAATGCATTTCCAACTATACTTTCATTACCGCCAAATACCGTTTCTTCAATTTGGTTATTTTTTTTAATTCCATATTCCCCATAGAAATCAAAATTCCAAAGACTGGTTGCTGTTCTAAGGGATGCCAGAGTCGTCCTTGCGTTAGCTTCTGTTTGCGGTAGATTTGATACAACTGAAGCCCCAAGTTTAACTTTCTTTATCCCACGGTATTCAAGATCAACAGCATGAATTAAATCCTTCCGCTCAGCATCTGCATTTTCAGGCATGCCAGCTAAAGCGGTCAATTGGAAATCAGAATAATTAGCGAGTAGTTTCACTCCCATCAGATTGTTGTCAACTCTAAGACTCCTATCCTCGTAACTCTTCAAAAGCATTCCACGACCAAATAAGGCATAATAATTTCCAACCCGGATTTGTAATCCTTCCCTCTTGTTTCCGATATCTGCCTGAACATACTTGTAGGCAATATCAGCGAATCGGTTTTTCCCTCTGCTTATTGAAGGATTCGGATCATTTGGTTGAAAGACATCCAAACGAAATCCGGTAGAGAATATTCCATTCCGGTAATCAAGGTTCAACCAGTTTTCCAGGATTTCAAGATCTTTTTGTGAATCATAAGCATATTCAAGTTGGTTCGATATACCTAATCCATTCGGAAGTTCGATTGACTGTCCGTAAATTTTCAAATTACCAGAAACCAACAGGAACGATAGAACAAGAATCGATATTACTGTTTTGGATGTTTTTTTCATTTTTTTTAGAATTTTGTTATCAGAATGCTATGGACTAAAATTAACGTGTTCAGTTAAAAAGAATATCATGCCATACGTTTTGAAAATCAGCTCAACTTAATAGCCCCGAACTTTGATCCGGGGCTATTAACCTAAAACTATAAGATATTTATTACTAGTTCTTCGATTTTCTTTTCATCACCCTTCTTATATCCCATATGTGAATAGACGATCTCTCCGCTCTTATCGATAATGACAGTATAAGGCACCATCTGAGCATAATACTTTCTTGAAACCTCCTGATTAGTATCATAAAGAACTTCAAAAGAGTATCCTTTAGATTTTATGAAGGGTTTTACCTTTGCAATACTTTTTTCGTTGTCGGTTGAAATTGCCAGCATAACAAAACCTTCAGATTCATACTCCTCATAAATTCTGTTAAGCTGCACCATTTCTTCATGGCAAGGTTTACACCAGGTAGCCCAAAAACTAAGGAGTATAGGTGATTCGCCCAGATAATCATTCAGCTCAACCAAATCACCATCAATATTTTCCAACATAAAATTTGGCGCCTTGTCAACATCCTGGGCATATATTCCAACCGACATCCAAAGAACAATTAGAGCAATCGACATTATTTTCATCTATTTCTCCAATAACATCTTTTTAGAAAGAATTTTATTATTTACACTAAGCTGATATATATATATTCCACTGGACAAATCATTCCCGTCAAAATGGAGTTTATAACTTCCGGTATTTCTATAACCTTCGCTGATGGCTTTAACCTCTTTACCTAAAGCATCAAATACCGCAAAAGAAACATAGCCAGCTTCTGTGAGGGAATATGAAATGGAGGTTGTCGGGTTAAATGGATTTGGATAATTCTGCTCAAGACTAAAACCATTTGGCAATAAAGTTGCATTTTCAAAACCGGTTGTTTCTGTTGTAGCAACTAAATTGATGACTTCAATCTGGCCGCTTCTTGAATCACCGATTTTAATTTGGTAATTGCCAGTCCCGCCTGTCGTTAGAGCAAAGACATGAAACTCCAGAATTCTTTCCTCACCAGCGGCAAGAGGTGAACTGCTAAAAACAGGCTCTGTAACGAGGCTATCGAGTGTTGGCGGATAGCAAAAGGTAAAACAGAAAGTACTGGACCATTCCAGGGGTTGATCATTAATGCTCCTGACCATATATAAAACAAGATCACTGGAAGTTATGTTTTTCATAGTCATGTGGACAACCAACTCATCTCCAACATCACCATTAACTGAAACGTTATCAACCGTAACCGAAAATGTTTGTGCAGATACTGCTGAATAAAGAGTAAAAAAGAAAAATAACACGAAAAACCTTAATTTCATTTCAGATTCCTTAATAGATTAAAAATTATTTCATTAATAACATTTTTCTCGAATTGACAAAATTGTTGCATCTTAATTCGTAGAAATAAACACCACTTGAATATTGTGATGCATCTAATTCAACGGAGTATTCACCAGCATTTTTCTGCTCATTTACCAAAACTTTTATTTCTCTGCCAAGCATATCAAATACTTTTAGACTTACTATTGATGACTCTGGGATTTGATATTTAATTACGGTAGAAGGATTGAACGGATTCGGATAATTCTGAGCCAGTCCAAAAGTTAATGGTAATTCTTTTATATCCTCAATATCTGTAACGGTTGTAGTAACTGCAGCTTGAATGATTTCTTTCGTCTCATCATTCTGGACAAAAACTAAATAGGCAATGTTTGGTTTTCTCCATATTCTTTCCAGGTTCGCTTCCACAGAAATGTTAAGAGTTTCCCCTTTGCTAATATTAATCGTAGTACCAGTTGCCCCAGGATACATTCTTCGCATAACCCAATCAAATTCCGTTTCTCCATTAGAACCAGGTGGAGTTGTATATTGGAATCCACTTTCTATAACAACGCAATGTAATTTGTAAATCCCAGGAATTATGCCGCCGGTTGCATTAACCTGAACATGAAAGACAGCATGTTCACCCAATAATGAAACTATTGGGATTATCTCGACACCGGTTTTAATTGCTTTTCTTGCCATTACATAATTTTCAATTTCTTCAGTACTACTCCCGGCACCATAACTGCTCCCATCACAAAACGGGGCTGGTACGCCTGAAACACCATAGTAATCAGTTGTTCTGCTTCTAGGGTCAACAGTATTGGCCTGATAAAAAGGATCGTTTTCCCCAGGCCACCAAACATGATAATTAATGGGTATTACACTAGCATAACCCAGATTATTGAGAGCTGGTGTCAATTCCACATTAAATGGAGCACAATATCCGCACGATGAGTTTGTGAACTGTTCCCACAATACAACTCTATCTGAGGTGTTTGAGGTAAAATGAGTGGTGGTCTCATCGTTTTCGCTATTGCTATCATCCCCCCACATAGTAGTTACTACTACCTTGAATAATTCGTCAGATTGAGTTGGAGTAAAGGAATCGAAAACAACCTGTGTCATAGAAACTGCGGAAACATTTGACAAAGTCTTAACAGATTCATATAGCATCTGATCATTTAGAAATATTTCACACTTTACCTCAAAAGTACCGCCAAGCCCTAAAGTGGAAATAGCTGCTTCAGGAGTTATTTGAGTTTGAGGATCTACCTGTGTTGGTAAAATTATAGAACTTACAGCAGCATCTTTTATGGTAGGAACAAATAATTCTATATCATCCAGATACCAGTAATCAATATTATCAGTCGTTCCCTTATAATACCAGCTCAACTGAACATTTGCACTTCCCACCTGATCTGAAATTCCAAACAAGACAACTTCTGGTCCTACATTACTCTCAGGAGTAATTTCCCACAAGTTAGTCCAGTCCCCTCCATCAGTTCTAACATCCACACCTACTTGTATAGTGCTAGAATAATGATCAATAAAATGTTTAAAAGTAACACCAACCACTGAATATCCGGCTAAATCAATTGTTGGAGAAATTAAACGAAAAGTTGAATTTTCCGATGGACTCCAATTAAACCTTCCTTCCGGAGCTTCGCCGCCAGCAAGTTTTGAATTATTCATTTCCCAATGGGCATTATTGCCTTCTGTCGTCCAACCGGTAGGGGGCATAAGATTTTCATTAAAATTTTCCTGAAAGAATGTTTGTCCAAAAACTACAGAACTACAAAAAAATGACGCAAGTAGTAAAAAAAAGTAAACTCTTCCCATGTGCTCTCCTCATGATTTTAAGAGTGTGATGTATTTATATAGTGATACCGCTTCTCCTAATCAGAAACTGCACTCTGATAAATATTTTTAGTTACCCTGTCCTGCAAAAAGACAACAACATGCAAATTGTCTTTTTGCCAGTTATTACTTGTTTCCGTATTCCAGATATATTGTCGCTCTTCCCTGTTCCCTAAGGGAGTAACAATTTCACCATCGGAACTGGGCAGCATTTTTCTCATAACATTATAAAAACTGGTTTCGCCATTGGACCCTGGCGGACTATCAAAAGTAATATCCGTTTCGGTTAAAACTGTATGCAACACAAGATTCTCATAATTCACCGCATCGGCGTTAAGGCACTTAACAAATATGCTAACTGACAACCGGTTATTTACAATGATATCTGTTACTGTAAGCTCAAATGGGGATTCTACATGCAATCTTTCATTAATGGCAGAAACAACTGATTCTTCATCCGTTGCTGTCGGTCTGTTTATACCATCGATTATAACAGTCGGGGCAATAAATATCGGGTTGTAGAATTCTAATCTCGTGTCGCATGCCTGTGAACTCGCCAAATAAAATGGATCAACTGGTGATGGAAAGTTCGTAGGAAATTTTACAACAACCAGCCGGGTCTCACCAAAAGTCTCATTAGCTAATTTTTCAATTATCTGATTTGAAATGACGCATGGCGTACAGCTAACATTAGCGAAGTCTTCCAGCAGAACTACTTTCTGAACGATAATACTTTCCATATTGATATAAATATTTTCAGTTGAATTAGCATTCACCTGAACTTCGGATGAGGCTGAATAATAGCCATCTTTTTCCAGGCGGATTTCATGATTACCAATAGTGGAAGTTATGGTATCCGGAGTTACCTGTCCGGTAAGTTCATCATCAAGAAATATACTGGCACCATCAACGTTTGATGAAACGGAAATGCGTCCATTATTAATATTTGTATCAGGAGTGGTTGGCGGATTGGTCTGACATTGAATCACAAAAAAGGATAGCATAAAAAGGTATAGTTTTTTCATATTTGTCTTAGAATAGTCTGATTAGTTTGTAAATAGTCTTTCATAATTATTTAATATTTTTTTAGTTCCTCAGCTTGCGACCAGAGAAAGTCAAATAAAATGGTACTCGCGTTTGCAAGAGATTTATGTTCTATAACAATCATTGTTAAATTATCCGAAGGTGATTTAGGCTGATCAAGGGCAAACATTACAGTCTTTCGGTCAAATATTATCATTTTAACAGGCAGGCTTTTTATATACCTCGATTGATGTCCATATTCTGTGAGAAGTTTTTCTGTCTCTGTATAGTGAGATTCCTCTTCAAGTTCATCATATTCATACAATCCTTTGCTTATTCCCCCGCGCTTAATCAGTTCAATTTCAGCCCGTTCCTGCTCACCCAGTGTATCAGGTGTATCGCATGCATAAGGCGGCTTATTAAAAGTAAGAATTTCTTTATGTGCGTTGTGAACAAGGGATAAATATTTTTTGTGGATATGGTTATTGTTTGTCAAAACTTCAATATAATCAAGCGGGTTTTCTTTTACTCTCCCCTCTGTATAAACAGGTGTAAAAACATCGACCAGTTTGGAGATTACCTCTTCTTTTCGTATTAGTTCGGTCTTATAATTATCATAGAGGTTTCCAAACGCAATTTGAGGTTCTATAGCTTCAAAGACCCTGTTACGACCATTTTTTTTCTCAACACAAATTCCCTTGTGTATCATTTTCTGAATGACTTCATAAATCTTTGTCCGAGGTACATTAGAGACTTCTGCAAGTTCTGAGGCAGTAAACATGCGTTTTTGAAGCAAAGGGATGTAGACCTTTACTTCCCTCTCTGTAAGACCAATTTCATGAAAGAGTTCTAAAAATTTCGAATAATCACGCATTAAATTTGTTACTCCCCAAGTGGGTAACACATTACCAATTGGCTGTAAAAATACTTTCCTAGTAAGATATTGTCAAGTAATTTATTACTATTACTATAATTGAATGTTACTAATGATAATATTGCTTTTAGAAACTACATATTAAATTGATGTTTTGTGCTGCTATAGTTATATTTTGGCGTCGTAAAAGAATTGAGGAAAACATGAACTTGGATAAAGACCTGGAATCAGTTCAGGAAGCAAGAGATTTAGCAAAAAAAGCAAAAGAAGCACAATTAGAATACAAACACTTCAACCAGGAACAGGTTGATAAGATTGTTAAAGCCATGGTTGATGCCGGGATGGCTAATGCTGAACGTTTGGCAAAAATGGCGAATGAAGAGACCGGATTCGGAAAGTGGGAAGATAAAGTAATTAAGAATCAGTTTGCCACACGAGACGTTTATAATTCCATAAAAGATCTTAAAACTGTTGGTGTTATTGATGTTCAAAGTAATGGTCAAATAGTAAAGATTGCCGAACCGATGGGAGTTGTTGCAGCTTTAATCCCTTCAACAAATCCAACGTCGACTGCAATGTTTAAGACTATTATTTCCTTGAAGTGTAGGAATGGTATTGTCTGCAGTCCGCATCCAAAAGCAATGAGATGTACTCATGAAGCTCTGGATGTTATGAGGGAAGCTGCCGAAAAAGCGGGAGCCCCAAAAGGATTGATTCAGGCGATGACAAAACCTTCTATCGAAGGTACGAATGCCCTGATGAGCGATGAGAGTGTTGGTGTAATATTAGCAACCGGAAGCAATGCCATGGTGAAAGCCGCTTACAGCTCCGGTAAACCCGCCTATGGCGTGGGCGCAGGAAACGTTCCTGCATTTATTGAGAGAACCGCAAACGTTGAAAAAGCTGTAAAGGATATTTTATACGGAACAACCTTTGATAATGGGACTTTATGCTCCTCAGAACAATCCATGATTGTTGACAGACCACTGAAGGATAAAGCAATTGAAATTGCCAAGGCAAATGGCGGCTATTTTGTTAGCGTTGATGAAAAAGCAAAATTAGCAGCCGCGCTTAAAAGAGGACACGGAATAAACCCGGAGGTTGTTGGTAAAAGTGCCGAGTTTATTGCTGAGTATGCCGGTTTCAAAGTGCCTCAGGGAACAAGAGTTTTACTTGCCGAGTGTGAAGTTGTTGGTCATGAAGAAACCTTATCCATTGAAAAATTATCGCCGGTACTTGCTTTCTATGTTGTAGACGGCTGGCTTGAAGGCTGTCATAGATGCATTGAACTCTTGAAGTTTGGAGGAATTGGTCACACTATGGCAATTCACTCTAATGAAAAAGATATTATTATGAAGTTTGCCCTGGAAAAACCGGCATTCAGAATTGTTGTTAACACACCAAGTTCAATTGGTGCGGTTGGATATACTACTCCATTAATGCCTTCACTTACATTAGGACCAGGTACATGGGGTGGTTCAATTATTTCGTCAAATGTTTCTGCAATGCATCTCATGAATGTTAAGACACTGGCATTTGAATCAAATCCTGTTAACTCCGGTTCATGTACTACATCCTTTGATTCAACACCTCCAAAAGTTTATTCTTCTAATCAAGGGTCAGGCAGTTTCATGGCTCAGATTGAAGAAAGACTACTTGCACGTGCGGGTAATTTGAGTTCGAATACTGCGGCATCGTTAAGCAGCAGCAAAAACGGAACATCGGCAAAGTCCGGTGGCAGTTTCGGTTCAGGAATATCTGAAGCCGATATACAAAAGATTATAAAAGAGTTTAATAGATAGTTTTGAGATTTGAGTAGTTAGTATTGTCAATCCCTAAATAAGGTTGACCGTATTTATTACTAACTAGTTAAGATTGGACATAAATAATTATTGTTTTCTGTTAAAAGATCAAGTTGACCATAGGTCGACTTGATCTTTTTGTTTCCCTCAGAGTAAATTATCATT
>JAHISV010000002.1 GCA_018818065.1 Bacteroidota bacterium | reverse complement strand
CTAGAGAATACAGGTGATGAAGCCATAAGAGCAATTAACACGCACAAAGAGCCAGTTCCATTAGATGGCACATCATATTCTACTCTTACTATTCGCAACTGTACATTCATTAACATTAATGGATCAGCTATAAAAATTGAAAGTGATGGAGATGTACTAACTCCTGATGGTTATGTATTAATTGAAAATTGTACATTCTACCAATGTCAAAGAAGAGTAATCTGGGAAAGAGATCACGAAAACACTATTATGCGTAATCTTCTGATTGTTGACAGCAAAATTGGTAATGATACATTCAGCGGAACAGGATCATTAATTACCTTCCAAAGAATGGGTTCATTTGTAGCGAACGTAGATACATTTGCAATATCGGGAGCCAAGGCAAGTGGAGATACTGTTGTTCTTGATTATGGTACATTTGTTCCTGAAGCCGGAACATGGTCTGGTGCGGAATTAGCCGGATTTGTTGATGAAGCTTCCGTTTATGCTCTCGATCCCGGATTTGCAGATGCAGCGAATGGCAACTTCACAATGTCCGAAAATTCTCCTTTATTATCCTTAGGTCACGATGGCGGAGCAATTGGTGATAGAAGATGGACGCCGGATGGTCAACTAACTGCAATTGATGAGGTTGAGCAGGTTCCAACTGATTACGTTCTATCTCAGAATTATCCTAATCCATTTAATCCATCTACAAAAATTGAATTTACTATTCCTGCCTCAGGTATTTTCTCACTCAAGATATATAATATACTTGGTCAGGAAGTTGCTAATCTTATTAACCAAGAAATTGCAGCAGGACATCATGTTGTTAATTTTGATGCTTCAAGATTATCATCTGGTGTTTACATATATAGTTTACAAGGCAATAACACTGTCTTATCAAAGAAAATGCTTCTCTTAAAGTAATAACACTGTAGAGTAATTTTAAGGCTGTTCCAAAAAGCTCCCTCATGCTAGCTTGTAAAGTCGCATTGCAACCACTGTTTTATACAAGTTTGGAACAGCCTTTTTTTAATAATGGAAACTAAATGAAACGAATTCTTATTTTTGCGGCTCTCTTTCTCATTTTTATAATAATAAGATTAAATGCTACTACTCGCGTAGCAAATAATGCCACAGAACTTAACAGCTTTAGTAGTGTTGTATCACCAGGAGATACTATCCTTTTAAGGGATGGAGTTTGGTTGAATCAGGAAGTACAGTTTAAAGGAAATGGTGCCCAAGGTGATTCAATAGTTATAATGCCTGAAACGCCCGGACATGTAATATTCACGGGAAACTCGAAGTTCAGATTCGGTGGAACTTATATAAAAATTGACGGACTAAGATTCATAGCAGGATACACTACCGATGGGCATGTTATTGAATTTCGCAACGGTTCGGAATCAAATTACTGTAGAGTTACTAATACCTCAATTGTAAACTACAACCCGGCAACACCAAGAGATGAATATAAATACTTATCAATTTATGGAAAAAATAACCGGGTAGATCATTGCTACTTTACAGGAAAAACCAATAGCGGAGCAACATTAGTGGTCTGGCCTAAAACGGATCAGCAGGTTTATCATCAAATAGACCATAACTATTTTGGGCATAGACCGGCACTTGGTGAGAATGGCGGTGAGACAATTAGAATCGGAACAAGTGATGTATCAATGAGTGATGCTGGCTGCATAGTTGAATATAATTATTTTGAAGAGTGTGATGGTGAAATAGAAATTATATCAAACAAAACGGGTAACAACACATTCAGATATAATACATTTTACAAATGCAACGGAATGCTTACTCTAAGGCATGGAAACGGATCAAGAGTTGAAGGCAACTATTTTATTGGCGAAGGAAAAAGCGGAAGTGGCGGTGTGAGAATTATTGGTGAAGACCATGTTGTGATTAATAATTATTTTGAAGGACTAACTGGTAATTCTGTAGATTGGCGGTCACCTATAACTTTTATGAATGGAGTTCCAAATTCACCTTTGAATAGATATTTTCAGGTTAAAAATGCTACAGTTGCATTTAATACAATTGTGAATTGTGTTAGTAATATTGCAATTGGCACTGGCGTAAGCACTGAACTGTCATTACCTCCTGCTCAAAGTACTATAGCCAATAATGTAATTAAATCTGATAACCAGTTAATAAACATTTATGATACACCAGAAGAATTTAAATGGGAAGGAAATTATTTTAGCGGTTCATCTCTTGGAATGGAATCCATTGTTGGAATATCCGAAGAGGATCCTCTTTTAGAATTATCTGCTGATAATCTTTTTAGACCTTCTTCAGTAAGTCCTGTTATTGGTGCTTCTGTTGGGGATTACCCTGAGATTATTGATGATATGGATGGACAGAGCAGAGGTATATTAAAAGATGCGGGTGCGGATCAGGTTTCTGATGAAACCGTAAATAGGGGACCACTATCGGCTGAAGATGTAGGACCTTCGTGGCTAAACGAAGCTTTGCCTGTTGGGCTATTTATCGAGAATAACGGTAGAGGAGAGGTAACTACAGATCCTATAGGAACAATTTTTGAGCCCGGAACAGAGGTATCATTAACAGCAGTACCACAAAGCGGATCAACATTTGAAGGCTGGACGGGGGATGTTGTCTCAAATGAGAACCCAATAACAGTTGTTATGGATTCACATATGTCTATTACGGCTAACTATAGTGATCCGAATCTTTACAAACTAAGCTTTTGGGTTCTTGGGTCGGGAAACGTTGAAGTTGATCCTCTGATGAATGAATATCCGGAAGGAACAACTGTTACTATTACGGCTGTTCCTGAAGCTGGTTGGGCATTCTCAAGTTGGGGTGGTTCATTATCGGGAACTAAAAACCCAATTACTCTTGTGATGGATGGAAACAAAGTTGTTTCTCCAACCTTTATAGAAGTAACTGCAGTTGAAGAAAATGAAATTGATAATACCTTTTCACTTTCACAGAATTATCCTAATCCATTTAATCCAACAACAAGTATAAGTTTCTCGCTGGAAAAGGAAGACTATATAACTCTCCTAATATATAATTCGCTTGGACAAAAAATAAAAGATATCTGTTCCGGGTTTTATAGTGCAGGATCTTATTCTTTTCAATTCGACGCATCAGGTTTACCCTCGGGGACATATTATTATCAACTAGCATCATCCTCAGGCAATCTCATTAACAAAATGACACTCGTCAAGTAATAAAATTAATTAAAAAAGGAAAACATGACCAGAGATGAAATCTTAAAAACCATTCTTGACAATGGTGCAGTTGCCGTAGTTCGGATAGATGATGATAGTAAAATGGAAAAGGTAGCAAGAGCGCTCTGTGATGGTGGTGTAAATATTTTAGAAGTCACAATGACTGTTCCAAACGCTATTGGTGCAATTCGGGAATTAACAAAATTGAACATTCCTGATCTGCTGGTTGGAGTTGGTTCTGTAACAAATAAAACCATGGTAGAAGAAGCAATTGAAGCCGGTGCGCAGTTTATCGTTAGTCCTGTTACCAAGGATGAAATTATAAGAACAGCTCATGCTCATGGTAAACCTGTGATGCCTGGGGCATTTACTCCAACAGAAATATTTAGAGCATATGAAATTGGCGCGGATGTTGTTAAGGTATTTCCAGCAGATATTCTGGGAATGAGTTTCTTTAAATCTGTAAAGGCACCTATGCCGTTTCTTAATATAATGCCGACTGGTGGCGTTACACTTGATAATGCAGGGGAGTGGCTCTCCGCCGGAGCTTGTGCCGTTGGGGTCGGAAGCGCTCTTGTTGATAAGAAATTAATAAATGACAATAATTATACTGAGCTAACAAAAAACGCGGATAGATTAATGAATAGTATAAATTCCTTTAGGGATACAATCAAGAGAAATTAGGAGAATATTAATCAATGAAGAAAGTAGTTACATTCGGTGAAATAATGCTGCGCTTGAGTACTCCGGGATTTAAGAGATTCGTACAGAGTGATTCTTTTGATGTTACGTATGGCGGCGGAGAGGCAAATGTAGCTGTTTCATTATCAAATTATGGAGTAGAAAGTTACTTCGTTTCAAGATTACCCAAACATGAAATCGGGCAATCTGCTATAAACCATCTAAGAAGGTTTGGAGTTAATACTGATTATATCATCCGTGATGGTGAGAGAGTGGGAATATATTTTTTAGAGACAGGTGCGAGTCAACGACCTTCAAAAGTAGTATATGACAGAGCACACTCTGCTATTAGTGATATAAAAATAAAAGAGATTGATTGGGATATAGTCTTTCATAATAAAGATTGGTTTCACTGGACCGGCATTACTCCTGCGTTAGGAACAAATGCACAGGCTGTTCTGCTTGAAGCATGTAAAAAAGCGAAAGAACTTGACGTAAAGATCAGTTGCGATCTGAACTTCAGGAAAAAAATGTGGTCAGAGAAAGAAGCTCAAAAGGTTATGAATCCATTGATGGAATATGTTGATGTATGCATAGCAAATGAAGAAGATGCTGAGAAGAGTCTGGGAATGATTCCGGCAAACACAAATGTTGAGAATGCTGAAATTTCAGCAGAGGGATATGCCCTTCTTACTAAATCGCTAAAAAGTAAATATGAATTTGAAACTGTTGCAATCACACTTCGAGAATCTTATTCTGCTTCAAGAAATGGATGGAGCGCCATCCTTCACGATAGTAAGGATTGTCTGAAACCTTACAGATCTAAAGTATACGATATTCAAATTGTAGACCGGGTTGGTGGCGGAGATTCTTTTGCCAGCGGACTTATATATGGATTATTAACAATGCAGTCTTCGAAAGACGCATTGGAATTTGCTGTTGCTGCCTCGTGTCTTAAACACACTATTCCTGGTGACTTCAATCTGGCATCTATTGATGAAGTTACAAAACTCGCCCAGGGAAACGCCTCGGGAAGAGTGGAACGCTAAAACTATTCTAAAACAAACTCCGAAGATTATGGAAGAGCAAATATTTTCTCAGTTGGCCAGCCGCCAACCCATTAGTCATACTATAGCTAATCAAATAGAAGATGCCATCCTCAGTAAGAGGTTTCCTCCAGGATCAAAACTGCCTTCCGAGGCGGAGCTTTGTAAACAATTCGGTGTAAGCAGAACTTCAGTTCGTGAGGCTTTAAGAATACTTAATACTCATGGACTAGTATCAATAGAAAAAGGCAAAGGAGTATTTGTATTAAACTTCTCCTCCGAAAATGTAACAAATATAATGTTGAAGTTTTTTGAACACAGGTTGGAGGGTGATTACGCCTATGACCTCGTTCATGCCAGACAGATGATAGAACCTGGCATAGCATATTTTGCTGCACAAAACAGAACGGAAGAAGATCTAACTGAATTGAGAGATGCGATTGATGGAATTAGTAATAATGTAACTGGCGATTTAAGTATACATACAAAATATGATTTGAAGTTTCATTTGGATTTGGCAAAAGCTTCTAAAAATAAATTTATGCCCTTGTTACTTAGACCGCTTCAAAGGCTTATTCCAAAGGTAAAGTCAAATATACTTTCTTTTGTTGATGATGCAAGAAAGTCTGCCCTAATCCATCATCAAATAATTTATGACTTTGTAGAAAAAAATGATTCTGTCGGTGCAAGACGAGCAATGACAGAACATCTTAAGATTGCCGAAGAGCATATAAGCAGGGCATTCAAAGAAAAAGAATTATAACAGTTCAATAATATATACGAGGATAAAATGACAAATTTAGATGGAAAAGTGGCCATTGTAACTGGTGGGGCCAGAGATATTGGAAGAGAGGTTTCCATAAAACTTGCTGAGAACGGGGCTTCGGTATGTGTTAATTATTATGATAACCCGGATGATGCTCAGGAAACTCTGAAACTCATTAGCGAAAAAGGTGGGAAAGCAATTGCCGTTCAGGGAGATATGACAAAAGATGAAGACATCCAGAAAGTAGTTAAAGAATGCGTTTCAAACTTTGGCAATGAAATTAATATATTAGTTAATGTAGCCGGCGGTTTGGTTGCACGTAAAAAAATTGAAGAGATGGATGGTGATTTCTGGGATTTATTAATGACGCTAAATATGAAGACAGTATTTCTTGTCTCAAAATTTACAATACCTTTTATGACTAACGGCGGCTCTATAGTTAACTTTGCTTCGCAGGCAGCACGTGATGGCGGCGGGCCGGGCGCTATTGCCTATGCAACGGCTAAAGGTGCTGTTCTTACCTTTACCCGTGGATTGGCAAAAGAATTAGGGAGTAAAAATATTCGTGTAAATTGTGTATCCCCGGGTATGATTTCAACAACGTTTCACGATACTTTTACAAAAGATGAAGTAAGAGCTCACGTCGCTAGCATCACACCATTAAAACGTGAAGGTAAAGCAAGTGAAGTTGCCGATTTAGTTAATTATCTTGCTTCCGATGAATCATCTTTTATTACAGGTGCTTCTCACGAAATAAATGGTGGATTATATTTTGTTTAATTGGGAATGTTCATGATTAAGAAGGTCATTATCATATTAGTAAGCATAATATCAGTTGTCGGAGCTCAGATCCAACATCCTACACTAATCCTTACAAAAAACGATGCCAAATTAATTGGGCAAAGTCTTGGGAAATATCTGCTATTTGATCATTCATATAAAGACGCTGTTGATCAAGTGGCAGAAGCTATAGGAAGTTTTCCGGATGTTCCATTTCCCAAAGATCCTGGTGGTGGATATACTCACGAGAGACATAAAAAGAATTACGACTTGATGCAAATGGCTGGATTTCTTTATTCTATAACAAAGGAAGAAAAGTATGCACAGTTCGTGCGCAGCATGTTAGTAAAGTACGCTGAGCTCTATCCACAATTAGGGAAACATCCTCAGGGTAAAAAACAAACGCCAGGAAGATTGTTTTGGCAGAGTCTTAATGAATCAGTATGGCTTTTACATACTAT
The DNA here is from genome assembly GCA_018818065.1 of Bacteroidota bacterium. Classification (GTDB taxonomy): domain Bacteria; phylum Bacteroidota; class Ignavibacteria; order Ignavibacteriales; family Melioribacteraceae; genus JAHISV01. Next base: position 162,701 of record JAHISV010000002.1, on the reverse strand, counting down.
TCAAGCCTATGATTGTATTTATGACTTTCTTAGTGAGGAAGACATAAATCTCTTTGAGCAAAGCATCTTCATACCAATGACAGAATTCTTCCTGAATGAATGTGAGCATGATTTTAATCTAATCCATAACCATGGAACATGGATGGTTGCTGCTGTTGGTATGACAGGTATAGTATTGGGGGACGATGAACTTGTTCAACAATCACTTTATGGAAAGTCTAAAGATGGGCAGAGCGGGTTTATAAAACAACTTGACTTGCTCTTCTCGCCGGATGGATATTATACTGAGGGGGCATACTATGCAAGATATGCCTTGTGGCCTTTTTTCGTTTTTGCTGAATCATTAAACAACAATTTGCCAGAACTAAAGGTATATGAATACAGGGAAGAAATATTACGTAAAGCTTTTTATGCCGCAACACAAATGACATATACAAATGGCGAATTTTTGCCAATCAATGATGCGCTGAAAGAGAAAACCTGGAAGACTGCGGAAATGATTTACGCGCAAAATTTTGTCTATAAAAATTATGGTAGAGAAAAACCACTTCTATCTATTACAAAAGAACAGGAACGTGTATCGCTAACCGGTGCTGGTCTTATTGTTGCTGAAGACTTTACAAAATTTGAAAGGATTCCAGAATTCAACTGGCAATCGGTTGAATTTTCGGACGGACCAAATGGTGATGAGGGCGGAATATCAATTTTTAGAAACGGATTGCCTGAAGATCAGGAACTCTTATTATTCAAGTACACATCCCATGGTTTATCCCACGGTCACTTTGATAAATTGTCCTTCCTGTTTTATGATCAGGGAGAGGAAATAATTCAGGATTACGGCGCCGCACGGTTTTTAAACACAGAACAAAAAGATGGCGGAAGATATCTTCCGGAAAATAATTCGTTCGCTAAACAAACGATAGCCCACAACACGCTTGTTGTTGATGAAACCACCAGTTTTAAAGGAAGTAAAGACGCTTCGCAGAAGTATCATTCTGACAGATTATTTTGTAATTATGAAAACAAAGCCTTTCAATATGCCAGTGCAAAAGAAGTAAACGCTTATAACGGAGTTGAGTATCAGCGAACTATGGTTATGGTATCGGACGAGTCTTTGATTAAACCAATTATTCTTGATGTGCTAAAAATAGACTCGGATAGTAAACACCAATATGATTTGCCATTTTACTACAAAGGGCATCTGGTTGATAGCAATATTGATTATGATGCATTTACAACTGAACAAAAGACGCTGGGTAAATCTAACGGATACGAACATCTTTGGGTTGAGGCAAAAGGAAAAGGCAAAGATATTTCTCAAATAACCTGGCTGAGCAAAGAACGATTCTATTCTATTACAACCAACTCAGATTCAGAGACTGACGTGTATTATACACGTATCGGAGCAGGTGATCCTCACTTCAATTTAAGAAACGATCCGGGATACATGCTTCGTAAAAATGCCGGTAATCATGTTTTCGTTTCAGTTATTGAGCCACATGGCATTTTTAATCCGACGAGTGAATTTACCGGCGGCTCGAAGAGTAGAATAAGTTCAATAAAAGTATTATATAACGATAACGAATATACGGCAGCGCATATCGTGGGAAATGAACTAGACTGGATTCTTATCATCTCAAATAATAATAATGAAGCTAATGCAAAGCATTCACTTACTATCGCTGATAGAAGCTATGAATGGCTGGGACCAATAACATTGATCAAATAAATTATGGAGACATCATGAACAAAGAAAGCAGTGTCTATAATGTAGATGCAACTATTGAATGGGAAAAAATTGACGATAAATTGCAGCGTAAAATATTCGGATACAACGAAAATATAATGATGGTTAAGGTGCATTTCAAAGCGGGTGGTATAGGACCAATACATGCACATCATCATAGCCAGACTACTTATGTTGAAAGTGGTGCATTTGAAGTTACAATTGGCGAAGAGAAGAAAGTATTAAGAACTGGTGATGGTTTTTATATTCCATCTAATGTTGCTCATGGCGCAGTTTGTCTTGAAGAGGGATTGCTGATAGATGTGTTCAGTCCGGTAAGGGAAGATTTCCTAACGTAACATAATAATTTAGTATGGGGTTTTAATGAAAATTAAAGGTTTACGATGGTGGATAATCAGTCTCATAGGATTGGCCACAGTAATCAATTACATTGACAGAAGTACACTTGCCATTATGTGGCCAAGCATCTCGGGTGATCTGGGAATGGATAAGGGAGATTATGCACTTATTCTAAACGTTTTTATGGTTGCCTATGCATTAGGTCAGTCATTCTCGGGAAAATTGTTTGATATTGTCGGTACACGTGTTGGATATGTTATTGCAATTGCCGTGTGGGGTTTATCCTCATTTATGCATGCCTTTGCACGCGGGATATTGTCATTTAGTTTTTTCAGGGTTACGCTTGGGCTTGGTGAAGCTGGTAACTGGCCGGGCGCGGTTAAAAGTAACGCGGAATGGTTCCCGGTTAAAGAACGGGCTTTCGCACAGGGTTTATTTAATTCGGGGGCTTCAATAGGTTCTGTAATTGCTCCGCCCCTTATTGCAACACTCTGGGCTGCTTTTGGGTGGCAGGTAACTTTTATGATAGTTGGTTCTTTTGGAATAATCTGGTTGATTCCCTGGCTCATTATAAATAAAAAAGGACCAAAAGAGCATCCATGGATAACCGATGAGGAAAGAGCTTTCATCCTCGCTGGTCAGCATGGTCCCAAAAATGATGAACCGGAGAAGAAGGCTCTAACGCTAAAGCAGATTCTTTCGTACAAAGAATCGTGGGCGGTTCTCGTATCAAGATTTTTTCTTGAACCAATATGGTGGCTATTTGTAGGCTGGATGCCAATCTACCTTGCAGAAGTTTACGGGTTTAACGTTAAAGAAATTGGTTTCTTCGCCTGGGTGCCTTATGTAGGTGCAGCTATTGGTAGTATTGTTGGTGGAATATATGCAGGCAGAATTATACATGGAGGCGCTACGGTAAACAAAGCACGTAAGTCAACCATTACGATTGGCGGCGTAATCATGTTTCTTGGTTTGGTAGCGACAATTCTCTTTGCTGATACGCCGTTAAAATTTGTTCTAATTGTGGCTTTCGTTCTATTCGGTTTTCAGTTTGCTATCGGCAATATACAGACCATTCCAAGCGATTTATTCAGCGGTAAGTCAGTCGGCACTCTCGCGGGATTCGGTGGTTCAGTAGGCGTCTTTTCCGTTATAATTATGAACTTCCTTGTACCAATGATATCTAGTTATTCGTACATACCAATATTTATTATGATAGCCATTTTTGTTCCTCTGGGTGTTCTTGCCGTATATATTTTGGCTAATGATATCAAGCCGGTTGAAGAATCTGCGTAAAATAAATTGATTGAACTAATTTACATTCTTAATGCATTGCTCTATTGTTGAGTAATGCATTTTTTATATTCTTAAGATAAAAGTGAGATGTTTACAATGAAAACAATTTTAGTAATTTATTCTCTATTTATGACTCTTCTTTTTTCATCTTGCAGCAGCAGTGTGAATACACCACAAGCCTTATCTGAAGCAGTAAAAAACGCTGCTCCTGGCGATACTATTATTATGGCAAACGGCAATTGGGAAAATGTTGAAATCAGATTAATAGGTAAAGGTGAGGAAAATAATCCAATTGTAATTAGAGCAGAAGAGGCCGGTAAGGTTATTATATCAGGAAATTCCTTTCTTAAACTTTCCGGGGAGTGGCTTGAAGTTTCGGGACTGCTCTTTACTAATGGCTCTACTCCCGATGACGCAGTAATAATATTTAGAACCGACAAAAATGATGTTGCTAACAATTGTCGAGTAACCAATTGTGTTATAGATGCTTACAATCCGCCTGACCGCTTTAATAAGCAGGACTGGGTTCATCTCTATGGAAAGAAAAACAGAATTGATCATTGTTACTTTGGCGGGAAGCTAAACGCTGGAGTTACATTAGTTGTAAAGCTTAATGATGAGAAGAACAGGGAGAACTATCACAGAATTGATCACAACTACTTTGGCGAAAGGCAGCGGTTAGGCTCAAACGGCGGAGAGACCATGCGTATTGGTGTTTCCACTTTTTCTTTGATGTCGTCAAATACAATTGTGGAAAATAATTACTTCGAGAAATGCAACGGCGAAACGGAACATGTGTCCGTTAAGTCCAGCGATAACATTATACGCAATAATGTTTTTTACGAATGTGAAGGGGCTTTAGTCCTAAGGCATGGCAACAGAAACCTGCTTGAAGGAAACTATTTTATTGGAGACAATAAACCTGAAACAGGTGGAATACGTGTTATTAACAAAGGACATACGATAAGAAACAACTACTTTCAGGAATTGGCTGGCGACAGGTTTCGTTCTGCCTTGCCAATTATGAACGGCGTACCTAATTCACTTATTAATCGTTACCATCAGGTTGATGGCGTAACCATTGAGAATAATACTTTCGTTAATTGTCAGAATATAAAGTTTGGTGTTGGCAGTGATAATGAAAGAACAGCAGTTCCTATAAACACAACAATCAAAAATAATATTTTCTATAATCCACTTAAAAGTAATGTCTATAAAGCACTTGATAATATAAGTGGAATTACTTTTGAAAATAACCTGGTTACCACAAAAGGTGGAAAATATATCGAAAAAGGTTTTATAGAGACGAGCATGACTTTTGTAAGGGGGGAGAATGGTTTATGGTTTTCGAAGGATTATCAGCCAGTTCTCCCGGTAAGAAAAGAGGATACAGGTGCTTTCTGGTATGAACCGATAGATAATGTAATTGCTTATAAATTCTCAGGAAATATATTAGAAGTAAGCCCTGAATCTGACATCAATAAAGTTGTTAAAGAGAGCAATAATGGAGATTTAATTCTTCTTACTTCAGAAGGGGATTATTTCATTTCCTCAACAATTGAAATAAGCCATCCGTTGAAAATTATTGCAATAGATGGGCTTTCGAAGAAACCTGTTTTGAAGATTTCAGATGCTGAGAACGCCTCCGCCCTTATTCAGATCAACAATGCAGGTATGCTGATTATTGAAGGAATAGCTTTTAATGGTGATTCGGGAAACGGAATTGCTTCAGCAGGAATTCAAACTTCCCCCAGCCCAACTATTTCTCATTATAAGCTTTTTGTTGACAATTGTGAGTTTTATAACTTTAACGCCTCAAGTCATAATGCTTTCAGGTCTTTCGAAAGCACCTTTGCGGATTCAATATCATTTACCAATTGCACATTCTACAATATTTCAGGTACTGCTATTAATCTGGCCTCGGAAAAGGAGGATGTAGGGAAATACAACGTTGAGTATCTGACAATTGATAACTGCCTCTTCCACGACGTTATGGGAGCTGCTCTGGATCTTTATCGTGGAGGCAATGACGAAAGCACCTTCGGTCCGTTTCTTAAACTTGATCACTGCACTTTCCACAATGTAAACAATAAAGAGCTCGGTTCTGTGATAAGGCTAATTGGGGTTCAAAATGGCGAGATAAAGAACTCAATATTCAGCGAGAGTGGAAAGAGCGGGCGAGTGATCGAAATGGAAGACCCGAAGTCAGCGGTAATATTTGTCGATTATTGTAATGTTTATAACTCAGGTAGAATTGAATCATATTATAATAACAGGGTTGGTAAAAATATGTACAGTGTGAGTCCGGATTATAATGAAAAAAAGAAGTACAAAATTAATGAGGGCTCTTCCTTATCTGCAAAGGGGAGTGATGGTAAACGACTAGGAATACTATAAAGGATACATTGCGAGTGAATAGTGTCAAAAAGAGGATAGACTGGAAACGGTTTATCCTTTTTTTTTACTTTCTAAATAAGTAATAACTTGTAAGTGGAATTGGCCAGGGCACCACCTTCCGATTATTAAATTGCTATCTTACGAAATACGCCTGAGCTGAACGAAGTAAGAACCAAAATATTTAGTTGTCGATATGTTGTAAATCATTTCAGGCTTTGCTAAATAATATCCTAACCAATAATACGAGGTATTATTAATCTGTGAATTAAATTAAAACCGTATTAGTTTGGAGTTGTTGTACAATTCTCTTTAATAAAATTTAACAGATCGCAACTTTTCAATTATCTTTCATGTTTTAATCATTAGTTTCTCTATTGTGCATTCATTTTTCTGATTCGTAGGTTAGATAATTCAACCAAAGATAAATAGAAGGAGGGCAAAATGGCAGTAGAACACAATTTTACGCACCCCCGTAATTTGTATGAAAAATTAGAACGAGATTCAACTCTTCTTGAAGCAGAAGTGTCAGGTGACAACTTTTTCAATTTCATAAGTACTGCTTGTCATCTTCAAGCATGGATCAAAAATGAGGCAGGGATGAAGTCTGACGCGGTAGTAAAGAGATTAATTAAAAAAATTCATGAAACGCCAGGAATTCGTAAATGCGAGGATATTTTGGCAGCTAAAAAGCAGTTTAGAATATTTACAGATCTAATTAATGACGAATTAATTGTGGAAATATCTGACGAAAGATTCAATATTCATGAATTTAAGAACAGTATTATGGAGGTTTACCAATCTTATTTTCACGTTAAAGGACATTAATCATTTTCTGATCGTAATTAATCCTTTGATAATAATGGAATGGGAAATGATTCCAATAATGCAGAATATCCATCCAAAGGAATAATTAATGTTAACTCCCTCAAATGGCTGGGCATTCAACTTGCTCAGCCAGATCACAAATAGAATAAAAAAGGAATTTATAACATAAAGAGATGTCAGAATCTTCATGCCTGTTATATTTTTTTTCATGGTAAAAATTATGGACAGAAGAATCAAAATACAATGGGTTAGTGTAAAGGCAGATATATTACGCCACTCCCATATTTTATAATCAGAAACAGTGTTATTGAATATGGGGAATATTGTAACCCACATATCATTAATTACCATAAGGGGCGTAAGCCCAAATACAACAAAAGCCAATACGGCAATTAAAACCAGATAATTCTTGGATAAACTTTGCATGGTTTCTCACTATATTTTATTGACTACAAAATAAATTAAAATAAGACAAGTTGATAATACTTTTCGCATACTTTATATTGTTAATCTGAAATGAAAGGAGATTTGAAATGAATGTAGTATTGGAAACAAACTTCCCAAATTTAAAATTTTTTAATAGAGGAAAGGTTAGAGATATATATGATTTAGGTGAATACTTTTTGATGATTTCTACTGACCGGCTCTCGGCTTATGATGTTATAATGAATGAAGGTATTCCATATAAAGGTGTTGTCTTAACAAAAATTTCAGAGTTTTGGTTTGAGTTGTTCAGTGATATAATTGATAATCACCTTATAACTACAGATGTTGATAAATTCCCTGTAGAATGTAAGGAATACGCTGACGTTTTACGTGGTCGTTCAATGTTGGTAAAAAAAGCAGAAGTTATTAAGCTGGAATGTATTGTTCGTGGATATATTACAGGCTCTGGACTTAAGGATTATAGTAAGACCGGAATGATTTGTGGTATTGAATTGCCATCAGGACTAGTTGAATCTCAGAAATTGCCCGAGCCAATTTTTACTCCTTCCACCAAAGCTGATATAGGCGATCACGATGAAAACATAACCGGTAACCAGGCAATTGAAATTGTCGGGCAGGAAACCTTTAATCATCTTAAAGAGAAGACTCTTCAGATTTATAAGAAAGCCTCGGAATATGCTCTTACAAAAGGAATCATAATAGCTGATACCAAGCTTGAATTTGGCGTTTACGATGGTAAGATCATTTTAATTGATGAAGTATTTACTCCGGATTCATCTCGTTTTTGGCCAAAGAACGATTATGAAATGGGACGTGATCAGAAAAGCTACGATAAACAATATGTTCGCAATTATTTGACCTCAATAAAATTTAATAAACAACCACCGGCTCCAAAGCTGCCGGACGACATCATTGAAAATACCAGTAAAAAATATAAAGAGGCACTTTTTCAATTAACTGGTGAGCAAATTTAAGTATGAAGCCCCTTAAAATTGTTGTTCAGGATAATAAGCTTCAAATTCGTTGGGATGACCAAAGTATATCAATCATTCCTCTTGATTATCTTCGTGGTAAATGTCCATGTGCAGATTGTGGTGCAGAACGAGAGAAGCATAGTTCATCATATTTCCCCATATTTACTAGTGAGCAAATATCAATTGAGAAAATCTCTATGGTTGGGCATTACGCAATCACTATTAAGTGGAAAGATGGTCACTCAACAGGAGTTTACGAGTATAATTATTTAGTCAATATTTCCAAGACAAAAGAGGCTCTGTAAAATATTCAATGATACTACCAAATCAGCTTACGGTAATGAGGATTATTTTAACTCCGGTATTTGTAATTCTGTTCGTTTCAGATGATCCATTACTGAAGAAAATATCATTGGTCGTATATATAATTGCAGCTATTACTGATTGGTATGATGGCTGGCTCGCCAGAAAATTTAATTATATCACTGAATGGGGCAAATTTCTCGACCCGTTAGCTGATAAAATATTAACTTCTGCAGCTTTTCTATCTTTTGTAATTCTTGGTGTGCTCGACTTATGGATGGTAGTTGTAATTATTGTTAGAGATATTCTAATAACAGGTCTTAGATTGCTGGCAGATATGAGAAGAGTTAATTTTTCAACAAGCCGGCTTGCAAAGTGGAAAACGTTCATCCAAATGGGTTTTATCTATTACCTTATTTTAGTCTACACTTTTTACGCCGACCCGGATATTGCAAACTCATATTCTTCATTATTTAAAACGTTAACAAATCAGGAAGGTATTTTCTTTGCAATGCTGTTTGTTACCGCGTATACTTTTTTTACCGGAGTCTATTATTTATTAAAAAATTCAAAACTAATAAAAAAAGCATTTGTTAATGAAGGTAAGTAGAGACGAAATTGCATTAGCAACGGGGTTTTATACGGGATATATCCCAATTGCGCAGGGTACATTTGGCAGTTTATTGGCAACATTTATTTATTGTATCCCGGGTTTTGAAAATCCCTGGATAATGTCCCCAATCATTTTAATCACTTTTATTTATGGTGTTAGGGTCTGCACTAAGATGGAGAGTCTTTTGGGTAAAGATCCATCTGAATGTACTATAGATGAGTTTGTCGGTACCTGGATTTCATATCTTTTCCTCCCAAAGATCCCCATTATTATCATAATTACTTTCTTTATTTGGAGAATTCTTGATATATTGAAACCTCTACCGGCAAATCTGATGGAGAATATATCGGGTGGTTGGGGAATTATGCTTGATGATGTTGTGAGTGGTTTCTATGCTGCATTTATTGTTCACCTGATGTTGTATTTCAATTTAATTCCATACTAAATGAACTAGACAATATGAATGCTTATTTAATATCTATTGGCGATGAGTTGCTTGGCGGACAAACTGTTAATACCAATGTTGCAGAAATCGGAGAAATGTTATCCGATATTCAGGTTGATGTGCTTAAAAGTGTCGTCGTCGGGGATGATGAACCGACCATAATGGAGGAATTCGATTATGGTCTTAAAACTTATGACGTTGTGATTGTAACGGGTGGATTGGGTCCAACACACGATGATATCACGAGAAAATGTGTTTTGAATCATTTCGAAACTGAACTGGTCTTTAACCAGAGTGTAATGAATGATATCAAAGACCTTTTCGGAAAGCGAAAACGAGAAATAACAAAGCTGCATGAAGAGCAGGCTCTGGTGCCCAAAATAGCCGATGTAATAAGAAATCATAGAGGTACTGCTCCCGGTTCATGGATTGAAAAAAATAATAAAATATTTATCTCTCTTCCCGGTGTCCCCTTTGAAATGTTAGGTATGATGGAAGCCTATGTTATACCAAATCTTAAAAAAATAACAGATCAGTTAAAACAAATAAAACTGGTAAAATCCTTACTTACCACTGGAATTCCGGAATCTACCCTCTACGAGAAAATTGGTAACATTAAAGAAATTGTCGGTGATTCCAAACTTGCATTTTTGCCTAGCCAGTTTGGCGTTAAGATGAAAATAACGACTTCTGCCCCTGACCTAGAAGAAGCCACGAATAAGATGACGGAAATTGAGCAGAAGCTAAGATCGAGCGTTGGAAGATACATCTATGGAAAAGATCAGGAAATATTAGAAGAAGTTGTAGCAAAATTGCTTAGAGAAAGAGGATTAACGATATCGGTTGCAGAATCGTGTACCGGTGGTTTAATAAGTTCGCGCCTTACAAATGTTAATGGCAGTTCGAACTTCTTTGAAAGAGGTGTTATAACATACAGTAATGCAGCAAAAGTTGAAATATTGGATGTTAGTGAAGATATTATTCAAAAAAATGGTGCGGTAAGTTTAGAAGTGTCGCGACAGATGGCAGAGGGTATAAAAGCTATTAGTGGTACTGATATTGGCATTTCAGCTACAGGTATAATGGGACCCACTGGAGCAACCTATGATAAACCCATTGGACTGGTTTATATCGGGTTATGTGACGAAAAGCTCTGTACAGCTAAAGAATATATATTTGGTGATAATCGATTAATGAATAAAGATAGAACCTCGCAAGCTGCACTGGAGATGTTACGCAGACACTTGTTGGGAATTCCGTATGACGAGTAGACTTTTTATTTCTTTAGAAATTCCTGAGTATATTCAAGAAGAAATTATTAAATTAAGGCAAGAGATTTACGGAGTTGGAGCAGAAAGAATTAGATGGGAAGAAAAAGAGAAATTACATCTTACTCTTAAATTCCTGGGCGAAATAGATTCAACTTTGGAATCACAGATTTGTTCAGCTTTACATACAGTATCATCAAAATACCAGTCGCTTCATTTAGAATTTTCAAAATTCGGGTTATTTTTACGCAGTGGAATACCTAGTATCCTCTGGGTTGGGATTAAAAATAATGATTTACTCCTAAAACTCCAGAGAGACATCGATAATCAGTTATCCAGACTGAATATTAAAAAAGATAAGCGTAAGTTTTCTGCTCATATTACCATACTTCGTTTGAAGGGTAAGGAAAATATGGAACAAATAAATAATTTTATGGATTATAGTTTGGAAAACTACAATTTTACTGCCAGTAAGATAACCCTAATGAAAAGTCAGCTTTTACAAAAGGGTTCTGTATATACAGCGCTAAAAAGTTTTTATATAAGATAAAATATCGGAGGAAATATGTCAGACAGAGAATCACGTGTAAAAATGCTTGAAGATACTATATTGAATATCGAAAAGTCATATGGTAAGGGTTCAATTATGAGACTTGGAGATGGAGTAATTCAGAAGATCGAATCAATCCCTACAGGCGCAATTTCCCTGGATTATGCTCTTGGAATTGGTGGATTCCCCAGGGGTAGAATAGTAGAAATTTATGGACCTGAATCTTCAGGTAAAACTACGGTTTGTCTTCATGTAATTGCAGAAGCTCAAAAAACCGGTGGACTGGCTGCATTTATTGATGCCGAGCATGCACTTGATATCGCTTACGCTAAAAGACTAAAGGTTGATGTAGCTAATTTGCTTGTTTCTCAACCAGATTACGGAGAGCAAGCTCTGGAAATTGTTGATACACTGGTTAGAAGTAATGCCCTTGACGTTATTGTCATTGATTCGGTTGCTGCTCTTGTTCCACGATCAGAAATTGAGGGAGAAATGGGCGACGCACAGATGGGTGTACAGGCTCGCCTTATGTCGCAAGCGCTCAGAAAAATTACAGGCGCCGTTAGCAAATCAAGAACTTGCGTGATTTTTACAAATCAGTTAAGAAGCAAAATTGGAGTGATGTTTGGTAATCCTGAGGTTACTACAGGTGGAAATGCCCTTAAATTCTATTCTTCAATGCGGTTGGATATACGAAGAATCGCCGCTATCAAAGACGGTGAAAATGTAATCGGTAACAGAACCAAAGTAAAAGTAGTTAAAAGTAAAGTTGCGCCTCCATTTAAGACAGTTGAGTTTGACATTCTTTATAATGAAGGAATAAGTAAAACTGGTGACCTAATTGATCTTGGAGTTGAGCTTGATATCATAAAAAAAGGTGGCTCATGGTTTACATATGGTGAGGACAGATATCAGGGCAGGGAACAGTTCCGTACAAAAATAAGGGATAACCAGGAAGTACTTGATAAGTTGGAACTAGAAATTCGTACAAAACTGGGTATGGTTGAATCAGCCACTCCAGTTGAAACTGTGGTTGTAAAAGAAGAGAGTAAAAAGAAATAATTTATGCGGATAGCAAAAATTACCCGTAGGGGTCGAAAAGTTCTTATTAATTTCGAGGATGAAAGCAGAGTCTATATTTCTTATGAAATGGCTGTAAAACATGGGCTCAGATCCGGAGATGAATTAACTGAAATAGTATTTAACACTCTTCTTCGGGATGATTCACTATTCAAAATAAGGTCCAGTGCATTTAGAAGCTTAGCTCGCAGGCTCCATACTAAAATGGAGCTTCGCGATAAGCTTATTCAAAAAGAATATCAGGAAGAATTAGTAGCCCTGGTTCTAAACGACCTTGAAGAAAAAGGATATCTAGATGATTTGCTGTTTGCGGAGAAATATATAGAAGAGAAAAGTCTAAGAAAAGGACTTAGTAAAAGTAAAATAAAATTAGAATTAGTTCGAAAAGGGATTAATAAAACTGTTGCGGAAGAATATCTTAAGCTTTACTACCCTGGTGAAATCTACTTAGAAAATGCAATTAAACATGTTCAAAAGAAAAAGAAAATGCTCTCCAGAAAAACTATAACTGATCAGCAAATGATGCAGAAAATATATCAATCACTCCAATACAAAGGGTATGACAGTGGTGTTATTTTCAAAGCCATTAATGAAGCTGAAAATGATTTGTAGTTTCCCTTACATGTGGTAAACGATTTTACTTTTCACTATCTTTTGAATCAAAATTTATGGGATAATATGAGCCCTTTTAAAGGTGTTGATTATTTTAATATAGAAGCTCTTCTTTCAGAAGAAGAGAAAATGGTTCGTGATTCCGTAAGAAATTTTGTTGATGATCAGATTCTCCCCATCATTGAAAAAAATTACCAAAATGGAACATTCCCGGCAGAATTGGTGCAAAAACTTGCCGAATTAGGTGTTTTCGGAATTACATTACCCGAAAAGTATGGCTGTGCTAACATGAATAATGTTGCCTATGGACTGGCGATGCAGGAACTTGAAAGGGGAGACAGCGGGGTCAGGAGTTTTGCCTCGGTACAAAGCAGTCTGGTAATGTATCCAATTTTTGAATTTGGATCAGAGGAACAAAAAGATTTCTGGCTGCCAAAGCTAGCAGCTGGAGAAAAAATTGGATGTTTCGGATTAACTGAACCTGATTTCGGATCAAATCCCGGGGGTATGGTAACAAAAGCAAAAAAAGTGGCTGATGGATATCTTTTAAATGGTGCAAAAATGTGGATTACCAATGGCACTATTGCTGATATTGCAGTTGTTTGGGCTAAGTTGGAAGGTAAGGTTCGTGGATTTTTAGTAGAAAAAGGGACAAAAGGTTTTTCCGCACCCGAAATGAAGGGAAAGCATTCTTTAAGAGCATCAATAACATCAGAGTTAATTTTGCAAGATGTTGTTATTCCTGAGGAAAATATCCTTCCGAAAACAGATGGTCTTAAATCTGCTCTTATGTGTCTGAACCAGGCTAGATACGGTATTGCATGGGGAGTTGTTGGATCAATGATGGCCGTTTACGATTCAGCGTTAAATTATGCTCAATCAAGAGTTCAATTCAGCAAACCGATTGCAGCTTATCAAATGACTCAGGAAAAACTTGTGTTCATACTAAACGAGATTACAAAAGCTCAACTGCTGAATTTTCATTTAGCAAAACTGAAGGATAATAACGAGATTAAGCATTATCATATATCATTAGCAAAAAGAAATAATTGCGAAAAAGCTTTGGAAGCCGCGAGAATTGCTAGGGAAATATTAGGTGCAAATGGCATTCTTGACGAATATCCTATTATGCGCCACTCGGCAAATCTTGAATCTGTGAAGACCTATGAAGGTACTCATGAGATGCACACCTTGATTATTGGTGAACATATAACGGGTTTTGCGGGCTACGATTAAAACAATACCGCCTTCGTGCGGTTTTTTTATATAATAACAGGACAATTGGTATGTCACTTGAAAAAATAGCATTAGAAGGCTTAACATTCGATGATATTTTATTAATTCCAGCAAGATCTGAAGTATTACCTAGAGAAACAGATATTTCTTCATTCTTAACAAGAGAAATTAAATTGAATGTTCCTTTCATTTCTGCAGCAATGGATACAGTAACAGAATCCAGTATGGCTATTGCCATGGCGTCTCAGGGAGGAATTGGTTTTATTCACAAAAATATGAGTATTAAAACCCAGGCTGATGAAGTGGATCGTGTTAAAAGATCTGAAAGTGGTATGATCACTGACCCAATCACTCTTACAGCCGATAAAACGGTTGATGATGCAGAAGCAATAATGACTAAATACTCAATTTCCGGTATTCCAATAGTTGATAATAACAACATGTTAATTGGAATATTGACAAACAGAGATTTGCGTTTCGAACCAAATTTCAAGTTGCCAATTCACGAACTTATGACTAAAGAGAATCTTATTACTGCTCCTGTGGGAACAACCCTTGAAGATGCCGAAAGAATTTTACAAAGGCATAGAATTGAAAAATTGCCTGTCGTTGATGATAAGGGAATTCTTCGTGGTCTGATTACTTTTAAAGATATTTCAAAGAAACGTAAGTACCCGTTTGCCTGTAAGGATGAGTTTGGAAGGTTAAGAGTTGGCGCGGCCGTTGGTGTCGGTGGCGATAATATGGATAGAATTGAGGAACTCATTTCTAAAAAGGTTGATGTTATTGTTGTTGATACGGCTCATGGTCACTCGATGGGAGTAATTAAAGCTATTAAGGAAATGAGAGCTAATTTTAAAGAGATTCAGATTATTGCCGGAAATATTGTTACAAAAGAGGCAGCTCTGGAATTAGCAAATGCGGGCGTTGATGCTGTAAAAGTTGGTGTTGGCCCCGGTTCTATTTGCACCACAAGAGTTATTGCGGGTGTAGGTGTACCTCAAATCACGGCTATTATGGAAGTTTACTCGGCTCTTAAAGATAAAGGAATTCCAATAATTGCCGACGGGGGAATAAAGCAAACTGGCGATGCCGCAAAAGCATTTGCCGCTGGTGCTGACACTGTTATGATTGGAGGTATGTTCGCTGGTGTTGATGAAACACCGGGGGAAAAACTTCTGTTTGAGGGACGTAGTTTTAAAGTCTACAGAGGAATGGGATCACTTGGTGCAATGAAAAAAGGGAGCAGTGACAGATATTTTCAGGATTCAGAGGAAGATATAAAAAAGTTAGTCCCTGAGGGTGTTGAAGGGAGAGTACCATACAAAGGTAAACTGGAAGATACTATCTATCAATTTATTGGGGGCCTACGCGCTTCTATGGGTTACTGTGGTACAAAGACCATAGAAGATTTGAAGAAGAATGGACAATTTGTAAAAATATCTGCTTCCGGCATTAGAGAGAGCCATCCACATGATATTATTATCACAAAAGAATCACCAAATTATCAATCAAAAAGTATTTGAAAATTATAATTTTCGGCGGACAGACTAAATATGTATAAAGTATTAGTTATAGCTTATTATTTTCCACCACTTGGGTTAAGTGGTGTTCAGAGAACACTAAAACTCTGTAAGTATATGAAAGATTATAATTGGGAACCTACGGTAATAACCACAGGGAAGACCGGTTATTATGCTCATGATGATTCTATGTTGAAAGAGGCTGAGAATGCTAAAATCATAACTGTAAGAACTTCAGCCCGAGATGTAAATTCTTTGTTGGCAAGATTTGGTACTATTAAAATGCCCAGTGAATTCATCAGGAAGATGTTTAGTCTGATAAGTAAAACATTTTTCATTCCTGATAATAAAAAGTCATGGGCAAAAATGGCTTATCAAACTGCTGCAGAGATTTTAAAAAAAGAAAAATATGATCTGATATTCATTTCCATTCCGCCATTCTCAGTATTTGGTTCGTGTCTGAAACTAGGTGAAGAGTTTAACATTCCGGTTTTTACAGACTATCGCGATCTTTGGTTTTCTAACCAATTCAGGTTTTTTATAACTCCATACCACAAGTTCAGACACAAAAAAATGGAAGAAGCGCTTGTAAGGAAGGTAGATAAAATCCTGGTTACTAACAGGTATGCTAAAGAACAGATGCTTTTTGATTACCCGTTCTTAAATTTTAAGGATGTTATTATAGCTCCTCATGGGTATGATTCGGAAGATTTTAAAAATATATCAATAGAGCGTGAAAATAGGGATAAACTTGTAATTGGGTATAGCGGAATATTTTATGAAACTGTAACTCCAACCTATTTCCTTTTGGCATTTAAGAAACTTACTCAAAATAGGCCGGATGTTGCTGCAAATATAGAATTACATTTCATAGGGGATCTTCGTAGCAAGAATAGAAAACTAATAAATAAGTTAGGTCTACACCAATACGTACACGAATTTGGGTACATGAATCATAAAGAAGCAATTCGAAAATTGATGAACTGTGATATTCTATGGGTTATGCTCGGGAGAAATAAGAATTCTTTTCATGTTGCACCGGGCAAACTCTTTGAATACTTTGCGAGCAGGAAGCCTATAATAGCTTGTGCAGATGAAGGAGCAATTACCCGAAACGCTGTTGATTACGGAGCTTCAATAGTTACGGAACCTGATAATGTTGAACAAATTATGAATGCTATAATAAAGATGTATGAAGATTTCAAAAATGATTCTTTACCGATTCCAGATGAGGAATTCATTGCAAAACATGATAGAAAATTTATTGCTCAGCAAATAACAAAAGAATTTCAATTTTATCTGAAGGAAGACTAATGAATGTGCTTATTATTGGTGGAGGCGGAAGGGAGCATGCTTTAGCTGCTAAAATTGTAGAAAGCCCGCAATGCGATAAATTATTTATTGCTCCTGGCAATCCTGGTACAGCAAAAGTCGGTGAAAATGTTAATTTGGATAGTAAAGATGTTCCAAAGATAGTTGAATTTTGTAATTTCAATAAAATAAAGCTTGTTGTGGTTGGTCCTGAGCAACCATTGGTTGATGGTCTGGCGGATGAATTGCGTGATAATCATATTGCGGTTTTTGGACCGGGGAAAGATGGTGCTCAAATTGAAGGTGATAAAGCCTTTTCTAAACAAATGATGTTTGGATACAAAATCCCTACTGCCGATTTTGTTCGTTTTAAGAGAGAAAATCATGATGCAGCATTAGAATATCTTAACATGAAAGAATATCCTGTTGTAATTAAAGCTACCGGATTAGCTGCTGGAAAGGGTGTTTTGATATGTGAAAATTTCGAAGAGGCGAAAAAAGCACTTAGTGATATTTTTGTCGACAGTATTTTTGGTGTTTCCGGAGATGCGGTTGTTATAGAAGAATTCCTTAAAGGGGAAGAAGCTTCAATTTTTGTTATTACAGATGGAAAAGATTATCAAATTCTTCCGGCAAGTCAGGATCATAAACGAATTGGAGATAATGATACCGGAAAAAATACTGGGGGGATGGGAGCATATGCCCCTGCTCCTGTAATGTCCAGCATGGCTTTACAATGCGTCGATATGGAAATTATTCAGCCGACAATGGAAGCGCTTTGGGATAAAGAAATTGATTATCGTGGTTGTATTTATATTGGTTTGATGATTACAAAAGACGGACCGAAAGTTATTGAATACAATTGCAGGTTTGGTGACCCTGAGACTCAGGTTGTTTTGCCTTTGTTAGAGGGAGATTTTCTCGAGTTACTTAAGAGTGCTGCATACGGAAAACTGAATAAAGAATGTTGTGTATATAAAACCGGCACAGCTATTTGTGTTGTTGCTTCTGCGGGAGGTTACCCTGATGCATACGAAAAAGGAGATGAAATCAGTGGACTGGAAACAGTAGAGGATGACTCGATTTACGTCTATCACGCAGGCACAAAAGCAGAAAATGAAAAAATAGTAACGAACGGTGGAAGGGTGCTTGGAGTAACAGCCATAATTAAAGATAATGATATAAAACTATGCAAAACAAAGGCTTACGAGGCTATTTCTAAAATTAATTTTAAAGGAATTCACTTTAGAAAAGATATCTCGGATAAAGCATTTAATAAAACACCATTTATTTAATATTTTATTTATTGGCTTATCCGGGAGGCCATTGCATTTTCCTACCACCTAATAAATGCATATGCAGATGATAGACCTCTTGACCGCCATCATCTCCGCAATTAATCACAAGACGAAATCCGTTTTTATCAATACCTTCGTTTCTTGCAATTTCATTTGCAGCATCATACATTGCTCCCAGTAAAAGAGAGTGCTCCTTGCTATTAAGCAAAAGTGTACTCGCAATTTCTATTTTTGGTATAATAAGAATATGTACAGGAGCTTGAGGATTTATATCGCGAAAGGCTAATAAATCCTCATTTTCAAATACAATATCAGCCGGAATTTCTTTAGCAATAATTTTTGAAAAAATTGTGCTCATTATTCTTTTCCTTTCTCTATATCGTACTTTTTCATTTTACTGTATAAATGACTGCGCTGTATATCCAGTAACTCTGACGTTTTACTGATGTTCCAGTCATTAATTTCAAGCTGCTTTTTGATGAAAGCCCTCTCAGCTTTTTCCTTAAATTCCTGAAAAGAATTACCAACATTAAAAATATCATCTAGCATTGTTTCAGATGTTGTAATAAACTTTAACAATTCAGTCTCACCAATATTATTCTCAGGGACCATAATTAAGAGTCGTTCAATTAAATTACGCAATTCACGAATATTACCGGTCCAGGTTTGATCTTTAAGAATATCCATGGCCGATTTTGAGAATGCCTTAGGAGAGAAACCATTTTTGTCACATATCTCTTTTACAAAATAATTTACGAGTAGTGGAATATCTTCCTTTCGCTCACGTAGTGGGGCGATATGAACTGGAATTACATTTAATCTGTGGTACAAATCTTCCCTAAAATTCCCCTCTTTAATCTCGCTTTTAAGATCCTTGTTTGTAGCAGCAATAATACGTACATCCACGTTTATTGCATCTCCTCCACCAACGCGCTCAATTTTTCCCTCTTCAATTGCACGAAGTACTTTTGCCTGAGCTTGTAAACTCATATCACCAATTTCATCAAGAAAAAGAATTCCATGATCTGCTTGTTCAAATTTTCCGATTCTTTGTTTGAACGCACCGGTAAAAGAGCCCTTTTCATGTCCGAAAAGCTCAGACTCAATCAGTTCGTTTGGAATGGCTGCACAATTTACCTCCACAAGTTCGCGATCCGCCCGTTTGCTTTGCCTATGAATTGCCTTTGCAATAAGTTCTTTCCCGGTTCCATTTTCCCCGGTAATCAGTACCCTTGCGTCTGTTACTGCAACGCGCTCAATAGTCTCAAAAACACTTTTTATTGACTGGCTCTCGCCAATCATAATTTCTTTATCCTTCAGATTTTCTTTTAGTTTTTTGTTTTCCTTTTTTAAATTCGTCTGGGCAACCGCGTTTCTTATACTAATCAATAATTTTTCACGGTCAATCGGTTTTTCTATAAAATCAAAAGCGCCTAACTTTGTTGCCTTAATAGCGTTTTCAAGACTTCCATATGCCGAGATCATCAAAACATTTATATCAATTTTGTTTTCCTTAATTATTTTCAGTACTTCAAAACCATTCATTTCCGGCATTTGGATATCCAGCAACATCGCATCGTAAGTTGTCAGTCCTAACTTCTCAATTCCGACAGAAGCTTCTGTTGTATATTCAACATGATAATCCTCATATTCCAGTATCATTTTAATACTTTCACATATTTCAATTTCGTCATCAACTATTAAAATCGTTTTCATATTTAGTTCCTTAGTTAGTAAAGCCTGAAATAGAGAATCGAATAATACATTATCATTTCCGAGGGTTTAAATTGTTCATCATTTTTAAGAGAATACCCGAACATGGCTCCCAGGCCATTTAACATCAGATCTCTCAAATCCAATTCATTCCCTGAGATTAGTGTTTCTTCAAAAAGCTCTATTAAAATACCCAAAAATTTAGAAAAATTAAATAAAGTACTATTGTATGCAATAAAGGCATTTCCAAAGAAATGAGGAATTTTATCTCTATCCATTACTCTTTCAGATGATTCAAAAAGAAAAATTCCCGGAATGTGCCGCCTCCTTTCTATAAAAAACTTTTCGTTAGGGGAGGGCAATGGTATCGTATAAGGAAAATTTAGTATTGGAAATTTTAATGGTACTTTATTATAGGGCAAAGTTGCAAAAGTTAATAGCAAAAGTGCCTCACTTATATTATTTTCAGATAAGCGGAGAGATTCAAAATACAGCTTGTCAATTTTATCAAGTTCATTTAGCCCATTGAAGTCATTAGAATTGATAATGAACTCCGAAAGAGCTAGTAAGTTCTCTTCAGATGAACTATTATTTGCAGGTTGACAATGGCTTTTGTTTAATAACAGAAGCATTATCGCAAAAATTATAAAGTGATAGTATTTCATAAAAAACATGTCCTAAATATAATACAGTGTTATGAGATTATCATCGATTACATTAATATTCAAAAAAGGAATTAAGAATTAAAAATATTTGTTTATTCCAAAAAACAAGGTGAACAATGGACTTTTCATTAACAGAAGAACAGGAACTCATAAAAAATACAGTACGTGAGTTTGCTGAAAAAGATGTTCAGCCGGTAATAAAACAGTTGGATGAAGATGAAGAATTTTCACTTCCCCTGGTAAGAAAGCTTGGCGAGCTTGGTTTATTTGGAATGTTTTTGCCGGAAAGATATGGTGGACAGGGTACTGACATCCTCTCCTACATTATTGCAGTTGAAGAATTAGCCAGAGTTGATAGCTCAATAGCAGCAACTTTAGCCGCACATAACTCATTAGGAATCGGACCAATTTATTATTACGGGACAGAACAACAAAAAAATAAATATCTTCCGAAACTTTGTACCGGAGAAGCTTTATGGTCATTTGGACTTACTGAGCCAGATGCCGGATCTGATTCAAGAGGTACAAAAACAAAAGGTTTACTTGAAAATGGAAAGTGGCATATTAACGGGAGTAAGATATTTATTACCAATGGAGCTTCTTCAATATCCCTGGGTTCAACTGTCCAGCTTGTTTCAGATATAAAGAATAATGAAAAGGAATATTCAACAATTATTGTTGAGAATGATACTCCGGGATTTTCATCAAAAGAAATGCACGGAAAAATGATGTGGAGAGCATCAAATACAGCCGAATTATATTTTGATAATTGCATAGTACCCGAGGAAAATCTACTTGGCGAAAGAGGGGACGGTTCAAGGATAATGTTGAGTACTCTGGATAATGGACGCCTGTCAATTGCCGCAATAGGACTTGGACTTGCGCAGGGTGCTTTTGAAATGGCTTTGAAATACTCACAAGAACGCAAACAGTTTGATCGCCCAATCTCAAAATTTCAGGCGATAGCTTTTAAATTAGCAGATATGGCAACGAAAATTGAAGCAGCGCGGAATATGTTATATAAAGCATGTTGGTTAAAAGATACAAATCAGCCTTTTGCAAAAGAAGCTGCAATGTCAAAACTCTATTGTTCAGAGATTGCCAAGGAAGTTGCTGACGAAGCTGTGCAAATTCATGGCGGTTACGGATTAATGAAGGAATATGATGTTGAAAGATTTTATCGTGATCAAAGGCTTTTACAGATCGGTGAAGGAACATCAGAAATTCAACGAATTGTTATCTCACGGCATCTTGGTTTGTAATTAGGTTTGAATAACGCCTAATTTAAATTCTTCCATTTCAGGATTGTTATTAGCAACACGGATTGCTGATGACACATAATCGCGTGTTTTTTGTGGATCAATAACTTCGTCAACCCATAGACGCGCGGCAGCATATAGAGGATCACTTTTAGAATCGTATGATTCCTGAATCTCATCCAGAATTTTCTGTTTTTCCTTCTCACTAATTTCTTTGCCTGATTTTTCCAATTGTTTTAGTTTAATCCCTAAAATTACCTTACTAGCCTGACTACCACCCATGACAGATATTTTAGCGTTTGGATATGCAAAAATGAACCTTGGGTCATATGCTTTTCCACACATAGCGTAATTACCGGCTCCAAAACTGTTTCCGACAATAATTGTTATTTTTGGTACTACGGAATTTGCCACAGCATTTACCATTTTTGCGCCATCTTTAATAATTCCACCATGTTCAGCTTTGCTGCCTACCATAAAACCAGTGACGTCCTGGAGGAAAAGCAGCGGAATCTTTTTTTGGTTACAATTTAGAATAAAGCGAGCTGCCTTGTTGGCGCTATCAGAATATATAACACCACCAATTTGCATCTCACCCTTTTCTGTTTTTACAATTGAGCGTTGGTTTGCTACAATACCGACAGACCAGCCATCAATTCTTGCGTATCCTGTAATTATAGTTTTTCCATAGCCTGCTTTATATTCTTCAAATTCTGATCCGTCAACAATTCTGGCAATTAGTTCATACATATTGTATTGCTCTATTGGATCTTCCGGTAAAATGCCATATAATTCTGAGATATCAAAAGAGGGTAATTTGGGTTCAATTCTATTGAAATCCGCCTTCGGCTCAGCTTTCGGTTTATCACATAAGCTTCGAATAATTTCAATCGCATGATCATCATTATCAGCTATGTAGTCTGTAACACCCGACACATTTGTTTGGACGGAGGCACCACCAAGACTCTCATTATCAATATCTTCGCCTATAGCTGCTTTTACTAAGTGAGAGCCGGCTAGAAATACAGATCCTTCACCTTTAACAATAATCGACTCGTCGCTCATAATTGGAAGGTAGGCTCCTCCAGCAACGCATGATCCCATAATTGCGGCAAGTTGTTGTATTCCCATCGCAGATATTTTTGCGTTATTTCTAAAGATTCGTCCAAAATGTTCTTTGTCAGGAAATATATCATCCTGAAGTGGAAGAAATACTCCAGCTGAATCTACCAGGTAAATGATTGGCAAACGGTTTTCCATTGCAATTTCCTGTGCACGTAAATTTTTCTTTGCTGTAATTGGAAACCAGGCTCCAGCCTTAACTGTGGCATCATTCGCAACAATTATATAATCTCTTCCTTGTATTTTACCAATTCCGAATATGGTTCCACTGCTTGGCGCACCTCCATATTCAGTATACATGTCATGTGCGGCAAAAGTATTTAATTCAAGAAAAATGCTTTCATTATCTATAAGTTTTTCTACTCGTTCTCGTGCGGTGAGTTTGCCTTTAGAGTGTTGTTTTTCAATTAAGTTTTTCCCACCACCAAGTTGAGTAGTTTCTCTGATGGCAGTAAGTTTTCTCATAAGATTTTTGAGATTATCTTCGCGTTTAAGGAATGTTTCGTTGCGTGTTAGTTGAGATCCAATTTGAGTCATATTTCTCTTTTGATGTATTTTTGATATATAAAAAACATAGAATAATAGAAGTTAGTTTCGTCGAATCCTAAAAGCTAAGCTTTGTTGAATGAATTCACTATCATGAAGGCAAGGGAATAAGGTGAAAGTTTTCCTTCTAAAACTTTTGATATTTCCTCCGTCAAAAGATTTGTGCGCTTTTCATTCCAAACATCTTCCCTAAGTATCGATTCAACTATTTCTTTCACGCGCAATTTAGCATTCCTGGCTCTCTTATTTTGCAGCGCATCGTCTTTTTCAAGAAATATTTTATGACGGAATATTTCCTCCATCATCTCTGTTATGCCTTTGCTATCGGTAGCAACTGTTTGAAGAATAGTGGGGTGCCAATCATTAGTTCTTGTATTTTTTAGTGACAGCATGGCACTGAGGGCTGTCTGAAGCATTTCAGCACCGGGTCGGTCACTTTTATTAATAACATATAAATCAGCAATCTCCATCAAACCAGCTTTCATAGCTTGAATAGAATCACCAGATTCCGGAACGATTGCAACTATGGTTGTATCAGCTGTAGTAGCAATGTCCAGTTCTGACTGCCCGACACCCACGGTTTCAATAATAACAATATCATATCCAATTGCAGAAAGAATATCTGCAACATCGTTAGTCTTTTTACTCAATCCGCCAAGAGATCCACGCGTTGCCATACTACGGATAAACACATCATTATTAGTTCCAATATCATTCATCCTGATTCTATCACCAAGCAAGGCGCCACCGCTAAATGGACTTGTGGGATCAACGGCTACAATTGCAACTTTTTTATTCTGTGATAGAAATAATTTTGTCAGTTCATTAGTAAGTGTTGACTTTCCTGCACCGGGCGGACCTGTAATACCAATCCTATATGCATTCCAAATTCTATCCTTGATACTTGAAATAATGTTGGATGTTTCAGCGTGATCAGATTCAACGTAGGAAATAATCCGAGAAAGTGCTCTTCTGTTACCGGAGATTGCGGCATTAACGATATTATTTATATCATTATTAAACATTTTTGTAAACATTATTTTCAAAAATGTAATCTCTTACAGCATCAGGCACAAAATAATCTATAGGGGACTTTGAAGCTATTCGTTCCCTTATACTGGTTGAGGATATTTCTATAAGAGGAGTATCTACGAAAATTGCGTGATCAAAATATTTATCCTGACTTTTAGAACTTTCATCTGATGTTCTTTTCATTACAACTAATTTTACATGTTTAATAATTTCATCAGGCTTATGCCATTTATCAAAACTAATCAGGTTGTCGTAACCAATAATAAGCTCTATATCATCATATATTTTTTTAAACTCCAACACTGTATTTAACGAGTAGGATATTTCTCCCTTGGTTATCTCATAATCTGATGAGGTAAAATGAGGAATATTTTTAATCGCCAAATTTACCATGCTCATTCTATGAATAGATTCCGCTGCATTATGGTCAATTTTATGTGGGGAAATATGACAAGGCACAAAAATTATTTTGTCTAATCCACGTTGTTCGAAAACTACCTGAGCAGTTATCAGGTGCCCTATATGAATTGGGTCGAAAGTGCCTCCTAAAATGCCAATTCTTTCCAATCTAATCCTCCAACTCTATAAAAGCAGAATTTGATTTTAACAAATCTTGCATGTCCAACCTATGCTGTAGAATGAGAATCTCATTCTCTTCTTTTTTTATTCCGGAATATTTTTTGCCTTCATGTTTAAGGAAGGCCAGTTTTGTAGCCAATTTAGTAAATCGCTTTCTAATTAGTTCGTTAATCCAACCTTTTTTAAATCTTTTTTGTGAAGATAATATCTCAATGTATGATAAAGGGAGAAGATGTTTTTCGGCTTCATCTTCAAGTTCTATCTTAATAATAATTTCTTCGTGCTTAAGAGATACGCGGTAGATAATAAAAAATATAAGTACAATCGCAAATATCATAAACACACCAAAAGAAAATGTGTTTTGGAAACTTACACTGAAATTCCATAAAAAATGAATTAAGATTGCAATAACTAGTCCAACAAGACCATAAAAGTAACGTGTTTTTTTACCAGAAAATTTTGCAATTCCAAAGAACGCACCCAATGTTGCAGTAGACATACAATGCATAACTGCAGAGAATCCTGATCGAATAATTACAAGATATAACCAAGCTTCTATTGTATCGCCATAAGCCAAAAAGTATAAGAAATTTTCCGTCATACCAAAGCCAAGTCCTATGGCACCACCATAAACCAAGCCATCTGTAAGGTTATCAAATTTTTTCGAGTTGATAGTAGCAAAAAGGAAAATCCCTTTTGCAATTTCTTCAACAATGGGCGCTATAGCAACTGTTTCCAAAAAGGACAGATATTCGATATCATCAATGAAAACAGAAATTTGACTTGAGAAAATCTCGCTTCCAATAATGCCAAAAAATACGGCACCAAAAGCACCCCAGAAAAAATGTTGCAGCACAAATTTAATTGGTTCTGGTTCATATTTATCCATTTTCCATATCACAATTAGATAAAGTACCATTGGAATTATAGCAGCAAGAACAGACATTAAGACTGGCATAATCACTCATTCGAAATAATTGGAAGTATTAACAATTAGAAAAAAGTAATTAGTTACTGTAAACAAAATAGTAAAAATGAATTTTAATTATTGATTGTTTTTTACTATTTGCCTTCCTTTGCATGTTGAATTTAATGCAATTTTAAAAAGATGTGTTTTTCCTGGTTCACCTGAATGCTTGATTATCAGATTTCCAGTCTTTATATTTCCAAACTTATTTTAAGATTATTTTAAAATGATTATTAAGTATAAAAATTATACGAGTGGTGTTCATTCAATTGATGAGAGAAAAGATTCGCAAGAATTAGGCATGGGAGAAGATTATACTGGTGACGTTTTACTCAGTTGCAGTATGGATAAATCTCAGCATCAAATTCTTCTCAATTGTGAAATAACTGCTAATGTGAAGTTATCATGTGATAGATGTGGGGAAGATTTTCTGGGTGAAATTTATAATGAATTTCAGGTAACCTGTTTTTTTGAGGAAGAAAGAGAAAGTAAAGAAGAAAATGTTAGGTTTTTAACTGCAGAGAATGAGATAATTGATCTGTCAGAGGAAGTTAAAGAGTATCTTACATTAGCCATACCAATGAAAATACTTTGCGATGATGATTGCAAAGGACTATGTGTTTCTTGCGGGGCTAACTTAAATGAAGTAACTTGTGAATGTAATAAAGAAAAAATAAATCCCATTTGGGATGAGTTAAAAAAGCTAAAGAATAATTTAAACAATTAAAAATAAGGTCGTGTAAGTTATGGCACATCCTAAAAGAAAGATTTCAAAGAGTAGAAGAGACAAAAGAAGAACGCATTATAAAGATAAAGCGCCTACCCTAAGTAAATGTGCAAATTGTGGTGATCTGAAACTTAGTCACCGTGCATGTCCAGCCTGTGGTTACTATGCAGGAAGGTCAATGTTTGTACCTGAATCCTAAGCCCGCTCCAAGTGGATTATAGCTCTGGAAATAGAATCTGCCGCGTTGCGGTTGATGCAATGGGTGGGGATTATGCTCCCCAAAACATTGTATTAGGTGCCATTGATGCCTTAAAATCCGATCCGAATTTTGAACTTATTTTAGTTGGGAAAACGGATGCAATAGAAGAGATTCTTAAAAAAGAGGGATTTAAGTCTGACAGGCTGGAGATTATTGACGCTCAGGAAGTTATTGATATGAGCGATAATCCAACATCAGCACTTAAAACTAAAAAGAACTCGTCTATTGTTATTGGTGCTAACCTTGTTAAGGATAAAAAAGCCCATGCCTTTGTAAGCGCAGGCAATACTGGTGCCATGATGGCAGCCTCTACACTTTTAATTGGACGAATTAAAGGCGTAGCAAGGCCTACTATTGGTGCGAACATTCCAAATCAAAAAGGACGTTCAACAACACTTTTTGATGTGGGAGCTAGTATTGATAGCAAGCCTATTCATTTACTTGAACAGGCGATATTAGGCAGTATTTATGTTGAAGAATTACAAGGTATTAAGAATCCAACTGTTGGTATTCTCAGTATAGGTGAGGAAGAATCAAAAGGGAATGACCTTACATTCGCTGCGACAAAATTATTGAGGGAAGCGAACATCAATTTTATTGGAAATGTGGAAGGTAGGGACATATTAAAAGGTACAAGCGATATTGTTGTAACAGATGGCTTTATTGGAAATATCATTCTAAAATTTGCTGAAAGTATTATTGGCTTGCTGAAGTATAAATTGAAAATGTACGCCAAGAAAAATTTATGGAATGCCTTAAGAGTGCTTTTTGCAAAGGGTTCCCTAAAAGGAGCTCTGCAAGACATGGATTATCAATCTCATGGGGGAGTGCCCTTATTGGGAATTAATGGAATAAGTATAATCGGGCATGGATCGAGTTCTCCTTTAGCTATAAAAAATATGATATTGAGGGCGAAGGAGATGTACGACAAAAATCTTATACAAAAATTTGAGGAAGCGTTAAAGAATCATGCAGAAAAATAATGAAAATACTGTTAACGCCACTATTACCGGTGTGGGGATGTACGTCCCGGAAAAAGTTTTAGATAACAAATATTTTGAAAAAATTGTCGATACGAATGATGAATGGATAATGGCAAGAACCGGAATTAAAGAAAGAAGAATTTTAGAAAATGGTGCTACAAGTGACTTAGCAACAGGAGCACTTAAAGATTTGCTTGAGTCTACTAAAACAAATCCTGAAGACATTGATTTAATAATAGTTTCCACTGTAACACCAGATATGTTTTTCCCATCAACAGCTGCACTTGTAGCTAGTAATGTTGGAGCAACAAATGCATGGGGATTTGATTTATCTGCTGCATGTTCCGGATTCTTATTTGGATTACAAACAGGAGCCAGTTTTATTGAATCAGGTAGATACAAAAAAGTTATAGTAATTGGCGCCGATAAAATGAGTTCGATTGTAGACTATACTGACAGAAATACTTGCATTCTTTTTGGAGATGCCGGTGCAGCAGTCCTGCTTGAATCTACTGATGATAAAAATATTGGAATCAAAGATTCAATATTACATATTGATGGTATTGGGAAAGATTATTTGAACATGAAAGGTGGTGGAAGCTTAAATCCGACTACTCATCAAACAATTGATGATAACTTGCATATAATTTATCAGGATGGAAAAGCAGTATTTAAGTATGCAGTGAAAGGTATGGCAGATGTCTCTGTTGAGATAATGGAAAAGAATGATCTTAAATCAGAAGATGTTTCCTGGTTGGTTCCTCACCAGGCAAATTTGCGCATTATTGATGCTACTGCTGAGAGAATGGGAATTAATAAATCTCAGGTAACTATAAATATAGATAAATATGGGAATACAACTGCGGCAACAATTCCTTTATGTTTGGTTGAATATTATAGAGATGGTAAAATCAAAAAAGGGGATAATATAATTTTATCAGCTTTTGGAGCCGGATTTACCTGGGGTTCAATTTTCTTAACATGGGGAATGGACTAGAATGGGTAAAGTTGCATTTTTATTCCCAGGTCAGGGATCTCAATATGTTGGGATGGCAAAAGATCTATTTGAAAAGTCCGATGATGCAAAAAAAATGATAAGAGATGCCGAAGAGGCGATAGATTTTGAATTATCGAAAGTTATGTTCGAAGGTCCGGAAGAAGCACTTAAGCAAACTGATGTTACTCAGCCTTCGATATTTCTGCATAGTGTTGTCTTAAATCATTTTATAAAAAACATCAAACCTGACGTCGTTGCAGGTCATTCACTAGGTGAGTATTCTTCTTTGGTTGCTGCTAATGCAATTGATTTTGTTTCTGCGATGAAACTGGTTAGATTTCGTGGGCAATATATGTTGCAAGCTGGAATAGAACAACCTGGAACAATGGCAGCGGTTATCGGTCTTGATCAGGAGTCTCTTGTGAAAGTATGCGAAACTGCATCTTCAAAGGGCATTGTTCAATGCGCGAATTTTAATTCGCCTGGACAAGTTGTTATCTCTGGTTCAATAGAGGGTGTTAATGAAGGCATGAAACTAGCCAAGGAAGCAGGAGCAAAAATAGTAAAACAACTCGTTGTCAGCGGAGCATTTCATTCACCATTGATGCAGAGCGCTAGTGAAAAACTTAAAGAAAAACTTGACGAAACAGAATTTGGAGAT
The DNA here is from genome assembly GCA_018818065.1 of Bacteroidota bacterium. GTDB lineage: Bacteria > Bacteroidota > Ignavibacteria > Ignavibacteriales > Melioribacteraceae > JAHISV01. Next base: position 132,927 of record JAHISV010000002.1, on the reverse strand, counting down.
GCTGAAATTCCTGTTTATGCAAATGTATCTGCCAAACCTGTTCAGGATAAAGAAGAAATTAGAGATTTATTACTGAAGCAATTGAATGCACCTGTAAGATGGGCTGAAACAATTAAGAATATGATAAGTGACGGAGTTGATGAATTTATAGAAGTTGGTCCCGGAAAAGTTCTTCAAGGTCTGGTTAAAAGAATTAACAGTGATGTTAAATTTGCGGGCATTGATAAATTTGAGGATCTTGAAAGGTATATGTAATGTTTGGTGTAACTTTTGAGAAGGAAATTGGCGGTTATTTTATAGATCCATTGATCTTTGTTCATAAATTTGTTGATAAATGTGATGTTTGTATCTGTTCTGGCGAGTGTTGCTATTACGGAGTTTACACCGATAAAATTGAACATGATAAAATTATTCAATCAAAAGATCGCATTAGTAAGTCGATGGACGATTCTCAAACTAAAGATGTAACAAAGTGGTTTGAGGCGCCTCAAGACGATGATGACTTCGAATCTGGAATTGCAGTAGGTACTGAATTACATAATGGGAAATGTGTTTTTCTTGATAAAGAGGGGTATTGTACACTTCAAAAAATAGCAATTGAAGATGGTGAAGTTGAATTTGATCGTTGGAAATATAAACCATTATATTGTATATTATTTCCTTTAGTTATATTTGAAAGAGCGATAACCGTTGATACAGACCACTTGGATAGAATGCATTATTGTAACAAAGTCGAAAATCAAAACTCAACAATTTTTGAGACTTGTAAAAACGAGCTGAAATATTTATTGGGTGAAAAAGATTTTAAGCAATTAGAAGAGTACAAATTAGAGTATCTTGAGAAACTAAACGCGGAGAAAAAAAGTGGGTAAAAAAAGAGCAATTGTTACAGGTGGTTCACGCGGAATTGGTCGTTCTATTGTAGTTGAGTTGGCAAGAAATTTTAATTGTGATGTAATTTTTTCTGATATAGTATTCCCTAATGATGACATAGAAGCAGTTGAAAAATCTATCAGCGAAGAAGCTGGTAATCCCGAAGTAAAAATATTAGCTTTCAAAGCAGATGCTACTTCATTTGCTGATGCAGAAGCAACGGTTAAATTTGCAATTGAGAATTTTGGCGGTCTTGACATTCTGGTTAATAATGCAGGAATTACCAAAGACACATTGCTTATGAGAATGACAGAAGCAGATTTTGATTTAGTCATGAATGTTAATTTAAAATCAGTTTTCAATTATTCCAAAGCCGTTATCAAACCATTTATGGTGCAAAAATACGGACGTATTGTAAACATGGCTTCGGTTGTTGGTGTTATTGGTAATGCAGGGCAGGCAAATTACGCCTCATCAAAAGCTGCCGTTATAGGTTTTACAAAAACCATGGCTAAAGAATTTGCATCCAGAAATATTACAGTCAATGCCATTGCTCCCGGATTTATAGAAACAGCAATGACAGATAAATTGAGTGACGCTCAAAAAGAAGCATTTTTAACAGCTGTACCTCTTAATAGAATGGGTACACCTGAAGATATAGCAAAAGTAACAAGATTCCTGGTAAGTGATGCTGCCGACTATATTACCGGACAGGTAATCAAAGTTGATGGCGGCATGGTGATGTAAATCAGAAATTAGTTAATTAACAATAACCATATAATTAAAGGAGTATCTCATGGATATCGCAGCAAAAGTAAAAGAAATAATTATTGACAAATTAGGCGTTGAAGAATCACAAATTAGCAATGAAGCTTCATTTACAAATGACTTAGGCGCTGATTCTTTAGATATAGTTGAATTAGTTATGGGTTTCGAATCAGAATTCGGCATTTCTATTCCTGACGAAGATGCTGAAAAAATTGGAACAGTTGGCGATGCAGTTAGCTATCTGACTGAAAAGAAAGGTTAATTAGGAAATTTTACTTCACTAAATAAATCCTTTAGGGAGATAAATATGAGTAAGAGGCGAGTTGTCATTACTGGCATGGGGGTATTAACGCCTATTGGTAATAATGTCGACGAATACTGGGAAGGATTGAGAACCGGGAAAAGTGGTGCCGGCAAAATTACTAAATTTGACGCGTCCAGTTTTGAAACTCAAATTGCTGCCGAATTGAAAGGCTTTAATCCGGAAGATTTTCTGGACAAAAAAGAAGTTCGAAGAATGGATCCATACACAATTTATGGTATGGCTTGCGCAAAAATGGCAGTGGAAGATTCAGGGCTTGATATAGAGAATTTGGATGGTGAAAAAGCCGGTGTAATTTTTGGAAGTGGTATTGGTGGTATGGATACTTTCGAAAAACAACATCAGGCTTTTTTGGAAGGTGGAACCAGAAAGATTAGTCCATTTTTTGTCCCGATGATGATATCTGATATTGCTGCAGGACAAATTTCAATTAAATATGGTTTTAAGGGTCCTAACTATGCAACAACTTCTGCTTGTGCAACATCTTCCCATGCTATTGGTGATGCATTTATGCATATACAGAGGGGTAGTGCCGATATCATGATTTGTGGCGGTTCGGAAGCATCAATTACACCAATGGCTATTGGTGGTTTTAATGCAGCCAGAGCAATCTCAACCTGGAATGATAGACCAGAAATAGCTTCCCGTCCTTTTGACAAAGACAGAAATGGTTTTGTTATGGGCGAAGGCGGTGGTGCCTTGATTCTTGAAGAATTAGAATATGCAAAAGCTCGTGGTGCAAATATACATGCCGAACTAATTGGTATTGGTTTCAGTGGAGATGCTCATCACATTACAGCCCCTGCACCACAAGGTGAAGGCGCTCAACGCTCTATGAAAGAAGCAATTAGAGATGGTGGCATTGAAATAACTGATGTTGATTACTTAAATGCACATGGCACTTCAACTCAATTGAACGATTTGCATGAAACACAGGCTGTTAAGGCAGTTTTTGGTGAACATGCATACAAATTAGCTATTAGTTCAACAAAATCCATGACATGCCATCTTTTAGGCGCGGCTGGTGCAGCTGAATCGATTGCAGCTATTTTAGCACTTAAACATGGCTTTATTCCTCCAACAATCAATCTTGATGAATCCGAACCAGAATTGGATCTTAATTATACTCCAAAAGTTGGTGTCAAAAAGGATATTACATATGCTATCAGTAATACCTTTGGATTTGGTGGTCATAACGCCTCTTTGTTATTTAAGAAATATTCAGAATAGTTTATCGGAGGAGAGGTTTGGTAAATTGGATTCGTCATGCAGTTGATTCCTTCTTTAAAAAAAAGAGTGAATTAGTTCAGACGCATTCAGACCTTATTAAAAAAATTGAACATTTATTAGGTTATCAGATCTCTCTTCCGAATTATTTTATAAAAGCACTTACCCACAGATCCTATCTTGAATTATCGCAAGAAGCACTAAAATCAAATGAACGATTAGAGTTCCTGGGCGACTCTGTACTGGGATTAATTGTGGCAGAATTTCTCTTTAAGAACTACAACGATGAAGGTGAGGGGTTTTTAACAAAAACCAGATCGCATTTGGTTAATCGCGAAGCACTTGCCGATGCTGCAGAAAACATGGGTTTAATAAATTACATTCTCTATGACAAAAGATTTCTAAAGGGTTCAACTGAAGGTATGCGCACAATTATGGCTGATGCACTTGAAGCTTTAATCGGAGCAATATTCATAGATGGCGGTATAAAAAAAGCTGACAATTTCGTTTGTGAAATGATTATCAAACCAAGTCTGGAAGATGGTACACACGAGTATGATAGGAATTTTAAGGGACAGCTTTTGGAATTCACTCATGCCAATAAACTGCATTCACCTCAATATAAAATAGTTAACGAATCTGGCCCGGATCACGATAAGGAATTTTTTGTTGAAGTCTATCTTGGCGATGATTTGGTTGGATACGGAGTTGGTAAAAACAAGAAAAATTCAGAACAGGAAGCAGCAAAAAACGCTTTAGCTGCTCTCATAAAAAGAAATTCAAAAACTTCTTAAAATACCAGATTTCCTTTCGGGTTTATTTGCCGATTTCATTATATTTCTTCTTTCTTTATAAGATTTCTTGACCCACAAGAAACACTTAAACAACTTAATTCCAAATACAATACAGAGAAATAAAAAAATGAATAAGTTCGAGACTAATGATCGGTTTCCAAACAGACATATTGGACCTGATGAAAATGAAACAATAGAGATGCTCTCAGTTATTGGGGTGGACAGTCTTGATGAATTAATTACTAAGACTATACCTAATAAAATCAGATTAGGGAAAAAATTAGACTTAAATGAACCACTTGCTGAAAACAAATTTATTGCTCACTTAAGAAGTATCGCATCAAAGAACAAAATTTACAAATCACTTATAGGAATGGGATATTATCCAACTATCACTCCTTCTGTTATATTACGAAACATTTTGGAAAATCCAGGTTGGTATACTCAATACACTCCATATCAGGCTGAAATATCACAAGGCAGATTAGAAGCAGTACTTAATTTTCAAACAATGGTTTCTGATCTTACAGGAATGCAATTAGCCAATGCCTCATTACTTGATGAAGCAACGGCTGCTGCTGAAGCTATGACAATGTTTTTTAATCTGAGAAAAGGCTCCAAAAAAAATGCGAATGTTTTTTTCGTTTCTGATAATCTTTTCCCACAGACTATTGACGTATTAAAAACTCGTGCCGAACCTCTTGGTATTAAACTTGAAATTGGTGATTACAAAACTGTTGAATTAACTGACGAAATGTTCGGTCTTATTGTTCAGTATCCTGATTCGGATGGCGTGATTAACAACTTCAGTGAGTTCTTTGGTAAAGCTGATGAAAAAAATATACTAAAAGCTGTCGCAGCTGATTTAATGAGTCTTGCTTTGTTAACACCTCCGGGCGAATTCGGTGCAGATGTTGCCCTTGGTACCACTCAAAGGTTTGGTGTTCCCATGGGCTTTGGTGGTCCACATGCCGGCTATTTTGCTACTAAGGATGATTTCAAACGTCAGATGCCAGGTCGTATGATTGGTGTTTCTATCGATACAAAAGAAAGACCGGCTTTAAGAATGGCATTGCAGACAAGAGAACAGCATATAAAACGTGAAAAGGCTACTAGTAATATTTGTACAGCTCAGGTATTGTTGGCAATTCTTGCTAGCATGTATGCAGTATATCATGGACCTGATGGCATAAAAGCTATATCTTCAAAGATTCATAATACGACAAAATTAGCCGATCTTTTGCTAAAGGAAGCTGGATTAAATCAAGTAAACGAAACTTACTTTGATACATTGAAAGTGAAATTAGATTCCCTGGAAGATGTTGAAAAAGTACGTACCAAAGCTTTGCTCATGGGTATTAATTTAAGATATTTTGGCAACGAACATGTTGGCTTTTCAGTGGGCGAGTGTACAAGAGTTGATGAAATATTAATGGTTGTTAATTCGTTTACGCATGCTTTAGGTAAAGACGAAATTACCATGGACAATGTTTACGAAGTTGAACATAAAGTTGAAATCGACTGGCCGAGTGAATTTCTTAGAACTAGTGATTATCTGACTCATCCTGTTTTTAATTCTTACAGATCTGAATCTGAAATGATGCGTTACATAAAAAGTCTTGAAAAACGTGACCTTTCCCTTACACAATCTATGATTCCTTTGGGATCTTGCACTATGAAGCTAAATGCTGCAACGGAAATGTTAGCCATTACCTGGCCGGAATTCTCCAGCATTCATCCATTTGCACCTGAAGAACAAACTGAAGGCTACACAGAATTAATCCAAAACCTCGAAAAGCAGCTTTGTGAAATCACTGGTTTTGCAGCTATTTCGCTTCAACCTAATTCTGGCGCAGCAGGCGAGTACGCTGGATTAATGGCTATCAGAAATTATCATTTAAGTCGTGGTGATGATCAGCGAAATGTTGTCCTTATCCCATCATCGGCTCATGGTACTAATCCTGCAAGTGCAGTAATGGCCGGTGGTAAAGTTATAGTTACCAAATGTGATGAAAAAGGAAATATTGATGTTGAAGATTTGAAGGCCAGAGCAGAAGAATATAAAGATACATTATCAGCACTAATGGTTACGTACCCTTCTACACATGGTGTGTTTGAAGAGAGCATTATGGAAGTCTGCAAGATTATTCATGATAATGGTGGTCAGGTTTACATGGATGGCGCAAACATGAATGCACAAGTTGGTTTTACAAGTCCGGGACATATTGGAGCTGATGTTTGTCATCTTAATTTACATAAGACATTTGCAATTCCTCATGGTGGCGGTGGTCCGGGTGTAGGTCCAATTGGTGTTGCAAAACATCTGGTTCCTTTCTTACCCGGTCATAAGGTAGTTGATATGCATCAGGAAAAGAATAATTCTGCAGTATCAGCCGCTCCCTGGGGCAGTGCTGGTGTTCTGCCTATCTCTTATGCCTACATTACGATGATGGGTGCTGAGGGGTTAACAGATGCCACAAGATATGCGATTCTGAATGCTAATTACATTAAAGCCCGACTCGAGAAACATTATTCTTGTCTATACACCGGAACAAATGGATTTGTGGGACACGAAATGATATTTGATTTCCGTGAATTCAAACAATCAGCTGGAATTGAAGTTATAGATGTTGCCAAAAGATTGATGGATTATAACTTCCATGCGCCAACAGTTTCTTTCCCTGTTGCAGGCACCCTAATGATTGAACCTACCGAAAGTGAAGCTAAGGCTGAACTTGATCGATTCTGTGATGCCCTAATTTCCATTCGTGAAGAGTTGAGAGAACTTGAAGAAGGCAAAGCTGATAAAGAAGATAACTTATTGGTAAATGCTCCTCATACGGCAGAAGATGTTATGGCTGATGAATGGACTCATCCTTATTCACGATCACGTGCAGCGTTCCCGCTGGATTGGGTTAAGGCAAATAAGTTCTGGCCGGCAGTGTCTCGTGTTAACGATGCATATGGCGACAGAAACCTTGTGTGCAGTTGCTTACCTATTGAAGCTTATGAGGGAAACAAATAATTATGAGTGATGTATGCAAAATATTGAGGGGTGCTAAGACAATTGCGGTTGTTGGAATATCCTCAAATCCTACATGAACTAGTAGAATGATTGCAGATTATCTTCACTCAAATGGTTATAAGGTGGCGGGAGTAAATCCCGCCATTTCTATTGCTGGTGAAATACCGGTATATGCCTCTCTTAAAGATGTACCATTTCAGATTGATATCATAAACGTGTTCAGAAAATCTGAGTTTATTCCAGAATTGGTTGAGGAAATACTTTCGGTTAACCCAAAGTGTCTTTGGCTACAGTTAGGGATTGTTAATGATGAAACTATGGACATTATGGCGAAGAATAACATTCAAGGTGTTCAGAATAGATGTATTATGGTTGACCATAGAAGATGCATTTAAGTGTTAACCTACAATAGAACCATATTATTTTTCATACTTATCTTTTTTTTTACTGCAGAATTAACAGCCCAGTTTATTGTCCAAAATGAAATATTGAAAGATACTTTTGCCGTCGATTCAATTAAAATTATTGGAAACGAAAATACAGAGGACTACATAATCCTGAGAGAGTTAACTTTTTCTGTGGGGGATTCCGTTAGTTTTAATCAGCTTGACTACAACAAAGAGAGAATTTATAGTTTGGGGATATTCAATTTTGTTAATGTTTCGGCTGATACTACATTGAATAAAATATCAGTTGTAATTAATGTTACTGAATCTTGGTATATATACCCTATTCCATTCTATCATTTAGTTAATGATGAAGTACGATACGGTATCAGAGTAGTATGGAAGAATTTCAGAGGAAGGAATGAAAAGCTTAGCGCAACAGTGGCTATGGGATATAATCCATATTATTCCATGACTTATCAAATTCCTGTGCTTTCAAAAGAATATAACCTGGGGATGAATATCTCATCATATTATCAAAGGATTGTTAATCCGAGTGAGAGTACTAAAAATATTATTGGTGAGGATTTCGAATACATTTTTATTTCAAATGCTGTAACATTGGGAAAACGAATTAATCAATTTAATAATTTAGCTGTCTCAGTTGGTTATTCATATGTTGAAGCCCCAAAATATTACGATGAAAAGGTAAACGCTTCTAAACAAAGAATTGACAGATATCCCTTCATGGGGATTTCTTACCAACTTGATACGCGGGATCTGAAACAATATGCAATGATGGGAACATATGTAAATGTTTCATATCTCTATAAGGGATTTGGAGTACAGGATATTTCTCATAGTATAGTTTTCGGAGACTTCAGACAATTTGGCAATCTTTTTGGTTCTCTCTCCCATAAATATCGTGTCGCAGCACAGCATACAGCAGGTAACAGTGTTCCTATTTATGATCTTTCATATATCGGATATAAAGACTTTGTTCGCGGACATAAGAGTGATATTAGAGAAGGGGATAACTCACTAGTAATTAGCTACGAATTGGATTTGCCTCTTATTAAAGAATGGGATCTTGTTATGGATCTACCATTATTACCTAAAAGACTAACCTCTGCCAGAATAGGGATTCACATTACCGCATTTGCAGATGCCGGCATTGCATTTAATACAAGAGATAGAATTAATAAATTATGCTTTGATAAAGGTTGGGGATTTGGGATAAATCTATTATTTTTGCCACATAACGGACTTAGGTTTGAATATGCATGGAATGAATTTGGACAAGGAGAATTTTTAATTGGAACAGGGTTATCTTTCTAACACAGAGCTTTATTACGCTTACCCCGAAAATACACGTGGAAGCAAAATTCTACTCCTTTATGAGGAAGTACACCACATTATAAAAGTTATGCGACATCGTGTGGGCGACAGAATATATATTACTTCCGGTGAAGGAACAATATGGAAATGTACCATAGAAGGAATTGAGAGAAAACAAATTCTTTGTGGTATAGATAAAGAGATTAAGTTTGAAAAAGAGAATAAAAACATTTGCTTTTGCCTGCCACTCATGAAAAGCAATGATCGTCTTGAATTTGCTATAGAAAAACTAGTTGAACAGGGGATTAACAGATTTCTAATTTATTCCTCGGGTATGGGCTCTTCACGTTCGGCTAAGCTTGACCGGCTTGAGAAGATAGCGCTCGCTGCTATGAAACAATCATTAAGGGCGTACCTACCCTCAATAGAATATATCAATTCACTCTCAGCCATTTTTATGAAAAGTGTATCTCATGTGGTTTTTGATCAGGCAGCGGATAAATCACTCTTAAGTTTTCTTAACTCGGATTTTGAAAATGAAAAAGAATATTATTTTGTTATTGGTCCTGAAGCTGGATTTTCTGATAAGGAAAATGAACTGTTTGACGATGCAACATTATTAAAATTAACTGATAACAGACTGCGTTCTGAAACTGCAGCAATTACAGCTGGCGCGATAATCACGACTAGTTTATTAAAATAATATTTATTTCCATGAAGTCTATTCAGGTCAACTTAATTAAGAATTATTTTCCTGATTCCTTTCTTCTTCCCATTTTTGAACATTTTGTTGAATATAATTTCTCACATGGCATAACTCATTATCGTTATGTAATACACGATCAAAAAATGAATTTTCCCAAGCAAATGAGGGGAGTGTCTTTCTAATTTCGCGTTCAACATTTGACTTAAAAGTATTGACAATTGTAAACAAAGACTGATCATTTGATTCTTCAAGAATAATAATACCATGAATATGATCAGGCATAATAATGTATTCATCCAGGCTCACATCAAATAGGTTTACAAGATCCTTCCATTGGATTTCTACTTCGATACCAAATTCATTAACATGCATTGTTTTATCAATCTGACCAAAGGTTTCTATTAAGTCTTCAACACAAATAGTTACAAAATAATAAGCTGATTTTGAATAATCGAATTTTTTAAATCGGTTGGGCTCTCTATATTGTAGTTTTTTCGACATTTAACGATTTATTTGTTTTTGGGGTTAGTTGTGAAATTGGACTCGGTTCGTTCTAAGGAATAACTATAACTTTAAACATAATTCTTTTTTCCTTTTTATAAAATTGATTCTAAAACATCTTTATAAATCAAAAAGAGGAATGGGGCTAGCCCATTCCCTTCATTCAATATAAAAATTAAATAATTTCTACAATTCTCTTCATCAAGCGTTCAAATTTTGTTTTAACCAACTCGGCTGTCTCCATTACATCCTTGTGTGATAGTTTCTCATGACCCATTCCTGCGGCTGCATTAGTTATACAGGAAATGATGCCAACCTTCATTCCATTAATTCCGGCGTAAACAGCTTCATGTACAGTTGACATTCCCACTGCATCTGCTCCAAGTTTAGCCAACATGTTAATTTCAGAAGGAGTTTCGTATGATGGACCTGTCTGAAACCAGTATGTGCCTTCTTTCAATGCAATGCCTTCATCTAACCCGGCTTGAACGAATTTATGTCCAAGAACGAGCGCAGGAACGTCCAGAAAAGCATTCTTCTGATCAACCGACGCAACACCCATCAACTCAGTCAGTGCTTTCTGTATATGCATTGTAAAAAAAGAATTGACTACCATCAGGTCTGCTACTCTCAGGTTCGGGTTAATTCCGCCCGCTGCATTTGTTAGAATTATTGTATCGCAACCAAGCGATTTAGCAATAAAAGGGGGTAGGATACATTCCGAAATTGAATATCCTTCATAATAATGTAATCTGCCCTGAAAAATGACCAGTTTTTTGCCACCATGTTCAGCAAAATGAATGAAACCTTTATGTCCCTGTACAGTCGATTCAGGATAATCAGGTAAATCATGTGTCGCAATTGATTTAATCGTATCAATCCTATCTGCAAACTCCCCTAAACCACTTCCTAAGACCAGGGCAATTTCTGGTTTAAATGGTGCTTCTTCCTGAATTTTCTCAATGAGGTTCTTGTATTTAAATTCTAAGTCAACCATTAAAATAATATTCCTGCTAAAGTTGCTGTCATCAATGTTGATAATGCTCCCCCAATTACTGCCTTAACACCTAAACTTGCCAAGTCTGATTGTCTTTCAGGAGCAAGCGGAGTTATACCACCTAACTGTATAGCTATTGAACTGAAATTTGCAAATCCGCAAAGTGCATAAGTAGCCATTAAAATTGCTTTTTCCGAGACCAATATGTGATCTTTAATCATGCTGCTCATTTCAAAATAAGCAACGAATTCATTAAGAACCAATTTAGTACCAAACAAACTTCCAAAATGCAATGAATCAGCCCAAGGCACTCCAATTCCAAATGCAAGAAATTGTAGAACTGAACCGAATAAGAATTGTATATTCAAGGGGTTACCGAATTTCTCTACAAGCATTGCATTAACACCTATAAGGTCACCAAATCCCTCAAGCATAAAATTTAACATGGCAATGAGCGCTATAAAAGCAATAAGCATAGCGGCAACATTAAGCGCCAGTTTCCAGCCTTCACTAGCACCAACTGCGGCTGCCTCAATTGCGTTTGATGCATTTTTTTCAACTGCAATTTTTACGTCTCCAGCAGTTTCAGGAACTTCCGTTTCAGGGAAAATGATCTTTGAAATGACCAGTGCTGCCGGAGCGGCCATTACACTTGCTCCCAATAGGTGTGTCGCAAATAGCAACTGTGCTTCCTGAAGTGGCATACCAAGAGAATCCGCGTAAGATTGACCTAACATTTGAATGTAAGCCGCCATTACCGAGCCGGCTATGGTTGCCATTCCGCCAGTCATTATTGTAAGCAATTCACTTTTTGTCATTTTTCTGATAAATGGCTTTATCATCAATGGTGCTTCTGTCTGACCAACAAAAATATTTGCTGTGCAGGATAAAGATTCTGCACCTGAAGTGCCCATCAACTTTGTGAATACCCACGCCATCGCCTGAACTACCTTTTGCATTATTCCAAGATAATAGAGAACTGACATAAGACTCGCAAAGAAGATGATAACTGGTAGTACCTGAAAAGCAAAGAACATGCCCATGCTGCCTTCGTTACCAGGTCCGATACCGAGTGGCCCGAACACAAACTGTGAGCCTTCACCTGTAAAATTTAGTACGAGCACAAAAAACTTACTTATGAAACGAAATAGCTCTTTTGGCCATCCTAATGGTGCAAAAAAGGCACCCATTACAGCACCTTTCATGATAAAAATGGCAATGGTAAACTGGATACCTAATCCAACAATAACGAGACGCCAGTTTACACGTTTTTTATTGTTTGAAAATAGGAAAGCTATACCGACCAGAAGTCCAATACCAATAATACCTCTTAATATTCCAACAAAATCCATAAAATCCCTCTATTTTTCTTCAGGAATGTAATGACATTTTCTGCAGCGCGCTTCGTAACTATCATCAGCGCCAACCAAAACACGTTCAGCACGCGCAACTTTACGTTGAGTTTTATCCGCCGGGTTACTACACTGTACACAAATTGCCAATGTCTTTGTTATATATTCTGCAACTGCTAATAATTGAGGTATTGGTTCAAAAGGGATTCCACGATAATCCTGATCTAAGCCGGCTATAATTACCCGTTTGCCCATGTCTGCTAACTGTTCACAAACATCTACGAGCGAATTATCAAAAAACTGAGCTTCGTCAATTCCAATCACCTGGGCATTTTTGCCCATTTCAAGAATCTCTTCGGGGTTGCTTACCATTATAGAGGGGAGTGACTGGTCACTGTGAGAAACTATGGCTTCGCTGGAGTATCGATTATCAATTTTTGGTTTGAAAATTATTACATCCATTTTTGCGATTTTTGCTCTTCTGCATCTTCTTATCAATTCTTCTGTCTTACCACTGAACATGCATCCGCATACTACTTCAATCCAGCCAGTGTCAACAGGTATCGAGTGTGGTGTGTAATCCATCATTTTTTTAAATATCCATCATCAAATGAAAAGGGAATTAGTTCGCTCAATTTAAATGTTTTTGTTTCCATAGTTGGTGCAACAAGAATAACTTCAAGTTCTTTTCCGCCTAGTTCCAACATAACTTGTCTGCAGGAACCACAAGGAGGTGTGTATACTTCTGCGTCACCAGCAATAGCGATAGCTTCGAATTCTTTATCACCATTAACCATAGCACTATAAAGTGCTGTTCTTTCCGCACACATCGAGGAACCATAGGCGGCATTTTCAATATTTGCTCCTTTATATACCTTTCCATCTTTGGTTAAAAGTGCGGCACCTACTTTAAAATTAGAGTAGGGAGAATAAGACAATTTCTTCGCTTCAATTGCTAATTCAGCTAGTTTATTACGATCCATATAAGTTTTCCTTGTCATACAACAAAACGTGTAAATATAATAAAAAATACTTTAGAAGTTAGGACAAATGACCTGAAAAGCAATTAACAATTAAGAATGAAGAATTAAGAAGATAAGAGGCAGTTTATTTTATCCTGATAATACAAGTAAGCCTACTCCATAAATTATCACTTCAGAAAAATTTTATAATTTCATCACAATTTCTTTCTTTGGATAGTTATATATTGTCTATAACTTTGTTTACTTAATTTAATGGAGGATTAAGATGGCAAACTTTCCTAAACCTTTTTATAAATGGCGACCTCATCCATGGCATGGTTTAGATGCTGGTGACCGCGCCCCTGATTTTGTAAACGTATTTATTGAAATTACACCTTTCGATTCGGTAAAATATGAAGTGGATAAATCCAACGGATACTTGCGCGTTGATCGGCCACAACGTACTTCATCCTATCCACCTGCTCTGTATGGTTTTGTACCACGCACCTATTGTGGACCAAAGGTTGCGGCTCTTTCTCCAAAAGCAGTCGGCGGTGATGGAGATCCTCTAGATATTTGTGTAATCAGTGAACGTCCGATCAATAGAAGTGAGGTTCTACTAACTGCTCGTGTCGTAGGTGGTATTCAAATGATTGATGATGGGAAAGCAGATGATAAAATAATTGCAGTCCTGGAAAAAGATAATATATGGGGACAAGCAAAGGAGCTATCCGACATTCCGCCAATGTTTGTTGAAAGATTAACACATTACTTCTCCACCTACAAATATATGATTGGTGAAGAAATGCATGCTTTTATTGAACAAGTATACGATAGAGAACGCGCTATTGAAGTAATAAAAGCGTCATTCGAGGATTATCAGGAAGAATTTGGTGAATAGGTTTTAATAATATTCGGTTTATGAAACAGATTACCATAATATCGCACCTACGGTGCTGAGAAAGATTAAAACAATAAAAAGTGGATCATGATCAAGAGTATGATCAAGAGTAAGATGTTTTCTAAAACTCCTCTTCCCAAAATCTGTTGAATGATAGGTAAAGAACCGTCACTCCAGCTTGTCTGGAGTCGGGTACTTCTTGTTCCAGGATTCCGAGCAAGTCGGAATGACAGAGTTTCTAAAACTTCTTTTCCAAAAGCCTGTTGTATGTTAACCTTCGAGGTTGTAGTCCTGGCATGAGCATCTTAACCTCGAAGATTAAGGTTAAAAATCCTCCTCAAGAAGCCATTCTTCTGCGAGATCTTCCTTAATTTCGGCAATAAATCTTGAAGGTTTGCTGAATGTAAAGCCCTGAATTCTGTCAAAAATGTGCATTGGATAGGAAATAAAGAGATTCTGCTGAGCACGTGTCGAGGCAACATACATCAGGCGGCGTTCTTCTTCAAGTGAATCCAGACTTTGCAAAGACTGGGCAGAAGGGAAGAACCCGTCAATTGCATGCATAATGAAGACTGAGTGCCATTCAAGTCCTTTTGCAGAATGGATAGTTGATAAGGTAAGGTATTCACGCTCGTTGTCGGTTTCGTCAACATCTGTTACTGAATCACGTGGCGGCTCAAGTGCCATATCGGAGAGGAAACTCTCCATGGAACGGTAATTCGTGGAAATATTTATAAACATTTCCAGGTCTTTTCCGCGTTTATTGAAGTCATCATACTTACACTTAAAAAGGGGTTGATAATATGTGAGGACTTCCTCAGCTTTTTCTGTTGGTGAACCCTTCCTTTGAAACAATCCATGAAGGAAGAGAAAGAGGTTATAAATGTTGTCGCTGTACTTTTTATCAACTACTGCTTCCGGATTCGAGGAAATATTCAGATTCCCGGCAGAAAGTTCTTCCAATATATTCTGCGCTTTTCTAGGCCCAATACCTTCATGGAGCAGGAGCACGCGGTACCAGCTAACAACATCTTTAGGGTTGTGGACAATCCTCAGAAATGCCAGCACATCTTTCACATGTGCTGTTTCAACAAATTTCATTCCTCCGAACTTTATAAAGGGAATGTTAGCCTTGTTGAGTTCAATCTCCAAATCGAATGAATGATATGATGACCTGAAAAGCGCGGCAATTTCATTAAGAGAAACTCCTTCTTCACGAAGCTCTAAAATCTTGTCTACAATAAACTTAGACTGCATGTTCTCATTCTTAGTTGAGATTATAGCAGGGAGGTCACCACTTCCTTTTCTTGTATATAGGTGTTTAGGATATTTTTCAACTGCGGAATCAATAATATGGTTAGTGAAATCCAAAATCTCCGTTGTGCTGCGATAATTCTCCTCAAGTTTAATAAGTTCTACATTATTAAAGAGTTTCGGGAATTCCATAATATTCTTAAAATTAGCTCCACGGAAAGAGTAAATCGATTGAGAATCATCACCAACAACCATTATGTTATTGTTAATTTGAGTCAAGCCACGCACAATTTCTGATTGTAGCATGTTGGTATCCTGGTATTCATCAACCATCACGAATTTTATAGTAGAAAGCAATCCTTTTGCTCCGGCATCAAAATTCAGGAGGAAATCCTTCAAATAAACCAGAAGGTCATCATAATCCAATAGGTTGTTCTTTTTTTTGTAATTACTGAAAATGTCGCCAATTTTATGGATTTCGTTAATATATTCAGCAAAATGCGGGTAATCTTCTGCAAGAATATCAGAGACTTTTTTGCCAGTATTTACACTAAAACTCAATATTCTGTTAATTGTGGATTTGTTGGGGAAGCGCTTTTTCAACTTTGCGAGGTCAAGTTGTCCCCGTATCAGGTTAATAACGTCCTCACTGTCTCCCTGATCAAGAATAGTGAAACCGGAATCAAGTCCGACAGATTTGGCATACTTCCTTAGTGTAAGATTAGCAAAAGAATGAAAAGTACCACCTTGTATTTTTGAGCACCTATTATCGAGCAGAATTGACGCACGATCCATCATTTCTTTGGCGGCTTTCCGTGTAAAGGTGAGTAGAAGAATGGACTTTGGATCGAAGCCTGATTCTATTAATCTTGCCACCCGGTAAACGAGAGTTCTTGTTTTACCTGTTCCTGCACCGGCAATCACTAAGTATGCGCCGTATAAGGCTTTAACGGCATCCAGTTGAGCTGTGTTTAAAAGGTGACTGTAGTTTATAGTAAAGCGGGCTTCGTCCATTTTGGTTTGGTCGAGGCCCGCATTATTAACTCTTTTTAAGACATATTTCTTTGCCATTATTTCCGAAGTGCCTTTGGTTTATCGAGGATAGCAGAGACAAGAATGTATTCCTTTAACGATTCCGGATTATGCAATATTCGTGCGAATTTATTCTTCCGAATAGATTTATTGGATTTTGGTTTATTATATTCAACTAAAACAGGCTCCGATTTTCGTAATTTTTTCAATTCCATTTCTTTCATTATATCATTATACCGATTCTGGGTTGAAGCTATTGTTCCTTTAATTTCTGTAACAGGAGCAGGTTTTACAGTTTTCAGTCCAAATTCTTCAGCCGGATCCCAGCTATGGTCATGATATGTATCCCCGGAGCCACCATAATTATACTCGGGGTCCCTTTTTTCCGGCACATCATTAAAGATATCGTCCAGAATGCTTCTTGCTCTTTCCCTTGGCGCTTCCGGTCTGGACTCTGAAACAGTCGATTCCTCCTGACTTTTTGCTTCTTTTCTCTTCTTTTTAGCAATTGAATTAAAAATGCTAATAATAATGAAAATGGCAAAAATCAGTATTTCACCAATGTTATCCATCAGTTCCCTTATCTTTTGTTGTGCCTTCGTCAGATATTGAATTTCTCATATCAGTATCAGCCTGAATATTCCTAAGGTTATAATAATCCATAATTCCAAGATTACCTGAACGAAATGCCTCAGCAATTGCTTTTGGAATTTCAGCTTCAGCTTCAACAACCTTGGCTCTCATTTTTTGTACTTCTGCAGTCATTTCCTGTTCAACTGCAACAGCAGCGGCTCTTCTTTCTTCGGCTTTTGCACGTGCAACTTTAAGATCAGCTTCTGCCTGATCAGTTTGTAAGATAGCACCAATATTTACACCAACATCAACATCAGCAATGTCAATTGACAATATTTCAAATGCAGTACCGGCATCTAAACCCTTTGCTAAGACCACTTTAGAAATGCTGTCAGGATTTTCAAGAACATCTTTATGACTAGCACTGGAACCTATAGTCGAAACGATACCTTCACCAACTCTGGCTAAAATTGTTGCTTCACCGGCACCACCGACTAATCTTTCAATATTTGTTCTTACAGTAATTCTTGCAATAGCTTTCAATTGAATACCATCTTTTGCAACAGCAGCAACTAAAGGAGTTTCAATCACCTTTGGGAGCACGGACATTTTAACTGCTTCCAGAACATCTCTACCTGCAAGATCAATTGCCGCAGCTTTTTCAAATGTTAGTGGTAGATTCGCTTTGCTTGCTGATATAAGTGCATTAACTACTTTAATTACATTACCGCCTGCAAGATAATGTGCTTCTAACTTATCTGATTCTACAGGTATACCAGCTTTTGAAGCTGAAATCATACTTCTTACAATAACCGGAGGAGACACTTTTCTAAGTCTCATTCCAACTAAATCTTTAAACATTCTAATTTTAACGCCAGAGAAATATGCTGTGATATAAAGTCCGAAGGGGACAAAATACATCAGCATAATTATGAAAAATATTATTGGAATTATTATGAAAATTCCAAGTTGGCCCATTACATCATTCATACGTTCTGTACTCCTACTCTATTTGATAATTATTCAAGGACTTTAATTCTGATCGTAAGTTAAAGTTTTGACCTGTTTATTACAATCTTATTCTCATTAAGTTTCTGAAGCGAATCGGCAATTAATAACAATTTTTAAACAAATTATGCATTTTAGGAATTCCAAAGTTTAATAGTGTGTTTATACATCCTTGATTGGGGTACTACCAATCAGTATATTTCGTTTGAAACAATTTGTGTATACTTACTGTTGTAATTTGTAGATAAAAAAAGGAATTATATCATGGAAGGCAACTTTTCGGAACGTGTACAGGAAGTGATTAGGCTCAGCAGAGAAGAAGCTCTGAGATTGGGGCATGATTACATAGGAACTGAACACCTGTTGTTAGGAATAGTTAGAGAAGGACAAGGTGTTGCCGTAAAAATTCTTCGTAATATTGACGTTGATTTGATTAAACTAAAGAAAGCTATTGAAGATACAGTTAGAACTTCCGGTGGTACTCTAACCATTGGAAACATTCCATTAACGAAGCAGGCTGAGAAGGTTCTAAAAATTACTCAGATTGAATCAAAAATATATAAGTCTGATGTTATTGGCACAGAACATATTCTACTTTCTCTTCTGAGAGATGAAGATAATATTGCTACCCAGATTTTACATCAGTTCAATGTTAATTACGATAACGCCAGAGCAGAATTGAATAACATCCTATCCAGCAAAAGCAGCGAGAAAAGCTATTCGCAAGGTGAAGGTAGTGGACAACCAGCTCAAGGCGGAAAAAAGCAGGATAAGACAAAGACACCGGTTCTTGACAATTTCGGCAGAGACTTAACAAAATACGCTCAGGAAGATAAACTTGATCCGGTTGTTGGTCGTGAAAAAGAAATAGAACGTGTGGCGCAGGTTCTAAGTCGCAGAAAGAAAAACAATCCTGTTTTAATAGGTGAGCCAGGTGTTGGTAAAACTGCCATTGCCGAAGGTTTAGCCCTGAAAATTATTCAGCGCAAGGTACCCAGAATTCTTCAGGATAAGAGAGTTGTAACTCTCGATCTTGCTGGTCTTGTTGCAGGGACAAAGTATCGTGGTCAATTCGAAGAGCGTATGAAAGCTCTTATGACCGAACTTGAAAAAGCGGAAGACGTAATATTATTTATTGATGAGCTTCACACATTAGTAGGCGCCGGTGGTGCTTCTGGTTCGCTAGACGCCTCAAATATGTTCAAACCTGCACTTGCTCGTGGCGACATTCAATGTATCGGTGCTACAACTCTTGATGAATACAGAAAGTTTGTTGAAACTGATGGTGCTTTAGATAGAAGATTTCAGAAAGTTATGGTGGAGCCTCCAACAGTTGATGAAACTATTCAGATTCTCAATCATATTAAATTTAAGTACGAAGAGCATCATCACGTTAGATATTCTGACGAAGCAATTATTAACTCAGTTAGAATGAGTGACAGATATATTACAGATCGTTATCTGCCAGACAAGGCAATTGATGTGCTTGACGAAGCAGGTTCAAGAGTTCATATGGGAAACTTTACTGTTTCTGAAGAAATTCTTGTATTAGAAGGCAAAATTGAGGAAGTAAGAAAAGATAAAATTCGTGTTGTTAAACATCAGGATTACGAAGAAGCTGCAAGATTACGTGATACTGAGCGTCAACTACAATCTGATTTGGAAGTGGCAAAAAAAGAGTGGGATACTAAAACCAAAGACCAGATAGATGACGTAACTGAAGAAGACATAGCTACTGTTGTAGCGATGATGACAGGTATTCCGGTAAAACGTGTAGTTCAGGCTGAATCCGAAAAATTAATGAAGATGGATAAAGTTCTTAAGGAAAAAATTATTGGTCAGGATGAAGCGATAGCCAAGTTAACAAAAGCTATTAGAAGAACCAGAGCCGGATTGAAGAGTCCGAACAAACCAATCGGTAGTTTTATTTTTCTTGGACCTACTGGTGTTGGAAAGACGGAGCTTGCTAAGGTATTAGCCCGTTATTTATTCGATACAGAGGACGCATTGATAAGAATTGATATGAGTGAGTATATGGAGAAGTATGCTGTCTCACGTCTTGTAGGTGCACCTCCCGGATATGTTGGGTATGAAGAAGGCGGGCAATTAACAGAAAGAGTTAGAAGAAAACCATATTCTGTGGTTCTTTTTGATGAAATAGAAAAAGCTCATCCCGATGTTTTTAATATACTTCTACAAGTACTTGATGACGGTCAGGTTACTGATAGTCTTGGACGTAGAATAGATTTTAAGAATACAATTATCATTATGACCTCCAACGTTGGTACTAAAGAGATAAAAGCCACGGGTGGTTATGGCTTTGGTGGTGGTGATGATACTGATAAGTATAAACACTTAAAAGATACAGTTGAAGATGCCATGAAACGCCTTTTCAATCCCGAGTTTGTTAATAGAATTGATGATACAATTGTTTTTAGAAATCTTGATAAGGAAGACATTAAGAATATTATAAGTGTTGAGATGCGCGATCTGATTGCAAATTTGAAAGAGCAGAAAATGGAAATAGAATTGCACAAAAGTGCTCATGAGTTCCTAGCCGACAAAGGATTTGACGAGAAGTTTGGTGCCAGACCATTGAAACGGGCAATTCAGAGATTTGTTGAAGACCCTTTGGCAGAAGAATTATTGATGCAAAGTATTAAAGAAGGTGAAAAAATAATAGTAAAGCACAAAAAAAATGCTGATGAACTTCACTTCATTTCCAAAAAAATCGGCAGCAACACTGAATTGGATGATGATGACGATTTAAATGCGGAAGTTCCTGATGCTACCATTAATGAGGATACAGAAGGCAAATAAACCCAATAATGGCAAAGCTAACTGAAGAAATTATAAGAGATCGCCTGGAAATTCATTGTGAATGGAATTATTCAGGCGATTTTCTTTTTAAAGAGTATATTTGTAAGGATTTTTCAAGGGCTATTGCTTTTATTGTAGAAATTGGCATCGAGTCCGAGAAAATGGATCATCATCCCGATATTCTTTTACACTCCTGGAATAGAGTTAAAGTAACACTCTCTACTCATAGCGAGGGTGGGGTGACTGAAAAAGATTTTGAATTATTAACTAAAATTGAGAAAATTAAGAATGACTGACGAAAAAATATTAGAAACGTTTAAAAGTACAAATGCTTTACTTGAAGGGCATTTTTTACTAACATCAGGCAGACACAGCAACAAATATTTTCAGTGTGCTCAAGTTTTACAATACACAAAGCAAACTTCAGAAATTTGTCAGGTTTTAGCTGAGGAATATAAAGACAAAAATATTGAAACAGTTATTGCCCCTGCAATCGGCGGAATAGTTGTGGGACAGGAAGTAGCAAGGCAATTAGGTGCTCGTTTTATTTGGGCTGAACGCGAAGATAAAAAAATGACTTTAAGAAGAAGTTTCGAGATTAAGAAAGGCGAGAGAGTATTAGTTTGTGAAGATGTTGTTACCACTGGCGGTTCCGTGCAGGAAGTTATTGATATTGCCAAAGAAAAGGGAGCCGTTGTTGTTGGTGTTGGTGTTATTGTGGATCGGAGTAATGGTAAAGCTGATTTTGGTGTCCCCATGAAAAGCACATTACAATTGGAAGTAATATCATACGAACCTGACAATTGTCCAATCTGTAAAGAAGGATTGGAATTAGTTAAACCAGGTTCACGTAAAATAAAATAAAACTGATTCGGGGGAATCTTGAAAAAATTATTATTTATTCTATTGCTAGTAACAGGCGTATCGGCGCAAGTAAGTTTTGATAATTATTTTGTTGATAAATCTTTGCGAATTGACATCTTACATACAGGTGATCGAACATCGGAAATAATTTCCTTAAAAGATATTATTGAAGAGCCTTATTGGGGTGGATCGAAGACTCAATTGATTGATCAACTTGTTTATGGTAATTATTTCTTTAAGGTTTTTGATGTTAAATCCAACATTATGATTTATTCACGAGGATTTAATCATCTTTATCAGGAATGGCAATCAACTGAGGAAGCTAAAACCACTAAACGCTCATTCGATGGTACAATAATATTTCCGTATCCAAAGATGGAAGCACGCGTTGAGCTTTATAAAAGAGATCGCCGTAATAATTTTGGGAAGATATTTGAATACATTGTTGACCCGAATGATTACATGATTCGAAAAGAAGGAAAAGAAGTTTTTGCAAATTTCAAAGTCCATTACAGCGGAGACCCTCATACAAAGCTGGACATTTTACTTCTTCCTGAGGGTTACGCGGCAGATGAAATGGAATTGTTCAAAGAAGATTGTAATAAGATGGTTGAATATCTATTTAGCTATTCACCCTTTGATGAGTTCAAAGATGATATCAATGTTTGGGGAATAAACGCTCCCTCACAAGAGTCAGGAACTGATATCCCGGGTGATTCAATCTGGAAGAAAACTCTGCTTAATTCAAACTTCTACACTTTTAGAAGTGAACGGTATTTGATGACTACTGATTATCATAAAGTTCGTAATGTTGCAGCGAACGCACCTTACGACCAGATTTATATAATTGTTAATACAGAAAAATATGGTGGCGGTGCTATATATAATTATTACTCGCTAACAGCTGCTCACCACGCTGTAACCAATCAAATATTCATTCACGAATTTGGACATGGTCTTGCCGGACTGGCCGATGAATATGGAAACGACCCTACTTATCAGGATTATTATCCAAAGGATATTGAACCTTGGGAACCTAACATAACAACGTTAACTGATTTTGATAGCAAATGGAAACAGATGGTTGATGAAAATACACCGCTTCCAACTCCATCTCACGAGATGTATCATAAAACATATGGGGCATTTGAAGGAGCCGGGTATGCAGATGAGGGCGTATACAGACCTACATTTGACAGTATTATGAGAACCTTCAAATCAAATGAGTTTAATGATGTTTGTAAAGAGGCAATTAGAAAAGTCATCAGCACATTCATTCAATAGATTCAGTGAAAGAATTTTTTGCTCATCAATCTAAATGGTTGGTGAGCGAAAGTGGTGCCATATCTAATATAATGGTTATAGATACCTTGCATTAGACTAATCATAGTAATAAATTTCAACTTAGTTTATACCCAATAATCAGAGATAAAATTCAAATAATGGATCAGAAAAAACTATATAGAACTATTGAAACAGTCGCTTCGGAAAAATGTAAAAGTGACAAAGATTTATTAATTATGATTGTTCAACAAATTGTTAACAATGATAGTGTAGGAGTTACTGGTGGCAGACTATGGGAATTAATTCCTCAGCAACAACACTATAAACTTCTCTACCAGGCAGGCAATGTTGAAAAAATTGATGAAAATCATGTCCAAAAGATTTCTGATTTTCCCTATTTTGCTGAAGTAGCAGAAGAAAGGACTATTTTAGCAGATGAAACCGATGAAGTACTTATTCAAAAAGGAATTCTGCGCTATTCAGCTTCCGGTGTAGGAGAAAAAATTAAAGTAAATGGCACTAAGTACTATAAGTACTTGATTGCCGTGAACAGTGAAGAAATAAATGAAAAACTTAGATATACTTTGAATATTCTTGCCACTGCTCTTACTTCTAAACTAAAAGAACGCCAGTTAGCACATACACAAAAAAATCTAATTGATGGTATTGATAAAGCTAAGCAGATTCAGAAAAGCATCCTGCCGGAGCATGCTGTGGACTTTCATAAATATGATATTTTTGGCGTTGCAGTTCCTGCAGAAATATTGGGAGGGGATTTTTTCGATTACTTAAGCATAGGTGCACATGGTGATCGATTAGGTATAGTGGTAGGAGATGCTGCTTCGAAAGGCTTTGGTGCAGCTGCTGAGGCTATGTATATTTCAGGTGCAGTAAGGATGGCTTGCGAATTTGAAATTAAAATCTCTCCCTTAATGTATAGAATGAATATGCTCGTAAATAAAATATTCAGTGATGATAAGTTTGCTACTATGTTCTATGGTGAGCTTTCGAATGATAAGAAAGGATTATTCCTTTATGCAAATGCAGGGCATAACCCTCCGTTTTTTTATAAAAAAAGAAAAAATGAAATTATCACTCTTGATCCCACCGGACCATTGTTAGGACCGGCGCCACACTCTAAATATGAGACTGATAGTGTTAATTTTGAGGATGGCGATGTATTAGTTATATACAGCGATGGTATAGTTGAAGCGGCCAATAACAAGTACGATCTTTACTCGGAAGAAAGGTTGCAGAAAGCTTTGATTGCAAATGTTGATAAATCGTCCAAGGAGATTGCTCAATTGATCTTGCAGGATGTTATGCATTTTTCTACAAGTGATAGCCAGTATCAGGATGATAAGACCCTTGTTGTGATTAAGAGAAAGGAAAAAAATGAGTCTGTCTGATCAAATATTTGAAGCAGGTATTGTTGGTGCCGGTGGTGGTGGTTTTCCAACGCATGTAAAGGCAAATTCCAATGTTGAATTTGTTCTGGCAAATGGAGCCGAATGTGAGCCCCTTATTCATAAAGACTATGAATTGATGGTTAACTTTCCCTCTGAAATTGTTGAAGGTATGGAATTAATGATGAAAGCTACAGGTGCTAAAAAGGGTTATTTTGGCATTAAAGCAAAGAATCATTTGGCTATTGAAAAAATTCAGAAAGAAATAGAAGAATCTGATATCGAAATGACAGAATTGGGGGATTTTTATCCCTCAGGTGATGAATATGAATTGGTTTACACGGCAACTAATAGATTAATGCCTCCCTATGGCATCCCCTTGGATGTTGGATGTGTAGTAAATAATGTTGAAACATTTTATAACGTGTTCAATGCCAGCAAGGGAATTCCCTTAACTGAAAAATTTATTACAGTTACCGGGCTTGTTAAAAACCCAAGCTCATTTTTTGTGCCGATCGGGACTTCTTTTAGAGATGCAATTAATGCCGCCGGGGGGTTTACTACTGATGATTTTGCTATAATGGTTAGTGGCCTGTTAATGGGCAGTTTGAGCTTTGATCTTGACGCTCCAATAACGAAAAAAACGGCGGGTTTGATTGTTATACCAAGAAATCATTACTTAGCACAAAGACTTGAAAGACCCGTTGAAGATATGAACAGAATCGGTAAATCAGCGTGTGACCAATGCAGCTATTGCACAGAAATGTGCCCGCGCTATTTATTGGGTTACGATGTTCAGCCGCATAAAGTTATGCGTTCGTTGGCTTTTTCTAAAACCGGTGAATCTGTTTGGAATCAATACGCGTCCTTGTGTTGCTCCTGCGGGTTATGTTCTCTTTATTCATGTCCTGAAGATCTCTACCCCCGGGAAGCTTGTGATCAGGGTAAAGATTACCTTAGAGCGAATAACATAAAATATGAACAGCCCAAACCCGTCAAAGTGCATCCTATAAAGGAAGGGCGAAGGGTACCGATTAAAAAATTAATGATGAAGCTAAATGTAACTCAATTTGAGTTTAAGACTCCTTATGTTGATCTTAATTTTACACCGGATTTTGTAAAAATTCCCCTACAACAACATATCGGAGCTCCGGCAAAAGCAATTGTTACTGAAAATACTTTTGTTTCAAAAGGTGATTTAATTGGAGATGTTGAAGAAGGGAAATTAGGAGCAAGAATTCATGCTTCTATTAGTGGTAAAATAAAAGAAGTAAATGCAGAATATATTATTATTACATCATAAAGTCTTAAGAAGGAAATGAATATGAATTCATTAGGTTTAGTAGAATTATCCAGTATAGCTGCGGGAATGCAAAGTGCGGATATAATGTTGAAGACTTCAAATGTAACACTTATCCTTTCACGTACAATATGTTCAGGTAAATATATGGTTCTAATTGGTGGTGATGTTGCAGCGGTTCAGTCAGCTGTGGAAGCCGCAAAAAACAGTTTAGAATTCGCAATTATTGATACATTTGTTATTCCTAATGTTCACCCCGATATTTTTCCAGCATTATCAGGTCATTCAAAAGTTGAAAAACTTGAGTCTTTGGGTATACTTGAATCATTTTCCGTAGCTTCACTTATTGAAGGTGCTGACGCTGCAGTTAAAGCAGCGAGTGTTCAATTGATAGAAATCCGTTTAGCAATGGCTTTGGGTGGAAAAGCGTTTTGCACAATTACAGGTGATGTTGCAGCAGTAACAAGTGCTGTTGATTCTGGTGCAAAGTTGATATCCGATAGAGGACTTTTGGTAAACAAAGTTGTTATCGCGCAACCAAGACCTGAACTTCTTAGTGAAATGGTATAGAACCCCGGATGCTAAGTTTATCTTGATTACTTTGCATCTTATGGGTATTATTGCTTTTAATTTTTTAACCAACCTATCAAAATAACATGAAACTATTAAAATTCGGTGGTTCTTCCGTGGGCACACCACAGAGAATCGAACAAGTAATATCCATACTTAAAACCTATGTGGCGAAGAAAGAAAAGTTTGCTGTCGTATTCTCAGCATTTCAGGGTGTTACTGATCAACTAATAGAAACGAGTGAATTGGCCGTTAGAAGAGATGACAAATATCTTTTGGAGTATACTAATATCTATCAAAGACATATTACTGCAATTGACGATTTAGTAAAAGCAGAAAAACAGCGGAAATTTCTCTTGCCAAGGATTGAAGAATTATTTAAAGAACTCAAAGAAATCCTTCATGGCATTCTCCTTACAAAAGAATTAACACCGCGCTCGATGGATTATATAATGAGTTTTGGAGAACGTTTTTCTAATAGAATTATTGCTTCTGCAATGCAATCACAAGGATTGTCAGCTGAATACCTCGATAGCAGATTACTTATCAAAACAGATGACAATTTTGGCAACGCTAAAGTTAATTTTGCAAAGACCAATAAAAATATTATTGAGTACTTCAAAAAGCATAAATCTATTCAGATAATTACAGGCTTTATAGGGTCAACTGCCGAGAATGAAACAACAACAATTGGCCGTGGTGGTTCTGATTATACGGCATCAATTTTTGGTGCTGCGTTAAATGTTAAAGAGATCGAAATATGGACTGATGTTGATGGTATATTGACTGCTGATCCGCGCGTAGTAAAAAATGCATTCTCTGTAAAGGCTGTTACCTACGAAGAGGCCATGGAAATGTCACATTTTGGCGCTAAGGTTATTCATCCGCCAACAATGCTTCCGGCGCTTAACAAAAATATAAAATTAAGAATCCGGAACACTTTTAATCCACAATTCAAAGGTACATTAATTCTTGAAAGGGAACGCGATATTGACTTCAAGGTAAAGGGAATATCTTCAATACCAAATATTAGTTTATTACGCGTAACTGGAAGCAGCATGACCGGTATCTCAGCAGTAACTTCAAGAATATTTTCAAGTCTTTCCAAGAAAGATATTAGTGTTCTCATGATTACTCAGGCTTCATCGGGTCACAGTATTTGTATTGCTGTAATGCCTGATAAAGCTAAACTGGTAAAAGCTACTATTGATGAAGAATTCAGACTTGAAATTCATGACAAAGAAATTCAGCCTACGTTTATTGAAGATGAAATGGCTGTAATTGCTGTTGTTGGAGAGGACATGAGGAATACACCGGGTATTGCCGGTAAAGTATTCCGTGCCTTAGGGAAAAATGGTATTAGTATTCGTGCTATTGCACAGGGTTCTTCGGAACAGAATATTTCTTTGGTAATTTCAAATACATCTTTACAAAAAGCAGTCAATGTGCTTCATGATGCAGTATTCCTTTCCCAGAAAAAGAATTTAAACGTTTTCATGATTGGTCCAGGACTGGTAGGAAAAGCTTTTTTAGAGGTGATTAAAGATCGTGCTGAGCATATCGCAAAAATCCAAAATGTAAAAATTAATTTGGTTGGTTTGGCGAACAGTAAGAAAATGGTTTTTGATGAAAATGGAATTGATCTTAACAATTGGAATAAAATTCTATCAAAATCTAAAACTCCATCGGATGTAAAAACGTTTGTTTCCAACATGACTTTAATGGATCTATCAAATTCAATTTTTGTTGATTGTACGGCAAATGATTTGGTTGTCCCGTTTTACAATTCAATCCTGGGCGACAGTATTTCGATAGTTACTCCAAACAAGATTGCCAATTCAGGTAAGTATTCACTCTATACAAAACTGCGTGAAACTGCCATTGAGAACAATGTTCAATTTAGGTACGCCACGAATGTTGGAGCTGGGATGCCAATAATTAACGCTTTGCAGGATTTAGTGAACAATGGTGATGAAATTATTAAAATTGAAGGAATCCTCTCAGGTACTCTCAGTTATCTTTTTAACGAGTTTAAATATTCGGATAATACTTTCAGTGAAATTGTGAAGAGCGCAAAAGCTTCAGGATTCACAGAGCCCGATCCGCGAGATGATTTGAATGGTCTTGATATGGCCAGAAAGCTGTTAATATTAATTAGAGAAACTGGCATGGAAATGGACTTAAGGAATCTTGTAATTGAGAACCTTATCCCTAAAAATGCAAGAGGGAATATTAGCGTTGATGATTTCTTATCCAAATTAGAAAAAAATGATAAAGATTACGATAAATTAAAAGCAGCGGCTGCTAAGAAAGGAAAAGTACTATCTTATATTGCAAAGTATGAAAAGGGAAAAGCTAAGGTTGGTATTGAAATGATTGATAGTAATCATCCGTTTTACGCTTTAACCGGTGTTGATAACATTGTCGCGTTCACAACGAAATACTATAATGATAAACCCCTTATTCTTAAAGGCAGAGGTGCCGGAGCAGAGTTTACAGCATCCGGAGTGTATGCAGACGTAATAAGAATATCTAAATATTTGAGCTAATTATGAAAATAGAGAAAACGAAAGTTGCAATACTCGGTGCAACAGGAAGTGTTGGACAAAAATTTATAGAGTTATTATTAAACCATCCATGGTTCGAAATTGCTGAACTTGCAGCATCAGAAAGATCAGCTGGTAAAACCTTTGGCGAGGCCACTAATTGGGTTATGCATACACCACTACCTGACAAAATTCGTGATACCATTGTCATATTGAGTAGTCCGGAATCAGTAAAATCGAAGGTCGTGTTTTCTGCAATGGATGCCTCTGTAGCCGGTCCGATCGAAGAAGAATTTGCCAGGAATGGACATGTTGTTATTTCTAATGCCCGTAATCATAGGTATGATGCTGATGTTCCACTTATTATTCCGGAAGTAAACTACGAACACCTTGCAGTTTTAGAAGCTCAGAATTATAAAGGATGTATAATAACAAATCCTAATTGCTCCACAATCGGTTTGACACTTGCTCTAAAACCACTTCAGGATAAATTCGGAATTGAAGCAGTAAATATTGTTACAATGCAGGCAATATCCGGTGCTGGTTACCCGGGTCTTTCTGCCATGGATATGATTGATAATGTTGTCCCTTTTATTGGCGGGGAAGAGGCAAAAATGGAAATTGAACCTCTTAAAATTCTTGGGAATTTAATTGATAACAAGTTTGTGAATGCGGAAATTAAAATAAGCGCTCAATGCAACAGAGTCAGCGTTATTGATGGTCATCTTGAGTGCGTTCAGATAAAACTGAAGAAGAAGGCATCCATCGAAGAGGTTAAAAAAGCTTTTGTCGAGTTTACCAGTGAACCACAAAGACTTGAGCTTCCATCTGCTCCAAAGCCACCAATAAAGTATTTTGAGGAAGAGAACTATCCACAACCAAAATTGCACCGTAACTTAGGTAAAGGAATGACCGTTTCAGTCGGGCGACTTAGGGAATGTTCACTCTTTGATTATAAGTTTGTAGTGCTTTCGCACAATACTATCAGGGGTGCAGCCGGGGGCACAATTCTTATTGCTGAAATGCTTAAATCGAAAAATATTATTTAATAAAAAAGAGAGTCGCATTGATTCTCTTTTATTTTAATAATTATAATCGCCCGAAGAATAAAAACCAATTAATAATTTGCTGAAGAATGATCGTGAACAATTCTCCAATCGTTATCATATTTACGCATCAACAAAGTAAATAGTCCCGTTAGCGTATCTGAGGTTCTGGCGGTAGTAAACCTGCCAAATACCAAGGCAGCGTCTTTTGAAATTGCCTTAACATCCAACTCACTGAATGTTAAAGATCCCATTGCTTCTTTGTTTGGATACCCACGTTTATAGTTTTCTAATACTGCTTTCCAGCCAAATCTATAGGAATTATTACCAGAAAACCGTAAGGAATCGGATTGCAAATAACTTTGCATATAATCTGTAAGATTACCTTTGTTCCAGCCATCCTCGCATTTTTGAATTTCCTTCAGAACCTCACTTTTGATGATACCTTCATTAAAATCTCTTTTATTATCGCACCCGAAAATCAATAGTATGAAAAGGATTAAAAGTTGCTTATGCATTAAAACTCCGTTATCACTGAGTGAGGAAGAATTTCTTATCACGCTCAAATATCATTTTTGAATTTTTATCCTCAACCCTTACTTTTAGCACATACTCACCAATATCCATGTTAATTGTGTTTAATTGAAAGTAAATGAAATCATCAATTTTATTTCCGGTATAGTTTTGGGTAAATTGTATGGATCCAGGGTCTTCTGATAGATCGAGAGTAAATATTTTTTCAAGAATATTCTTTTCATAGCTTTTTGCAAGACCATAGGAAATTGTATAATCGGTAATACTATGACTCTTAAGCAAATTATATATTTCGAAATAGATAAATACTGGAGTCGATCTACTAAACATACCGTAAGGATATGGCTGTATAAATAAACCATTCTTTACAAACCTGCTTCCACCAATATAGTTTGGCGTTATTTGCGATGATAACTGAATATCACTAAGAAATAATTTGTCCTGTAAAAAATCTGTGTTATTAACTTCAACGGTTTTTGCGGCAATAAATCTTTTTTGTTCGTCATCAACTTCAAATGACAGGGCAAAATCCTGAGGAGGTATTGTAAAGGAAAGCATATCAATAAAATGAGCTTTGTTTATATCTTCAAACTGAAATTCAATTTTATCAGAGTGGTTAGCTATCGGGTAGAAATTATTATCTCTGATAGCCAGCTTCTCATTCAGAACAATTTTTTTATAAATATTTCCCCCTACCGCATCATAGATTTGTTTAATCGGCAAACCGAGGTAAGTTTCAAGTTTTACAGAACCACTGTCGCCTTTAAATCTACAATTATCTACTGATAGGACTAATTGAGGAATCTTTGCAGCACTTGCCACTTCCGGCAATCTTGATTGGAATTCTGATTCCCTTATAAAGAAATTACTTATTAAAGCATCTTCCACGCCCTGTGTTTCACTTTTGGGGCTGTTCTCAGACAATTGTTTGTCAATAGCCAGAGAGTTGACTTCCGTAAATATTTCATTGTACTTATTATTGATCATCTTTCGATCTTCAAAAAAAGAAGAGGAAGGTATTGATTCATCATAATTATTAAAATCGAACTTGTTTGTAATGAAAGAATCACCTGGGATTTGTGAGCGAAATTTAATTCTGGTCCAGGAAGGCTGTCTTAATGATTTTATAAAATCAAAAGTAATGTCATCTTTAGAATAGCTTTTATATATCCAACACTCAGTTGCAAATCCGCGGTGAGGAAATTCATGTCTCTCCTCCGGCTCACCATACTTTAAATATATATAGCCACGTGCATCTAAAGCAAAACCATCATAGAAATTTGCATAGGCATATTCCAGCCTGTTTATCATTGTTTGAAAATATTCATTTTCTGGTGACGCCGGACTTGGATCCTTTATAAACCAATTTCTAAGAATAAAACTTATTTTGTTCTCCAAAGTATCATAAATCTGCTTTTCGAATCTGGTAAAGAAAGGATAAGCATCGGCTTCCATTTCAGAAATAAAAGTCTCAGAATATTTATAATCCGGATCTATCTGATACATGTAAGTTGATGATGACATTAAGTTATTTGATTGGGCATATAACCTGCTTAAAAAATAGCTAATAGCTCCATCTTTGGGATAAAGTTTATTAAGCCGGAGCATAATGCTCTCTGCAGCTTTAAAATTCTTTTTTGCTAAAAGAATTTTACCTCTCAAAAGATTTAGCTCAACGTTTTCCGGATTAAGAATAAGAGCAGTATTTAACTTACCGGTTAGCTCTTCCAGATCATCAGAATCGTAAGAGTATAAATCCTGATACTTTACGAGCTGCAATGAATCGGGTATATCGGAGAGAGGAGCTAAGGGTTCATGTGCAAAAATATTTAATGCAAGAATCGTTATTATGGATAGTGATAATAGAGAACGAGATTTCATACTTTTCATTTACTCCTTCATATAACAGAAATTTGATAATATTTTGTTTACTCAAATTCTTTCGGCACAGCACAAATCATAACGAAATCTTTATCTTTTGATTTGTTCATATATTGATGTTTTTCATTAGGTTCAACAATCGCAAAATCGCCCTGTTCCAGATTATGTTCTTCACCATGTTCATTTTTTAACAAGCCCTCACCTTCGATAATATAATTTAGATGCTCGTAATTATGATTATGAAAGGGAGTATGTCCTCCTGGTTCGACAGTAAAAACTCTGAAGGAGTAGGCTGGTGATCCATCAGAGGAAGAGATTGGTATTTGCTTGAAGGCATTAACTGCGCCTTCCATAACTACTTTTGATTTCTTTATATCTGTCAACTTATTGATTTTCATTACTAACCTCTCTTTATTCTTCAACAGGCAGTGAAAGATCTCTGGACCATTCATTCCAGGAAGCAAAATATATTTTAATATTTTCAAAACCGGCAGTTTTAAGTGCCATATAAGTGTTAGAGGCTCTGGCACCTTTAAAACAGTAAATAATAACCTCGTCTTCCGGTGATATATCCTGTTCCGAACATAACTTTATTATTTCGGTGGGTGATTTAAAAAGAACAGTGTCGCCATCTCTTCGCATAAAATTATGCCAGGCTATCCATTTAGATCCCCTTATCCGTCCCTTTCTTGGGGCAAAATCGATACCGTAAGGTGATGAACTTTCTCCATCCCACTCACTTTGATCTCTGTCATCCAACAATTTAATTTTGGGATTATCTATTGCTTTTAACACGTCATGTTTTGTCACAATTACAGAATGAAAAATATCAGGAATGAATTTTCCTTCCTCTGATACAACATCACCAAATTCCAGTTTTTTTTCCAGTTGAAGCCATTCATTTAATCCATTGGAATAAATGCCGGGATTTTTATGACCCAGATAAAGACTTATAATATAACCACGACTAACTGCCCCATATGCTCCGCTTAGACAATCACTATAAAAGACCACTGGTTTATCATTGGAAATTCCGGCCGAAATAAATTTTGGAACGAAAGTATCAACAATCATCTGCAAACCTTCTTCAGTACTCATACTTAAGTATGTAAATATTTCTGGTATGTTACCTGCGCCCGGTATGTGTCCTTCAACAAAAGAATCCTTGTCTCTAACATCAACCAAGGTAATTTTCCTTTCGTTGGTCAGTTTTTCAATTTCTTCTATAGTATAAAACAGTTTCATCGCTCTCTTTGTTATTAAGTAATTGGACAGGAAAAATAGGGGAAATAAGTATAAAATAAAATGCCGATCTTGAAGATCGGCATTAATTAAAAGAATTATTTTATTTGAAAATCGCTACTGTCGTTATTTAATGAGCAACATTTTTTTCTGTTTTACTAGTGAATTATTATCGTGCAAACTTCTCATATTCACTTTATATATGTAAATACCCGAAGGAAGATTACCTGCATTCCATATAATACTGTGGTAGCCTGCATTTACATTCTCTTCAAACAATTGAGCTAGATTTTCACCCAGAAGATTATAAACAGAAATCTTTACATGACTATCCTCTGGTACACCAAATTTAATATTTGTCGTCGGATTAAAAGGATTAGGATAATTCTGAGCTACTGTAAACTCAGTTGGAAGGTTATCACTCTCATTTATATTTGTTGGATCAGGCGAAACAATTATTATAATAATTTTACTATCTGTTGCACCTGCTTCGTCAGTAACCGTAACTTCAATTTCAGTTGAACCTGAGTATCCCTGAAGGGCTGTAATAGTTACCAAGCCATTTATAAATGGTGTATCAAGCATTGCCTCATTAGAAGTTACTCCAAATACGAGTAATGAATCTGCTGTTTCTACATCACTGGCTGTAACCGTAAGTGATGTAGAACCCATATAATCCAATGAAATTGAGTCTGGTAATTCACCTAGTATTGGTAAATCATTAATGTCACTAACAATTAAATTCAGGGACTTACTGTCAGAATTTACCCCATCACTCACAGTAATAGTCGCCGGGGCTGAACCGCACCAATTATTATTAAGTGTAATA
The DNA here is from genome assembly GCA_018818065.1 of Bacteroidota bacterium. Classification (GTDB taxonomy): domain Bacteria; phylum Bacteroidota; class Ignavibacteria; order Ignavibacteriales; family Melioribacteraceae; genus JAHISV01. Next base: position 98,586 of record JAHISV010000002.1, on the reverse strand, counting down.
AGGCAATTATTTTCAGAAATCTCTGTAGTAATTACATCATTGCAATTTATAGATAAGGAGAACATAAGGAGTGAATCAGGAGTATCCGGATCTGTAACATACATGCAATAATCCGAAAGATTTAGTGTCAATTCACCGTCTTCCTCCATATTAATATCTGGTATATCTGAAAAAACAGGGGGCTCATTAACAGGATTAATTGTAAATTCAAAAACGTACTCACCTGATTCATCACCCTCTGCATCTACGAGCGAAAAGGCAAATTCGTCACTGGTGGATTCACTTCCATCATGTATATACTTAACTTTTCCGTTAGCTATATCATTTTGTGTAAATGAACTACTCATTCCTGTTTTAAGAAGTGCCTCAGATGTAATAGAACCATAATTTGGTCCGCTGAGAATATTGTAAGTAATTGAATACGATACACCATCCGGATTTGAGGCTTTTAGGATTAGGTCACTAAATGTAAAAGTTCCTCCCTCATCAAGCGTGCCGCCAGTATTAGTTATTATATATGGCTCCGGAGGCGGAGGTGGGGAAGTATTGAGCGAAGGACCGGGTGATACTCCATTTAGATCACTAAGTGAAGATTTAAACCTAAAATCGACTGCCGCGTTTATACTTGTATAACCTAAACTTCCAACGGGTGGTGGTGCTACAGAAGAATTGGAATTTTTGTTCAGCATAACTGGATTACCAATGCCCCCCATTTCTATTACTGAATAGTATAATCGATTATCAATTGGATTAAATTCAATACCCAGTGGATTATCACCACTTAAATCAAGAAAATCAATTTTATCGGATCCGTCAGTAGTATTACTTCTCCTTATTTTGCCCGTTGCATAATCAGTCCAGTAAAGCTTTCCATTTCCATAAGTTATATGTTTAGCGTCATTTTCAATGGTTATAGAAGTTCGAGTTGGTGCTGCAATAGAAGATTTAACAATATTTCCATTTCCTACATTAGTTTTTGCTAGTGCACTTTGTGGAGTAGCATAGTATTCCGTCCAGTAAATATTTGTTCCATCGGTTGTAATCCCGTATGGACTTGCTAGTCCGGTAAAAAGATTAACTTTTCCTGTACCATCAATATTAATTTCATGAATAATCCCAGTACCGCCATTATTGTTTTTATTAAGTGCGGTTTGAGGAGTGGAATAATTTGTATAATAAATCTTTCCTCCAGTATAAACCAATGCCCGGAAATCATTATTAGCATCATAATCTAGTTCAACAGAGTTACTTCCATCCAGATTTGATTTGTACAATCCTTTAGTTGTTATGTAAAGTATAGTATTTGGCAGTTCGTCCGGATTGTAATAGAGGTCTTGAGCAAAAGCAATATTACCTTGAGCAGGCTGATCAAGTAAAGTAGCTTGATCACTTCCGTCATCTTTAATACTACTAAAGGCAGCGCTACTACCACTAGCATAAAACACCCAGGTAGTTTGTGAGTAAGTTATATTTGATAATAACAGGAGTAATATTACCAGCAATAGAGAGTGAAATGAGTTTTTCATAACAGCTCCGTTGTGAATTAGAATTCTATATTTATTTTATTTAATGTAAGTCGCCCTGTTGTAAGATATTGATTATCTATTTAAACACAAAGAATTTTTATTGAAAATTGCGGAAGATTAAATGTAATTAGAAATCAGCTTTAATTGCTTTTTGAAGTAGAGCAATTGAAACAATAATTGTTACCAAGCTACTTAAAGAGATAATTAGAAGAGGAAAAATAAAATCAATATCCGCAAATCGAATTCTTCTTGAAATAAACTCAAAGTAGCTGTCAACGGAATTATACATAATCAGGACTAAAAATATCAAATAGAAAAAAGTAATTAAAAAGGAGATTGAGGCACCCTGAGAAGAAGCAATTCTAATAGGATTGCTTTCCTTATAGTTTGCAAAAAGAGCACCCAGAGAAAAATTTAGAATAATGATTGTGATAGAAGCTATAAAGCTTATTGCCCATGTAAACATTATCATTTCAAAATAGAAATTTCTCATTGTAAACAAATTGAGTAAGCTGGAGAGCAAAACGATAATCAATAAGTATGGTATTAGCTTAATAAAGAGAATAACTAAATAATTGTTGGGGGACTGCCGAACTTTCCAGGAAGCTTTTCCCTCCAAAGATATAATGGGGAATATAAATCTCAATGCTAAGGTAGAAATTAGAAAAATATTGAAAGTGAAAACGGATAATAATATGAGAGATCTGATCTGAGTGTTTTGGCTGCCGTAAAATGGAATGTTTGACACGCTCGAAATAAAAATTAGAAGGAGGAATAATAGAACTGAAGCGTGGATCATCTGACTGGGTTCTCTGAAAAAAGTCAGCCATTCTTTCTTCAAAATGCTGAAATTTTTACTATGAACTGCAACTTCACTTTTGCTAATTTTTCCTTTACTTCTTTTTGAGAATTTATTTTTAAGATCCGGTAAAGAAATCCATGAACTATAATACCATTTATCACCCAGGTACAAAGCTAGAATAGACAGAACCATCGAAAGACATAATTGCAGAACTGTAAAAGATATTGTAAAACTTAACTTTCCTTTTACAAGCCAATACAAGGAGGAAGCAAGCCATTGATTTGGCATATATTTCACAAATTCAGGGAGGAAATTTCCAAAATATAAATCTACATTTGGATAATGTTTTAATACTTCATTAACCAGCTTCATGGGAGAAGAGTTTAAGAAATACACTAAAATTGATACCGCATATATTCCAACTATTGAGAAAACAACTCTTTTCAATCCAAAATATTTTGAAAGCTGTAAAATTAAAAGAAGGACAATAATACCCAGAGAAGCCGCCGAAAGAATAAAGGGAAGAATATTTAAGATAAGAAAAGCAAGCATGGTGAACAGACTGATTTCAAAGTAGTCTGCATAACCCAACAGGAATGCCAGTAAAACAAAAAACAATGTTCCGGAGCTGTAAAAGAAATTATCTAAAAATTTTATAATGAATATTTTGGTTGGATGAATAGGCTTGGAAAACATGTAATTTACTTCATCAGACTTAAACAGAGTTGAGTAGGAAACTATAATATTTCCGACATTAATGCTTACAAAAAATATGAAAAGCACAATTGAGAAAAATTCATGAACAAGGAAAAGTCCAAGTTTCCATTTTATTAAAAGATAATAAATCAATTCTTTCGAGAATATATAGGCCCCAAAGGCAAACAGAATGTAAATTGCTGACCCGCCAATATCTCTCAGGAGTAAAAGAAAGGAAAAATTTGTATTTATTTTAATGAAAGAGATGAATTTATATTTTAAGATATGGAGTAACTGCTTCATCAGCTTGTAAGCTCTATAAACAATTCTTCAAAATTGTTCTGCATTTCGGTTTTCATAACATGCAATTTGGAAATGTCATCATCAAAAATCATTACTCCCTTATTGATTATTCCAACCCGGTTGCATATTTCTTCAACAACGTTAAGGCTATGTGTTGACATAAAGATTGTTTTACCATTCGCTGCACTTTGTTTTAGAATACTCTTAACGATATGTGCACTTTGTGGATCAAGTCCTATCATTGGTTCATCAATTATTAACAGGGAAGGATCGTGCAAAAATGCGGATGCGAAGGTTATTCTTTGTTTCATACCCTGTGAGTATTCTTCAATTCTTTTGTAAAACCATTCTTCAATTTTAAATAGCTCGACCATCTCTTCAATTTTTGATTTGACTATTTTCTTATCAAGATCATATAGTCCAGCGCAGAATGCAAGATACTCCTGCCCTGTAAGTCTATCATACAAATAGGGTTGATCCGGGATGTAGCCGATTTCCCGTTTTACTTCAAGAGAATCGAGAACGGAATCCATCTGATTAACTTTTATCTTACCCGAAGTGATGTTGTAAAGTCCGACTATCATTTTTATGGTGGTAGTTTTACCGGCACCGTTTGGTCCAAGAAATCCATATAAATCACCAGCATTAATTTTGATGTTTATTTGATCTACTGCAGAAAATTGACCAAACTTTTTACAGAGATTTATTATTTCTAACATAGATTCAGTTTTCTATTAATATATTAATCATTATTAAAAAGCAGATGTACATCATCCCATACAATTGTCATTAAATCTTCATCAGTATGGTCAATTAGTTGAGAGATTCGCACTTCCTGATTACTAATTGCTTTATATAGAACATTCTTAGCTGTTCTGGCATTACCAAAATTATTATCCCTCTTTTCGTAAAGGCTGGTAAAATACTCCAGAAGCAATTGTAAAGCGCCTTCATCAAGTTTATAACCACTGGAAATAGAAATGTCGTTTGCAATACTGAGCAGCTGCCTTGGTTCGTAATCTTCGAAGGTGAAAAAATTTGAAAATCTTGATTGGAGACCGGGATTAGAATCTACGAAGGTTTTCATCTCGTTTGTATAACCAGCAACAATCACAACAAAACTATCTTTATGGTCTTCCATTCTCTTCAGAAGGGTATCAATGGCTTCCTGTCCAAAATCGTTTGCCCCTCGCGCGAGGGTATAAGCTTCGTCAATAAAAAGAGTACCACCCATTGCCTTATTAATTATTTCGTCAGTCTTAATAGCTGTCTGTCCCTGATAACCAGCAACCAGATCTGCGCGGTCAACTTCAACAAGATGTCCCTTTTCAATAACTCCCAGTTCTTTGTAAATATTGCTTAATAATCTGGCAACCGTTGTTTTACCGGTGCCTGGGTTACCCATAAACACAGAGTGCAAACTCTTGTTGACCACTTTAAGTCCGCGTGCTTTTCTCAGTTTAGCTACTTTAAGACTATTAATGAGTTTTTTTACCTCATCCTTAACATTATCCTGTCCGGCCAATTTATAAAGTTCATTTAAATTTTCCTGTAGTCTTTCTTCATTTATAACAACCTCATATTGTTTAGCTTCACTTTTTACATTAATGATTGTCACAAGATCCGCTGAACTAAGAGAATTATTTTTTAAATTTTCCCGTTCTTCTTTTGACAAACCAGCAATTCTTAAAACCATTTGATGCTGGGCTGTTTCCAGCGTGTTTCTTACCAAACGGGCATTTCCAAAATTCTTGTCTCTGTTGCGGTAAAGGTCAGTATAATACTTCATCAATTCCATTTCGGCATTTTCTTCCAACTCGACTTTTCTGCTATCAATAATCTTTTTCGTAATTTCCATCATCTCATCGGGAGTATAATCTTCAAATGTGAATGATTTTGTAAAGCGGGATTGAATACCCGGGTTACTTTCAATAAAGCCCTTCATTTCCTCCGTATAACCTGCCGCAATCACAATAAATTTACCTCTATCGTCTTCCATTCGTTTTAACAGAGTATCAATCGCCTCCTTGCCAAAATCACTTCCACCCCCGTCAGATTTAACCAAACTATATGCTTCATCAATAAAGAGAGTCCCGCCTATAGCACTATTAATTACTGCGGTAGTTTTCTCTGCTGTTTGACCTACGAAACTGGCAACAAGTTGTTGTCTGTCAACTTCTACAAGATGACCTTTGGGTAAGAGACCCAATGCAGAATAGATTTTGCTCAAGATTCTTGCTACCGTGGTTTTACCGGTACCGGGATTACCCAAAAACAGAATGTGCGAACTATACTTGGATTTTACATCCTCACCTTGCTCAATGTAATATCGTACAAGTTTTACTAGATCACGCATATCTTTTTTAACGGATTCAAGACCGATGAGTGTATCCAATTCGATGAGCGATTCTGAAAGTTTTTCCTCATCAACCGGGATCATAAAACTTTTTTCACTATCAGGAGTTAAAACGCCTTGAATGTCCTCGAGGTTAATCGTCATCATCGCGTCTTTGGTTTGTTCAACATCCGATAGATTTAGATATCGCTTACTCAAATTCATCTTTGCTTCTTCAAAGAACTGTCTTACGAGACGTGCATTACCGAAAGTCTTATCACGAGCCCGATACAATGTCATAAATTCTTTTTTTAACAGATCTTTAGCTTCCTCATCAATTAAATAATCAGCTTTCTTGATCAGCATATCAAATATTTCAAGTAATTCATCAGGGGAGTAATCCTCAAAAATGAAAGTCCTGTTAAACCGTGATTTTAAACCCGGGTTTGAGGACATAAATGTTTCCATCTCATCGGTATAACCAGCTACGATAACAATAAATTCACCGCGCATGTCTTCCATCCTTTTAAGCAAGACATCAACAGCTTCCTGTCCAAAATCCTGTCCGGATCCGCCTTTCTTAACAAGTGTATATGCTTCGTCAACAAATAATACGCCACCTTTTGCATCTTCAATTATCTTCTCAGTTTTTTGCGCTGTTTCGCCAACGTATTGGCCAACCAAAGCACTTCTGTCAACTTCAATTACATGTCCGCGGGTCAATATGCCCATAGCCCTGAATATTTTTCCAAACAATCGGGCTATAGTGGTTTTGCCGGTACCGGGATTACCAACAAAGGCGCAATTAAGTGAAACATGATCATCCGATTTTAAGCCCTCTTTTTTCCGATGCTCAAGATATTCCAGGTAATCAATAAAATCACCAATGGATGTTTTAATGGAATTTAACCCAATATAACCGTTTAGCTCTTCCAGTAATTCTTCCAGAGTTTGCTGTTGTTCCTCTTCATGAATTTTTACACTTTTTTCAGTTTCTTTTTCTTTTGTTTTTTCAGATTGAAGGGGAGAAACATCTTTCTCTTTCGTAGGTTCTAAAACATCTTTTGCCCCAACCCCAAAATATTTTTCAGCGATTTTTAATCCATCAATATAAATTTCTATTTTGGATTGACCCTCTTTCCAATAATCTCTTTCATCACTACCCCATGTTTGAGCAAATATTACGGTATCCCAATTTTTATCAACCTTTAGCTGAAACTTGTTTCGCCCAACTACATAATCATTTGTATACCATACTGCTTCGCCCTTCAATTCATTATTTTGCTTTTCGTACAATGGGTTATTAAAAATAATTTCAGCGCCGGCGTGCTTCAGAAATGATCTATCGAATGCTTGGTAATATCTTTTAATTCCTTTTTCCGAATCTTCAACAACATCAAACATTTTTATGGAAACTATATCCGCATTATCATTTGGATAGGCAATTAAATCATGTCTTGCACCATTTGAGTTTTCTTTCTTTGGTTGAGGTAAAATATCTTTATGATTAACTTCAATTTTATCTGGAGTCTCTTCCTTTAAATAATTTTCCAAATCCGACTGATCGTCATCGACATCATTCTTCATATATTTTTGCAAAGCTTTATATAAATCACCAAACTTTTTATCCCGTTTAAATTTCTTTTTTTGTTCTTCAGCTTTCTTCATTGCAGGTCTGTATTGAAATAAATTCATCATTGCTTCCATTTCTAGCAAAAAGGCAGAATCGTGAAATGAGGATAGAGCTTTATTCTCGTTTACTTTTCTAGCCGAGCATAGGACAAACCAGTTTTCTTTAACCTTCAAAGCCAATTCGCAATTTTTCAATAATTCTTTAGCCTCTTTTTCCTTAAGACTGTAATCATCATTAAATATCTTTTTTGCAACTTCGTAGAGGACTTTTGATTTTTGCCATTCGGGATTTTTGCCCCCATCAATAATCAGGGCCAATTCATAGGATTTTAAGGCCTCGGAAAACCTGAACATTCCTGCAAGAGCACGAGCCTTATTTATATATGTCCAGGAAAGAGTTTCTTTTTGCTTATCAACACTGCTATTAAAATCCTGAATAGCACCCTCAAAAATGCTCATTCTCATCAAAATATAGCCACGATACAATTTTGCCTTGATCTGATCGCCCTTTAGTTCAACAGCCAGGTTTGCATATTCCATTGCTTTTGTGGGGCTGTTATTTTCAAGTAATGACCATGCAAGACAAATTGCAGCCTCGCTATCATCAGGGCGAGACTTAAAGAGAGTTTTCGCCGAATTTAAAGCCATCCTGTATCGACCATTCCATAGGTGTTCATAGGTTTCTGATTGGAGTCTGTTTAGTTCTTCATTTGAGAGTTTATTGCTTTCCATCAGTTAGGCTCATTTTAATAATAAAGACTGGTGTTTTATACATTAATCAAATATATAAATTCTCTGATATTTATCCAGTTATTAAATAATAAGTTAAGTGAATTTTTGGTAACTTTTAGCCCATAAAATTCGTCTAAAATCAAAACCTAACGGGGTGAATGATGAATAGTAAAGGACTACTAACAATAACAATAATTTTACTTATAAGTTTAACAAGTTGCCGATTTTGGGGAGTAAGAGGATCGGGTGACATAGAGTCAGAAAAGAGAGAAGTGAACGATTTTCAGGAAATTGAAATATCAGGAGCTTACGAAGTTGATATTTTTGTTGGTGAAAAAACCGGAGTGGAATTATCAGGTGATGATAATCTCCTTAAGTACATTGACACCTATGTCAGGGGAAATACTCTCGTAATAGAAAGCAGAAAAGATCTCAAACCAAGAAAAGGGATTAAAATAAAAATTACAACTCCTGAACTTGAGGTTCTCAGCCTTTCTGGAGCAAGCGATGTTTTTATTGAAGGATTAGATGAAGGTAGATTTTATTTGGATATGAGCGGCGCTTGCAGTATTGAAGCAGAAGGAATAGTTGGTACATTTAAACTTGAGCTAAGTGGCGCTGGAAGTGTTAATGCAAGACATTTAAAGGCCGAGGATGTTGTGGTGAGTATAAGCGGGGCAAGTAGTGCTTCTGTTTATGCGAGCAATTCTTTAGATGCTTCGGTTTCTGGCGTCGGTTCTGTTAGCTATTATGGTGACCCTGAGTATGTGGATACTGATGTATCTGGAATTGGATCAATAAATAGAAAATAGATTAATGGGGCTTCTCAGCCCCAAACATATTCTTTAAGTTGGATTTCTCTCTCCAGTCTCTTAATTTTAGGCATGTTAATTCAAACAATAATATATTCGAGGAATAAATGAGCGATACTCCCAAAATTGGAATAATAATGGGCAGTGATTCTGATCTGCCGGTTATGGAAAAAGCATTTGCAGTTTGCAAGGAATTTGATGTCCCTTTCGAAGTAAAAATAATATCAGCACATAGAACTCCAGATATACATGCCGAGTATTCGAAAACAGCAGCTGGCAGAGGTATAAAAGTAATTATAGCTGCTGCTGGTATGGCCGCACACTTACCAGGAGTAACAGCCGGACATACTATATTGCCCGTTATCGGTGTGCCTATGAGAGGGAAGAGTCTGGATGGTGTTGATGCACTTTATTCAATAGTACAAATGCCTCCCGGTGTTCCTGTGGCAACAGTAGCCATAGATGGTGCCAAAAATGCTGCATTACTTGCAGTCCAAATCCTTGGTTTATCGGATGAAAGTTTACAAAGAAAACTTTACGATTATAAAAAGTCTATGGCTGAAGAATCTGCAGCAAAAAATGACAAAATTAAACTCTAGGATAAATGGCTGTCTTTTTATTTTCTAAAGACAGCTAATCCTTTCCGCAATATTATTAATAGCTAAAAACTTACCGTTAATACTTTCTGTTTATTTTATTCTTTAAGTTTGTACATCACGGCACCGTAAAATCTTACAGCTAATATTCAATTCCTATCTATAGGAATAATCCTTTTCCCATTATAAGAAAAAAAAGTCCAACTGTTCGAAAACAACTCTTAATGTCACTAATTCGCATGGCACGTAAATTGGATGTATTTGTCTGTCAATGAAAAATTAGGATTGAATATGCATAAAGAAATCTTTAAAAATTATACTCCAAAAGACAGAAGTAATCTTATTGTTATACTTCAGGAGACCCAGGAAATCTATGGTTATTTACCAGAAGAGGCCCTTAGTGACGTATCTGATTTTATTGATGTACCATTAGCAAGCATTTATGGTGTTGCTACCTTTTATAATCAATTTAGACTAAAACCATTAGGCAAAAATGTAGTCCGTGTATGTAGAGGCACTGCCTGCCATGTTAAAAACAGTGCTAACGTATTGAGTGCCTTAGAGTTTGAATTAGGTGTAACGGCCGGTAACACAACAAGAGACAAATTATTTACTCTGGAAACTGTGGCTTGTATTGGTGCCTGCAGTATTGCGCCGGTGATAAGTATCAATTCAGATTATTACGGTAGAGTGGAAGTGAAGGAAATTACTAAAATATTAAAGAAATATCGAAACGAAGAAAAAACAAAGTCGATAACTGAAAAAGAAGTGAGTGTTTAATGAAAACCTTTTTAGATTTTTGTTGCTCAGAGTGCTGGCATACTGCGGAGACTCCATGTGATCAATTTATTGCATGTTGCACTGGTGGTCCTCTTTGTCATCACGATGATAAGTGTACCAAAGAACATGAAGAATTTAACAAAAGATTAAAATATGAAGTGCTGGACAGACCCGTAATTTTTATTGGCATGGGCACATGTGGATTAGCATCCGGCGCAGATAAAGTTAAAGAAGCAATTCAATCAGAATTAGAAAAGAATAATATCGACGCACTTGTCGTTCCAACCGGGTGTATTGGATATTGTGCGAAAGAAGTTATTGTTGATATAAAGATTCCGGGCGGCGAACGAGTTTCTTATTGCGAAGTCACACCAAAAGATGTGCCTGATTTAATTAAGACAGCAATAAAGGAAAAAAATGTTTATTCCAAAAGACTATTGGGAACTCACGGAGAGGGAAGTGAAGGAATTAATAATATTAATGATCTTCCCTTCTTTAGACGTCAGGAAAAGATTGTTCTGGAAAATTGCGGTATAATTAATCCAACCTCAATAGATGAATACATAGCCGCCGGCGGATTCAAAGGTTTGGATAAAGCATTACGAATTTTGAAAGAGAAAAAAGTAATAAATGAAGTTAAAGAAAGTGGTTTAAGAGGTAGAGGCGGTGGTGGATTTCCAACGTACAAAAAATGGGAATTTGCTCAAGCTCAGGACTCAGAGAAAAAATATATTATTTGTAATGCGGACGAGGGTGATCCTGGCGCATTTATGGATCGTTCAGTTCTGGAATCTGATCCGTTTAAACTTGTTGAGGGAATGATAATAGGTGCTTATGCTATTGGTGCTTCTTTCGGCTATATATATTGTCGAGCTGAATATCCCCTAGCAATTGAAAGATTAGAGAATACACTAAAACTTTGTCGGGAGTACGGTTTACTTGGTAAGAATATACTGAATAGCGGCTTCAATTTAGACTTGAAAATAAAGAAAGGTGCCGGTGCTTTCGTATGCGGCGAGGAAACAGCTCTAATAGCTTCTATAGAAGGTAAAAGAGGGATGCCAAAACCACGTCCTCCTTACCCGGCTGTCTCAGGTCTGTTCGGTAAACCAACTGTTATCAATAATGTTGAAACATTATCAAACATCCCAAGCATTATTGCCAGAGGTGGTGCATGGTTTGCTTCAAGAGGAACAGAAACCAGCAAAGGAACCAAAGTTTTTGCACTCAGTGGAAAAATTGCAAATAGTGGTTTAGTTGAAATTCCAATGGGTATGCCTCTAAAAGATATCGTTTTTGATATTGGTGGTGGAATTCCTGACGGAAAAGAATTCAAAGCAGTTCAAATTGGTGGACCTTCAGGTGGATGCCTGCCAAAAGAAGTTATGGATACAACAGTTGAGTATGAATCTCTCAAAAAAGTTGGCGCCATGATGGGTTCAGGTGGATTTGTGGTAATGGACGAAGATACATGTATGGTAGATGTTGCAAGATATTTTTTACAGTTCATTACAAATGAGTCATGCGGTAAATGCGTCCCATGTCGTGAAGGCACTAAAAGAATGCTGGAAATTATAGAACGTATTCCTACCAACTACAACGGGAATGGTGATGATCAACTGCAAAGATTTAAAGGTGTAATGCATCTTCAAAAGCTAGCTGCTGTAATTCAGGATACTTCTCTTTGTGGATTAGGGCAAAGCGCTCCAAATCCTGTATTATCCGGACTAAGATATTTTAAAGATGAGTACGAAGAGCATTTGTTTGAAAGGACTTGCTCCGCGAAAGTGTGTAAGGAACTTCTTACATATTCAATAGATCCTGATATATGTTCAGGTTGCGGATTGTGTGTTAAAAAATGTGCAGCTGAAGCAATTATAGGTGAGAAGAAACAACCTCATTCTGTAGTTCAAGCCACTTGTATAAAATGCGGTATGTGTGTGGAAACATGCAGAACAGATGCAATTATAGTTAATTAAATCGATATCAGTAAAGAATATTTTCGGAGATGAAATGGTTGAATTGACCATAAATAATATAAAAGTTCAGGCGGAAGAGGGCATGACTATTTTGGAAGCCGCAAAATCTGTAGGCATTCATATTCCTACCCTTTGCCACATGAAAGATTTAACACCAACCGGTGCCTGTAGAATATGTGTTGTTGAAGTTGATGGAATGAATGGACTAACACCAAGCTGCGCCTATCCGGTTTACAATGGAATGGTAGTTGAGACTAACTCTCCACGAGTTAGAAGATCGAGAAAAACAATTGTTGAGCTATTAGTTGAAAATCATCCGCAGGATTGTTTGATCTGTGTAAGAAACAAGAACTGTGAACTACAGGATTTATCGGAACAATATGGCTTGCGTGAGCATAAATACGTTGGTGAAAAGAAAGTTCATGCGATTGATATTTCGAGCGCTTCGATGGAACGTGATCCGGCTAAATGTATTTTGTGCGGAAGATGTACCAGAGTATGCAACGAAATACAAAAAGTTGGCGCAATAGATTTCACTAACCGTGGATTCTCAAGTAACGTAACAACTCCCTTTAACAAGGGATTGAACGTAAGTGATTGTATTTTATGCGGACAGTGCATTCTTGTTTGTCCAACTGCGGCACTACGTGAGAAGGGACATCTGAAGGATGTTCAAAATGCCTTAAACAGCAAAGACAAGTATGTTGTTGTGCAAATTGCACCGGCTGTAAGAGCCTCAATTGGCGAAGAATATGGAATGCCCTTAGGTACTGATGCAACTGGTAAACTTGTAACAGGATTAAGAAGACTAGGATTTAAGAGAGTCTTCGATACTAACTTTGCTGCTGATCTTACAATAATGGAAGAGGGAACTGAACTTATTGGACGTATCGGTAATGGCGGGACACTCCCAATGTTCACAAGCTGCTGCCCGGGTTGGGTTAAGTATATTGAACAAAACAGGCCTGAATTACTTGCTCATGTTTCAAGTTGTAAATCGCCGCACGAAATGGAAGGTGCGATCCTTAAAACTTATTACGCAAAGAAAATGGGTCTCGATCCTAAAGACATATATGTAGTATCAATTATGCCATGCACCGTTAAAAAATATGAATCAGACAGACCAGAATTATCCGAAGAACACAAGCAGGATGTGGATGCGGTATTAACCACTCGTGAACTTGTCAGATTCTTTAGAGCTGCAGGAATTGATTTTGATGATTTACCTGAAGATCAATTCGATAATCCATTAGGAGAATCAACCGGAGCAGCAATAATATTTGGTACTTCGGGCGGTGTTATGGAAGCAGCTTTAAGAACTGCCTATTTCAAAATGACAGGAAATGAACTTGAGAATCTTGAACTGGCTGATATACGTGGTGACCAGGGTGTAAAAGAAACTACAATAAAAATAAATGGCATGGATATAAATGTTGCCGTAGTAAATGGAATTGGAAATGTTGACCCTATACTTGATGAAATTGCAGAAGGAAAATCAAAGTATCATTTCATTGAAGTTATGGCTTGCCCAAGTGGTTGTATTAACGGTGGTGGTCAACCAATCCATCATAAACCGGAAAAAGTAAAGAAACGCATACAGGCACTATACGATATCGATACAAAAATGAAAAACAGAAAATCGCATGAGAATGAGTCTGTACAAAAACTATACAAAGAGTTTCTTGGCGAGCCAAATAGTCATATGGCTCATGAAATATTACATACTTCTTATGTTAACAGAAAAGAAATACTAAGTAATAAATAAACAGGTTATTGATAATGGGCTACGGAATAGTTAGTACAATTGGACAAAAATGCAAAAGATGCTACTCGTGTGTCAGAGAGTGTCCGGCTAAAGCTATTCGCGTAGAAAATGGACAGGCCGTTGTTATAACCGAAAGATGTATTAGCTGTGGGCATTGTGTAAAAGTTTGCTCCCAGAATGCAAAAAAAGTTGACAGCGATGTTGATAGAATAGTCAATGAATTGATGCCTTATAATGACGTGATTGCTATTATTGCTCCAGCATTTGCGGCATCATTTCCTGATAATTACATGAAGTTACCGACAGCACTTCGCGAAATGGGTTTTAAAATGGTAATTGAAACTGCATTCGGAGCAGATCTTGTAAGTCAATTATATCTCGATTCTTTTGAAAATGGGAAGAATAAAACACTTATTGCTTCGCCATGCCCCGCAATCTATAACTATCTTGAAAAATTCTTTACTAATCTGGTACCGAATTTAGCACAAATAGTTTCTCCAATGATTGCGGTTGGCAAGTATATAAAAAAGAACCATGAGGCAGATACGAAAGTGGTTTTTATTGGACCATGTATTGCGAAAAAAAGCGAATATCAGGATGAAGAAGTTGCTGGGGTAATTGATGCAGTAATGACATTTACGGAGTTAAAAGAATTTTTCGGTGCAAATAATATATCGTTGGATGGATTTGTTGAATCCAACTTTGACCCTCCATATTCTTATTTTGGTAAGTCATTTCCCCTTACCGGCGGACTCATAAAGACTGCAGGGATGTCTAATGATATATTGGCAAAAGATGTAATCGTCGTTGATGGTAAGGAAAAAGTAGAAGAGATTATTGCTGATTTGGCGGCTAATAAAATCAATTCCAAATTTATTGATATATTATTCTGCGAAGGATGTATAAATGGACCTGGAATAGAGAGCGATTTAAATTATTATTCCAAACGAGAAAAAGTAATTGAATACATAGATAAGAACATTCATTGTGTCGATAAGAATGTTTGGAAAAGTGAATTGTATAATAGTCGGGATCTGGACTTAACAAGAACATTCAAACCAAAAAGTCAAAGAAAAACAGAACCAACCGAAGAGGTAATAAAAGATATCCTTGCAAAAACAAACAAGTTTAATAAGAAGGACGAACTTAATTGTGGCGCATGCGGCTATCATACTTGCAGGGAATATGCGATTGCTATTTCAAAAGATCTGGCAGAAGAAGATATGTGTCTGCCTCATGTAATTGAAAAATTAGAAAAGGCGTATGAAGATTTGAAATCAACGCAAGATCAGTTGCATAACGCAGAAAAATTAGCATCAATCGGACAATTAGCAGCCGGAGTTGCTCACGAAATGAATAATCCTTTGGGCACAATCCTGCTTTATTCATCAATGCTTAAGAAAGAAATTGTAAAAGCATCCAGCGTAAGCCAAAATGTTGAAGACCTTTCGATGATTATTGATGAAGCAAAAAGGTGTAAGGGGATTGTATCAAACTTATTGGATTTTGCGCGCCAGGGTAAGTTGAAAATCAGTAGAGTAGATATTGCAGAGATGCTTGATGAAGTCACAAGAAATATGCAGATGCGCTCTGATTTTGAGGATGTAAAAATTATCAAAATGATTAAAGAATTGGAGTCTCACTGTGTTGATGGAGATGGTGATCAGATAAGACAAATACTCATTAATCTTATTTCAAATGCCTGCGAAGCAATGGAAGAAAGAGAACATAAATTACTACAGATAGATTTAAATTCCACCAATGATTTTGTGGAAATAAAAATTAAGGATAACGGTTGCGGCATTCCAGAGGCAAATATAAAACAACTTTTCACACCATTTTTTACTACAAAAAAAATGGGTAAAGGTACTGGCTTAGGACTGGCAATTGTTTATGGTATAATAAAAATGCACAGAGGTGAAATTAATATTACCAGCAAACTAGGAGAGGGATCAGAGATTATTGTAAAACTCCCCAAAATAATTACAAAACAAAATGGTCAATTTGGTATTAAGGAGAATTCTAATGCAAGCGCATGAAAAATATAATAAAATATTATTGGTCGATGACGACATCGATTTATTGGAACAGAATAAAATTATGCTCGAATCAAAAGGCTTTATAGTAATTACCGCAGAATCCGGAAAAGAAGGTTTCGAAACATTTGAAAAAGAATTGCCAGATGCAGCTATTGTGGACCTAATTATGGAACAACACGATTCCGGTTTTATTTTATGCCATAAAATAAAGAAGACTAAACATGGCAAAACGATGCCCTTGTTTATGCTTACTTCAGCCACTTACGATACTGGATTTAAATTCAGTGCTTCCACCGAAGAAGAAAAAGAGTGGATAAAATGTGATGGTATACTACATAAACCTGTAGTTGTTGAAGATGTAATAGCAAAACTGGAAAACTATGATTAATAAAAATTGTGAATAATATGGCTGAGATCAGAACTAAAGTATTAATAGTTGACGATGA
Source organism: Bacteroidota bacterium (assembly GCA_018818065.1). Taxonomy (GTDB): domain Bacteria; phylum Bacteroidota; class Ignavibacteria; order Ignavibacteriales; family Melioribacteraceae; genus JAHISV01. The sequence goes on along the minus strand of JAHISV010000002.1, from coordinate 82,143 downwards.
AAAAGGTTTAAGATTAGGAACTCAGAGACTTTTACAATCAGAAGGCTATCTTGTCTCAATTGCTGAAAATGGAACAGAAGGAATCAGGCTAGGGACAGAAGAAGAATTCGATTTAGCTGTTATTGACCTAAAAATGCCTGATTATGATGGACTTGAAGTCTTAAATAAAATACGACAAATTCATCCAAATACTGTTTGCTTTATTGCTACAGCTTTCGCAAGTTACGATACTGCAATTGAGGCTACTAGGCTGGGTGCGTTTAGTTATATTCCAAAACCATTCACGCCGGAAGAGTTTTTGTACCAGATTGAGCAGGGCGTTAAGCACAGAAAGGTCATTCTTGAGTCTGCAAGACTTCTCAAAGAAAGAGAAGAAAACCTTCTGGAATTAGCGCAAGAAAAAAGTAAGCTTAACATAATAATTAAATCTATTGAGGATGGTGTTTTAATCATCAACAATAGCGGTCAAATAGTTTACTTTAACAATAGCGTTCTTAAAAACCTTGATATGGATGAACTGGCAATAGGTGATGATGCATCTGAAGTATTGCCTGCAAAAATAAGTGAGATAATTAGTAAATATTTCGTCTCTTTCGAAACTGTAAATAAATCTTTCTCAACTCAGATTGAAATTAAGTCTGACAATGAGCTTTTTATTGAAGTTAATTGTTCTCCGGTTCCACAAACGGATGGAAGTTTCTCGGGAGTAGTTGTAATTATTAGGAATATTACAGAAACAAAAAAAATAGAATTGATCAAAAATCAATTTGTTTCTATGGTTGCTCACGAGTTAAAAACACCGGTTGCTGCAGTTCAGGGATTCCTCACTATTATTCTCGATAAAAACATCAGTACTTCAAGAGATCAGGAAATTGATTTTTTATCCAGATCTTCAGTGCGTTTAAAAGGACTGCTGGATCTTGTTAACGATCTGCTAGATATTTCGAGAATAGAAATGAAAACTAAACAGAGAGAATTAGTAAATCTTAATATACCCGAGACTATTAATTCTACACTTGTTTTTTTACAGTTAGAGATTGAGAAGAAAAAATTAATTGTTAATTGTGAATTTGAGGATAATCTGCCAGTATTTAAAGCCGACCTTAACGAATTAACAAGGGTCTTTACAAATATACTAAGCAATGCTATTAAATATAATACTGATGGCGGTTATATTAAGATAAAGACATCCATGACTGGAAATTATTTGTGCACATCTATTTCTGATTCAGGTATAGGGATGACTGAAAAAGATGTAAATAATCTATTCCAGGAGTTTTTTAGAGCTAAAAACGAGTTTACACGTGGAATAAGCGGTACGGGATTGGGCTTAACTATTGTAAAACGTATAGTCGAATCGTACCATGGAAAAGTAGAAGTTGAAAGTGAATACAAAAAAGGCACAATATTTACGATCAAATTACCAATAACTCTTAAATAGGAGAGAGATATGGCACTAATCGCAATAATCGATGATGATCCGGATATCATTGAAGCTAGCAGTCTTGTCCTTAAATCTAATGGACATGAAGTAATAACTGCAAGCAATCCTGATGATGGATTTAAAGTAGTAACCGAAAAAAATCCGGATCTGATAATTCTGGATGTAATGATGGATGAACCTGATGATGGTTTTTTCCTGGCACAAAAAATAAGAAAAGAAAAAATCGAAACACCTATTCTGATGTACACTTCTGTATCTAAAACTTTAGGTTTTGAATACGGTGCTGGTGAGATGGTTCCTGTAAATGAATTTGTTGAAAAACCAATTTCGCCAGATGAATTAATCCAAAAGGTAAATTCACTCTTGGAAAAAAAATAAGGAGCGACAAAAAATGTTGGTAATGGAAAAAAATTTCTTACAAGAAGAAATTGAAAAACTAGTTGAAACATTTGGTAATAGTCGCTCAGCTTTAATCCCCATACTTCAGGAAATTCAGAAAAAGCATCATTACATTTCTGAATTTGCACAACAAGAAGTTGCTCGACTATTGGATATTCATCCTGTAGAAGTTTATAGCGTAATTTCCTTTTACGCCTTTTTAAGCTCAGAACCTAAAGGCAGAAACATTGTTAGACTCTGCCAGACAATCACTTGCGATTTAGCAGGCAAATATTCTGTTGCAAAAGCAATTGAACGTGAATTAGGTATCGCTTTTGGCGAAACAACTAAAGACAACAGAATTTCTCTTGAGTACACAAACTGCGTTGGAATGTGTGATCAGGGACCTGCTATGCTTATCAATGACAAAGTGTATACAAGGTTATCTCCAGAAAAAGCTGTTGAAATTATTAATGAGATTAAATAGGGGTTAAAATGGAAATGAAAAAGAATAGACAAGGGGCTGTCCTTTTTTCTGACTATACTCGTGGTAAATCCATCGAGAAAGTAGTCGGTATGCCTCGCGGAGATGTCCTTGCCGAAGTTAAAGAAAGCAAGCTCAAAGGACGCGGCGGCGCAGGATTCCCAACAGCTACTAAATGGATGTTAACAGCAGCTGCCGTAGCTGAGAAAAAATATATTATATGTAATGCCGATGAAGGCGAACCGGGTACATTTAAGGATAGAGTTTTATTAGACGAATATCCTGCTTTAGTATTTGACGGTATGGTTATAGGTGGTTATGTTACTGGCGCTCATGAAGGTATCTTATACCTTAGAGGCGAATATTCTTATATGAAGAAAGGTCTGGAAAACTATCTTGAAGAAATGAGAAAAGATAATTTGCTGGGTGTAAATATTGCTGGTAAAGAAGGATTCAATTTTGATATTAATATTAAAATGGGATCTGGCGCGTATATCTGTGGCGAAGAAACTGCACTCATTGAATCTTTAGAAGGACAAAGAGGTGAGCCTCGTAATAAACCCCCATTCCCTGTAAATACGGGTTTTATGGGTTGTCCAACTGCCGTTAATAACGTAGAAACATTAGCTGCAATTTCACACATAGTTGTAAAGGGCGGCAAATGGTATCAGAAGTATGGAACAGATAAATCATCAGGTTCCAAATTATTTTCTGTGTCTGGCGACTGTAAAAAACCTGGCGTATTTGAACTGCCATGGGGAACTACAATAACTGATTTGTTAAAATTAGTTGATGCCGATAATGTGAAAGCAGTTCAGGTTGGCGGAGCTTCAGGTGTTTGTATTCCTAAATCACAATTTGATAGAAAACTTGCCTATGAAGATGCAGCAACTGGCGGTTCTATTATGATATTTAACGAGTCACGTGACATGTTACACATTCTGAAAAACTTCATGGAATTCTTCGTAGAGGAATCATGCGGGCAGTGTACTCCATGCCGTATTGGAAACGTTAAATTGCTTGAAGGTGTGGAAATGATCGAATCTGGTAATTACACATTCTCTTATATCACAAAATTGAAAGAGCTTGGCCAATCAATGCAAGTTGCTTCAAAATGCGGATTGGGTCAATCAAGTCCTAACTCATTCCTGTCAATTTTAGAAAACTTTAGAGATGAAATCTTTAACAACGGTAACGGAGGTGTAAATGTCAGATAAAGAAGGAAGAGCCCCGGAAAGTCAGAAGCCGCTTGTTGTTGAGAAACCAGATGACACCAGCAAAATTGGTGGAATGGTTTCAATGGAAATCAACGAAAGAAAGGTACAAGTACCCTTAGGAACTACCATTCTTGAAGCGTGCCGTCAGAATGATATACATATACCAACTTTGTGTCATCATGATGATCTTTGTACTGCCGGTGTATGTCGTGTATGTGTTGTAGAAGTTGAAGGTATGAGAACATTGCAAGCTGCGTGTGCTTATCCTGTTACTAATCCTCTTAAAATTAAAACCTCTACACCATTGGTTAGAAAAGCAAGAAAGCATATCATAGATCTATTAATAAGCGAGCATTATGGTGAATGTTATTCCTGTTTCAGAAATAATAATTGTGAATTACAATCATTAGCAAAAGAGTATGGCGTTGATCACTATAACTTTGGTCATGTTCAAAAACCAAGGTATGAAATAGATAAATCATCCTTCTCAGTAGTTCGTGATTTGGATAAATGTGTTCTTTGTAAAAGATGCGTTAGAACATGTATAGATCTGCAGGAAGTTGGTGTTTTGGAAGCCATTGATCGTGGCGACAAAACAAGAATTGATACTTTTATGGACAAACCATTAGCAGATGTAATTTGCATTAATTGTGGTCAGTGTATCAATCGCTGCCCAACCGGTGCATTAAGGGCCAATGATCCTCGGGATGAAATATGGGCAGCCATTGATGATCCAAACAAACATGTTGTAATGCAGACTGCTCCTTCACCAAGAGCTGCTATTGCTGAAGAATTCGGTATTCCGGCAGGGAAGTCAATGACTGGTGAGATGAACACAGCTATAAGAAGATTAGGATTTGATAAAGTATTTGATACTAACTTTACAGCTGACTTGACAATTATGGAAGAAGGAACTGAATTAATTATCAGATTATTCCAGGCACTTGTCGAGAAAAAAGAAGGTGTAGCATTACCACAGTTCACATCATGTTCTCCTGGCTGGGTTAAGTATTTAGAGCATTTTTATCCTGAATACATCCCGAATCTTTCATCAGCAAAATCACCGCAGCAAATGTTTGGTGCACTTATTAAAACTTATTACGCTAAAGAGAATAACATTGATCCTAAGGATGTAGTATCCGTAGCATTAATGCCTTGTGCAGCTAAAAAGTTTGAGTGCAACAGACCAGAGATGACTGACAGTGGTTATAAAGATGTTGATTTCGGTTTAACAACACGCGAATTAGCTCAGATGATAAAAGAAGGTGGTATTCATTTACCTGAAATGCCGCAAACACATTTCGATGATCCATTTGGTGATGCTTCCGGTGCTGGTCTTATTTTTGGCGCAACCGGTGGTGTTATGGAAGCTGCTATCAGAACGGTTGTTGAATTAGTTACCGGCAAAAAAGCTGAAGACTTGTTCGAAAACGCTAATGTAATGCCTGTCCGTGGTTTCGAAGGTGTTAAGTATGCTGAATTACCAATACCTGTAGTTGGTCCTGTGCCAGAAATTCTAAAAGCATTGGTACCTAACTGGGATTGGTTAAAAGGCGCTACACTTAAAGTTGCAGTTTGTCACGGAACAGCTAATGCAAAAAAAGTTATGGATGACATTAAAGCTGGTGGCAAATTTAGCGAATGTCACTTTATTGAATTCATGGCTTGTCCTGGTGGATGTTTAGGTGGCGGTGGTCAACCAATACCAACAACTCCGGAAATTCGTAAAGCCCGTGCAAAAGCGATTTACACTGAAGACGAATCATTACCATTACGTAAATCACACGAAAACGAGCACGTGGCATCTATCTATGATAAGTTCTTAACAGATGGGCCATGTGGACACATATCACACAAACTACTCCACACTCATTATACTCCTCGTGGAAAATATATTGACTAGTAATTAGTCAGTGTTTTTTTGAAAAAGCCCTGCTTTGCAGGGTTTTTTTTATGAACTTTTCTCACTTTTATTCGATTATAAGATTAATTACTCAAAAAATATAATTGATGAAAAATCTTCTTATTCTTATATCGTTTATTTCGCTTCTAACCATTAATGCTCAAGATAATTATCAATTTGAACATCTTAATATTGAGGATGGGTTATCCCAGGGTACAATTTATGATATCCTACAAGATCAAAAAGGTTTTATATGGTTCTGCACCGATAACGGTTTGAACAGGTATGACGGAGTTCGATTCAAAATTTTAAAACATACACCTGATCAGAATAGTATAACTGCAGATAGAATTTATGGTATTGCTCAGGATACGTCAGGATTAATATGGTTAGCAACAGATTTCGGTATAAATTCACTTGATCCACAAACAAATACATTCCATAATTATTTTATTCTTCCAAAAGATACGAATGCTACTATTTATAACAACGTCCAGACAATATATGTCGATTCTCATAACAGGATTTGGGCCGGCACAAACAGTGGTTTGTATTTATATTCTCCCATGGAAGATGTTTTCAAGCAACAAATCATGGATGATAACGGATTTTATGTCGTTAATAAGATATTAGAAGATGATCAGGATAGCGATATAACGTGGATTGGCACCGAGGGAAGGGGATTAGTTAAGTATAATAGCAAAACAAAAAAACATTATTCATTTAGGATGAATAATGAATTTGATAGTAATATTGCTGTAAATCAAATCAATGAAATCAAGAATCAATCCAATAGGCTTCTGATTGGAAGCAATGGTGGATTTCATATTTTTTCTAAAAAAACAAACCAAACCCTTGAATCACATAGTATCACAGATTTAGGTTATTCATTCAGCTCTGATATTATTAAAAGTATCGAAATTATCGATGAGGATAATATTTGGGTAGGTAGTTGGAATGATGGGATCTTGATTTATGATAAATCTTTTAACCTAAAAGGCAATATAAGACATATTCCTAATTACTCCCTGGGGTTAAGTAATAATAGAATTACTCGTTTATTTCAAAAGGGAGATGGTCCGGTTTGGATTGGTACTTATAGCAGAGGTGTTAACCTTTTCAATAAGAATCAAAATATTTTCAGGCATTATAACGTGAATGAAAACTCAAAATTTAATTTCACATCTAACGAAGTTTGGTCAATTTATGAAGACAGCGAAAAGGTACTATGGGTTTGTACAGATCGAGGACTGAATAGATTTGACAGAGCAAAAGAAAAACTTTCGACATTTACTTTAAATAATTCACCATTAAAATCTGAGGATGTATTTTCAGCTATCGAAGCTCCTGCTGGTATGTTATGGATTGGGACAAGAACTGGTGTGAACATTTATAATCTGCACGAGAATAATTTTCTGGACAACACCTATTTACACGAACTTGATGGCAAAGTAGTACTGAATATACATTATAAAAAAGGAAATATCCTCTGGATAGGCGCAATGGATGGTCTATACAAGGTGGATATTAAAAGAAAAGTAGTCATTGCCAAAATTGTTAGAGAAGCAGGTGCGTTCCTTACAGCAAATGCGGCGCAGGTATTCGCAATTGAAGAAGCGAATGAAAATGAATTGTGGATAGGGACAAATGATGGATTATTTCTAATTGACTCCAGGTATGCGAAAATCAAAAAAAGATATTTCCATCAAACAAACAAGAATAGTCTATGCGAAAACAGAGTTTATTCACTTTACAAAGATCATGAAAACATTCTTTGGATTGGAACCCTAGGTGGAGGAATTGATAAGTTTAATTTTTCTGACAATACTTTTAAGAATTTTAGAGAATATGATGGTCTTGCTAATGATGTTATCTATGGAATAGTAGAAGATGATTATAATAATTTATGGATCAGTACCAACTATGGTCTTTCCAAATTTAGTAAAGAAACCGAAACTTTTAGTAATTATTCAATAAGTGATGGATTGCAAAGCCTTGAGTTTAATTATGGTGCATATTCAAAATCAGAATCCGGCGAGATATTTTTTGGAGGTGTTAACGGATTTAATTCATTTTTTCCTAAAGAAATCCTGGAATCGAGTAAACCTCCTGAAGTAGTAATAACCGATGTCTTATTATTATATACGGATGAGGATGGGCATAGAGAAAGAAATATTGATATATCGTATTCAAATTCAAATGTGCTTAAACTCGATTACTACGAGAACTTCCTCAATATCAACTTTGCCGTACTTGACTATACAAATTCTGTTGGTAACTATTATGCATATAAAATCGAAGAAATTCATGATAATTACATACAGAATGGCAAGAGACACTTTGTTACATTTCCCAACCTTGAACCTGGGACATATCATCTAAAGGTAATCGGTGCTAATAGCAGAAGCAACTGGAGCAAAGATCCGGCACAGTTAACTATTACAATCTCACCGCCTTATTGGCGATCTATTATAGCTTACATTCTGTATTCCTTACTTCTCTCAACAATAATTGTTGGTTTTTACCTCTGGAGGCAAAAAACTCTGCGGAGGGAAATTGTTATTCTAGAAAAAGCTGATCGATTAAAATCTGAATTTCTTGCTCAAATGTCCCATGAGATCAGATCACCAATAAATGTAATTCTTAGTTTTTCTAATTTGATAAGAAGTGAATTAGAAGATAAGGTGTCAGTTGAGCTCGTAGAATCCTTTAATAGCATCAGCATTGCTGGATCAAGAATTATCAGAACAATTGATTTAATTCTTAATATGTCTGAAATTCAAACCGGTACTTACGACTTCAAACCAAGGAATATTGATCTACACAACGATATTCTTCAGAGTCTTCATGATGAGTTCAGCCAACATGCCAAATCGAAAAACATTAAACTCATCCTAACAAAGGAAATCGACAATTCCATTATTTATGGAGATGAGTATACGATTACCCAAATATTTGCCAACCTGATTGACAATGCAATTAAATACACAGAGAGGGGAAGTATAAGAATTAATATATTCAGCAATTTTGAGAAGAAGATTCTGGTTGAAATACATGATACCGGTAAAGGAATGAAAGCTGAATATTTGCCACATATTTTTTCACCGTTTACGCAAGAAGAGCAGGGATATACCAGGGAGTTTGAAGGGAATGGGCTTGGTTTAGCGTTGGTGAAAAAATATTGCGATATAAATAATGCTTCTGTTTCTGTTGAAAGTACTGTTGGACTGGGAAGTACATTCACCATTGTATTCCAGAAATATGAAATTCAAAAATAAAATATAGGTTGCAAACGTCTTAAACCTTCCCAATAGAGTTTTAATAATTACTCGTAAATTCCCAGAGATAAGGGTTGATATAAAAAACGATTCTGCTAATTTATATTCAAGAGGATCGAGTAATTTTTATCAGGAAACAATTGACACATTGTTAAAACTAATAGAAGATTATAAGAGGCAGTTTATCGTGATTTAAATAACAATTTGACTCAATATATTAGGAGCAGCTTATATTCTAATAATTTTTAGATATATTTGCTCAAAGAGAAATATCAGGGTCATTATGGATTCAAATATTTAAATGAGCGAAGAAAATTACATACCAGATCATCTAAAGAAGGAAGAGTATCAGGATACAATAAATGAACTCCATCCAAATGGTATGTTAAAAAAAGAAATAATATATGTTTCCGATAAATTAATCAAAGAAGTATTCTACAATGAGAACGGTCTGATTATGAAAATAATTGATCGGGATAGCCTTGGCAATATTCTTAATGAAATCAACATGTCTCAAGAAACATCTCAACATGGTCTTTCCTTCACCTACTATCCAAACGGCAATGTTCAGAGTCTTAAATATTTTATTAATGGAAAGGTAAACTGGGTTGAAAAGATATTTAATGAAGATGGACAATTAGCAGAAGTTATTAGTTATAAAAAGGGAATTAAAAGTGGACCTCATACAGTTTATTCATCAAGGAATGCGAAATTAAGTGAAGTAACTTATGAGAAAAATACTCCTACCGGTAAGGCAAAGTATTTTTATGAGACAGGTGAATTAAAAGCAGAAATGAATTTTAATGAAGGCAGGAAAAATGGAGTACTGAAGTATTTTCATAAAAACGGTAACCTTAAAAAGAAAGAAAGCGTAATCAATGGCATAAAGCAAGGTTATACATCATTTTATTATGAAAATGGCGCTATTAAAGAGAGATGGAATTATAGTAATGGGAAACTGAATGATGAATGCCTTAAGTATGATATGCACGGGCAAATAATTAAGAAATTATATTACAATGAAGGTGAAGTCATCTCGGGTGATCAACCTGTAGCTAAAGATGATTTGGATAGATTACTTTTTGCGGAAAAGGCAAAACAAGCTGAAATATTTAATCAGAAGAAATTAACTCCAACTGCACAGCCAGAGGAAAGTAAAAAAATAGTAAAGAAAGAAATTTTAGCTGTAAAAACCCCGAAGAGTAAAGAAAAAAGAAAAAGTACTTTTCGGATTGCAATTAGTTACTCTGCCATATTTGTTGGAATACTGGTAATAATTTATCTTATCTATAATGCAATTCTCTATTTTTCATAAATATTAAATTAATCTACTCGATCATATCAAAGTTATTTTATATTTTATAAAGTGTAAATTCTCTTATTGATAATTATGGTTCTTATTATGGATCTCCTCCCTACTAGTTTCAAAATTTACGATGAGTTTTGGGCAACAATTAAACGGTACAATCAGTGGTTTATAAAGCTTAGATTCTGGGCTGTTGCTTCCCTGATCTTATTTTACTTTTTCATTCGTTTTGTATTAGGTCTTGAGTTATCAGAAATTCAAGATAAGGTTATAATCTCTATAACAGGTCTTATACTTATTTATAATTCACTATTTATGAGGATTCATAAAAACAATTCTTATTCTCAGAATAAAGTAAATGAATTACGTCTTGAGTTATATCAGATGTTTTTTGATCTATTCAGTTTAAGTATCCTGGTCTATTTTCTTGGCGGAATCGAAGCTCCAATATTTCTGTTCTTTATATTCCATATGATAATTGGGAGCTTAATACTACCAGTTCTTATAATGTATTTAATTGCCGGTACTTTGATTGTATTCTTTTCTCTTTTCAGTTTTCTGGAACTATCCGGTATTATTCCACACATGGCGGTTAAAGGATTATACAACCATCATTTTTATAATGATTTAAATTTTGTTGTCGGGTTTATTTTCATCTTCTCATTTATGCTCTTTTTCTGCATCTATTTAACCTCAAAAATTGTTCAAGAACTTTATGCTCGCGAAGGACATTTAAAAAATGCACTTGATCAACTGAATGAAGCCGAGGCATCAAAGCAGAAATATATAATGGCAGTCGTACATGAGCTTAAATCGCCCATAGCTGCCGCCTCATCATTTCTGGATCTCGTGATTGGAGGATATGCCGGTAGCCTTGATGAAAGCGCAAAAGACAAAATAGTAAAAGCCAGGAGAAGGACTGAAGAATCTATCGAAACAATTAATAACATTTTGAGAGTTTCGAAGTTCAGATTGATGAATAAATTAGAAGTTGAATCTATTGACATTATAAAGTTGATTCAAAAAATTGTTGATTCTATTAAGCCAGTTGCAGATCGAAAAAATATTTTAATTTCTCTGGTTACAAAAGGTATACACACAAAAATTTCCGGCGATTCTGTTTTACTAAATCTTGCGTTTTCAAATCTGATTTCAAATTCGGTAAAATACACCCCAAAAGACGGACAAGTTGATGTTGTAATAATATTTGATAAACAAAAATGTATAATAAAAGTTATTGATGATGGGATTGGAATACCAAAAGTTGATCAGGACAAAATATTTGAAGAGTTTTACAGAGCATCAAACGCTAAAGCAAAAAACATTGAGGGAACGGGGACAGGACTAAATGTTGTTAAGCAAGTAGTCGAATCGCATAAGGGAAAATTAGAACTCTTCAGCCCTTCTGAAATTGAAAAAAACGACAGACCAGGAACTGAATTTAGAATTACTATTGATATATAAATTGCTTACACCGCCACCATTATAATATTTGATTATTTGCAAATAGTTGATATATTAGAAGCAGTATCTTCACACATGACAAAATTGAGAATAGAATGATTCGTCTTGTCCCTGAATGGGCTCATCACTACGAGGAATTCTGGACCGCAATAAAACGAAGAAATTTGTGGTTTATTAAACTTCGGTATTTTTTCGTTACTCTACTTGCTGGCTTCTATTTTTCCAGTACCATAATCGTTGATTTTGAGTATACTAATTCTCAGCATTTATCTATAATTCTTGTTACGATATCAATTCTTATATATAATCTGCTATTATCGAAATCATTAAATTCGATTAAATCGATTCCAGGCAGATTTAATCATATGCACCTTTCTCTCATGCAAATGATTCTTGATCTTACTGCTTTAATGGTTCTTGTTCATTTTACCGGAGTTATATTTTCACCTTTTTATATGTTTTTTATTTTTCAAATGGTGATTGGTAGTTTAATTTTACCCGGAAGAGTGGTCTATTTTATAGGATCTCTAGTAATTATTATTTTCGGATCATTGATTCTATTACAACATTACAGTGTAATTTCATTGCACCTTATTGCCGGACTTTACCTCGCGGAACTTCCACATACAATTATGTATGATATCACATTTATATTAATGTTTTCCGGTATGATGCTGATTACGGTCCTGCTAACCAACACAATAGCAGTTAGACTCTATCAGAGAGAGCGTCAGTTGTGGCAAACACTTGGTGAATTGAAGGACACAGAAAAGGCCAAACAGAAATACATAATTGGTGTCGTTCACGAGATAAAAACTCCAATCGCAGCTGTTCAAAGCATTCTTGATGTAATTATTAATGGTTTTATGGGTCCAGTCTCCGAGGAAATACTAATTAAATTAGAGAGGTCGCGGAAAAGAACCATTGAGGCTGTTACTCTAATTAATAACGTATTACATCTATCCAAAATAAAACTCTTGAATATTACTAAAATGGATGATGTAGACCTTGTGGAAATTATTAACAGATTAATCGATAATCAACTCGACAACGCACTCTCAAAAAACATAACGATAAATTTTGAAGATTTGAGAAATGTTAATAAAAAACTTAAAGGTGACACTGTTTTGTTCGAATTGGCACTGTCCAATGTGCTTGGCAATGCGGTTAAATATAATCTGTCAAATGGAAACGTAAAAATCTCACTATCAAATAAAGGAAATAATGCTATTATTGATGTTGCGGATGATGGTATCGGCATTCCTGAAGAAGAAAAGAGAAAAATATTTAATCAGTTTTTCCGTGCTTCCAATATTAAAGGTCAACAGTATGAGGGGAGCGGGCTTGGACTTTCTGTTGTAAACGAAGTTATTACAAGGTATCTGGGTAGAATAGAAGTAAAAAGCCCGTCTACAATTGGAACCGATGTTCGTCCTGGGACCTCATTTATTATATCACTTCCTTACTCAGAACCCAAAATGAGTAAACTGAAAGCTCACAAAAGACTTGTTAGAATCCATGATGGGATATAAATGTGAAGTAGTTCTCAGGCAGGCGTTTTTTCGATCTCTCAGCGCTCTCTATGTCCTCGAAAATGCCATATATAGTTGAGCCCGTGCCTGTCATTTGAGAAAATAGAGCTCCATCTGCAACAAGCGCTTCCCGAATGCCTGATATTTCAGGATGCCTTTCAAATACATAATTCTCAAAGTCATTACTCAATAACCCATTAAAAGATCTCACATCACCGCTGGCAATTTTTGCCCCTAGTTCAATACGACCGACCAGGGGAGTGGGTTTAATGTTTTGGAATGCCTCTTTTGTTGAAATATGAATACCAGGATTTACCAACAAAATTGGTTTATCAATTATTATTTCTAAAAATTCTAATTCTTCGCCACGGGATTTTCCGAGTGCTGGTTTTGGTTTTAAAAAATAGGGAACATCAGAACCTAGAGTGAGAGCAATTTCTGATAATTTGCCATAACTCAATCCTAATTTGAACATATCATTAAGTACAAGTAATATTGCAGCCGCATCTGAACTGCCGCCACCTAACCCTGCTCCCATCGGAATAATTTTTTCAAGATAAATATTTATATTAAATATTTTTTTGAATTTATTTTCAAGTAAACGAGTTGCCCTAACGATAAGATTGCTTTCGTCATCTGTAAGATGTGCGTTATCAGAAGTAAAACGGAATGAATCGGATTTTTCAACAACAATTTTATCAAAAAGATCATATATTGGATAAAATATTGTTTCAAGATTATGGTATCCATCATCTCTTTTAGAAATAATATTTAAACCCAGGTTAATTTTCGCTGGAGCTTTCATCTCAACATAATTCATCAATAACTCTCCTTAATTCCATTGTATGCGCTGGAGATGATCCGCAACAGGATCCAACGAATTTTAGATTAGGATGAATGAGTTTTTTAATATCACTAACATATTCTTTCTCAGAAACACCGCAGGTAATTCCTTTATCCGTCAGATTTCCAGCCCCACAGTTTAGATAAAATCCCCAATCATAGTAAGTCAGGTTATTATTAATAAAACTTTGGAACGTGTTGTTAAATATACAGTTAAATCCTATTGCCAAAGGTGAATATTGAAGTACATCCTGTACTACTTCTGAAACTGATTCGCCGCTTAATATTTTCATATCTTCAGTAAAAAACAGACTGAGAATAAATGGTATCTTATTACTATGACAATATTCACAAATTATCTGTATCTCATCTATATGGCTTTGAGTCTCATTTAGTATAATCTCAGCGCCATTTTCGTAAAGCAAGTCAATATGTCTTTTATGATTATAAATTAATTCATCAATTCCAATGGTTCTTTCAGACTGATAACAGTCTTCGGCGGGAGCATTTGAACCTGCAATAAGTACATTTGAATTATTTACAGCAAATAGTGCTGATAACAACGCAGCTCGAACAAAATCCTCTTCAGAAATATCAATATTGGCTCGCTTTAATGCTATTGGGTTTGTTCTAAAGGTATTTGAAGTAATTATGTCAGCACCGGCTGAAATATATTTCGCATGAATTGTTTTTACGAGTCCTGGGTGGCTAATATTGCCATATGAACTCCACAAATTATCATCCCAAAGAACTCCATTAGAAGTTAAATAGCTGCCGACTGCGCCATCCAGAATTAAGGGCTTTTTACCTGAAAACCTTTCTATTTTTTCGCTTAAATTCACTTTTGCATTTTCTTTCTATCAAAGAACTGAATAGTTTCATTAATTATTCTTTGTAAATCAATCATTTGAATACACTCAAGGTTATTTGGACAAACTTTTTTCCAACATGGAGCACATTCAAGCCCTTCGGGGGCCAATTTGATACCCCGATCATAAAGATCAATTTCAGTCCAGCAACTCAAACCAAACCAGGCAATAACATGCTTTTTTAAGGCAATTGCCAAGTGCATTCCAAAAGAATCACCACTAATAATCACATCCGGAATTGATTCATAAGCAGCACCTTTTCTTAAACCATGATTTGAGGGCGTATTGATAATTCTATCACCAAATGGTTGAGCAATTAATTCGTTTCGTTCTGTATCTTCAGGACCACCTAGTAATATTATCTTAAATCTACCTAATTTCAAAAATTGTTCAATAAGAGCCTGATGTTGTTCAATAGTCATTTTCTTATTAGGGAATAGGAGGGAGCACCCCGTATTAAAACCAATTACCTCGTCAGTCTCAGAGATACCAACCTCTTTCTTGTATGCCTCAATGAAGATTTTCTCTTCCTCATTAAAATTAAATACATAGTCATTTCTTTCGTATGGAATTTCAAATGTTTCTGATAAGTATTCTTGACCTGTAGTGGTGTTTACTTTGAATTTTAAATGATCATCCATCCCTAGTCGGTAATTATATTCAGCACCTTTATTCAATGGCATGATTTTTCCATCTTCATTCAAACCGAAACCAACTCTATTTTTAGCCTTAACTGACATAGCTAATGCACCTGATCTCATAGACTTATCAACATTCATCACATAATCAAATTCAATTTCGTTAAGAATAGATATTGACTCAAAATCATAGACAAATACTTTATCAATAAAAGGGTTGTTATCTAGTAGCTTATAGGCATTCTTTAATGTAATCCAATAGATTGTTGATTGTGGATGTACTCTTTTTAAAGTTTGTAATTGAGCAGTTGTCATTAAAACGTCACCCATCGCATCAAGATTTATAATAAGTATTTTTACTCCAATAGGTTCACACTCTTTACATCCATCATCCCAGCAATTATGATCAGGGTGGCATGGTTTATAACCCGTAAAATTTTTGCATTTAGGTATTTCTCTTGCCATGGTAAATTCTCTCTAAAAATGGAAAATATTGTTTATCAATTTCTTCAAAGTATGTATTGCCTCATCAGGGCACCGTAAGCGTTTAATGAAACGATATGAATAAAGGATATCATACCTGCGATTTCTAATGGATGCTCTTTTTTTCTCATCATCTCAGTTTAGGCAATTAAATTATTTTTTAGTAGTAAATGATTGAAATTGCTTAAAACCAAATCTGTGCTTAATTCGAGAAAACATTCATGATTTTTAGGACAATCAAGCAAATTACATTCTATGCATTCCAGATTCTCGTTTCTTACCCATTCGTGTAAATTGCCGTATGGTCCTTGCAATTTAGGATTAGTTGGTCCATGCATTGAAAGTGTAGGCGTTCCAACCGCTGTTGATATATGCATCGGGCCGCTATCATTTGCAACAACTGCGTCACATTTCGAAAGAATTGCGCCCATTACTTTTATCGATGTTCCAGGTGCAATTTCTGCCAAATCACCTAATAGGCGCTTAATTTCTACTGCTTCAGCCTTATCACCAGGTCCCCATAGTATAAAGAGTGAAGCATTATACTTTTGATGGATTACCGTAGCAATTTCGGCAAATTTTGATGGGTCGCATTTTTTTGAGGGCCAACCACCACTTGGACTTATGCAGACAAGTAACTCTTTTTTTGACCTTAATTTTGCTAATATTTCATCTGCTCTTAATAAAGATGTCTCATTTAATCCAAAATGAAGTACTTTTTTTTCATAAGACAATCCGATATTTCTGAGAAACTCAAGATGAAGTTCTGCCGAGTGATGTTGATCTCTTTCAACCGGACCATAAATATTATAAGCATACTTTCTGCCTTTATACGGAAAACCAGCACGATAGCGTGCTCCTGAAAGAAATGATAATTGAGCAGTGCTTGGATTGCTGAACAAATCAAGTATAAGGTCATATTTCTCTTTTCTTACACGCATAAATAATTTTAGTCTTTCCCAGGTACTTTTTCTATCAAAAAGGAGAATATTGTCAATTTGAGGAATATCCTGCAAAGCTTCTTTGCTTGGTTTTTCCGTCAAATAATCTATTCTTGCATCCGGAAAGTCAATTCTAAGATTTTCCAAAATTATAGTAGATAGAATTACATCACCCATTCCTCTCAGTTTTAAGACTAGTATTTTCTTAACGTAATTTTTGTTAATATATTTCATTGTAATCGGTTAGCTCTTAGTTAGTGAAGCGGCAAATTATAAATTTCCCTGAACCATATTTAATTAGTGGGAAGGAGAAAGCAATAAAAACAAGATTTTCCATTATTTTTCTCATTCCTACTTTCTCTGCTGTTATTGTCCCAAAACATCCACAATCTATATTTAGTCCGCGGAACAAAGCTATTATCACCATTAAAGTGAATCCGATAAGAAGAACAGATATCAATGCAGAAGTTTCCTTCGTTTCGATACCGAATAAAACAAAAATGCCCAGGAGTAACTCTAACCAGGGAATAACTATGGCAATAAAATTAATAAACAGAAGTGGGACAAGTTTATAATTCACTATTGATATTGCAAATGCTCCGGGATTTGTAATTTTTTCGATACCTGAAAATATAAACAATGCTCCCAGAACCAGTCTGAAAAATAAAAGTGAGTACTTGTTAGATATAAATAATCTCATTCGATTTCCACGGGCATGTTTAGAGCACTCCATTCATCAAATCCACCGGAATAAATAAATAAATTTTTGAAATCGATTGCGGCTAATTTTTCGGCTAATCTTTTACTTATATCGCAATCATCTCCGCCGCAATAAATAACATACTTGGCTTCTCTTGATAATTCAGCTAATTTGTCCAGTTGTGGATCAAATTTATATTCCTGGATATTAATTGCTCTTGAAATATGTCCTTCTTCATAATCCCACTTATCTCTGGCATCAATAAAAATAATTTCTGGATCGTCGTGGAATTTTATGGTTTGGTTTAAAGATATTAATAGCGGAATGGAATCCGATTCATGGCTACCTGTTTCATCCAGCTGAGAGTATTCTTTTTCAGTGTATATTAATGAAATGCCATTTTTACTTATTGAATTATATGCGAATCCCAGACAAATAGCGCTCAGGATTATTAAGCCGATTGATTTTTTATTTAGGTTTTTTAAAAGCATGGAAGTGAAATTACAAATAAAATACAATTATTGCCCATGAATAATGGCTCTAGTCTTCAATATATTCGCAATTATTAGGAATTTCCGGTCTGACAAGTAAAACTGTTTCACGTTCGATTATGACTTTTCCAGGCTCCATACCTTTCTTTTTCCGAACGTACTTTCTAAAAGAATAAGCCACGGGAACAATCCCTGCAGTTTTAGCTTTACTGTAATAGGCTGCCAGGGAAGCGACGCTCTTTAGTATATTTTTGGGTACGGGTTCTTTGGTGTTATCGATCCTTAAAACCACGTGAGAGCCGGGTAAGCCTCGTGCATGCATCCAAATATCGTTCTGTTTTGCCATTTTGAATGTTACAAGATCATTATTTACGTTATCCCTTCCAATATAAACATGATATTTTCCTTCAAAAATAAAATGCCTGTATTTAATATTATCTTCCAATTTCTTTTTCTCTGGTTTATTTCGTGTCAGGTTTAACTCATCAGAAATAACTTTGATTTCACTTGTGTCAACAGCATCTTCAAAAGCATTCTTCTTTTGAATAAGTTCATTGTAATTTTTTTCGGTATTGTTAAAGAGTTCTATAGATTTTTCGTAACTGATCCTTTCATCCTTCGATTTTTGAAAATAGTAATCAACGTTCTTATTTGGAGGAAGTTTTTCATTCAAATTGATCGAAATAATTTCGCCTGAATTATAGTCAGTTATTTCTATTTTCGTCATCCCTTTTCTTAATAAGTGAAGATTTGCCAGTAATAAACTTCCATACCTTTTATATTCTTCATCCAGGCATCCTGATTCAACTCTTTTTCTTAGTTTATTCAGCTTACTGGAAATTGTTGTCAGTTCCTTATCCAGATGTTTAGCGACATCCTTCTCTATTACGTTTGAATTTTGTGTTTTATAAGATTGATTAACGAAATAAGAAACTGCTTCAAGAGTACTACTAAATTTTTGAGCATCAGAATTTATTGCCAATACTGAGTTGGAGGGTAAAAGGACTACCTTACCTAAATCCTCAGAGTAAAACACTGAAATTGAATCCTGTGCTATCTCGCTTAGAAGAGAATTAATTGAGACAAGAACATTATTTGAATCTTGAGACTTGATCTCTCTAACAATCTCAGAGCCTAATGTTGGAATGCTTTTTCTAATATTATCGGGCGATTCTGAAATATCAAATTCAGATAAGTCTGGGAAATTGAAATAAGATGTCCAGCTTTTAACTTTTAACTCATCTAACAGCAGCAATTTTTCATCATCGGCATTTTTTTTAAAAGTACTTACCTCATCATCCACGCTAATATGAATAATGTTCGATTTGCCTCCTCTAACCAAAAAGTACAAATCACCTCTGGTAAGTACGAATTTAATAATCCTATCATCCTCAGCAATTTGTACTGCCGTTATTTCGGAGGGAAAGATACCCGGAAATAAATTGGGATTGTTCTTTTTAGCCCTGCGATGATCGTTCTTTATCGATATATAAGGCAAATTCTGATCAACAGAAATTATAAGATGACGGTCAGGGTGGCCATCGGACGCAATTTTCAAAAACAACTTATTCTTATCCTGAGAATAGGACTCCTGGATTTCTACTCCACTTAGCCTCTCATTTAATTCGCATACCTGCCGGTTGAGAATGTAATAGTTTCTAAACATAAATAATATTTACTTTCGTTCTGATGAAGTCAGTTCAAATATTTTACCAAATAATTCTGAATCCGATTTTGAAAATTGAATATTCCTTCTTTCCATAACAAGTTTAGCTACTTCAATAGATTTTTCAAGGCTATTTGTTCTTAACATGTCTGTCCCTCCGAATGTAAAAGAGGGCAGGTTCCTTTTTGGGAACCCGGAACCAAAAATATTACAGGAAAACCCAACAACGGTCCCGGTATTAAAGGTAGTATTAATTGCGGTTTTTGAATGATCACCCATTATGAGTCCAAGGAATTGCATTCCTGTATCAATTAGGTGTCCATTAACATAAGCTGAAATAGTACCGTAATTATTTTTGAGATCGCTGTTATTGGTAGCAGCACCAATATTTATCCATTCTCCGAGATAACTATGCCCGAGAAAGCCATCGTGCTGCTTATTGCTATAAGAATGAATTATAGTGTCCTCAATTTCACCGCCAACTTTACAGTGTTCACCAATTGATGAATTACTATAAATGTATGAATTTACCTTAACTCTGGTGCTATTACCGATATATGCCGGACCATGTATTACAACGTGAGGCATGATTAAAACATTATCGTCAATAATAACAGGACCTTCGCTGGCATCAATAACCACCTGTGGTTTTATTTCGACATTTTTGCCTATAAAAATATCTTTCTTATTCAGATAGTCGACACCATGAAAATCAGGGGCAGCATTAATTGAGCTATAAAAGTTACTATAATCATTTCTAATTTCACTGCCCAGGTTTCCAACTAAATCCCAATAGTAATTAATCATTTTAACATCAACATCAATTTGTTTCAATCCTTCAAAATTATTGATGGCAAGATTTTCAAAATTGAGTTCACTTAAATATTTGCTTCCAATATTCAATTTAATAGCTATTATTTCCTCATTTACGCGGTATATCGCTTCTTCAGACTCCATCGGAATAGACCGAAGAATAGTTTTATCCGCCAGAATTCTTCCATTTAGAAATAAAATATCTGTATCCGGTAAGGAATTCACTATTTTTTTCGGATTTCTTTCCTTGAAAGTACCTTGTAAATAGTCCCGCATCTGATATGAATAACATTCTTTCTCATAAAAGAACTCGACTTTTTCTCTAAGTGTTTTAATACCACACTTCAGTTCGTAAACAGGTCTGGTTAAAGCAAGAGGGAAGAAATTGCTAACTTTTCCATCCTCGAATAAAATAATTGATGTACTCATAATGTTCTCAGGTTCTCTTTTTACAAAATAAAGTTTCTTATATTGTTTTAGTAATTTAATAACTTAATGGATTAAAAGTTGTTCACAAAGGCATCTTTTAATTTAAAAAATAAGTTACCGATTACATCATAAAATATGATTTGTTAAAAAATTAACCATTATCTATATTTGCAGTGATGAAGAAATATCTTAAAAAAATAGTGATTGTTCCGGTAATAGGACTAGTAATAATTCTAGCCTTAATTCTTTTGATTGATAAAGTTGCCTTTCCATGGTATGTGTCGGCACCGGAGTATGATGTTCCAAATGTAGTTGGACTTAACAAGGATGAAGCTATAAAGGTGCTTACCGAGCTTAATCTTAATCCAATACTTCAAGGTCCAAGATATGACGCACGATATCCAAAAGACCATGTAATATTCCAGAAGCCTAGTTCCGGCGTAATGGTAAAAGAGGGGAGACGTATTTACTTATTTGTTAGTGGTGGTGAATCACTGATAAAAATGCCCCTACTCTTCGGTAAAACATTCCGGGATACTAAAGTTACAATTGAGAGATTGGGATTGATACTTGGTGAAGTGGAGGAAGTAAAATCGGAAATGCCTGCCGGAAGAATTATTGAGCAACACCCGCTTGAGGGCGTAGATATTCCCAAAGGAACCGCGGTTGATTTAAAAGTTAGTTATGGTCCCAAAATTGGAATGATTCGTATTCCCAATCTACTTGGTAAATCATTCAGAGAGGCAGAAACTCTTTTGAAAAGAAATTCTTTGAGAATTGGAAAAACAACATTTTTAACCTCACCATCTTTATTGCCAAATACTATTATTGACCAGTATCCCGGTGAAAACAAACTTGTTGCCGTTGGTGATAGTGTTGATGTAGTAATAACAAAATAAAAACTATGAAATTATTAGCCCCCTCAATATTATCCGCTGATTTTGCTAACTTATCGCAACAGATCAGGTATGTTGAAATGTCTGGTGCAGATTGGATTCACTGCGACATTATGGATGGTAAGTTTGTTCCTAATATCACTTTCGGTCCATTTATTGTTGAAGCTGTTAAAAGGATAACAAATCTTCCCTTGGATGTTCATCTAATGATTGAAAACCCTGAAAATTATTTTGAACAATTTATAAAAGCAGGCGCCAATTATCTTACTATTCATCAGGAAGCTGTCCTTCATCTCAATCGACAAATTAACAAGATAAAAGAACTTGGGGCAAAGGCTGGCGTATCCATTAATCCTGGCACTCCCGTTTCAAGTTTATCCGAAGTATTGGATATTGTTGATATGGTACTTGTAATGTCAGTTAATCCCGGTTATGGTGGGCAGCAATTTTTGCCAAATTCTTTAAAGAAAATTGAAGATCTTGCTAAAATTAGAAAAGACAATAACCTAAGTTTTCTTATTGAAATTGATGGTGGTATAAATTCAAAAAATATACAATCCGTATCTTCGGCTGGGTGTGATGTTTTTGTCGCAGGCTCATCTATATTTGCACAAGACAATATCTCAGCTGCAGCAATAGAATTAAAAAACCTTATTTCTTCAAAATAATAAGCACATCCGTATTTTCAATAATTATTTTATATTCACTCATGATTTGCTTCAATTATTTTCTTATCTTATAAAGTTTTATATGTTCAAAAAATGCACCCATTGGAGCGTAATTGACAACCCAAATAATAAAATTATCTCATAGTGATGTCTTTAAAAGATATAGCAGCAAATACGATATCTTTAGAGATTTATATGAAATTGATCTTATTGGGTTAGAGTTAAAAAATTGCGAATCGATGATCGCCGAACAAATAAAAAGAGAAATATTAGCCTCAAAGGAAATATGTTACTCAGTTGCATCAAAAAAGAATGGTGGAACAGATATTCTGATTTTGGGTACAATATCAATATTTGGTGAATTGAGCAGGCGGATAGTTGCCTCAAGAAATGAAGACATTGGTTATAAGATATCACAGACTATTAGCAACTATAAAAATTATGATAGTGGTTCTTTCAATATTGGGGATAAGTCCTTTTCTTTAAAATCTGCTATTGTCATGGGCATATTGAATGTCACACCTGATTCATTTTCAGATGGTGGGAAATATTGTGAAAGAGATCTTGCCCTAAAACATTCAGAATCACTTATTGAAGATGGTGCAGATATCATTGATATTGGTGGAGAATCTTCAAGACCTGGAGCAAACTCGGTTGAAACTTCAGAAGAAATTAAACGGGTTTTACCGATCATTAAAGTCTTGAACAAAGAATTTCCGAATGTAATTTTATCAATTGATACTACAAAGTCTGAGGTTGCAAAAGCCGCTCTTGATAATGGAGTAACACTGGTTAATGACATAAGCGGACTTATTAATGATCCGGAAATGATAAAAACCGTTAAAGCTTGTAGCGCTGCTCTTGTAATTATGCACATGAAAGGTACACCACAATCGATGCAAGTAGATCCCCAATACGATGATCTGGTTGGCGAAGTATATGAATTTCTGAATAATCAATGCCAACTAGCTACATACTCTGGAATTAAGAACATTATTGTGGATCCGGGTATTGGTTTTGGAAAAAGAGTAATAGATAACTATGAGATATTAAATAGGCTTCAAGAGTTTAAGGGGCTGGGATTACCTATTCTTGTAGGATTATCACGAAAATCATTTATTGGTAAAGTCTTTAAGAATGAGATTAATGAGCGTGAAGACCTATCATTGGCAGCGGAGACATTTGCTATGGCAAATGGAGCAAGAATTATTAGAACACACAAGGTTAAGAACACGGTAGATGCATCTAAATTGATAAATTTTATCGAAAATCCGGGGATAATAACAAGTGTTTGAGATATTCAAATTGGGTTTTCTTACAGTAACTTTTCTTGATGTTTTAGATATCACGTTAGTTACATTTATTTTTTACAAGTTATACTCTGTTATACGGGGAACAATTGCTTCCCAGATATTTTTTGGGTTAATAGTAGTACTTCTACTTTCTTTCGTTGCCCAAGCCGCTAATTTAAAAGCTGTTGGATGGATATTAAAATTAATTTCGGACATCTGGGTAATTGCATTTATTATACTTTTTCAGCCTGAGATTAGAAGACTACTTGTTATGGTAGGTAAAACACCACTCTTAAGATTATTTGTAAAAAGTGACGAGAGTACTATTGCAGATATTATAACTGATACAGCTTTTGAATTGGCTCAGCATCAGCATGGCGCATTAATAGTATTAGTAAAAACGACAGGGATAAGAGGTGTAGTTGAAACCGGGGAGATGATTAATTCCAAAGTTAATAAAAACCTGCTTCGATCAATTTTTTTCCCCAGGTCACCTTTGCATGATGGTGCGGTTATAATAAGAAACGATGTTATTGAGGCAGCCAGGTGCACTTTGCCGCTTTCTCAGGAAACAACCTTTAATGGCTCTCCTTTAGGTATGAGACATAGAGCTGGAATCGGAATTACTGAGCAGGCAGATGTTATCTGTGTCATTGTTTCAGAAGAAACTGGCAGCATTTCTTTAGCAGAGAATGCAAAATTGAGAAGGGGTTTATCTAAAGATTCACTCCGTAGCCAATTGTTATTCAGTTTAAAAGTTTCTAAAGAAAAACCCAGCAGTAAAATATTTGATTTTATGTTTAAGCATAAGTAGAATTTGTGCCGTAAAATAATGATTTATTTCCAAATAATTTTGATAAGAAATTCATTTATTTCATTAAATTGGTTGTTCGTATTAAACATCAAGCTATTCAAAAGGTAGGAGGTTGAGCATGAAATTAAAATACTTTTCACATTCAGCTTTTCAGATTACTACAAATGAGGGGCAAATCATTCTGATTGATCCTTTTCTTGATGATAATCCTACTTGCTCAGTCAAGTCTGAGGATGTTACTGCTGATTTTATTGTACTAACTCATGCACATGGTGACCACATTGGCGATGCTTTCAAAATAGCAAAAAGATCCAATTCATTATTCATATGTGTTAATGAATTGGCAAATTATGTGGCTGGGAAAGGCTTTAACGCACATAATATGCATATTGGAGGTGGTTATAATTTCGCTTTTGGACATTTGAAATTTACTATTGCGCATCATGGCTCGATGACACCTGATAATTTTTATGGCGGAGAAGCGGCAGGTGTTGTTCTTTCTATCGACAACAAGATACTGTACCATACAGGTGACACCGGACTTTTCTATGATATGAAATTGATTGGTGAAATGAATGATATTGATTACATGTTATTACCAATTGGTGATAATTTTACGATGGGAATTAACGATGCTGTTAAAGCTGTTGAACTCGTTAATCCAAAGACAGCAATTCCAATGCATTATAACACATTTCCGGTCATTAATGCTGATCCAAATGAGTTTAAGATGAAGATTAATGAGCTTGACAAGAAGTGCAAAGTAATGGAATACGGTGAGGAAATAGAGTTATAACAAATATAATTTATTCTAGCATTTTTCTGGTAAAAATATGGCAAGAGTAGTATCTATAGCAAATCAAAAGGGCGGTGTGGGTAAAACCACTACTGCAATTAATTTATCTGCTTCAATAGCGGCGGCAGAACATAAAACACTCTTAATTGATATTGACCCGCAAGGGAATTCTACTTCAGGCTTAGGTATTAATGAATTTGATTCATCTTCATATGAAGTACTTATTGGCACCGAAGATATTAATGAAAGTATTATTTCAACCTACATGCCGTTTTTAGATATTCTTCCCGCTAATATTGATTTAGTTGGTGCTGAAATTGAGATGGTTTCGATGCAGAACCGAGAAAAATTATTGAAAACTGCATTGCTTCCCGCTTTAGATAATTATGAGTTCATATTTATTGATTGCCCTCCATCACTTGGTCTTCTAACTCTAAATGCGCTTACAGGCTCAAACTCCGTTTTAATTCCTGTGCAGTGCGAATATTTTGCTCTTGAAGGCCTGGGTCAATTATTAAATACTATTAATATTGTAAAAAATAATTTTAATCCGGAATTAAACATTGAAGGTGTACTTCTTACAATGTTTGATACGAGGTTAAGATTGTCGCATCAGGTTGTTGAGGAAGTGAAGAAATATTTTGGAAATAAGGTTTATGATACTGTTATTCAGAGAAACGTAAGAATATCTGAAGCACCTAGCCATCAGATGCCCGTTTTACTTTATGATGCAATATCAACAGGTGCAAAAAATTATATCTCATTAGCAAATGAAATTATTGAACGCTTAAAGCAGGAATTAGAAGGTACTAAGAATGACAAAAATTAAGCCCGGTTTGGGTAGGGGATTAGATGCACTTATAAATCCTAATGTGAAAAAAGAAGTTGATGAACCGATGACAATATCGTCAAAAGATATTAAAACTGATGATGGAAAGACAGTTGATCTGCTCGCAAAAATTCCAACAGATAAAATTAGTCCAAATCCATATCAACCACGCCTTGAGTTTGACGAAAAAGCATTAGACGAGTTAAAGAAATCTATTTTGCAGAATGGTTTAATTCAGCCTATAACAGTAAGACGTCATGGCGGAAATAGATATGAACTTATTTCTGGTGAGCGCCGACTGCGTGCCTGCAAAGATATTGGCTATAAGGAAATTCCCGCTTACATTATTAAAGTTGACACGCCAGAAGCAATGTTGGCCTTATCCCTTATTGAAAATATTCAACGCGAAAAACTAAATGCCATTGAAATTGCTAAAGCCTATAAAAGACTTATGGATGAATGTAGTCTTACTCAAGAAGAAATATCCGAAAAAGTTGGAAAAGACCGGACTACCGTTGCAAATTCAATTCGTCTTTTAAAATTACCTCATAAAGTGCAGGTTAGCCTTTCTAAAGAAGAAATATCAGCAGGGCATGCACGTGCTTTGATCAATTTGCCCAATAGTTCAATACAAATAGAAATTCTTGAGCAGATTAAGAGCCAGCAGCTATCAGTTCGTAAAGTTGAGGCATTAGTAAAGAAATATCTCCTTCGGGCAGAATCATCAAAAGTTACCAGAGAGAGTAGTTCGGCTAAGAGGGGGGATTTATCTTCAATTTCTCAAAGGGATCTTGAAGATAAAATTATGCAGATACTTGGAACAAAAGTACATTGCAAGATTAGAAAGGATGGAACTGGAGAAATAATAATTGAATTTTATTCGAATGATGAACTTGAAAGACTATACGACTTATTTTCTGAAATTAGCAAGGGCTAAAATATACCTGGTTATTTTCCTATCCTTATTTCTACAATCACTTTATTCCCAAAATGAAATAAAGGAAACTGATCCGACCCTGACAACAGATTCTACTTTTGTTATGCATAAATCACCATGGGGAGCAGTGCTAAGAAGTGCACTTCTGCCAGGGCTAGGACAGATTTACAATGAGTCGTACTGGAAAGTACCTGTTGTATTAGGCGCTTTTTATTATCTCATTGATATTTGGATCAGGAATAATGATGAATATAAATTATACAGTGATTTGTATATAGCTTCAGGTTTCAGCAATGTTAATTACAAAAAATGGCGGGATTTTCGCCATGACCAAAGAGATGAATTTGCTATTTATATTGGACTAGTTTATTTTCTCAACTTGGTTGATGCCTATGTGGATGCTCAACTTTTTGATTTTGATGTTAGTGAAAATAAAATGATCAACACTTACCAACTAAATCTTAGAGTAAAATTATGAAGATACTGTTATGAGAAACAGAATTGCCTGTAAGAGTTGTTCAACATTAAACCCACAGTATAAACTGAACTGCTCGTCATGCAACTCCATTTTGCGTAACAGAGTAGTTAATATTGATTTCTGGCAAACTGTCTGGGGACTTATCGATTCACCGGTTCAGGCATATCTGAAAATTATACAATCAGAACACAAGAACTATCTTTTTTTTATTTCTATTTTAGCTGGGCTAAACTTCTGGCTGGATTCACTTTTATTAAAGAATGTTTTGTCAGTAGAATTCTCATCTGGGAATAGCTTAGTTTCATTTGCATTAAGTCTCTTTGCAATATCTTTCTATATCATTTTGTTCTCTGTTATATCAAAATATCTCTTTCGGTTTCTTAAATCAGATACACGGATTAAGGACAATCTAAGTATTTATTTCTACGCCTTAATTCCTCAACTTGTTTTACTTCCAATTCTGTTTATAATTGAGTTTGCCATATTTGGTAAATACTGGTTAAGTTTTAACCCATCTCCGTTTATCTTAAAACCAATGATAGCTTACGTTTTAGGGGGATTAGAAGGCATCTTATTCTTTGGCAGTTTAATTCTGACAATTATTGCTATTTATACTCAGACAAAATTAAAGATATTCTCAATTTTATTTGCGGTTGTTTTGAATGCTGGCATTATTTATTTAATGCTAATATTATAAGTAACTGTTCTTTTGTAAGTAGTCTATCAAGGCACCATATCTTATTCCTTTTGCACTTACTGTGTAACTATCGATCGATAACATTTTGGATAGTGAATTAAGAATTATTGTGCCAGCTAAAATTACATCTTCTCTGCCCGCAACAACTGGTCCATAATATTTTAATATTTCACTCGGATAAAGTTTTTTTAATTCCTCAATCAGTAATTCAAGATCAACTTTATTTAGTATTGCATTTTCCACCGACTCCTCATTGTATTCTTTAAGGGACTGTTTCATACAGGAGAGGGTAGTGGGAGTACCAGCAACAGCAATTGCAGGAATTGACTTAGGAACAGAACTCAACAATTCACTAAAAAAATCTTCCAGAAAATTGTTCATTTCTATAATTTCATTATCAACAATAATTTCTCCCTTAACAAATTTTTCTGTTAAATTTACGGCGCCTATTGGAAAGCTATTCCTGTAAGCAATGGTTTCACCCTTCCCATAAATTATTTCTGTACTTCCACCACCAATATCAATTACTAACTTTTCCTCTTCATGCGAAAGAGCTGAAGCCGCACCAAGATAAGATATCCTTGCCTCTTCCATACCAGGTAATACTTCAATATCAATATTGTATTTAGTTTTAACACTCTCAATAATATTAGCAGAATTTTTAGCTATTCTCATTGCATTAGTAGCTTTAGCCAAAACAATATCGCATTTATACTCATCAATAATACTTTTGTATTCATCCAATACGTCATATAATTTAACTAAACTTTCTTCAGATATATTACCATCACTTTGTATTCCTTTGCCGAGTCGTGGACTTTTGTAAAGGTTAAGTAATGGAGTAAAATTCTTTTGATTCTCATGAAACTCAGCTATGAGTAATAATACTGTATTTGATCCAATATCGATTGAGGCAAGATTCATATTTTTTTTATATTTTGTCGTAAACTAAAATTAAACTTATGCAAAATATACCCAAAATTTCAAAAATACTCCTTCTTATATCTGTCGTCTCATTTACGATATGGTTTGGAGGATATTTTGCCAGAATTGTAGGGCTATTCCAGTTATTTACTTCCGACACCTTAGAAATTCAAAAGAGTATTTTTGAAGGTAGTAATGTTATTCTTTTTAAAGTGCTCGGTCCGATTTTATCTACCGGAATTATAAGTTATTTACTTTTCATCATCTTCTTCTTTGGGTTCTTTTTTAGCAGTAAATTGAATTTGAAATCAGAAGGATGGCTTTTCATTGTTATTGTTTTGGTTTCATTTACCATGCCTTTCGAAATGTATTTATCGTATATTGACTGGGAAATTGTGAATCTTATTTTAGAAGCAAATTTTAATAACTCATTAGCACTGCAGCTAGTTGAGAAACGATTTGCAGTTTTAGGCAGTTTTCCAATCATAGAAATCTTTCTGTACATTGTAGTTATATTCTTAATTTTATTGCAACCATTGAAGATCAAATCTAATGAAAATTAAAGAAAAAGAGTTCGAATCCTTATTACAAGACCTAAAGTCCCTTGCAAATCAAATGGGTGCAACTGTTCGTTTTGAGAGAGGAGATTTTAAGGGTGGTTATTGCATTCTTAAAGAAAGTAAAGTGATTGTTATTAATAAGTTGGCAAATTTGCAACGGAAAGTTACTACTTTGGCGGCAGCATTAAATGAATTAGGAATTGACAAAGTATTTCTTACTCCAAAACTTCGCGAGATTATTGAGGAAACCGAGAATAAAAAAGAGGAGGAAGATAAAAATAGTGATGAAGTTAGCCCTGCCGAAAATGAAGAAGGAAAAGCAGATCCTTTAATTAATGATGAACAGAAGACGGATACGGAATGAAAATATTAATTATTAATGGTCCTAATCTTAATATGCTAGGTAAACGTGATGCAGCTCAGTACGGATCACTTAATCTTGATAATATTGAATCCACTATTTTGAGTTCTTTTGCGAACCATGAAATAAAATTCTTTCAGAGTAATCTTGAGGGAGAAATTGTAGAAATCATCCAGACAGCATCTGATAAATATAACGCCATTGTTATTAATCCTGGCGGTTATTCTCACACTTCAGTTGCAATAAGAGATGCTCTGGAACTATGTACTCTTCCTAAAATTGAAGTACACCTATCAAATTTAGCCTCTCGTGAGGATTTTAGGCATACTATGATAACTGCAGCAAAATGCGATGGTTATATATCGGGTTTTAAGGAGAATGGTTATTTTGCTGCTATATACCTAATAGAAAAAATTATTTCAAAGTAAATCCTTCCCTATGTAAATTCTCATTGATTTCTAAGTGATTTAGTAATCTTTTTGTCCTTTGTATCTACATTAGACTTGTTTGCGTAACTGCTTGTATTAAACAAGTTACTGCTTCCTTCTCAACGATAAGTTAAAATCATCACCAGATGTTGCTTGTTTTAATTTAATTAGTTATTTTAGCCCAAAATTAGGGTTAACATCTAATGAAAGATTTTAGCTTAAAAAAGTTGTATTACTCCATTAGCGAGGTTAGTAAATTAACCGATTTGGAGCAATATATCTTAAGATATTGGGAAACAGAGTTCGACCTCTTAAAACCCGGCAAAAACAGGGCTGGAAATCGCATCTATACAAATAAAGATATTCAATTGATATTGAAAATAAAGAAGCTGTTGCGTGAGGAAAAATATACAATTGATGGTGCAAAAAAAATTCTTGCCGACGGGGGTAATAAAACCGTGGTAATTGAGCAGTCTGAGTTCTCTGAAGCTAAAAAACCTGAAGAGAATTTACCAGACCTAAAAAAAGACTTTGAAGATATTAAGAAATTTTTATTAGATTTACGTTCCCAATTGTAGTACGGGATGTAGCTCAGCCCGGTAGAGTGTCCGTCTGGGGGGCGGAAGGCCGTAGGTTCAAATCCTATCATCCCGACAAAAATACTTCTTCAAACTAACCCGATTTTATTTGATCGGGTTTTTCTTTTTTGAACAACAATCGCGCATGGATTTTTCTCTTAATTTTATTTAATTTTCCACTTCACTTTCAATTCGCAATTCATTTTACTAAATAAGAATCTAATGGAAAATATTATAAAATCTATTGATGATAAACCTAAAAGTTTTTGTGGGCTATTTGGTATTTATGGTGATACTGACGCTGCTGTAAAGACTTACTATGGTCTACACTCATTGCAACACAGAGGGCAGGAGGGTGCCGGTATTGTAGCCCTGGACCATATTGAAGGAAAAACCTCTTTGAACATCCACAAAGACTTTGGATTGGTTTCAGAAGTTTTTGGTGATGATACATTATTTAAGAATAAACTCTCCGGAAAGGCTGCAATTGGGCATAATAGATATTCAACAACCGGTTCATCAGACTCTAAAAAAAATGTACAACCATTTATCGTTAATTATCGACTCGGTCACCTATCTATTGCTCATAATGGTAATTTAACCAATACAAGCAAAGTGAGAAACGAATTAATTGATGAAGGTGCCATTTTCCAAACATCAACCGATTCTGAAATAATATTGCACTTAATTGCCAGAAGTAAGTTAGAAAACCAAATTGACCAGGTTAAAGAAGCTCTTAATAAGGTGGAGGGAGCATATTGTTTTCTTTTCTTAACTGATGATAAATTAATAGCAGCACGTGATCCTAAAGGGTTTAAACCATTATGTATTGGCAAGAAGAATGGTAGTTTTATTATCACATCTGAGACATGTGCATTGGATATAAATTCAATAGAATATGTTCGGGATGTTGAACCGGGCGAGATAGTAGTGATTGATGATGAGGTTATCAAGACCGGACAAATTAAATCTTTCCGCATTAAAGCAGAAAAAGAAATAAGTAAACATTGTATTTTCGAATATATTTACTTCTCACGACCGGATAGCAGGATATATGGGACCTATGTTGATAAAATGCGCAGGAAACTAGGTAAAGTGCTTGCAGCAAAACATCCTGTCGTCGATCCTGATGGTGATAAAGTAATTGTTTTCAGTGTACCGGATAGTTCCAACACAGCCGCTATTGGATACCAGAATCAACTTGAAAAGATGCATATAGCTTCTAAACTTGAAATTGGCCTAATACGAAGTCATTATATCGGGCGAACTTTTATTCTTCCGGGTCAGCAGAGCCGCGAAATAGGTGTTAAGATTAAGTTCAATACAGTTAAAGGAGTACTAGAGGGCAAAACAATAGTTGTTATTGACGATTCTATTGTAAGAGGAACAACATCAAAATTGTTGATTAAGCTACTCAGGGAAGCAAATCCAAAATCAATTAATTTTAGAGTATCATCACCGCCAATCATAAATCCATGTTATTATGGGATGGATTTTCCTTCTAGCGAAGAATTAATCGCTAATAAATTCGATCAGGACATTGAAAAGATAAGAGAAGAACTTGGCGTAGACACACTCGAATTCCTCACAAGAGAAGAATTACTGGATGCAATGGTGGATCATGATCCCGAACAATTTTGTACAGCCTGTTTTGGCGGCGAATATCCAATACCTTTAATAAATGGTCTTGTTAAAAACGAATTTGATTAATAGTGGATTTAAGATGAAAATTTCTTTTAAAGAAATAAATACACTTGCAAATTACATTAGTCTCCTCAGAGTACTTCTGGCTATTCCCATTTTCATATTACTGGATCACATTAACGAATCTTATGATTATCGACTTATTTTGGGCTTTATATGTCTTGTAGTAGTAGCCACTGATCTTTTAGACGGATATTTCGCCAGAAAATATAATAGTGTAACCGAAGTGGGAAAGATAATTGATCCCTTTGCTGACAAACTTTGCATGGGGATAATAGTAGTAAAGCTTTATCTGATCGGTGAAATTCCGGGATATTTCTTCTGGATAGTTATTTTTAGGGATCTGATAATATTTATTGGTGGAATTATTGTCTCCAAAATTATAAATAAAGTATTACCATCCAACATGTTAGGCAAGATTACAGCTTTTTTTATTGGAGTATTTGTACTTGCAGATATATTAGGTGTACGGGAGTTTGAATCGATATATTATTCACTAATGTACTTCTGTATTATGCTCTGTTTTGCTTCTTTAATTGGATACGGAATACGTGGCTATGAAACGATAAAATATTATAAAAATGGCACTATTTGACAATATAAATCTTGAGAAGCTAAAAGCCGGACTATCAAAAACAAAAAATAAACTGGTCGATAGAATATCAGAGACATTTACCGGAAAAGCACAGGTTGATGAGGAACTTCTTGAAGAAATTGAAGAAATTCTGATTTCAAGCGATATTGGTATGGATACTACTGAGAGGATTATTGAAAATACGCGTAGAAGTCTTAAAGAAAAGAATTCTCGTGATAGAGATACATTTATGCAGACTCTCGAAGAAGAATTGATAAAAATTCTTGGAAAACCTACTGATTTAGATGAAGAGATAAATAAAATTAAATCCTGTAAACCATTTGTTTTACTCATTATAGGTATTAATGGATCGGGTAAAACCACAACAATCGGTAAGCTTTCAAGTCAATTCAAAAATTCCGGTTATGATGTAATTGTAGGATCTGCTGATACATTTAGAGCGGCTGCAAATGAGCAATTAGAGGTATGGGCCAATCGTTCTAAAGTAAAGATTATCCAGAGTAAGACCGGAGCTGATCCATCATCTGTGGCTTTTGATACACTGCAGGCAGCAAAACAAGATAATGCAGACATTGTTATTATTGACACTGCCGGAAGACTTCATACCAAGAAAAACCTTATGGAAGAGCTAAGAAAGATTAACAATGTACTTTCTAAGGTATTTTTGTATGCTCCCAATGAAGTTTACCTTGTTGTTGATGGAAATTCAGGACAGAACGCTTTAATTCAGGCACGTGAGTTTTCAAAATTTACACATATCTCTGGACTTATAGTTACTAAATTGGATGGTACTGCCAAGGGCGGTATACTATTTCAAATTTGTGATGAATTGAAAATACCTGTTAAATTCATCGGAGTTGGAGAGGGAATTGATGACTTACAACCATTCGTCCCGGAAAATTATGTAAAAGCTTTGTTTAGCTAACAACATTATTTGTAATAAGTTATTGGTTCTATTTAATGCTCAACAAAAATTATTTATTTCTTATCAATCCCAAAGCAGGAAAGGGTAATGGTCAAAAAGCTTCTGAATCCTTAAAAATTACTGTCCCTCGTTTTCCGGGAACCCATACAATAATTCATACAGAATATCCAAAACATGCAACTGAGATTATTAAAGCCAGACAAAGTAATTTTGATACTATTATTTCTGTTGGGGGAGATGGTACTCTAAATGAAATAGTTAACGGCTTAGATCTTACAAAAATTACAAATTTGGGTTTGCTCCCGGTAGGTTCAGGTAATGATTATTCCTCTTCCTTAAAACTAAGCAAATCCTTTCAAGAAAATATTGATCTTATATTTAATAGTAATATTTCTGAATTAAACTCAATACGACTAGGTAAGGTAAAAATAGATACTGATGATCCACTAGTTTCTGTTGAACATCGATTTATAAACGCTCTTGGTGTTGGATTTGATGCCATTGTTGCGCACCATAATCAGGAAATAAAAATACTCAGTGGTGTTTTATCATATATTACGGCCATATTTAAGACTATTAAAGAATACGTTCCTATTGAAATGCATATAGAATTAGATAATGAAACTATTGTTTCCGGCAAAAAGTTACTGGTTACTGTTGGAAAGGGCAAAACATCCGGTGGTGGTTTCTATCTAACACCTAATGCTGAGGTATTTTCTGACCAATTTGAGATATGTATTATTGAACATGTTAAAACTTTAAAGCTTTTACGCTCCTTACCAAAAGCTCTGATAAACAAATTGGACACCCTAAAAGAAGCATTTTTTCAAAATACTAGTGCCGCTAGTCTTAAAATGAGCTCTCCGACTTACATCCATGCAGATGGTGAAGTAATTTCCCGAATGGCAACAAATGTTAACGTCGAGTTGTTAAAAGGCAACATAAAAGTAATAAGCAATTTAAAAGGTGCACAATGTTAACAATGAAGAAACCCAAATACAAAAGATTCGATTATGATCCCAGATTTTATAAACCAGAAGAAGATGAAGATGTTAAAAGAAGAAAAAAAATAAGGTTTAGCGGCAGTAGAAAGTATAATAAAAAAGGGAATAAAAAAGTAATTATTCTGATAGCGTTCGTACTGGCAATTATTTATTTCTACCTTAAGTTAAATAGGTTTGTGCCCTAATTGGGGGATTCGTTAGTTTACATAATATACATTATGCGTCATTCTCTGATGTTTGCATCCCTGTAACTCCTTTTATCAAAACAACTTAAATATACCCTTATGTTATTGTCGCATAATGTTTTTTCTTTTTAATAGTTATCTTCTTCAATAACAATAACTTATCTATATTTTTTAGTTTACATATACCAGTAAAAAAATCAAAATCTATTTTTAAGCAATTCTCCAATGAAATACTTGTCTATATAGACAAGTATTTTTTCATGTATGATCAAATCAATTATGCCTACAAAATTCTTTGAAAGCTCTCTCACATTCCTTATCAAAATTTTCCACTAATGTTAGGTTATCACAACTCACTTCACATAATTCATTCTCTAGATTTTCATATCTATACATTGAATAATGTTTATTATTCAATAGCATATCATTATAGCTGAGAAATACAGCAAAAAATTCTATTTTTGTAGAGCTTCTCCTATGGTAATGTCTTAATCTAACCTCAATCAAATGATCCCTTGGCTGAGGATTCCTAAAAGTCATATTATCATTTTTAAATAAAGGATATGTTTCATATTTGTTATCTACAATGTTTGATACAATATATTGTAAACCATTGATTTTAACATCTGAGCATGGATTAAATCCTCGATTTCTAAGATTGATGATAACTTCACCTGGCTTTTCCCAAGTTTCACCTCCACTAGCTCCAGATCTACCTACTAATATCTTTCCATATTTTTCATCAGGAATAATTAAACTTGCTCTGGACTGCCTTTCGAGCCTATTATTCTCAATATTCATCCTATATGTTTTGTGAGTATAGATTAATGCAAATACTGTTAATAAGATTGGAATGGTCATCAAGAGATTTTCTAACGTTAAATTTGACCAAATGAAGTATAATACAAAAGGCATGTTTCACTCTCCTTTTTAAGAAGAAAAAATACAGTTTATAATCAATTATTCATTATTGCTAGAAGAGTATATTTATTTGATAAGTTTAACTAATTTTCTGTTTCCTCTATTGTAACAATAAATTCATGAGCCTTTTTATCCAATTCTAATATTTCTGACATCAATCTCTGATAATATTTTAAATACTTTATATTATCAGAACCTATCTCAAATAATTCATCCATTTCCTCAGAGCCTCTCCAAAAAAAAGTATCTTTAAATATTCTGTTTAACTGCATGTCTGTATATTGAACGTGAGCCCCAATAATATTGCCATCAATAATTGCATCACTTATAAATTTAGCAATCGGTGACTTGCTGATCCCTAGCTTTTGATTTTTAGCAAGAGGATTAACACAATAAGATGTGCCTCCAAAATATATTTCAAACTTATGCTGATTTTTTCCAAGTTGAGTACGAATAATTATATATAATTTTACTCCAAGTTTGCTGATTACGTTTTCGCCTGAGTTAATAAGTTTTATTCTTATTTCAGAAATAGCATATGGTTTTACGTCTCGATTGGATCTGATTATTTTACCGGGCTTTGTGCAAGGGACCATCATCCCCCTCTTAGAATATTTTGATAGCTTAAGCTGAACCCCTGTAAAAATAAGAGCACCTATTGCAGCAACAGCAACTATAATATTTGTAACAGCTTGAATAATCTGTAAGGTATCATTAGAGGGACCATCTAAAAGATAGTAGAAATAATTCATACTTAACTCTTTTATTTCCAAGGTAATAATTCTATTATTAACAATCAATATTATTGTTTTCAGGAATTAAGCATGATAAATTTGTATGACAACTTTTTGACAACTATCAAATTTTGTCTCAAAAGTTCTCATTACGGGTAAGTGATTTTAATAGAAGATATTAACTCAACCCATAGGGAATGACTTTATACACATACTGTTTAAATTTTATACAATATGCTTCATATATACCAATCTTCGGTTTTCTTTATATTTTGATCTGCACCAAAAATAACTAAAATATCATCTGCCTCTAATTTGTAATCCGGTTGCGGCATCAATACTTCTGAT
The DNA here is from genome assembly GCA_018818065.1 of Bacteroidota bacterium. GTDB lineage: Bacteria > Bacteroidota > Ignavibacteria > Ignavibacteriales > Melioribacteraceae > JAHISV01. The sequence goes on along the minus strand of JAHISV010000002.1, from coordinate 44,590 downwards.
TCATTTTTTTCCAAATCAAAACTATCTTTTCTCTTTTTAATCATCAATATATCCAATCCATATTTATTTCTAAACCTGAGTTCGTTTAGGGTTTTACCAACATAGCTAATCGGTACGATGCATTCACTTATAGAATACCCGTCGGCAACTTTAGAAACCTTTGCTCTATTTATTGATTTGATTTCGTGAGCTAAACCATCTGTCAGATTATATTTAAAACTCTCTCTATTATAAGCAGCAATAACGTCCTGCCTAATTATAGTGCCAACCACTAACTCATGATTTTTACTTGAAATCACTGGAAAAACATCAACATTTTGTTTCCCAAAAAGTTTTAATACGCTATCAAGATCATCAGTGTCATAAACAAATTCAAAGTCCTGTATAGCAATATCGCCAACAAGAAGCATCTCTCTAAGGCTTTCGTACTCAGTTATTATAGGTCTCAGCTCATTTTCCGAAATTTTTCCATTAATTTTGCCTTTTTCATCAACGGTGTAAAATGTACCATGTGGACTTTCTATTAATTTGCTTATTAGGTCCTTTAAGGGAGTTATTTCCGGTATAAGCATTATGTCTGGTATCATGACGTCGGAAACAAGAATGGATCTTAAAATACTAACTTCACGTCCCTGAGAGATATTAAATCCTTCCCTTTCCAGGTGTTTAACGTGAACTGAGCCTTTCATTATTAATTGAACAATCATCGTACTTAAGACAACTGCAAGCATAAGGGGTAAAATAAAGGTGTAATCTTTCGTCATTTCAAATATTATCATGATCGAGGATATTGGAATTGAATTGACTCCTCCTAACACAGCTCCCATACTAACCAGCGTATATGTAGTTGTATCAAGATTTAATCCCCAAAACTGGTTCAAAACAGTGGCATAAATATAGCCAAAGCATGCTCCCAGAAACAAAGATGGAGCAAACAGTCCTCCAAAGCCCCCTGAATGCAGGACGAGTGGAACCAGTATAAATTTAAGAACTAAGAGAATAATTGCAATTTTTAACGTCATACTGTTCGACAGCAATGAATTAATAGCACCGTATCCAATGCCAAATATATCAGCATAAAAGAATCCTGCAACACCTACCAGCAATCCAACAATTACCATAAGCATCCAGCCGGAAATAAATGGTTTTATTTTTTGTCCGATAAAATGTTTAGTTGTATCAGAATATTTCACAAATAACAGAGAAAGTATTCCGGCAAGTAATCCTAGTAAAGCATAATAATGCAACTGGTTATAAGAACCTATTGAAACAGTTTCAAAGATAAATGCAGGCGAATCACCAAGAAATATTCTTGAAATTGCACTTGCCGTAACAGAAGACAAAATAAGTGCTGAAAATGTAGGAGATTGAAAATCATTTAGAAGAATTATTTCAAGACCAAAAAATATTCCGCCAAGCGGAGTATTAAAAACTGCTGAGATTGCCGCTCCTGCACCGGCCGCCGTAAACATTCTTCTTCGTGAGTCGGATAAACCGAACAAATTACCCAGCTTGCTCCCTACCCCTGCACCCAACTGTGCAGCGGGGCCCTCCGGACCCAATGTACCACCAGTACCAAGACAAATAATTGGAGCAATAAAATGAAACAGAGTTGTCCTGAATGGAATATACCCGCCCCTAATTGCAACTGATTTAATTACCTCTGGTATACCCTTTTTTGAAGCAGTTTTAGGAAAAGCATCTGTCATTATACTCTGGATGAGCATCCCAAGAGCGGGAATTATTATGACAGCAAATATTCCCAGAAAACCAAACATTTTAACAAGATGTTGAAAAGAGAATTCAGTGAGTAATTGAATGCACTCATGGAAAAAGACCGCGGCAAACCCTGCAAATGCACCTGTGAGTATGGCAAATAAGCTATAAGTGACATATTCAGGCATATTCAAATTACTAAACAGGTTCCTGATGATTTTGTGGAATTCTCTCCAGGAGCCTATGTATTTTTTGGAACTCTTTTCAGCTACTTTCATAACACTCTTTAGATAATCCAAAGTCCAAAATTAGTCATATTCATTCGAATTTTTTACAATTTTATCAAAATTAGCAATAATTATTTATTGCACCATAAGCATGATAAAATCCAAGAAGAAGCACATTATTAACATTTTCTGAATAATTCGTTACTCCAGAACTTACAAGATTTTCACCAATGTCTTTGGATTTCCTCAGATAATCCATGGTAAATCTCGCACCAAACGAATCAAGATTTGCCATTTCAGTAAAATATTCGCTTAGTATTCTTTCTTTCTCCTCACTTCTAATAGTATCCTTCCATTCCGGAATTATCGTGGGTAGAGTTCCGAGACGTGATAAAACCTGCCCCTCAATTTTGCTAATTGGGACATAATCTCCACTGCTTATTTCGAAAACTTCAGATATCTTATTCTTTTCATAATTAAAAATACCCTTCTTTTGTGAACCATCAGAATTTTGTCCTCCAACGACTCCCTTACCAAATAATTCAACAATAAGATCATCGCTTAATACCTCGCCATGAATTCTGGAATCCATAACAGACAATATATTTTTACAGACATCCAGCCCCACATAATCTGCTAACTGAAATATCCCCATTGGGCGGACTAGCAGTCTTTTTGTAACAAAGTCTATTAGATAGACTCCTTCAGCGAAAGATAATCCACCCTGAAGCTTCTTAAGCTCCTTAAAAGCGTATAACAGATCCCTCATGAAGTGTCCATTGCCAATAAATCCGGCAATATCATTTGAAGGAACAATAATCTTTCTCATCCTTTTTGCCAAAGTATTCGCATATTCAATTATTTCATTCGACGTAGAATCTGTAGTAATCAATTCGACTAATTTTTGAATAGCCGGTGGGTTGTAAAAATGAAACCCCAATACACGACCACTAAGACCTGTACTTTCTTCCAATTCTTTGATTGGGATGGAGGACGTATTTGTAAAGATAAAAGGAGGAGCTTCACAATTTCCGGAGATTGTTTTGATCAATCTTGTCTTAAGATCCATATTCTCGTTAACGGCCTCAAAGATTAATTCAACATTTTTAAGGTCTTCGATTGAAGTTGTAGTAACTAAATTTGATAACACATCCTGAACATACTTCTCAATTAATTCTTCGTCACTCAATTGAATATTCTCATGATATCTGGTTCTTAAAACTTCAAGTCTTTTTTCCCCAAGTTTTCTTGACTGAGCAGCAACATATTTTTTCAATCCATCCAGACTCTCTTCTGAAACATCAAGTGCGTATAGCTTCAAATCCGTTTGTGCCGAATCCGCAATTCTATCCGCAAGATCAAGAGCCGCAAGAAGTGTAATACCGCTGCCCATTTTACCGGCTGAGCCAAGAACAGCAATTTTTTTAGGAAATTGGTTTGATAACATTTTTGTCTCCATGATTATTTAAAATATAAAACATGGTCATAGATAAATGAAGTTAAAAGAAGTAATTTATAATGAGTTTAACTACACTCACACTCAGATTCAAAAGATAGGCAGCATTTTAACTTACCACATGGACCACTTAATTTAGCCATGTTGGAAGATAAATTTTGTTCACTTGCCAATTGAGTCGTAATTCTTTTGAAATTACTTAGGAATGAGGAACAGCAATATTCTCTACCGCATGTACCCATACCGCCGATTTGTTTAGCTTCATCTCTAACACCTATTTGTCTAAGCTCGATTCGGGTCTTAAATATTGATGCTAAATCTTTGGCTAATTCTCTAAAATCCACTCTGCCATCAGCTGTATAAAAAAAGAATAGTTTCTTTCGATCAAACTGATAATGAATATTAACTAATTTCATATCCAGCTTAAACTTATCCAGTTTTTCCTTAAAAACAGTTATAGCATGGGCTTCGTCTTTTAAGTTTTTCCTGTATTGTTCAAGATCAGAATCAGTGGCCTTTCTTACAAAAATAGGTACTTCATCAGAACAGCATCCCAGGTTTTGTCTACGTAGCTTAACCATTTCACTCTGCTCAGCCACTTTAGATATTTCAAGTGATTCTTCGTGCTTGACAATTATAAAATCATCTAGCGAAAATTCTTCACTTTCTGTTTCTGGAATTTCACAAAAATGATACCCGAGTAGTCCTTTGCAGTCTGCTTCAATAATTTTTCTTTGATCCAAAGAAATAATTTTATCACTTTCTTTTTCACTAAGAGAATCGTCATCCTGACATTTTGGCGGAAGAATATCTTCTAGAATTTTAGATTTATATTTTGAATCGTACTTTTGTTCAGCTTTTCTGAGTTCATCAGCAGAAATTGAACCTTTTAAAAACGAAAGATCTATTTGAAACAAATTATTACCTCATAGCGATTGACGCAATGTCAAATATAATATTCATTGCTATTACATTCAAGCTAACATTTTTACTTATGGCTGCCTGTTGTTCTTCAAGGTGTTCATAGACGTTGAGTACGTCTGCGTGATTAAATTTCTTGTTAAACTTAACCAACGTTTCTGAATAATTTTCAAAATAATAATCCTGAAGATCATTTCTGTTCTTCACTGTATCATTTAACCATCGCATTATAAGACCAATCAGTAAATTCATTGATTCTTTTGGAGAATCCTCTAAAAACTCGTTCATATGTTTAAATGCAGTATTATACCTGCCTGCCAATGCAAACCTGAGGAGATTAATTGCACTAACAATTATCTCTTCAAAATTTTTTTGGCTAAGTCTGTAGCCTTCAGTTACTGACCCATCTGAGAAAAACGATACTTTTTGGGCAGTATCTCTCTCAAGCTTAAATTTATTCTCCAGAACTTCCTGAACTATAGTTCTTTGTAAAGGTTTGAAATCAATTTTCCAGCAACGTGATAAAATTGTCGGCAATAATTTATCAACGTAAGGAGTAAGGAGAATGAAAATAATTCCCTCAGGAGGTTCTTCCAAACCTTTCAACAGTGCATTCTGGGCTTCGTCTTGCATCAAATGAGCATCATTGATAATGATAAATCTATACTTCACATCATCGTAGCCAATAGATATAAATTTCCGTATTTCACGAATACTATTAATCTTAATACTATTTGCCTTATCAATTCGAATAGTATGAAACGGATTTTCAGTTTTTATCTTGATTTCGTTCTGAATTTGCTCAATGGCATCTTTTGGCAGTTTTTGATAGGCAGTATCATCACCCGTCTCACCTTTCCCCCTGGGTAATGGGAAAATGTATTTTACGAAGGGTTCTTCAAGGCATTGAATTTTTCGATTAATAATTCTCCTTTTTTCATCAGGTAAGTTACTATTAAGCAGTTTTGCAAATTCAATCGCGGTTGAATGCTTTCCTACTCCCTCTTTCCCCGAGAAAATAAAGGCATGTGGAATTCTATTTGAATTATAAATCGTAGTTAAAGTTGCAAAGGCTTCATTTTGAACGAAGCCTTCAACAAAATTTGAAATCATTCTATTTCCTGATAAGGACTAATTGTACTCGTCTTCATCAGAGTAAAAGAAATCCTCATCTACCGGATAGTCCGGCCAAATATCCTCAATCGTTTCGTATGGCTCTTCAGCATCTTCTAATTCACGAAGATTTTCCATAACCTCTAAGGGGGCACCTATTCTATCAGCATAATCCAATAATTCATCCTTAGATGCTGGCCATGGCGCATCATCAAGGTAAGAGGCTAATTCAACAGTCCAAATCATTCTTAGTTTACTCCTAGTAATATTACTCAGTTGAAACGATTTCGAATAGTTCTACATCGTCATATATAAAATTTCGGGGATTAAGTGCAATTCCGTTATGTCGAACTTCATAGTGCAAATGCTGTCCGGCAGAAAGCTTACCAGTAGCACCAGAAAGGCCAACTAAGTCGCCACGATTAACACTATTACCTTCTTTAATTAATATTTTTGAAAGATGACCATAGTAACTTCTGTATCCAAAACCATGATCAACAATTACGGTGTAACCAAGTCCACCACGCCAACCGGCAAATTCTATTTTGCCTTTTCCGGAAGCATAAACCTTACTACCTGTTGGACAAATAATGTCTTGCCCATTATGCATCCTTCTTATTTTAAGAACAGGATGCAATCTCATTCCAAAACGATTACCATAATTCCCATCAACAGGTTTAATAGCAGGTATAGCATCATACAATTTTTCATTATAATTAAAAGCGTTTTCAATTTCACTGTAATTATTTTCTTCAAGTTTAATCTTTACAGAAATATTATCAACAAATTTGTCAAGTCTGCTGATTAATTCAGAAATATCACGGGAGTTAGAGGGAGATATTTCATCGAAAACTCGCCCTCCAGTACCAATATTTTTGTTATTAATCAGTGGAAGGTCAACCTGAAGACGAAGTTCATCACTTTTACCAAGCAAATCATTCATTTCAGTATCTAGTTTTTCATACTTTGCCAAGAGCCCTTTAAACTTATTAGAGAGATCTCTGTTTTCGTTTTTGAGTGAGGCTACCTTTTGATTAGGATTTATTATTTCATTAATAATGAAATAGCCACTAAAAATCATAAACGAAAATAGTATCGAGAAGAATAGTTGAAGAAACATAAACTTCCTGCGAAATTTACGAATCTCAACAAACTTCAGTTTGCTCTTTGAGAAATAATAAAAATGTTTCATAATTCGGAGCGAAGATAATAAAAGTGGTCATACCAGTCAAGACTAAAATTAAAAATAATTATTCAAAATCATGTTCAAAATAATCAATGGAACGATCGTTATTTGACGATTTTTCCTGTAATTTTTTATCAAGTCTTTCCTTAAAAATCTTCGCTGCATCTTCTCCATAATGTTTTTGAAGGTAATTCAGTGCAATTACTTCAGAAATAACAGTAATATTCTTACCGGGAACAATAGGCACTTTAACCTGAGGTATTTCTACACCACAAATGTTAATCAAGTTTTCATCCAGTCCGGTGCGAGTATATGTGGCGTCCTCGTCCCATATTTCCAGGTCAATAACTACTTCAAGTCTTTTTTGATACCTAATGGATCTGACTCCAAATATACTCCTGATATCAATTAAACCAATACCTCTGACTTCCATAAAGTGCTGAACCAGTTGAGTACCTGAACCAATAAGAATTCCTTCGCCTTTTTTTGTAAAGATAACAACATCATCTGCAACAAGGCGGTGTCCTCTCTCAACCAGATCAAGGGCAACTTCACTTTTTCCAATACCGGAGCGTCCCACAAACAAAACGCCTACTCCGTATACATCAACAAAGGAACCATGAGCAGAGAGCCTGCTGGCAAACTGGTCATCGAGAAAATCGCCTATGAGGTAAATTAATTTTGTTGTTGGATATGTTGAACCAAAAAGAGGTATATTATACTTTTGAGACAGGTCAATCATCTCCTGAAAAGGCTGATTACTTTCAGTTAAGATAACGCATGGAATATTTCTTTCGAATATTTTTTCCAGGGATTCTTTTCTTTGATTAGAGTCCAATAAAGAAAGATACTTCAATTCTGTATTTCCAAAAACCTGTATTCTGGATTCTGTGAAGTGATCCATAAAACCGGTCAAGGCAAATTGAGGTCTGTTTAACGACTGCTCCCTGATAACCTTCTCAAAACCAAACGGTTTTTCGTTTAGTAAAGTAAAATTGAATCTTTCTTTTACATTCTTAAAAAAGAATTCAACTGTTATACTATCTTTTTTGAATATGTTTTTTTCTTCGAATATCATTGTACTTTTGGCTTTGCAAGAACTTTTGACTTAACTTTTTTTAGCTGTCTTGTCAGTTTATCAACAGCGTTGTCTGTAGATTTACGAAAATCATCAGACTCGTCGGAAACTGCCAGAACCTTGCCAGGTATATTTACCGTGATTTCAATTTTCTTGATGCTATCTTTTAGATGAGTAAAGCTCATAATAACATCAACATCAATGATGTTGGAGTTGTACTTTTCAAGTGTTCTAATCTTTTTATTAATATGGTCTGTTAAGGTATCTTTTGCTCTAAATTTTCTCGCTGTGATATTGATATTCATAACAACTCCTTATGATTTTGGGTGGGCTGTTTTATACGTCTTCTTTAATCTTTCAACACTAACGTGTGTGTAAATTTGTGTTGTTGATAAGTTTTCATGACCTAATATTTCTTTAACGGCCATGATATCTGCACCATTGTCTAACATATGTGTTGCTGCAGCATGTCTAAGAACATGTGGACTTTTCTTTTCAATATCAGTTACTAAAGATAAATATTTATTTGCCCAACGCTGAACCAGCCTTGGTTGGATCCGTTTATTCTTCGACGTTATAAACAATGCTGAAGTTTCCTCAATCTGTATTCTTTTTCTGAGATATTCCTCCAATATTATTTTAGACTTACTCCCAAGCGGAACAATTCTTACCTTAGAACCTTTCCCCTTAACTCTAACAGTCTGAGTATTTATGTCTATATCATTTTTTGAAAGATCGCATACTTCAGAAACTCGTAAAGCACATCCATAAAGTAATTCGAATACAGCTTTAACTAAAATTGATTTTCCATTGTTCCCTTCTTCATCTAATATTTTAGATATTTCATTAAAAGAGTCCGAAGATAATGTTTCAGGAAGTTTTCTTTTGGTCTTAGGATTTTTTACATCACTAAAAGGGTTATCTTCAACATGCTCATTACGAGCTAAATACTTAAATAATCCTCTGACTGTAGAAAGCCTTCTGGATATACTCGTTTTACTCAATTCCTTTTCATTAAGAAATAATAAGTATTTTTTTACATGTTTTTCAGTAATCTTGCTGTAATCAGCAAGTTCATATAAGGTAAGAAATTCTTGAAATTCGCATAAATCACGTTTATACGCAGACAACGTATTCTGAGACAATCTACGTAATCCGGATAATTCTGTTAAATAATTTTCTATGAGTATTTTTATCATAGATTCTGCCATTGTGATTAAATGTACTGGAAATAAAAATAATATTCAAACAGAATCTAACTCTCGTCCTCGTTAGTGTCCACTTGTTCTTTGGTTTCCTCGTCTCCTGTTGGTTTTGTCCAACTTATATAATCACAATCAGGATAGTTACCACAACCAAAAAAGAATCTTCCTTTTTTAGATCTCCGGGTTACAACATCACCTTCTTTACATTTTGGACACTTAACACCTGTTGTGATCTGCTTTGTATAATCGCAATCAGGGTATTTTTCACAACCAATAAATTTACCAAATCTACTTTTTCTAAATATCGTCTTAGAGTTACACTTTGGACAATCTTCGCCGGTATATTCCGGCTCATTATTTTCGTTATTTAACGATTTGAGAGATTTTATATTCTTACATTCCGGATAATTTGTACAGGCAAGAAATTTACCAAAGCGACCAATTTTAATCTCCATATCACTTTCACATTTATCACACTTGATCTTCTCAATAGTTTTCTCAACTTCCAGCAGAACCTTTGAGAAAGGATGATAAAAATCATCGAGCATGGCAACATATCCAAGTTCGCCAGTCGCAACAAGATCAAGCTCTTCTTCCATTTTTGCAGAAAAGCCGACATCAAGTATGGTTGGAAAGTTTTTAACCAGAATGCCATTAACTTTTTTACCAATAATTGTAGGAACGAGTTTCCTTCCTTCTATTTGATTAACGTATTCACGATCCTGAATCGTTCCTAGAATTCCGGCATACGTACTAGGTCTTCCAATGCCATTAGTCTCCAACTCCTTAATAAGTGTACTTTCAGAGAACCTTGGAGGTGGTTTTGTAAAGTGCTGATTTTTTATCAGTTCATCTAAATTCACAGGTTCATCTACCACTAAGCCCGATGGTAAGTAAGATGTTCCGTTTCCATTTCCATTGCTTCCACTATCTTCTTTCTCTTCATCATAGATACGCAAGAAGCCGGGAAATTTAACCACAGTACCCGAGGCCTTAAATCCATATGGGTCAGCAGTAATTGAAACTGTCGTCGTTTCTAATTTTGCTGTTTCCATCTGGCATGATATGAATCTTTTCCATATCAATTCATATAAGGCAAACTGCTTTTCATCAAGAAACTCCTTAACTACTTCCGGAGTATTTTCCAAAGAAGTTGGCCTTATAGCCTCATGGGCATCCTGCACATTTTTCTTTTTCTTTAAGTACTCTTTTGGTTTTTCAGGAACATATTCATCACCATAAGTAGATTTAATATAATTTCTTGCTTCAGTGACAATATCTTCACTTAGCCTTGTTGAGTCAGTACGCATATATGTAATTAAACCAGTAAGACCCTGAGTCCCTACATTAACTCCTTCGTAAAGAGATTGAGCTATTTTCATGGTGTGGCGAGGTCTAAGTCTTAATTTCTTTGAACCTTCCGCCTGCAATGTGCTAGTAATAAAAGGAGCAAAAGGGTTCCTTTTAACTTCTTTGCTCTGTATATCACTAATAATAAAACTCTTTTTTGAGCTAATGTCATCGAAAATTCTTGTGGCTTCATCAGCGTTAGTAATTGCAATATTTTTCTTGTTAAATTCAGCCCAGTCTTTTTCTGTCATATTGGGTTCGGGCTGTACTTTAACTGTCCTTCCATCAATGGTAGCAAGTTTTGTTTCGAGAGTCTCTTTTTGTTTAGTATTGAAATTTCCAACAATAGACCAATACTCAGTAAGAATAAATTTTTCTATCTCTTCTTCCCGTTCACAAATTAACCGTAAAGCAACTGACTGAACTCTACCTGCAGAAAGCGAACTACCGGTAGTATCTGCCATCACCAACCAGAGGAAAGGACTTATCTTATAACCAATAATCCTATCCATTGCTCTTCTAGCTCGTTGAGATTGAACCATCTTAGTATCTATTTCTATTGGAGATTCCATAGCCTTCTTAACAGCTTTTTTTGTAATCTCCTGAAATAATACTCTGTGAATTTTAACATCCTTTTTTGTCTTTATAACTTCAACAATATCCTGAGCGATGGCTTCGCCTTCGCGGTCAGGATCAGTAGCTATGAATATTTGATCAGCTTTGGATGCCAGACTCTTTATTTTTTTTACGACGTCTGCCTTGCCCCTAATAGTAAGGAGTGAGACTTCGTAACCATTATCAACATCAACACCAAGTTTTGTTTTTGGTAAATTCCTAATATGGCCAACAGTAGCTTCAACTACATATTTACGTCCAAGGTATTTATTAATTGTTTTGGCTTTTGAGGGTGACTCAACAAGTACGAGATCTTTGCTCATTAATTTCAAACCTTCTAGTTAATAGTATCTGATGAATAGAGTAATACTCTGCTTCCCGGGGGGATTTCAAGATCAAACTCAATTAAAGAAATCATAATTATCCAATTAATATCATCTCTCGTGATAGAATCGTCAGGATACATCATGATTTGTTCAAGTATCATTTCTAAATCAACCGCATCCATTAATCCGATATTTGTCAGATAAGTGATATAGTTAAAATTATCCATGCCTATAAAATCTTTTTCTTCTTCTGTTAGCATTCTAAAACGAGAAGTAGAGGTTAATTGTTCTCTTTTTTCGATTTTTTTACTGAGGACTTTATCGAAGATCAGACTAAAAGCAGCACTTATAGTAGACTGATCGAACTCTTTTTGCTTTTTTAGCTGGCTACTCACCTCTTCAAGTGAGAAATTTTTATTTAAACCTTCCAGAATTTTGGCTAATGCCTCAACAACTTTTCCTGTCATAAAACCATAATATTTTGTTTGTCAAATTTTTGGTAAGTCTTTACCAAACGGTTTTCAACTTTTTTCATCTTAGCTTTATCATTCTCATCAATATCATCGAAACCTAATAAATGTAAAATTCCATGAATAATCAACCTTATTATTTCTGTGTTAAGATCGACTTTGAATTTTTTCGAATTCTGATTGGCATCTTCAACTGATATATAGATCTCACCGTCGAAGATATTTTTGTCCTCAGAATAACTAAACGTAATTATATCTGTAGAATAATCATGTTTCAAATATTCTTTATTAATTGCATGAATATAGCTTGAGTCCACAAATATGATCTGCAATTGATTAATTTTAAAATCTAATTCGGATCGTAACAGTTTCACAAGATTGTGTACTAAAACTTTTCTTATCCGAATTTTATTTTCCGATAATACATTTAAATTTCTAATCATGATTTGATTTTATAATAATTTTTAAATGACTTCGCTGAGATTAAAGAATATTTACTGTATCTGTGTGCTGATTTTTCAATAGCATCGATTTCTTCTTCAGTAAGGTCTCGAATTACTTTTGCAGGAACACCTGCCACCAATTTACCGGATGGCACTGTAAATCCCTGTTTAACAACAGCTCCTGCACCAACCATCGCTTTCTCCTCAACAACAGCTCCATCCAAAATAGTTGCACCCATCCCTATAAAAGAATAATCTTTTAATGTGCAGCCATGAAGAGTGACACTGTGACCGATAGTTACATAACTACCAATATTGAGTGGAAACTTCTCATTTGTGACATGAAGCATTGATAGATCCTGTACATTTGTGTACTCACCAATTCTTACATAATGTACGTCTCCGCGTATTACCGTATTATACCAAACACTTGCGTTTGCATCAATTTTAACATCTCCGACAATCTTAACACCGGGGGCTAAAAATACGGTTTTATCTATATCAGGATATGTGTCCTGATATGGAAATAATTTATCTTCGTCTTTCAAAAAAAATCCTTTAATAATTATTATTCTTTAACCTGTTTCTCAGGGCGCATGTGTGGGAATAATATGACGTCTCTGATTGAAGGTTGATTTGTCAACAGCATCGTCAATCTGTCAATACCAATACCTAAGCCGGCAGTTGGTGGTAAACCAAACTCCAGGGCTCTAATATAATCTTCATCCACCTGATTTGGTGCCTCATCGTCACCTTCTTCGTGCATTTTTGTCTGATCTTCAAATCTCTGTTTCTGATCAATTGGATCATTCAACTCGCTGAAAGCATTGCAAATTTCTTTACCCATAACGAAACCTTCAAACCTTTCAACAAGACCTGCGCGGGTTCTGTGCGGCTTTGCCAAAGGGGAAAGTTCTACCGGATAATCGATTAAGAAGGTCGGCTGTATCAGTTTATCCTGAACAGAAATCTCAAATAAAAGATCTATTAACTGACCTTTATTTTCGTTCCCATCGATATCAATTTTACGTTGTTTACAAATTGCTTTCAGACCTTCCGCATCATGTTCGAGTACATTTACACCAGTCTCTTTTTCAATTTCATCAACCATCGAAACCCGATTCCATGGAGCCTTGAAACTAATCTCTGTTCCGTCAATATCAAATTCCGTTTTGCCAAATACACTTATACAAACATCATTAATCATTCTCTCGACAAACTCCATCATCCATTCATAGTCTTTGTAAGCCACATAAACTTCAAGCATAGTAAATTCCGGATTATGAGTTCTATCCATGCCCTCGTTTCGGAAGTCTTTTGATATCTCGTAAACGCCGTCAAAACCTCCGACAATCAACCTTTTCAGATACAATTCATCTGCAATCCTTAAATACAACTCCATATCCAAAGTATTATGGTGAGTTATAAAAGGTCTTGCTGAAGCACCGCCATAAAGTGACTGGAGAATAGGAGTTTCAACTTCAAGAATTCCAAGATTATCCATGAATTTTCTGAGCTGAGTTATGATTTTTGATCTCTTAACAAAAACATCTTTTACTTCCGGATTAACAATTAAATCGACATATCTCTGTCTGTACCTAAGTTCTTTATCAGTAAATTGGTCATGAACAACTTTATTCCCATCCTCATCTGTTTCTTCTTTAGCAATTGGGATAGGCCTGAGTGACTTAGAGAGCAAAGTAAGCTCTTTTGTATGTATGGATACTTCTCCGGTTTTGGTTTTAAATACATATCCGCTTATGCCAACTATATCACCAATATCCAACAATTTAAAAACCGAATAAGCCTCCTCACCAATATCATCTTTCTTAATATAAAATTGAATTCTTCCGTAATTATCCTGAATATGGGCGAATGATGCTTTTCCCATTCTTCTAATAGCCATTATTCTGCCAGCAACCTTAACATCTTTTTTCTCATCTTCAACAAAACTATTTTTTATTTCAGATGATTTTGAATCAACATCATAGCTATAGGCAAATGGCTCTATATTCTTTTCTTTTAATTCTTTAAGTTCTTCTAACCGTCTTTGAATCAATATATTTAATTCAGTTTTACTTTCCTGATTTTCCAAAATGCCTCCGACTTAATAATCTTTCTATTCTGAATATATCTTTACGAAAAATTCTGCTTAATCTTGTCAATCTCTGATTTACTCATCTCTCTGTAATGACCTGCTTCAAGATTGCCAACGGAAATGCCGGCAAAAGATAATCTATGCAATTTCTTCACAGTATAACCGAGTAAGCTGAACATCCTTTTTACAAAATGATTTCTTCCCTCTTCGCATGTTACAACGACTGTCTTAAAATTATTCCTTGTTGGATATGAAATGGCAATAAATTTGCTTTTCTTTTTATCGAGATAGACAAACTGCACTAGCTTTTCTTTATCTTCCTTCTCAAGATCTTTATCCAAAGTAACCAAATATTCGCGAGGCACTTTATTTTTAGGATGAGTGATCAGGTTTGAAAAATCTCCATCGTTAGTTAAAAGCAGCGTACCTGTTGTATTAAAATCGAGCCTGCCAATAGGAAATATTTTATGCCGGCTCTTTATAAGGTTTACGACAGTTGGTCTATTTTTTTCGTCTTTTGTAGAAGTAATAATCCCGGTAGGTTTATTTAACAAGTAATAAACCTTATCTTCCTGTCTTAACAATTCACCATCAACATGAACCTTATCTACATCTGGATCAATTTTTGTTGCTAAATCCATAACAATTTTTTTGTTCACAGTAACTCTTCCTTCAGAAATATATTCTTCGGAATTCCTTCTGGAAGCCACACCACATTCTGCCAAAAACCTATTCAGTCGTATCAACATTTTCTTCTTCTCCTGCATTAACTTCGTTTTCTAAATCTTCTTCAATATCGTTCATCATAATTTTTCGTTTCTGTTCAATAAAATCTTCGTCTTTCATTATTTCTTCAATCTCGCGCGGTTTCGGTAAATCTGCAAGTTTATATAGTCCGAAATATTTCAGAAACTCATCCGTAGTTGAATATAATAAGGGTCTCCCTGGTGTTTCTGCCCTGCCCTTGATAGTAACCAGGTTTTTCTCTAAAAGTGTATTTATCATATAATCTGAGTTCACACCTCTAATCGATTCAATTTCCGGTTTAGTTATTGGCTGTTTATAAGCAATTATTGCCAGTGTTTCTAGCGCCGCCTGACTCAATCTCCTTTTGCTCTTTTCAGAAGAGAGAAAACCTACGTATTTTGCATAGTCAGGTTTTGTAGCAAACGTAAACCCATTTGCAACTCTGACAATATTAAAGGATTTATCTTCCTGCAAAAAATATTCGTTTAATTCATCCACGGTACTTTCAACATTTTCAGGTGTTATTTCTGTTTCTTCACCATCAATTTCTTGAATCGCCCTAATAATTTCTTTCACAGATATTGGTTCGTCCGAAGCAAAAATCAGTGCCTCGATAACAGAATTATACGCTTTGTCCATCTTCTATTCCATATAAAACAAAATCATTAAAAGTATGTGTTTCTCTAAGTCCGACTTTACCGGCTTTTATTAATTCTAAAAGAGCAATAAATGTAACAACAATTCTAATCTTTTCATGCATCTCAAGAACCAACTCTATAAAATTCAACTCTTTATTGTTAGAAACTTTTTGTAAAATAAAAACCATCTGCTCGTCAATTGAAACATTGATTCTTTTTACCTCGTGCTTAACCTCAGGAGGTATATCCATAATAGCCTGTTTAAAGGCTTTTATCAGATCATAAATAGTAATGTTTTTTAAATAAGTTGAATAATCAACTTCCGTCTCTTTAATGTCATTATCAAAATTACCTCTCATCATCATCTTGCGCTGAGTGGATTCCATATACGAGAGTTCTTCGGTAACTTCTTTATATCTTTTATATTCCAGTAGAGCAGCAACAAGATCAGCACGCGGATCAATTTCTTCCCCTTTTTCATCTATTTCTTTAGGAAGTAGCATTCTAACTTTAATCTGCATTAAAGTTGCAGCCATCAAAATAAAATCACCGGCTGACTCGAGATCGAGCTTGGTCAATAATTTGATATATACCATAAATTCCTTCGTGATATATGAAATTGGTATATCGTAAATATCCAATTCATCTCTCTTCAGAAAGAATAGCAATAAATCAAGTGGACCTTCAAAATGTTCGAGTCTGACTTTGTACACTGTTTAACCTAACTTCATTTTTTCTCTGACCTCAGCCATGGTAGTAGATGCAATGACTCTGGCTTTGGTTTCTCCTTCAGCCAAAATATTTTTTACCAAATCAATATCATTTTCGTATTTAATTCTCTTTTCCAGAAGTGGAGCAAGAAATTCGTTGATTTTATCATTACACATTTTCTTACAATCCACACAACCCAATTCACCCGACTTACAACCCTTTTCAATATTCTCAACTTCATTTGGGTTGAACTTTTTGTGGTAAGTGAAAACCAAACAAACATCCGGTCTACCGGGATCATTTCTGCGAACTTTTTGAGTATCCGTAACCGCTTTTTTAAGCTTTTGCCATACATTATCAGGCGAATCTGAAAGCAATATAGTGTTATTTAAAGATTTGCTCATTTTTGAATCACCATCTAGTCCGGGTAACCTTGAAAATCTGGTTAATAACGGCTCTGGTTCCGGAAATACATCCCCAAATACATTATTGAACTTTCTTGCCACTTCCCGTGTGATTTCTACATGAGGTACCTGATCTTCTCCAACCGGGACAGCATTTCCTTTATATAAAAGAATATCGGCTGCTTGAAGAATGGGATAGCTAAGATAACCGATGGTGATGTTATCCATATTCAAATCTCTAATTTGCTCTTTAAGAGTCGGGTTTCTTTCCAAACGTGCTTTTGTCATAAGCATATTAAAAATCAGATATAGCTCCGAATGTTCTTTAACCTGAGATTGTCTGAAAAATGGAGCCTTTTCAGGTTCTAGTCCACAAGCTAACCAATCAATAATCATATCAATTGTATTTTGGTAAATTTCACTCGTATCAAGATCTGTTGTCAAAACATGATAATCAGCCACTAAATGGTAACTTTCATACTCATTCTGTAGTTTTATCCAATTTTCTAATGCACCAACATAATGCCCAATGTGCAATTTACCAGTTGGACGCATACCGCTTAGTACTCTCTTTTTGGCCATTTTTATCCGGAGTATTGTTCAAAAAGTGTTGTTTTAAAGACTGTAAAGATAAAAAAAAATAATTATTGAAAGTGATTTATTTCTAAACCTGAAAAAGATACTGTTTCCAGGTTTGATGTAATCTACCAACCTTGTTTTTGAGGAATAACACATGATTCGGCATATATGGTTTTATTCTAAGAGTCATATTTGCCTCATGGGGAGTTCTATCCCCTTTAGAATTATTACAGCGAACGCATGCAGCAACTAAATTCTCCCACACATCCTGTCCGCCACGAGATTTTGGAATAATATGATCAATTGTTAATGTTATATCCCCACGCCCACAATATGCACACTTATGCTGGTCACGGTTGAGAATGTTTTTTCTCGTCAATATTATGGTTTTATAAGGCACATGAATAAATGCGCTTAAACGAATAACACTTGGCCATGGAAATACACTAGAAGCTGAATGGATCGCTTTATCATCAAAATTTTCAACCAGCTCTGCTTTTCCCAGAACCATTAAAATCATTGCTTTTTTTACGTTACACACCGAAAGGGGTTCGTAACTCTGATTAAGTAAGAGGACTTTTGCGTTTAGTTTACCATTTGAAAGATCATAAATCCCGAAGTCAACCTCCTTTTACAATAAAATATTGTATTTATGATTTCGAAATAACTCCACCTGCTACAACATAGCCTTCATCATCATACAAGACTATTGATTGACCCGGTGTAATTGCGCTTTTAGCTTCCAAAAATCTAATAACAAAACTATCCTGATTCGAGCTTATCACTTCCGCTTTCTTTCCTGTATCGCTATATCTAATCTTGCCAAAATAGATATCACCTTTTTTAACAGAATCTCTGCGCAAATAATTTACATCTATTGCTGTTAAATCATTTGCAAGCAGATCCTCTTTATCACCTATTTCGACCGCATTGTTTTCAACATTAATATCAGTTACATAAACCGGCTTACCAAGGGCGATACCCAGCCCGCGTCTTTGTCCGATAGTATAGAAAGGTATGCCTTTATGTTTTCCGACTATTTCGCCTTTATAAACAAAATCACCTTCTTCGATATTCTCAATTAGATCAGGTACTCTTTCCCTTAAAAACCTCTCGTAATTGTCATCAGCAACAAAGCATATTTCCTGACTATCTGGTTTATTAGCAGTCTTAAGTTCAAAATCATTAGCAAGTTTTCTTATCTCATCTTTTGTGTAATTGCCTAAGGGCAATAAAGTTTTTGAGAGACTCTCCTGAGTTAAACCCCACAAAGCATAGGACTGATCTTTCTTTTTATCAACCCCTTGTTTCAAAGAATATCTACCTGTTGCCTCGTCGAAATGCACACTGGCATAATGACCAGTGGCCACATATTCGGCATCAAGAGATTCTGCCTTATGTAGCAATTCTTCCCATTTTATTTTTCTGTTACATACTACACATGGGTTTGGTGTTCTTCCGTGCAAATATTCATCAACAAAATTATCAATTACTTCCCGTTCGAACGATTCAGTAAAATCAACTGTGTAATGAGGAATTCCAAAACTATTAGCAACATTCTTTGCATCGAAAATTGCATCCAGCGAACAACAACCAGATTCGTGTTTTGGTGCGCCACCTACTTCCATGAAACCCCAGGTTTTCATGGTAATACCAATTACTTCGTAACCTTCTTTATGTAGTAAAGCCGCAGCAACAGAGGAATCTACTCCTCCACTCATTGCCACAATTACTCTTCCTTTGCTCAAATCAAAATCCTTTCCATAGCACTTAACAAAATATTTCTTTTTTAAAAAGATAATATAACGAATTATGCCAGTTATTTCTAACACCACATATTGTTGGTATAATAAACTAATAAAATGGTTAATGCAGATCAGTGAGTTTGATATATGATGGCAAAACAGGTAACATAATGATCAGAGTGACTCATGGTTATTTTTAAGTCTTTATCTCCTTCCAGGAATTGTTTTAATTCACCATAGAGCTTTACTCTTGGCATTCCACTCTTTTCATTGTAGATTTCAATATCCTTCCATCTAAAACCTTTACTCCAGCCGGTGGAAAGTGCTTTTGACACAGCTTCCTTTGCTGCAAAGCGGGCAGCAAGGTGTTGATGGAGATTCTTCTTGCTCAAACAATATGCAATTTCAGTCTCAGTGAATATTTTGTTCAAAAACCTTTCACCATATCTCTCATAGCTCTTCGCTATTCTTTCAATCTCAATTATATCTATTCCGATACCTAAAACCATTTAATATCCTACCGCCTTTCCGTAACCTCTGGGATCTGTGGCGCCCCATTTAATTCCGTTTTCATCTATGAATATTGCTTCAACTCTGCCGAGATCATCTTCGATTCCCATAATTTGACCACGAGCTTCCAGACTTGCCCTAACATCCTCACTAAGTCCGAATTTTTCATAATCAATTTTATCGGGCAAATGTTGATGATGAAATCTGGGAGCATCAATTGCTTCCCATATATTCATTTCGAAATCTAAGGTATTTATTAACACCTGCAGAACTGAAGTAATAATAGTTGATCCACCGGGAGATCCAAGAACAAGAACCGGTTTTTTATCTTTCAAAACTATTGTTGGTGTCATCGAAGATAACATTCTTTTACCAGGCTGAATTGAATTAGCTTCGCTCCCAACCAGTCCGTACAGATTTGGAGAACCTGGTTTTGAACTGAAATCATCCATTTCATTATTCATCAGGAAACCCGCACCCTTAACAACAATTTTATTACCGAAGGGGGAATTTATTGTTGTAGTTACACTTACAGCGTTTCTCTTAGAATCAACAACGCTGTAATGTGTGGTTTCAGTGCTTTCGTGATAAGTAGTTGGAGCGCCATCACTAAAAACATATGCAGAATCTAAACAAACAAGATTTTTAATCTCCTCACCACGTTTTTTAGAAATCAGATTCTGAAGAGGCACATTATAGAAATCACTGTCACCTATGTGTAAATTTCTATCAGCATAAACTTGTTTTAATATTTCCACTAACACATGGATATAACTGCTGCTCCCCCATTGTTTCTCAGAAAAAGAAAAATGCTCCAAGGCATTCAATGTTTCAATTAAACAAATTCCACCTGAAGACGGAGGACCCATTGAAATGACATCATATCCTTTGTAAGTTCCCTTTACAGGTTCTCTTTCAACTACTTCGTATGTTTCTAAATCCTGATGAGTCAGAATTCCTCCAAGTTGCTCAGAGTGTTTAACCAATAAGTCAGCAGTTTCACCTCTGTAGAAACCATCTAAGCCATTTACGAGAATTCTCTCCAATGTTTCAGCCAGTTCATTTTGCACTAATCTATAATTATCCGGTAATTTTTCTCCGTCGATTGTAAATATTTCCGCGGATGAAGGATAATCAAGAAATTTGTCGTGGTAATAGTTTATGGATTCTGCCATTTCATAGCCAATTCTGAATCCATTTTTAGCTATTTGAATAGCTGGTTCAAGAACTTCAGCAAGACCCATAGTTCCATATTTCTCTAGTGCATATATAAGTCCGGCAACACTTCCTGGGACACCACTGGACGTATAGCCCTCTCTTGAAAGCTTTTCTATGTAATTGCCCTCGTTATCAAGGAACATGTCTCTATGCGCCTCTGAGGGAGCTTTTTCGCGAAAATCAATAGTGGTTTCGGTTTCATTTTGGAGATGGATTACCATAAATCCACCACCTCCGATATTACCGGCCGAAGGATACGTAACAGCCAGCATAAATCCTGTCGCAACAGCAGCGTCAATGGCATTCCCACCTTTTTCAAGAATATTGACTCCGGCATATGAGGCCAGACTGCTTGCAGATACAACCATCCCATTTTCGCTTTTAACAGGTTTTCCCTTAGAAAATGAAACTGAAACGGATAAAAGAAGTACAGTTAAGAGAGAATACTTAAAAGAGATCAATGTTTAACCCCTCGTTTTTAAGCTGGTTTATGAGAAGTTCAGTTAATTCTCTAACCCGTAACATTGCTTCTGTAAAATCATTAAGTAATTCCGGATCGTAGACCATTTTCCCTAGATTATTCTCTTTGTTTTCAACCTTTTGGATAAATAAATTTAATTTCAGAACCAACTCGTTGGAATTACTGATCAATTCTTCAGAGCGTTCAATAAATCCTTTTAATTTCGATTCGTTATTTGTAATAAGGTCGTCTGCAGATGTGATTAGAGTATTAGAATTTGTAATAAGTGAACTGAGTGAATTTTCATTTTTTACCATAAAGAGGTTAAGTCTTGAAGTAATATCCTTCAAATTAGCAACTGAACCTCTCAAATTTTCCTTAAAATCATTATCTGTAAGAATTTCATTAGTCTTTTCAAGTGTGATTCGTAATTCCTTTGTCATTCCTATCAAATCGTTTTGAACAGAACTTAACATTGCCATGGCAGTTGAAATATCACCAAGGAATTTGCCCTGATAAACCTTTTCAGGAATAAATTCTCCCATGCTCCCTGGATTAATTTCGATTTTCTTTCCACCCATAAGGTCAAGCATCATTATACTAAAAGTGGCATCATCCCATAAAACTGCCTCTTTGTTCATACTAAGATGAGTAATAACTCTGCTATCAGTTATCTCTATTTCAGATACTTTTCCTCTTTTTACACCTTTAATCATTACCGCGTCGCCTACTCCCAAGCCAGCGACATTTTCAAATTCAACCAGGATTTTAATTTTATCGTCAATAAAATCAAAATCTTTAGTCCACCCAAGAATAATTAGAAACACGATAAGAGCAGTAAATGTAGTAAGACCAACTTTTATCTCAGATTTTCTTTCATTTTTCATAATTTTTAATAAACTCATCTAGTTTAGAAAAATCAAAAGATTCCAAATCAGAGTTTGCAATCTCCATTTCAAGATCAGTAATAAATTTATCCAGGAAAGTTCGGATGCTAACAACGTCAACCTTATCGAATTTATCTTCAAGGTAATTTTTAATATGAGTTGTTAATGAATCAGGAGGCATTTGAAAATCAAGTCCGGCTACCCTTTCGTTAAGATTATCAACAGCAATTTCAACCAGTCTTTCTTTTGCTTTTCTTTCAATATCATCACCAAATCTTGTCCAAAGATAGTAGCCTACTCCAATGATGAATATTGACATCATAATTATGGAGAGACATCCTTTCTTCATTCTTCCTTGCCTTCTTTATTGACTTTTACAACCTGGACTTTATTTATTCTGTTATTATCAATTTTTTTAACTGTAAATGAAAAACCTTTCTCAACAAAGGTGTATCCTTCTTCGGGGATATTTCCTGCCTGATTAAAGATAAATCCCCCAATTGTATCGTAATCATCACTTTCTGATGAAAACTCCTCGCCTAAAAGTTCATTAACCTCGTCAATTGAAACTTTACCCAAAATAATGTATTTCGAATTGCCAATTTCAGTAATTTCATTTTCTTCCATATCGAATTCATCCCGAATCTCACCAACAATCTCTTCAAGAATGTCTTCCAATGTAATTAGCCCTGACGTACCACCATATTCATCCACAACAATACCAACATGCAGGTTTTTTTCTTGAAATTCTTTCATTAGCTCGCTTATTAACTTTGTCTCGGGTACAAAAATAGTTTCCCTGCAAATATCCTTCAATGCAACATGGTTTTGATGATCTTTCTTGCCAATAAATTTGAGAAGATCCTTGGCATAAATTATACCGATAATATTATCAAGATCATTTTTATAGAGTGGAATTCTACTATGCCCGGAATCAGTAATTATTTTGGTAACTTCACTAAATGGAGTATCCAAGGAAAGGGCCGTCATATCAACTCTTGGTGTCATCACTTCCCTTGCGTTCACAGTTTTGAAGGAAACAAGCCCATGAATTAATTCATGCTCCTCCTCTTCCAGTGACCCTTTTTCGACCCCAAGTTCTGCAAGTTCCGAGATTTCAGAGGAGGTAATTGCTGTTTTCGACTTATTAGTTCTAAACCTTGAAGTGGATACGCTCAAAATTGTCGTAAGACTTTTACTTAATGGATAGAGTAAAATACTTATCCAATAAATAGGTACACTAACAATTCTGGAAAACATAACCGGATTTCTATTAGCCCAGACTTTGGGAGTTACTTCGCCAAAGATTAAGATCAAAATAGTGAGTATGATAATCTGAAAAATTAGAACAACATCAAGTGAAAGACTAAAATATTTTGCTAAATCAAGGGCAAGTGTAACGGCAATAATAGATGAAAACACATTAGCTGCCGTATTACCAATTAGAATTGTTGTTAAAAGTCTTTTAGGGAATTTTAGTAAAACATTAATTTGCTTCCCAGTGATAGAGTTTTCCTTTTCTAAATCTTTTAACTTCTTTTTCCCAAGTGAAAAAAGAGCAACTTCTGAACCCGAAAAAAATGCAGAGATAATTATCAGACCGAATAAAATTACCATTCGGTAAAACCAGTCAACGTCCAAAAATTATGTTATCCTAAATTGTTCAACAAAACTAATTAAAATGGTAAATCATCATCTTCAGAGCTTGATGTAGGAGAAGCCTGTGTAGATGGGGAAGAAAATGAGCTGCTATCCTGATCATTATTGTAATTTCCTCCTCCCTCACGCGCATCCAAAGGAATTATTTTTTCACTTACAATTTCAGTAACATAGCGTTTAATCCCTTCTTTGTCAGTATAATCTCTTTTGGCAAGCCTTCCTTCCACATATACTTTTTTACCTTTCTTAAGGCCATCTTTAATATAGTCAGATAAACTAAACGATACAACATTGTGCCAGGTTGTTTCATTTACCCAGTTACCATCCTTTCCTTTATAACCATGGGTAGTGGCAATTGAGTATGTTGTAATGGCAGTATTATTAGTAGAAAATCTTGTTTCAGCATCTTGTCCTAAATTGCCAATTACTTGTATCTTGTTTAATGAAAAAGCCAAATAATCCTCCTTGACCAAACAGGTCTTATATATTCAAAAAAGTACTCATAAAATATCGAGTAAAAATATTTACTTGTCAACTTGTGAGCATAATTCAAATGTAATTATATTATAAAATAAAAAATGAAAATTGCGATAGGAATAAGTAAGTTATCCAAATCTTTTGGTGAAATTGCCTCAACAATTACAGAAATAACAGAAAAAAGAATAATCTTTGTAAGATCAATGTAACCCAGTAAAATGTGACTAAAAAGTGAAGTTCCAATAATTGCGAAGATGATAAACCCTAAACTTCCTTCAACAGTTCTTTCTGTAAATACTTTATATTTTGTTTTCCCAAATCTGGCTCCAATAAGCGGTGCTATCCCATCTCCAAAACCTAATATGCCCATCGATAAAATTGCAAACTCAGTGTAGAAAAATGTAGTGCCCATTAAATTCATAACCAGAGTAAAAAACAATGGTCCTTTAAGTAATTCTCGTCTGTCACCAGTCCTTGTCATTGTTTTAACTGCGTCATCCGATTCATCCGCAGTTAGCCCCTTAATTATCAGGAGAATTGTCCAGACAACCGCAGGAAGAATATTCAAATACTTTGTCCAATGATAAAAATCATATAACGGCCAAAACAGAATCCAGGAAGCAGCAGCTATATGAACAACCTTTCTTGATAGATCCTGTGGAAAACCTCTTTTTACTAAAACATCCATAATGGCGACAACAGCAAAAACATAAACAAGACTGCAAAAAGCAACGATAATATTTTGTAAAACAGGATTCATCTATTTTGCTTCCGGCACAATAAAAGCGTCTCTGAAGGTTTCCATCTCCCAAAGTGAGTTTCTCACTTTTTCAGCTTCTATTCGTGTTGTAAATGGTTGTAATTGAACCACCCAATATAGTACTTTTGTACTATACGAAATGCTCATTCTCCAGGTTATTTTCGACTTGTTAAGAGTAACAAATCTTTTTGCCCTTTCTTCCGTAGTAAATGCCCCTAGTTGAACAACGAATTCATTTGCTCTAGATACAACGGTTTCAACAGTATCGACCGATATTTCAAAAGCTTCAATCACTGGCTCTTCAACAGTCACAGAATCTTCATCATTGCTGACATCATCAAATATGTAAATCTCCTGATCATCAGAATTAGCAGTCGTGGTTTCCTGAGTACCTGAACAGGCGTAAAATACTAACATCAATGAACATGTAAGTAGGAATATCGACTTTGAATTCATTAGGCTACTCTTATTTGTTAAAAAAAAGGGATGACTAAGTCATCCCTAAAAATATATAAAATATTATAATAATCAAGAAAGATTATTAAAGTTGGTATGAGAAATTAACACCAAGAAGATGTGAATACGAATTATAAGTACCATTTAGATTCACATCATAAGGCGCAGGATATCCAGCACCTAATGAGGAATTGGTAATTTCTCTTTCCATGAATATTAAGTACATATATGCTACGTCAATTGAGATATTGTCTGTTAATTTGTAGCCAAAACCAATGTTAAGTCCTAAACGATCTGAATCCGGTAAAGTTGGTTCAACATATTTATCAGAAACCGGATTAACATCATATAAGATACCGCCACGTAACATGAAATTATCAGACATAACTGTTTCCATTCCAAGTCTGAATATGTAAGTATTGTTATATTCTCTTGGTGCAGCAGTTCTGGTCGAACCATCTGTTGGAGATACATATGTGGCAAAATCCACGGCTAAAGTATCATAACTTGACCAGCCAACCCATTGGATATCAGCAACCCAGGTAGTTTCTTCACCCTTTAATGCAAAACCAAGTGTAACATTTAATGGTGTATTTAAAGTAGCTGCAATGTCACCAGATGGTAATGGTAGTGACATAGGACCAGCTAATGGATGAGTAAAATCCAATGTAGCCGGAGTAGTAACAGCAGTTCCTTCGAATTCAAACTCGGTTCCACTTCTAATATCAAGACCAATTGAAGAATTTTCTGTTGGTTTGAATAGGAAACCAGCTGTCCATCCCATTGCTGTGCCATCACCTTCTAAAACAGTTTGAGCATCAGCTTTAGGGGCATGAGTTACCGGATCAGCCAAGAATAAATTTTTAATTATCTTTACATCGCCATAGGCATAAACGAAACCGGCACTTATTGAAAGAGCATCGGATACTTTATAAGCTATAACAGGATTGAAGAAGAAAGTTCTTACTTCAGTATCAAGAGCAGCATATCTTCCAGGCCATGTATCTGCCCATTTAGTTCCTAAACCATAAGGGTTGTAAACACCAAGACCCATAAATAGATCTTCTGTTAACTGCTGGGTGATATAAAAATTAATCGGAGTGAATACTTGAGATTCCATTTCATATTCTGCTGATGGAGGGATAATCGGACTAGATTCTTTGAATCCAGTAAATTTTGAATTTGGTAATATTATTGATGTTCCTACGGAAATGTGCGTCCCCTTCAATTGTGTTATTCCGGCAGGATTAAAGTAAATAGCAGAAGCATCGTTAGCTAAACCGGTAAATGCACCAGCCATCGCCATCGCGCGAGCTCCAGATTCATTAATTTGAAAACCCCCTGCAAATAAAGTTGCAGAAGAAACAAGAATTACCAATAGTAAGAGCTGTAATCTCTTAAACACGAAGCCTCCTCAATTATTTTTGTGTGAAGTGATTCGTGAATATAATAATTTGTTGCGATTAAAAGCAATAATAAACTCTTTATATGATTTTCTGAAGTGTCAAAACAATTGTGTCCTTTTCTAACGAAGCGCCCTCTTCAAAATAAACATTTTCAATATGTCCACTATTATTGGACTTAATAATGTTTTCCATTTTCATTGCTTCGAGTATAAATAGCGGAGCACCTTTTTCTACAACATCACCCGGCTTAACAAATATTTTTGATAATAGACCGGGCATTGGGGTCTTTACAGAAAGATCTTTATTTGAATCTGCTTTCGCATCCAATAACTTACCGGCAATTTTCTCAAGTGAGGACTTAGTTACAACAACGAAAGAATACCCATCCAATGTTAATCTGAAATTATCCTGTGAAATTTTATTACATGTTATTTCAAATAATTTTTCTCTCAATTCAAAGAGATATGAATAGTCGCTAAGTTTAGTAATCCTTGGTTGATAGACAATGTCGTTCATAGTATATTTGTCATTATCTACTTTCACACTTCTCTCAACACCATTAACTGTTATATTATAATCAGTCATTATTTTGGTCGCTCCATCTGTTGTGAGAAGAGTTATTATTTTGTGAAGGTTTAAGTTTGCTCTCGGAATTTTTTAAATATGCCGATAATAAATAAACAGCCGATAAGTATTCTTCATCAGGAGGATTTTTCCATTTATCCGGTATTAAGGGAATAAATTCTTTTGTAAGAAAGTTTGTGGAATATTTACCGGAGAGAAAACTCTCCTGATCAAATATCCATCGGAACCCATCTATGTTAGTCTTAACACCAACTATTTTATATTCTCCCAACGCCCTTTTCATACGCGCAATGGCTTCTTTTCTATCTACCCCGTATGTAATTACTTTGGCTAGAATAGGATCATAATATATTGGTACATCTGTAAGAACATCAATTCCTCTGTCTACTCTTATTCCGGGGCCGGATGGCAATTTATGATGGTAGATTTTTCCTGTTGAAGGAGTAAAATTATTATCAATATCTTCAGCGTAAATTCTGCACTCAATGGCATGACCACGGAATGATATGTCGGCTTGTTCAACAGATAATTTATTACCAGCCGCAACATTTATCTGTTCCTTAACAAGATCAATCCCAGTAATCAGTTCAGTAACCGGATGTTCAACCTGTAACCGGGTATTCATTTCCATAAAATAAAAACTGCCATCTTCGTCAAGTAGAAACTCAATAGTACCGGCATTATAATAGTTACATGCTCTGGCGGCTTCTATGGCCGTTTTAGTAATCTTTTCTCTTGTTTCACTTGTAATTGCAAGAGAAGGAGCCTCCTCAAGAACCTTTTGGTGTCTTCTTTGAACAGAGCATTCTCTTTCAAACATATGAACATAGTTGCCATATTTGTCGCCAAAGATTTGTACCTCAATATGTTTTGGTGCCTCAATGTACTTTTCAATAAATACGGATGGATTGTTAAAAGCTTTGCCTGCTTCATTCTGAGCTAATGACAAAGCTTCCTCCAGTTCATTATTTTCTCTGACAATTCTCATTCCCTTACCACCGCCGCCTGCCGCTGCTTTTATAATAATAGGCAAACCAATATCAGAGACAATATTTTTAGCATCCGATAAATCTTTTACGGGAGCTGTATTTCCGGGCGTTATCGGCACTCCATTTTTGCTCATAAGGTCACGTGCTGCGGTTTTATTGCCCATTAGCTCTACTGTTTCAGCAGATGGTCCAATAAATGTAATCCCGGCTTTATCACATGCCCTGATAAAGTCCGCATTCTCTGATAAGAATCCATAACCAGGGTGGATGGCATCCGCACCAATCTCTTTTGCTATGCTTATTATCTTGGGGATATTAAGATATGACTTTGATGCCTCAGGAGGTCCAACGCAATATGCTTCGTCAGATAACCTAACATGAAGTGATTTTGAATCAGCTTCAGAATAAATTGTTGCGGTTCGAATTTCCAACTCTCGGCAAGCCTGGATAATCCGTACAGTTATTTCGCCACGATTTGCAATAAGTATTTTTTTAAACACAGGAATTTATTTTAATTCGACAATAGTTATCCCATCACCGCCATATTCGATCTGTGCAAAATAGTAATCTTTTACATTTTCATGGCGTTTAAGTATCTGCTGAACAGTTTGTTTTAGTGCTCCGGTTCCCTTTCCGTGTAATATTTCCACTCTTTCTGTATTAGAAGAGTAAGAATCATCAATAAATCTGATAATTTCATACTCCGCTTCTTCAGGTTTTCTGCCTCTTACATCAAGTCGTAGTGATTCAATAGTGGGAGTAAAATAATGTAAACTTTCATTCGTGTCAATCTTCACTACTTTTGAAGGAATGAGATTATTAAGTTTCACTTGTAATTTAATTGTTCCCGAGCTTATAACCGCTTTCTTTCTGTTAGGATCTAATTCAATTATATAACCACTTGTGGCAGTATTAAGAATAGATACAAAATCTCCAACCTTAGGTTCATAAATTGTGTGATCCATTTCCTTTTCAATAGCTTCTTCCATTTCCTTATGGACAATTTTCAAGCTGTCAAGCTTTTGTCTAGCTTCTTTTACAACCTCTTTTTGAGCATTCGATTCTTTTATTTCTTTAATAGTACTTTCGACTGTTTTATTAATATCTTTTAAATATCCATCCGCCTTTAATTTAGTCTCCTCGAGTATCTTTCTTTTTGATTCCTCAAGTTTCTTATTCTTTTCTTCATAAAGTCTTGTTAATCCTATAAGCCTGGAATTCTCAATTTCCAGTTTGTCCTTTTTTTGTTGAAGAGCATGAGCTTTTGTCTCAAGATCAACGAGCAACTCCTCAATCTTAGATTTATCAGTATCCAGATATTGTTTTGCCAAATCTGTAAAATCTTTCTTAAACCCTATTCTTTCTGCTACTTCAAAAGCATAACTGCTTCCTGGTAAACCCTGATTGAAGGCATAAGTCGGAAGTAATTTTTCCGTATCGAATTCCATGGATGCATTTTGAAAACCTTCCAGTGAATTTGCAGTTAATTTTAAATTACCATGATGAGTTGTTGCCAGAACTTTTGCGCCAAGTCCGTGAAGTTTGATTAAAATAGCTGTTGCAATAGCTGATCCCTCTTCCGGGTCAGTTCCTGTTCCAATTTCATCAAGCAAAACCATAGTCTCTGTGTCAGCAACTGAAAGTATATTCATAATGTTGGATAGGTGGGAGCTGAATGTACTAAGATCATCTTCTATTGATTGATAATCACCAACATCAACAAGCACTTTTGAAAAAAAAATGAAAATTAGAATCGGGGTTGGCCGGAATGTGAATTCCAGACATGACCATAAGAATAAAAAGCCCTGTAGTTTTTAATACAACTGTTTTACCGCCGGCATTTGGACCGGTAATAAGAACAACGTTATCGGTTCGTATTTCCAGGTTAAGAGGAACGGTTTTTCCTCTTCCTAATTTTTTAATTAGAATTGGATGTCGCCCATCCATAATACTGAAAGGTTTTTTCTCATCCATATCCGGAAAAGAACCAATAATTTCAGTGCTATATTTTGCTTTGGCGAATACAGTATCAATTTCGGAAATTTTTCTTAAAGAGTTCCTTAGCTGTGGACTAACCTCTCCAATTTTCTCAGTCAATCCTTTTAGAATTTTGTCTATTTCACGCTTTTCAGCAAATGAGAGTGAAAGAATCTCATTATTTAGCTCAAGTGTTTCTTCCGGTTCAATATACACGGTTTGACCTGTAGCTGATTCCGAATGAATAAACCCTTTAACCTTTCTTTTGTGTTCGGCTTTTACAGGAATTACAATTCTGCCTTCCCTCTGAGTAATATAGTCTTCCTGAACGAGTAGTAACTCACTCATTTTTTTTAGAATTTTGCCAACAACCTTTCTTAACTGATCATTTTTATCCCTAATATCTCTACGAATCGTTGCCAATTCACGGGTTGCATTATCCCTGATATCCCCTTTTTCATCAAAAACAGAAGCTATATGTTTTTCAAAAACTTTATCAACAAACAAATCGGATCCTAATTCTCTCTTTAGGGAATAATCATCATCATTATTAGTAAGAAACTGGAATAATCTTCTTGAAGTGACAGCGAGGTTTAGAATTTCGTGGATAGATTTTTGGTCAAGAATGACACCGGAAATAGAACTTTTTGCCAGTCTATCATTTAAGTCGGGAATATAATTTATAGGTGGAATATCATATTTGATTAAAATTTCCTTAGCTTCGGTTACATATGCACCCTGCTTAATTATTTCCTTTCTATCCAAAAGCGGCAGATGCGAGAGGATTAATTTTTTACCGTTTTCCGTGGAAGTGTACCGAGAAATGTATTCTAAAATTTTAGAGTATTCTAGCTTATCTAAGACTGTCTGGGATATCATTTTCACCTTCAATTATTAGCATCGAATCAGGTTCTTCAGTAAATGAGGATGTATCTTTTGCTTCAATATAATTTTGTATATACATTTGCGATTCAACCTTCTCTCCTGCTATAAAATCAATTGTTTTTGGTATTAGGGAGTATACATCTCCATATAGCAGAGAAGCACTCTTAGTGGATTGAGAAGGTATGTTAAAAATATCGAGAAAGAGTAAAAATGCGCTGATGAAGAAGAGCATCTGTAGAGCCCCTGTTAGTCCACCCATAAATTGATTCAAAAACCTATTGACCTTGTCAAGCGGATGTACAATTCTCTTAATAACGGAAGTTGTAAAAATAGTTAGTACAAAAATTAGAATTCCGGCAATAATCTCTGAAAGGTAAACTTCATCATTGAAAACAGGAGCAATATAACTACCGGCAACCTCTGAGTACTGAATTGATAATGCCAATCCAACAATTACACCCAAAAGTCCAATAATTTTTCGTACCAGGCCATCCTTAAAGCCCAATATAAAACCAACGATGAGAATAAGAATTATAAAGTAATCGAAATAACTCAACTATCAACCTAAAATTGAAGTGACGATTTCTTTTACAACTTTTCCATCAGCCTTGCCTTTTAAGGCTTGCATGGCAGCGGGCATCAATTTAGCAAAATCCTGCTTTGTTGATGCGCCAACCTCAACGGCAATTCTTTGCACTTCAAGTTTTATTTCTTCCTCGGATAATTGTTTAGGAAGATATTCTTGAATTATTTTCAACTCTGCTTCTTCAGACTCAGCTAAATCATTACGATCACCTTTTCTGAATTGCTCAATACTCTCTTTTCTTTTTTTTGCAGCAGTAGTAAGCAATCCTAGTTCCATTTCGGGAGTCATTTCTTCCGTTTTACCACTTTTTTCGTATTCTAATAGTAGAGCACGAATAGATCTGACTACTTGTAGTCTGACTTTGTCACCAGACTTCATAGCTGTCTTCAGATCTTCAATAATTTGTTCTTTTAAACTCATTTCAACCTCAAAAAAAAAGGCAGGCCATAATATCTATAACCTGCCTGTAACAAAACAATTAACTATCTACTGTTTCAACAATGTAGAGTAGTTTATACGTCTAGCGTCAACTTTTCTCAATTCCTGCTGAATATCTAATACAATACCCATATCTGAGCCTTTATCAACCCTAAAAGAAACAATGACATTAGGAATGGCAACACGTCTTGCATACATAATTTCGCCAATTTCCTTCATATCAACAAGATTATCATTTATCTGAATTCTTTCGTCATTGCCAACCCAGACATAAGATACTAATCTCTTATTCTCAATTTTTTCAATTGCTTCAGCTTCCGGGAGTTTATATGTAACCAATACATCAAACTCTTTCATGGTAGTAGCAACCATAAAGAATAAGAGTAGCATAAAGATAATATCAGGCATTGAAGATGTTGGAATCTCCTGCTTTGACGCCGCTCTTTTCTTTTCAAATTTCATTCTATTTTCCTGTTATTAACTAAATTTTTTCAGGTTCGGCAATTGAAATAATCATAGGGATTTTATTTTTTCTAATGTCATCCTGAACATCTGCATCAAGATCATTCAGTTCAGCACCATACGTTGACATAGCATATTCTTCCCTGGTTTCAAAATACGCACCTTTAACCTGATCTAGTGCCTGAATATACAAGTTGTAATTTGTTTTTCTATCTGTTTTAACCGATACAACTAATTTTTTATTTTTTGGTAAATCGATCTTTTCACGAATTCTCAGCTTAAGTGTTTCTTTAATTTGAGGAATCGCGATAACTTTTTTATTTAGCAGAACATCACCGTTCTCGTTAACCAGTAAAGCAGCCAATCTGTCTGCTGAGAGAGGTACAGTATTCTCAATATTTTCCTGGTACTCGGGTAATGTCAAACCAATACCTGTATCAACATCAATAGTGGTTGATACCAAAAAGAAGAGTAGAAGTAGAAATACGATATCCGACATACCTGCGTCAGGTATCTTGGTCTCTCTCTCCTTTTTCTTTTTCATCAAAGCCATTTTTAGTCTCTCAATTTAATTATGGTCTTATTTTTTTTTCATTTCATATAGAGCATCAATCAATTCGATTGAACTTTCTTCCATATCAGAAACTAACTTATCAATTCTAGCAACAAAATAATTGTAGAAGAACTGAAGAATGATAGCTGTAACCAGACCAAATAAAGTTGTTAATAACGCAACACCAATAGGAGCAGCAACAACTGATGGAGACATTTGAGCAGAAGCAGCAATAGAGTCAAATGCTTGAATCATACCCTGTACTGTACCAGTAAAACCAAGCATCGGTGCAATAGTAATAAATGTTGAAATCCAGATTAAACCTCTTTCCAGGAATCCCATTTCAATACTACCATAAGTCATGATAGCTTTTTCAGCAGCATCTAAACCTTCATCTGCTCTTAATAAACCAGCATGGAATACTGACGCTATGGAACCTCTTGTGTTTTCACAAACTTTTATTGCTTCGTCAACGCCGCCTTTTGTTAGTGCATCTTTAACAGTGATGATGAATTTTTTTGTATTCATACTAGCTCTTGTCAAAGTCCAGAATCTTTCAAATGAGAAAGCCAGACCAATTATCAAACAAGCAAGAATAGGATACATGAATCCGCCACCTGCAACAAATTTTTCTTGTAGATAAGTAATAACACCAGCGTCTTCAGCTTGCGCAAACATGTAGGACATAAATCCTAATACTTCTGATAATTCCATAAGAGATAACCTCCATAGTTATTTATTTATTGATGTGTTCATATTTATTGTTAATTACAAAAAAACCAATGGAATAACATTAAGGATTTACCCCAAAAAAGTCAATAAATAATTTGTTTGCAAAGTCTGAAGCTGTTATTACTGGGTAAATTTGCCCGGCAATATAATTTACTATAGCTAAATATTTTCGTAATATCCAAACAAATTCTTTGTTAAACTGCAAATTATTTTTGGGATAAATAACATATAATATTATCGTCATATCATTATATGTTTTCCTAATAATACTAAATTAATGAAGCATTGTCTTTATAAAAAAGTCCAAAATTTTTACCTTCTGTCATGCAAAATGCAAGCACAATATTTATGCTGAATCCGAATGCTAAATTGCAGTTTTTTAACACTATTTTTTACTCAAACATATAAACTTTGCAGCCACTGGGAAATGATCGCTATAACCACCTATATAAGCCCTGCCTCCATAAGTAGGTTTTGGCGAACCTTTGTACTTTCCTTCCGCCGTAATCATAAATTCGGGTTTAACTATATGAAATGATCCTTTCTCATATGAGAAGGCTTCATTATCGTAAAGTGCGGGAGAAATTATCATTTGATCAAGCATATTCCAATCGTTCCTGAATAAATATGTCCCGTCGCCATTTATAAAACTATTGTAAGCCAGATTGGTAAAAGCTTCCTTATTAGATTCCGAACATGAGTCCGCCATTTGAACTGCGCCCAGAACCTCGCTTATTGATTTATCGGCTGGTTCATCATTAAAATCACCCATAATTATAATTTCAGCCTTGGGATTATGACTCAGTATTTTTTCAGTCTCTAACTTAAGCATATTAGCTGCTGCTATCCTGTTTGGCTCCGATTCTAATTGTCCACCACGCCTCGAAGGCCAATGATTAACAAAAAAATGGATTGTATCCCCGGTGGCTTTATAACTCAACCTTACGTACAATATATCCCTTGTTTTAGATTCATCTGGCAATACTACCGGAATTGCATTAATAGAAACAATGTCAAGTATATTTCTGTCATAAATCAAGGCATTATCAATTCCTCTTTCATCCGGCGATTGGCGATGACAAACGATATAATCCCTGGTATCGAATTCATACGCAATATATTTACAGACTACAATATTCTCAACTTCCTGCAGACCAAAAACGTCCGGAGCCTTGCCGTCATTCATTGTCTTTAAGACTTTAGCCAGATTCATCACCTTCCGCTCCATTTTGGGATAGTCCCATTCACGTTCAGCGTTCGGTAAAAATTCCTCGTCAACTTTTGTTGTATCATCCAGAGTATCGAAGAGATTCTCAACATTCCATGATGCGACAAATAACTCTATTTGCTCAGATTGCGCAATAACCTGAATGTTAATTATTGAGTTAATCAGGAAGATATAAAGAAATATTGCTCTCATTTTGTCTAAACCTTTACTCTTATGTTTTTTTATTCTATCATTCAAAATAATAATTTTATAATACAATCATACTCACAAATCGTAAAAGAATATATGAATAAGAAAATATTTGTAGTAGTTGACGTTATGGCATTAGCGTATAAAGCTTACTTTGCTTTTATTAGCAGACCACTCTCAAATTCCGCAGGTGAACCTACCTCCGCGATTTATGGATATATAACTCAATTGTTCAAAATAATTGAGGATACCAAACCGGATTATCTGGCGGCTGCTTTCGACTCTAAAGAAAAGACGTTTCGTCATGAAAGGTATGATTTATATAAATCTTCACGTTCAGTTATGCCGGAAGATCTTATCCCTCAGATTCAGCGGATTAAGGAAGTAACGGAAGCCTTCAACATCCCAATTTACATTCTACCGGGATACGAGGCTGATGACCTGGTTGGAACCGCGGTAAGAATTGCCGAAAACAATGGTTTATTCTCTTACGCTGTTACACCCGATAAAGATTATGTTCAACTTGTAACGGAAAATGTAAATCTGGTAATTCCCGGAAAATCAGGTGATGACTTGGAGATTATTGACATTGCTAAAGTTCAGGAAAAGTATGGGTTTGCCCCCTCTCAAATGACTGATTATCTCGCCCTTGTGGGTGATTCATCTGATGATATACCAGGCGTTGCAGGTGTGGGTCCTAAAACAGCTACTCCCCTAATTCAAAAATATGGTTCTGTTGAAGCTTTATATGAGAATATTGAAGATATTGACAAAGTTGGTCTGAAAAAGAAACTTATTGAAAGTAAAGAAAACGCCTTTCTTTCGAAAGAACTGGCAACTATTGTTACGGAGACACCTTTTAAGATAAACCTTGAAGACGCGAAGTTTAATGGACCAAATACTGAAAAACTTTTGCAGCTTTTTAACGAATTGGATTTTAAACACTTTCCAAACAGACTAAAAAAAATATTTACTGCTGAGACAGTTGAAGAATTAAACGCACAGGTTGATGATACGATTGCGGAGCCTGATATAGTTGCCTCCTTTGAGGATGTTGATTACAAATTAATCAAGGATATTAAAGAGGCTGAACAATTAGTTAAGAAGCTTGAGCAAACTGAACTATTTGTTTTTGATACAGAAACAGACTCTTTGGATGTGTTAAATATTAACCTGGCAGGTGTTGCCTTTTCAATAAAAGAAGGTGAGGGTTATTTTGTTGCCACTAATCCATTCACCCAAAAAGATGATCTATTTGCCAAAGACTATTCAGACCGAATAACACTTCCTGAATTCATAAAAATATTTAAAGGGATTTTCGAAAACCCTAAGATTAAAAAAGTGTGTCAAAATGGTAAGTATGATATAGCTGTTTTACGTACGATAGGCATCGATGTAGAGAATTTCTATTTTGACACCATGTTGGCTAGTTACATTCTGGATCAAGACGAAAAACATGGGATGGATTTTTTATCCGAAAAGTATCTGGGACATACACCCATACCAATCAGCACTTTAATAGGTGATAAAAAGGATGCAAAAAAGATATTTGATGCTGACTTGAGTGAGTTGGCAAAATACTCATCAGAAGATGCTGATGTTACCCTGAGATTATTCAATCTTTTCAAGGAATCTCTGAAGAAAGAAAAACTTGATAAACTGGCTCATGAAATTGAATTTGCTTTAGTTCCTGTATTAGAAGACATGGAAAGAACTGGTGTTAAACTTGACCAAAAGGGATTAAAGGAGTTTAGTGACAAATTAGGTATTCTTACCGCAGATTATACAAAAACAATCTATGAACTTGCTGGTGAAACATTTAACATAAACTCCCCTAAACAACTTCAGGTAATTCTATTTGAGAACCTGAAATTACCAACAACAAAAAAGACTAAAACAGGATTTTCGACTGATGCCGGTTCTCTGGAGATATTAAAAGGACAGCACCCCATTATTGATACTATTTTAGATTATCGCCAGACTGCAAAATTAAAATCTACCTATGCTGACGCTCTTCCAAACCTGATTAATCCTAAAACCGGACGTTTGCATACAACTTATAATCAAACAGTTGCTTCTACCGGGCGGCTTTCGAGTCTTAATCCAAACCTGCAAAATATTCCTATTCGGACTACTCTAGGCAAAGAAATCAGAAAAGCTTTCATACCCAGAGATGAGAACCATGTATTATTCAGCGCGGACTATAGCCAGATTGAACTAAGAATAATGGCCAGCATATGCAGTGATGAAGGATTAATGAAATCTTTTATTAATGGCGAGGATATACACAAAAGTACGGCTGCTTTGGTTTTTATGGTCAATCCGGAAGATGTTACTCCTGATATGAGGAGAAAGGCTAAAGAAGTTAATTTTGGTATCCTTTATGGAATTGGTGCTTTCGGTTTAAGAACAAGATTGGGAATAACACAAGCACATGCAAAAGATATTATTGATACTTATTTCAGCACTTTTAAACAAGTTAAGAAATTTATGGATGATTCGATTTCTCAAGCCAAAGAAAAGGGTTACGCTGAGACACTCCTGGGCAGGCGCAGGTATCTTAAAAACATTAACAGTGGTAACAGAGTAGTCCGTCAGTTTGAAGAGCGCGTGGCCATTAATATGCCTATTCAGGGGACCGCCGCTGATATGATTAAAATAGCCATGATCAACATTCATAACGAAATGAAGAAAAGAAAATTAGAATCCAAAATGGTATTGCAGGTGCACGATGAACTTGTCTTTGATGCTCTTAAAAGTGAGATTGATGAATTAAAACCATTAGTCATTAATCTTATGGAAACAGCCCTGCCGTTAAATGTACCGGTCGTGGTTGAAACCGGAGTTGGAAATAACTGGCTTGAGGCACACTAACTTCAATCAGCAAGTAAAAAATAGAGTATTGCCGCAAAATTAAGTTGGAGCAGCCCAAATGATACTCCGCTTATAGCATCATATTTATCCGTTCGGTCGCGGAAGCTTGTGTCTTCTGTTTCCAAATACTTTTGATACTCATTATCTGCTTGAATTTTGTAATAAGCAGCAGTACCACCGACTAAAACTGCGCTACCGAGCAAGACCTTGAACCATATAGTCTCTCTTAAAGCTGGTTCAGATTCAACACCTTGAAATTCCAGGTTTATTCTCTGTGGAACCTTCCCCATCTGCTTCAAATTAATATTCATGCTACTCTTAAAGGAAGGCTTTAATAGATCGACTGATCCAACATTAGAATTTATAAATAAAGGTGTATGTCCAATCAATTCATCTTCATAGTACACATAGGCATCAGTTGGATCAGAATCCAGAAATACCTCTGATTCGAAAGAGTATTTTCTCTCTACAGCATTGTTATCTATAAATACCTCGTCAAATATTATCTCACTTCCCCATTCACAGGGATTTTTCTTGATCATAACATTATATGTCCCGCTCTCAAGCGGAATTTCAATTTCTCCATGACCAATGAGCTCATCATTAAGAATGATAGCTGATGTTTCAACATCTGTTTTAATTACGAGTTTCCCTTTTTCAGATTGACCCGAAATAACAACACAAATTATCAGGAAATAAATGACTGATTGAATTAATCTCATAACTTCTCCCCAGGAAACTTAAAGGCGTAGACTTGCCCTCTATCTGCGCCAGCATAAATTAAATCATCAAATAAAACCGGAGTCATTT
The DNA here is from genome assembly GCA_018818065.1 of Bacteroidota bacterium. Classification (GTDB taxonomy): domain Bacteria; phylum Bacteroidota; class Ignavibacteria; order Ignavibacteriales; family Melioribacteraceae; genus JAHISV01. The sequence continues at coordinate 5,421 of JAHISV010000002.1, read as the reverse complement.
TTACTCTTCTCTCAAATTCAATGCTTTGAATGATTGTGCCATTTGTTTTATTAATTACATATAAGTGCTGGTTCAAATCAGGAAGTATCAGATTATCCCTGAATATGAGAGGAGTTGCATTTAAAACCCCTTTTGTATCAATTTCATAATTAATGTCACCATCTGAAATATCCAGTGAAAAGAACAAACCGGAAACAGTTGGAACATATACGCTGTTGTCATCATATGCAAGGTCACTTTTAATTTTGCTATGCAGATCGGAAGTCCACAAAATATCACCATTATCAAGATTAAAACAAACTACATTGCCAGCTGCATTTCCAATAAATCCATAATTGTCCTTTATGGTAACCCCAGCCTCAAATGGTTTACCGACTTTTTTACGATAAATAATTTCAAGTTTCTCCAGATCGGCACAAACTATTTCGCCTTCCTGATTACCCCAGTATATTCTATTACCTTTGGCAGCTGGATTAGATTGAGTAAGTATTTTTGTTTCAAGCATTCCGATTTCATATCCAACAAGATTAAATTTATGAAGAGAACCCTTATCTGTTAGGATATAAAAAGCATCATCTGTTTTAATAATTTCATTTACACAATTACCTTTTAAGGTGCTCTTCGAAAGAATCTTGGAATTTGTAAAATCAAAATTTATAATCTGGGAAGTATGCTCTCTGAAATTATTTATTGGCAAGAATAATTTATTGTCGCTAACGATAGGCGTTACTCCAATTTCGCCATCAAAATCATTGAACCCAATTTTAAGTCCTGTAATTCTATCAAAAACTGTAACAGTACCAGCAAGGTCGCTAACAATAAGGTAATTGTTTACAATTATTGGTGAGAAATTTCCAAAGCTTCCCGTTGTCTCATTTTGCCAGACAAGTTCAAGTGAATCTCCGAGTAAAACATCATGAAAAAACATTCTTTCATTTGTGATACCATACTGTCTTATACCCGGACCATTCGTGTTATAGTACTTAAGCAAAATGGGCTGGGTACAAGATGCCAGCATCAAAGCAACCGATATGAATATTATTTTTTTCAATACTAAAAATCCCATCCGAAAAAGAATTGATAAAATAGTCTGGATTGAAACTTGGTAAAATCATCTTCTATTTTTTTCCCAATGTCATACCTTAGGGTAATTGCGCCGCCCAGGTTCATTCTAATACCCAGTCCAACACTTCCAAGTGTTTCTTTATATTCCCCATCCCAGGCGCCACCCGCATCCACAAATGCGGCTCCTCTTATGTTTGCAAAGCCAAGTCCCATAAATGGTAGTTTAACGTAAAACTCATCAATAAGTGGAAACCGTAGTTCCATGGATGATAACCAAAGTTTCTGGCCTCTTACAGACCATCTCTTCCAGCCTCTAAGATCCCATGAACCGCCCGCAAAATATCTTCTGGCTTCCTTACCTTCATTATAAAAAACACTGCCACGCAAGGCAAGGGATATTCTTCTCTGTAATCTGATGTAATATCGGTAGTCAAGAATGACTGAATAATAGTTAACATTAGAGAATTTTATGTCACTTATATAGCCAAGCAATAATCTGAATCTTGAACCATCTACAGGACCTGTAGGTCCCCATATAGCATTATCATGCACATATGAAATAGTGTTAGAAAGCAATAATGATTTTCTGCCGCCAAAAATATCAATATCCAGCTCCCTATCCTGATTAGCAATACTAACACTTGCTTCAAGCCGCTGAAAACTATTAAAGGCATAACTGGTTGAGAAGTACCCGCCAAACGATCTTTCATAAAAAAAGTAGTCAGATTCCTGTAAATCATATCTCTGCCCGCTAAAATGAAAAACGCCATAGGCATAGTTTGTACGTCCCTGTAAATTAATTCTGGAAATTGACACATTAAGATTTCTCAATACTTCACTTTGTATTTCCGCAGAATTATAAATCATGAAAAGATAACGGTCATCACCTAACATGTCGCTTAATGAAAGAACAGCTCCGCCACGCGATCCGTAAACAGGGTCGGTTACAAATTGACTGAAAGCATAATCAAGAGAATAATCCTTGTCATAACTGATTTTGTCGTATTCGGAGGTCAAATTAATCCTTTCCGGAACCCACTTTTCACCAGTATCAGAAAAATCAAAATCAACCACGTTATTTAGTGAATCCGGAACATCATCTAGATTGAGTGAGAATACGGGGAATGAAAAACCCTCAAAGGCAGATGTAATAAGCTTACGGTCATCCGTAAAAGTGTAGTTGTATAGACTAGTAATAAAATGTGATTTTTGTGACATTCCAATCGGGTTACCCGCTTTATCCTCATCAAGTTTCCATAGATTATTATTTCCGTCATAATCAGAAACGAAATAAAGCTCACTTCCGTCAAAAGAGAGTTTTGGTAAAGAAATATTTGCATCTACATATGTTATATACTCAATTCGATGAGTTTGCATGTCATATGAAAATAAATTATAAGTCTTGGCAAACATTCCTTCAGTTCTATTTGAGGCGAATATTATCTTGTTTTCATCATTCGAAAAAATAGGATCTACGTCAGAATAAAAATCATTTGTAATTCTGGTAAGTTCTTTCGATTCTACTTCAAGCATAAAAACATCTGTAAAGCCTTTTTGATCTGTAGCCGAGAATAATAGTTTAGCACCATTCTTAGAAAATTGCGGATGATTAATAGAAATAACATTATCAGCTGAAAAACTATCAATCACTTTTTCTTTCTCTAAAGAATAAAAATAAATAACATCTTGTGCCTTGGATTTTACAACAAAGGATAAAACCCCATTTTTAGAAACCGTCATTGATGGTTTTAGAATATGAAACGATTCAAATATTTCCTCTTTCTCACCCCTGATAATAATTTCAGGATCATCAACAAACTCGTTATTCTCGTCAAGCTCTGCTCTAAAAATAGAGGAGTAACCATCCACATTGCCGATAAAATAAACCTGTTTTACAGAATCTGCCATATAGTAAGTTGGATTAAAAAATGCGCCTGAATCATTAAGCTTCTTTGCAATTAAATGATGTGGATAAGCTTGCATAACTATTGGGTAATATTTCTGCCTAAGGTAGAAGAACCATTTATTATCAATTTGCTCAGCCGATTCTCCCAGCGTGAATTCAAGTACGTCATTAAAACCCGGGAATCTCCATGTATTATCCAGAATCATCATTATTTTTTCTTCGCCATATTTCAGAGAAATAAATTCGAGGAAATTTTGACCAAGTTTATAAATGAAATAAGATAAAGGTAATCTGTTAAAGGTTTGTATTCCGAAAATCAGATTATGCAATACAGCATCGCGCATAACCATCTCACCCTGAGCGTCAAATTGTTCTGACCAGTAGTCTGCAATTCCCTCATTAAACCATAGCGGAATTTTGGCTGATTGAGTTACACGATGGTCACGTTGAGTATTGGCTACTTTGTTTGCTGTAAATACATGAACAAGTTCGTGAATTATTACACTTTTGAATGATTCAATGTCACCCAGGTATGGTACAACCACCCTTCCTTTCATATGCTCAAAGAATCCGCCGATTCCTTCGTGTAGAAAAATGGGAACAATATTCGTCTGTTGAAAATGAATATGAGTATTATAGAAAATGAGTGGAATCTTTCTCGTAAGATAGTGATTGAATCTTACCTTGAGGTCATCATAGGCGTCTTCTGCGTATTTAGCTCCAATCTCTGCTACTTCTTCAAACTCGCCATAGTAGTAGATATCGAAATGTTCGGTTTTAATAACCTTCCAATCAAATTGTTCGTATTGGATTTTATTTCTTCCGAAAAAATAAAACTGTGCATCATTGTGCGAAAGAAATAAAACAAAGAATAGTAAAAAGACAATAACATTTTTTTTAGGCAAAATGATCCTTTGCTAAGATTATTAAACAAAAGTAAAATGCTTCAACTAGTGGCAAAGTTCACTAGTTAGCACAAAACAAACAATGCAAAAAATTATGTCCTACTTAATAAGAACATTATTTGATCGGATTAATTTCCCGCTGAAGTAAGAAGTCCATACCGTAAAGTCCCTTAGCCTTCTTCATAAAGAAAGCATGAAGTAATCCACTGACCTCCTGTTCGGTTTTAAGTGTCAGGCACTCCTGTGCTAAATTTTTAACTTCCTTAAAATACAATGATCGGATCAGTTCTTTAATGGCAGGTATAGCCGAGGCTGATACTGAGAGCGAATCGAGCCCAAGACCAATAAGAAGTGGGACTGCTACAGGATCGGCCGCCATCTCACCGCACATACTTACAAAAATATCTTCCAATTTGCCTTCCCTGATAATAAAACTAAGAGTGCGGATAATAGCAGGGTGAAACTCCTGATATTGATCCGAGACTATTTCGTTCCCACGATCAACTGCAAGTACATATTGTATAAGGTCATTTGTTCCGATACTGAAAAAATCAACTTCCTGAGCATACTCTTTGGCCATTACCGCAACAGACGGTACCTCTACCATAATTCCAAATTCAAGGTCCTTATTAAAGCCAACACCTCTTTCTTTTAGCTCTTTTTTGCACTCTTTTAATATTGCTTTCGTTTCCCTAACTTCTTCAATAGAAGATATCATAGGAATCATCAAACTTACATTTTTGTGTATACTGGCTCTAAGAATTGCCTTAAGCTGATTTTTGAACAATTCTCTATTGTCCAGCAGGAAACGAATTCCACGCCAGCCTAAAAATGGGTTAGCCTCTTTAATATCAACAGGTAATACTTTATCTCCACCAATATCAAAACTCCTGATGATCACCTTCTCGGGATATATTTTTTCAGCTAAATCGCTATATACTTTATATTGAGTATCCTCGTCAGGAAATTCCTCATACTCTTCGAATATCTGTTCTGTTCTTACAAGACCAATCCCTTTTGAGCCGTTTTGAATAATATATTCTATTTCTTCAGTAACATCTAAATTAGACATTAAAATTATTTCTTTTCCGTCCTTTGTTATGGCGGGCTCATTTTTCAACTCTGAAAGTTGCTTGTTGTATTCTGAAAGACGCTTTACTTTTTCTTCGTAATACTTAAGTTGTTTTTTTGTTGGATTAACAATTACATCCCCATGAAATCCATCAATAATCAGCAAATCATCTTCATTAATCAGGCGGGTTGCATCGTGAATACCAACAACCGCAGGAACATTTAGCGAACGGGCAATTATAGCTGCATGTGAAGTTAGTCCACCAAAATCCGTAACATATCCGTTAACACTTGCTTTGGAAAATAGAACAGTATCAGCCGGAGTAAGTGACTCAAGTACAACAACCACATCCTTAGTAATTTTGGATTTCCACTTTTTCTTTTTTAGGTTACGAATTATCCTGTATTTGATGTCGGCAATATCATAGGACCTCTCTTTCATATAGGGTTCGTCAGAGGACTTCATCATTTCCT
>JAHISV010000015.1 GCA_018818065.1 Bacteroidota bacterium | reverse complement strand
TAATAAAACTAACTTCAACGGGTTTTTAGTAAGAAAATATTTTCTTAAAGACTTACCGTACCCGGCTTTCATCCATTGACTTGATGTAATAAAAGTTTCAATGCCACCTTCTTTTAATATACTGATTCCTCTTTCGTAGAATATAGCGTATAAGTCTCCTGTTCTTTCAAATGTTTTGTAATTAAACTTTTGTAACTCCTTGGCAAGCTTCCCTCCATTCTTTTGCATTTGCACATATGGAGGATTACCTATTACAATGTCAAATTCATTATCAATTTCAAACATCCACATCGGTTCAAAGAAATCGGCATATTTATTTTGGTCATAAGGATTCCAGGAAGCTAATTTTTTAGTTGAATCTTTTGGGAAACCATCTTTCTCTAATAATAAAGCAAGCTCCTCTCTGTATTGTGCATCTAACAACCGGTATTTTTCTTTGGTGTCCGGTGTTCTTGCTCTAAAGTGCTTTTCTCTAACCTGGTGAATTTCCTCTTCCTTTTCTTTAATCTCTTTTTCAAGTATTAGGTTCACCAAAAGTCCATCGGGTTTATCAATACAAATTACTGTATCAGCAGCCACAAATTTAGTTTCCAAATTCGGTAATGGTCGTATACCTCTATTAAGTTCGATATCGTTCTCTATTTTCTGGTCAACAATTAGGGCAATAAAAAAACGAAGTTTAGAAATCTGAATTGCCACAGGCTGCTTGTCCACACCATAAATGCAATTCTCAATCAAGTAAAGCTTTCGGGCAAAGTCTAATTCATGATTATTTTGGTTAAAGGCTTTCTTAATATCATCTTCTCGTTTATCAATTTCTATTAAAGTGGCTTCCCTGTTTTTATCATCTTCCATTTTCTCAGCCAACTTTTTATCTCTTTGCACTTTATCTAACTGCTTTTGTTTCCATTTTTTATTGTTGGGGTCCAGCTTTCCAAGTATAAAAACTAATTTGTGCAAAATACCCATTGGAAAAGCACCCGAACCACAGGCAGGATCAAGAATTTTGCATGTGTCTATAGCATCAATCAAGTTTTTCTTCTCAGAATCTGTAAACTGTGGATCTTCGGCAGTGTAAGAAAACAAGTGATGTAGTCTTGAATTCAATTCTTCCCTTTTTCTTTCATCTTCCTCTTTGATTAAACAATTACACAAGTAGGTAATAAGACTTTCGTCCACCATATAGTTTACTATTTCACGCGGCGTATAGAATGAACCTGTAAGTTTACGGGCCGTTGTTTCGGTTTCTTCAACATAGCTTGCTAACAGATTTTCAAATACTTTTCCCAATAATTCGGGGTCAAGAGCAACCTCTTCTTCGACTGGAGTATTTTCTTCAATGGTGAATTTGTAACGACTCAAAATATCTATCAAGCCCCTTACTTCGTATTTCTTTCCTTTGGTGTGGAAAGTAGAGTTCAAGTCAATGTTTCTTGGTGCATCACTAAAAAACAAATAATCGGGAACAGTAATAATGGAATCGTACTTTATCTGTTGGGTGAATCCATCTACAAAAATATCCTTGCTTTTGGTTCGCTTATCCAAACACTCAAACAAACCACCATTTAGGAAAGGGATATTATCCATCAATTTTGAAAACATGTTCTGGTCTTTTATAAGACGGCTGTAACGGAAATAATGAGGTACGCCTGTATTGCGGTTTACAAAAGTTCGACTGATTTTATTTTTATTTTCTACATCCTTGTTCATTTCGGTGTTGAGGGTTGCAAAGAAAAGGTTTTGTAAAATGGCTTTGTAATATGTACTGTTCGTTTTGTCTTTGTAATCGAGTATCTTATCCAATTCCGTTTTATTGAATAGGTCATCAGGCACTAAATTTTTCTCTTTAAGGAACCACACAAAAATTAAACGAGTAATAAGTCGAATTACATTAACCGGATTACGGGTTTTATCATCTTTTAATTCATCATCCGGAAATTCAACTTCCTGCAATGCCCAGAAATACCAATAAGCAAGTTCTTTGTAAAACTTTTTGTTAAGTTCCGAAATATTGAGTGTTGCTTTCCAAGCCTCGTGTAATTTTACGAAGCTGTGAAATTCAAATTTGCGGTAAAGTTCATTCAGGCTAAGGTCTTTTAGTATTTCCTTGTGTGCCCGTTGCGGATTGGCTATGTCAATATCTTTGATTAACGTAACTTTTTCCAATACATCTTTGCTCGTATCTTTTTTATGCAGTCTGCGGTCAATGATTGACAAGGTAAGTTTGTGTCCATAATGAAACAGGACAATAACTGGCATTTTAAAAGGCACATTCAGTTCACGTGTAATCTTAACAAGGTCGCTTCGTTTATAGCTTTCTTCTTTTAGATGAATAGTGAAAAACAAAAAGCTCTGATATTCATTTTTATCCACTTCACCGGTGTCAAACAATGATTGCACTCTGGTAATTTCAGAATCAGCAACCTGAAAAATAAATTCAATCTGTTCCCAATGGCTTACTAAGGCTTTGTCTTTATTGATAGCGTTTTTAGAAAGGTTAAAACTATCGATAAAGCCTTCAAATGTCATGGGGCTAATGCGTGCTGTTTTATTACTCTGATAATCTAAAGCATCGTATAAAGCCACGCTACTTTCATACAGTCTTGTACTATTGAAGGCATGTATCGCGTCTTCTATCTTCTTGAGTTTATCGTAATCTTTTTCAGTCATAATTTATTTCAACACCAACCAATTTATGAGTTCAAATTTATTTGCACCGTCCAATTGTTTTGCCTGAGGAATAATAGTTGCGCTTCTACTACCTGATAACATTCCCAAATTCTTTTTCTTGAATGTAGTTGTTATTGCTTTAATGGCTTCAGAAAGCAATGCTGCATATTGGCTTGTGTCCAAACCGTTGTTTGTTTCTTCGTTAAACAAGTCACACAATTGTTGAATAGGTTTATCCTTCCCTGAGCAAAGTAATCGGTATATATCAAGTATTTGTTTTGGGTGTGTAAAGTTGTAACGAACTGTTCCATCGTTGCAAACATACACTAAGAAATTTGGCTGCAATGGATTTACCTTATCATTTCCCTCACTATCACCCAATTGTCCCAAACAAAATATTACTCCCGGTTTAACAACTTGAGAAACATCTTGATTGAAAAGTGTTGAATCTAATTTGTATGGAACTAAAGCGTAAATTCCGAGTGGTGCAGCTTCCAGTTCTTTGCGGTTTGCTTCAATAAAGTTGAGCAAATCCATTCGGAAATCATCCAAAGAGAAATTGCTTAATGAAACGCCACCTTCATTCAACTCGTCCATATCCAATACTTCATCTTGTAGGCGTTTCAATTGCTTGTCACGGAATTTTAATTCATCTTCAACTAAGTCTTTAATTTGTTCTTTGTTCAAAAGGTTGTCTTCGTTTGTTCCACTAATATCCACCAAAGCCATTCTTGCCTCAACCCTTGATTTAAGTTTGATGTAATTATCAAGGTCTTTGGTGGGCCAGAAGTTTACTAATTGGACTTTATTGTTAATGGAGCCAATACGGTCGATACGTCCAAAACGTTGAATGATACGAACAGGATTCCAATGAATATCATAGTTTACTAAATAATCGCAGTCTTGCAGATTCTGTCCTTCGCTGATACAATCTGTTGCTATCAAAATATCAATTTCGCCATCTTCGTCTTTTGGCATCAATCTTTGAGAACTACGCTTTTTGCTTATTGGTGAAAAGTTGGTAAGTATATGATTAAACTCTGTATTTTCTAAAAACCCCTTTGGTCTAAACGTTGTCTTGTTTTCATTGCCACCAGTTACCAATGCAATATTTACTTTTAATTCTTCCTTAGCCCAAAGCTCCAAATTATTATACAAGTATTTTGCAGTGTCTGCAAAGGCTGTAAAGATTATAACTTTTTTGTTTTCTGTTCCAGTTTTGGTTGTAGTTGGGTTGTTGACTTTCTTTTTGATTAAGCTTTTTAACTCTTTTAGTTTTGCATCCCGTTTAGCATCTACATCTTTTGCACGAAGGAGCAATTCATATAATTGATCTTTGTCCTCTGACATTGCGGCTTTCCATTCGTCCAATTTCAAGTGGTTCATTTTGAAAGTCAGTTTTTCACCCACTTCCAAAGCTTCTCTTAACTCATCATCTTCAATGGCATCAATGTCTATGTCTTCAATCTCAATATCAGAATTTTCTTCTTTGTATTTTTGAAAACGTTCAATTCGTTTTTCTAAATTTTCGATTCTGGCGACTGTTCGCTTCAAAGTTTCCCTAAATGAATAAATGGAACTTTCAAGCCGTTTCATAAAGTTCACCTTCATCATGCCAATCAAATAGCTTTCGCGTTGCTCTTGTGAAAACATTTTAACAGCTGCAGGACCTGATTTTTTCAATACCTTTTCTTCATACCAAGCTTTATGTTCGGGCAAAACAAAAGCACTCGGACTAAAGTGAACCAGTTTGTAATTGCTGATTTTCTCGTTCAGCTTATCGTATGAAAGAAATTTGTGTTCGGTATCAATTTCAGGATAGATAGAATGCACAGGTTCGTGTTCGGGGAATCCACCAATGCGTTTCATTTCCTTTGCGTAATACTTAATAATATGTTTCCGAGATCGCGCAATGGTTAAAGCATCCAACAATTTGAAAAACGCTGAATCTAAATTATTCAACAAATCGCTTGTGGTTTTTTCTTCTTTTATTCTTGCCTTTGCCCAATTGGTAAATCGCAATTGCGATTGTTTTAACAGTTCGGCAATGCTCTCTATTCCTAATTTCCCCTCGTCTTCACCTGCATAAGCATTGTCATTTTCAGCAGTGATGTACATTAGTTGATTACGAAGGTCTTTCAATTCATTATTTACCGGAGTTGCACTTAGCAAAAGCACTTTTGTTTTTTTACCGCTAAGAATAATATCTTGCATTAATCTTTCATAACGGCTTTTCCGAATAGTGTTTCCTTCTTCGTCTTTCTTTCCCTTTTTGTTATTTCTGAAATTGTGACTTTCATCAATTACAACCAAGTCATATGCACCCCAATTGAAATTGGATAAATCAATATTGTCAGCTTCCGTAAATCCTTTTTCTCTGCTTAGGTCGGTGTGATACATAACTGTGTAAGAAAAACGGTCTTGTGGGAAAGGATTTAATGTATTGTTTTTATGTGCCTGATAAACTGTCCAGTTGTCTCTTAATTTTTTGGGAGACAAAACCAGAACACGATAATTAAGCATTTCAAAATACTTGATTACCGCAAGTGCTTCATATGTTTTACCTAACCCCACACTGTCTGCAATAATGCAGCCATTATATTTCAAAATCTTATTTATTGCTCCTCTTACTCCATGTTGCTGAAAAGCAAAAAGCTCTTTCCAAATTTGTGTATCATAAAGATTGGCCTTGATGTCTGAAAGTCCTGAAGTATCAGTTTCATCAATGTATTGACCAAAAATATGGTACAGTGTTTTGTAATACACAAATTCAGGACTGTAATCACTATGAAGAAGTTCAATGTATTTCAGCACTTGGTCTTTTACATCTTCTACTTCAACTTCATCCATCTCATTGTTCCATAGTTTGTCAAACCATTCTTTCAGGTCTGCCAGGTCTCTTCTATCATTTACAACAAGGTTTAATTCAATATTAGGTCTCGAACCTAAACCAAGTCCATTAACAGTGAAGTTAGAACTTCCAGTTACAGCATCTTCAAGTCCGTTTTGTTTTTCAATATGATATAATTTCCCATGCAAGAAATCAGGGCGAACCATTGACTTGATTTCAACTTTATTCCTAATCCAGTCGGAACATTGTCTGGCTAATACTTTTTGCTGCAATCGGTTCTCAACAGGGATTACTAATTTGTCGTCTTCGATTCGATAATTTTTAGCGTCTACGGTTGAAGAAACACTTTTAAGGAAACGTGGTTCACCAAAAAGCAGTTTTAATGATTTAATATTGTCGAGTTGCGGTTTGAGTTTTTCGTATGCATAAATAGTGAAATATGCTGTTACAAAAGATAGATTGGAGTCATTCTCAATATTGTCCACAAGAAAATTCCCAACGCTTCCGTTGGAAAAGTTATCCCTGATACTCTTGATATTTTTATTATTTGTTGTTTCTTTCATCTGGCTTCTAAAATAGTTAAAATATTTGTTCAACTTCAATATCGAATGTAATAATTTGCTCTTTTACAAACTTTTGTTTGTATGTAGGACTACGCACGACGCCTTGTTCAACCACACTTAAGTTTGGGAATCAATGAATATTTGAATTACAACTAAAACCACAAATTCTTATAGAATTTGTTGACTACTCTTTTTGAGTTGTCTTTATCTCGCTTCCTAATTATTGGAATAAATAATTTGCTGTAATTAAAAGCGTGGCTAAATCATTATTTCTTCTTTTTACGAGTCAAAATTTTCCAAGCTCCATACCCAACAGCTAAAGCAACTGCCGCGCCTCCACCTGTAAGTATTGTCGCGCCAAGTGCAATTCCACCACCTCCTGCGGCAAGTGCTCCACCACCAATTGCGGCAACAGCGGCATTTGTTGCTGCAGCACCACTTAATGTTGCTATCGCTGTTCCTGTACTTGCTGTTCCAATAGCTGCAACAGTTGCTACTGTGCCAACAGCTGCCCCAGTTCCGGCGACTACACCAGTTGCGATAGCTTTCTTCTTAGCGTTTTTGGGTATCTCACCAACATCTTTTACAGAGTCATCAAACTTTTTTTCAAATTTTTCATCAAATTTACTCATGTTCTTTTTTCTCCTTCTTTAGTCAAGGTTGAAATTGAAATTGCTTCAAATATTTTTTCTTTTGTAAGCTTAAAACTAAATGGGTTGTTAGGAGAATTTCTTAATTCGCTGCACATGTTTTTGTATAACTCTTTTTCTTTTATATTCATCGACAATAACCAGTTAGAATTTTCGGCAATAATAGCGCCATACATTAATTGTGCAAAATCTTTTGATTTTTCTCTCTCTCTTGGAAATTTTGACAATCCCATTTCAATACATACATTGATTAATTCCTCTTGCACTTTCTCAGAGGCGGTCTTTATCACTGATATCGTTCTTTTCAGTCGGTGTATTGTTTCGTCAATGATAACGGCAGATATGGTCGGTGGTGTAGGATCGGATATGCTTATTTGATTTGAATAATTGTAAAATCTTTTTTCTTCCAATGCTAAATTGTACTTAATCGAACTGTAATGATAATATCTATCAAGAATAGCGTTTTTTATGGCTGACGACCAATTATCACTATATTGGGAAGCGAAATATTCGTAAGCTTCTAATGAATACCCCCACTTCCATTTCATTGCAATATTGTCCACAATTTCTCTAACACCCATCGAGCCAATAAATGCGCCAACACCACCCCCAATTAGTGTCCCCGCTAATGGAAATATGGCTGAACCTATTGAAGCACCAATTGCAGTGCCAGCTGCTGCACCCCCAGAGGCGGCTGTTATTTTTGCAACACCTCTTAAAACATCCTTATATGCTTCTTCTTTTGATACATAACCTTTATAGTATTTATGAACATTTATACCAATATTTGAAAGCATAACAATCCCGGCAACTATTGGGATGTCATCCATTATACCATCCCCAATTTCATCTGCTATATCACCTGTCATACTATTTAGCCGTTCAGCTGCTAATTCAACATTTTCACTATGACTAAAATTTCCGTCTATAATGGTAATTCCTGCATCTTTATAAGCTTCTAAATCGCCATTTTCTTGCAATTTTTCAAAGATTTCAGAATTAATTACGTAATGACTTGAATTTGGATGATCTTCAATTATTTGCTTAAAATTGTTCAAATCGTTGTAAGATTTAACTGACCAATCTGGTCCTCCATCAATACCTTGCAAATCATTGTCTTTGTTGGTGAGAGAATCAAAAAATTTTGTTTCATATCCCATCGCTTCAAGGGTTTCCTGCGCTTTGTGTTCACCTACCTGTCCAGCAAATCCACTTATATATGTTTGATTGGATTTTAAGGTAGCTAATTTTTCTGCCCATTCTTCAGCCGAACTTAGATCGCCTGTCGCGTGAGGAAATCTTTCCTGCAAAGTACTAATTACATAATCCCGGTTCTGAGTGTTTAAGTAAATATCACACATATTAAGACCAGCATAAGCAGATGAGGCAGAAAGTGGAGAATTTATTAGTTTTCTGATTTTCTCAATTTGCATTTGTTTTTCTTTACCATTCATATTTTTCTCCAATTTGGCAATGTTGCATGGTGGAATATAGATCACGTACTTTTATTCTTTTCAAACTTTAGCAACTTCAAATTCGACCTTGAATCTCCGTGTGCTTTTCCCATAAAGTATCGATAAGCAAAATCACCCTTCTTAAAATGAAGTTTAATGTGTTCATGATTTTCCCTTAGCCATTTTGCCGCTTTTTCATCACCTTTGCTCGCAGCAATTTTTAATGCTTCCCTCACCTTCAAGAAGTCAATTTCAGGTTCAAAAAGTATTCCTTTATGATGAAAGTACTCCGTTAATTCAGGTCCATTCTCAACAGCTCTTAAAAATACTTTAATTACGGCATCAGGTTCTTCATTATTTAGATGACCTTCAGCCAGATTATAATAAGCAGCCGGATCATTTGGATTTATCTCGATAGCTTTTTCCAATAACTGAAAACATTCGCGAATATTTCCATAATTTTCAAATTCTATTATGGCAAGGTCATAATAGTGCTCTGAGTTTTCCGGCTCCAATTCAATCAGCTTTATGAAAGCATTCTTTGCCTTCTCAAATTTGCTTGAAAACTTATACGAAAATGCGGCATACAGTAACGTCTCCAGATCATTTGGGCGAAGTCTTAAGGAATGATCGTAATACTTCGTTGCCTCATGATAATTTTCCAAGGTATAATATTTGAGTCCAATGTTCGAGTAAATAGTAGCCTTCGTGTCCTCGTCATCCGTATATTTCAAAGCCATGATCAAATATTTTATTGCGAGATGATATTCATCCATCTCCGAGTAGGCTAATCCCATATTATTGTAAGCTCCTGCATGCTCAGGATTTAGTTCAAGACAAAATTCAAAGGCAAGAATTGCCTCGTCAAATTTCTTCTGGTCAATGCAGACCGTACCTAAATTAAAGTATAGCTTCGGGTCTTTTGGCTCCAACTCGATTGCTTTCAGATACCATTCCTCGGCTTCCTGAAATGCTCCATGCATTCTTACTTTTTCCCCTTTTTCAAAATATACTTTCCAATTATTAGCTAATATTTCATCCCGATCATAAAATACCTTGTGCTTATCGCCCACAAATTCTTTTAGCTTGATTGCTAACTTACGCCCATGGTCATAGTGCGCCAAATGATCAAAGTCTTCGGGGTTATAGAAATTATCCCAAAACCAACCTATCCATGAGTTGAACTGCTCACTGAGTTCTTCAGGTAGATTTAATTCATGGTATTCCACTTTGTGGTAAATATTTTTATAAATCCCTGTTCCCTTATATTCCGGCTTAACAAGTAAATCGTTAACATTTTCCATCTAACTTTCCACCTTAAATGTAACGAGTTTTAGATCGTTTATATTTTCTGGAACAAGTACCGATTCTCCATCGATATCATCCTTCCAGACATAACTACACTTGTTCTTAACGTACTCAATTTCACTCTTCAACTTTTCAGTGAAAGCTTTTAATCTTCTACGGGTGACGGTAATAATGAAAGAGAATCCTTCATTAAGTGTCTCTCCAAGCTGAATCAGATGATTCGGATTAACCTGGATAACCAAAGTCATCGGGTCATTATCACCTTTCTTTTCAACTTTTGGGAATCCTCCCTTATTCTTTCCATCTGAATATTTTTCGTAGGAAAATAATAGTGGGAATTCAGCATTTGGATGAACTTCTATTATTAGCGGTACATCTATATCCCACCAGACCTCAGGTTTATTTGTCTTAAGTACTTGATTCAAAACACCAATTAACCCACAATGATTATCTTCCTGAATCGTGATTGAGCCGGGTTTTAGACTCGCATCCTCATTGTCGGTTGTCATTTTGCTATTTAATACTGGCTGCCCACCAATTAAAAAATTTACCTCAAATTCAATGAACTCATTATCAATGAATCTCTTGGGTGTAAATTCGAAATTTATATGTCGTGATTTCAAAATTGGCATCTATTGATAATCCTTTTTGAACAACCAGTTATTATTTGCCTGCATTGTTTATTGCTTTGTGCAATATTTCAACATACGTCTGTGGCTCAATATCAGTGCCCCCATCCCTCGCCGTTGATCCGGCGTTCCATCTTCCGCCAAAATCAGGTAACTCCAATTCATTAAGAGAAATACCTTTTGTTTGGCTACCAAGTCTAATTCGTATTCGCCACTTCTTCTCTGAGTCTTCCGGCATTTTAGAGGCAATTAAAAAAGCCTTCGCATCTGGTAACAAGGATGGCAATAAAGCCGAATCAATTTTCTCAGGGACTTCGATAAATGCTATATCATCCAGCCATTGGACTTTACCACTACTAACAAGGTTTTTTAGCTGTGAACGCTTGCTAATGCGTTGAGACCATACTTTTAGAAGCATATCAATCGAGTCTTCAAGATTCCTGTCGTCTTCAAGTGATTGAAGTAGATCACTAAGTACATTTTCCTCGCCAGAATGATCAGCCGCCCGGGCTGCTTCAATAAATATTTCGTGCGGGGGTATCAATCCAGCCATAATTGAGGCTGAGAGAATTGAATCTGTATCCGTGTGGTTAATGATAATTAAGTAATTTTCCGTCAAAGCTCCATGTTCATTTACATAGTTACAGGCGATCTCAGTACTTGTTATATCACGCATCATTTGGGGTACAGGCATGTGGTGGTCGATTATAAGGATGTCATCGTAGGTTGTGACATTGTTTTTATCTAAGTCCCCGGCTTCGCTTCCTGAGACGTAGAAATCACATACACATATTTTGTCATTCGGGAAAAGTTGTTTCAGGTCTTCGGGGTGGTTATCCGGCTTTTTTCCAATAAGGCAAATATTCTTAAAACTCTTTTCAATTTTCATTCAGCATGTTCCAGATTAAGAATTGATATAAATGCTGCTATTTAATGTTATAACCTTTTTGAGAATATAATAAATTTTCTATTAAAGCGAATCAGTACAAGTACCGTCGATAGTTTAATATTATAGCTTTGGAGTTTTATGGGTACATCTGAAAATAGTCACAAAAAATAATGTTTTAACACTGTTCCGGTACGGTGGTACGTTCTTAATTCAGCCCCGGCAAACTTATCTATCTTACCAGTACGGTACATTTTAACACGCCTGGAAGAATGAGCCACTCTTCTAGGTTTTCTTCTAATGACTGAAACAGCCTAAAAATCGCCTTTTTCTCGCGTTCCGTTCCGCATTCCGTTCTTTTAATCGTTTCGTTCCGCTTAATTAAAAATCGTTCCGTTCCATTTTGACATCAAATATAAAATTTAACTAATCGTCAGCCTACTGATGATAGAATATCTTGTACTACAACTTTTCTATTTTTTGAACTAAATTGTAAAAACTGTTTAATAACATAGAGTAAACATGATCAAGGCACATAAATAATATCAGGAATAGGCTCAATAAATTTCATATATAATGTACATTTAGTAATACAAATAATAAGTACATATAAAGTCTACACAAAGTATACAATCAGAATACTCTAACTTCATCAATTTTGGTAATAACGATAATTCTAAACTTCACTTAGGTATTTTTCAATAATAGAGTCGCTTTCCTCACTTGTAAGAACACGACCCTTCTTTTTTTTCAATCTTATCGCAAGTGCTTCTGCTATTTCTTCTGGATTTTTATAAACAGTACTATAATATTTTACTCTCCTACGATAGGTATAACTCGAAAGTAGTCCCGCCTCCATAAGCTGTCTAACAGTATACCCAATCTGTCGATCAGATAGTGCCACATGCCCTGCTTCATTAAATGAAATCTCATTTTTATATCCAAGCATACACCTTCTTATTCGATCATATGATATCCTTAAAAATTTATTTTTACAACCTAATATGCTTCTAATTGCACAATACACTCGGAGCTTCCTTTCAGGAAAATTTCCATTATATGCATCCATTATTAGCCCAATTGGCACTCTAAAATATGCATCCTTTTTATATTTTTCTTCAAATGGATCAACAATACTCTTCATTCTATTATATCCTTTGAGTAACTGACTCCCTGAATACTTTTTCAATTCAAATACCTTTTGATAAGCCGAGTAAACAGTTTCTGCTAAAATTTCCTCGTCATCGTTCTTGAATTCACCCCAATCCTTGCTAAATGCAAACGTAGTGATACCATAATCAATCATATCAGACACCATATCTCTATAAGTGCCAGTGTAAGTCAGGGATGAAAGAGGTAGACTTAAAAATTTATAATCTTCCTTTTTTATTAATTCTTCTAACATTCAATATTTTCCTTCTGCTTTTTGATAAATAATTATATTAGTTATAACATCTACACTACCTGAGATAGGTCAATGTTTACATTTGCATCCACGAACACAACCGATGTTAACATTTACATCCATGAACACGATCGATGTCAACATCAACCAACCCTATGGTGAGTTTCCGCGTTGGAAACCCAGCAATGGTGATGTTTCCGTGTCGGAAACCCGGCAATGGTGGAGTTTCCGGGGATATCCGGGCGGTAATTCCCGGAAATCTCCCGAAACTCCCGGTCCGCGTCGGAAACTCCCGGCCCGTGTCGGAAACTCCCGGCCCGTGTCGGAAACTCCCGGCCCGTGTCGGAAACTCCCGGCCCGTGTCGGAAACTCCCGGCCCGTGTCGGAAACTCTCACATATTTTAAGTATTAGCATCTGAGAATCATTTTCAGGTAGTTGGTCATTGTTCATAATTCTGTCCAGAAGAGCTAATTGGGCTACTTGAGTAGGGGAATTAGAATTATTAGGCTTGCTCCCACCAATCCCCTGCCTTCCAGGATTTTTACCAAATCGATAGGAGTAGAGTGGCCAATTCTTGATCGGGCAATTTTTAACTTCATATGCTGATCCGCGGGAACATTCTTTGCAGTTGGCTCTCATTGCTATTAGTGGTATTAATCTTTTCATTTTTTAATTCTCATTTTTTATATAATTAGTTTAATAGCAATTGTTAGACTAAGGGGCATAACTTATTAAGTTTTTTATAGTTAGAGTCTTTCAACGCATCCAATATTTCGTCGCGTTTGAAGTAAATTAGCCCGCCAATTCTTGTATAAGGAATTATATCGTTACTCTTCCATCGTTTTAGTGTTAAGGAGTGAATATTCAATAGTTCACACGCTTCATTGAATTTGAGCAAGTTGTTCTGCTCCATTTTTTTGAGAAATAATTCACTCAAAACTTCTGCTATAGTATCTTTGCGCTGTTCTCTTGAATAAAGAGCAACTACAATACTATTTTCCATTTATCCTCTTCCATGTCGTAGTAAAGCCCGGGTGCGTTAAAGTTGACAATGACACCATTAAAAACCCTTTTTCGCATGTTTTATACTTTAACTCTCATAAGTAAAATATAACCTTTGCAAAATACAAAAAAGTTCGCTATATTACAACCGTTGTGTGGCGAACTTTGTAAACCAAGATGAAAAGGTGTCAAATGGAGAAGAAATGGTCTGGAGGTGGAATCCCCTATGGATATAAATTCAACTCAAAAGATTCATCATTAATACTCGAGTCTGCGGAGGTTCAAGTCTTCAATATAATTATTGAGATGATTCTAAATAATGTTGGCACTTCAGTCATTGCTCAAGAATTAAATAAAATGGGATATTTATCTCGCACCGGCAAACCTTGGATTAATACCGTTGTAGCAGTTTTGCTAAATCCCAAACGACTAAAATTCTATTCAGGATACGATTCTGAGGGTAATAGAGGTAATTGGGAAGCACTTTTAGAGGAGCAAACAGTAAAAACCATACTTGAAATTCGCAATCCAAAAGATAAAGGGACAAAACTTGCAGATCGAGAACAGTATCTCCTCAGTAACCTGAATGTATTAAAATGTGGTTATTGCCATTCAACGGTTAAAACATCTGTTACGAAGAAAAGTAAAAGTGTTAAGGTGCTCTACTATATATGCTGTAAACGACAACAATCAGGAAAAGACCTATGCAAGGATTCAAAACTCATTCGGCATGAAAAGATTAATAATAAAGTTATAAGTGATCTTTCTAATGTGTTAAAAAGAGACCTGAATAAATTCAATTCTCGACACCTTAAATATGTTGCAAATCTTCAAAGATTGGATGATATAAAACTGCTTGAAAATTCTTTAGCAATATTAAAAAATAGTACGATTTCAGATTTGGAGGCGGCTACAAAATTTAAGAGTGAACTTTTACCCGAATTTAAGGAATTAGTGGAAAGGTTTGAGCAACAATCCCCTTTTCCAGAGATTATAGAGCAAAAAGAGCTGGGAGTGAATATTATCGAGCAACGTAATACTATTCAAAAATATATCGATGAAATCCTACTTTACCGTGATCATTTTACAATACAGTACCGCATGCCAATAGACAATGAATTTACATTTATTAAAGAATTTGCCTATGAGTAAGGTAAAGTTACCCAAGGGACTCTTCGCCCGTGGGAATCGAATATGGTTTCAGGCTTATAATCCGCTTTTGGGGTTTACTGAAAATAAATCCTCCGGACTCTCTCTTAATAGGGAAAACATTCAAGCTGCTAAGAATAAACGTCAAGACTATATCAACTCGGTCAATAATATAGAGATAGTCCCAGAATGGAAGTTCTTGCGCCTTGATGATGCCAAAGAGTTATATAAAAAGAAACATGAGCTTCATGGCGATCATCACCATATTGATTTTGCAGTTAAAATCGTGAAACAAGAGATCGGAAACAAATTAGTACAATCTTACAAATTACAAGATTCAGACGATTTCATTTTTTGGATGAAAAATAACGGAAAAGAAGGTGAAGGCTATTCCCCGAATACGATTTCTGATTATTCAAAAGCTATGAACTCCTTATTCAAATTCTTAAGGGACCGGGGGTATGTTGACAATATTCCTTTTGAAACAGTGGCGGGCGTCAAGTATGCTCCAAAAGCTATTCCAATGGATGATATAGCGGAGCTATTCGATTACCTCTTAAAACGCTTCGTAGTAAAAAACTACAAAACAAAAGAACCAACAAAGCAAATCAGAACCCCGAATTACAATGGGTACCGATTCTTAAAAACCTTGTTGTTAACCGGACTCCGCACTGGCGAAGCTATTGCCTTACGTTGGGAACATATTGATTTTGAAAATAACATTATAACTGTTGTTGGGAATGATGGGCTGGGACCAAAACATCGAAGTGAACCGGATCGTCTTCCGATTCTGGAAGAAGCCAAAGAACATTTTCTCTCATTTATGCAAGGCACAAAACCTGACGACAAAGTTCACCCTTACTTGAATAAATCGCCTCATTTTTATAAACGTACTCAAATGAAATTATGGGAAGAACATCGTTATACGTTTCATCAATTCCGTAAAACCTTCATCACCAATCTTGTTAAGTCTGGTCTGCATCCAACTCAAGCAATGATGTACGCCCGACACAAAAACTATCAAACCACTTTAGATTTTTATAACGAGAAACAACTTGAAGAAGCTGTTGTCATAGGGAATGAGAAGATCGCCAAGTTTGGTCCTCAATTACAAAAAGCAAGTCAAAAGAAAAGTCCAAAAAATGTCATCTAAACTGTCATCTATTTCGGGACAGGTTAGGACAAATGGGGACAATAAGCTTTTTTCATGGACACAAAAAAACCCTTGTAAGTTGTTGTCTTACAAGGGTTTAACTTGTGGGCGAACAGGGACTCGAACCCCGGGCCATCTGATTATGAGTCATAACCAGATATTTGCTAATATTTTTCTTTTATATGATATATTATGTATTTGATCCATATTTGAGGTTTTCAGTTTTGTCAGTATTGCTTAATTATAACCAATAGTAATAATTCGTCAATTTGCTTACAACAAACTACTACGTTTAACTACGTTTTAAAATGTTGGGTCATTTTTTCCTGCGATATTAATGCACACCACTCCCTCCCTTAAAAAATATGCTACTGGATTGTTTGTCAGGTCGAATTTCATTACCAACTCTTAGATGAGAAAAAGAAAACAGAAGCAAGAATTCAGATGTCAGACAAAAGAAAAATCAAACAAAACCACCAAAAACCTCAAGTCTCAACCTGTCCTGAGCACCTCGTCAGGCTCGGTACAAGCTCTGTCGAAGGATCAGCTCATGCCTACACAAAAACAGTTCCGACATGCAGGCTCCGCTGGACAATAAAAGTAGTGAAAAGTCAAAAGGTTCAGTTTGACAATGCCTACCCTTTTAAAACCAAAAGAAAAATACCAAAAATCTAAAGTCTCAACCTGTCCGGCGTAATCCCTTCCTTTGGGATGAAGACGGGTCAGCTCTTCGCTGGACTAGTTTAAAACACATTAGAAGATGATGCTCATGGCCTTATCCTAGAGTCTCAATCAGCTCTTCGCTGGACTAGTTTAAAACCGATAACGTTTGATTCAAATTCCGAACAACATTTGTCTTAATCAGCTCTTCGCTGGACTAGTTTAAAACAGAAGAATCTGGGGAATATGGTGATTGGATTATATAGGTCTCAATCAGCTCTTCGCTGGACTAGTTTAAAACAAAATTCTCAAGGTCTCCGGACCCAACTTAGCTGAGTCTCAATCAGCTCTTCGCTGGACTAGTTTAAAACTTTATTGGCTTATACCTCTAATTGTTGTTCTAATTGGAGTCTCAATCAGCTCTTCGCTGGACTAGTTTTAAACTGACAGCAAACAGCATGGAAAAAGGTGAAACAGAAAGGTCTCAATCAGCTCTTCGCTGGACTAGTTTAAAACTTAATATCTGTTTCTTCTTTTGCCCAATCTGATTTGTCTCAATCAGCTCTTCGCTGGACTAGTTTAAAACTGATGTTGCTCACGATTGTTTGTCACAAATTTTAGAAGTCTCAATCAGCTCTTCGCTGGACTAGTTTAAAACTATGAAGAGGAAGAAGATTTTTCCGAAATTCTTTTTTGTCTCAATCAGCTCTTCGCTGGACTAGTTTAAAACACAATGCTTGGTTGATGTTAATGAATTTGACAACAAGTCTCAATCAGCTCTTCGCTGGACTAGTTTAAAACCGAAAAGGCACTCTGGCAAACGAAGTTAGCATTGTAGGTCTCAATCAGCTCTTTGCTGGACTAGTTTAAAACGAAGCTACGGGCTTAAGCACAAAAGAAAAAGTAGGTCTCAATCAGCTCTTTGCTGGACTAGTTTAAAACTGAAATGAAAATTAAAGAACGCGGATTGACTGTTTTGTCTCAATCAGCTCTTTGCTGGACTTGTTTAAAACAGACAAACTGTTTGAGAGAAACGGCTTTTATTTAGGTCTCAATCAGCTCTTTGCTGGACTTGTTTAAAACAGAAGATCAGGGGTATGGTTTAAAGTTAGATTTTAGGTCTCAATCAGCTCTTTGCTGGACTTGTTTAAAACACCGACACGGTTGTTGTATTAAAAGAAAAAAATATTAGTCTCAATCAGCTCTTTGCTGGACTTGTTTAAAACGGTTATTGGTTCCGTCATGTTGCAAAATATGATTTTGTCTCAATCAGCTCTTTGCTGGACTTGTTTAAAACGAAAATCTTCTTAAAAGATTTAAAAAAGACTTTGAAGTCTCAATCAGCTCTTTGCTGGACTTGTTTAAAACTGAAAAAATCCGATACCGCCATAGTTACAGAAAGTCTCAATCAGCTCTTTGCTGGACTTGTTTAAAACAAAACATGCAAATCCAAGATTTTGCAAATATAATTGTAGTCTCAATCAGCTCTTTGCTGGACTTGTTTAAAACCTGAAAATCTTTACTATATTGCCATAACCTTTCCAGAGTCTCAATCAGCTCTTTGCTGGACTTGTTTAAAACTTA
>JAHISV010000014.1 GCA_018818065.1 Bacteroidota bacterium | reverse complement strand
TTCAATTTTTATAGCTGATCCATTAATGTTAATGAATGTACAGTTGCGAATAGTAAGAGTAGAATATGATGTGCCATCTAATGGAACTGGCTCTTTGTGCGTGTTAATTGCTCTTATGGCTTCATCACCTGTATTCTCTAGTGTTGTTCTCTCAAATCTTACATCGCCTGCTCTCTGACTTGTGGAAACATCAAATATATTTCCATCAACACTTGTTGCAGGATCGCCATATCTGTAAATATTCTTAATGTAGCAATCTTCAACTGTAAGGTCAGGTGTTTCGTTTGGTCCGCCTACTGTAGCGTTAATTTTAAGCAAGTATCTTACTGAGTCATATTGTGCAGTTGCCGGATCTAACCCGTCTATAGTAATTCCTTTCAAATGAAGATCATTTTGAATAACTATAAAGTTATCGCTTGTGCCTCCCTGCATTGTAATAATTGTAGGAACGCCTGAAAGACCTTCTGCTGCACGAATTGTAAGAGGTACAGATACAGTAGTTGGTGATAAATAATATGGATTTACTGCATCCGTTAATTCAAGTACATTTGCATTTCCTGCATTTGCAAAATCAATTGCTGAATTTAATCCCTGCGCCGGGGTTACCGGAATAGTCTGCGCCATAATAACGCCGGAAAACAAAAACAGCAGAGTTAATAATGGTAGAAAGTTTTTCTTGACCATGTCCTTCTCCTATAAGTGATTAATTTAATATCTGCAGTGAGTAATAGATAGTATTACTCACCAATTGTTTAGAAAGAATTTATTTTTGAGGTTCGCTTGATCAGAGAGAAATTGTGGCACCGAAGTAAATATTAGTGAATGTTTCTTTGTTGTAATTCGTGTTGCTGAAATAAGCATCAAAGTATTTCATCGAGTTATACTCATATGCAGCAATGAGTTCAACCATGTAAATTTTATAAGAAGCACCAAAAGAAAAACCTTCAAATGCCGGACCAGAATTTTTGTCAGCTGCTCCGTCAGGTATAAAAACAGAAGTAATATTTTTATAGCCGCACATCAAAGATAAATCTTCAATTGGTTTATATTCTACGCCAAAACGAAGTGATGTTTGGTTCACAAGATTATGCAATAATGAATCTACTGAGGATAGTTGATAATCAGCCTCGCCGTATGAAACTTTACCGACGTCAGCAGTCAGAGTAAAATTATCAACAGGTGTAAATTTTAGTCCCAGTGTATACGATAAGGGAATGTCCATTTCATCCTTTCCTGAGGCAATCGTGCTTGTTGAAGACCATTCTTTTTCAACAGTATAAGGTAAGGTCAGATTTACACCTAAGCTGAACCTTTCAAATTTTATAAGAGCTCCAACATCAAAGCTGGTTGATTTAAAGGTCGATGAACCGTTATCAACATTATCTAAAGAATCATAAGTGAAGGAATATTGATTCTGACCTGCCAAAGTAAAAACACCAACCTTGTTCAAATGCAAATAATCGGTTGAGTTACCATCGGCAATATTCATTGTCAATCCAAGATTTAAAAAATCTGCAACATCAGCGGAGATTGCAGCAGAGTAACTATTCATTTCGCCTGTTCGCGACCGGGAATATTCGTACCAGTTTACATCCAGCGCATCCGCTTCCGAGGCAACCTTAACAGGTATGCCACCATACCCATTTGCGCCAATGTGCGGGTCAAGGTAAGTATCGTTTCTATCGTAATCCAGAATATCATATTTGCGACTATATGCAGCTGCAACAGCAAATTTAGTTTCAAACAATTCAAATGGGTAAGCAATTGCAATATTGTTTAGTGTCGTTGCAGTTTTTTCTTCCTTCCAGTCCGCCCCATCGCCATACACGTCTGTTCCGAGCTCGGGCTCATTTACAACATAGCTTGTATCATTGAAAAATGCCTCATTATCCCAAAAGCCATTAAAATCAGGATTGGGCCTATACAAACCATCAAGGATAAATGAAAGTGTGGTATACTGTCTGTTAGGTCTGTATTCTTGTGTCTCCTGCCATGTTCGTTTATAGGAATTACCTGAAAATGATATCTGGATTTTATTAATTGCAGCCAGACCAGCAGGATTATAGAAAATAGAACTTAAGTCGCCACTGTAAGCTGTAAAAGCTCCTGCCATTGCCTGAGCTTTCACTCCATTATTCGATTCTCTCGTAACACCCTGAAACAGAAGGTCATTTCCACGGTTCTGAGAATATAATACCGAGG
>JAHISV010000013.1 GCA_018818065.1 Bacteroidota bacterium | reverse complement strand
TGATAATTTACTCTGAGGGAAACAAAAAGATCAAGTCGACCTATGGTCAACTTGATCTTTTAACAGAAAACAATAATTATTTATGTCCAATCTTAACTAGTTAGTAATAAATACGGTCAACCTTATTTAGGGATTGACATTCACTATTCACTATTCACTATTCACTATTCACTTTTCACTTTTCACTATTCACTCTTGTCCGCCTCAGGCGGAATTCACTATTTTTTAACAACTTACGAGTTCACAAATGATCGTCGTCCGTACCCCTTTTCGTTTACCACTTGGTGGTGGTGGAACAGACCTTCCTTCATATTACAAAAATCACGAAGGATTCCTCATTACTGCTGCCGTGAACAAGTATATGTACATCAATATTAATAAGCCCGCTATTGTTGATAAAATTAGTATAAAATACAGCAAAGTTGAAAGCGTGGACGTTAAGGATATTTCTCTAATAAAACATGAAATTGTTCGGGAAGCTTTTAAGTACCTCAATATTGATTGCCCGCTTGAGGTTAGCTCTATGGCTGATTTATCGGCCGGCACGGGAATGGGTTCTTCAAGTTCCTATACTGTTGGTCTTCTTCGGGCTCTTAATCAAATGAAAAAAAGGTTTATATCAGTCCAGGAATTAGCCGAGGAAGCTTGCAAGATTGAAATTGATATGGTTGGAAAACCTATCGGGAAACAAGACCAGTATGCCGCAGCTTTTGGTGGTATTATTGAATTGAATATTGACAAGTCCGGTAATGTTAAAGTTACTCCCTTGCCCTTGCATGAAGAAATAATTTATGAAATGGAAAACCGCTTAATGATGTTTTATACTAATATTGAACGGGACGCTAATATGATTTTAGCTGAACAGAGTAGTAAAGCTAAGGCAAATGAGGAAGATGTAATTGAAGCAATGCATCAGATTAAAAATATTGGCTATCGAGTTAAGGAATCATTAATTGAAGGTGATGTGTGTAGTTTTGGTGAGTTGCTGCACGAGCATTGGTTAACAAAGAAAGCAATCTCAAATAAAATGAGTAGTTCACAAATAGATGATTGGTATGATCTCGCTATGCGCAATGGGGCCTTAGGTGGAAAGGTGATGGGCGCCGGTGGAGGTGGTTTCATGCTCTTTTGTGTTGGGAATGGTAAGAGAAAACACCTGAGAAAGACGCTTGAAGAAGCAGGACTTAGGTATATGGACTTTAAGTTTGATTTTGAGGGTGTAAAAGTACTAGCTAATGTTTAGAAGACTGTGTAGGTAAATAGTGAATGGCAAACAGTGAATGGTAGATATATCAAGTTACAGGTGACAAATCAATATGTTAAATGAACGACCACATAAAAAGTTGGTTCTTTGGCAGGAAGCAATGGAATTGGTTACTTTGATTTATGAAGTAACTAAAAAGTTTCCTAAAGAGGAGGAGTTTGGTTTAAAAAGTCAACTACGAAGAGCCGCTGTTTCAGTCCCATCTAATATTTCTGAGGGGCTGACTCGCAGAACAAAAGTTTCTAAAATTCATTTCCTTAATATAGCTGACGGCTCAATGAGTGAGATTGATACTCAGATTGAAATAGCTTTACGTCTTGAATTCATTGATAAAAATGATTATGAATTAGTAGTAAACAAATTAATAACAACGCAAAAATTACTTAGTGGTTTATCTCGTAGTCTAAAATAATGGAGCTAAATTGATTCATCATTCTTTTTTCACAATTCACAATTCACATTTGTTATGTTAAACGTCCTCATCACTGGCGTTGCAGGCTTTATCGGCTCCAATCTTGCTGATAGATTGTTGAGTGAAGGCGGATATAAAGTTATTGGCATTGACAATCTTTCTTACGGAATTGAAGAACAAATACCGGATGGTGTTGAATTCCACAAGTTGGATATACGTGATAATTCTATCTATTCTCTTTTTAAGGATATAGATTTTGTATTTCACTTTGCGGCAAAGAATTGTATAAGTGACTGCCAGATTGACCCTGTAGAGACAGCCTCTATTAATGTAACCGGTACAGTAAATGTATTCGAAGCTTCTAAAAGAGCAGGGGTTAAAAAAGTTGTTTATGCAGAATCATCAGCTTTATATGAGGGAAGTGATAAATTACCAACTCCAGAATCAGAGGTAAAACCAAAATCTTTTTATTCTGTAAGTAAACTTGCCTCAATGTATTTTGCAGAAGCTTATACAAGATATTTCGATCTCAACACCACTGCTCTCAGGTATTTTTGTGTCTATGGTCCAAGGCAGGATTATCGTAGATCAATTCCACCTCTTTTTTCATCTTTTATCATAAAATTACTGCGGAATGAGAAACCTGTAATTTTTGGAACAGGGGAGAAACGGAGAGATTTTATACATGTTGATGACATTAATGATTTTCATCTAATGTGTATGAATGATGAAAGAACAACGGGGAAAGTATTTAATCTTGGGAGCGGGATTAATTATTCTGTTAATGATATTTATGAGATAATATCAAAGTTACTTGATTCAAACACAAATCCAGAATATAAAGCGGATCTTCCGGGTGAAGCATTTGCTAATCTGGCAGATATATCCTCAGCACAATCACTTGGCTGGTCTCCAAAAATCGATTTAGAAAGTGGTTTAAAAACCTCCATAGATTTTATCAAGAACGAGTTAGCCAAAGGAAATATCTAAGATGAATATTAAATTAAAATATTCTTCAATCCCAGTTTCTTTTTTCTTCTTCCATTTTCCTTTTTCCCCACCAAAAATACGGCGGGCAGGCTTTTTCCTTTTTCCTTCGTTCTCTCTTCTCCATACTCACTACTCATTACTCATTACTGGTACTTGACATGCGCGCAATAATCCTGGCCGCCGGTAAAGGCGAAAGAATTAAGGAAGTTACTAAAAGTATCCCGAAACCAATGATACTATACAAGGGCAAACCCGTACTTCAGTACAACATTGAACTTTGTAAGAAATATGGTGTGACCGACATCTACATCAATATACATCACTTCGCTGAACAGATTCAGGATTATTTCGGTGATGGAAATAAATTCGGGGTCAATATTAAGTATTCTTTTGAAGAGGAACTTTTAGGAACATCAGGAGCTGTCCGCAGGATAGCCGAGAAGTACTGGGGTTTAATTCCATCCCCTGATCTCTCCCTCTCCAAGTCTCCCAGTCCTAAAGAAATTCCTTTCTTCATCATCTACGGTGATCAATTCTCCAGTTTTAATCTTGATCTTCTATTAAGGAAATATGACGAAAACGAATGCACTGGTGTAATTGCTTTTCATCATCGGGAAGATGTATCCCACAGCGGAGTGGCTGAATTTGATGGAGATCAAAAAGTAATACGTTTTGTTGAGAAGCCTTTACAGGGGGAAACAGAAAGTCATTGGGTTAATGCTGGAATATATTTATTACATCCTGAAATATTAGGTCTCATCCCTCAAGCGTTTTCAGACTTTGGAAGAGAAATATTTCCAAGTGCGTTAGGAAAAGGGGTCTATTTTTATGGTGTCTGTGAAGAAAAGTCAGTCATGGTTTTTGATACTCCTGAAATGTATAACAAAAATATAAATGGATAGAAAATATGGATACTAAAATTGGCGTAATTGGTCTTTGGCATTTAGGATGCGTTATATCTTCATCATGGGCAAAGCTTGGTTACGAAGTTGTTGGGTTTGATTATGACGAAGATCGCATTAGTAAATTAAGCAATTTTATCCCTCCAATATTTGAACCAGATTTAGCTGAGACTATTAAGCAAGGAATTGCTGATAAACTACTTCACTATACCTCAAATATCAGTGATCTCTCTGATTGTGACTTTGTATTTCTCTGTTATGATACTCCTGTCCGAGATGATGATTCAAGTGATACGAGTATTCTTGACAAATCAGTCGATGATGTAATGAAAGTTATGAAAGATGATGCAATCTTGATCATAAGCTCTCAATCTCCGGTGGGCTATTGCAATTATCTTAGAAAGAAAATAAAAGATTATAATAATACATTGGATATAGCGTATTCACCTGAAAACCTGAGGCTTGGTGAGGCAATTTTTTGCTACTTAAATCCTGGGCGTATTATATTGGGAACTGCTGATTTAAAAACACAAGGGAAATGCCTGACTCTATTTAGTAAAATAAGTGAAACAGTTTTAACTATGGGTCTGGAAAGTTCCGAGATGGTTAAGCATGGGATAAATTCATTTCTCTCAATGAGTATTGTTTTCGCAAATCATCTTTCAGATATTTGTGAAATTAAAGGAGCCAGAATTGAAGATGTAGTTAGGGGAATTAAGTCAGATATTCGCATTGGTCCAAAAGCTTACTTAGCTCCCGGTATTGGTTTTTCGGGGGGTACTCTGGGAAGAGATTTAAAAGTTCTGGATTCTGTTAATTCTTCTTCTTCAGCTGGTTACGCAAAACTCTTTGGCATTATTCATGACTTAAATGCTGAAAGGCCTTTGGCTATTGTTAGCAAGGTCGAGAAAGTATTGCAAAATATTGAAGACAAGTGCATTGGTATTTTAGGCTTAACTTACAAACCAGGTACAAGTACTCTTAGAAGGAGTTTACCACTTGAGATTGTTGATTTACTTCTAAAGAAAAATGCTCATGTAAAAGTTTATGATCCAAAAGCAGATTATTCGGAATTGGATTATGAACCGAAATTTGAAATAACAAATGCAATCGAAGAGGCAACTATGGATGCTGATATAATCATATTATTAACCGAGTGGAATGAATTTAAAGATTATGATTGGTCTAGGGTAATTAATTCCATGCGGAACAAAATATTTTATGACACTAAGAATTTCTTAAATGAAAAAGAAATGAAAGCATACGGTTTTATTTATCATTCTATAGGGAAATAATGATGGCAATACTAGAATCTAAAACTATTATTATTACCGGTGGTAGTTTAGGCATCGGTTTCGCAGTAACTAAAAAATGTGTTGAAGAGGGTGCAAGAGTAATCATCGTTGCACGTAATGAAGTTGATCTTAAACGAACTGTTGAGGAAATGGAAAAAATATCTTCCAGGAATCATTTAATATATCCGATGAATGTTGGGGATCTTAATCGAATCATAAAATTTGCTGAATGGTGTAATAATAAAAATATTTTAATCGATGGCTTAGTTAATTGTGCCGGTATTTATGGGCCGATTGGTAAAACTACAGATATTGATTTGAATAAATTTTCGGAGACTTTGCAAATTAATTTCCTTGGCACTGTCTATATGTGTAGTGTTTTTGCTCCTCTTATTAAATCTGAATCAAGAAAAAAAATAGTCAACTACTCTGGTGGTGGTGCTGCCAGTCCTTTTGCAAATTACTCAGCTTATGCAACGAGTAAAATTGCCATTGTAAGATTTACCGAAAATTTATCCCTGGAACTAGCAGAGGATAATTTTGATATTAACTGCGTTGCTCCTGGTTTTGTTCTTACGCGTTTACATGATCAAACTCTTGAAGTAGGCCCAAACAAATCAGGGAATTCCTTCTATGAAAACACGAAGAAACAAATTGAATCCGGTGGGGTTCCTCCGGAGAAAGCCGCGGATCTAACGGCATTTTTATTATCTGATGAATCAAATGGTATCACAGGTAAATTTATTTCAGCCCCTTGGGATAAGTGGGACGAAAGTGATTTTCAGGAAATGCTAAGGAACGATAAAGATTTTGCAACTTTAAGGCGTATTGATAATAAAACATTTTTTAAAAAATCATGAAAGTGCTAATTATAGGTTGCGGTCTGATAGGGCGGAAAAGAGCCTTGGCATTGGAGAATAGCGACACACTTGCTGCTTGTTGTGATATTGATCCTGTTATTGCTGAAAAATTTGGAAATGATTTTTCCTGCAAATACTTTACAGATTACTGGCAGGCACTACAGGAGGTTGATTCGGATGTTGTAATTATTGCCGTCGTAAATAAGTTTGTAAAGGAAATGGTATTAGAGGCAATTAAACATGGAAAACATATTCTTGTCGAAAAACCCCTTGGCAGGAATTATAGTGAAGCTAGTGAAATGTTTTCTTTATCTCAAAGTCTCTCAATCACCAAGTTCTCTGTTTTCAAAACAGGGTTTAATCATCGTTTCCACCCTGCGATTTGGAAGGCGAAAATACTATGCGATAAGGGGGGGATTGGGAAAATATTTACTATACGTGCAAGGTATGGGCACGGCGGTAGACCCGGGATGGAGAATGAATGGCGCGCTTCAAAAGATCTTTGCGGCGGAGGCGAATTACTCGATCAGGGAGTTCACGTTATAGATCTGATCCGCTGGTTCGGCGGGGAGATTAAAGAAGTATATGGAAGGGTAGAAACAAAGTTTTGGGAAATGGAAGTTGAGGATAGCGCCTCAGCAATTCTGAAAACCCGTAATGACATAACAGCATCTTTTAATGTCAGCTGGACAAACTGGAAGAATATCTTTTCCTTCGAAATATTCGGTACCAAAGGTTATTTGAGAATAGAAGGTCTTGGTGGGAGTTATGGTGAGGAGACACTTGAGTGGGGTAAAAGGAACCCAAAAGGCGGTAAACCTGAAGTGCAGTTTTTTAATTTCCCGCCCGAGGATATTAGCTGGAAAGAGGAGTGGAAAGAGTTCAAGAATGCGATTCATGAAAAACGGGAAGTAATTGGAAATGTTATTGACGGATTGAAAGCTAATGAGGTTATTGCCGCCCTCTACAGATCAAGTAATGAAAAAAAGGTTATTATCTTTGATTAAAAACATTATCTTGGATAGAGATGGAGTTATTAATGAAGTCGTGATAAGAGACTCTAAGGTTGAATCTCCCAGATGTTTGTCTGAATATATTATCAAAGAAGATTTTAAAAGGTTTCACGCTCGTATTAAAGGAAAAGACATTAACCTTTTTGTTGTATCTAATCAGCCTGATATTGCCAGGGGAAAAATGCATGAGTCAGAATTGATGGAAATGAATAATCTCCTCCTAAATTCTTATTCATTTAAGGAAATTGTTTATTGTATTCACGATGACATAGATTCTTGCGATTGCAGGAAACCCAAACCTGGAATGATTGACCATCTAATTAAGACCTATGATTTGAATAGAAGTGAGGTTATTTTTATTGGTGATAGTTGGAAAGATATGGAGGCAGGAATATCTGCTGGAATTAAAACAGTCTTTTTTACACAAGAATATAACAACCCCGATGAAATAAAAGCTGATTATTTTGTTACAAGTTTATTAGAATTAATTGATTTACCAATTTGGGAGTGATATGAGTTTCACAAAAGAATATTTATCTGAATGCCTGGAAGTTATTAACAGAATTGATGAATCAGAAATTGAAAAAATGGTTGATATTCTAGTTGGGGTCAGAAACAGTTCAGGTCGGTTGTTTTTTATCGGTTCAGGTGGTGGCGCTGGTCATGCCTCGCATGCTGTCTGCGATTTCAGAAAATTATGCAATATTGAATCTTATGCTCCTTATGATAATGTATCGGAATTAACAGCAAGGGTAAATGATGAGGGATGGGACGTATCGATTATTAACTGGCTTAAAGTTAGTCGCTTAAATTCAAATGACGGAGTCTTTGTTTTTTCTGTTGGTGGTGGCAGTGAAGAAAAAAATATTAGTAATAATCTGGTTCAGGTTATTAAATATGCAAATGAAACTGGATCCCCTGTGGTTGGAATTGTTGGTAAAGATGGTGGATATACAAAAATTATTGGGGATGCAGTTGTAGTAGTCCCTGTGGTAAATAATGATCATATTACGCCATTAACAGAAGGTTTTCAGGCTGTTATTTGGCATTTATTAGTGTCACATCCAAAGTTGCAGGTTAATCCTACAAAGTGGGAATCAACTAAATAAGGAAAATTTTATGATAAAGAGAGTAGAAGATTTATCCGTTAA
This sequence comes from Bacteroidota bacterium, assembly GCA_018818065.1. Taxonomy (GTDB): domain Bacteria; phylum Bacteroidota; class Ignavibacteria; order Ignavibacteriales; family Melioribacteraceae; genus JAHISV01. The sequence continues at coordinate 38,099 of JAHISV010000013.1, read as the reverse complement.
AATATTTGCTGATGGTGCGGATAAAGAGGGAATGATGGAAATGTATAGCAAACCCTTTATCTCTGGTTTTACAACTAATCCTACACTCATGCGTAAAGCCGGTTTAAGTGATTACTTGTCATTTGCCAGAGAAATTGTTGAATTGATTAAGGATAAGCCTCTTTCTTTCGAGGTGTTTTCTGATGATTTACGCGAAATGGAAATCCAGGCTTTAAAACTTGCTGATTTAGCCCCGAATGTTTTTGTTAAAATACCAATTACAAACACGTTTGGTGAAAGTTGTTTTGATGTCGTGAAAAATCTTTCTGATAAAGGTATAAAAATTAATGTAACAGCGATAATGACAATTGAACAGGTAAATCATATTATTCCGGCACTTTCAGGTGGGGCGGGGGGGTATATTTCTGTATTTGCCGGAAGAATAGCTGACACAGGCATAGATCCAATTCCCATGATGAGTGAAATTATAGGGAAATTATACGCGCATAATAATATTGAACTCATTTGGGCCAGCCCAAGAGAGTTGTTGAATATTGTTCAGGCTCACGAAATTGGTTGTGATATAATAACAGTAACAAATGATATCTTAAAAAAACTTTCATTATTAGGGAAAGACTTATCTGAATTTTCCTTGGACACAGTTAAAATGTTTTACAATGATGCAAAGGCATCAGGATTCTCATTGGACTAATATTATCTGATAATTATATGTTTAATAAAATACTTTTTTCAAATATTTGCATTCTCCTCTTACTTATCCCATGGCACATTAATGCGCAAAATTTCACTGGTACAAAAGGACTGGTTACAATACCATCGGCTGATTTTAATGAGAGTGGTGAATTATTGTTTTCCATATCATCACTTGATAAAAGATTTAATGGTGTTGGTGAATACAAATATAATGCAGTTGTTGGTTACCTCAATTTTGGTTTTCTGCCATTTATGGAAGTGGGTTTAAAACTTACTTATCCATTTGATCACCCACGTTCTGCTCTAGGTGATAGAACTTTTTATTTTCGAATCAAATTCATTAACGAAACAGAAAATTTACCACAAATAGTTTTGGGCGTTCATGATCCAATTGGTCCCGGAGGTGGTGATAACGCCATTCATAATAATTCCTTATACCTCGTTGCAACAAAACATTTTGCCGTTTCTAAAATGAACGATATATCCTTGACGCTTGGTTATGGTAGTGATTTAATAAAAGCCGAGGTACACCAATTCATCGGTCTCTTCGGCGGCGCTTCTTTTGACTTCCTGTCTCATCGGCAGACGGATTCACTATTCACTATTGACTATTCACTTCTCCTCGAATATGACGCCGAGCGTTTTAACGGAGGCGTAAGAATTACCCTTTTTGATCATGTAAAGATACTTGCGGGGTTGATGGAGATGAGGTACTTGAGTGGGGGAGTTTCGGTGAGCATGAAATTGTAACTTGAGAAGGAATGAGAGACGGAGAGAGTGGGAGAAGAAGAGAGCGGGGGAATGGGTGAAAGAAAAAACGACAAAAAAGAGATTAGCTTAAAATAGAAATTGACAAAAAGAATTAATACACATCAAGAACTTGAAGTTTACCAACTTGCTTTTAAGTCAGCCTCTCAAATTTTTGAATTGAGTAAATCTTTTCCATCCGAAGAGAAGTATTCACTAACTGACCAGATTAGGAGATCATCCCGATCTGTTTGTGCAAATATTGCCGAGTGTTTTCGAAAAAGATTATATCCAAAATCTTTCATATCAAAAATCAGTGATGCAGAAGGCGAAGCTGCTGAGACACAAACATGGCTTGAATTTGCAAATGCATGCGATTATCTAAGTATTGAGGAATCAAAATCATTAATAAGCAGCTACGATCATATAATTGGTAAATTAGTAATCATGAGAAATAATCCTGATCATTGGTCTATCTAGTTCTTATTCTCTCAGTCTCCAAGTCACCTTTTCTCCCCTTCTTTTTAAAAGATGGAGATGAAGTATCCCTCCGGAGGTATTTCGGTTACAATGAAATTGTAGGGGAACCAAGGAAAAAGTAAAAAGGAAAAAGGTTAAAAGGAAAAGAGACTAAAAGGAAAAGAGACTAAAAGGAAAAGAGACTAAAAGGAAAAGAGACTAAAAGGAAAAGAGACTAAAAGATTAACAGAAGTTTAATAAATGATTTTCTTTTCGTTTTATATTTTCCCGTTCATGAGTATTTTTTTCTATTCACTATTCACTATTCACTATTCCTCCGTTTTTCCATTTGTACGTTTTCCATCTGAACGATTCTACAGTGGAGGACCGTGTGTAAGTATTAAGTTATAAAGTTTATCAAGTTGAAAGTTTGTAAAGTAAAAGCAGATGAGATGAAGACGCAAAAAGGTTAAAAGGAAAAGAGACGAAAAGATTAACAGATGAAAAGAAGTTTAATAAATGATTTTCTTTTCGTTTTATATTTTCCCGTTCATGAGTATTTTTTTCTATTCACTATTCACTATATTTCAAAAAATCCACATAGATTAAAACAAGAACATTCTTGTTATTATTGAATTATTTTGCTAAGATTATCATAAATATTTGGATTACAGTGGAAACGATAAAAATCAAAAGGCATATTTCTTCTTCTACATTAAGGATAAAAGAATTGGAAAAATTTCTAAATAAGAATGTACAAATAGTTATTACTCCAATAGAAGAGAGACTTATCAACGAAGAAGCATTACTAAGCGAAAATTTGCTTGGAGAGGACTGGAATAATGAAGAAGAGGACTTGGCATGGGCTTACCTTCAAAAGGATCAATAGTTTTAATTCGATTTCCATTTTCGGATTTAACCAAGTCAAAATTGCGTCCCGCCTTAGTAATCGCTTCAACAGACAAAGATGATTTTCTACTATGCCAAATTACCAGTAAAAATTATGGTGACCCAAAATCTGTTAAGTTAGTTGAATCTGATTTTAAATTTGGTTCGTTACAGAGGTTAAGTTTTGTGCGCTACACAAAGATATTTACGGCAAATAGTTCAATTATTATTTCTGAAATTGGGATGCTAAAAGAAAAGAAATTTGACAAAATTATAGACTCATTAATTGAATTTTTAAGATGATAAGTCTGACATTTCTCAGTTATTCTAAACGCAAATGACTGCAGTAAAAATACTGCATCATCTCTATTCTCGGATTATCAATTATTACGACGTAAGTGAGGAAGAGCTGGTGAGGGGGAGAAGAGGGGAACGAGAGACGGAGAGAGGGGGAGAAAAGGGGGAGTGAGAGACTAAGAGGTTAACAGAGGAAAAGAAGTTTAATAAATGATTTTCTTTTCGTTTTATATTTTCCCGTTCATGAGTATTTTTTTCTATTCACTATTCACTATTCCTCCGTTTTCCGTCTCTACTTCTCTACGTTTCCACGACCCTTCGTCAGGTTTTACACTGAGCTCAGTCGAAGTGCTCCGGGCAGGCGGGCTCTGTGGCACTTGTCATCCTATTCGCCACGGCGAATGGTTTCAGGATCTTCTTTTCAGGAAACCTCTGTGGAACTTGTCATCCTGAGCTTGACTCAGGATCTTCTTTTCAAAACATAGATTCCGGCATGCGCCGGAATGACAGTCTAATTTGTCATCCATATAATTTTGTCATGCTGAACTCGTTTCAGCATCTTCTTTTGCGGGAAATAGAATTATTCCATCTGCAATAATCCCGGTGTCCGAGTGATCCCGCCAGTCAGTATTTGAAGAGGTAACGGGATTTTATCGAGGACACAGGGGAAGATGGTATTGCATAGCATTACCATTCGCCTCGATACATTACGCGAGAGATTACAATGAGGGCGTAACATTCGGTAAACCGGGGCAAAAATGTCATCCTGTTCGCCACGGCGAATCGCTTCAGGATCTTCTTTTCAGGAAACCTCTGTGGAACTTGTCATCCTGAGCTTGACTCAGGATCTTCTTTTACAAAATCCCAGATTCTGAACTCACCGCCTAAGGCGGTTGCTCAGAATGACAGTTTTCCATGACTTTCCCAATGGTCTTATGCTTGCCCGCCGTAGCCTGTGCTTTTGGCGTTGCCGGGTCATTATACGCAAGCCTCATGCGCATCCGGCGAAATTAATTCTTAATTGCTCTTTGTTCCTTATTCTTTCTTCATTATTCATTCTTAATTGTTCTTTATTCTTTCTTCATTATTCATTCTTAATTGTTCTTTATTCTTTCTTCATTATTCATTCTTAATTGTTCATTCTTAATTGTTCTTTCTTAATTGTTCTTTAACTCTACGTCCATACATTTTTTCTTTATAAGATAATTGTCTTGCAAAGACAGACAAATGTCCTTATATTCACGGTATAAATTTCAGGTAAATAAATGTCAGTAAGTAAAGTAAGTAAAGTAAATGAGATAATGTACCAATATGGCGTATCAGATCTGGATAAGGTTGCTCTAATATCAAGAGCTGATGAAGGTTTATTGTCAAATTCTTTTTTCGATCTGGCTGAAGTATCCGGAATAAAAAGGGAAGAATTAGCCGGGTTTCTTAATATATCACTTAAAACCCTTCTACGTTATTCAAAAGAGAAGAAAAGATTAAACTCTATTAACAGTGAACAAATCTTAAAGATATTTTCCCTTTACCATAAAGGAGAGGAAGTTTTTGGCGGTATTGAAACATTTAATAAGTGGCTTCGCAAACCTGCCTATGGATTGGGTGATAGAATACCCTATGAGCTGTTAACAACCATTAGCGGTATCGAATTAATCTACAATGAACTTGCAGCAATCGAATATGGCGATTTTTCCTAGGAATCCCTCCTTTAATGGAAGTCTATCGAATAACTCATATTAAATGGTCATCAAACCTTATCGCATCCGGAAAAGGGGGCAGGTGGAATTCCGAGGGGAAAAACATCATTTATACGGCTTCCTCAAGAGCACTTGCCTGTCTTGAGAATGTTGTACACAGAAGCGGGGAAGGATTAAATAGTCTTTTCAAGGTGATAGTTATTCATATACCTGATGAGCTGAAAAAAGGAATAGTTGACCTCCAAAGTCTTTCCGAGGAATGGTATAAATTTGAAAGGTATTCAGAGTGCCGATTAATTGGTAATGAATGGTACAGGAAAAGTGAGTGTGCAATTTTGGAAGTTCCCTCAGCCATAATACCCAATGAAAAAAACTATCTTATTAATACCGATCACTCTGACTTTTGCAAAATACACATAATATCAAGAGAAGATTTCAGATTTGACCCGAGGATTACATTTGAGGAGACGGAGAGATGAAGAGGAAAAGAGGTTAAAAGGAAAAGAGGTTAAAAGGAAAAAAGGTTAAGAGGAAAAGAGGTCAAAAGACTAAAAGCGTTATAAAATTGGAAAAGTCTAATTGAGAATTAAATTTCATTATTCATTATTCATTATTCATTATTCATTATTCATTATTCATTATTCACCCTTGCCACTACTTCAGGATTTTGCGAAATTAAGATTCTGAGCTCACCGCCTAAGGCGGTTCCTCAGAATGACAGTTTTCCATGACTTTCCCAATGGTCTTATGCTTGCCCGGCGTAGCCTGTGCTTTTGGCGTTGCCGGGTCATTATACGCAAGCCTCATGCGCATCCGGCGAAATTAATTCTTAATTGCTCTTTGTTCCATTTTCATTATTCATTCTTAATTGTTCATTCTTAATTGCTCTTTATTCCATTTTCATTCTTAATTGTTCATTTTTAATTGCTCTTCATTCATTATTCATTATTTTTATCTCTTAGTCTCTTAGTCTCTTAGTCTCTTAGTCTTTAATTTCGCCTCTACGTTTCCATGTTCAAAAATTTATTCTTAATCATTTCATTAAATCAAATTATTGTTTATATTCGTACATAAATTGATTCGTTATCCACTTCTAATTCTCATAAAAGCCGTTCATTGAAATTGTGTCAAGGAACTTATTTTATGGAAATTAAATTATCATTTCTAAATCCTTCATGATGACTTATAAAAAAATATTAATCGCACTTATCATTCTCTTTTCTTCACTCTTAGGTGGGGGAGACGGACTTTTGGAGAGTACTCTTACCAGAGCGCTTGTGGATCGCAACTTTGAAAATGTGGCGGTTACTACTAATGATAAAGAAGTGATTATTACCTATGAGAACAGGATTTACAGGAGTGAGATAGAAGCTATTGGAATTATTTTTGCAGTTGTAAATGATCTCTCTGTAAAATCATTTGCCAATCTTGTCCTTATACCTCAGAACAGAAAAATTCCAATAGCGGTAATTTCCGTTATGTGTGGCGATTTGCATGCCTGGTTGGAGAAGGAAATAAAGGGAGAAGAATTTTCAGATAAAATAAATGTGTCATTTGATACGGATGAATATAGCAGACTGCTTAAAGGTATTAAGAGAGTTAACAATTCCTCCTACCAGTTTGATTATGTTATAGCGCCAAAATTTGCCGCTGAACTTGATGAATATGGCGATCCTGTAAAATTACAGATTGGCTTAGCCCCTAGATTGGAAACTTCTTTCGGCAAGGGTTCGTTAATTAAAAGTGAGTACATTATTCCTTTTGTACACAGGGATTTTAAGGTTGGTGATCCGGTAGATCCATTCAGACCGGGAATGATAAATATTAACCAGACTATACGTTTCCCGGATAATTTATTCTTTTCAACAACGCTTGGTATTTTTACACAGAATCGTTTTGGTATTGATCTGGAAATGAGAAAATATTTGTTTAATGGTATTATGTCCTTAGGTTCAAATTTTGGTTTTACAGGTGGTGCGCGATTTTATAATAAAAAATATGAGACTTCTATCTTAGAAGATTTTACCTGGTTCCTTGATGCTGAGGCAAGAATTCCCCAATACAATATGAGTATTGCCGCCAGTTATGGACAGTACATATATAAAGATAAAGGTTTCAGGATAGATATCTCAAGGCAATTTGGGGAAGTTGATATTGGTTTCTTTTTCACCTCAACAAGTAATGAGTTATTGGGTAAATTAAAGGGGGGCGGATTCAATTTCTCTGTTCCTATTTTTCCTTCGGAATATGCTGAACCGGGACTTGCAAGGGTTAGAACTGATGATTATTTTAGCTGGGAGTATGATTATAATAACTTTGTATATTTTCACCAGAAACGTTATAATACAGGGAATAATATTAAATCATTTATTAAAAGACTTCAACCGGATTATATTAAAAGAGAATTTTCCAAATACAATTTTGATAAATAAACTTATACTTATAAAGGAGTAGGGCATGAAAAAATTAAAGACCATCTCTATATCACTTAGTTTCACTTTTGTGATACTATTTGGGTCACTTTTAATCCATAGTTGTACAAAAGCGCCAGTAGGACCGATCGATCCATTTACATATGTTCCTGTTAGTAACATGCCGGAGTTTACTGGACAAGTTATTAATAGTGCAACTAACGCTCCAATTGTTAACTCTACCGTAACTTTTAGTGGTATTGCAAAGACTACTGATGCAGAGGGCTATTTCGCTTTTACGGATGAGTTGACAGATGGGCCAAATGCGGGGCAAATTTCTGCTACAGGATATGTAAGCATTTCAAGGACGGTAACTATCCCAAGTGCTCACAAGGTTTTTTCTCTTGCTCAAACATCAGCCCCGGTAACTGTTACTGCGGCTGGTGCTGATATTGCAGCACCTACTTTTGAGGGACCGCTTGAAGCTTCATTCCCTCCTGCAGCAGTTGGTTCTGCTACGGAAGTTAGTTTAACTTCGGTTCTTGGTTTAACATCTCCTGTTCCAACAATAACATACGTTTCAACAGGTCAGGCCCCTGCTCAATCTGTATTGGTTCAACCTGTTGATGCCGTTTTTACTGTACCTGTTATAATGAAGGCCCCTTTAACCTTACCGTTGGAAGATATTGATGCCTATGAAGTAGTTAGAATTAATACTACAACTGGAGTTCCGGAAGTAATGACAAATTCAAACATTACAATAGTTGGCAATAATTTTGTTTATGAAATTTTAAAAGGTGGTCAATATATAGTACGTGTTACAACAAAATTGATTCATTATCAGGAAGCTGTTAAGACAGCAACTGTTCTTGGTGTAATTGGTTTTAATGAAGCACCAGGTACCAGTAAAAACTTTGCCTTTAGTGGTGGTTCAACTATTGATCAGGATGCAGGATTTGCCGAAAATTTTGTGGAAGACATTTTTGGATATTCAGATGCTCCATATAGCTTAAATGTTTCGGTATCAAAACCTTCCGGAAGCAATATAGCTATTGCAGGATACTCTTTAGCAGATAAGGTGATTCATACTTATGTTACTCCAAGTGGAAGAATTGTGGCCAAGACTACTGTTGCTAACTCCAGTCCTGAAGAAATAGATGTTGAATTTAATATTGTGGGAATATGGGATATCACCCCTCCTCACAATGTAAAAACATTCAGGGGTTATTTTCGAGTAACTTATGAAAATGATGAAAGAGTTTTAATTAGAATTACTGATTCAACCGAGATTGCAAGATTAAATGCATTAAATGTAAATCCGCAATAAGTAATTAAGTAGGATAAAAACGTTAAATTATTGCAAAATTATGAATAGACATGGAGTACCAAATGAATAAAATTTTTAGTAAAGCTGCATTTATAATTGTATTGCTTTCTATTCTGACATTTACTTCTAATGTTGATGCTCAGGTTTATATAAGATCTATTGGTATTAGCGGTGGGATGTACTCACCTTCAATGGATTACTGGAGTGAGAATGCACTTAGCAGTTGGAGTGATGAGTTTGGAAGCAGCCCCTTCGGTAATGTGAATATCGAATTAAATGTTGTTACCTATATGAATGTAAGATTAGGGGTTGGATATTGGAGCCAGGCTCTTACTCAGGGAAATATCACTTTTGGAAATGAGTTAAGATCAGACGAAATAACCCTGCAAATGCTTCCCGTAAACTTTGATATCCTTGCCAGAACCGACGAAGACTTTAGTCCCAAATTTGGTTTGTATGGTGGAATCGGTGCCGCGGTTAATTTTGTAACTCTCAAGTATTCTACTTCCATACCAAGTCTAGGTACTTTTGAAGAAGAGCACAGCGGCAGGGATTTATTCGGACATCTTATTCTGGGAGCTGATTATTTAATAATGGATACTTTTGCAATTGGCGCTGAAGTCAGATATGTCTTTGGCCGATATCAGCAGCAGGAATACGATAGTAACGGAAATATTTTTGGTAATAATGTATCAATTGATGGTGCTCAGTTTATGGCAACATTTAAGTATGTATTTTGCGGATGTGAAGATTGAAAACCCAACTGAGGTATAAATAGTTGGAGGAATAAATGAAAGTGATTTTTAAGAAAATGATTATCTTCTTCCTTTTTCTCCTTGGTCTTACACCAATTCTGCATGCCCAGATTGCGGTAAGATCCATAGGATTAGGGGGTGGAATTTACAACCCGAATATGGATTACTGGAATGATAATGCTCTTAATAGCTGGACTGAAGAATTTAATAACGGTATGTATGGAAATGCTAATATTGAAATTAGCATAGCTTCTTTTGTCAGTTGCCGTATCGATGCCGGTTACTGGAGTCAGAGTCTGACCCAGGCAAATATACCTTTCGGAAACGAGACACGCTCTGACGAGATATCTGTCCAACTCATTCCTGTAAGTTTCGATCTGCTTTTTACTACGCCCGAAACCTTTGATAATTACTTCAGAATTTATACGGGGATTGGTGTTGGTATCAACTTCATTAATATGAAATTTACTACCAGCATTCCCAGTTTAGGTACTTTTGAAGAAGAACATGGTGGTCGGGACTTATATGGTCATCTAATCCTTGGTTTTGATTATGAAATTTTTGAATCAATTGCCCTTGGAATAGAGGGAAGGTATATTTATGGCAGATATCTGCAACAGGCAGATGTTAATTATATTACCTACGGAAACCTTGTTGATATTAGTGGTCCGCAAATTATGGGAACTGTTAAGTATTTGTTCCACGAATAATTAATATTGGAATATGATTATTGTATAAATCAGGATCGGATGAATTATTTCAACCGTTCCTGATTTGTTATTTTAAACGTATCTGTCATTCCGGGTTTGCCTGCCTGCCGAAGGCATGGACCCGGAATCTAAGGTTTTATGAAAAGAAGATCCTGACATACGTCAGGATGACAAGCAGGGGACTGTCATTCCACGCCACAGGCGCACAGGCGGACTCTGATCCGGAATCTCGCTTTGTAAAAAGAAGATCCTGATAGCACTGTCATTCCGGCGCATGCCGGAATCTAGTTTTTCAAAGAGCAGATCCTGAGTCGAGCTCAGGATGACAAATATAAAAAGAATCGCAGAATACTGTCATTCTGAAACGCGAAGCGTGTTCAGAATCTTCTTTTCGAAGAGAAGGAAAAGGAGCAGATCCTTAAACAAGCCTGCCTGCCGGCAAGGCAGGTTCAGGATGACAAGAGGGCGACTGTCATTCCGGCGCATGCCGGAATCTAGTTTTTTGAAAAGAAGATCCTGATAGCACTGTCATTCCGGCGAATGCCGGAATCTAGAGTATTTATGAAAAACTACTATATCTACATAATGACAAATAATTCCAAGACATTGTACATCGGTATGACTAACAATCTCGAAAGAAGAGTATACGAACATAAGAATTCTCTCGTAAAAGGATTTACAAGTAAATATAAGATAACAAAACTCGTTTATTATGAGATGACGAATGATGTCAATACTGCATTAAATCGAGAAAAGCAGCTGAAGAATTGGCGAAGAGAGTGGAAGATAAATCTGATTGAGTCACTAAATCCTGAATGGAAGGATCTTTCGGAAGAGTGGATTCGAGATTCTGACATAAGTCAGGATGACAAGCCCTGATGTACTGTCATTCCGGGCTAGACCCGGAATCTATGACTTCACGAATAATTGATATTTGACGTATCTTGGGAATCAAAAAAGGATATCATACGTTTATAAAATAAAGTGGAAGAACAATGAAAAAATATTTTACCAGATTATTATTTGTCTCTATTCTTTTTATCAGCTTTTCAATTCCACAATTGTACGCCCAAATAGGTGTTCGATCAATTAGTGTTGGTGCAGGTATTTACAACCCCTCTATGGATTACTGGAACGAAAATGCTCTTAGCAGTTGGGGAAGTAAATTTGAATCCGGTTTCTTTGCCACGGGCAATATTGAATTAAACATCATGAAAATACTTAGCCTGAGAGCTGGTGCGGGCTATTGGACTCAAACCCTTACTCAGACTGACATACCTGTGGCTAATGAGCTTAGAAGTGACGAGATAACTATTCAGCTCCTGCCTGTAACAATTGATCTGCTTATCAGAACTCCTGAAGAGTTCAGTAAGCTCTATTCCTTTTACGGAGGTATAGGAGTCGGAGTCAATTTTATTAATATGACATACGCTGTAACAATTCCAAGTCTTGGAACTCTTACCGATGAACTCAAGGGTGAAGATTTTATATCACAGTTAATTGTTGGTGGTGAATATAAAATTATTGAGGATCTTGCCATAGGTGCTGAATTCAGGTATCTAATGGGTAACTATGATCAGGAAGTTAAATTTGATACGGGTATCGAAACATACAAAGTTTCCATAAATGGACCGCAATTTGTCGGTATGCTAAAGTATTTTTTAGATTACGACGATGAAAGATGACTAATAAGCACCAGAATGACTATCATTGGAGCAACTGTATTTCCCCGCCACAGGCAGAAACTTCAATGGGAACCAGGCCGTTACGTCCAAGACATGACAAAAACCCCAAGCCGTCATGTTCGTAACGTGACGCTAAATGGGAGAATGAGATTAGTTGTAGAATCCTACGAGTCCTTATGTCACGACATGCTTGCCAGCCTTCGGATGGGTCATGACGCCCGAGATAACTCCTTGAAAAGAAGATCCTGAGACAAGCTCAGGATGACAATGGGGCACTGTCATTCTGAAACGCGAAGCGTATTCAGAATCTTCTTTTCAGAAGCGATTAAAAAGAGCAGATCCTGACATGCGTCAGGATGACAGATTGCCCTTTCATTCTGAGGCAGATTGTTCTGCAGTTCTTCATGTGGAATCTGAAATCTGTTTTTCTTTCACCTTTCCGCTTTTTACTCTCATTTCTCACTTTTTTCTTCTTACTTTTTACCTATTTTTACAAGGCAATTATTCTTTTATTAACAGATTCCGAAGGAAATTATGAAAGTCCCTTTATTAGATCTTAAGCCTCAATACCAGGCTCTTAAATCAGAAATCAACGAAAAAATTAAAAGTGTTGTTGAATCACAATATTTTATACTCGGACCGGAAGTGAAGGCATTTGAGGAAGAAACGGCGGCATATCTGGGTGTTAAACACGCTATCGGTGTTTCATCGGGAACAGATGCTTTATTACTAGCATTAATGGCACTTGATATTAAACCGGATGATGAGATAATTCTTCCTACATATTCATTCTTCGCAACGGCGGGTGTTGTAGCCAGACTGAATGCAAAACCTGTTTTTGTTGATATTGATCCTGTTACCTATAATATAGACCCCAAACTTATTGAAGCTAAGATTACCGATAAAACCAAAGCGATTATCCCGGTTCATCTGTATGGACAAAGTGCCGATATGGACGCCATTCTTGAAATTGCTAAGAGACATAATCTTTCTGTTGTAGAAGATGCAGCTCAGGCAATTGGTGTTCAATACAAAGATGGTAAAAAAGTTGGTGGAATTGGTGATATTGGATGTTTCTCATACTTCCCTAGTAAAAACCTTGGTGCATTTGGTGATGCAGGTGTTGTTACAACAAATGATGATGAATTAGCAAAGAAGATGACGCTGTTGCGTGTTCATGGTACTGAGCAGGCATATTTTCATAAGATGATAGGTGGTAACTTCAGGATTGATGCAATCCAGGCGGCTGTACTAAGAGTAAAACTTCCTCATCTTGATAAATGGTCAGAGGCACGTAGAAGTAACGCGGCCCTTTATAAAAAATATTTCCTTGATGCCGGTTTGATTACCGAAGAGGGGAGTCTGGAATTTGATGAGAATAATAAAGTAATTTTTCCAAAAGAAATTTATAAAGAGTCTGGTGTAACTAACTATCATATATTTAATCAGTTCATTGTCCGCGTTCCAAAACGTGATCAGTTGTTGGAATTCCTGAGAAGCAATGATATCGGATGTGCGGTTTATTATCCTGTTCCTTTTCACAGACAAGAATGTTTTGCTTATTTGAATAATAACGATGCAGACTTCCCAAATTCAAATATGGCAGCTGAGCAGACAATAGCTCTTCCAGTTTTCCCGGAACTTGTTCCTGAACAGATAGAGTATGTAGTTAGTAAAATAAAAGAGTTTATAGGGTAAAAAAGAATAATCATTATATATGTTATTGTATGACTGCCTGTCCATCGGGCAGTTATAGTTTTGTATAGTCATCAAACTTTGTGTTCTCTGTGCCTTCTTTGTGCACTCTGTGGTTAAAATAGGATCCCATGAAACTCCATCTCTTTATATTGATTCTATTTCTTAATATTTCTGCCATGTTTGCACAGAATTCAAATTCAATTAATTCCCAAATCCTTCATCTTGATTTCAGGAATCTTTCTGATTCAATTCATCAACTGCCGGAAGAGGCACTTTCATTTGAAGGAATCGATTACCCGCAACTCCACAGAGTGATTGGAGGTACTGCAATTTCTTTCACTCTCCTGAACACTTATCTCAACACATCATACTGGAATGGCTCTTCAGGTTTTATTTCTAAGGATGAGGTGGGGAAATACGGATACATCGATAAGGCAGGATATTTTTATCTCTCTAATCTAATGACACACATTCTCTCAGCCAGTCTCGAATCTGCAAATATGGATTATGAGGATACCTATATTTACGGTGCTCTTGGCGCGGGAATTCTCGGGACATATCTTGAGATACGTGACGGTTATTCAAATGACAGAGTTTTCGGCAGAAGTGATTTCGTTAGCACCCTTTTGGGATCCGGTTATGCCCTCAGTCAGTATTATTTCCCGATTCTTAAGGAGATTCAACCCAGGATAAGTTATGTGCCTTCCGGCAAAGGGGGGAGGGGAGATAGAGTAACTCCTTTTAATGATTTACTCGGACAAAAATACTGGCTGGGATTTCGTCTAAACAAATTACTCCCTGAAAAAATTGCTGAATACTGGCCCTCTTTCCTTATGATCTCAATAGGGACCGGTATCTCTGGCTATGATTATACAAATGTTAAAAATGATATTTATCTTGCCTTAGATTTCGATGCTGAGGAAATTCCTCTTCATGGATCTTTTTGGCAATTTATAAAAAACACCTTAAACTATTTTCACTTCCCACTGCCGGGGATTAGAGTTACAAACGGAATAGCATTTTTTGGATTGTGTTATTGATTCACTCCGTGCTCACTGTGACTTCTTTGAGTTCTCTGTGGTAAAAAAAAGACAAACCACAAAGAACACTGAGTAGGCACAGAGTTCACAAAGAAAAGAAAAAAGTTAAGCATATAATATTGCATCAATGTCACTAAAACACTATTTTTAGAATCGCATTTGAGAACAATGTGTTTTGGGCGAATAGCTCAGTTGGTTAGAGCATCTGACTCATAATCAGATGGCCCGGGGTTCGAGTCCCTGTTCGCCCACAAAAAGCTTCGAAAATAAGCTTAAAACAAAGAAAAAGCCGTTCAAATTTGAATGGCTTTTTTATTTTTAAAAAACGTAGTTAGAAACGTAGTAACTTTAGTTGTTTGAAATGATTTCAGAGGGGATTTTGAATGATTTCTTTCCAAATATTGCGGAATTAAAATTCACTAGTTTATTAATCTGTTCTCCAATTTCCTGAGCATTCAATCTTGTATAATGATCTTTTGTAGTTTTCTCGTCAGTATGCCTCAACACCTTTTGAGTTTTGGATAAGGGGATATTACTATCATTCATCATAGTTGAGAAAGTAGATCTGAATTGCTTAGGCCTATACCACATATTCGTACCATTAAGCTCGTTGCATTTGTTTATGAGTTTTTTCCAACTGGAAGTCACACCTAAATAACTATCATAATGATTGAGGAGTAAGCCAGATGCTGGGATATTACCATTATACTTAGCGTATATAAAATCTTTTAGTGTGCTAATTAATGGAATAGCCTGATTCCATTTTTTCCCTTTCTCATTATCTAACCAAATTACATTGTTGTCAAAATCGATTTTTGAAAGATCTATCCGTAATGCTTCACCTGGCCTCATCGCCGACGTTAAGAGCACAAAACAAAATTCAAAAAGATGTGGGTAATGATTTGCAGCAGTTTCGAATATCAACGGCAAGTGAAGCGGGTTAATTGGCTCCGTATCTGAAGGTCTTGCTTCTATTACGTAAGCCGGGTTTTCATCTATCCAACCTTGTTCTAAGAACCATTCAAAGATAGCACGAAGATGACGAGAGTTGATAGCTTGTGTGTTTGGAGACAATCCAATCTTTAATGTTTTGCCGCGATAAAATTCATATTGATCATAATAAATTTCAAGATTCTCAAAATCCTTTTCACGGTAGTCGCCCAGTAATTTATCGCCACAACAATCAATTAATTTTTCAACTGCTTTATTACATAATTCGATGCTGCTTTTGGATAATTTGGTTCTTTTTTTTGTCTTTCTTCTTTTCATTCTGTCTGAAAAAGGAGTATCATTATAAACATGATCAGTTTTTTCAAACAAATATTTTTTATATGCTTCAGAAAGTTTATAGATATACTTTGATAATGGTTCAAAATAATTTTTATTAATTCCCAGAGTATATGCAGAGGTAACTTCCTGAGCTATTAGTTTTGCTGTTTTTTCGCCCTCTCTTGTTCCTTTCAGACAAGGAGTAATTTCCCCATTTGGTCTTACCAGTTTTTTTGTGCTTTCACTTCTTGTTAGTCCGGTCTCTGGGTCTGTCCATTGTATCCATAAATACTTACTATCTTTTCTTGGATAATGGGATGCTTTCATAATTCACCATACTCTAGTTTGATTGTAAAGTCTAATTTTTCATTAATGGGAAATGGATAAGTAATTGAAATATATTCTTGGTGTAAAGACACTTGGAAGTATTTTTTGAGAAGGTCCACTTGAGATTCCATTGGTTTACTTTTAAAGTCTTTGCAATCTGAGATAAATTCATTGAAATCAAAACCAGAATAGGTAGAACTTAGGAGCTCAGTTTTTTCTTTGAGTAAATGATTAATTTCTATTAAGATATTTTCCGTTTTGTCATGGTTATCGGATTTGGATAATTTGTTATTTGCATTCACTATCATCGTATCAAGCCTGATTATTTTTTCTTGTACATCACTTCTGTTTAATTTGAGATATTTAGTATAAATCTTTTTGTAGTACTCTATGTTGGCAATTTTTGTTGGTAAGTCAGTATAGAATATATTGTTAGGTGTTTCTTGACTGATTAAATTACTATTCGGGCAGTGATCGGCTCCATACATAGAACGGTGAGTGCAAAAATAGTACAAATAATAGTTGTTCTTACTCTTTGTTTTGTTAGTCCGAATTGGACCTCCACAATGTGCACAAGTAGCTATATTCCCGCTAAATAAATAATTATTTGCCCTGGGGCGAGGTTTTGAAGTCTTTACAATATTCTTTTCTATTAATTTTTTTGCAGTATCCTCATCAATAATCGGTTCCCACTCTTCGACTTTCATTCCGTCATGGATTCCGGCATATATGAGAATTCGTTTGGTCGTGAATAGATAACTTATAGTTTTATATGACCAATCTTTTCCAGACCAACTAGTCAACTTTCTTTTGTTTAATTCGCGAGCAATTGAGGAGAGGGTTTTACCTTCAATAGCCATCTTGAAGATAGCAAGTAGATTATTCCGTTCAAATTTGTTTACGATCCAATTGGTTTTATCACTGGAATATTGGTATCCATAGGGTGGGCGGCCACCAATATTACCAATAACATCTTTGATGTTAGTCATGATACACTCCCGATAATTAGTTCTAATCTTAATGCACTTACAAAATAAGTCAAAAATATAAAATAATATATAGATCTAATAAAGTGATATTGACTTTTATGGATATCAATATTATTTTAACATACTGAAGATAAGGTAGTGCAAACTATTTTTGCAAACCAATTTTATTTAATTATTCTATTGAAACAGAAGTTAACGGGAGAATATATTGAATGAGTTTCCCATCATAAGTTATTCTAAAAATTCCCAATCTGAGTTTTTTAACGTAGCTAGATTAGCAATGTTTTTATAAAAATATAACATATTATAGTAATAGTAAAGCAAATTAATAATATTATTCTCACATTCCTTTTATTGGGTTAAATAATCCTATTTGAATTTGAGGAGTATATGAGGACTGCATCAAATTAATGGCAGGGGGATCAATGACAAAAACATATGTGAAGATTATGAAAAAACACGATTATCCAAGCTCAATAAATGAGAGTGCTTTATTAATGTGGAAAGAATCAAAAGGACGCTATCGATTTCAAACTACTAGTTCAGTGATGAAAAGAAAGATGCAAAAGAGGAATCGATTTCATTTAACAGCATATGCATTGAATGCGAAGCTCTGGATTTTTTACTGTGAGTTGAAGGATGTGCAATCAGCGATGAGTAGATTCAAGGGAATTAGTGGGAGAAGTCCGGTTTACGACAAATCAGAAGAAATATTTTACTAGAGTTCACAAAACTTGTTCCCAGGAGAGTATTATAGTGCAAAATATGGCTTCTAAGGAATTATAAATAAAAATTTGTGGCAGAGTGGGCAGAGACATTAAAGTACACCATATAGAAGCTAGTCTGAAGAAATGAGAAAATGTTGAACCAACGGAGCAATCTTCTTATAACAAGTAGTACTAGTATACAATAACTGTATACCCTAATTACAATATGATCGATACAATTCATTTATATATTCCCGGCAAAGTACCAGCCGATTATAATTATCTTGAAAATGAAAAAGGAAAATATAATTCAAGAACTGGGGAAATATATTCTTCGTATTTTCAACATGAAAATATGTATATAAAATTCGACACGCATGGAGCTATAATATTCGGGAGCATAAATAAGTTTTTCAAAGGAAATAATCTGGAAACATTATCCAGAACCGAACTATTGACAGCCTGTAAAATGCTAGCCGAAGACTTAAAATTTACTCCAGAAGAAGCTACAGTGCGCAGACTCGATATTGGAGTTAATCTAAATATGAAATATCCAGTCAGAGAATATAATCTCCAGTTACTAAGTTTGCAAAGATGCAAAATAAACATGCGTAACGACTATGAATCAGTTTATTTTAACAATCAACTAAAGACTGTTCTCTTTTATGACAAAATTGCTGAACATAATAAGAAATCAAAAGCAAAGAAAAATAACAATGTGAATTTGTTAAGATATGAAGTACAGTTCAAAAAAAGTGTAAATAGAATTTTTAAGAAAAAGGTCTCGCTTTGCGTTTTGTACCAAGATGAATTTCTTGAATTACTTTGTCGTAGGGCGAAGAATCAATACAAAATGATAAAAAAGAAAAAAGTTGCCGAGAATGAAGAATTTTCTCCATCTTCTATTCGTGAGCTAATGGAAATACTTGCAAAAAATGGACTCCAGACAAGAGGATATGAATATTGTAAAATGATAATAAAGCATAATAAAGAGATTGATAAATTTGTGAGATTAAGGATGAACCAAAGACTTGATAAACTTCGGGCTGATAATTCTCAATGTATGAATGAATTGATAGAAGAATTAGATGAGAAAGTATACACTACTTTTAACGAATACTGAGAAGCTTCGTAAATATTAACTGTTTATTAATTTGAGAAGATCACTTCTCGTTAGAAAATACAGGTCCGAATTAAAACACCCAATTGAACAGAAATGCCATCATGAATTTTAGTAACAAAGGCTGATAATCTAGGACTGTTGCATATATGAGATGATAGTGTTACACTGACGTGTTTCTAACTTATAATAGTAAGGGTGTAACAATAGGAGTGTAACAGCGTAACAATTTAATGAAAATACAATTTTTGGCATGTTTTCGTACATGCAGCATCCTCTTAAAATTCTGGTCAATTTCAGAGAGGATATTAAGTTAAAGGAGGTATTTTTGAATAAAAAAAGTCTCCCTTTTTTGCGATAGCACTGCGGGGGACAAGGTTCCATGTTTCAATGGTAAGTTGTTTTTAATTTAAATTCAAGTCAAACTTTAAGAGAAATCCCTCGATCTATTACTATGAAAGTAAGCCAGTATAATAAAAATAGCCTCCCCTTTTGCCGTACGCACGGCGGGAGGCAAGGTTCCGTAGAAAAAAAATATGGAGATTTGATTGAAATGTCAAGCCGAGACATTTCGCCAATTACAAATCGGTTAAGATAGAGTTAGTAGAAAAATATTCTGAATGATTTCTGATGACGTCAGTCTTTGAAACAAATGGTGTGTTTATAAAAATGCCCCTCCTTTTCGCACTCGCCAGGCGAGGGGCTTTCCACTCGTAAATATTAGCAAATACTTATAATTATTTCAAAAGGGAGATGAAGTGTTACAAAAAATAGAATCTAACTTATTATAGTAAGGGTGTAACAATAGGAGTGTAACAGCGTAACAATTTGATGAAAATTTGATTTTTGGCATGTTTTCGTACATGCAGCATCCTCTTAAAATTCAGGACAATTTCAGAGGGGATACTAAGTTAAGGGCGGAATTTTTTGATAAAAAAAAGTCCCCCTTTTTTGCCATTGCACGGCGGGGGACAAGGTTCCGTGTTTCAATAATAAATTAATTTGAATTGAAATTCAAGCCTATCTTTAAGTAATATTGATCGATCAAAATCTTAGAATGTATCCCAGTTTAAAAATAAAATAGCCTCCCCATTTTGCACATGCATGGCGGGAGGCAATGTTCCGTAGCAAAATAATACTGTGATTTTATGGAATTGTCAAGTTGAATTATTTTAGACAGTGTTGCAAAAAGTTCATGCTATTGATTTTATTAGGGTGAGAGGGTAAGCAGGTTTTGAAGAGAAAACACGAGAAGTAAAAAAATGCCCCTCCTTTTCGCAACCGCCAGGCGAGGGGCTTTCCACATAAGTAAAATAGTTATTTCTGATATGAATGCGGTGTGAAATTTACAAATGATGGTTAAAATCAATAAATATAGACTTAAATTATCTTCAGTACTTGTACTGATTCGCTTTATGCTGGAATTTACTATATTCTTCAAGCAAACAAACTGAAATATTCTCTGGCAAATTCTTCTTCGTGGAACGAAGTTACAGTTTACTTTCAGCAATAAAAGATGTACTTTAACCTTTGATTGTTACCTTTCTTCTAATGGGGATTGAATGAAAATTACTCTTCTTGCACCTAAGCAGGCTCTTAATAAGGCTTATCTTAAAGAGAAAGTTATACGCTCTCAATTCGATGTTTTCAAAAGTAACCTTACAACTTTACTGGACGAAACCCGCCTGGATGAATCTGAAGAGTTTTCTAAAAAGCCGCTTATCAAATTTCTTGAAAACACTTTTTACAAAGAGAAGAATGAGATAAACACAAAAGACAAGATTGACCTTGTTATATACAACGATAAAACCAGTTCCGGTACAGCCGGTGTTTTGTTGGAAGTTAAAAAAGCCTCCAACAAGTCTGAAATGATCACCAGTAACGATATTAACAAAAAAGCATTCCATGAACTGATTCTTTACTATTTACGGGAACGTGTTGACGGAAAGAACATTGATATAAAGCACCTTGTTGCTACCAACATTTACGAGTGGTTCATTTTTGACGCCACGGATTTTGAAAGACTCTTCTATAAGAATAGCGGTTTAATAAAAAAATATGAAGAGTGGAAAACCAAACAGAAAGTAAGCGGTAATACGGATCTCTTCTATAACGATATTGCAAAGCCATTTCTGGATGAACTGAAGGATGAAATTAAGGTTACGCATTTCGATTTGCGGAATTTCAATCTTACTTCCTCAGAGAGTGGGGATGAGAAAAAACTTATTTCCCTCTACAAAATATTTTCACCGGTTCACCTCTTAAAGCAGCCATTCGCTAACGACAGCAACAGGCTGGACCGTGCCTTTTATAATGAACTGCTGCATATAATAGGGCTTGAGGAAACGAAAGAGAAAAACAAAAAGGTTATTACCCGTAAAGCTGAGGGTAAACGTGACCCCGGTTCTTTTATTGAAAACACTATGCTTATGCTTAGGACGGAGGATAGACTACCGAAAGTAACTAACATTGCCTCATACGGTAAGGATAAAGAAGAACGGCTATTTAATGTTGCCCTTGAATTGAACATAACCTGGATTAACCGAATCCTCTTTTTGAAATTGCTGGAGGCGCAGCTACACAAGTATCATAACGGTAATGACGATTATAAGTTTCTGAACAGCAAGGCGATTAAGGACTATGATGTTTTGAATAAACTCTTTTTTCAGGTGCTGGCTGTCAAACCGGAGGAAAGGCTTACGAAGGTAAAGAAAGAGTTCGGACTTGTCCCTTACCTTAACAGTTCACTCTTCGAAATTAACCGGCTGGAAGATGAAGCCATTCGTGTTAACACCCTTGAAGATGATGTGGATATTCCTATCTATTCGGCAACGGTACTAAAGGATCAAAATGGCAAACGCCTCAAAGGGAGTATGCCCGCGCTTCATTACATGTTCGAATTTCTGGAAGCTTATGATTTCACTTCCGAGGGAAAGGAAGAAATACAGGAAGAGAATAAAACACTTATCAACGCCTCGGTACTTGGACTCATTTTTGAAAAGATTAACGGTTACAAGGACGGCTCCTTTTTTACACCCGGCTTTATTACCATGTACATGTGTCGCGAGACTATTCGCCGGGCAGTTGTACAGAAGTTTAATGATAAATTTAATTGGAAGTGCAAGGAATTTGCCGACCTCTATAACCACCTTACGGGCAGGACGGTGAATGAGATTAAGGAATACAATTCCGTTGTGAACTCACTTACTCTTTGCGACCCCGCCGTGGGTTCAGGGCATTTTCTTGTAAGCGCTCTTAACGAAATTATTGCCGTTAAAAGTGAGCTGGGTATACTTGCCGATGAAGAGGGTAGATTGCTGCGTGATTACGATGTTAAGGTTGAGAATGACGAACTGATTGTTACCAGCGGCCATGAAACAGAGCTTTTTGAATACCATATAAATAATGGCAAACCGCACGAGGAAATTCAGAGGGTGCAAAAAACCCTCTTTCTTGAGAAGCAGACTATAATTGAAAACTGCCTATTTGGGGTGGACATTAACCAGAACTCCGTTAAAATTGCGCGCCTGCGCCTGTGGATAGAACTCCTTAAGAACGCCTACTACACGCAAGAAAGCAAATTTACCGAACTGGAAACACTCCCCAATATTGATATTAATATTAAACAGGGCAACTCCCTTATAAGCAGGTTCCCTATAGACACAGACCTTAAGCAGGTGCTTAAAACCATAAAGTGGAAAGTTGAGGATTACCGCATTCTCGTTTACGAGTACAAGAACGAGCATAATAAAGAAAAGAAGCATGCCGTTAAAAAACTTATTGATGATATTAAAAGTAACTTCCGTACGGAAATTAGCGCGCGGGACCCGAGGCAGAAAAAACTGAGCGACCTTACCTACGAACTGCACAATAAATATCAGACAGACAGACTGATAGATATTGAGATGACAGACAAAGAAAAAGATAAGCTGAAAAAGGAAGAGGAAAAACTTTTAAAGAAAATTGAAAAACTGAGTGATGAAATAAAAGAAATTGAGGAAGGGGAAATTTACCGCGATGCTTTTGAGTGGCGTTTTGAATTCCCCGAAGTACTCGCTGATAACGGCGACTATATTGGGTTTGATGTTGTGATTGGGAATCCGCCGTATCTACCTAAGGAGTCTATTTCTGAAAGTGAAAAAAAATATTATTATGGAGGATATTCTTCAGCAGAGTATCAATTGAACACTTATGGTTTATTCGTGGAATTGACATCTGATATTTTAACAAACTTTGGGAAATATAATTTAATAATTCCAAATTACTGGCTTTCAACAGATTATGACAGAAAATTGAGAAAGCTTATTGCACAGGATAATAGGTGTATTCGATTAATAAACCTATATAATGTTTTTGAGGAAGCAACTGTTGATACACTAATATTAACAGGAGTAAAAGAAAAACCAGAACAAGAATATTTTATCGAGCTTTTCTCGATTTCAGAAAAATTAACATCTATTTCTGAACGTCTTGAACAGTTTTTTCATAAACAATGGGTAACTGTAAACAATCAAAAGGTTAATACAGCCGATAATGATGTAGAATTATCTTTTCAGAAAACCTTTGATCTTAAACAGAATAAATCCCTCAAAGACTATTTCGAATTTTATAAAGGAATGCAACCTTATGAGGAAGGGAAAGGTCATCCTAAACAAACAAGAACAATGATGAAAGACAAAGTATACCATTCAAAAATAAAAATAGACAACACTTATCAAAAGCTTTATACAGCGAAAAGTATTAAAAAATATAAAGTAACTTGGTTCGGTGAATGGATTAAATATGGAAATAACCTAGCTGCCCAAAGAGATCCTAAAATATTCAAAGGATCTAGAATTTTGGCAAATAGAATTCTTTCAAAAGAAAGAATTGATGTGGCGGTAGCAGAGGAAGAATTTATTAATAATTCAGATATTTTTAATTTGATTCCAAAATCGACTAACAAAGTATCAACGAAAGTTTTCTGTTCAATTTTATGTAGCAGGCTTTGCTCAACATATTTCAAGCGAAAAAATATTAATCTAAATCGCAAGACATACCCAAAAATAAATGTTAATACATTGGAAAAATTCCCTATGCCTGGTTTATCGGATCACTATTGTAGCAAATTAATTGGACAGTACGATAAACTTTCAAATGTTGATGAAAATGACCATTCAGTGATCAAAGAGCTTGAGAAACAACTTGATATCCTCGTCTACAAACTCTACGAGTTAACTTGGGGAGAGGTTATGGTTGTGGATCCGGAGTTTACATTGAGTAAGGAAGAGTATGAGAATTATGAGTTAAGTGATGAGTGAAGTGTATAAGCATTGTCAAATTTGCCAGCGAGAGGCAAATATAAAGACCAGGGATAATGATGGTCCATTGGATGTTGCCTGTTATTTATGTGGGAACTATACTGTCACTCAATCGGCCTATACATATTTAAACAGAAATCAGAGTGAGGATTGCACAGTAAAGTTAAAGTATTGGCTTAGCAACGGTATTCATGTACGGGAAAAAATAGTCCTATCAATTGATCAAATTAAAAAACTCATAAAAGAAATTGAACTCCCGAATCAAATTGAACAAGCTGAACTATTATTTGTATGGCTGGCTGAATTAATTAAAAAACCAGAAGTCGAATTTAAATTTCGTTATGAACATGCAATGAATGTAATTGGAGCCTATCGATACGGCGAATATAATCTAATATTTGAGCATCTGAAGGAAGAAAAACTCATTCAGAATTGTAGAGTCGTCAATGGGACAACGATGGGTAGTCTTACCATTAAAGGCTGGAGAAGATATCGAGATTTAAATGGCACGAGTAATCGCGAAGTCAAGGATAACGAAGTAATAAAGAATATATCTCAATACAAATTTACTAATATAAAACTCACCCAATCTCAAAGATTATGGTTAACCAAAATATATTCCTATGATTTCAAAATAATTGATGAAAAGACAACATTAGTAAGTTTAGTTGATCAGCTGGAAAAGGGATTTGATTATAATCGTATCGATTCCAGGCTGCTGCGGGATAACAGATTAACTTTGATAGGTCTCTGGCATATAGATAGAAGCAATAAATACTTTAATATTGTAACTGATATTGCTTTATTATTAAAAAAGCTGGTTAAGAGTATTGATTGGAATTTTCCCATAAAAGTCGAAGAAATGATCGGTAAGCTTAAATATGGTGAAAGAGAAATTAGTATTGCATTAATGCTAATGTTTGATTTAGGTTTTTTTTCAGGTGGGTCAAATCTTCAGCATTGCGGAATGGACCATATGAGAATTGATTATGAAAGCGGAGGTCTCCAAAGAATTCTTCATTTTAATAACATATATGAAGAGATGGAAGATTATTTTGATAGGTATGTTCCACTAGAAACTAGACCTATCCCTTTAGAGGAGGATTTTAAATTGAATAATAAAATGAATGTTTGGGATGATATAAAAGGAGACTATGAACTTACAAAAAGAGAATTTGGGAAAAGGATTAACTTTATTACTGACAAAGATATTCGCACAATAATCTTCCGTGATGTTGAGCAGGCTTATTATCTTTATAAAAATAGTATTTATAAACCAGCTATTATTTTGTCAGGTAGTGTCATTGAAGAAATACTTAGGCAATTATTGTTAGCTAATAGTATAACACCAAAGAATAATAGTTTTGATCATTATTTAAAAATATGTCAGGATAACAAGATATTAGAAGTATCGGTTAATAGATTATTAGATTCAGCACGACATTTTAGAAATTATATTCATATTGAGAACGAGGGTAGTAAAAAGAATAAAGTTTCCAAACCATTGGCCAATACAGTTGTATCATCATTATTTGTGTTTGTAAGCGGATTCAAGCAATCAAACAAATATCAATAATGCTGAAAAAGTAATATGGACTTTAAAAAAAAGAAACGAGCAAATCGACATTCTCGTCTACAAACTCTACGAGCTAACCTGAGAAGAGGTTAAGGTTGTGGATCCGGAGTTTGGTTTGAGTATTGTAGGGTATGAGAATTAAAAAAAAAGACTGTTAAGGAAAACTTATGTCTGTAAACATTATTAGTAATTGTCCAATTTGTCGACGCCAGGATACATCCATTGATTTTACTGATCATAAAGAACGTATGGATGTTAGGTGTAAGAGGTGTGGTAGTTTCAAAATAACCAAGACAGCTTTAAGAGAAATTGATATAGAGAAATATCCTGACTGGAGTATAAGATTCAGTTATTGGATCAGGAATCATCAGGACAGTACTAGCAGAAAAGAATTAGATAGAAACTTGGTGAATAAACTTATTGAATTAATTGAGCTACCGAAACCAAAAGAGCAAGCCGATATACTAATCAATTGGATTGGTAAAATGGCAAAATTTCCAGAAGAAATTATAGAATTTAATTATCATGATACATTACCCATAATTGGGGCATCGACATATTTGGGTGTAAAATACATTGTTGATCATTTGATCAACGAAGGATTTCTGACAGGAACTATTAATGACCTCGACAGTTTTTCTGGGATGATAACTTTTAATGGATGGGAAAGGTATGATAGTTTGCAGCATACGAGCAGTGAAAGTCGACTTGCATTCATGGCAATGGATTTTAAAAATAACAAGCTGGAAGAAATATTTCATACTCACATAAAACCAGCGGTAGAAGAAACAGGATTCCATATTCGTGATTTACGCGAAAACCAGCCAATGGGACAAATAGATAATCAATTGGCTGTGGAGATAAGAAAATCAAGGTTTATAATTGCTGACCTGACGGATGATAATCATGGTGCCTACTGGGAATCTGGTTTTGCAACTGGACTTGGAATATCTGTTTTATACATTTGCGAGCAAGAGAAATTTAAGTTGAAGAAAACACATTTTGATACGAGCCATCATGTAACAATCACTTGGAAGGACGATCCTGTATCATTAGAAAAATTTAAGAAGGAATTGAAAGCAACTATAAGAGCTACATTACCTGCTGATGCAGTATTAAGTGACTCGAAGGAGGATTAGTAGATGGTACGTAAAGAAATTATTACTTCCATCCTCTTTGCAGATATAGTTGGGTATTCCAAGATAACTGAAGATTATGCAAAAGAGTCTTTTCAAAAAGGATTTAAGGGAATAATTAATTCAGTTTTCACTGAAGAGAAGCATTTCTATAAAAATACCTGGGGAGATGCCTTATTTGTTTGTAGTACAAGCTGTTTCAATTTAGCTGAATCCGCACTTAAATTCAGGGATGCTGTAAGGGTGTTCAATTGGAAAAGATATGGTATTGTTACAGATGTCGGTATTAGAATCGGTTTACATATTCAGAAGATTATAACTAATTCTGAGGATGGGAAGGTAGTAGAAGTAACGGGCAAGGGGATTGATTTAACAGCGCGTATTGAGCCCATTGTAGAACCTAATCATGTTTACTGTTCATCGAGATTTTATGACCATTTAATGGATGAGGATAGTGTAAACATTATTGGTAATTCTATCGGCAAACAAAAATTGGCGAAGGATTATGGGGAAATGGATTTATATGACATTTATTGGGATACTGAATCACCAAAACCATCTCATACAAAAGAAAATCCCTCAGTACATTTACCAAAAATTCGAAGAGAGTTTAGTGATAAAGAGAAGAGAGCTTTTTTAAACGAAACCTACCATGTTATTCTTAGCTATTTCGAACAAGCATCAAAGCAATTATGCAGTTCTGATAAACGTATTGAGGTTGATTTGCAGAAACCTTCAAAAATTATCTTTGTTTTTCGCGTATACATTGATGGTGATGAAAAATCCAAATGTAAAATATGGTTAACAGAAGGAGGTTTCATGAGTAATCAAATCGCCTATTCAGAAAGCTTTTCTCAAATCTTTAATGATACTGGCATGAATGATAGTGCGTCAATTGAGCATGATGGTTTTGAGTTATCGCTGAAGGTACTCGGATTGGGAATTTTTGGAGGACAAAATAATCCAACGAAGGAAAGAATGTCACCGAAAGAGGTTGCGGAGTATTTTTGGAAAAGAGTGATACAGAAGCTTGAGTATTGATTAGTGAACCAGAGTATAAAACGTGGAATAAATTAAGCAGATATTTCAAGGTAATGCTATGAATAATGAAAATGAAAAGTTAGCGCAATCCAAACAAACAGCCATAAAAACAATTTACGAGGCTTTTAAGCTTCTAAAAGAAAATAATGGACAGTTTACTCGGCAGGGAGTATTTAAGGAGCTTAAAAACAGATTGCAATTTTCTGAATGGGAATTGGAAGAATATGAGTCAGGTGGAATACGATGGCAAAAGATCCTCATGTTTTACACAATTACATGTGTTAAGGCAGGATTTATGAGAAAAAGTAAAGGGATTTGGTACCTAACTGCTGAAGGTGAAAAAGAATTAGAGTATACACCCGAGGAAGTACTTCAGCATGCTATCAAAGGATACAAGAGGTGGGATAAGGAAAGGCAAAACTTTATTGGAAATGAAACTGAACCTGATATAGATATTATGGAGACTCGTCAAAAGATAAATCTTGAAGAGTTGGAAGAACAATCACTCGAGGGTTTAAAAGAATATATAAAATCTATCAATGCCTATGATTTCCAGGATGTTGTTGCAGCACTATTGAGGGCGATGGGATATTATACTCCATATATTGCACCACCGGGCAAGGATGGGGGAATTGATATAATTGCATATCAAGATCCGCTTGGTGCCGAAATACCAAGAATAAAGGTACAAGTTAAACACAGACCTGAAGATGCCGTTTCAGTAAAAGAGATACGCAGCCTTTTAGGTTTGCTGAACAAAGACGGCGAAATTGGATTGTTTGTTACATCAGGAAGATTTTCAAAAGATGCTGAAAAGGAAGCAAGAGCATCACACACTCATTGCAGACTAATTGATTTCAATGACTTTATTTCACTTTGGCAGCAATTTTATAGCAAGCTTACTGATGAGGATAAAAATATGTTGCCACTTAAAGCCATTTATTTTTTGGGGACTAACGAATGAGTTTAATTAAGGTTGATCTCATATGGGAGTGAATTTACTCAGTACAAAAACTTGAATGAGCTCCTGAATTATCCGGAATTTACATCTGGGGATTTAGTCTGGAAGAGAAATTCATACATTACAATGTTGGTAAAACTAAATATGTTCATAAAGCATAAATATTGTATGCAAGTTAACCATTGTCATCTACGGAGACGGAATGAATTAACTCAATTATGATTACACTTATTCGCTCTCCATAATGATTATGACGAGTATATAACATATTACTAAGCAAGCTACTTCTATATTTTTGCTATAGTAATAAAACATTGAAAAGGAGGTGAACAAAAATGGTTTACAAAAAACCTAAAGTCTTAGCACAAAGTACTGCTCAGATGGCAGATTGCCGTCCTAATAGTAGACCAAGTGGAAGACCATGTAATCCGCCAGGACCACGTGGAGGAAAATAATAACAATTCAATCAGGTGACGAGTTATAATTATATCTCGTGCCTGATTGCTAAAATGGTATTTTATGTATTTCAAACAAAAATCTAATGTTATATTCAGAAACTATGGTTCTTTTGGGTATATATCAGACATCAGGAACTTTGGATATAAACAAACGAATAATAACGAAAACCATATTGGTGATAAAATTCTATCAGAAAGTGGGGCGGTTTTTTTATCTGTTTTGGGCAGAAAAGCACAAACTCTGGATGAGCTGGCAACAAAGATAAATAGGCAATTTTCAGATGTAGACATAAAAACAATAAAAAATGATGCCAGAGAATTTTATTACATGCTTGAACGGGAAGGTTTTATTGTATATGGTGATACGTTGCAGGAGTGTAATGAAAAAGACACTAGGTTTTCTTACAAAACACTAAATCCACAAATAATAAAGGATTCTTCTTCGACAATTTGGCATCCTGAAAAATCTACCCAGGATTTTTTAAAAGAATACTTTAAAGGCAAACCTCAGCTTATATATGCGCATATAGAAGTTATTAGTAAGTGTAACGAAAGGTGCATACATTGTTATATTCCTCATGATACTAAAGTAAGTCATATCGAACCTGATTTATTTTATGATGTTTTAGAACAATGTAGAAACATGAGGTTATTACATTTGACGATAAGTGGTGGTGAGCCAATGTTGCACAAGAACTTTTGTGATTTTTTAAGAAAGTGTAGGGAATATGATTTTTCAGTAAATGTACTTAGTAATTTAACATTACTTAATGATGAAATCATCAAAGAAATGAAGGCAAACCCACTTTTAGGGATTCAAGTCTCATTATATTCAATGGATTCAAACATTCACGATGAAATAACCCAAGTGAAGGGGAGTTTTGAAAAAACAAAAAGTGCAATTTTAAAACTGATTGAAAATGATATACCATTGCAAATTAGCTGCCCAATAATAAAGCAGAATAAGAACTGTTATAATGATGTAATAAAATGGGCGAAAAAACATAGGATTCATGCCGGAGATGATTTTGTCATTATAGCAAGATATAATCATACAACACAAAATCTTAGTTGTCGTTTGTCAATTAATGAAATCAAAGAAGTGATTAGCGACAAAGCTGCAAATGATTCAAAATATTTGGAACAAATAGAAATAGAAGCAGAGAAGAGCAAGAATATTACGCCTAACGATTTTATTTGCAGTGTTTGTGAGTCTTCTATTTGCATAGCAGACAATGGAAATGTATATCCATGTGCTGGTTGGCAGGATTATATTGTTGGTAATGTAAAAGAAACATCTCTCAAAGAAATTTGGGATTACTCTGAAAAAGTGCAGCATTTAAGAGGTTTACGCAAAGAAGATTTTCCTAAATGTATTCAATGTTCTGAAAAAGAGTTTTGTACCATGTGTATGGTTAGGAATGCAAATGAACATCCACTGGGAGATCCAATGGTAGTTAATGAGTATTTTTGTAATATCGCAAAATTAAACAAAGAAATGGTACTTGAATGGAAACATAATCATACAAATTCGAAGTAAATGGTAAAGCCAATAAGTGTATTAAACTTTTCTGTTTAATAAATATTGAAAGAATCAAAGTGAGTTCAAATTCTGGGAAAGAATCGGTATGATTGGAGAAGAATACGCTAATCCCAGGGATGAAGCTTACCAATACCCAAAGATGTTTTTCATTCTATTGTACACAATAGTTTGTGTAATAAGTTTGATAAGTGTAATTGGCGTGATTTTAACGCCAATCAAGTCTTGATCGGATTAGATTTTTGAGTACAACATTTATGTGAACTATGTGTAAATTTATTAGTGGGATATTGTAAGTTATTGAAAAACAATGGCTTAACGGAAGAATGGGAATCCAGGGTGATGCAAATTCTTTCTAACAATGGTTCACGCTGAATGGCGAAAAGTCAAGCAAACGGTTATCCGAAAGGTTAAGCGGACGGTATTTCAGAGAGCCTAAAAAGTAATCACCAATATGTCAACTTTCGTTAGATTACATAGATAGATGAAAGTTTAAATAAACCAGTTGACAAAACTCCTAACTAAAGGTTTTTTAGTGAGGTGTTTTGCGCTTCTAGAAACAATATTAATCTTACCCATTTACTTTAATTCTTTAATCTCTTATCTTACCTTCCACTTGGGGCAATACTTACCAAAGACGACCACATAACCGTACATAGATCTATTAAACAAGTGATGCGTGTTACATTGCAATACCACTTGGTTTAACGACGTTAATTTATACTCATGTAGTAAAGAATGCTGTGGAGTAAAAGTCCACTGTACTAACAGGAAATAAAAATGCAATTATCCCCGTCCAGGGGTCTTGATAAATATATGCTAGTCTGTACAATAAGATTTAAGATTTTATTTATTAGGGATATAAATGGATGATACTCTAAGATATTTTTTTAGTGCATTGTTTCAAGGTTTTGCAGCACTGATTGCGCTTGGTGCAATGTATTTATTTCACCATTTAAACAAGATTGACCGGGATAAGGCTGAAATAATCTACAAGCTTAATCCTTATGGTCAGAGTGTGAGTAAAGAAAATCGAGATTACATCAATCTTCAAGGGATAGTTAGCTATTTAGAAGTTAAAATTCTTCCATCAAAGAAAGATATACCAGATTATGATATTGTAAGAAGTTTTATTGAGCAGCATAAAACGTTGCAGGTTGAAGAAGCACAATTACAAAAATTTCTTCCATCTTTATCAAGCAATACTATTGCTATCTTAATAATTTCACTTATTTGCTTGTTTCTAGTAGGATACAATCAATATCTAGATAACGTATTAGCATGTGTCGGCGTATTTTCAATAATTCTCTCAATAAGAATATTGTTAACTATTAAAAAAGTTATAAAAGCTGTCGTTGAAGAAGGTGATGTAACTATGCTTTAGTTTATTAATATGCCTATCCAGCAGGTCAAAGCACCCACACTGGTTATGTGTGATGTTAGTAATATTCGCACGGCATTTTGTTCAGTGTAATTTATGTACGTAAGTTAGGTCGCCGCCCTTAGGTTGAAAGTTAAGGCCGGCTACAGTTTAATAAATTGGTTGTAATAATGGCGTTGTCACTTTGGGCGTCGCTTTAGTTGCAACGTTAACTAGCGAAATTTGGAGGTGAGTATGTCTATTGATAAAAAAGATATTTTCATTGTGAAATTAAAGAGTATTAAGAGCACAATTGAGAAAGCATCTGATACTCAAAAGAAAGAAAACATTGCGATGCACCTCGGAGAAGGTTTTAATTCGTTGATTTCTGAAATTGGTCAGGTTTATCCAGACATAAAAGAATCTTTACCGAAACCCTTTACAGCAAGTGGACCGCTTCAGAGGCTCAAAAAAATGGATGTTAATTATTTGGATTTAGAGATAACTACTGAAACGGTTATGTCAT
The DNA here is from genome assembly GCA_018818065.1 of Bacteroidota bacterium. Taxonomy (GTDB): domain Bacteria; phylum Bacteroidota; class Ignavibacteria; order Ignavibacteriales; family Melioribacteraceae; genus JAHISV01. Next base: position 5,379 of record JAHISV010000013.1, on the reverse strand, counting down.
TACTAAATTTAGTAGAGAATTAATATGGAATTACACGATTTTGTTAAAGAAACATTAGTCCAGATTGTTAAGGGAATAACTGAAGCTCAGCAGCATGAAATTATTCAATCAAACAATGCCTCTGTTGTTCCGCATGGTGTTTCATCGTCTGATTTGAAATTAGCAAATAGAGAGATTCAGTTTGATATTGTAATCACAACACAAACCGGAAGTTCTGCAAAAGCTGGCGTGGGAATATTTGTTGGAGGATTGGGAGTTGGGACACAGGGCAAACTTGATGCTAATGACTCACTTGTAAATAGAGTTAAGTTTAGTGTTCCAGTTTTGTTCCCTATGCAAAAAGTTAACAAGGAAATAAAATAGTATAATTAAATATTTTAGAAGGCGAGTAATTTATGACTATTTCAAAAAAGACAATTTATTTAGCGAAATTAAATAGTATTAAAAGTGTTGTTGAAAAAGCAACTGATAAGCAAAAACAAGATATGGTCGGGACAATTCTTGCTGATGAATTCAACAAACTCTTGTCGGAAATTAGTGGAGAATACCCTGATATAAAAGATTCTCTTCCGGCTAAAATAACATCTAATGGTCCATACAGCATGATGTATAAAGCTGATTCAAATTATATTGATTTTGAAATATTTACTGAAACAGTAATATCACTTTTGAATCTTGTAGATAATTAGACAAATGACAAGCTAACAAGTGCATCGTGCCAAAGGAATATTCACATTTGGTAAATTTACAATTTAAAAGAATGTAGCTCCGTTTCGGTTTTGTTGTTTAGTGTAGTTTGTAAATGAAAATTGTTCTAACAAAAATATTTAATAAATGTTACATTGTTGTGTTGGGCTTCGGCTTAAACACAACGCCGTTATAATTCTAAGGTAAATATGGATTTTAGATTATTTGTACCAAACAATTGGCAAGATTTTGAATCCATTTGTCATAAATTATGGAGCGAAATTTGGAATGATCATAACACCCAGAAAAATGGAAGACAAGGTCAATCGCAAAATGGGGTTGATATTTATGGGCAACCTATTTATTCCAATAAATTCTCTGGTGTTCAATGTAAAGATAAAGATTCAAGACTTGGGAGTTTTCTTAAAGAAGATGAACTGATAAAAGAGTGTCAAAAAGCCAAGAACTTTAATCCTAGTATCAAAGAATTCACAATTGCTACTACAAGCTCAAGAGATGAACAGATTCAATCTGTTGCAAGAAATTTAACCGAGGGAAAAGAACTTCCTTTTAATGTTCAAATATGGTCCTGGAATGATATAGAGTCTGAAATTATTTATAGACCCACAATACTTAATCATTATTACCCGTCCATTAAAGATTCATTTGAGAATCAAAATGTAATAAAACTGAATCGTTACACTAACAAGAGTAATTTATTTGCTTATTTTTCTCGCCCTTTGTTTGAAAAAAGAGAATTAGAATTATTTAAGGATTATTTTATCCCATTGGTTTATGAATTCAGTGATAATGCCTATACACACGGCAAAGCATCCACATTCGAAGTTAGTTTTAATAACAATAAATTTTTGTTAAAAGACAATGGAAAGAAATTCAACCCATTATTAGATCTTGACTTAAAATCAGTTAGTGGACAAGGTAATATTGGCTCATATGTTTTCGAATTATTTAGAAATAAGTTCACTGAGATGACAATAGATTACAAATGTATCCAGGTTAACGTAGAAGAATTCAATGTTTTAGAAATACCTATTCCGAGTAATCTAGAAGATTTTAGTAGATCAGATTTTTTTGAATTAAATGTAGATATAATTCAAGTTAGCGGAAGATTATCTGCTCAAAAATTAGCAAGATCATTTATTATTAACTCAACAACTAAGGAAATCATAATAAATGTAGGTAGTGTTTATAATGTAAGTGCTTTTGTCGAATTTATTTTGGAAATGCTTAGGATATTAACAGAAAATCAAGAATTAAGAATTTACATTCCAAGAAATCCAGTTTTAGCTGATATAAATAATTGGATTAAAGATGAGAGATTAAGTATAGTAGTTAGATAGTTGGGAAGCAATATAACCCCTTTAATAAGTAAAAAGTCATTAGGATAACTGTTACTCATTGCCCAGAGTATTAGCAACCATGAAACCAAAAAAAACATACGTCATATACGAAAAAGTAAATGAAGAATTCTTTACTCATTGGGAGAATAACATCCCTATGTTTACAAAGGATTTTAGTAAGGCAAGGGTTTTTGAAAGGATAGGAAATATCACAAGAAGAAGATGCCTTATACAGACGTATTATAATTCCATAGGCAGTAAAAGAAAAGTTTCTTCAGCAGTTACTCATAAATTCGAGAAGGCCAGGACTTAGCATAATCATTACTTATGCGTATTTACTTTAACACTTTAATCTCTTATCTTAATCACAGCATGCGGTTTAGAAATTCTTAAATGAATCAGCAAGAAATAAATATCCCAAAAATAATTCTTGAATGGAGTGAATGGTACTCTTGGAAGGAATTTTTATTAGATGCTCGTAAAATAGAATCAGCAGTAAAAGTCCCAAATAAAAAAGGAGTATATGAGGTTATAAACGAGACCAACAATGAAATGTTAACTATTGGAAAAGCTGGCAATTTAAGAATGCGCGTAAAACAAGGTCTGGTAAAAGGGAAAGTTGCTCATTCTTCCGGTAAAAAAATAAATATTTCTGAAGACACAGCTCACATAAAAATTAGATGGGCAATAACTGACCGTCCTTCAGCGGTTGAAGAAGAGCTACATCAACAGTTTATCAAAATCCATAAAAAGCTGCCAAAATATACAGAACATACATAAAAAAGGTTAGTTTATTAAATTAACACTGGATGTAAATATTGTTGCTTGTGGTAAACATCTTGGCATAGCACGAAAAGAATATGAAACCAACTTATTACCATTTGAAGGACTTGTTATTGAATATACAGCTTGGTAAAAGCCGAAAAAAACTATCAGTTGTAATCAGTTACCAAAGTGAATATATGTTTGTCATTCTAGAAGAATACAACGTTATTAATGAAGATAAATATGATGCAATTAGGAAAATGTTTATTTCCCACGGTTGGCAGATATTGTATAAATGCCTAATCGGCTTTTAACCCGATTGCGTTTTCTATACTTTTTTGTTCAAGCTTTTGGGATCGGTGAAAAAGGTAAGCTTGGCTTGTAAATATATATTGCTTAATAAATTAGTAAAAAATATTTAGTAGTTGCTTTTCAGCTCTGCATTGTTGTTCTGGAAGGACCGTTAGCGGCAACAATATTATGTGCTAATTAGTGATTTATATAATGCATTTTTATTCAAATATCATTTTATAAAAAAATAAGTATTTATGGATTCTAATCTTTTAATAACTGTGTTAAGTATTACTGTTACCATTATTTCGGTATTTATTGCAGTCTATCAAATTTATCTTACAAGAAAACCCTTTAAAGTCATTACACGTGGGCGTCAATATTCCCTTGAAGGATTGTGGAAGGGAAAGTATACACAAGATAATAAAACCGGTGGTAATAAACTTGAGGGTGAAATGAGATTGTCACTTTCGCCTGGGAGAAAAAAAGTTATCGGTATAGTTACAATAACGAGTTATTATTACAAAAAGGATTATGAATTTATTGTTGATGGTGGCTTCAAAGCAGATAGGTTTTTATTTCTAAACTATTGGAATAAAAATGACTCGGTAACACAATTTGGAAATATTATTTTAGAATTAACTTCCAATGCGGAAATACTTAAGGGTAGGTTTATAGGTTATGGACCAGAAAGTGAAAAAATAGTTACCGCACAAATTGTGTTCAATAAAACAATTAAGAATAAATAACAGCTTATATACATTTATAACCGCTTAATTGAGTAAAAAGTCAGAGGGAGCTTTGTATTGTTGTGTATTGGACATACTATCCATTTAAGTGATTATTGTTAAACAGCAAAACTTGATCCTTTACCGATTCAGACACCACAAAAAGCCTTTTAACAAATATGTATGGGTCTTGTTTTTATAGTGTAGTAGTAAAAGTTGTAAAGAATTTTGGTGTAATAATATACAGAACTTTATGATTTCTTACAGTCAGAAAGAGTACTTGAATGAAACGTTTTGCTTATGGTTCGTTTTGCATATTTGTCATGTCCATTTGCGCCTCGCATAACATCCGGATTAGGGGGCAGTTTGGGTGATGTAAGTTGGTATATCACAAACATTCCCAGTTTTGATTAAAATTACATATTAATAAATTGTCAGCAGTCATTAGAGTTATTAAATAGATTTTGTGCATTGAATCAAGAAATAAGTTAATTGTAAGTCTAAAATCAATTGTGGTTATTTTATACTCTTGCTTTGACGCAGATCGTCTCAGCCGGTAACCTTACAAATCAAAATTCTCTTTTTTGGTTTCTTATGAAATACCGTAGATAATAAGAAGATTTGTATTCCAATTTCGAATGCAAATATTGTTGAACTGTGTGAAAAGGAGTTGTAGTCTGGTGGAGCTGTTGATTTACAATGTTTTATGGTGCTGAGGGTTATTTCTGTGACGGCTTGATTCGAATTCTTTCAAATAATGGATCTATCTGAATAGCGAAGTGTCAAGCGAACGGTTAACCGAACGGTATTTCAGAGGGCTTAAAAAGTAATCACCAATATGTCAACTTTAGTTAGATTACATTGATAGATGAAATTTTAAATCCATCAGTTGACAAAACGCCACACAAAAGGTATCTTTCGTTACATGATATGTTAACAAATGGTACCTTTTAATGCAAAATACAGATCAAACCGGCCTACAAAACACGTTACGAAACAATATTATTGATACTTCCCGAGACATTGAATCACTTGAATCCTGGATTAAGGCTTATTTCCAGTTTGAAGTTACCACTCTTAAAAGCTCACAAAAGGTGCAGGTGCGGGACTTGAATCTTTTCCTAACTTTCTATCGTAAGGAAACCGGTAGTGACCTTATAGGGAACTGGACGCCGAGACTGAGCCAATCTTTTAAGATCAACCTACAGGAAGCCATTCTTAAAGATGGTAAAAGACGTTGGAGCGATAGAACCATTAATCGGATTTTATCACATCTGAAAACCTTCGCAAAGTGGGTGCACAAGCACAAACCTTTTCATCTTGGAAATCCAACTGAGAAACTGAAGAATAATTCAACAACAAGCCTCCTGGAAGTTGAAAGAGCTTGGACAAAAACCGAAATAAGAAAACTCCTGGATGCAGCAGATCTGTTGATTCAAGTTGGTGGCTTGTCGAAAGATCGCCATCGATACAGAAAGCCAGAGGACAAACCAAAACGAAAAAATTACCGTCCATACAGGAACAGGGCAATCATTTACACTCTGATA